>DATKVB010000010.1:0-122154 GCA_035530295.1 bacterium | reverse complement strand
TAGAGCTCCGGTGTGTCGTGGTGGTGCGGGCAGGCAGGATTCGGGCAGAAGGGTGGGTTCATGGATACCTCCACCACCTGCTACGTGCACACGAACACCGGTGCTTGCAGAAGATGCAAGGTTCGACGAACTAATCATGGCTTGTTGAAGAGTGACTCCAGCTCGGCATATCCCTCCACCGCCAGCTGGTCACGCGGTATGAACCGCAACGATGCCGAATTGATGCAGTAGCGCAATCCTGTGGGGTTGGGCCCGTCATTGAAGAGATGTCCGAGATGACCCCCGGATGCCTTGGAGCGAACCTCTATGCGGCGCATCCCAAGCGACAGATCCTCTACCAGCATTATCTTCGATGGGTCGATCGGAGCCCAGAAACTTGGCCAGCCCGTGCCCGAATCAAACTTCTCGCGCGAAGCGAACAGCGGGGCACCATCGATGGCGTCGACATAGATCCCTTCGGCATGATTGTCCCAGAAGGCGTTCTGGAATGGTGGCTCGGTGGCGTTCTGCACCAGCACCGCGAACTGCTCGGGGCTCAGTCTGGCCTTAAGCTCTTCGGTCGGCTGTATGTAGCAGACATTGGCCGCGTCCGCGGCCTTGACGATTGGCATGGTCGTTCCTCCAGCTGTCGACGGACCGGTTCCGCATCCTGTGGTGACGGAAAGAGCCAGTGCTACGAGAGTCATCAAGGCGCTGCGGGTCAGCGACGACGGGCTGCCTTGCTTGCTGTTGTATATAAGCATATTTGTAATATAAGCATTGGGCCGTTCTGACGACTAGTTCTTATGGATGATGGATCAGCTGACAGACTCCGACCCCAGGGATAGCTGAGCCCGGAAGGTGGCCTGACCATCAGGCACAGCCCGACCCTCCACCTCATAGATGTAGAGCCATCCACCAAGGCTTGCGGGAGCGCCCACCCAGAGGTCGGCGGCGCTGCCCGGCTTCATTTCGGCCAGATAGTTGATGTCCAGCCGCATTCGGCTGGCCTTTGCCAGCGCTTCCGGATCGACCGCGTCCTGTATCCACTGCGCATACCGGGCATTGTTCATGTGGTTGTTGTAGTCTATGTCCGAATAGGCAACCGATCGCCGCGCCGCAACGGCCAGCCCCTCGGCCGCCTTGATGGCCAGGGCTCCGTCGGTAAGGGAGTCCCTGCCTTCGTTTGTAGGCAGACCCTGGGCAACAGCCTCCGGCCGGCGCGGCCTGAAACTGGCCGCGTCGACGATCATCCAAGCGCTGCGGCCTTGCCCCAACACCGCGCCGGCCTTGTCGGCGAATTCGTAGTCGCGTATCGCGAACAGGCGGTCCGTGCCCCTTGGCCAGGTGCGAACGACGAAGTCGGTGCCGCTGGCCGGGCGCGTGTCGAGCACGGCGCTCATGCGGGCCAAAATCCAGACTATGCCATTGGCCTGCATATACGCTGTTCCGACGCCCAGCTCGGTGGCATGGCTTCCCGCGACCTCCTGGCAATAGTTGTAGACGGCGGCCATCGATAGTCTGTCTGATTTGTCCACGTCCCAGGTGCGAACCTTGAAAAGCTCTTCATGGATATCTTGCATGGCTCAAGACTGTAGCGATACCGACGCGGAAGCGCAAGCAAGTGCCGATCATTGCGTTGCCGTCGTGCATCGGTTAGTCTTGTCTGCATGTATTCCAAGCCGGGGAAGGTGCAATGACAGAGAACGCAACGCGACGATCGAAGCGGGGTGTCCACCCGATGACATCGCTTTCAATACGCAACGCCCTGCTCCTGGTTGTTATTCTGGCTATGGTTCCGGCTCTTGCCATAATAATATGGAGTGGTATCGAGCATGGCTCGCATCTTGCAAACATGGCGCGGGACGATACGGTGCGCCAGGCTGAATCGATGGCCCATGTCCAGGAACGCATAACCGATTCCGGGCGCCAGATCCTGTCAACACTGGCATCAATACCGTCATTCAAGGCGGGCGATGCTGCCTCGATGCACGCCATCCTGCAGTCGGTGCATGCCCAGAATCCTGACTACCTCAATCTGACGGTCACCGATACCGCTGGCATCGTCACAGCGTCGTCATTGCTGCAGCCTGGCACTGATCTGAGCCAGCGCCTGCACGTACGGACCGCCATAACCGAGAACCGCTTTGTCGTGGGTGAGTACATCGTTGGGCTCGTCGGCCAGACGCCTTCGATAGCCTTTGCCTATCCGTTGACCAATCCGACGGGCTATGTTACAGGAAGCATCACGGCGACATATAAGCTCAGTGCCTACGCGGGCGTCTTTGATCGCCTCTGGGCATCATCCCAGTCAATTCTCGGACTGGTGGACAGGAATGGAGACAGGCTGTTTTTCTATCCGCCATTGCCAACCAATCCGGTCGGAGGCCCGATCAAACGATCGCTCTGGACCAGAATGATTGCGGGCACAGACAGCGGAACAGTAGGCGAGCAGGGTTCGGATGGCGTGCAGCGGCTGTATGCCTACAGGAAGCTCCGGCTGTCCGCGGAACAGGATCCGTACATGTACGTTGTGTTTGGCACGCCTGTCGCGTCCACCTATGCGGTCAGCCGGTTCGTGCTGGCACGCAACATCGTGTTGATGGTCATCGTGGCGTGTCTTGCTCTGGCAACGGCCTATCTGATAAGCGGCAGCCTCATAGGCACCAGGTTGACGCGCATCGTTGTTACGACGAGCCGGATCATGCATGGCGACCTCAGCGCGAGGGTGGGGCTGGAAGGGGATCACTCTGATCTGGGGCAGATCGCGGCTGCCCTCGATGAGATGGCGGGCACGATAGAGAGACGCGACGCGGAACGTGACGAGTATACGGGTGCGATCGCGAGGTCGCTTGGCGAGAAGGAGATTCTGCTCAGGGAGATCCATCATCGCGTCAAGAACAACCTGCAGTTGATACTGAGCCTTTTTGCTCTGCAGGATGATGTGCCCACATCGCTTGCCGTATTCCGCGCGACCATTGAGAACCGTGTCAGGGTTATGGCGATGGTCCATGAGATGTTGTATGAGTCGAATGATCTTGGCATCGTGGATCTTGGCGACTACACCAGGCGACTGGTGACCCTGGTGACAGCCGATATCATTCGTTTTGTTGCCGTGACTGTCGAGGCCGAGCCGATATCGGGCGGCATCGACATGGCGGTGCCATTTGGCCTCCTGCTCAACGAGCTGGTGACCAACGCGTGCAAGCATGCCTTCTTACAGGGGCGCCATGGCACATTGAAGATAGACATGCACAAGGATCAAGGCATGCTGGCGCTGCGTGTTGTCGATGATGGTCCAGGATTGCCACAGGGGTTCAGTGTAGGTTCCAATTCCAGTCTCGGTTTGCGACTGGTCGAGGCTCTGGCTTCACAGCTCGGCGGCGCCCTGACCTGGACAACAGGCCCCGGTGCATGTTTCTCCGTTCGGTTTCCAGCCCGTCCGGACAAGCGCTCATGATCAGCGATAACGGAAGGGTTTAGAACTTCATGAAGAGTGTTGCCATCGTCACCAATCATAGAACCAGCACACTTGGGCCGTTTCTCAGGAAGAACCTGGAGATGGTTCTGTCCGGCTTCATAACGATCAGGAGCTACTACCTTGATGATCTGACGCCTGGTTATCGCATACCCGACGATGTCATTGTGACCACGACCAGGGACAAGGCCATCGAGGTAAAGGGCTGGGTCGATGACGCCAGGAAGATCATCAGCGTAAACAGGACGATCCGCACCACCGAGATATACCGCATATGCTCCATCCCGGCCAATGCCAGGGTTTTGGTAGTCAACGACAACCATGAGACCACTGTCGACTTCATGACCCTGCTGTACAAGCTGGGCATAGATCACCTCGACATGATTCCATTCGATCCGAACATGGACTACCCTGATGTGCACATAGCGATTACTCCTGGCGAGCGCGTCCACGTGCCCAAGCACATTGGCACCGTTATCGATACCGGCCACCGGTTCATAGACATCTCCACGTTCATACAGATCATCGACATGCTCGGTCTGACCGATGCCGAGATTCAGAAGCGCTTGTACCGTTACTCCGACGATCTGGTGCCGCTGGAGAGCGGCATAAACAGCCAGTACCGGCAGCTATACACGCGCAATCTGGAGCTTGACTCCATCATGAACGTCTCGCATGAAGGAATACTGCTGGTCAACACGGCTGGCATCATAAGCCTCCACAACAGGGCGCTGACCGTGATGCTGGAAACCGAGCCCGATATCGTCGGCTCGTCGCTTGAATCGAAAGTCCAGGAGCCGCTCCGGTTGTTACTCAGGCAGGAGCGCATAGACAACGAACTGGTGCAGTATCGGGAGCATACGCTGCTGGTCACGAGTCGTGGCATGGAGCACTTTGGCCAGAGGTCGGGCACCTACTTCAACTTCCAGGACATAACCTACATCAGGCAGCTTGAGCAGAACCTGAGCCGCAAGTTGCTTGGCATAGGATTCTTGCCGCAATACACCTTTGACGACGTGCTGACAGAATCACCAACAGTACGGCGGCGCATCCAGCTAGCCACCAAATTTGCCGCCTCGGACCTGCCCATATTCATAAGCGGGGAGAGCGGCACGGGCAAGGAGCTCTTTGCCCATTCGATCCATTCAGTATCGAGCCGGCGTGGCCGACCCTTCGTGGCTTTCAACTGCGCCGCGGTTCCAGAGAGCCTGGTGGAGAGCGAACTCTTTGGCTACGAGGCCGGCGCCTTTACTGGAGCGCTTAAATCGGGCAAGCCCGGGCTCTTTGAGCAGGCCAACAACGGGACCATTTTCCTCGATGAGATCGGCGACATGCCATACATTCTGCAGTCAAAGATTCTCCGCGTATTGCAGGAACGGCAGGTGATGCGTATCGGTTCCCAGAAGTTGATACCAGTCAATATTCGGGTCATATCGGCGACCAACCAGGATCTTGAACAGAGAATACGATCAGGGCAATTCAGGGAGGATCTGTACTATCGACTCAATGTCCTGCCATTGCACATACCGGCGCTCAGGGAGAGGCCTGAGGACATACTCTATCTGTTTGCCGAATTCCAGAAGGTGACGAATCGTGTGGCCTTGCCTGTTTCCGATGATGCGCGCGCGGTGTTGCTCGGATATTCCTGGCCAGGCAACGTGCGCGAGCTCTGGAATGTGGCCGCCTATGCTTCCTTCATCGCGGAGCACGCGATCGGCGTAGAGGCGCTGCCGGAATACATAGCGACTCGGTTGCGGGACTATAGCCCTTTGGCCAGGCGTCTCGATGGCGACGGCCTTGGCGCGACCAGGCTGGCCGTGTTGCGCATGATAGCGCAGAGCGTTTCTGATGGCAGCGGGGTGGGGCGAGCGTCGATTCAGCACCGGCTAGAGAAACAAGGTGCCGGCATGACGGAGGCGCGCGTGCGCGGCATCATGGCCCTGCTCCAGAAAGAAGGCCTCATAGAATCGGGAGCGGGGCGCAGTGGTACCAGGGTTACTTCGATGGGTCAGGCCTTCATCAATTGGTCGGAGAATAGGCGAATATTCCAGCCAGATGCGCCAAAAAAATAGATCAAATGACCGGCGCGGCGCTTTTCAAGAACAGGTCGCATCTGTATCACCTTGGCAATTCGTTATGCCTGAATAAGATAGCGTTCCGCATTTTATTGCCGGAGTTGCGCTATGATGGCACGCTCTTTGCTATGATCACCAATAGCCCCAGCACCAAGGTGATGTATGGAAACCACGAGCACGACTACAGCAGAGAATGCGCCGGTGATCGGCATTCTGGCTAATCTTCTCATTGTGGATGACGTCCCCTTTCCTGGTATGGAGCGGGCCTCGGTTACATACGATTATGTGAGCGCCGTAGAGGCCGCTGGCGGCATACCCGTGCTGATACCCGTTGTGGGTGGAGCCGGGACGATACGGCGGCAGATTGCCCTGGTTGATGGTGTCCTGGCAACCGGTGGCTATGACCCGGACCCGCTGCTGTGGGGTGAACAGCCGAACCGCAGGATAGAGTTTGTCTTCCCCGAGGTGGATCAGCACCAGATTGCCGCCGTACGTATTGCCACGGAGCTGGGAAAGCCGTTGCTCGGTATTTGCCGCGGCCTGCAGATCATCAATGTCGCCTTTGGCGGTACGCTCTACCAGGATCTTTCACTCATTCCGGACAGTTACATACAGCATTACCAGAAGAGCCCCAAGTACGCTCACGGTCATACGGTGACACTCGTCAAGGATTCTGCCCTGGCGAGGACGTTCGATACGGAAGTCATTGCGACCAACAGCTTTCATCATCTCGCCATCAAGGATATCGCTCCTGGTTTTACGGTGAGCGCGTATGCGCCCGATGGCGTCATAGAGGGCATCGAGCGGACCGCGGGCAGCTCGGTCCTGGCTGTGCAGTGGCATCCAGAAATGATGTATACCAAGCATCCTGAAATGCTGGCGATATTCTCGCGCTTTATTGATACCATCAAGGAGGCTGGACGGACGTAGAGTACCGGGTACGAAGTTTTGCTTCTGGCGGCCACAGGGCCGGCACATCGATTCGTGACTATGATCCTGCAGGAAATCTTAAGGAGGAATGAAATGAAGAGGAATATCCCTCTCGCGGCTTTGATTCTGGGTGTCCTGACAATGGCGCTGGTCGCACCGGTATTTGCCGGCACCGACCCGAACACGATTACCATCGCGTTGCAGGCCGACATCACATCGCTTGATCCAATGGGCCACAACGATATCTATTCAGAGAAGGTATCGTTTCTCGTATTCAATCGTCTGTTCAAGTTCGACACCAATTTCAAGGTGGTACCGGACCTCGTGTCGAAGTGGTCACAGCCTTCACCCAAGGAATGGCTCTTGACCATCAAGTCGGGCGTCAAGTTCCATGATGGCACCGAAATGACATCGGCTGACGTCAAGTTCAGCATGGACAGATCGAAGGAATCAGCCAGGGTCAAGCACGTGCTGAGCCAGGTTGTGAGCATCGCCATTGTCGACAAGTACACCGTCAAGGTGACCACCGCCGTGCCCTTTGCACCATTCCTGTTTACCTTGGCCCATGCCGGTGTCTCGATCGTACCGCAGAAATACGCCACTTCCGCCGACAACTGGAAGAACCCGATAGGCTCCGGCCCATACCAGTTCGTGCAGTGGGTATCAGGCGACAAGATCGTTCTCAAGAAGAACCCGAACTACTTCGACAAGGCCAACATGGCCCAGTCCGCGAACCTGGTATTCAAGGTGATTCCGGAAGCGACGAGCAGGACCATAGCGCTGGAAACCGGCGAGGTCGATGCCGTCCTCAGCCTGGATTCCAATGACGTCTCCCGCATACAGGCCAACAGCAAGCTCAAGGTCTACCAGAAAGCCGCGACCGACATCCAGTACCTGGGCATGAATGTGGAGAAGGCACCGTTTGACAACGTGATGGTCAGACGGGCCTTCAACTATGCCATCGACAAGGATGCCATACTACAGGTAGCCACAAACGGGTACGGCGAGGTCGCTACCTCGATCATCCCGAGCGCCTTGCTTGGCCACAAGGATGGTCCGTATTCCTATGACCCGAAAAAGGCCAAGGACATGCTCAAGGCCGCCAAGTTCGATTTTGGCCAGACCATCAAGCTCTGGGCGTATGGCGATGTAGGCAAGAAGAAGGCCGAGATCGTACAGGCCAATCTGGCGGACATAGGCGTCAAGGTCGACATCGATATTTTCGAGGTTGGCGCTTTCATCCAGGCTACCAACTCAGGCAACCAGGTGCTCTTCCTGCTCGGCTGGACCTCCAATCCTGATCCGGACTCCATGCTGACGCCGCTCTTCAGCAAGGACAGCATCGGTGCCCAGAATCGCACCAGATATGTGGACCCCAAAGTTGAGCAACTGCTGGCCGATGGGCGCGCAGAGCTGAATCTCGCCAAGCGCCAGAAGATATACAACGAGCTCAGCGACATCGTGATGCAGGATGCGACCTGGGTACCGCTGTTCACCGGCAACAACATCGTCGGTGCCAATGCCAAGCTGCAAGGCGTCGAGCTCAGCCCCCAGGGTTTGTGGAATCTTGAGAAACTGCACTATTGATGGATGAGTAGAGTCGGGGGTGCCGTATCATATGCCGCGGCACCCCTTTTGATTTTTCGGATCAGTGTTACAATGACCACAGATATGCGTGCGGGGGTATCATGATTCTTCGATACATTTTTAAAAGGAATGTGATGCTGTTGCCGGTCTTGCTGGGCGTCACCTTTCTGGTTTACCTGATCATCAGCCTGACACCCGGCGATGTGGCCGCAATGATGCTGGGGCAGGGCGCGACGAAGGAGTCCGTGGCCGCTCTCAGGCACGAGATGGGGCTGAATGACCCCATCATAATCCAGTATGGCCGCTATCTGGGGCGTTTGCTCCATGGTGACATGGGGCTGTCGTACGCGACCCAGAAACCAGTGGTGGATGAAATACTGTCGCGATTTCCAAACACGCTGGCACTTGCCTTCTGCTCAATTCTCGTATCGATAGCGATATCGATTCCGGTGGGCGTGATTTCGGCCGTCAAGCAATATTCGCTTGTAGACAATCTTGGAATGGTGCTCGCGCTGATAGGAATCTCCATGCCGTCATTCTGGCTTGGATTGATTCTCATCATCGTGTTTGCGCTGGGGCTTGGATGGTTTCCATCCGGTGGCGCCGACCAGCTCAAGAGCATTGTGCTTCCGGCGCTGACGCTGGGAGTGGCCTCTACGGCCAGCATAGCACGCACGACCAGATCGTCGATGCTCGAGGTGATACGGCAGGACTATATCAGGACGGCGAAAGCCAAGGGGCTGGGCAACGTGACGGTCATCCTGAAACACGCCCTGAGGAACGCCTTGATTCCAACCCTTACCGTGATCGGCCTTGAATTCGGTGAATTGCTAGGCGGAGCGATTCTGACCGAGACCGTGTTCTCATGGCCGGGGATCGGCCGCTTGATGGTAGAATCGATACAGAGAAAAGATACGCCTATGGTCCTGGGCTGCATCATCGTGTTCAGCGTGGCCTTCAGCGTCGTCAACCTGCTTATCGATATCTTGTACGCGTTCGTGGATCCCAGAATCAAGACAAGCTATTAAGGAACGGAGTATGACCATGGATCGTTCAGACATCGAAAAGAATACCCCGCCCCGAAGGAAGAGAAGAAGCCGGGGTGCTACGATATGGCGCAGGTTCAGGCGCAATCGGCTGGCCGTCGTCGGCTTGGTAATAATAGCATCACTTGTCCTTCTGGCCGTATTCGCCGATGTGATAGGCGACTATCAGACCAAGGCGATCAAGATGAACATGAAGGAACGGCATGTGCACCCGAACCTGAAGCACCTGTTCGGCACAGATGAATTCGGCCGGGATATCTTTGTGCGGGTTGTGCATGGCACGAGGATTTCCCTGTTTGTCGGCATCATATCGGTAAGCATCGCTCTGCTGTTCGGCGGCACGCTTGGCGCGATCGCAGGCTACTATGGCGGCAGGGTGGATACGGTGATAATGCGTATCCTGGACGTACTGCTGGCCATTCCTGGAATCCTCCTGGCCATAACGGTGGCGGCCGCATTGGGCGCCAGCATCATCAACCTGATGATCGCGGTCGGTGTGGCCAACATTCCGGGTTTTGCCCGCGTTGTCCGGGGCGCCGTACTCGGGGTCAAGAGCAACGAGTACATAGAAGCGGCCAGGGCGATAGGCTCGCCCAACTACAAGATCATATTCAACCATATACTGCCCAATTGCTTCGCGCCGATTATGGTATTTGCCACGCTGAAGGTGGCGACGGCGATCATGGCGACAGCGGGGCTGAGTTTCATCGGGCTCGGCGTCAAGCCACCGACACCCGAATGGGGAAACATGCTGGCCGCTGGCCGAGGCTTCATACGCGATCACGTACATGAGGTGTTGTTCCCCGGTATGGCCATCATGCTCTCCGTACTGTCATTGAACATGATAGGCGACGGGCTTCGCGACGCTCTCGATCCACGTCTCAAGTAGGAAGCCGGAACCATGAAGCACGATATATTGTCGATCGAAGATCTTGTAGTCGAGTATCGCACCGACGACGGCACGGCGCACGCCGTGAACGGGCTTGACCTGATGCTGGAGGCCGGCCAGACCGTAGGCCTTGTCGGTGAGACTGGAGCCGGCAAGACGACCACGGCGCTGTCGATCATGAACCTGATCCCAAAGCCACAGGGACGCATAACCCGTGGTCGCATAACGCTGGAGGATCAGGCCATCCTGCAACTCAGTGACAAGGAGATGCGGAGCATTCGCGGCGCGCAGGTGTCGATGATCTTCCAGGATCCAATGACAGCGTTGAACCCGGTGCTCAGTGTCGGTGAGCAGATTGCCGAAGTCCTGAAGCTCCACCAGCGCCTGTCGCATGAGGCTGCCTGGGCAAAGGCCGCACAGATGCTGCAGATGGTTGGCATAGACGGTAACAGGCTGGCCGAATTTCCGCACCAGTTTTCCGGTGGCATGAAGCAGCGGGTCGGCATAGCTATGGCGCTGGCATGCAATCCCAAACTGCTTATCGCCGATGAGCCCACGACCGCCCTCGATGTCACCATCCAGGCTCAGGTGCTCGATCTGATCATCGAGCTGAAGACCAGGCTTGGCATGTCGATGCTCCTTATCACCCACGATCTGGGAATAGTCGCCAACTTGTGCGACCATGTCGCTATCATGTACGCGGGCCGGATAGTGGAATACGGCAAGACAGCGGACATCTTCGACGACCACCGGCATCCGTACACGATGGGCCTCTTCAATTCGCTGCCAAAGATCAATGACCGCCACGCGCTGCTCAAGCCCATTCGCGGTTTGATGCCTGATCCATTCAACCTGCCGGCTGGTTGTCCGTTCCGTGACCGCTGCGACTTCGCGATGGATGTATGCGCCACGCAGAAACCTCCGCGGCGTTTGTTTGGCGATGGTCATTACGCCGAGTGCCACCTTGAAGAGGGGACCAAGCATGAGTGATAGCTTGTTGACGGTAAAAAATCTCAAGAAATATTTCAAGACGCCCAAAGGCATGCTGCACGCAGTGGACGACATCAGCTTCTCGCTGGAGCGAGGAAAGACGCTCGGGCTTGTTGGAGAATCGGGCTGTGGAAAATCAACCACGGGCAGGTTGCTGTTGCGCCTGATAGAGCCGAGCGCTGGCGAGGTCGTCTTTGATGGCAAACGCGTCTTCGATCTGGGTGGGACCCAGCTCAGGGATCTTCGCAAGGAGATGCAGATAATTTTTCAGGATCCGTTTTCTTCAATAGATCCGCGCATGAGCATCAGCGAGACTATAGAGGAACCCCTGCGCATCAATCGCATGTTTGCCGACAAGAAGGCCCGAATGGACAGGGTTTTCGAGCTTATGGCGATGGTAGGACTGGCGGATCGTTATGCTGATTCATATCCTCACGAACTTGACGGTGGCCGGCTGCAACGCGTTGGCATTGCCCGCGCCCTGTCGCTTAATACCAAGTTCATTGTCTGCGATGAACCGGTTTCTGCCCTGGATGTTTCGATCAGAGCCCAGGTTCTGAACCTGATGGGTGAACTGCAGGAAAAACTCGGGCTTACCTATCTTTTTATAACGCATGACCTTGCGGTGGTCAATCATTTCTCCGACGATATCGCGGTGATGTACCTGGGCAAGATCGTGGAGCAGTCGCCTGCAGAGGAGCTGTTCCTGAATCCGGTGCATCCGTATACCGAGGCGCTGCTGTCGGCAATACCACAGCCATCGATGACCAAGACCAACAAGAAGATAATCCTCAAAGGAGAACTGTCTTCCCCGATAGAACCAAAACCAGGTTGCCGGTTTGCCAGCCGGTGCATGTATGCCCAGGATGTATGCAGAAACGAGGAGCCGTTACTGCGACCGGTCGGCCAGGATCACCTGGTCGCCTGCCACCTCTTCTCGGCGCGACGGGAAGCGACGGCATGAGCACCGGCGAGCCGGCTGTCGATGACCGGTATGATGAGTATGGCTTGGCCGCCTTGCAGACCGCTATGGACGGCGGGCAGCTATCGTCATCGAAACTTGTAGCGTATTACCGCTCGAGGATCGACGCGCTTGATTCGCATGGCCCGGAACTGAAGGCGGTGCTGCAGGTCAACGCCGAGGCGGAGACGATCGCGATAAGGCTCGATGAGGAACGCGCACATGGGCATGTCCGCGGGCCTTTGCACGGCATACCGATCATGCTCAAGGCCAACATCAACACCGGCGATGGCATGGCGACAACCGCCGGCTCGCTGGCGCTCCATGGTTTTTGTCCAGGACGCGACGCCGCTTTCGTCAGGCGGCTACGCGATGCCGGTGCCGTGATACTGGGCAAGACAAACCTCAGCGAGTGGGCCAATTTCAGATCGACGCACTCCAGCTCCGGCTGGAGCAGCGAAGGCGGCCAGACCAGGAACCCATACGCGCCGGACAGAAGCCCCGGCGGCTCCAGCTCGGGCTCGGCTGTCGCAGTATCGGCAAATCTATGCGCGGCAGCGGTCGGCACCGAGACCGACGGATCCATAATCTCGCCAGCATCATTCAACAGCATTGTTGGCATCAAGCCGACCATCGGCCTTGTCAGTCAGGAAGGCATCATACCGATATCGAAGAGCCAGGACACGGCTGGCCCGATGGCGCGGACCGTGACCGATGCGGCCATCATGCTTGCCGCAATGGCCGAGCCGGAGGCACTGGCGCGTATGCGTTCCGGCCTGGTACCCGGTCCGGTGTCCGGGTTAGCGGGCGTGCGCCTCGGGTTCGCACCGTCGCAATCGGCCTTCCTGCCTTCAGTGACGGCCTTGATGCATGACGCGATGGATGTGCTGTCCAGCCTCGGCGCCGAACTGGTGGAAGTCGCATTGCCTGACGATCACGAGATGGAAGCGGCCGAGCTGGAGTTGATGCTGTACGAGATAAAGGACGGCTTGCGCGTGTATCTGTCGAGCTATGGATATAGTGACGGCCCCAGGACAATCGACGATATCATGGCGTTCAACCGCGAGCATGCGGGCACAGTGATGCCCTGGTTCGGTCAGGAGCTGTTCGAGCGGGCCGCGGGAAAGGGCCCGCTTGACGATCCCGCATACCTGCGCGCCAAGGAAATATGCCGCACTCATTCCCGCGATCAAGGCATAGATCGTGTGATGGATCTTCACCGCCTCGATGCCATAATAGGGCCGTCCGGCGGCCCGCCCTGGAAGGTAGATCATCTCTTGGGGGATCACTGTCTTGGTGGAACGGCATCATACCCTGCTGTCGCGGGGTATCCCAATATTACTGTTCCGGCTGGATTCATACATGGACTGCCCGTGGGTTTGTCCGTTTTTGGCAGGGCCTACTCCGAGCCAGTACTCATCGGCATCGCGATGGCCTTCGAGTCGGCCACATCAGCCAGAAGAAAGCCGGGGCTTGCCGCGGCGAGCTGAGCCTTGTCCACCGACGCAAGCCGCTTGCATCGTACTGCGCTGCCGGATGATACTGTGCGAGTCTGGAGGCGGTCATGTGGAATAGGCCAACACTGTTCATGATGTGTGCTCTTCTATTGGCCATGTTGGTTCCTGCATGGGCGCTGGATCTGCGCGACCTTGGCTTTGATACGAGCATATCGGAACTGCTGCTGCTTGAACGGCTCAACTACTCGGTTCGGTACGATGCTGCAGAGAAAATCAAGACGGACTGGAGCGGATCATACGACAGGATCAATACGGTCGAGATTGAATCTGTTGAAAATCGATATGCATTGTTCGAGAATGATACACTCCGCCGGGCCGATGTGGCCATACGCGGAACGGCCAATATCAGGAATGCCGTTTTCGATCTTGAACTTCTGAAGGGTCGGAGCACCAACCTGGGGATCTACCTTCATTCTGGCTTTGAAAAAGTGGCTATGGCTGTGTATGCCGACCTGCGGCCACGATTGCGCGACGGCTATACCATCAGGATAGCGGGTCATTCGCTGGGAGCCGCGGAGGCGATTATCCTGGGTATGCTGTTTGTCCGTGATGGCTATGTTGTGGAAAAGATAGTTGCGACGGCCCCTCCTAAGGTAACCGACGCCGATGGGTGGTCCGTTTTCGACACATTGCCGGTGATTCGCCTTGCCGAAGCCTATGATCCCGTACCCTTCTTTCCATCCGAGAACCTGGTGTACAAGCAAAACCCATATATACAGGGCGGCAAGGTGCTGCTCCTCCTCGATGGGCTTTCATTGACCGTCGTCGACGGCTCGTTCTACGACGACTTGCCTGAAGAGAAGAAGGCAGTGTATGCCGATGGCCAGGAGTTCGATGTAGCGGACCATTTTCTAAGAGAATATATCAGACGCCTGTTGTCAAAGGTAGACGGATTCGAATATGTCGATCCAGCGGAATGGGACCACCATGCCGTGCCTGCCAAGCGATAGTCCATGATACGCGCCTTTCTGCTCGGCCTGCTCGCGTCGCTTTTCTTCGCGGTTACGTTCGTATTGAACAGACAGATGGGAGTCGTGGGCGGCCACTGGATATGGACCGCGTCGATGCGGTTCTTCTACATGTTGCCGATGCTATTCCTCCTGCTGCTGCCTGGCAGGCGATACCTCAGGGTCATGGCAGAGATTCGCAAAAATGCTGTTGGCTGGCTGCTATGGAGCACGGTTGGATTCGGGGTATTCTATCTGTTCATTTGTCTGGCATCGACATACGGCCCATCGTGGCTCATTGCCGCGGCTTGGCAGATGACTATCATCGCAGGCGCTCTGCTGACCCCGCTCCTGTACGGCCGAGCCGGCACCCGCCGCGGGTTGCCGGCCAGACAACTGGTGACCGCGACGGTGATAATACTTGGTGTGCTCCTTGTGCAGTTCCGCTACGCCTCGACATCGAATGCGGGCAGCGCGATCCTGGGCTTTGTTTTTTCACTCGTTGCCGCGTTTGCGTATCCGCTGGGTAACCGCAAGATGATGCAGTTGACCGGCGGCAGGATCAATACGCTGGAGCGGTTGTTCGGCATGACGCTGTGCAGCATGCCGTTCTGGATAGCCCTGGCAGCGGTGGGCCTGGCCATGGGCATACATCCCACCGCGCTGCAATACGAGCAGACCTTTGTCGTAGCGCTGTTCGCCGGGATAGTGGCTACGCTGCTGTTCTTCCGGGCGACCGACATGGTGCGAGACGATCCCGGACATCTGGCGGTTGTGGAGTCGACCCAGTCCGGCGAACTTGTCTTTGCTCTGCTTGGCGGCGTGCTCGTGTACCATGACATGCCACCCGATGCGGCAGGATTCGTTGGACTGGCCATCGTCGTGCTTGGCCTCGTCATGAACAGCCTGTCGCCAGTGCGCAGGCCGTCATGACGTGCGACGGCTACTCCGCCTTGGCCCGCTTCTTCTTCAGCTCTTCCGCTTTTCTTGATACTCGATTCCAGACCGCCGATATGCCCATCGCCTTCTTGGCCATTGTCAGCGTAGCCCGGGCTTCCTCCCGCATGCGCATCGTGCCGTCATAGACCACTTCGTCGGCCAGACCGGATTGCGACTCGTAGTGAGCGCGGCGCTCGCGGATCGGATCGAGGAAGGCATTGAGTGCCTTGACCAGCTTCTGCTTGACCTCGACATCGCCGACTTTACCAGCTCGGTAGCGGGTCTTGAGGTCCTCAATCTCGGCCTTGTCCGGGTTAAAGGCATCGTGGTATTGGAATACGGGGTTGCCTTCCACCGTGCCTGGTATGTCGGCGCTGACGCGGTTGGGGTCAGTGTACATAGACATGACACGCTTCTCTACCGTCTTCGCGTCATCCGACAGGAAGATGGCGTTGCCCAATGACTTGGACATCTTTGCGTTGCCATCGGTGCCGACCAGCGAGCCATACTCCGACACCAGCACGTCGGGAATCGGGAATGTGTCACCATAGAGATAATTGAAGCGGCGGGCAATTTCCCGCGTCACTTCGACGTGGGCCACGTTGTCCTTGCCCACCGGCACGAGGTGGGCACGTGGAAGCAGTATGTCGGCAGCCTGCAGGACCGGGTACCCGAGGAGCCCAAACGGCATCTCCTCGATGCCGGCACCCTGTGCCATTTCCTTGAGGCTGGGCACGCGTGACAGACGCGGCACGGTTATCAGGTTCTGGAAGAACAACGCCAGCTCGATGACCTCGGGCACCGCTGACTGCAGGTATATGACGCTGCGTTTCGGGTCGATGCCGCAAGCCAGATAGTCCAGTGCCGCCGAACGGACGTTGTCCGCCAGGGCCTCGATGTTCTCCTTCTCGGGCTTGGTTGTCAGCGTGTGCAGGTCGGCTATGATGAAGAAGCACTCGTACTCGTCCTGCAGCCTGACGCGATTGGCGAGGCTGCCTACATAATGACCCAAGTGCAGTTTTCCGGTCGGGCGGTCGCCCGTCAATATTCTCTTGCGTTCCATAGTGTGTCTCCGAAAGAAAGAGCTGTGGTTTGAATCTGCCCGCAAGGGGCTTCAGGCGGGAATCATTGGAATGGCGGGACGTCTATCAGGGGTGCCATACCCCGTCGGCATGGCGGCTTGCTACGCTCGCCGAGCCGGACGGACCGCCGGTCGCCAGGACCAGGAGTCCGATGAGGAGGCATGGGATTGGCTGACCGCGGGAGCGGTTCGACGTATATCCATGAGTCGATTCTATACCGAGATGCGGCCGTAGGGCAAGACGCGGTGAATCGAAATTTCCGGACTCAATCGCGGCCCGAGCCGCGCAGGATCTGGCCTTGCGCGATCACGAAACCCAGCTCTTTCGCAGCATTTCAAGTTTCTCCCGCCTGTTCAGGACTTGGGTGCACTCGTCCCAGCCGGAGACATCCTCTATCCGGCTGTAGCGTTCGTCGAAGGCGTGAAATGGCTTGACCTCATCAAGCCGTTGCCTGGCTTGCTCGATATTGCCAAGGGCCACCTGGACCCAGACATCGGAGAGGACGTCGGGGATCTGGCCGAACATCTTGCGTATTTCTTCCAAACGGCCGGAAAGCGCCTGATGTACTTTTTCTTCGACAGAGGGGGAGTACCTGAGATTGAGAATGTTGACGGCGGAACGGACCTGCCCGATTCGCTGGATGCGCCCCTTGCGCTGCTCGAGGCGGGTAGGATTCCAGGGCAAGTCGACGTTGATCAGGGTGCCGAGCATCTGCAGGTTGAGCCCTTCGCTGGCCGCGTCGGTGCCGACCAGCAACTTCAAGTCACCGGTCTTTACCATCAGCTTGATGTCTTCGCGTTCCTTGCGCAGGAAGCTGCCGCCCGAATAGATGCCGGAGTTGTTGCCGCCCGCATACAGACCTATCGGCTGTCCGGGGAAGGCATCCCTGATCTGCTCTGCCACCCAGCGCGCGGTGTCCAGGTACTGGGAGAAGAGTATGCAGCCGGCCTCGGCCCACTGCCTGTCCACCAGGTACTCTTCTATGCGTGCCCACTTGGGGTCGGAACCGGGGCCTGCTTCCAGTCCGGCCTCGAGCGCGCGGCCGCATTCTTCTAGCTTCTGGCGCATCTCCGGCGTCAGGTTGCGCAGGCTCATATCCTCGGAGTCCGGGGAGGACAGGGAGCTTCCGGTGTACAGGTCATCCTCACCCGCGCTGTCTTCCTCGTCGGGTTCGTCGACATCTTCCCAGTCATTGAGCATGCGGTTCACGGTCGATAGGCCCGCGTGGAGCGAGCTGCCTATGCGCCGCAGCAGCATGGTCTTGAAGAACCCGGCCGACTTGACCCGCGCGGCGAGGAGCCTGCAGAATTCCTCGGCGGCTTTGTAGGCCTGCCTCGCATAGCTGTCCAGGATCACCGGTTCATCCTCGCCATGCAGTATCACCGCAACGGGCAAGAGGTACGGCGTGTTGGTCTGCGGGTTGATCGCCTTTTCCAGGTACTCGCGGGTTCGCCGGACGATGCACCGCAGGAAGGGATGGTGCCTGTCGAAGAGCGAGAGGGTGGCGAGCCTTCCGGACACCTGCTGCGCGGGACTCAGGTCTATCCACGCCGCGTTCGCCACGGATTGCTGAGGCTGCATGCCCAAGGTCTTGCGAAGCTTGACGAAGACGGCATCCTCCCATTCCGGCGGGAATGGATTGCGGAGCCAGCTCCACAGGGCATCCGGTTCGTCAGGAGGATCTGCTTCGCCAAGAATATATGGCAGCGCCTTCTCCGGTTGCCTCCAGTGGGAACCCGCGCTACCCAGCACATGGTCGTTGCCCTGTGACAAAAGCCACAGCAGATCCCAGGCCTCGATGGGGTGCAACTGCACCGGTGTGGCCGTGCCCATCAGCATGGAGCGGGTCTTGGGTGCGAGCTTGTAGAGGAAGGCATACAGCCTGTTTGCTTCAGTCTCCGGATTGTTGATGCGCGGTCCGCGTTCGGTTTCTTTAGGAAGCTTGGCGCGGCGGGCTCGGTGGGCCTCGTCGACGATGACGCAGCTCCAGTCTATGCCCAGGAGCGAATCTACCTGTGAACTGCCGTGCACCACCAGACCCTGCGATACCAGGCCGATGCGCCGGGGGCATTCCATGAGCGGGTTCTTGGTCGAACCGGGGTATTCGAGACCCTGCTCGTCTATCCACTGGCGGCCATCCCAGCGGGCGCTGGGTACGTCGAGAAGGTCCCACAGCTCGGTCTGCCACTGCTGCATCAGGGTCCTGGGTAGCAGTGCCAGCACCGGCTTGTCGTCGTACAGGCTCATCAGCTGCGCCGCGACGCCAAGCTGGACGGTCTTGCCCAGGCCGACCTGGTCTGCGAGCACGAAGCGTGCGCCGTATGACTTGTGCGCCTGCCAGGCTACCTGTATGAAGTACTTCTGGTGCGGCCAGAGGCCGAACTCCCTGCGGAACACTGGCGTCTCGATAGCGGCGGCGGCCGGTATTGCCTCCGGGTCCTTCTTCCAGCCGTCCAGGTCGATCTCGGTCCGGTGGACGAGGCGCACGACTTCCTTGATGACGGCGTCGGCCAGGGGGCGGGCGAGTGGGTCGTCCCACAGCCGGTTAAACTCGGCCTGCACCCAGTCGCATGCCTCGGGGCTGTCGTCCTCCCAGACCAGCTCGTAGTTGAGGTTCCAGCCGGCGAATGTCTCGTTGGCGCTGCCCATGAAGCTACAGCGGCTGCCGTCGGGGTATGTGATGACGCCCGCCTTGCCGTGCACGAGGCCAAATACCTCGTCGGGCAGCACCCGCACCTCAAGCTTGCCCGAGCCGAGCAGCCGCAGCAGGCGTTCCAGGCGGTCGCCGCCACGCCTGGCCAGCAACGCGGGGTCGTTCTTGAAGAAGCTGAGCTTCTGGGCCTGCTCAGCGGTAGCCACATCGGAGGCCTTGATGTCCGCGTTGCAGAGCATACGCACCGTGCCGGCTATGCCCTCGAAGGCCTCGCCGGCGACCTCGAACAAGGAGCTGTCAAAGTAACCGGCTATACGGTCGTAGCTCTGCGCGCCGGCGAGGCGCGCGGACAGGAAGGCGGTGCCGGTGGGACTGCGTTTGCGCTGGAAGACGTGGCGCCTGATCATATCTCTCCCCGTATTGGCAGGAAGCCCAGGCGGTCAAGCTGGCGCAACACCATCCGCATGAGCGGGCTGTCATGGATGCCCAGATTATAGGTACGTTCGGTATCAGGCGCGCTTACCAGGAGCCTGCGTTTCCGCAGTTCAGCAAGGATACGGGAGGTCTGCACGGTGCCGACACCAAGGTCAAGGTCGCTGTTCTTGATCCGGGGGCTTTCCAGAGTGGTCAGCAGCACGATTTTTTCCTTGTCCGACAGCCCATTCTTCTGGTGAAGCTCGATAATGGCCGGTTCCAGGACATTTTTGGTCAGCCAAGGATAGTCCAGAAGCTTGTTCACCTTGTCCAGTTCGCCTTTCAGACCCGCAAGTACATACTGGCACCACGACAGGAGATCGGCATCGCCGCCACGGTCGGCCCGTGCCAGGTGTTCGTAATAGGCATTACGGTCAGTGCAGAATACCGCGGTCGGGTTGATGAGGCGCGCCACCGGTTCCGTGCTTCCGACGCGGAAACCTGCCTTCAGGAGCAATGCGTAGGTGAGGAGGCGTACTGTCCCGCCATTGCCGTTTGAAAAAGGATGAATCCAGGCAAAGCGGTGATGTGTCAGCGCGATCTTGATAAGGTCGTACTTGCCGGGGTCATCCTTGTCCAGAAACGCGAACAGTTCGTCCATCAGGGGCTGCACATCCGATGCTTCCGGCGGTTGGTGCCCGGCGCTGCTGATGCGGACCGGCGTGATCCGGTAGGTGCCGGGGCTGGCATCTCCCTCGGCGGCAACGGACAGGGATGCCGTGACCACGCGGTGCAGTTCCCGGACCAGGCGGTGATCGATGCGGAAGTTCCCGGGATCGGCTGACCAGACCGACTCCACCCAGGCCAAGGCCTGTTCGATGTTCAGGATTTCCTGTACCGTTTCGGCCGGCTTCCGCACGGCTGCTTCCTGGTCAAGCCACTCGGCTATGGTGGTCCGGTTGCCTTCTATGCGCGCTGACCCCAGGCTTTCGAAGATGTGGAACAATTGCTTGAGCTGGAAGAACAATTGTGGAGGCGTCGTTCCACCCAGGACAAACTTCCGCTGGTGATCCAGTTCCAGGATCAAGTCTGTCAGGGAATCGTCGAATTCCGGCCGCACAAGCCGCAAACGGAATGAATCCTGCCGTGGCACATTTGCCTCCACCATACAAGATGATTTTACATTGGATGAACTCTATTATATTCCATACAAGCAATAACGACAAGAAATATATATTGACTATTTATCATGCGTCACGTGGAACATATATCATGCGCCAGCCTGGCTCCCCGCATAGTCGTTGGTCACGAGGCCCGCCAGGAGGGCGGCGGCTTCGGCGTCGGACTTCCAGTGCTCCATGCCTGCGTGGCTGCCCATGCCTGACAGGTAGCCCAGGATGGCGAGGAGGTCGGCGCGGCGGCTCCAGTAGTCAGGCCTTTCGGCTTTCAGGTAGTTGAGGCCCTCGCGCGGGCTATCGGCGCGGGCGGTCTCGTGGATGGCGAACAACAGGTGGCGCAGTATGGTGGCGCCGAAGCCGTCGCCGCCCAGGCCCGCCCGCTTGAACTCGGATGGCGTCTTGAAGCGTGCCTGGTTGGCTGCGGTATCACCGAGGAGGTTCTTGTACTCCTGCACGCCGAAGCCGCGGGCCAGTTCCTGGTAGGCTCCCTGTCGGCCTTCGCGGTGCTGCTCCAGTTCCAGGCCGCGCAGGTACAGGCGCTCCTGGTTGTCCAGCGATCGCCATACGTGCTTCTCGAGGCCGCGCGGCACCAGGTAGCCGGCGGATATGCTGACGGCGCGTTCTATTATCTTCTCGAACCCGCTCTTCTCGTTTTTGGTGCGGGGGCGGAACAGTTCTATCTTGATGTCCAGGCCTTCAATCCCTGAAAAGCCTGTGAGCACCTTGAGGGCGGCGGCGTAGGCGCCCAGCTGGTAGTCGGTGTCGCCGAACTGCGGGTGGTTGGCGTCGTCCACCCGGCGCATCTCTGACATCTGCTCCCGGACAGCGTCGTCGACCATCGGTATCAGTTCGTCGTTCCAGACGGTGCGGGTCTGTGTACGCTTGCGCAGCACCAGGAGCACCGTGCCCTGCACGTAATTACCCTGCTTGAGGCCGCTCGTCGTCTCGGTGCCTATGGTCCACGCGGCGGTCACCTGCAGGCCGGCGGCCCAGAGTATCATGCCCAGGTCTGCCCATACGCCCGAGTCCTGGTGGGTAAACATCACCACCTGCCGCCCGTCGGGGTTCATGTGCGCCGCCAGGTTGGCGTAGATGTCGACCATGGCCTGCTTGAAGTCCTGCCCGTCGCCCTTGACCGCCAGCGCGGAGCGCGAGTCGGCGTACCACTCGGGAAAGAGCCTGGGCAGTTGCTTCTCGTACCAGGCGAGGAAGAAGTCGGCCAGTTCGTGGTAGTTGACCGCGTCGGCGTAGGGCGGGTCGGTAATCCAGTAGTCGGCGTTCCAGGTGACGTCACGGGCGTCATAAGGTAAAATTGAGACAAGCGAGTCTACCCTGATATCCTTTGATAAAGATTTGTACAACTCCTCAAGCTGAATCAACCCTCTGATTGCTGGGTTATAAAGTGTATTTAAGGCTTGATTAGAAAAAGTCTGTGCAAAAGTCCCAATACCGCCGCCACGTGCTAGATTCGGAATCCATTGACATAGTCTTGAGTTCCAATTGCTACAATATCCAATAGCGATGGAATTTTTCGTCAATGCATCCAAACTTGAAGTAACCTCATGAATCTTTTCGCTAAGAAGGCCCAACTCAAGTAGTTGCCGCGGATGGAACAGATGGTGCCAATGGGTCCAACCACGCTCCCGGATTGGCTGGGTTGTATTGAAGCCTGGCACTATTTTTATCGCCGGTACGAATCCCCGCTCTTGCCAGTCGGCGAAGCGTTCGCGCAGCAGGGCCAAGACCTTGGCCTCCCGCTCCAGGTCGGCTCCGGTGACGCTCCGGTACGGTCTGTCGCCGGCGGGCGTCACCCAGCGCACGCAGTATAGCCGCTCCTGGAAGGTGTCGTCTGGCCGAGGGACCAAATCGTCGTTTTCCCACAGCCGCAGGCCGTAGACTGAATCTCCATGCTTGCGGCTGTCGCCGCGCAGGCCGGCTATGCCGTAGCGCTTGCCAGTCTCCGGACAAACTAGTTCGCCCTTCTGCACCGTGCCTGCCTTAGCCGCCTTCATTTGCGCGTCGCTGGCGCCGGTGATGATATCTATATCGTAGTTACCCTTGGCCTCGTTCTTTTTGAGAACGGCGACAACGTTGTACTTTTCGCTTATCACCCACGCGGGCGCCAGGGGCACCCACAGTCCGGTGGCGGGGCTCTGCGCTTCCACGCAATACAGGTAGGCGTCGGCCCGGTTGCCCTTGCCGTCGTGCTCTATGCCCCAGGCGGTGATCTGCTCGTCAGCTACCTTCCAAGCTGCTTCTTGGGCGGCTTTCACTTGCTTCTGCACATCAGGCCCACCGCCTATCAGGTGCACAGCGGCCCAGGTAAGCAGAGTGGCGACGGGGTTCAGGTCGCTGCCCCAGGCTTCAAGGCCCAGACGAGCGGCCTCGAAGGGTATGCTGCCGCCGCCGCAGAACACATCGCCCACCCTGGCGGCGTGGCCCAGGGCCTTCTGTGACAGTTGATTGAACAGTTCGGGCAACGTCGAGGCCTGCGTGCCCAGCCGCCGGTTTATGTCTGCCCAGGCCTCGGGTCCCGGGCCGTCCAGCTCCTCGGGCCGACAGCAGTACTCCAGCTTGTCCTGATATGACAGGCGCGCGAAGGCGCGGGCTTCTAGGGCTTCCTTGGCGGATTTGTCCGCGCCGCGCGCCCACTTGGACTTGGCTCCTTCACCGCGGTCTATCAAGCCCTTGGTATCATCTTCTCCCAACATCAACGCGACCTGGTCGGCGCCTAGCGGCTTCGTCTTGCGGCGCCACAGGCCGTCCTCGTCCATCGTCAGTATTGTAAGGAACAGCTGCCGGTCGGCGGCCGGGTCATCGCTCGCGGGCAGGAGGAGGCCCAGTATGGTTGCCCGGACCAGGATAAGAGGCTTGCGGCCCCACCACTTGCCCAGCCCGGTCAGGGTCTGGCCGCTTCCCGCCTTGCGCTCCTTGTAGCTTTCCATCGACAGGATCTCGAGGGGGAACTGGGTTTCTATGAAGGGGGTGTGGGTGGGCATTTTTTCTCCTGTCAGTCGTCGTCAAGGTTTAATTAGATGCATCCAATCCGTTCACAAGGCGGACTATACCCTCTTTCATTAATGAAGAACCGAAATTTAGGAGCAGCCCGAGTTTATAGCCGGATACTTTCAAGTAAGTAATAACTTGTTTTTTATGGACAGGCAGCAATTTTTCGATGGATTTAAGTTCGATGATCAGTTTTTTCTCGACAATAATATCAGCGCGGAAACTATCATGCACTATCATGCCGTGCCAGAGCAAAGGCAGCGGGACCTGTCGTTCTACATGAAGACCTTTTATCCCAAGCTCATAGACAAGGATCGATTCATAGGCGCTCTCCAACAACCCAGGGCCCAAGCTCTTGTGAATGTTGATACTTGTATCCACAACGATCGTGGCCAGCTCGTTTTCTGTCATCGATCAGCCTTTGTGCCGGGAAGATAATAATGTGTCGCGCAAAGGCGCCAAGAACGCCAGGGGAGAAGGATAGACGTAAGGGTTCCTATTCAATTCAGCACTCCTTCGCGTGCTTTGCGGCTCTGCGCGAAATATTCTTTTCCTCGCGGACCTTTCTGCCGGGAAGATCAGGAATGTGTCGCGCAAAGGCGCCAAGAACGCCAGGGGAGAAGGATGGGTGTAGGGGTTCCTATGCAATTCAGTACTCCTTTGCGTGCTTTGCGGCTCTGCGCGAAATACTCTTTTCCCCGCTGAGCCTTTGTGCCGGGAAGATCAGGAATGTGTCGCGCAAAGGCGCCAAGAACGCCAGGGGAGAAGGATAGACGTAAGGGTTCCTATTCAATTCAGCACTCCTTTGCGTGCTTTGCGGCTCTGCGCGAAATACTCTTTTCCCCGCTGACCTTTCTGCCGGGAAGATAGGAATGTGTCGCGCAAAGGCGCCAAGAACGCCAGGGGAGAAGGATAGACGTAAGGGTTCCTATTCAATTCAGTACTCCTTCGCGTGCTTTGCGGCTCTGCGCGAAATACTCTTTTCCTCGCGGACCTTTCTACCGGGAAGATCAGGAATGTGTCGCGCAAAGGCGCCAAGAACGCCAGGGGGGAAGGATAGACGTAAGGGTTCCTATTCAATTCAGCACTCCTTTGCGTGCTTTGCGGCTCTGCGCGAAATACTCTTTTCCCCGCTGAACCTTTGTGCCGGGAAGATAGGAATGTGTCGCGCAAAGGCGCCAAGAACGCCAGGGGAGAAGGATAGACGTAAGGGTTCCTATTCAATTCAGTACTCCTTTGCGTGCTTTGCGGCTCTGCGTGAAATACTCTCTGAATCACTTGCATTGTGTTCCAGACTACAGCCCGAATATACAGGACCTACCGATTCCGAGTTTCCGGTCAGGTAAACCAAGACTAATGAACCAGCGCCAATTCATCTTTCAATGCCTTTTCAACAAAATTATTGATTGACAGATTCATCTTCCTGGCTGTAATTGCGACTTCTTTATGCAATTCTGGTGTCAATCGCAAGTTGAATTTACCGGAATATGGTTTCTCCGGAGCTACTCCTTCTGCTTTGCACCAATTGATATAATCATTGATGGAATCTTTGAATGCGCCTTCTATTTCTTCTACCGTTGTCCCTTGGAACGTTATGACATCCTTGGTGTTTACAACATCACCATGGAATATTTTGGCATCCGAATCGTATTCGACTATTCCAATGTATCCATTATACTCCATCATATTCCAACCCCCGCATTCTCTAAAAATCTCCTGACTGAAGTTACCGCGCCTTTGTCTGTCACTTTGCCAGGATGCGGTCTATGAAATACCGCACGAACATCATTGAGTTTTATCCTGATCCTGGAGCCAGCTCCTTCGCTGATGTCTGCCCCAAGCGCAACCAATAGGCTTTCTATATCCTCCCATACAATATTGGATTGCACTGGCTTTTTGAAAATATTTTCCAGCGTCCTCAAGTTTTTTGAGTTCATATAATATGGTACTGTTATTTGGTACTACTGTCAATCAATTTTATTTCATTGGACGATTCGGCATGCAGGGCTTGTTTGGCACGTTTGAGCAGGGGCATGGGGACCTCCAGATATAATCCGCTCAATCCACGAGCATTTCCCGAAGTATAGCCTTCACCTGCAGGATTTCATCATCACGTATCCGGCCAACCTTCTTGATCAACCGGCTCCTGTCCACGGTCCGTATCTGGTCAAGGACTATCCAGCCTCGCTTGTCCTGGAATTCCAGTTCCACGCGTGTCGGATATGCATGGGATTTGGTTGTCATCGGGGCTATGATGACGGTTCCTATCGTGCTGTTCATCTCATTGGGCGACACGATTACACAAGGCCTTGTCTTCCGGATATCGTGGCCCTTCGTCGGGTCCAGGTCGATGAGGAACACTTCATATTGGTTGATTACCACTGCCATTCAAAAGTCCCTGAAGCGGTATCATCCGTGAGCAAGTGCGAATCTTCTTTGTTCGCACTCATTTCTTTGAAGGCTTCTTCCCACCCGCAACGGGGTTTGTTGTTGACGGGCTTCAATACGAGCCGCTTGTCCTCAACTTCCATCTCCAGTTGGTCTTGTATATGGAGTTGCTCCAGGATAGCCTTGGGAAGCCTGATTCCCTTTGAATTGCCGATAGCGACTACCGAAACCAGCATGGTGAATCTCCTTATTGTAATTATAATGTGATTACATAGTCTTGTCAAACCGTTTCACTATTGGCTTATTCATCTCCAGCACTATTCCATATCCGAAAACAGCGTCAGCTCGAAATCGCTGGAGCGCCTGCGTATCACCGAATCGGCTATGGGGTTCTCGGTCAGGGCATAGCGCACGGCCTTGCGCCAGCCGCGACCACGGCCCTTGAGGGCGTGGCCGGTGGCGGCGTTGGTCATCGTGTACAACCACCAGCGTTCCTCCGGGGAGAGGCCAAGCCAGTTCTTTACCGCGTTGGGAATCTCGTTGGGGTCGCAGTCCTCTATGGCCCAGCACAACAGGACCAGCTCCTTGCCCAGGTTCCTGTCGACGGCTACGGCACCGCTCCTGGGCCACTTGCCGTTGGGCACGCCGTGCCGAATCAGGCGCCGGTTGAACTCGGCCTTGGTCTCGTCCGCTATGTCGTTCCACTTGTAGCGCGGCAGGAGCACCTTGAGGTCCTTGTTCCCTTCGCCCAAGCCTGCTGCCTCCCAGGGCGCTATCATGTCGTGCCACTCGAAGTTCTCGGTGATGGCGATCATCCCATCAGCCTTGGAGCCGGACGGTATGTGCACCGCAAAGAAGTGGGGGGTCTTTTCCGGCGAAAAGCCAAAGCCCAACCAGGTTCCGGCGATCACTGGTGCCACTCTGCCTGGTCGATGCTCAGGCGGTCCTTGTTCTGCCAGTCGAGCAGGGCCTGACCTTGGTCAAAGTATATCTGTAACACCGTCAGCGTACCGTTTGGGCGTTCCAGTATCGCGTTCAGGCGCTCCCACATTGCTATCAGTTCTTCGCCGCTCCTGCGCACGCCTTCCGGTAGGGTATATGCCAACTCTTCACCAGTGGCTGCAGAGAAACAGTTGATCGTGACATTGTCGGCCGTTCCGCCAGACTCTCGTATGCGGTTCAATATCTGGAATGCCTCCGCGGTGGGTTTGTTGGCGAATCGCTTGTGTGTCTTCCACACCAGGGGTTTGACCGGATCAATCGGTCGCGGACCTGTCACAGAGCCGACGTTGAAGCTGGCAACCTGGCTCTGGATGCCCCTGTGCTCGGCGACGGCCTGGACGAGCTTGGTGCCCGCCGGCAGCGGGAACGGGCCGTCGTATACCGAGCCTGACTGCCGCGGATCGCTGCCACTGGTGGTGTACCGTATGGGCACGCCTACGGGTATCGAAACAAGTTCAAAGAACTTCGTATCGCCCTGCGTGTAATCGCGCCCCTTTACATCGATGGTGTTCTTCCAGACAAATGGACTTCCAACTGGTGCAGGCGGCACGTTTTCGTCTATGCACAGGAACGACACAACCAGATCCGTGGTCACGAATTCGCCGTAGCTCGGCACGGGTTCGGAAGCGAGGCTGGGACTGCCACCGCCAATCTCATACAGCACCTTGGTGCCGCCGGTCGGCTTTATCTCGAGCACAGCCTCGCCGGTTTCAATATCGCGGTGCTTGAGGCTCACGCGCACGCTGGTGGTTTCCTTCTCGAAAGGACCCCTGCGCACCAGGTTGCCTTCGTCTTTCCAGAGACCGTTGGCTATGGCGAGGCGGCGGACATCGTCGAGCATATCCTTGTGGTGCCATTGCCATTCGGGCTTTACCGCCGCGCGCTTCTTGATGTCGCTCCATGGCACCGGGTTCTGGTTGTCAAAGAGCCTATCCTCTATCTTCTTGACCCACGATTCCGATGCTTTCTCGCCGGAGAACTTGCTTATCGCCTCGAGGGTCTTGCGTATCTGCGCCTCGGGATCATACTTGTTGTTCTCGAAGGCAAGATTGATCGCTTCGCTCCGCAGTCCGCCCTTGCTGGGAAACACCAGCAGCTGGAAGGTCTGTTGTATCGCACTGCGCAATGCAAGGAGGATCTTGTTACGGTTGCGTATCGCTTCCTCTCGTTGTGGGTCGCGCGCGCTTAGGCCTTCGCTCTCCTGTTCCGCCATGATGCCCTGAATGGCCTTGTAGAAGGCGGCGTTCTTGAGCACTTCTTCTCTGGTGTCACGGTCGCCGGTCAGGAACAGGATGCGGTTCCTGTACTCCTGGCTGTCGAACCAGGTCTGCCATTCCGGGTGCAGCGGCCTGGCGCTCGTCGCCTGCAGATATGGATCGGTCAGGATCAAGGTCACCTTGCCGGGCTGTATGTCGATGTCGTCAAGGCCGGGCAGTGTCTTGATATCCTGGTACACGTCGCCGAGGGTAGGCTTGAACAGCTCGTGCAGGTGGGTGCGCAACTCCTGCATCTTGTTTTCGTTGTTGTACGCGCTGACCATCGCATGCAGCTTGGCAGCCAGGTTCTGCACGTTCTTGAAGTACAGGAGTCCTGCGTTTGACAGGTGCAGGTACCAGGCCAGGTTGGGAAGCTGCTCCAGCACGTCGGTGCGCAGGCGGCTGATGTCCCGTCCGGGCGCGCACAGCCAGCCTATCACCTCGGTGTCCTTGAGGCCGATTATGGCGCTTGTCGCGGTGCTCAGGCTGGAGATATAGATGAGCTTGGCTGCGTCCTGCGCGTCCTGCCCCGCGCCGAGCTTGGCGTCAAGGAGCTCCGCGTTGGAGTGGCCGTTGTTGGCCAGGTCCTTGCGGACCGCCTCCAGCAGGCTCGGATTGATACTAGTGAACTCCGAGAATATCCGCTCGTCGTTCAGGTCGATGTCGTACGGATGGATCAGTGAGAGGTTCTTCGCCTTACCCGTTTCCCACAGATTGGCTACGATGGCGCGCATCAGGCGCAAGAGGCCTCGGGTCTGCTGGAAGCCGGGATTTGACTTGAAGCGGCCGTATAGGTCCCGCAGCGAGAAATGGAAGGGGTAGCTCTCGCGCAGCTCGGATGCGAAGGCTTCCGGCGATGCCGCCGTCAGGTCCATCTGTTTGGCCTTCTTGACGGCCTCCGCATAGGCTACGGCCACCTCGTCCCTCACGGCAAGGTCTGGCAGCTTCTCGAACAGACGGGTGCGCAGGATGTGGTAGACCTCCTCGCCCTGCGCCGCCACCGGCTCCAGCGTCAGCACGCTGCGCTTGGTCTCCATGTTTAGGTCGTCGAGCGCCTTGATCATGCCGGCGTCCGCGTACGCCGAGCCGGACAGGTCGGAAATAACGATGACGACGTTGGACAGCTCGTCCCTGTTCGCCGCCACCATGAGGTTGGAAATCGCCGTGGTCGTCAGGTCTGCCAGGTTTGAATCGCCGACCTTCTTGGCTTTGGCCTGGACAAAGTACGGAGGCAGTTCGTCGAGGAGTATGATCGTTGGCTCGCCCTTGAGCAGGTTTTGCCACGAACTGACCCCCGGCGGCTGGAGCGGTGAATACAGGTCGCTGAAGAGCTCCTTCTTGCCCAGCTGGTCGGCCAGGGCGCCCCAGATGCCGAATTTGTAATCCGACTCGCGCCCGTCGAATCCGATGACCCGCACGGGGCTGGATCCCAAGTCCTTGTCTTTCCAGAATGCCTTGCGTAACCTCGGATACCGGGCCAGCAGCCCCAACGCTATCATGTTGTGCGTCTTGCCGCCGCCCATCGATTGCGAAAGCAGGAAGGTTGAAGCCTGATTGTTGATGCCGACGAGGCGCTCAAAAGCCTTGTTGACCAGCACCTTCATGCCGTTTGTAACGAAGTTTTCCTCGAAAAAGGCTGAAGCTGTATCTTCCGAATACTTGCCGTCAAAGAGGTCGCTCAGCTGGAGGACGACATCGCGCCGGTCTTGGTCAAAGGTGCTCTGCCGTGGGGTGCAGACATCAAGAATGCTATGGTTCATGGGAGCCTCTATTCATGTATCAGCGGATGCTTTTAAATTTCCGGCTCGGATTATAGCACGACATCGTAACAGCGGCGAATCATTAGCCGCGTCCATGGGGCAAAATGATCCAATCCTCCAGCAGGAGGCTCCCGCTTCCGAGGCTGTCAGCGGAGATCAATGAGAACAGCAGCAGTGCCGCGCGCACCTGGGCCACGCCTGTAGCCAAGACATTCGTCGCGGTGTCGAAGGCCTTGAAGTGCGCCGTGCTCGAGGGCGAACAGGGACTTGAGGCAGTCGAACAGCACGCCATGCATCGAGCGTGGCTTTCTATCCCGACAGCTTGTCATGCTACGCGTTCTGTCGGGCAGCGCCATTCTCAGGCCAACCTCTGATCGATAGGGAAATGAGCGGCTAGTTCGTCGAACCTTGTTGCTTTTTTTTATGGATACCATCCCAAGTAGTGAGAATGGTAGCATCTATACCACTGATAGTAGTGTTCTTGCGCAGCAACAAGGTTCGACGAACTAACTGACTTTCTCGAGGTTCCCGTCTACGGCTTTCCAATCCACGACGTTCCAGAATGCTGCGATGTAGTCGGGGCGCCGGTTCTGGTACTTCAGGTAATACGCGTGCTCCCACACGTCCAGTCCGAGGATCGGAACCAAGCCGCGGGACAGTGGCGAATCCTGGTTGGGTAGAGCGAGTATGCTGAGTTTCTTGTCTGCGCCGGCACAAAGCCAGGCCCAGCCGCTACCGAACAAATTGGATGCTGCCGCTCCGAACTCCTCCTTGAAGGCCGCGATGGAACTGAACTCGCCTTCGATGGCGCGCGCGAGGGCTCCTTTGGGATCGCCTCCCCCCGAAGCTGACAGAGTTCGCCAGAAGAGGCTGTGGTTGTGGTGTCCGCCGCCGTGGTTCCGCACCGCGCCGCGAATCGCTTCGGGCACCGCGTCGAGCGATGCCAGCAACTCCTCGAGCGTCTTGCTCTGCAAGGCCGGCGCCTGTTCCAGCGCGGCGTTCAGCTTGGCGACGTAGGTGCCATGGTGTTTGTCGTGATGTATCTCCATGGTTCTGGCGTCGATATATGGCTCGAGAGCGTCAAAAGGATACGGCAATGAATCGAGTACAAATGACATAAAACCTCCCCGCACGGCAATGCGTGCCTTGGATATACAATACTAAAACAGTCATATATATGGCAATGCTATTCATCCAGCCGAATCAAGGACTATCAAACGTTCGGGAATTCCAGGTCTGTACAAATGGCAAGACCCATCATCCTTGAAGAGTATTGATCAGTGTTGCGTACATCATGGGGACTTCTGTCGCCATTCGTCGTACACCTCAGGCGACCACATGCGTGGGCAGGCATCCGTGCGACAAGCTTCCATATGCTGAGTACCACGCCGTCTTCATTCATTACTGTATTGCTATACTATTCCCGGTTCTCGCAGTAACTTCAAACGAAAATGGAGGAACGATGCAGAAGATAGTCCCTCATCTATGGTATGACAAGGCAGCGGGCGAAGCCGCCTCGCTGTATCTCTCTCTCTTTCCGGGCTCGTCGATACTTTCCAGATCGACAATGGGAGACACGCCATCGGGCACAGTCGACATACTCAGGGTCAACCTGGCAGGTTTAGAGATGATGATGATGTCCGCAGGGCCCTATTTCAAGTTCAATCCATCCATATCCTTCCTCGTAACCTGCGAAACCGCGGCGGAGGTCGACAGACTCTACGATGGCCTCTCCACCGGCAATGATCTGATGCCCTTGGGCGAGTACCCGTTCAGTGGCCGCTACGCGTGGGTCACCGACCGTTTCGGGCTGTCGTGGCAGATAATGCTGACCGACTACATCACGCACGTGCAACGGATCACTCCCACACTGATGTTCACCGGTACTCAAGCCGGCAAGGCCGAGGAAGCGATCAACGCATACGCAGGCCTGCTGCCCAATTCCTGCATCGGCCCGATAATGCGCTGGGCGGAAGGCGAGGGGCCCGACAGGGGCGACACAGTCAAACACGGCTCGTTCACCCTCGGCGGTCAGGCGTTCGCGGCCATGGACAGCGCCTTCGAGCACGGCTTCACGTTCAACGAGGCGGTTTCTATGATGGTCAAGTGCGACGACCAGACCGAGCTCGACCACTACTGGAACGCCCTCTCGGCCGATCCGGAGGCAGAGCGGTGCGGCTGGCTGAAGGACCGTTACGGCTTATCCTGGCAGATAATCCCCGCCGCGATGGATGAGATGATGGCCAAAGGCAGCCCCGAGGCCGTAGCCAGAGTGACCCAGGCCTTCCTGGCGATGAAGAAGTTCGACATCGACGCGCTCGAACGCGCATACAGGGGATGACAAGGTTTTTTCAATGGAGGCATATATGCTTGATTTTCATGTATCCTGGTTGCCGCTGGTGGCTCTGTCCCTGGGCAATTTCGTCCTGAGCTGGCTGTGGTACTCGCCACTGCTGTTCGCGAAGCCTTGGATGAAGGCGCTCGGCACCGATCCGCAGCACCAGATGAGCGAGTCGGAGAAGAAGCAGATGCCCTTTCTTTTCCTCAGTGGCCTTGCTGCATCGGCTATTGTCGTCTATGGCATGATGGTGCTCGTCAACAGCGTAGGGACATCGGGCTTTGCGCAAGGCGCCATAGTTGGGCTTGTCGTGTGGGCGGGCTTCGCGCTGACGCACAGCATGAACACCCTCTGGGAGGGCCGCAAGACCATCGTGCTCGTCATAAACAACGGCTTGTTCCTGCTTACCTACGCGGTGTACGGAGGAATACTGGCGATATGGAAGTAGGTGGACAAGGCTTCCTCCACAGTCCCGGCACTGGGTCGCCGTGATGGCGCCGGCGGGAATTCTACAATATCGACTCGAGATCCGTTACCTGAGGTTTTCTTCCGTGTACAGAGTCAACTCGACCATGCGTTCCAGCAGTTCGTCGCGGTTGGCCTCCGGAAAGTTTGCCAGCACCAGTTCCTTGGCAAAGAGCCGCATGATGTACCTGAGTTTGGTCATGGGCTGGCGTGAAGCGTAAATGAAATCGGCATGGGCATTGTTGATGAAGATGATCGATTGCTCCGTGTCATAGGTTGATCGCCAGAGCTCGCCTGGTGCCTTGCGGTAGGTATAGCCGGGCAGTCCACGCCGCGTGACACCGCCTGCCCCGCCTTGGCGCTTCAGAAGCTCGGCGGTCACGGTTACCAACGCGTCGGCCACGCGCCGCTCATCACCCTGGATAGCCGTGAGTTCGATGGACACGACGACCGGTTCTTCCGGAGCAATGTACTCCGCGTACGCCGCGTCGATGCCTTCGATCGTTCCACCGCCATCTGTGATTCGCCACTGGTACGAAAGGCCGGTCTCGATCATGCGGCCCGAACGGTCGCGCGCCACCGCCTTGAGTTTTTTCCGTTCGCCGACGCCAATCACCGATGAGGCTGGCGATACCATCAGCTTGTGCATGGGGCCGGCATAATCGAAAAAGCTCTTCTGGGCTTCGGCCGGTTCGAGCGGCTCGGGAAGGTATTCACCGAAACTGGTATCGTCCCTGGCTCCCATGTCCTCGTGCTCATCGCCCGGGCCAGGCTCGCCGGTTCCTGTCTGGCTGGACTGGCGGCGAGGATCACGCGTTCTGGTAGCCAGCCAGCCATACTCTTCGCTTGGCAGGTGCAGGAACGCCTCCCGGAAGGCGCGTGTCACGCGGCTCAGTATCTGCTTGCTGGCTTCCTCGTCTTCGGCACGGCGCTTTTCATCGAGAAGCTCCGACAGCACTGCCTCAAGCGGTTCCAGTGCTACGCACAACGATTCGTACGGTTCGTCAAGCACGATGCCATCCCTGGTGCCCGGCGTAAGCTGCAGGAACGGAACATCGATGATTCCTTCGATGGAGCGGGAGTTCCAGGGCGAGCCCGAAAAGTGGTCAAGGCGTGATATGTCGGGTAGTACGCGTGTTCCTTGTTTGAAGAGGCTGATGTTTGATTCCTGTGATGGTTCCGCGAAATACAGTTCAAGATACACATCGCCGAACGGGCAGCGAATTTCGGGCAGCTGGTGTATGAGGCGGCCTTTGAATTTCCTCGGCTCCACTATCAGTTCCCGCCGCGACGCGTGGTCGAGTATGCGGATGCGGACGCCGCTCCTGGATATGCGGTCGCGCAGTTCTGAAGCCAGGAAATTCTGGATTTTATCTCCCGAAAGCGCCCGCACACCGGCCAGGATGGGGCTGATCAGGAGCTCCGTTCCAATGCCGCCGAAGAGGGATCCGGCGTCGGATATGGCGTAGGATGGATTGCCCTTGACGAGCCGCATGCTTCGCGCGACGCCATCCTTGCCTGCCGATGTAAGCGTGCAAGTCTCGCCGACCGTCCAGAAAGACAAGAGCCCTATGCCAAACTCGCCCTGGAGTCCCTTCTCGCCCTTGCGCTTGAGTTCGCGCTTTATCGAATCGCCGATGTGCGTCGCCACGTAACGGAAATCCTGTATGCCGCTGCCGTCATCGACTATCTTGAGGTACTGGTCATTCTTGTGCTTGCCCCTGACTATGGTAACGTTCCCGGCGCCTGCGTCTATCGAGTTCTCCACGAACTCCGCGATGGCCTTGAGCGGGTTGTTCTGGGACAGCGCTATTATGGTTATGGCGTTCCAGTGGTCACCTATCTTGAGTTTGCCCGAGCTGTCGTCATCATTGTGTAGCATTGCCACAGAATATGCACGCCTGTCGAGCTCTGGCAAGGGCTTGCGACTACTCCTCCAGCAACAAGGCTCCGGTTCCCAGGCTTGCCGCCTTTGATCCGAAGAACTCGCCCATCGGGCTGCCGGCTGAGGCCCAGTAGAACAACAGCAGTGCCTCGCGCACCTGGGCCATGCCCGCCGCCAGGTTTTTCGTAGCGGCGTCGAAGCCTTTGAAGTACGCGGCGCTCGAGCGACCGTCCTTGAGCGTACCGACACCGGTGCCGGCTTCATGGAGAGCCTTGAGTTCCATGAGGCGGTAATAGGGCCGCTCCAGTGCGAACAGGGCCTTGAGGCAATCGAACAGCACGCCTGAGACAGCCTTCTTCTCGGCTATCCAGTCGGTGAAGCGCGGTTCCTTGCCCGCGGCCTTCGCTGTGCGCCAGGCATCGAGTGCTGGCTTCTGGCCTTGCAGCTTGACAAGCGCAGAGTTGAAGGCAGGAGTCCCGGAGTCAAGGGCGGTGGCATAGGCCGAGGTGTAGGCCAGCGCGTGGGCGGCGAACGATGCGTACGCATCGGCCCGCCAGGTTCCCCGGTAGGCGCCGAGATTCGCAGGCTCTACCGCGACGGTGTCGAGCGTGCCGGACTCCGTCTTCTGCACGGCTGCGCCTGGCTTGGCTGTGGTCGTCGAGCCATCGGCACTGACGGCCACAGCTCCCGATTCGCAGGTGACCAGGAGCGAACCATCCGGCACTGTATCGACTATAAAGACTGTTCCGCGCACGCCCAGAACGGCCTGGTCGGTGCCCACCTGGAATGATCCGTTGGCCAGCTTGTCAACTTTGATGGCTACGGCACCGGACAGCAACTGCAGCACGGTCTTGCGTTGGGCATCGCTGAGTTCCTTCGTGTCAAAATAGAAGGCCGTATTCTCCGCCAGCTTGACCGAGGCACCACCGGCGCTGCCAGCGCCCAGATCGACCTCGGCACGGCTCCTGGGGCCGGTTATCAGCACGTCGTACGCGTTGACGACCGTGCCTATGTCCGCTTTTTGAGGGCTGCCGCCGGCCCGATGCAGGGTCACCGAGCCTTCGGCAAAGACCAACTCGCCCAGCTTGCGAGCCGGCTGGGCGGCGGGTGTTGGCTGCGCGGCCGTTGCGCTGGTCGCCTCGGGCGCCGGGGCTGAACCGGAGGAGGCGGCCGCTGTCCCTGCCGTGCCGCCTGCGGCCCCTGTGGGTGTCGCCGAAGGTGCTGTGGAAGGCGTGGCCAGAGGCGCGGCTCCGGGGGCATTGCCTGAATCGGGCTGTGTCGTCGGCACCGTGGTTGGGGTATTCGGGGCTGCCGGTTCTGGTGACTTTGCTCCACCGCATGATGCGACCAGTCCGGTCCAGGTCAGTGTCATCGCCAGGGCAAACGCTATTGAGGTTGTCAGTCGTGTTGTTCGTTTCATTGTGGGTCCAGTCCTCATTCTCGGTATTCCTTGATGGTCTCGGCCATCCTGCGCAACTCGTCCGATACCAGTGCGTTGAAACTTCCCGGCGGGAAGTGGCCGCTGGCATCCTGTTCGCCGGGGATCCGGTCGGTCAGGACCTCAATGCCTTCATCTATGGTCGACACCGCGTATATGGAGAAGGTGCCGGCTGCGATAGCCTCAAGCACGGCGTGGGACAGGGTCAGGTTGACTATGTTCTGGCGTGGCACCATGACGCCTTGATGGCCGTTCAGGCCGGCGCGTTGGCAGACGCTGAAGAATCCTTCAACCTTCTCGGCGACGCCCCCTACGGGCTGGATCTGTCCCATCTGGTTCAATGATCCCGTGACGGCGACGTCTTGCCTGAGCGGTATGCCCGCTATAGCCGACAACAAGGCATATACCGCGGTTGAAGAGGCGGAGTCACCTTCAATCGCCGTATAGGACTGCTCGAAGCATATACTCGCCGAGACGGACAGCGGAAAAGCCCGGGCGTACCTGCTGCGCAGGAAGCCTTCGACTATCAGCACGGCCTTGTCATAGATCTCGCCGGAAAGGCCCGATTCACCTTCGATATTGATGACGCCCGATTCTCCAGGCGAAACCTGCGCTGATATTACCATAGGCAGGCCAAAGGCATAGTAGCCACGGTCGTGCACAGCGAGTCCATTGACCCGCCCGACTCGTTCGCCATCCGCTTCCAGTATTATCTCGCCTGATACTATCATCTCGGCGAATTTTTCTTCGGGCAGATCGGCCAGCCACGAGCGGACACGCTCGGCCTCGATGACCGATTCATCATCGATGTGGTCCTTGCCAGCCAGAGAGGCGCGATAATCGGCCTCGCGTATCAGGTCCGCTATCCTTGAGAACCTTGTGGACAGGCGGTCGCGATAGCCTGACAGCCTGATGCCATAGGCTGCTATCGCCGCGAGCCCTGCCAATGAAGGCTCCAGAAGGCCATCTTCCAGGCATATCTTGCGCGCAAACGCTATGTACTCGCGCAGGGCATCATCGTTCCGTGTCATGGTCGAGTCGAATTCGGCGCATATTTTGAACAGCTTCTGGAAGTCGGCATCGGCATTGTACAGCGCGTCGTATGTCATCTCGCCGCCTATCAGCACGATCTTCACATCGATATCGAGCGCTTCCGGTTTCATCGCCAGAATCTGGCCCATCGGACCCGTTTGAGGCTGGATTTCCAGACGGCCCGACCGCATGACGCGCTTGATGGCCGGCCACGCATCCTCATCCGCCAGCAGATCTTCTGCCTGCATCACCAGGAAGCCCCCCGCCGCCTTGAGCAACGAACCCGACCTGATCCTGAGGTAGGCGCTTCTGCCTTCCAGCTGGCCATCGGGTCCATGCTCCACGCTGCCGAACAGGTTTGAGTACGTGGGATTGGCCTCGAATACCACGGGCAGCGCCGTCGCGTCGGCGCGGTCGCACAGTACGTTGACGCCATACCTGGCAAGCGGCGCACGCTGCTTTCGTTCCTGCGCGGCAGCCTGAAACAGGTACAGGTGCGCCATCGCGTCCCGTTCCAGGTCGTGTATCCACTCACGGGTCCGCTCGTCGTCATAGCGTGCGGCGAGTATCGATGCCTCGGCGCTTACAAGCGGTTGCAGTGCCTGCGTCCTCTGCTGGTTCAGCGTGTCTTCCAGGCTGGCACGACCCCGCCTGAGGTCAATGAACAGCAGACGCATCTGGTCCATGTGGCTGAAATATCGTTCGCGCAGGGAGGAGAACTCCTCCTGCGGCATCGATCCCGACTCCGCCGCAAGCTGGAATTCATCAAAGGGCACAGGTTCGCCGTTCTTCAGCGGCAGTATGTCTGTGGTCGACTGTCCCTCATCACCCTGGACCTGCACGACACGGAATCCATCCTTGGCAAGTTCCGCCTCGAATGCTGCAAGCCGCTCGTTCTCGGTTTTCTGCCAGCTCGCCTCGAGCTCTTCCTGCCGTTTCCGGCCTTCGCCGCTCTCGGTATGCAGCGCGACCAGCTTCTTGATGTTCTCGACGAAGGTATGGACATCCTTCTTGAATGTGACCGCCTCTCCCGCCTTGAAGTAGAGCGCGCGCGGCGCAAGCGGAGTCTTGAAGCCGTACACATAGGCGTAGTCCAGCAGATCAAGCCGGCGCGGATGGCAGGTGGAAAGGGCTTTCATCACCGCGGTCCGGCGACCGGTGCCAGGAACACCTGTAACAAAAATATTATAACCTTTGGAGCGTATGGCGGTGCCTATCGCCAGTGCCTCGAGGGCGCGCGGCTGGCCTATAATGGAGTCGCCCCACGCGCCGCCGCTCAGTCGCTCGATGTCCTGGGTAGGGATGGCATAGTCCAGGCTATCTTTCTGGAGCTTGAATCGATCGGCACGCATGGTTCCTCCGTGTCTCGGTTGCTGTCTCGACGTGACTACTGTCACGACGTGACTACTGTCTCGACGTGACTACTGTCGCGACTATTCCGCGTGTTTCAGCAACATCGAGACTGGCACGATATCATAGCCTTCGGCCATCAACGCGTTGATGAGTAGCGGAAGCTCGTTGTAGAAGTAGTCATCCCTGCCGCCATCAGGCACACCGATGCGGATGGGTACTATCGACCCTGGCTTTACCGCTGTCGCTGTCCTTTCGACTATGGCATGCGAACCGGCGTACAGACCCTGTGTCAGCGATCCCTGGAATCGGCCCACCCAGTCCAGCGGGTCGACATCGCGCCCGATGTATGCGTAATTCATCTCGGCCGCTGCCTCGAGCAGGGTGCTGTTGGTCGAATAATTGGGCGCGTGCCAGAGCAGCGACAGCTCAGAGCCGGTGGCGGCGAAATACTCATCTTCGGTGCGTGCCAGCCCGCGCTTCAGGAACTCGGCGTCGGCACGGTACCTGGCGTCGGTCGCGTCGAACACACTGAAGAACATGTTGCCAACCTCGTGGCCACTCTCGGCTATGAGCCTGGTGGCGCCGGGGTTGCGACGTATGAACTCGCCGTTTACGAAGAAGGTAGCGCGGATGCCGAATTGCCTGAGCGTGTCCAGGATACCTACCAGACCCTCCGCACCGTCATATGCGTTGAAGACCAAGGAGACCTCGCGCCGCCTTATTCTAGAGCCATGGTCGAACATCAAGGGATCGCGCGGCTCGTCGCGGTCGGGGAACGGATCGTAGGCGCGCGCTGTGGCCGGCAGAAGGCTTCGGGTTCCAAGGCCCTTGGCCGACCTGATCATGATCGTGTTTCGATATGAACCTGCGGCGATGTCGTCCAGGTATACGCGATAGTTGGGCGAACTTGTCGAAGCCGGGAGAGCATCATAGGCCGGCACTTTGGCCCAGTCTGGACTCGTAGCGGCGGAGGAGTACGACGCACCTCCCGCTTCCACCACCACGGTGCCGGGTGTGGACGATGACCAGCCGTACTTGCCCGGCTGGCCCAGGGCGACCAGGGTCCTGGCTCCGTCAGCCAGCCCGACGAGTTCTATGGCGCCGGACGAGGCGAGCACGAGCTTGTCCTGGGATACCCAGGCCGCGTTCAGAGCCCCGGCCGAAGGCAGCTCCCGCTCCACGGCCCAGTTCGAGTAGCGGCGGACGACGACCCCGGTGGCCGTCACGATGGCGACGCGGCTCTCATCGGGCGACAGCGACAGGCTCGTGGCTCCCTTGACGTCGAGCGACTGGAATCCGGCGGACAGGCCATCGGCTCCCTGTACTGGCGCCTTGACGCGATAGGCTCCGCTTACGCGCTTACCGTCTTTCAGTGAGGCGGTGAATACCGTTACCTCGTCATTCGATGGCCAGAGTACCTTGTCGACTATGGTATTGCCCTGCAAAAACAGGTATGGCATGGCGCTGACCGCCGCCTGGCGCCCGAAATCATCCGGATCAAGCTGATACAGGAAGATGTTGCGACCATCCTTGCAGAGCAGGACCTTTGAGCCGTCGGGCGATATCCAGAATGAATCGAAGTTGGGGTCGTATGGAAAGGGCGCCTTGCCCACCAGCACGCCGGGCTGAACGATGCCCGAATATATGGCCTGCGTAAAGAATTCCTGGGGCATGATGCGGTACATCGATCGATCACGGAGCAGGTACAGGCTGCCGTTGGCGCTCCATCGGGCCTGCGATATGCGGCCGATGCCAACCGTGCGCCAGCTCTCGTCGGGTATCCGTCCTGTCCGCGATTGTTCAGAGGAGAAGTAGTACAGCTCGTTTGACTTGCCATAGACGAAATACCGGGAATCGGGCGACCATGAGGCTGGAAAGCTGTCGGCCGAGTATTCTATGCTTCGCGCAACGGTCGTCTCGGTCTTGCTTGAGAAATCGAACAGGATCAAGTCTCCGCGGGCCGGACTGGTAGGCGAGAGGTACAGCAGCATGGTGCCGTCCGGTGATGGTCTTGATTCGATCAGCCGGCCTTGCTGCACGGTCGAACCGCGCGCAAATGAGGGAATGCCCGCCAGAGGCGCAAGTCCGGTAAAACCGCGTTCCGTCATGAACACGCCAAAGCGGTTGCGTATCTGGAGTCGCCGACCATCGTCCACGATCGCTATCGATTCCGGATAGAAGGTCAGCTGAACCAATTCGCCCGTCTTCGCGTCGGCCGAGAAGAGCGTATCGTAGCCTGGCTCCCCTGGCACCTCGACACGGGCGCTGAAGAGTATCCTGTCGTCGGCGGACACATCGGGGCTGACAAATTCGATATCGGCCATCACGTTCGAGGCAAGCGCGATGCCCAGTGTGCAGAGAATCAGGATCCGGAAGCGTAGGTTGGTCATTACATACCCCTTCGATCCATTTTCGGCCATTTTCGCCGAACGCGATAGGGGCAGCGAACCGATACCTAGCGGAGAGGAAAGAACTGGTCGCAGCGACCGTCGCCCCGCGTCTTTTGGTGGGTTATCCGGCATACGCCCTCAATCCCGGTATCGACCTTGATCTGCTTTTTCTCCGGATAAAATGTCCTCTGACCATCCCACTGTATGCATGCATAGCAATGCCTGGTTCCGCTTTCCTTGATTTCCTGGGACATTTTGACTCCTTTCGGGCGCTTGGTGATATCCAAACATCGGATGGAGTCTATCATAGGTTCATGGGATTGGCGACAACAGGGTTGTGCGTTTCCTGAAGTGCGTATTTGTCTATCAATTCCGCTACGGCGCCCTTGTCGTGCGGCAGCGATGATACATGACGAGCCGCGGCTATCACCTCCGGTCTGGCGTCGGCCGGGGCGCATCCGAGTCCGGCCCAGGATACCATGCCGACGTCGTTGCCCGAATCGCCTATCGCCATGACATTCTGTCTGGAAATGCCGCGAGTCTGGGCTACCCACGCGAGCGCTTCTCCCTTGTCGGCTCCTGGTGGCAATATCTCTATAAAGTATGGTTTTGATATGAGGATTTCGGCTATGCCGGCCAGTTTTTCCCGCAAGAGCGGCGCGAACCGGGCCACCTGCTCCGGCGTACCGGCGGACAAGAGCTTGCTTCTTGGTTCCGAGGCGATTTCCTCGGGACTCCTGGCTATTCGCGCGGAGAGCCCGGTAATCTGGCAGTCCCGGTCTGTCCAGTCATTGCGCCGCGACGCGATGATGCCATCGTCATCGTAGGCCTGGGCAGGCAAACCGTGGCTCTCCAGCTCGCGGATGGCCACAAGGCATGCCTCTCTCGATAGCGTCTTCCTGCGGATGATGGCACCGGAGTCGACATCCCTGATCTCAGAGCCGTTGACGCATATCATCGGCAACCCTCTGCCGGGCAATCCCAGTTCTTCGGCGAAACCGGTCATGGATTCTATTGTGCGGCCCGACGCCAGGATCACGTTTATCCCTACCGAAAGGGCATGGCGGACAGACAGGAGGTTTGCCGGGTGTATGGTCAAGTCCGGTGTCAGCAGGGTGTCGTCGAGGTCAATGGCTATGAGCTGTACTGGCATGAGCGTCCTTATACCATGCAGAATCGTCCATACACAACACGCGCAGACTTCGAACCAATGGTGATGGCTTGTTCGTAGCCTCGGTTCCGGGCTACCCTGAGCCCATGAGCGAAGAATCCGAGGCGAATGGACGCCTCGTCAGGGAAAGCGGCAAGCTTTCAGTATTGACCATGATATCACGCATACTCGGGTTGATACGCGACAGGACACGTGGCGCTCTTATGGGCACGGGGTCGCTCGCCGATGCCTTTACTGTGGCTTTTAGCGTGCCAAACCTGTTTCGCAGGCTGTTCGCGGAAGGCTCGATGGCGGTTGCGTTCATCCCCACGGTCAAGATGTACCTGTCCGAGGGTGATCGCGACAAGACAGAGGAATTCCTGTCGGCGACGTTCACGGCGCTCTCCATAGTCGTCGGCGTCGTCGTTGCCTTTGGAATCGCGGCTACGCCATTGCTTGTCACACTCTTTGCGTCCGAACCGGTAGAAACGGCTCTCTTGATGCGTGTCATGTTCCCGTTTCTGGCACTCGTGTCCATCGCTGCCTTCTTCCAGGGTATTCTGAACGCGCTGGGATCGTTCGGGCCTTCTGGCTTCGCGCCTATATGGTTCAACCTCAGCTTCATCCTGGTGCCGTTGGCTATTGGTGGATTCTCGGCCAACCCTGCGCGGGCCATGGCGGTCGGTGTGTTGGTAGGCGGTTTCTTGCAGGCCGTCAGCCAGCTCCCGTACGTGATCCGGTTGGGAGCACGCTTCCGGTTCATATCTCCGCGCAAGGCATTCTCCAATCCCGGGATGCGCAGGGTCATGTCGCTTATAGCGCCGACCATCCTTGGCATGGCCGCGTACGAGGTCAACGGCCTCGTATCCACATCGCTGGCGACCCACGCCGGTATAGGAGCCGCTACCGCCCTGACCTTCTCGCTCAGGCTGCAGGAGCTGGTTCTCGGTGTCTTTGTGGTCTCCGTTGGCACGGTGCTCCTGCCGGATCTCTCGGCGCTGGCCGCGACCAGCCAATGGAAGCCATACAGGGAACGGCTGACCAGGGCTCTCGAGGTCATAGCCTTGATAACCGTTCCGGTCGCGGTTTTCGCGATAACCGAGCGCGTCGACATCGTCGCGGTGCTGTTCAAGACCATGGAGTTCGACGACACCTCGGTCGCGCTGACGGCCAGTGTGTTCTTCTTCCATATGATTGGCTTGCCGTTCATCGGGGCCAACAGGATCCTGGCGCCCGCCTTCTATGCGCGCAGCGATACCAGAAGCCCGGCATGGGCCGGCATAGCGGCAGTATTCATCAATATAACGGCGGTGTTCGCGCTGCAACCGTTTATGGGAGCTCCAGGCATAGCCTTGGCGTTATCCCTGGCAAGTGCGGTCAACACGGGCATTCTTGTCGCCATGCTGGCAAGGGTAGGCATCGATGGTCTTGGCAAGGCACTTGGCTCCGTTGCCCTGTACCTGGGGCGTCTTCTGGTGTATTCAGCCATCGCAGCGGCTCCGGTGTTTCTGCTGCGCGGTCTTCTGCGCGGGCTCTTTGGCGGGTTTCATTCCGGGCTGGTGCGCTACGGCGTGCCTTTCGCGATCTCCGCCATTGTATTCGGCGCGCTTGGCGTCGGATTGCTCGCCGTAACCAGGGATCCTGCCGCCGCATTCCTCATCTCGTCATTCAGAAGGACTAGCAAGAGCCGTTCCAACTAGCGATTGCGGCTTCAATTGGTATTGACAAAGGTGGCGCTCGTTGGTATTGTACCGGCGCTTGTAAAGCCCTTGTAGCTCAGTTGGCAGAGCACATCCATGGTAAGGATGAGGTCATCGGTTCGATTCCGATCGAGGGCTCTGTGCTTGTTGGTGAGCAAGCCGGGCCTTCAAGTCGGTTGTCGCTCCGCGCCATCCGATCGAGGGCTCTGTATCCACCACTGGTGGATCGGGCGTGCAAGTCGGTCATCGCTCCGCGCTGTCCGATCGAGGGCTTTGGAGAATAGACGTGGAGGCTGTTCGGCGCTGTCGGCGTTAGGCGCCGCGGTTGACCGTTCGGGGCTCCTTTTTTTTCGGCGTCACACAAAGCGGTGTGCGCCAATCTTCCTGGAAGGATCGGATCATGGCTGGAAAGAAGCAGACTACAGAGATTATTGCCCTTGCCTGCACTGAGTGCAAGCGCCGCAATTATACGACCACGAAGAACAGGAAGACCAAGCAGGAAAAGCTGGAGCTGATGAAGTACTGCAAGTGGGATCACAAGCATACATTGCACAAGGAAACGAAGGTCAAGTAGTCTTCGGATCGCGTATGCTGTGACGATAGAGCGTGCCTGGCTCGTATGCATGGCGCGCCGCGAACCGATCAGGTTCCTTGAGCCTCATTGGTTCGCGTTTAGGCCAGTAGCTCTAATGGTAGAGCGCCGGTCTCCAAAACCGGATGTTGAGGGTTCGAGTCCTTCCTGGCCTGTAGAGTCGTAGTGACCGGCGCCCGGTCGCAGTTGATATCGCGTTGAATGACGCGATGATGAGGATGCCGCCCTCAAGGAGCCTGCATGAACAAGGTAATCCAGTTTTTCAAAGATAGCTATGGTGAACTCAGGAAGGTCATATGGCCCTCCCGCGACAGCGTGATAGCCTCTACCAAGGTGGTGTTGTTTTCAACTATCGCCGTAGCATTATTCCTGGGTGTCGTGGACTTTCTACTTGTCCGCGGCATCGACCTGTTCTTTTAAGACGGTCGTAGCGAATGGCCAAATCCTGGTACGTCCTGCACGTCTACTCCGGCTATGAGGCAAAGATAGAGCGGACTATCCGCATGCTCCTTGCCAACAGCGATCTTGACCCCGCCATCGTGACGGACATCAAGATACCGAGCGAAGAAGTCGTCGATGTCAAGGATGGCAAGCGCAGGACATCGTCACGCAAGATGTTGCCCGGCTATATCCTCATAGAAATGGATCTTCCCGAGGATAGCTGGAAGGCCAGCTGCTCGACCATCAGGAAGATAACTGGCGTTACCGGTTTTGTCGGCGCGACCATGCACCACAAGCCCGCTCCGATATCGGGCGAGGAAGCCCGGCACATCCTGCAGCGCGCAGGCGAGATCAAGGGTGATAGGCCAGCCAAGTCCAGACAGAATTTTTCGGTTGGCGAGCAGGTCAAGATCATAGAGGGTCCGTTCGATTCATTTACCGGGACAATCGAAGAAGTCAGCAATGACAAGAGCAAGTTGCGCGTCATGGTTGGCATATTCGGTCGAGCGACACCGGTAGAGGTCGACATGCTTCAGGTAGAGAAGCTGTAGTCGAGGCGTTCCTTTAATATCCGTAAGTTGGGAGCCTGTCGTACTGACAGGCGCTAACCCTGGCAACAATCCCCTCGTGGGATGGACCAGGGCCCGTTGGCCGCCATTGGCGGCGCGGGATACCACGAAAGGAGTCTAACATGGCCAAGAAAGTGGTCACCGCAATAATCAAGTTGCAGTGTCCGGCAGGAAAAGCGACGCCAGCGCCGCCCGTAGGGCCGGCTCTCGGTCCGCACGGCGTAAGTGCGCCGCAGTTCTGTCAGCAGTTCAATGAGCGCACCAAGTCGATGGAGGCTGGACTTACCATACCGTGTGTCATCACGGTATATAAGGACAAGACTTTTACCTTCATCACGAAGACCCCGCCCGCCTCGGTGCTGATCAAGAAGTCGATTGGGCTGGAGAAGGGTTCCGCTCTTTCCTCCAAGCAGAAGGTTGGCAAGATTTCTCACGCCAAGCTGACAGAAATCGCCAAGCTCAAGCTCAAGGATTTGTCGGCCAACGATATCGAGGCCGCCGAACGCATCATAGCTGGTACTGCCCGCGCCATGGGCGTCGAAGTGGAGTGGTAAGCGATGAAGCACGGTAAGAAATACAGGGAAGTGGCGAAGAAGGTCGATGCCGAGAAGTCCTACGAGATTCCGGAAGCCTGCGCACTGCTCAAGGAACTCAAGGTCGCCAAGTTCGACGAGACCGTCGAGGTGCACGTCCGGCTCAACCTCAAGAAGAGCCAGTCTGTCCGCGACACGGTGGTCCTGCCGCATCAGTTCCGCGCCGAGAAGAAGGTGCTGGTTTTCTGCAAGCCCGAAAAAGAGCAGGAAGCCCTCGATGCCGGCGCGGCCTTTGTCGGCAGCGACGCGCTCATAGAGAAGATCAAGGGTGGATGGCTGGATTTTGATATCGCCGTCGCCACACCTGACATGATGAAGGATGTCGGTAAGCTTGGTATGGTGCTTGGCCGCAAGGGCCTTATGCCAAACCCCAAGACCGGTACCGTTACCTTTGACATCAAGGCTGCCATCAGCGAACTCAAGAAGGGCCGCACCGAGTTCCGGTCGGACAAGTCCAATATCATACATCTGGCCGTCGGCAGGATATCGATGGAGCCCAGTCAGATCGCCGCCAATCTGGAAACACTCCTTGGCGAGATCCACCGCAAGCGCCCTTCGGATGTCAAAGGTGAATTCGTGCAGTCAGTCTATCTGGCCGGAACGATGACCCCGAGCGTCAGGGTCGCGATGGCGAAGGTAGAGAGGTAAGATATGGCCTTACGAGCAAAGAAAACCCAGCCAGGCAAGACAGAGGCGATCGCCGCTGTCGGCGCCAAGATAGAAGCATCGAGTGATTTTATCTTTACCGATTACCGTGGCCTTACCGTGGGGCAGATCACCAATCTGCGTGATCAACTTCGCGCCAAGAACGCCGAGTACCACATCGTCAAAAACAATTTTGCGCGGATAGCATTCGAGCAGAAGCAATACCCCGATGTCAGTTCCCTGCTGGTTGGACCCACGGCTGTCGCGTTTACCCAGGCCGACTCCAATGAGATCGCCAAGATCCTGCTGGATTTTGGCAAGGAGGCGCCGGTCAAGCTCAAGGGTGGACTGGTCGACAGGGCTTTCTATGACCCCAGACAGATGGAGGCCTTCTCCAAGCTGCCTGGCCGCAACCAGCTGATTTCCATGTTGATGAGCGCGATGAACGCTCCTCTCCAGAACTTGGTGTATGCCCTCAACGGCGTGCCGACCAAGCTCGTGCGCACGCTCCAGGCCGTCGCGGACCAGAAGAGCGCCCAGTAATCAATTCGCGGCGTTCAGGCTTCGGTAGCTGCCGTACCTGTTCGCCTTGATAGTCCTCCTGTTTTGGGGAGGAGCCATCCATAGGATGGCGCCATCCATAGGATGGCAATCGTTTCAAGCCATAAGGAGAAGATAATATGGCAGCGCTTACAACCGACCAGATCCTGGACGCCATTGCCGGGATGACCGTCCTCGAAGTTTCAGCCCTTGTCAAGGCCATGGAAGAGAAGTTTGGCGTTACTGCCGCGGCGCCTGTCGCGATGGTAGCCGGCGGAGCCGCCGCGGCCGCTCCTGTCGAAGAGCAGACCGAGTTCAATGTTATCCTCAAGGGCAACGTGCCCGCCGACAAGAAGATTTCCATCATCAAGGAAGTCCGCACCATTACCGGTCTGGGCCTCAAGGAAGCGAAGGATCTCGTTGAAGCCGGTGACAAGCCTCTCAAGGAGGGCGTGTCCAAGGATGAAGCCGAGAAAATCAAGAAAGCGATCGCCGATGCCGGCGGTGCCGTCGAGATTAAGTAAGGACCTTGAAGCAAGCGTCGAATCAACGCTACTCCCACCGCGGCATCGTGTCGCGGTTTGAGGTACCGGGCGCCCTGGGCGTCCGGTACCTTTTCGCGCCTTTACGCAGACGCAGCTGGCTTTGCGATCGATCGCCCACGGCCATGAGCCGTTCGTGGCGTTAACCATAGATTCAGTAAAAAACGTGCATAGTAACTACGAGAGGGGGTAACGATGGCCTACACCGAGAACAAGATCTCCCGTACCTACATCGGCAAGGACTACAGGGAGGCGATAGAGCTCCCTGATTTGATAGACATTCAGCTGTCCAGCTACGAGCGTTTCCTGCAACGCGACAAGGTGGTCAAGGGACAACTGCCGGATGAGCAGGGCCTCGAAGAGGTTTTCAGGAATACGTTCCCGATTGAGAGCCCCAACGGCGACATGCTCCTCGAATATGAGCATTACACGCTTGATCATGATGCTATGAAGTATTCCGAGTACGAGTGCAAGCAGAAAGGCCTTACCTACGCGGTCCCCCTCAAGGCTCGAATAAACCTCGTATTCCAGAAGACTGGCGAGATTCGCCAGAAGGACATCTACCTCGGCGACGTTCCGCTGATGACCGATCGCGGAACCTTCATCATCAACGGCGCTGAGCGTGTCGTGGTTTCGCAGATCCACCGCTCGCCTGGCGTCATTTTCTGCCATGAAAAGGGCATCTACAGCGCCCGGATCATACCGTACCGTGGTTCATGGCTCGAGTTCGAGATTGACCAGAAAAAAGAACTGATATACGCGAAGATAGATCGCAAGAAGAGGATTCTTGGAACGATGTTCCTGCGCGCAATTGGGCTGGAGACACGTGAAGATATCATCACGGCGTTTTACATGACCAAGACGCTTGCAATATCCGCCGCGCGGGAGGATCGCGACGGCGCCGTCAATCATGTGCTTGCCCATTCCATTTCGGTGGAGCAAGAGGGCGAGACAAAGCGCCTGTATCGTGCGGGCGAGAAGATCCATCTGCACGATGTGGACGACCTCGTCGCGCAGGGAGTCTCCGAGATTGAAGTCGTGGACTTCGAGAGCGCCGAGGGCCTGCACTGGAACATGATCCTGAACTGCCTCGAGCGTGAGGACATCAAGCTGGTCAAGGATGATCCGAGCCAGGATGAACCGACCAAGGCCGATGCCCTGGCCGCTGTCTATTCGACGCTGATGCCAGGCGAACCCATCACGGTAGAAAATGCCGAGCGCGATCTGCATTCGCTGTTCTTTACCAGCCGGCGCTACGATCTTGGTCGGGTTGGCCGCTATAAGCTCAACAAGAAATTCGACTACCTGGTGCCGGTCAAGGATTATACGCTGACGCGCGACGACATCATCGCCACGATGAAGTACCTGATGACCGTCTACTACGGCGAGAATAATCTGGACGACATAGACCACCTCGGCAACCGCCGAGTCAGGTCCGTCGGAGAACTCCTGGCCAACGTGATGAAGAGCGCCTTCAGCCGAATGGAGCGGATAGCCAAAGAGCGCATGTCGCTCAAGGAGACCGACACCATCAGGCCGCAGGATCTGATTTCGATCAAACCCGTGGTCGCGGCTATCAAGGAATTCTTCGGCTCCAGCCAGCTTTCGCAGTTCATGGATCAGGTAAACCCGCTCGCCGAGCTGACCCACAAGCGCCGCCTCAATGCGCTTGGTCCTGGCGGCCTGTCGCGTGATCGCGCCGGGTTTGAGGTGCGCGATGTGCACTACACGCACTATGGTCGCATGTGCCCGATCGAGACGCCTGAAGGTCCGAACATCGGACTGATCGTGTCGCTGGCCACCTATACCACCGTCAACGAATATGGTTTCCTCGAGACGCCGTACCGCAAGGTGCGCGACGGCAAGGTTACCGACGATATCGAGTTCCTGTCCGCGATGGATGAGGACAAGTACTACGTCGCGCAGGCGAGCGCCAAGATAGACAACAGTGGCAATTTCCTTGAGGAATCAATTTCATGCAGGCACCAGGGCGACTATACCACGCGCCCCGCGAACGAGCTGCAGTACATGGACGTCTCGCCCAAGCAGATCATATCCGTGTCCGCGGCGTTGATACCGTTCCTGGAGCACGACGACGCCAACCGAGCGTTGATGGGCTCGAACATGCAGCGCCAGGCTGTGCCTCTGCTCTTCACCGATCCACCGCGAGTTGGTACCGGCATGGAGAAGAAGTGCGCCTACGACTCGGGCGTGCTCATAAAGGCAAAACGCGCTGGTGTTGTCAGCTGGGTAGACGCGCTTCGTGTCGTCATCCAGCCGGACGAGGATGCCAACACCAAGGACGAGTATCTGCTCATCAAGTATCAGCGAACCAATCAGGACACCTGTTACAATCAGCGTCCTATTGTCAAGTTCGGCGAGAAGATACTCAAGGGACAGGTCATAGCGGACGGACCAGCCACCAAGGACGGCGAGCTGGCGCTGGGACGAAACATTCTGGCGGGCTTCGTGCCCTGGAACGGATACAACTACGAGGACGCCATCCTGATATCGGAGCGCGTCGTCAAGGAAGACCTGTTTACCTCGGTGCATATCAAGGAATTCCAGACCGAGGTCCGCGAGACCAAGCTCGGACCGGAGCGCATCACGCGTGACATACCCAATACCAGCGAGAAGAGCCTGGACAATCTGGACGCCGAGGGCATCATACGTACCGGCGCCAAGGTCAAGTCAGGAGACATTCTGGTCGGCAAGGTGACGCCCAAGAGCGAGACCGAGACGACGCCTGAGTTCAAGCTGCTCAATTCCATATTCGGCGAGAAGGCCAAGGACGTCCGCGACACGTCGCTTCGCGTGCCGCATGGCATCGAGGGAACCATCATCGATGTGCAGCGCCTCAAGCGCTCCGCCAACGATGATCTGTCACCGGGCGTCGAGGAAGTCGTCAAGGTGCTTATCGCCGCCAAGCGCAAGCTCAAGGAAGGCGACAAGATGGCTGGCCGTCACGGCAACAAGGGTATAGTCGCCCGCGTGTTGCCCGTGGAGGACATGCCGTACCTGGATGACGGCACTCCGCTGGACATCTGCCTGAATCCGCTGGGCGTGCCGAGCCGCATGAATATCGGTCAGTTGATGGAGACCGAGCTGGGCTGGGCCGCATCGACGCTGAACGACTGGTTCAGTTCGCCGGTGTTCCAGTCACCTGACCAGGAACAGATAGAAAGCAAGCTCAAGGAAGCGGGACTGCCCGCCGCGTGCAAGACGCCGCTCCGGGACGGACGCACCGGTGAGCATTTCCAGAACTCGGTAACGGTAGGCATCATATACTTCATGAAGTTGCACCATCTGGTCGACGACAAGATGCACGCGCGCTCGACTGGTCCGTACTCGCTGGTCACCCAGCAGCCGCTCGGCGGCAAGGCCCAATTCGGTGGCCAGCGCCTGGGCGAAATGGAAGTCTGGGCTCTTGAAGCATACGGCGCCGCCAATACCTTGCAGGAGCTGCTGACCATCAAGTCTGACGACATGACCGGGCGCGCCAAGGTCTATGAAGCCATAGTCAAGGGCGAGCCGCACACCGCGGCCGGCATCCCGGAAGCCTTCAACGTTATGGTTCAGGAGCTACGAGGCCTTGGGCTGGATATGCGGATTTTCGACGCCAAGGGTAAGCAGATTCCGTTGACCGAACGTGATGAGGACCTGATAAACAAGCAAGGTTCGAATTTCTAGGAGTTTTGACCGCAGAGACACAGGGACGCACTCTGTGTCTCTGTGTTTGGCATTTTCCGTAAATGGCCCGCTTTCAAGGGGGAGACTGCATGAGAGACATTCAGGATTTTGATAGCATAATGGTCCGCCTCGCCAGCCCTGACATGATCAGGAGCTGGAGCTATGGTGAGGTCAAGAAACCCGAAACCATAAACTATCGCACGCTGCGTCCAGAGAAGGACGGCCTCTTCTGTGAGCGCATTTTCGGCACAACCAAGGAATGGGAGTGCTATTGCGGTAAATTCAAGTCCATTCGGTACAAGGGCGTCATTTGCGATCGCTGCGGAGTCGAGGTCACGCACTTCAAGGTTCGACGCGAGCGCATGGGCCATATCGAATTGGCTTCGCCTGTCTCCCATATTTGGTTCTACCGCTCGGTGCCAAGCCGCATGGGGCTGCTCCTCGATCTGCCGGTCGCCGCGCTGCGTTCGGTGCTGTATTACGAGAAATACGTCGTCATCGACTCTGGTGACACTGACCTCAAGAAGATGCAGCTCCTTTCGGAAGAAGAGTTCTACGAGGCTCAGGATCGCTATGGTGGAGCCTTTACCGCCGGCATGGGCGCGGAGGCGGTTCGACAGCTCCTGGAAGCGATCGATCTCGACGAAATGGCCGTAACGTTGCGGGCCAAGATGATAGAGAAGGGCGCCAAGAGCGACAAGCGGCTCCTCAAGCGCATCGAGATCGTGGAGAGTTTCCGCGGGTCAGGCAACAAACCCGAGTGGATGATCATGGACGTGATTCCGGTGATACCGCCGGAACTCAGGCCTATGGTCCAGCTCGATGGTGGACGCTTCGCGACCAGTGACCTCAATGACCTCTATCGCCGCGTCATAAACCGCAACAACCGCCTCAAGCGACTCCAGGGCCTCAATGCGCCCGATATCATCATACGCAATGAGAAGCGCATGCTTCAGGAAGCCGTAGACGCGCTGTTCGACAATTCCAAGAAGAAGCGCGTCGTCAAAGGCGCGTCGAACAGGCCGCTCAAGTCCCTGTCCGACATGCTCAAGGGCAAGCAGGGCCGTTTCCGCCAGAATCTCCTCGGCAAGCGCGTCGACTATTCTGGGCGATCCGTGATCGTTGTAGGTCCGGAACTCAAGCTGCACCAGTGCGGGCTCCCGACCAAGATGGCGCTCGAACTCTTCAAGCCCTTCATCATGAAGAAGCTTGTGGAGAAGGACGTTGTCTACAACATCAAGAAAGCCAAGATGCTTGTCGAGCAGGAGACACCGGAAGTCTTCGCGGTACTCGACGAGGTTGTGCGCGAGCACCCGGTCATGCTGAACCGCGCGCCAACCCTGCACCGGCTGGGCATCCAGGCCTTCGAGCCTATACTGGTTGAAGGCAAGGCCATCAAGCTGCACCCGCTGGTATGCAAGGCGTTCAATGCCGATTTCGACGGCGACCAGATGGCCGTGCATGTGCCTCTGACACAGGCCGCCCAGACCGAGTGCTGGACGCTGATGCTGTCAGCCAGGAACCTGCTTGACCCCGCCAACGGCAAAACCATCGTGTATCCGTCCCAGGACATGGTTCTGGGTATCTACTATCTGATGCGCCACAAGCCTGACGTCAAGGGACAGGGACACCGCTTCTCGTCACGGGAAGAGGCCTACATGGCCTGTGACCAGAAGGCTTGCGACTGGGAAGCCCTGGTTACGGTACCCGCGCCCAAGCTGCCGATATGGAACTCCGTGGGCAAAGATGTTCCCGATGTCAATTATGGCACGCCCATCGAGACTACAGCCGCGCGGCTGCTATTCAATGAAGCCATGCCTCCGGCCGTTCCCTATGTAAACTACCAGATGGGCGACAAGGAGCTCCGGTCACTGATCGAGTGGGTGTACAAGAACGAAGGCCCATACGTTACGGTGCTGATGCTCGACGCCATCAAGGACATGGGATTCAAGTACGCCACCTTCTTCGGCGCCACGATAGGCATGGATGACATCATCATCCCGAAGGAAAAATACGAGCTGATAGAAGTCGCCAACAAGCAGGTTGACGGCATCCAGAAGCAGTATTTGGCTGGCCATATAACCCAGGAAGAGCGATACAACCAGGTCGTGGAAGTCTGGTCAAAGACAAACGAAGATGTCACCGCGGTGATGATGAAGACCCTTGAAAAAGACCGCAAGGGTTTCAACAATATCCACATGATGGCCCACTCCGGAGCGCGCGGTTCCAAGAACCAGATACGCCAGCTTGCCGGAATGCGCGGCCTGATGGCCAAGCCGGGTGGAGATATCATCGAACTGCCGATCAGGTCCAACTTCAAGGAAGGCCTGTCCGTCATCGAGTTCTTCATATCGACCAACGGTGCCCGAAAAGGCTTGGCCGATACGGCACTCAAGACGGCGGACGCCGGCTATCTGACCAGGCGCCTTGTCGACATAGCGCAGGACGTCGTCATCAACGAGGACGATTGCGGTACCATCAACGGTGTAGCGCACGCGGCCATCAAGGACGGCGAGGAAATAGTCGAGCACCTGCACGAACGAATCGTCGGACGGTACACGCTCGAGCGCATCAAGCACCCGATCACCGGCGAGGTGATCATCGATGTCAATGAAGAAATCACCGAGGACATCGCCCAGAAGATAGAAGACGCGGGCGTCGAATCGGTGATCATCCGCACCGTGTTGACATGCGAAGCCAAGCACGGCGTTTGCCGCAAGTGCTATGGCCGGAACCTGGCCACTGGTCGCACCGTGGAGATAGGCGAAGCGGTAGGCATCATAGCCGCCCAGTCGATCGGCCAGCCGGGAACCCAGCTGACGATGCGTACCTTCCATATTGGAGGCGCGGCAACGAAGGCCTCCGAAGAGAATCGCATATCGCTCAAGTATCCGGTCTACGTCACCGAAATCGTCGGCCTGTTCGTCACCTTGCCCAACGGGCATTTCCTGTTTACGCGCAAGGGCTACCTTATGTCGCGCAAGGTATTCGGCCAATGGGACCTTGAGAAGGGCGACAAGCTCCTCGTCGAGGATGGCCGAAGAATCCTGCGCGGTGATGACCTGATCAAGCGCAAGGGCGGAGAGGTAGTCAAGGCTACCGACATCTCCTATGCCAAGGTGCTGGAAGCCGCCACCGGTTCACCGGCCAGGCTGCTTTCAATCGCCCAGGAAGCCCGTGTTGAGGTGAGGAACGGTTCCGAAGTCGTCGTCAAGGTGGGTGATGTCGTGCCAGCCAACAATTCGCTGGCGACGTTCGATCCATTCTCAGACCCGATCATCTCCGAATACGACGGTTATGTGCGCTATGAAGACATCATACCCGGTTCTACCCTAAAAGAAGAGATAAACGAGGACACCGGCAACGTCGAGAAGAAGATTGCCGAGTTCGGCACCGAACGCGATGCCAAACAGCCACGCATGGTCGTGACCGATGAGGCCGGAAACGAAATTTTCACCTACCTGCTTCCTGGCGGCGCCTACCTCAATGTGGAGGACGGCGAGCTGGTCAAGGCAGGAAAGACTCTCGCAAGGACTTTGAAGGAAGGCGCACGCGCCATGGATATCGTCGGCGGCCTTCCGCGCGTCGGCGAACTGTTCGAGGCGCGCAAACCCAAGACCCCGACGGTTCTGGCTATGGTTTCCGGCAAGGTTTCGTTCAGAGGCATCGTCAAGGGCAAACGCGTCATAAATATCCTTGACCTCTTTGGCAAGGAGTACAAGCACCTGGTGCCGATGGGGCGCAGATTGCTGGTTCGTGATGGCGATGTGGTCGAGGCAGGCGACAAGCTATGCGACGGAAATCCCAACCCGCACGATATCCTGAATATCCTGGGTGAGCATTCGTGCCAGCGCTTCATCATGGATGAGATCCAGCAGGTGTACCGCTTCCAGGGCGTTACGATCAACGACAAGCATATCGGCGTCATCGTGCGCCAGATGATGAAGAAGGTCGAAATCGTGGCTCCAGGCGACACGCGCTTCATATACGGCCAGCAGATAGACAAGTTCCGCTTCCATGAGGAAAACCGGAGGGTGTTGGGAGAGGGCGGCCAGCCAGCCATTGCCAGACCTCTGCTGATGGGCATTACGCGCGCCTCGCTGAAGATCGACTCGTTCATATCCGCCGCCTCGTTCCAGGAGACGACACGGGTCCTGACCGACGCCGCGATCGCCGGCGCTGTCGATCCGCTCCACGGCCTCAAGGAAAACGTCGCAATCGGTCACCTGATACCGGCCGGCACCGGAATGCGCGCCTACAAGGGCATTCATCTGTCGGACGGAGAGCACGACGATCTCGATGCCTATGTGGCGGAGATTGCCGAACAGCGCCGTAAGGAGCGCGAGATGTCAGTGCTGCCGCTTGGAGACGAGCAGGCGCCATTTGTCGAGGAACCGGCTTTTGAAGAAGATACCGCGTTCGAGGATGACGAGGGCTTCAGCCCTGTCGACGAGGAGCCGGCGGAAGAGGAAGACTGATTGACCAGGGCGGTGACCGATTGACACGGAGCCGCCGCTGATTCTATTGTCTATGCTCGGCGCGTTCACAGGCGCGCCGATTAAAGTTGCTCGTGTACCAAAGAAACGAGCCGGGCGATGCTGACGTCTGGCCACAACAGGAGACCATGGTTTAATGCCTACGATCAACCAACTTATCCGGATGGGCCGCAAACAGTCCATCTGGAAGACCAAGAGCCCGGCGCTCAACGAATGCCCGCAGAAGCGTGGTGTTTGCACTCGCGTCATGACCGTTACCCCGAAGAAGCCTAATTCGGCTCTTCGGAAGGTAGCCCGCGTTCGCCTTTCACACGGCATCGAAGTGACGGCGTACATCCCGGGTGTGGGCCACAATCTGCAGGAGCACTCCGTTGTGCTGCTGCGCGGAGGACGCGTCAAGGACCTTCCAGGCGTTCGTTATCACATCATTCGCGGCGCCAAGGATACCTTGGGCGTAGCGGACCGCAAGCAAGGGCGCTCGAAGTACGGCGCCAAGCGGCCAAAGGCCTAAGGGGACGGATCATGGGACGGAAAAAGAAGTCCGAGGATCGAGGTCACCAGCCCGATGCCCGTTATAACAGCCTCCAGGTAACGAAATTCATCTGCAGGATGATGTGGCAAGGTAAGAAGTCCACCGTTACCACCATCATGTACGACGCGTTGGCTCAGCTCCAGGAGAAATCCGGCGCTCCGGCCCTCGAGGCGTTCGCGAAGGCGCTGGAGAATGTGAAGCCCGTGGTCGAGGTCAAATCTCGCCGCGTCGGCGGTGCCACATACCAGGTACCGATCGAGATCCGCGATACGCGTCGCGATGCGCTGGCCATGCGCTGGCTCATCAATGCGGCGCGCGGCAGATCTGGCAAGTCGATGGCGGACCGATTGGCCGCCGAGTTTACCGACGCCTTCAACGGGACCGGAACGGCCGTCAAGAAGCGCGAAGACACGCACCGAATGGCAGAGGCCAACAAGGCCTTTGCGCACTACCGCTGGTAAAGCGGGGATGGCTCGGGGGTATGGTGCCCCGGCGCGGCCCTTGAACAGGCTGCGCTTGCCGTCTATACTAACGGGACCTGCGCTCGGCGCCGGTCTCCCTTGTTTCGTAATACCAGGCTAGGAGGATACCAATGGCGAAAGAGAAATTCGAGCGTACCAAACCGCATATGAACGTCGGTACGATCGGTCACATCGATCACGGCAAGACGACCTTGAGTGCCGCGATCACCATGTACTGCGGTCGCAAGTTCGGCGACAAGGTCATGAAATATGATGATATCGACAACGCACCGGAAGAGAAGGCGCGTGGTATCACCATCAATACCCGACATCTTGAGTATCAGTCGACCAAGCGCCACTATGCGCACATCGACTGCCCGGGCCATGCCGACTATATCAAGAACATGATCACCGGCGCCGCCCAGATGGATGGCGCCATTCTGGTCGTGTCCGCTCCTGACTCCGTAATGCCCCAAACCCGTGAGCACGTGTTGCTCGCCCGCCAGGTAGGCGTACCCGCGATCATCGTGTTCCTCAACAAGATTGACCTCCTGGATGACCCGGAACTGGTCGAGCTTGTCGAGCAGGAAGTCCGCGATCTCCTCAACTTCCAGAAGTTCCCCGGCGACGAGATCCCGATAATCAAGGGTTCCGCGTTCAAGGCCATGACCGAGCCCGACAATGCCGAGGCGACCAAGTGTCTTGAGGAGCTCCTCGACGCGATGGATACCTATTTCAAGGATCCAGAGCGCGTTACCGACAAGCCCTTCCTGATGCCGATCGAGGACGTTTTCTCGATCTCCGGTCGCGGTACGGTCGTAACTGGCCGTGTCGAGCGCGGTATCGTCAAGCTTAACGACACCGTCGAGATCGTCGGTATCAAGGCGACCAAGAGCACCGTGGTTACCGGTATTGAAATGTTCAACAAGCTCCTCGACGAAGGTCAGGCTGGTGACAATATCGGCGCCCTGTTGCGCGGTATCGACAAGAAGGAAGTGGAGCGCGGACAGGTTCTTGCCAAGCCGGGCACCATCACCCCGCATGCCAAGTTCAAGGGCCAGATCTACTGCCTGTCACAGGCCGAGGGTGGACGCCACAGCCCGTTCTTTGCCGGATACAGACCTCAGTTCTACTTCAGGACGACTGACATCACTGGTACCGTAACCCTGCCGGAAGGCAAGGAAATGGTTATGCCTGGTGACAACAGCGAGATCCTCGGAGAGCTGATCTATCCGATCGCCATGGAGAAGGGCCTCAAGTTCGCAATCCGCGAAGGTGGCCGCACCGTGGCTTCTGGCCAGGTCATCGAGATTATCGCGTAAGGCGAAGCTTCTTCAGTATTACAGGCCGCCCCAATCGGGGCGGCTTTTTTGTTCAAGGACCACCTTCGCGGGACTGTATGGAATGGTATTGAACGTCGCCGGTCACGGGGCCGCACGATTCATGCTAACTGACTATGAACAAGAAAAGCATTGCGCGCTCATGGCTTTCGAGCTAGACTGTTGTGTTGATTGATCATCCTGCATGGATGGCAAAAAGAGCCTTAAGGAGGCACGTATGAAACGAATTGTTATCATGATTATGGCCATTTGTCTGGCCGCGACCACGGTTTTTGCCGAACCTATCAATCTGGATTTCTGGCATGCCATGACCGGAAAGAACGCCGAGATTGTCCAGGCCATCTGCGACAAATTCAACGCTTCCCAGACCCTGTACAAGGTAAACCCGGTATTCAAGGGATCGTACAGCGATACCATGAATGCCGGCATTGCCGCATTCCGGGCCAAGTCTGCCCCTGCAATTATCCAGGTGTACGAAGTCGGCACGGCGACGATGATGGCCGCCAAGGGCGCAGTCAAGCCCGTTTACCAGCTCATGAAGGAAGCCGGCCAGAAGTTCGATCCAAAGATATACATTCCGACCATAACCAGTTACTATTCGACATCCAAGGGCGAGATGCTCTCCATGCCGTTCAATTCATCAACGGCTGTCATGTACTACAACAAGGACGCATTCCGCAAGGCCGGCCTCGATCCCGAGAAGCCTCCCGTCACCTGGCCAGAGTTCTTTGATGTAGCCAAGAAGCTCAAGGCTTCAGGCATGGAAGGCGGATTCTCCACCAACTGGATTTCCTGGATTCAGCTCGAGAATTTCTGCGCCTGGCACAACCTGCCATTCGGCACCAAGTCCAATGGCTTTGACGGCCTGGATACCAGCCTGGTCTTCAACTCTCCCTTGGTACTGAAGCATCTTCAGACCATCTATGACCTGAGCAAGGACAAGACGTTCATCTATGGTGGACGAGAGAACAAGGCCAACCCGCTCTTCTCATCAGGCCAGGTTGGAATGCATTTTGAGTCCATCGGTGGATATGCCAACTTCAAGAATACATGCAAGTTCGATTTCGGCGTCGCCCGCCTTCCCTACTATCCGGAAGTCGCCGGAGCTCCACAGAATTCCATTATTGGTGGCGCCAGTCTCTGGGTATTCACGGGCAAGTCAAAGAACGAGTACAAGGGAATAGCGTCATTCTTCTCCTTCCTCTCGACTCCTGATATTCAGGCGCTCTGGCACCAGAACACCGGTTACCTGCCCATCACGATGGCCGCATATGAGCTGACCAAGTCGCAGGGCTTCTACACGGCCAATCCCGGTCCCGAAGTCGCTATCAAGCAGCTCTTGAACAAGGCTCCGACGAAGAACTCGATGGGCATCAGGTTCGGCAACTTCAATATCATTCGCGAGATCGAGGACCAGACCTGGGAGGATATCCTTGCCGGCAAGATTTCAGTCAAGGATGGTCTTGACCGCATGGTCAGGGAAGGCAACGCGAAGCTGCGCGAATTCCAGACTCTGAACAAGTAATTTCATTCAGGATTCCTGTATCAACGGGGCCGGCCTCTTGGCGGCCCCGTATTCCAATTCCCAGGACGCGTTATGGTTCAGCAATATGAGTTCAAAGCCAAAGGTCTGCCATATCTTCTTGTTTTGCCACAGATGTTAGTGGTCTTTGTGTTTTTCTTCTGGCCCTCGTTCCAGGCAATATGGCAATCATTCTTCCTGCAGGATCCGTTTGGCGGCAGGGTCATTTTCGTAGGGCTGGCAAACTATACGCATCTGTTCACGGATCCCGACTCATCCTATGGGGAATCTTTCAGGGTGTCCGTAGCGTTTGCGCTGGCTGTCGCGACCCTGTCTATGGTCATTGCGCTCTTTCTAGCCTCGCAGGCCAACAAGAAGATTCGGTTTGCGTCATTCTACAAGACAATGCTCATCTGGCCGTACGCAGTCGCTACCATGGTGGCTGGCGTGCTGTGGCTCTTCATGTTCAACCCAAACGTCGGCATCATTGCCTGGTTTTTGAAACACAAGCTTGGTATCGAATGGAACCACCTCCTCAATTCAAGCCAAGCCTTTCTCTTGTTGACATTGGCCGCCAGCTGGAAGCAAATATCCTATAACTTTGTCTTCTTTCTCGCCGGCCTTCAGAGTGTCCCGAATGATCTTGTTGAGGCAGCCGCGATAGACGGTGCGGGCCCGACTCGTCGCTTCTGGAAGATCATTTTTCCACTGCTTTCGCCTACAACCTTCTATTTACTCGTCATGAATCTGGTCTACGGCTTCTTCGAGACCTTCCCGATCATCCATCAGGTTACCGCCGGTGGCCCTGGGAAATCGACAAGCATCCTGGTCTACAAAGTCTGGCGTGATGGCGTGGTGAATCTTGATCTGGGCGGCTCTTCTGCCCAATCTGTGCTCTTGATGATCATGGTTATTGGTCTGACTGTTGTCCAGTTCCACTACATCGAGCGGCGTGTGAACTACTAAGGAGCTATCGATGACGGAACATACACCGATACAACGTTTTCTGCCTCACTTTCTTATCATTTTCTCCATCGTCATTTTGCTGTTTCCGATATGGCTTGTATTCATAGCCTCGACGCATACCAGTGCAGAGATTCTATCGGCGCCGATGCCGTTGACTATGGGTAGCCATCTGGTAGAGAACTACAGGAATGCCATTCTGCAGGGCAACAAGAATCTTGGCGCCTCGGCCTTGGTGATGATGAAAAACTCCCTGATAATGGCTTTGGGAATAGCGACTGGCAAGATCGTCGTTTCGCTGCTCGCAGCCTTCGCGATTGTGTTCTTCCACTTCAGGTTCAGGAAATTCTGCTTCTGGGCTATATTCGTTACGCTGATGTTGCCCGTGGAGGTGCGCATCATGCCGACGTACAAGGTCATATCGGATCTTGGCATGCTCAACAGCTATGCCGGGCTAATACTACCGATGATTGTGTCTGCAACAGCCGTTTTTCTGTTCAGGCAGTTCTTCCTGACAGTCCCGCGGGAGATCGCGGAGGCTTCCCAGATAGATGGCGCCTCGCCGATGCAGTTCTTCTGGCGAATACTGTTGCCGATGACACGCACCCCGATCGCGGCAATGTTTGTCATTCAATTTATATATGGATGGAACCAGTATCTGTGGCCACTCCTTATAACGACCAAGCCGGAGTACTACACACTGCTGATAGGCATAAATAGAATGCTTTCAGGCGCCGACGTCCAGATCGAGTGGCAGATCGTGATGGCGACCACGCTTCTGGCAATGATTCCGCCGGCTCTGGTTGTGGTTTTCATGCAGAAGCAGTTTGTGGCTGGAATGACCGACCGCGAGAAATAGGCCTTCTGGCAGGTTTTGGGCCCAAGGTCATGATGCCCTGCATCTCTTGCCGGTGGGTTGACATTTGTTTTCCTTTGCGGCATTATCCACGAGCCGGTTATCTGGGCGCAGTGGCGTCCGCGAAGGGTAGTCGGTCGCCGCTCACGGGTTCCGTGGCGCGCGGTGCGAGGTTCCACGACCTCGAGCATCCGGGTTTTTGGGCACGCCCGCCAGGGTACGGCCCGTAGAATGCCGATGCAAGCGATCTTTGGAGGACACATGAAAGACAGGATCCGTGTCAGACTCAGGGGTTTTGACGTCCGTTTGATTGACGACAGCGCAAAATCCATCGTAACGACCGTGCAGAGAGCCGGGGCAAAAGTTTTGGGGCCGATCCCCTTGCCCACCAGGATCAGCAAGTATACGGTGCTGCGGTCCCCGTTTGTACACAAGAAATCGCGCGAACAATTCGAGATGCGGACCCACAAGAGACTTATAGACATTTTGAGTCCGACTCCCGATGTCATGGATGCACTGATGAAGCTCGAGCTGCCCGCAGGGGTTGACGTCGAGATCAAGCAGTAAACGGACGGTTTTGTACCGTACCGTTCAACGCTTAGGAGAAGCCGATGGTAGGACTGATCGGAAAGAAGATGGGCATGACCCAGGTTTTCGACGAAATTGGCCGGCTTGTGCCGGTTACGGTTGTCGTCGTTGAGCCTAACAAGGTCATTGGCCGCAAGACAACAGAGAAGGACGGCTATGATGCCGTCGTGCTTGGCTACAAGGATATGAAAAAGATCCGTGTAACGAAGCCGTACGCGGGGCAGTTCCCCGAAGGTGTAGCCCCAACGAAGATCATCAGTGAGATGCGGGATTTCAGCGGAGAAGCTGAGATCGGCAAAGAACTCGGTGTCTCGCTGTTTGAGGGGACCCGCTTTGTTGACGTTATCGCTATAAGCAAGGGCAAGGGCTTTCAGGGCGTCATCAAGCGCTGGGGCTTCGCGGGCGGACGCAATACCCATGGATCCAAGTTCCATCGCGAGCCTGGTTCTACCGGTATGAGCACGTATCCGCACAAGACCTTCAAGAACAAGAAGATGCCGGGCCGCATGGGCCGCGAACGCGTCACTGTCCAGAACCTGAAGGTTGTCAAGATCGATGTCGAGAACGGCTTCATGCTGATTCGCGGCGCCGTTCCCGGTCCCCGAAACAGCGTCGTCGTCGTACGATCGGCCGTCAAGAAAGCTAAGTGAGGATAGACTGATATGCAAGGCAAAGTCTTTTCCGTACAGGGCAAGGAGCTTCGGTCGATCGAGTTGTCAGACGACGTGTTTGGCCTTCCGGTCAACGAAGACGTGATCTGGTACGCGATCAACAATGAGCTCGCCAATAATCGTGTGGGCACCGCCGAGACCAAGACTCGCTCGGATGTGCATGGCACCAATCGTCGCCCCTATGCCCAGAAGGGCACTGGACGCGCCCGCCAGGGTGACGTCAAGGCGCCGCAGTTCGTTGGTGGTGGTACCGTTTTCGGTCCGCACCCCAGGGACTATTCGTATTCGATAAACAAGAAGGCCAAGCGCTTGGCGATGAAGAGCATCCTGAGCCTCAAGGCCCAGAACTCGTCGATGAAAGTCGTAGAGGACTTTTCGGTAACAAGCGGCAAGACCAAGGATCTGGCGTCACTGCTGTCTGGCCTGCTCCCCAGGGACAAGGCCGAGCGGACGGTTGTAATCCTCAAGGATGATGACGCGATGGTGAAGCGAGCAGGCAGGAATATTCCTTGGCTGCACTTCCTGTCCTTCAATCGCCTGCGCGCTCATGATCTGTTCTATGGACGGACCGTGATCGTGATGGAATCCGCGGTGAAGAACCTCAACGAATTCTACGCGGACAAGTAAGGAAGGCCGACCAATGCAGTACGAAAGCATTCTTATAGAACCGGTTCTGAGCGAGAAGACGAACATGCTTCGCGAAGAAGGCAAGTACGTGTTCCGCATCGATCCGCGGGCTACGAAGATTCAGGTCAAGGAAGCCGTGACGCGGCTCTTTGAGGTGCATCCGATTTCGTGCACCATCATGAACGTGAAGGGCAAGCCCAAGCGGCTTCGCAATCGGGCGGGCTATACCTCGTCATGGAAGAAGGCCATCGTCAGGCTCGCCAAGGGCGAGACGATCAAGGCTTTCGAGGGCGCGTGAGCGTACCAAGGGGAATACTATGGCTATAAAGACATTCAGGCCGATAACCCCCGGACTCAGGCACCGGGTGCAGGTGGTGAACGATGCCCTCACCATCGGCAATGAGCCGCAGAAGGCTCTGACCAAGGGCAAGAAGCAGAACGCTGGTCGCGCTTCAAACGGCCGCATTTCAATGCGCCGCAAGGGTGGCGGTCACAAGCGCAAGTATCGTGAGATTGACTGGAAGCGTGACAAGTACGGTATACCGGGCAAGATCGCGACGATTGAGTACGATCCTAACCGTTCGGCCAACATCGCGCTGGTCAACTATGTCGATGGCGAGAAGCGCTACATCATCGCCCCGATCGGCCTCCAGGTTGGTCAGGTTGTGGTGAGCGGCGCCGATGCACCGATAGAGATTGGCAACGCGTTGCCGCTGGAGAATATCCCAGTCGGATTCACCATCCACAATGTGGAACTGAATCTGGGCAAGGGCGCGCAGATGGCCAGGTCGGCCGGAGCCGGCGCTATGATAGTTGGTTCCGATGGAGATTACGTTACGGTCAAGCTTCCTTCAAACGAGCTCAGGCTTGTTTTCAAGAAGTGCATCGCGACGATTGGTGGAGTGGGCAACGAAGACCACATGAACGAGCGCTATGGCAAGGCCGGTCGAGTTCGATGGCTCGGCAAGCGCCCGCGAGTGAGAGGCGTGGCCATGAACCCCGTCGATCACCCGCACGGAGGCGGCGAAGGCCGCGGTAAGGGTTACAAGCAGCCGGTTACCCCGTGGGGCCAGCCTTGTAAGGGTTACAAGACGCGCGATCAGCATAAGCCGTCGAGTCGCTTCATCGTCAAGCGCCGCAAGTGAAAGGATAGGAGCGAACCGTGTCCAGGTCAGTGAAGAAAGGCCCGTTCATTGAGAAGAGCCTCTATAAAAAAGTCATCGAAGCCTCAAAGGCCGGTGACAAGAAGGTCATGAAGACCTTCTCCCGATGCTCTACGATCATTCCGGAAATGGTCGGCCTCACCTTGTCTGTGTATAACGGCAAGAGCTGGGTTCCGGTGTACGTCACCGAGAACCTCGTTGGTCACAAGCTTGGCGAGTTCTCGCCGACGCGCGTGTTTCGGGGTCACTCTGGCTCCGATAAGAAAGCCGACAGGAAATAGGTGGCTACCATGGCTAAGAAAACCGGTTACCCGGCGTGCGCCAAGTATATAATGGGCTCGCCGTCAAAGATTCGGCCTGTTGCGGACTTGGTTCGCAACAAGCCGTACAACGAGGCAGTCGCCATTCTGGAACACATGACCCAGAAGGGCGCCCGTCTCATAAAGAAGGTTGTCGTATCAGCCGCGTCAAACGCGCTCAATCAGAACCGCAAGCTTGCCGAGGACATGCTGTATGTCAGGGAGCTCAGGATCGATGATGGTCCGCGCATGCGCCGTGTCTGGTTCCGCGCTCGAGGCAGGGCAGACATGCTTGTAAAGCAGATGTGCCACATCAGCGTGGTCGTCGACGAAATAACCAGGTCGGAGGCGTAACGTGGGCCAGAAAGTAAACCCAATCGGATTAAGGATTGGCATCAATAAGGACTGGAAGTCTCGCTGGTACGTCGATCCCCGTGATTACGCGAAGACGCTCCACGAGGATCTGGCACTCCGCAAGCGGATGTACCAGCTGCCTGAAGCCAAGAATGCCGATATTTCCGAGATCGAGATTGTCAGGCATCCGCAGAAGGTGACGATCGTCATTCACACCGCAAAGCCGGGCGTGTTGATCGGCCAGAAGGGTGCCAACATAGAGCGCATCGGGCTGGAGCTTCAGAAGTACGCATCAAAAAAGATCAATATCAAGATCAAGGAAATAAAGAAGGTCGAGACCAATTCGCAGATCGTCGCTCAGAGCGTCTGCCGCCAGCTTGAGGGTCGCGGTTCGTTCCGCAGGACCATGAAGATGGCCGTCAGCACCGCGATGAAGGCTGGCGCCCAGGGCTGCAAGATTCGCATGTCCGGCCGCCTGGGCGGAGCGGACATGAGCCGAACTGAAGAGCACAAGGAAGGCCGCGTGCCGCTGCACACTCTTCGAGCCGATATCGATTATGGCTTCTATGAAGCCAACACGACCTACGGCAAGATCGGTGTCAAGGTCTGGATCTGCAAGAGCGACAACGCGATGATGGGCGACAAGAAGGAAGATGCCGGCCTAATGCCCGGTCGACCGCGCCGCGAACATAGCGACAGGCCTGAGCGTGCCGGTGAGCGTGGACCGCGCGGACCGAGGACCGGTTCCAGTCGTGGCCCCCGCGATGCGGGTACCCGCGAGGCGAGGAGCTAAGAAATGCTTGCACCTAAAAGAGTTAAGCACCGCAAGGTTCAGCGCGGTCGGACCAAGGGAAACGCGACCGCTGGCAACGCGGTTTCGTTCGGTGAGTTTGGTCTGATGTGCCTGGAACCGATCTGGATTACCAGCAGGCAGCTTGAGGCGGCTCGTGTCGCCTTGAACAGGTCGATAAAGCGCGGCGGCAAGTTGTGGATCAGGATTTTCCCGGACAAGCCGTACAGCAAGAAGCCGCTTGAAGTACGCATGGGTAAAGGTAAGGGCGGCCCCGAGTACTGGGTCGCGGTGGTCAGGCCGGGAACGGTCATGTTCGAGCTCGCGGGCGTGCCTCGCGAGGCGGCGGCCGAGGCAATGCGTCTGGCCGGCAGCAAGCTGCCGATCAGGACCAAGTTCATTGTCCGGGCCGACATGGAGATGGAGTAAGCGCATGAAGAATTCTTTCAAGGAGCTTAAGCTCACAGAACTCGTGGCAAAACGCGAGGAGCTGACCAAGAAGTACTTTGACCTGCGCTTCCAGATGGTTATTGGCCACGTCGAAAATCCGCTTCAGAAGCGGACCATGCGAAGGCAGATCGCCAGACTCAATACGCTTATTTGCCAGCACGAGCGTGTCGCTCACGACGACGCCGGCGCCAAAGCCTGACGGAGGGCGGGATCATGGAAGAGAAGACCAGGAAAGACAAGCAGGTCCTGCAGGGCGTGGTCGTAAGCGACAAGATGGAGAAGACCATCGTCGTGGAGATCGTGATGCGCAAGCTGCACCCGCTGTACAAGAAGTACCTTACCAGAAGCAAGAAGGTTAAGGCACATGACGAGACCAATGATGCCAAGATCGGCGACACGGTGCGTGTTGTCGAGACGCGGCCGCTGTCGCGCGACAAGCGTTGGCGTCTGGCCGAAATCGTCGAGCGCGCGAAGTAATCGCCTGAGAGGATCGGTATGATACAGGTTGAAACCAAGCTGAACGTCGCGGACAATTCCGGCGCCAAGACGGTGCAATGCATCAAGGTGCTTGGCGGCTCAAAGCGCCGGTACGCGTACGTCGGTGATATTATCGTAGTGGCGGTCAAGGCAGCATTGCCTAACTCGGCCATCAAAAAGGGAACCGTGGAGAAGGCTGTCGTCGTGCGTGTCCATAAGGAATATCGCAGGCCAGATGGCACGTACATTCGGTTCGACGACAACGCCTGCGTCATCATTGACGCGAACAAGAACCCGAAGGGCAAGCGCATCTTTGGTCCCGTCGCTCGCGAACTGCGCGACAAGGATTATATGAAGATCGTTTCGCTTGCCCCCGAGGTTCTATAAGGAGCGGGCGATGAGCGACGTAAGGTTGAAGACGAAGTTGAAGAAGGACGATCTGGTGCAGGTCATTTCCGGTAAGGAACGTGGCAAGCAGGGCAAGATCGTTGTGGTCGATCATGACAAGGGTCGTGCTATCGTTCAGGGCGTCAACATGGTCAAGAAGGCCATGAAGAAGAAGTCGCAGAATGATCGTGGCGGCATCATAGAGATTGAGGCACCCGTTCGCCTCTGCAACATGATGATCGTCTGCAAGAAGTGCGGCCCGACGAGGATCGGCTACAAGATTGAGGGTGACGCGAAGAAACGCGTTTGTCGCAAGTGCGGGGAGGCGCTCTGATGGCCGAGAAGCAGCAGAAGAACGCGTACGTTCCGAGACTGCGGAAGATCTACGCCGAGAAGGTAGCGCCGGAACTCAAGAGCGAGTTCGGCTATGAATCGGTCATGCAGATACCAAAGCTCGTGAAGGTGATCGTTTCGATGGGCGTTGGCGAAGCCAAGGAAAACAAGAAGATCCTTGACGCCGCCGTTCTGGATGTTGGAATCATCACTGGCCAGAAGGCAGTGAAGACCAAGGCCAGGAAGTCTATCGCGGTGTTCAAGATTCGCGAAGGCCAGGAAATTGGTTGTCGCGTAACGCTCCGGGGTGCCCAGATGTGGGAATTCCTCGACCGGCTCCTGAACGTGGCTCTGCCACGAGTCAAGGACTTCCGTGGTGTGAATCCGAATGCCTTTGACGGGCACGGGAATTATTCCATGGGGCTCACGGAGCAGATCATCTTCCCGGAGATCGATTACGACAAGATCGAGAAGGTGATGGGCATGAACGTGGCCATCGTTACGAGCGCCCGCACCGACAAGGAAGCCAAAAGCCTTCTTGCCAAGATGGGCATGCCGTTCAGGAAGTAGGAGAGGATTCTAATGGCCAGGAAAGCTATGATACTGAAGGCGCTCGCAAAGCCCAAGTACATGACCAGGCACGTGAACAGGTGCAAGATCTGCGGGAGACCTCGCGGATACATGCGGAAATTCGATATGTGCCGTATTTGCTTCCGGAAACTCGCGAGCGAGGGTTTCATTCCGGGCGTAACCAAATCGAGCTGGTAGGAGGACTGGAATGAGCGTTTCCGATCCCATCTCCGATATGCTGACCAAGGTCCGCAACGCGAGCATGGCCCGCCACGAGAAGGTGGATATTCCAACCTCGCGGCTCAAGCTCGAGGTCGTCAAGATACTCAAGACCGAAGGCTTCATTAAGAACTTCAAGAAGCTCGCCCAGGAAGGTCGAAACTTTATTCGTATCTTCCTGAAGTATGACGAGGAAAACGAGCCGATAATTCACGGCATCGAGAAGGTCTCAAAGCCTGGCCGGAGAGTATACACCGGTTACAAGGGACTGCCGCGCGTGCACAACGGCTATGGTACCCTGATAGTCTCGACCTCCGAAGGCGTGACCACCGGCAAGAAAGCCGCTGAGAAAAAAGTCGGCGGCGAACTCATCTGCACCGTTTGGTAATAGAGGGGAACCGCCATGTCGAGGATAGGCTATAAGCCGATTATGGTACCGAAGGGCGTGAAGATCGCCGTACAGGGGAACAAGATCAACGTGGAAGGCCCTAAGGGCAAGCTCAGTGAAGAGCTCGCCACATCGCTTGTCACCGTCGAGGTCAAGAATGACGCGGTAAGCGTCGACAGGGCCAACGATGAGAAGCAGACGAAGGCATTCCACGGCCTGTATCGCAATCTGATCAATAATATGGTGGTCGGCGTCACCGAGGGCTACAAGAAGGCCTTGGTAATAAATGGCGTCGGCTTCAAGGCAGAGGTTCAGGGAAAACTCCTGGTGCTCAGCCTTGGTTATTCAAGCGACGTTTACGTCGGCATTCCGGAAGGGCTGTCGGTCGCTGTAGAGGCCAACAACCAGAAGGTCGTTGTCTCGGGTATCGACAAGCAGCTCGTAGGGCAGTTTGCGAGTGAGATTCGCGGGCTTCGCAAGCCTGAGCCGTACAAGGGCAAGGGCGTTCGCTACGAGACCGAGACCATCCGCAAGAAGGTCGGCAAGACCGGCGTGAAGTAAGGGACGGCCATGAGCACGAAAGAACTTTCAGAGAAGATCAGACGACGTGATGCCAGGAAGGTTCACGTTCGCAAGACGATAAGCGGAACCGCCGAGCGCCCGCGGCTGACGGTTTTCAAGTCGAACCGATATCTGTACATCCAGGCCATCGATGACGAGGCGGGCGCCACGCTCGCTTCGGCCAGCACCCTGGAAGAGGCACTCAAGGGCGCGCGGCCGACCGTAGAAGGCGGCAGCAAGCTTGGTGAGCTGATGGGTTCGAGGCTGGCAGAGAAGAAGATCGAGACTGTCATCTTTGACAGGAACGGTTATCATTACCATGGCGTCGTGAAAGCCATCGCCGACGGAACCCGCAAGGCCGGGATCAAATTCTAGGGGGAACTCGTGGATAGGAGAGAGAGGGACGACAGGTCCCGCGATATCTACGTCGAGAAGCTCGTCAAGCTGAACCGAACCGCCAAGGTAGTCAAGGGCGGCCGAAGGTTCTCGTTCTCCGCCCTGACCGTCGTAGGCGATCGGAGTGGTAATGTCGGGTATGGTTTCGGCAAGGCGAATGACGTCACCGAGGCGATCCGTAAGAGCATCGACAAGGCCAAGAGGAATATGATCAAACTGCCTGTGAAGAACGGGACCATTCCTCATGACATCATTGGGCAATACAAGGCTTCCAAAGTAATGCTGAAGCCGGCATGCCCGGGTTCCGGCATCATCGCTGGCGGCGCGGTTCGAGCCATAATGGAAGCCGGCGGCGTGACAGACATACTGGCGAAGAGCGTCGGAAGCCGCTCTGCGATCAACGTGATCCGGGCAGCCTTTGACGGCATCGAGGGCATTCTTGATGCCCGCGCCGTTGCTCACAATCGTGGCAAGGCGCTCAAGGATATGTGGGGTTAATGCCATGGCCGAAAAGATAGTCATCAAGCTCGTGAAGAGCACAATCGGCCGCAAGCCTGAGCAGCGGGCAACCGTCCGCTCGCTGGGGCTTCGCAAGATCAGCTCATGCACCATTCAGGAGGCTACACCTTCCATATTGGGCATGATCGATACGGTCAAGCACCTCGTCGAAGTCAGGCCCTATGTGGCTGGCCAGGAGCAGAAGAAATGAGCGACTTCAACCTACATCCACCTGTCGGTGCCCAGCATCGCAAGAAGATAGTGGGCCGTGGCCAGGGTTCCGGTCTCGGTGGTACCGCCGGCAAGGGCAACAAGGGACAGCAGTCCCGCTCTGGTGGAAAGACCTATCCGGGTTTTGAAGGCGGTCAGATGCCATTGTACAGGCGCCTGGCTCACCGCGGATTCAATAACAAGAACTTCAGCGTTGATTTTCAGATCGTCAACCTGAACGATGTCGAGGCGCGCTTTGAAGCCGGTGAAATAGTGGATGGCGTATCCCTGGCTATCAAGGGTCTCGTCCGCAAGGCGGAAGTTCCAGTCAAGATCCTCGGCAACGGCGAGCTTTCAAAGGCTCTTACCTTCGTCGTGGATAAGATCTCTGCCTCAGCCAAGGCCAAGATCGAAGCGGCCGGCGGTAAGGTGGAGATGCCCTGAAAAGGGCATATCCAACAGGAAAGAAGGTAGTGGTCTATGGCAGGTAACGCGTTGACGGATGTGTTCCGGATAAAGGAATTGCGGGAACGCATTCTCTATACGATCACCTGGCTTGTGGTGTTCAGGATTGGTGTATTTCTTCCGATCCCTGGCATCAATGCCGGCGCACTGAAAGAATACTTCGCCTCGGTAAACTCCAAGGGTGGCATTACCGATTACCTGGACTTCTTTGCGGGTGGTGCGTTCAAGAACTTCTCGGTATTCATGCTTGGCGTGATGCCGTACATATCGACCCAGATCATCATGCAGCTGTTGATCGTGGTCTTTCCCAGCCTCAAGAAGATTGCCGAGGAAGACGGCGGTCAGCGAAAGATAGCGCTCTATACTCGACTCGGCGCGATCTTTGTCAGCGTGCTTCAGGCCTTTGCCCTGGTCGCCTATGCCAAGAACATAGCCAAGACGAACCCTGATGTGCTGATGATGAATCCTCAGGCGTATACCGCGCTTGCTGTTCTTACGGTTACGACCGGTTCAATGTTCCTGGTCTGGATAGGTGAGCAGATCACCAAGCGGGGAATTGGCAACGGTATATCGTTGATAATCTTCGCGGGAATCGTCGCCAGGTTGCCAAACGCGCTCTATGCGCTGTTCCGCAAGATGGTGAGCGGCGAAATCAACGCGGTTGTGGCGATATTTGTCATTCTGCTCTTTGCAGCGGTTGTGGTGCTGGTCATCTACGAGCAGCAAGGCCAGCGGAAGATTCCTGTAAACTACGCCAAGCGTGTAGTGGGCAGGAAGATGTATGGCGCCCAGAATACATACATACCGTTCAAGATCAATCCTTCTGGCGTTATTCCGGTGATTTTCGCGTCGAGCATCCTTACGTTCCCGTTGCAGATTGCCCAGAGCATGGGCGGCGGCGCCAAATGGCTTCGTGACTTTGCGTATTTCCTGAGGCCCGAGGGCTGGTGGTACAATATATTCTATATACTGTTCATCGTCTTCTTTGCCTACTTCTATACGCAGGTTTCACTGAATCCTCAGGAGATAAGCAAGAACATCAGGGAGAATGGCGGTTCAATACCAGGTATCCGTTCCGAGAAAATGGAAGAATATCTGACAAAGATCCTTAATAGGATCGTGTTCCCCGGCGCTCTGTACCTGGCTCTGATAGCGCTTATACCGACGGTTGTGCAGAGGATATTCCACTTCCCAAGCGAATTGGCATACCTGCTCGGCGGTACATCGTTGCTGATTCTTGTCGGAGTGGATCTGGATACTATGTCCCAGGTGGAAGGGCAGCTCAAGATGCATCACCACGACGGACTGACAAAGCGCGGGCATATCAAGGCACGCAATCTGTAGTACATGGTAGACGAGGGCGGCCACGGCGTGGTACAAAACTTTTTCGGTACCTTACGGAGGAATCGGCGATGAAGGTCAGGACCAGCGTTAAGCGCATATGCGATAAATGCAAGGTTATCAAGCGGAATGGCATAGTCCGCATTATTTGTGAGAATCCCAAGCACAAGCAGAAGCAGGGATGAGGAGGTAGGCCCCAATGGCACGTATAGCGGGAGTCGACCTCCCCAACAAGCACGTTGAGATAGCGCTCACGTATATTTACGGTATCGGACGGACCAGCGCTCGCAAGATTTGCGAGACTGTCAAGCTCGATCTGAACCGCAATATCAATGACCTTTCCAACGAAGAAGTCAACGAGCTCAGAAAGCTCATCGAGAATGACTATAAGGTCGAGGGACGGCTTCGCTCTGAAACCAACCTCAACATCAAACGGCTCATGGATATTGGTTGCTACCGGGGCCTAAGGCACCGGAAAGGCCTGCCCGTTCGAGGTCAGCGCACGCGAACAAACGCGCGCACGCGCAAGGGTAAGAAGAAGACCGTGGCCAACAAGAAGAAGGCCTAAGGAGGGTAGGGCTCGTGGCTCAGACCAAGAAACGTAAAGAGAAGAAAAGCGTATATGAAGGAAACGTCTATATTCAGGCGACCTTCAACAATACCATCATCACCGTAACCGACCTGAACGGTAACGCAATTTCATGGGGATCCTCCGGTGGCTTGGGCTTCCGCGGCGCGAAGAAATCCACCCCCTTCGCGGCGCAGTCCGTCACGGAGCAGGCAGTAACGAAGGCCCTGACTGTGGGACTTCGAGAAGTGCACGTGTACGTCAAGGGTCCTGGAGTTGGTCGTGAATCGGCCATTCGCCAGCTTGGAGCCTTGGGGCTCAAGATCAAGAGCATCAGTGACGTAACGCCCATTCCGCACAACGGCTGCCGCCCCCCAAAAGCGCGCAGGATGTAAGGTAGGGGGAGAAAAAGAATGGCACGTTATATTGGTCCTCGGTGCAGGCTGTGCCGAACCGAGAACAAGAGACTTTTCCTCAAGGGCGACAAGTGCAAGAGCGACAAGTGCCCGGTAAACAGAAAGCGCATGGCGCCTGGCAAGGATCCAAAGACCAGACAAAAGAAGCAATCTGATTACGCTGTGCAGTTGCGCGAGAAGCAGAAGCTCAAGAGGTCATATGGCTTGCTCGAGAAGCAGTTCAAGCTGACCTTCGAGAAGGCGCTTCGCATGCCCGGCAAGACCGGTGAGAACCTGTTTGCGTTGCTTGAGTGCAGGCTGGACAGCGTGGTGTATAGACTGCGTTTCGCTACGAGTCGTTCACAGGCTCGGCAGGTTGTTCTGCATGGCCATGTGCTGGTCAACGGCAAGCGCGTCAATGTGCCGTCGTATCAGGTGAAGCCAGGTGATACCATATCGATTCATCAGACCTACAAGACGAACAAGGTTCTGCTCGCCGCGCTCTCTGAACATCAGAAGAGCGGCGTGATGCCTTGGCTTTCTCTCGATGTAGAGAAATTCGAAGGCAAATTCAACCTTGTACCGCAGCGCCAGGACATCGTCGATATGGCCGATATCCGCGAACAGCTCGTGGTTGAGCTCTATTCGAAGTAAGGAGTGGACATGGCGCGAAAGAACCTGCTCAAGGGATTTAAAAGGCCGAAAGGCATAACGTATGAGCAGAGCGAAAGCTCTACCGATTACGGAAAGTTCATAGCATATCCCTTCGAGCCCGGGTACGGTACCACTATCGGCAACACCCTGCGCCGTATACTCCTGTCATCGATCCAGGGCTACGCCATCACCGCGGTTCGCATTACTCGCCATGAGGCGGATGGTGCGCAACATGTGGTGTCGTCAGAGTTCGAGACGATACCGGGTGTGTCAGAGGATACGATAGAGCTTCTCAATAATCTGAAACAGCTTCGTTTGCAGCTTCCTAACGACGAGGAGCAGATGACGCTGTTGTACGAATTCGCGGGCCCGGCCGAGATAAAGGGCGCCGATCTTGCGAAAGAGAAGTCGCTTAAGGTATTTAACCCCGGTACGCATCTGATGAGCATCATGGACGGGGTCAAGCTTGATGTTGAGCTTCAGATTGATCTTGGACGCGGGTATGTCCCCAGTGAGGTCAACGAGAAGTACATTGAGGTCGTTGGAACGATTCCGATGGATGCGATATTCTCGCCGGTCAGCAAGGCGCGGTATAGCGTTGAGCCGACCCGCGTTGGACATCGCTCCGACTATGACAAACTGATTCTTGAGGTCTGGACCGACGGAACGCTGAAGCCGGAAGATGCGTTGGCGGAAGCCGCGAAGATAGCCAAGGATCACTTCAGCATATTTGTCAATTTTGATGAAGGCGAGCCTGGCCTCGATGAAGAGAGCGATGAGCTTGATGAGCGAATCAAGGCGATTCTGACGACGCCGGTCGAAGAGCTGGAATTGTCGGTTCGGTCATCGAATTGCCTGAAGAACGCCAGCATCAAGACCATTGGTGACCTGACACGCAAGACAGAGGATGACATCGCCAAGACGAGGAACTTCGGAAAGAAGTCCTTGCAGGAGATCAAGGACCGCCTCAAGGAATGGAATCTGGGACTCGGCATGACCGATTATTCCGAACTCAGGGACCACTTGAAGCTGGAGAAGCAGAAGGAAGATATCCATGAACCATAAGAAGGGCTTCAATACGCTGAACCGGAACGCCTCGCACAGAAGGGCTCTCCTCCGGAATATGGCTACCGTCCTCTTCAAGCATGAGCAGATCACCACGACCAAGGCCAAGGCAATCGAGGTGCGCAGAGTCGCCGAGAAGATGATAACGAGAGCCAAGGAAGACAGCGTGCACAACAGGCGCGTAGTTGGCGAGAAGATTACCGATCAGGCTGTCCTGGCAAAGCTGTTTACCGACATTGGTCCGCGCATGAAGGAACGGAATGGCGGCTATACCCGCATTCTGAAGATAGGTTTCCGCGACCAGGATGCGGCCAGCATGGTGATTCTGGAGCTTGTCGATCACAAGCTCGAAGACGCATCCAAGGCCGACAAGAAGAAGGACGCGGACAAGCCGAAGAAGGCGGAGCCAAAGGCAAAGAAGTCGGAACCGAAGGCTGACCCCAAGGCAAAAATGCCGAGGACCAAGAAGTCAGCAACCGCCAAGACGGCCGAGTAAGGGGAGGAACGAATATGTCCAAAGCCCATCGCGGTAAAGGAATAGCGGAACTCGCGGCCGGTGGCCGCGGTCAGTGCCCCGTGTGCAAGCGCGAAGGCGTCAAGCTGCTCTATGAGCAGGAAATTGATGGCGCCAAGCAGAAGATCTGCAAGATCTGCAAGGCCACGATAGCCAACAAGAAATAAGAGCAACTGCTCTTTTGCATCATGCCGGAGGATCTTACTCTGGCCACGGGAGGCCGCCATTGTGCGGCCTTTCGTCATTTAATGAGTGGAGGCTACGATGCGCTCTGAACGCGCTGGTATACTGTATGGCATTGGAGCGTATGGATTGTGGGGAATGTTTCCGCTGTACTGGAAGCGTCTGTCAGCTGTCCCGGCCATGCAGATCCTGGCTCACCGGATTGTCTGGGCATTTCTGCTGACCGCGGTAGTATCCGCGCTTCTGGGCAGACGCAAGATCATAGAGCAGGTCATAAAGGAGCCTAGACGGCTGTTCGCCACCATTCTGGCGGGAATCTTCGTTACCGCGAACTGGGGTATATATATATGGGCGGTAAATTCCGGCAAGATCGTGGAGACAAGCCTGGGATACTACCTGAATCCCCTGGTCTCGGTGGCGCTTGGATTGTTCGTCCTGAAGGAGCGAATCGACGCTGGAATCATAGCGGCATGCGGCATTGCTCTCGCGGGAATTATCATACTGACCATATCGTATGGCAAGCTGCCTTGGATTGCGCTTTCGCTGGCGCTTACCTTTGCGCTCTATGGCCTTATAAAGAAGATGGTTGGTCTTGACGCGCTTGCCGGGCTGGCGATGGAGACGGGTCCGCTCTTTCCATTGGCGCTAGCGTTTCTGTTGTTCGAGGAGCACGTGGGGCGCGGCTCGTACCTCTCGATAGGGCCGGTCGAGACAATCATGCTGACGCTTGCCGGGCTTGTGACGGCGATACCGCTTTTCTTCTATGCGGAGGGTGTGAAGCGTATCCCGCTATCGAAGATGGGTTTTCTGCAATACATATCTCCGACGCTGCAACTGTCTCTGGGTGTGTTCGTTTTTGGCGAGACACTGAGTGGCGTGCGCGCGCTTGCCTTTGGCTTCATTATCGCTGCATTGGTCGTATTTGCCGTAACGAGGGCAAGGAGGCCACGGATTGGCCGTACCGCCGGCGCCTAGTGCGGCGGGGACACATCCGGCGGGTTCAGCTCGTGCGGCTCAATTCCTGACGCTGACGACCTTGCCCCGCTTGATGACCGTGCCTACGCAATTCATGCCCACATTGTAGGCAAGGTGCCGGTATGAAGGCGCATCGAGGATAATCATATCGGCGAGCTTGCCAGGCTCAAGGGAGCCACGATCCTCGGCGAGACCGACGGCGGCCGCGCCGTTGAGCGTAAGAGCAGTCAGAACTTCCTCTATCGACATGCGCATGTACAGGACTGCCAGCGCGGCCGACAGGGGGATCGACTGGCTGTAGCACGAGCCTGGGTTCAGGTCAGTCGCGAGCGCAACGGCAAGCCCCATGTCAATCATGGAACGCGCGTCGGCATATGGCTCTTTCAGGGTGAACGCCGTCAACGGCAGGCAGGTAGCCACCACTCCGGCAGCCGACATCGCCGCAAGGTCTTCAGCCGATGCCTTGAGGAGGTGATCGGCGCTGACGGCACGCATCTCCGCCGCCAGACCGGCTCCACCCAGTCGCTCTATCTCATCGGCATGGAGCTTGAGTCCGAAGCCCGCGTCACGGGCGGCCTTCAAGTAGCGTCTGGAATCCTCCAGCTCGAAGACGCCCTTTTCACAGAAGATATCGCAGAATCGGGCGAGGTTGGATGATCTGACATGAGGCAGCACCTCGTTTACAACAAAATCAATATAGGCTCCGGGCTGGCCCTTGAACTCGGTTGGTATGGAGTGAGGCCCCAGGAAGGTAGGCACGATGTCCACGGGCTGACGGGAGTCCAGTACCTTCATCGCCTCGAGCTGGCGGAGTTCTGTATTCAGATCCAGGCCATACCCAGATTTTCCCTCCACTGTGGTAACACCAAGTTCCAGCATCCGTTCGAGCCTGACGGCACCGCTGGCAATAAGGTCAGGCATGCTCGAGGAGCGTGTAGCGGAGACGGAATTGGCTATGCCGCCACCCCTGCGATGGATTTCCATATAGGGTATCCCTGCTGCCCTCCAGAAAAACTCATCTGCCCTGTAACCGCCGAATATGAAGTGTGTATGGGAGTCAATGAAACCCGGGATGACGGAGCCTCCACGAGCGTCTATGGTCTCCGGAGGAGGGCCATCAAGCCTGGGCATCTGGGAGGATGGGCCTGCCCAGACGATCGTCTCCACATCGACAATGATTGCCGCATCCGGTATGACGCTGACCATGGACATCGCTGAACCATGGCGGGCTGTGGAGCCTGTAGGGGTTGCCAGTTCGCCGATATCCCTCACAACCAAGGTTGCCTTCATGCTGAACCACCATGCATCGACATTGTCCTACCCACGAAATAGCGGATCAAGGCCTATCGTACCCTTGAGCGAATCCGGATAGGTAGATAGTGATACCCTCGCCAGCTGGTCCTTGACGGTGGCAAGTTCCCTCGTGGCTCGAGTTATCTCGCTCTCGTTGCGACCATTGCGCGAGTTAAGAAACGCCTCAATATATGTGGCGCCCGAAGAAAGTCGCGACCGCTCGGATTCTGCATACTCTTGAAGCCTGGAACGATACCAGTCCGATGACAGCACGCAGTCGCGATCGAAGAGCATTCTGAGTTCTGGATTGTCGAGGCCCTTGCCCCGCCATGTACCTTCCGCCATGATGCGGAGTATGGCCTGCAGGGGCGGGATCGCGGCTTCTATCGAGCCGTCTTCTATATAGTCCCTGGCGGCTCGCTCCTGAGCCTCGGCAACATTGAGGATGCCATCGGCAAAATATTCGAGGCTCTGCAATTCGGGCCTAAGGACTTCTTCGGGGAACACCGCCGATGGCGCGTCGAAGATACGACCGAGGAACTGGGACGCGAACAAGGGGGTAATCCTGTAGCCCAGGCGGCGGGCGGGAATGTGCTTGCCGCCAAGCTCGAAATCCTGTACCTGTTCGAGGTACCCATGCTTGATGAGGAAGGCTGGATCCCGCTCTTCCGGTGACAGTCTCGCCCACAACTCTGGAACAAGCAGGGAAATATCGTGATCCACTTTGTACTTGTGACCGATGTAGCCAGCAGCGGTTGTGAAGCCATTGTACCCGCCGAGTATGAATCCGAGAAGGGAGTTGTTGAGGTCGGTCGTCGGGCACAGGGCATTGAACGGCCCTTTGGTCAGCGCGCCTTCCGAACCTGCTCCGGTTGTCGATGGACTCTTGCCGGTGAGCGAACAGATAAAGTCCATGAAGAGCTCCGGAAGCTCCTGGTAATGGATCGGCCCATAGACCGCCAGCGGCCTGATACCGGCCTCAGGCTCCGGTGGGTTGTTGCGTCGGCCAGGAAGAATGGCGCCAACAGGATGGTGGGCGGCAATTTCCAGTGGTATCATGCGATAGAGCCGGGCACTGACATCGGCAAGGTACCTGTTCAGTGGCTTGACATAGTTGAAGTCAAGCTGCAGGTAGCGTGGATTCTTTGATGGTTTGCCGTCGACGAGGCGGGGCTTTGATGAGACGACGAAATATCTGAAGGAATCATCGCGCTCGGCGTCGATGATCATCGAGCGCATCGGCTCCGTGTACTCTGACAGCTCGATTGTATGTTCTATCATCTCCTTGGATTTTGATCTAGTGAGGGGCTCGAAGTTCGATATGAAGTTGTCCATCCGGGCCATGTCGCTCTCGGCCTGCTTGTCATATCCGCGAATGATCGCATCGTCGGGACGCTGGAAGAATCGCGCTTCGCAGTTCCTGGAGAATTTCACCGCAGGTTCGCGGACATCATCGGGCAGACCTTCAAGCAATTTGGTCGGTGCCAGCACGGAGGCGGTTATATCGTCCTCCCACTGGATCTTCTCTGCAGGAAGATAGTCCTGCCTTAGCTTGTGTATCGACCGCGCTCCATCAGGCGTGAAGCCGATGCGCAGGTACGAGGCCTGCACTGCCCTGCCTTCGAACTTGACGACGTTGCCCGTGGTGCCATTGACGGTATCGGTTCCGAAATGCGACCGCCAGTCTTCACCCCAGTCGGGTTTGTAGAATCGCTTGACCAGGAACACGAGGGCCTTGACCCGTTCCGGTATCGATTCAAGCCAGGTGTTGTACTCATCCGTGTACAGCATCGATGGAGACAGCAACTTGATGACGCTGCCAAGCGAGCGCTTCTCGGAGAGTATGGGGCGGCTGTCGCCTCCGTGGTTTTCCGATTGGTTTCTATGTCGATTGCCGAACGGGTATTCAATGACCGCCTTGACGGCCTCCATGTCGGCCGCGAAATCGCCGGTGACGATTGGATTGAAGGTTACGGCATCAAGAATCGACTTTGATATCTCGGACTTGCCACCGCCAGACACGGTGCTTGGCTTGTGGCACAGGAGGCCTTCCGCCGCGGTGCCTACCAGCCGCCAGGCTCCTGACGCGGCGTGCTGCTCGAGCTTGATTCTATAGCCGCTGGGATGCACGTATACATGATCCGGCAGTACAGGCAGTGAACGCTTGGCGCCATGCGCCATCCAGACAGCCTGCTGATCCTTCAGGGAAATTGTGGCATCATCTGGCAGATATATTATCGAGTTGAACATTCGGTCGATGGCGTAGCCCTCAGGCTGCAGGTCTACCCTGTGGCCCAGCAGGCGTATCACGTCGTCAATGGTCTGGCCCTTGGACTTGAGATTGGTGTCGGGGACAAATCGATTGCCAAGGTTGAAACTGGGCATTACCAAGGCGCCACCCGCGTGCTCCTCTTCCGTCAGGCCAACCAGGTTTGATGAATAGGAGATGTGTGCCTTGATCTCCTTCTTGGTGTAGCCAAAATAATTGTCGGCAATGATGGTGACGATGACCCCTCGCTCGTCGCGGGCGCAAAGTTTGAATGGCTTGCCGTCGTTGTATTTTTCGGCGGGATCCTTCCAGGCCATGCCATCGCGACGCTGGCGCTCTGTGGCCTCGCCCCATGGCGGCAGTCCCAGATCCTTTTTAAGCATGCCGGTCAGATGGGTCGCAAGAATGATGCATCCAGTATGTCCGGTCCAGTGCAGCGGATCCAAGGCCGCATCATTGTCGGAAACGTAAGGATCGCCTGAATTTCCGAAGATGCTCTCGGCGAAATCAAGGTTGGCCGCCAACGACGCGGGTGCGAAGAACCTTGTCTCCATCGAGAGTTCGACGAACAGGCCCGGAACTTCCGGTCTGACCATTGGCCGCATCATCAACGAGAGGAATGTCCGTGCCGGTTCGGGTTCGCCAGCGGTGAACGGCAAAACAAGCATGTCATCGGGCGGTGAAAATGCAGCCTTGAGAAGCCTGGCAAACGCGATCTTGGGCACGGCCTTCTTGTCCAGTGGTACAGGCAGGCCGCCTTCGGCTATATGAAATACGCCCTGCGTGGTGCGCTTGTCGTTGGCTGGATTGTGCAATACGCCGTTGCGGATTCGATATGATGACATCGTAGGAGACTTGTAATCATGACCATCAGGTGGCAATGCCAGTTCCCGGGCCATACCGTACCGGTCAAGTACCAGCGTCCTCGATGGCAGCCGCGGGCTTTCTGCCGGTCCAAGGTCTGCCAGATAGGAGTCCAGGAAGGCTTGTATGCGGGCGTCCGCGGGAGGCAGATAGTTGGCCAGGAGCCTGTCTTTCTCGCGGAAGTTGGCAAGCATATCGTTGGCCAGTTCCAGGAATGCGGTGCCTTCCTTGGAGTAGACTGGAAGGCCAAGAGCCGATAGTTTCAAATTTATATAGGCTACGAGTCTGCCTCGCTCCACTGGCGAACGTCGATCCAGCGTCAGTCCAAAGTCGCGTTTTACGGGCATGCAAGCCTCCGTTCAAGGTTTATGGCCTGGGGTTGCGCTCCAAGCATTTCCATAAGGTAGTACAAACACTGCCGATTTGCCAGAGGATAAAAAAAGGAGGATGACGCGCTATGCACGCCATCCCCGAATTGGTATGTACGCAAACGATGCGAGCCGATCAGATTCCCAGGTACGCCTTCTTGACCATCTCATCCTGCTTCAGGTTGGCCGCTGTATCGGTCAGCACGATGCTACCGGTCTGCAGGACATAGCCTCTGTGAGCGATAGAAAGCGCCATGAGGGCGTTCTGCTCCACCAACAGAATGGTGGTTCCTTGCGCGTTCAGTTCCTTGATGATGTCAAATATCTGATCCACCAGCACCGGTGCCAACCCCATCGATGGCTCGTCCATCAAGAGAATCTTGGGGCTGGACATCAGACCCCTGGCGGTGGCCAACATCTGTTGTTCGCCGCCGGACAGCGTTCCGCCTTTCTGCTCGGCACGTTCCTTGAGCCTGGGAAACAATCCAAACGCATAATCAAGGCGCTTCTTGATGACGGTGCGATCGCGTTCCAGGTAGGCCCCCATCTCGAGGTTTTCCATAACCGTCAGCTTGGGAAATATACCGCGGCCTTCTGGAACCAGATCCACGCCTTCCTTGTGGACGAGGTGCGCCTCCATGGCGGAGATATTCTTGCCGTTCAGCAGTACCCGGCCTTTTCTGCAGTGCAGCAGGCCGGAAATGGTGCGCAGGGTCGTGGTCTTTCCGGCGCCATTGGCCCCGATCAGTGTCACGATCTCGCCTTCTTCCACCGTAAGCGATATACCACTGAGCGCGTGAATGGCGCCGTAATAGGCGTGAACATTGTCGAGTTCGAGTAGACTCATCGCTTCCCCCTCACGCCGACAGCCCGGACGCCGCGCCGCGCCCCAGGTAGGCCTCTATGACTCGCGGATTGGCCGCGATTTCCTTTGGTTCGCCTTCGGCTATCTTTTCTCCGTAATCCATCACGGTAATTCGCTCGGAGACCTGCATCACAACGCGCATGTCGTGTTCGATCAGTAGAATCGCTATGCCCAGATCGTCACGCAGGCGCCTGAACAGGTGCATGGCATCCTCACTCTCATGTGGGTTCATGCCCGCCGTCGGCTCGTCCAGCAACAGCAGTTCAGGCTCCGCGGCGAGGGCGCGGGCTATCTCCACACGACGTTGGGCACCATAGGGCAGGTTGGATGCCAGCTCGTTGCCCAGGCCATGCACGCCCACATACTCCATCAGTTCCTGCGCATGCTGTTCAGCATGCTGCTCCTCGTCCTTGAAACGCTTGAGCCTGAACAGGATCTCAAGAGGAGTCTGTTTGAGCCGGGTGTACGCGCCTATCATGATGTTCTCGACCACGGTCATGCTGCCGAACAGCCGGATGTTCTGAAAAGTGCGTGCTATGCGGTGCGCGGTTATGGTTTCCGGGGGCATGCGGTCGATGCGATTGCCCTGAAACGTGATGCTGCCCTCATCCGCCCGGTATATGCCGGAGATGGTATTGAAAAACGTTGTCTTGCCGGCTCCGTTGGGGCCTATGATGCTGAATATCCTGCCGCGTTCTATGTCAAAGTCCATCTTGTTGACGGCGGTGAGACCTCCGAAGCGCTTGATGACGCCGCGGGCTTGAAGGAAGGAACCGGTATCAGCCATTGTTCTGCTCCTTGTCCGAGGTGGCTGGCTCTGCTGGAGGGTCGATTTCAGGCGCTGCATCCATGTTCTTGAGCTCTCGTTTCCTGCGAGCCGCTGGCAGAATGCCGGCGGGTCTATAGATCATCATTAGAACCAGGATGATGCCGAACAACAAGCGCTGGTATTTTGCCGGATCGAGCTGTGTTGACAGATTCTTCCAGGCAAAGTTGATGATTGGGATGACTGCCTCGCTTTGCCTGAGCTGCGATAGGTACAGCGAGAAGCTTTGCAGTATCTGTAGATTGAGCATGATGACCACCGCCGCGCCGATGATGACGCCCGGAATCGAGCCGACTCCTCCGAGTATCACCATGGTCAATACGCCGATGGACTGCATGAAGTTGAAGGAGTCCGGACTGACGAAGGTGCGGCTTGCGGCGAAGAGAACGCCCATGCCGCCCGCGAATGACGCTCCAACGGCGAATGCGATCAATTTCATCTTGTTGGCTGGAATACCCATTGCGGTAGCCGCCAGCTCGTCTTCGCGGATCGCCGTCCAGGCGCGGCCGATCTTGGAATCATCGAGCCTCTGGGTCACAAGTATGGCGGCTATGACGACGACAAGCGCTATGAAGTAGAAGAGGATGTTGTAGAACTCGCTGATGGTTAGCTTGTTGCCCACTATCGGTTCGACTATCGCGTTGAACACATCAACAACACCCTGGGGCAAAGGAGGGCGCTGGATTGGCGTTATTCCCTGTGGCCCATTGGTAAGGTTGATGGGCTTGTCCAGGTTGTTGACGAGTTGCCTGACGACTTCCCCGAAGCCCAGTGTTACGATGGCGAGGTAGTCGCCGCGGACGCGGAGGACAGGCAAGCCGAGCAGCAGGCCTACAAAGGCTGCCGCAATGATACCCAGGAAGATGAAGATGTAGAACCATTCTGGCGCAAGGAGGAACGGCGTATCGAGCGGAGCGGTTCCCGGAATGGCATGCAGCAGAAAGGCCTGCTGCGATCCGAAGAATCCCCACAGGTATGCGCCGACCGCGTAGAACGCGACATAGCCCAGGTTCAGGATGCCAGAAAAACCAACGACTATGTTGAGGCCCAGGGCAAGTGCCGCGAATACGGCGATCTGGAATATGACCTCAAGATAGAAAATATTGCGGGCTCCCAGGATAGGCACCAGGATTACGGCGATGAAGACCGCCAGCAGGAGCTTTACTGTCTTGTTCATCTTGAGGAAATAAACCATGGAAACGGATATGGCGAAGACCAGAAACGACAGGATTGATCGTGGGCTATGATACACGAGCAGGGTGCCAAGTACCAGGAGCACTCCCGATACCGCATAGGGCACCCGTCCCGCATTGAGCCGCTTGCCAAGCTTGTCCAGCGATTCGTGGAGATGTGTGTTCATGGTGTTCTCCTATGCCTTCTGCGAGACTTGCTCGCCGAGCAGGCCCGATGGACGGAATATCAGGATGAGTATCAGGATGGCAAAGGCAATGATATCCTTGTACTCGGAGCCCATGGCTCCCATCGTGAACGTAGTCAGGTAGGCACCGGCGAAGCTTTCAAGCATGCCCAACACGATACCGCCGAGCAAAGCTCCTGTGAGGTTTCCTATACCGCCAAGGACGGCTGCCGTGAAGGCCTTCATGCCGGGGAAGAAGCCGACAAATGGATCTATGCGGGTAAATTTGAGCGCATACAGAACGCCCGCCGCGCCGCCCAGTGCTCCACCGAGAAGGAACGTAAAGGCTATGACGCCGTTGACATAGACTCCCATAAGCGAGGCGCTGTTGCGATCCTGGGCGACCGCGCGTATGGCCTTGCCGATGCGGGTTGCGTTGACTATGTAATTGAGACCGACGAGCATGATTACAGCCGCCACAATGACGATGATCGATTTGACCTGGATGTCTACATCGATCGGCCCCTGCTTTGTCGCGAATGAGAACAGGGGGACACGATCATCGAAATTGCCGAAACTCGGGAAAATACGATGGAACTGACCGCTTGTGAGGCTTTCTACCAGACGGATCAGGTCCTGCAGGATGAATGAAACGCCAATTGCCGATATCAGCGGCACGATTCGAGGCGCGCTGCGAAGCGGACGATATGCCGTGCGTTCGACTATCACGGCAGCCGTGCCCGAAGCCATCATGCCGGCGAGTACCGCCATGATCAGCAGCACATACGCGAATAGGATGCTGGCGCCCGCCAGTATGCCAAGACGATCCATGAACAAGAGAAATTCGACGCCGGCGAAGGCACCGATGGCGAATATCTCGCTATGGGCAAAATTGATGAACTCCAGCACACCATAGACCATGGTGTATCCGAGTGCTATCGCGGCGTAGACAAAGCCGAGCGTGACGCCGTCTATGAGGACTTGCGGCAGAATGGAAATCGTATACGCGAGCAAGCCTATTTCCTGGTTTTCGATAAGCATCTTGTCAGCCGGAGATCCGGTAAATATCAACGCGAGCAGTATCATGACCGCGGAGAAGAGTGCTCCGGCACCGACAACGAAAATGACCATTCTGCCGAGAGGCCTGATGATTTCCCGTACGGATACCGGTAGCTGAACGATTCGCATAGAGCCTCCCGTGAATCCCCCTGCCGGGCAGGCAGGGGGAATGAGTCTGAATTATGTGGCGCTTATTTTGGGGGTTCGATCTCAAGCACTTTGGCGATCTTGTTGTTTGACCACTGTGCCGGATCTGCGGACGTAAGCTGGATGATAAAATACTTGGCCTTTATCAGGTCACCCTTGCCGTTGAATGTAATGGTGCCGGTGATTCCCTTGTACGCCTTGATGGCGCGTACTGCCTTGGCTACGGCTTCCCTGGTCGGAACCGCGCCGCCGGCTGCCTTGGCCGCGGTCTCTATGGCGAGCAACGCGAGCGCGGCGCTGTCATAGGCCTGGGCCGCGAATGGCTGGGGCTCGGAACCAAACCTGGCTTTGAAGTCCTTGATGAACTTGGCTGTTCCAGGATACGCGGCAGCGGGGCCTGATACCGTTGAGTAGTAGGTTCCCTTGCCGTCGAGCAGTACCTTGCCGCCTATCTTGGTGGCGTCGCTTGAATCGAAGCCATCATCGGACAGGAACATGCCCTTGAAGCCCTTCTGCCTGGCCTGTTTGAAGAGCACAGCAGCCTGGTCGTACATGCCGCCAAAATAGATGACATCTGGCCTGGAAGCGAGTATCGGCGTCAGGATGGAGTCGAAGTTGGCCTTCTCTTCCGTGCCGGCGAATCCGCGGACCTTGATGCCCAAGGTTTCGGCTTCTCGCTTGAAGTACTCGGCGATGCCCTGACCATAGGCTGTCTTGTCATGGATGACATAGGCGCTCTTCATGCCCTGTGATTTGGCAAACTGCGCACCAACGGCGCCCTGGACGTCGTCACGGCCGCATATGCGGCTGATTTCCAGATAGTTGCGCTCGGTAACCTTTGGGTTGGTATTGGCTGGTGAAATGTTGGCCAAGCCTGCTGAATGGTATTCTTCCGATGCCGGGATCTGGACGCCGGAATTGTAGTGGCCGACAATGGCGAGGACCGATGGATCCGCTACTATGTTCTTGGCATTCGCAACGCCTGTGTCCGGGTTGCCTTGGTCGTCAAAGGGGGCCAATTCAATCTTGAAGCCCAACTTGAGAAGAGACGCAGAGAGTTGCTCGATGGCGAGCTGGGCGCCGTTCTTGATGTCGGTGCCAACAGCTGACATGCCGCCCGAAAGCGGGCTCTGCGTGGCTATCTTGATGACCTTGGTCTGCGCGCTGACAACAGTCACTGCGAGCACGAGCATCATCACTACCATTACGATGGTAATAAACCTTTTACCCATACGCTTAACCTCCGATACGTGATTCAAACAGATTGATCGGCGACGCACTGTCGGCGTCGAAATGGCATGCCAGGATGGCCACAGGTATTCCGGCCGCCTCCTTTCAACCCGTGTGGGCGCATCAAGAAATCGAGGCATACGCTCGTTGCGAGCGCGCATGCAAGCGACTCGGAAGCGGCAAGACGCTCCCGAAAATTTCACCAAGTTCCTACGGTAAATCGACTTTGCGCCCACGTCAAGCGTAATGTTTCTGTTTGACGAGTCGGTAAATAAATATTTATTTGCGTACATCCATTCCTGCAAAAACACGTTGCCAAGCCGACAGGATGCATGTACTCTTTGAAAAACATGTGGACTCTGCAAATCGGGATTGTCGGACAATGCTTTGGAGGTACACATGAAGAGTCTGGGAACACGGCTGGCGCTCTTGATCATGCCCATATTGCTGATCGGCACGACTGGACTGATCGGCATCCTCACGGCCAGGGAGAGCTCGATGCTTGTGCGGTACCAGACGCGGGAGGCGCAATCGACTGCCGACGGCTATGCAGCGGCGGCCGGACAGCGCCTGTCTTCAGCCCTCGACGTAGCCAAGACGCTGGCGGTGATCCTGTCACAGACGGCCGGCCCTGAGGCCAGCCGGCAGGTTGCCGGCGACTATATGCGGGACGCTCTTGAGGGCTTTCCGGATTTCATGGCGGTGTGGTCACGCTGGGAACCCGATGCCTTTGATGGAGCTGACGCGGCACACAAACCGGTCGATGGCGACGAGATCGATGGCAGCGCCAGCGATGGTCGCTTTTCCCCGTTGTGCCACGGAGCAAGAGGCCTCACAGAACAATCAGTGCTGGAGGAACCCGATGCCGCGGCCCTTGAGGCATATGGGCAGGCCAAATCTCTGTCTGAAGGGGAACTGCTGGAGCCACGCCCGGTGGTGTATGCCGCGGACATAGAGGCAAAGCCGGATATCGTCAGCCTGATGGCGCCGATTCTGAAGGATGGGCTCTTTCTGGGAGTCGTCGGGGTAGACATACCGCTCGCAAAGCTCGCTTCCTATGTAACCGCCCAGAAGCCGGCGGGTTCGGGGTACGCGTTTGTGGTGGGCAACAGCGGGCACATGCTTATTCATCCGACCGAGGCGTTCAGGGGCAAGATGTTTTCAGATATAGCACCGAATGCAGAAGCCGCGTTTGGGGTTCTGGCGTCCGTTGGACGGGGCGGATCCCTGGCGTTTACCGCTCCCTCACTGATATCAGGCCGCTCCTCCATGTTCGTGATTACACGCCTCGCGGTCAAGGATCTAAGGCGCCCATGGGCTCTTGGCCTGGAAATACCGCTGGACGCCATGACCGAAGAGATCTCTGTGGAACGAATATTCTCCATAACGATCGGGGTTGTCGTAGCGCTGATCACCGCCTTTGCAACACTGGTCTTCGCGAGAGCGGCGGTACGGCCGATATCGACGACAGCCGCGGCTATTCGGGACATTGCCGATGGTGAAGGCGACCTGACGCGACGGCTGGCCATACGCCGCAAGGATGAGACCGGAGCCTTGGCCGAGAGCTTCAACCGGTTCGCCGAATCATTGCGGCAGTCCATCCTGCGCATACAGCACTCGACGTCTGAACTCGCAGGAGTCGGGGCGGAGCTATCCGATACCACCAATGGCATGGCTGACGCTGTCGAGCGCATCCTGGGCGGCATCCGCAGAACCAGGGAAGGTGCCGCGAGCCAGGCAACCGCCGTGAACCACTCTTCGTCCGCGATTGCCGCCATCAATGCCAACATCGAGGGCCTCGAGGCTCTGGTCGTCGAGCAGTCTGCGGCGGCAGCTGAATCGTCTGCGGCCAGTGAACAGGCCATCGCTTCGGTGCGCTCGCTGGTACAGATGATGGAGAAGCTGTCTGGCAGATATGCCGCCCTGATAGCGGCAGGTGAAGAGGGTCGGTCACGACAGGATGTGGTCAATGAACGGATAGTGGAGGTCGTCTCGCGGTCTGAACGGCTTGCGGAGGCAAACGAAATCATATCATCGATCGCCGATCAGACCAATATCCTGGCCATGAATGCCGCGATAGAAGCGGCCCACGCGGGCGAGATGGGCAAGGGTTTTGCCGTGGTGGCCGATGAGATCAGGCGGCTTGCGGAGAACTCCACGGAGAGAACACAGGCCGTAAGCGCTGATCTCGCATCGATCCATGAGAGCATAGACGCGATTGTTGCGGCCGGTGGAGAGGCGGGGGAATCTTTTGTAACCATCAGTACGCTTATCCGCGATGTGGAAGAATTGGTCACCGGGGCGCGCGGAGCCCTGCTTGAACAGGATCAAGGCTCGTCGCGGATACTGGAATCGCTGGGCCAGATGATGGGGATTGCCACCAAGGTGCGTGACGCGGCCTCGGAGATGCGTCTGGGTTCGAGCGCTTCGCTGAAGGGCATGGAAGACCTGTCGAATGCCTCAAGCAGGATCCTTGCCGAAATGGATGACACGGCGGCCCAGGCTGTCGGAATTGAGGATTCCGTAGAGCGGGTGAGGTCGTTGACCGCCAATACGATGAAGGCCATAGCGATGGTCGGAGATGAGACCAATCGGTTCAAGTGTGGTGAAACCGGGTCGTGATGCGCGTTGAATTCCTGTATACTTGGGGCCGCACCGGTATCCTGCAGCCAAAGGTGCATCAAGAGGTAGTGCCGCCGTGGAGCTTCAAGCAGTCATAGAATACATACTTAACCAGTCGAGCGAGCGTGAGTTCGAGGTGATACTCAAGGCGTGCGAGCGGAGGCAGCGGGATATGGGTCGGTACGCCAAGCTCGGCGGGCTCAATCCAGCCGCGCTTGCCGGGAAGATGGCCGCTTCGGTTCAGGATGGCGTTTCAGCCAGCATGGATGGCCTGCGCACTACCGTTCGCGACTATGTGGCGCGTATGGTCCGCCAGAAAGAGCCCGGGGCCAGCGATGAGCAGATAGAAGCGCTGCTTGACCAGTGCCTGCCTGACCGTTCCAGTGCAGCAGGGGCGGACCAACCAGGCGCACAAGGAGCCGACCTGCCTCCGGAAGCCATTGCGCTGATGGTTCGGGACTTTACAGAGTATTCACTCGAGCTGATGCCCCCTTCAAAGCAGGCCGAACTCTGGGAGCAGCTACCCCGCTGGCAGGACATGTACTGGGCCGCCTTCTCGCCGGAAATCAAGGCCTTCATCAAGGCACGGCTGGAAAACAGGATGGACGAAGAGGAGTTCTGGTCGGCGGTGCTGTCGGTGTTGGGGCTCTGAGACATACTGGTATTAACAAGGTATTAATACCCCGGCCATCAATCTTAACGCCTCCTTTATGGCTTGACTGGGTCTTGGGACTGTAATTTTGATGCATGTACGTGATTATCGCTGGCTGCGGCCGGCTCGGTTCAGGGGTTGCTCGGGCATTGTCGGCCAAAGGGAACGATGTAGTAGTCGTGGATGAAGGTGCCGAGCGCCGCCTCGTTGGCGACGGTTTCGACGGTCTCATCGTGGACGGTTCGCCTGTCGATGAGGATGTGCTCGCGCTGGCAGGCATGAAGAAGGCCGACCTCTTCATAGCCGCGACGAGCGATGACAATCGCAACATCATGGCGGTGCAGATGGCCATGGCCGTCTTCGGCGTTCCCAAGGCAATTGCCAGGGTTTCTGACCCCGAATTGGAGCGATTCTACCGCGCACAGGGTCTCTCTACCGTCTGCCCGACATCCACGGGTATCAACCAGATAGTATCGAAGATACAACAGGAGTCATTCTCGACATTGGGCGGTGTCATGGATCCGAATGTCGCCGCCTTGATAGCTCCACCGGAATGGGTGGGATTGGCGATGGCGCGGATATCACCCCCGACGCATCGGAAGGTGATAGGCATAGTCTCCAGAGGGCGCGTGCATGGATGGGAACCCAGTCGCCTTGTAGGCCCTGGTGACTCTGTCCTCTTGTCGAAAGGAGACGACGCATGAAGGGAAAGCGTCAGGCCCTCGTTATTGGCGGCGGCAAGATAGGCTACTTTCTGGTGCGAGACCTGAAACAGGAAGGCTATAGTGTCAGTGTCATGGACCACGATCCGGTTCGCTGCCGTATCATAGCGGACGAGATAGGCATACTCGCGTACTCCGGCGATGGAACCGACATGGATGACATGCGCGCCGCGGGCGCTCGCGACGCCGACTTCGTCATCGCGGTCACGGGGGATGACGAAGAGAATCTCGTTGCCTGCCAGATAGCCAAGAAAGGCTTCAACGTCGGTATGACGATAGCGCGCATAACCAACCCGCGCAACGAGGCACTATTCGAGAGCCTTGGCGTAGACAAGACTATCTGCACGACGGGCATGGCTATTCAGATGGTGGAGAACGCGCTGCCGGCCAAGGGCATGCGGCTGTTGTCCGTCATTGGCAAGAGCGCCGCCGAGATAAATGAGTTTGCCATAGAGCGCGGCTCGCCCGCTGATGGGGTGGCCGTTTCAGCGCTCCGCCTGCCATCAGCCTGTGTGCTCATCGCGGTGATGCGTGGAGACGATGTGGCCTTTCCGCGAGGAGACACGGTGCTGCGCGCTGGCGACCGTGTATTTGGTCTGGCCAAGGCAGAGACTGTCCCGGCATTCAGGGCGGCTCTGATCGGAGGATCAGTCAATGCGCCTGCGCACCGATAGGAGAGGGCGACTGGCCGGATTTCGCGAACTTGCCCTTGGGATGGCGGTCGAGATTGCGTATGTAGGTGCGCTTTTCGTCATCGGAGTCATTGTGTGTCTCGTTTGTCTGGTATTCCATGCCTAATCATCCCAAGAAGGAAGATTATCTCATCATCCTGTCGTATGCGGGGCGAGTGGCGATTGGCCTTGGCATCATCTGTGCAGCGCCGATGCTCGTGGCTATCATAGAGGGCGAATGGGCTGTTCTGGTCGATTTCATCATATGCGCCGCCGCATGTCTCCTTTCCGGTGCGCTGCTTGCGATGTTGATGCCCGGAGACGCACGTCCTGGCTGGCTTCATGGTATGGTCGCTACCGCCGTATCATGGCTCCTTGCGATGGTTCTTGCTGCCATTCCGTATGCATTATCAGGACACTATGGCAGTTACCTCGACTGCATGTTCGATGCCATGAGCGGTTTTACGACGACCGGCCTCACGCTGGTTGTCGATCTGGATCATCTGTCCATGGCCCTCAATACCTGGCGCCACGTCATCACCTTTGTTGGCGGGCAGGGCGTCGTCGTCCTCGCGCTGTCTTTCCTGATAGACGGATCGGCTGGCAGCTATGAACTCTATGTCGGCGAGGGCAAGGACGAGCGCCTGTTTCCGAGCGTTCTGCATACGGCCAAAGCGATATGGAAGATAAGCGCCGCCTATTTGGTCTGTGGCGTCGCAGCGCTCTGGGTGACAGGGATCGCAATAGGTCTGCCGGTCAAGGCAGCGTTCTACCATGGCACGTGGATCTATATGGCCGCATGGAGCACCGGGGGGTTCGCGCCAATGTCGCAGAACTTCCTTTACTACCACAGCGCCGCGTATGAGATGGTCTCGGTCGTTTTTTTTGTCGCCGGTTCGCTCAATTTTGCACTGCACCACGCGGTGCTGACAGGAAACAGACGCGAGATGGTCAAGAACATCGAGACCGTCTCCCTCTTTGTCTCCTTTGTCATCCTCTTTTCCATAGTGGTCGCGGGATTGACGCGCGGAGGCGTATACCCGGATCTCGTGGCCATGATGCGCAAAGGGTTCTTCCAGGTCATATCCGGCCATACGACAACCGGTTTCATGACTATTTCCGCACGGCAGTTCGCGCTTGAATGGGGTGATCTAGCGCTGTGCGGTATGTGCGTTGCCATGATGATTGGAGGGAGCGCGGGCTCCACCGCGGGAGGCATCAAGGGACTCAGGGTAGGTGCGCTCCTGCTAGCCGTGCGCAATGATGGTCGGCGTCTCCTGCTTCCTTCCAACGCGGTATTCAAGAAAAAAATGCACATGATAGAAGACCGGTACCTTGGCGACGAGCAGGTCAAAGCGTACGCGCTGATTACGGTGCTCTATGTTGGCATGTGGGCAGTAGCGACGCTTGCCGGCGTGGCTGCCGGCTATCCGGTGCTTGACTCAGCGTTTGAAGCCGCGTCGGTTTCCGGCAATGTCGGACTGTCGATAGGTGTCACCGCGCCGGCCATGCCGATTTTTCTGAAGATAGTATATATACTCGTGATATGGGCCGGCCGGCTTGAATTCATGGCGGTCCTGGCTCTAGGCGGATTCGTGGCGGCGGCCGTCAGGAGGCGGCGATGATGCGCGGTCGTCGAATTCGCGCGCTGGCTGTTGCGCTCCAGATCATTGGCATGTTGAGACCGGCCGGCGCGTGGGCCGATGGCGGAAACGCCTTGGCCATGCCGGTTCCGGCAGTCCCGTATGGAACCCTGCTCGAAGGGGCCAAATCGTTTGACGGGACCAGGGTAATTTTCCAGGGTGAAGCGATAGGGCAGATCATGGAACGGGGAACGATGGCTTGGGTGAACGTCGCCGATCAAAGCGGAGCCATTGGCGTGTGGATGAGCACTGAAACCGCCCGCTCGATACGGATGCTTGGTTCATACTCATGCCGGGGCGATGAACTGCGCATAATGGGAACCTTCCACCGTGCATGCGGTGAACATGGGGGCGATATGGACATCCATGCCGAAGCCATAGCGCTTGTCCAGGCAGGCGAGCGCGTGATGCATCCGTTCGATGATGCAAGGCTGGTGACGGCAGTATTTCTGAGTCTCGCCGCTGCGGGCTCCTTGATGCTCTTGCGATCAAGGGACAGAAGGCGGCGCGAACTTGAATCGGATCATTCTGGAGCCGGAAAGGGCAGTCCCAGTGGAACCTGACAAGCCGCGCGCGAGGCTTCTTGTCGCAATCGGGTCTTCACCCAATTCTGAGTACCTGGTGCGCAAGACTCGGGATCTGGCAGAAGCTTTGAGGGCGACATGGGTGGCTCTGCATGTCGATACTGGGGTGGTCAGGCGGGCTGTCGACGCTCAGCGGATAGAGGCGCGTCTGGCCCAGGCGAGGGCCCTGGGCGGAGAGACGATCGTCATCTCCGATGTGGACGTCGCGGAGCGTATCATTGCGGAAGCCCGGGAGCGTCGATGTACGATGATAGTCGTTGGCAGATCTGGCCTGTCGACGATGGGATTCCTGCCAAGAATTTCCACCATATCTGACAAGATATCGAGGCTTTCAGGTCCGATAGACGTTGTTATTGCCCAGGACGACAAGGCGCGGCGCGGTGATATTACGCTGCCAAGGCTCCGGGCTCTGTTTGAAGCGCCGCGCATGCAGGTAACGCTCCTGTTCGCGTCATTCGCAATTCTTCTGGCCATTGGCTATCCGCTTTCACGCCTCATAGGCTATCGATCGGTTGCCCTCGTCTATCTGGCGGCGGTGATATGCCTGTCCCTCATCGCCAAACCCGCTATTGTCGCGCTGCTTGCCGTCGCGAGCGCGTCGGCACTCAACTACTTCATGATTCCTCCGTATTTCACCTTCAGGATATCGCTGGTAGAAGACTCAATACTGTTTGCGGTGTACTTCCTGGCGGCGTTCGTGACCAGCACGCTCGTCGCCACCGTGCGTTCAAATGGGCGCATGCTCCGTGACAAGGAGCGGCGGACCAGCTTCCTCTTTGAGTCGCTGCAGAAACTGGCATCGTGCCGGTCAGTCGAGGAGGCGGCATTCGCGGCGGCTGGAATAGCGGCGTCATATTGTGGGCGCGGTGTCATCGTGTATGTCGTCGGGGTCGATGGCCGCATGCTTCCTGAACCATTCTGCTCCATCGATGAGGAACCGCATGCCGGACCGGAGGAACGTGCCGCCGCGCAGGCCTGTTCTTCGGGAGGGCCGGAACCTTCGAGCCTGACCGAGCGCTACCTGTTCATACCGGTGACGACAGGCAGTATGGGACTGGGTGCCATCGGCATAGGGCGGGGACAGCACTGGTCCAAGGCCGATACCGAACTCGTCAAGGCACTCGGACGCGCGCTCGCGCTTGTTGTCGACAGGGAAAATGGCGAGGCGATGAACAGGACGGCGGTTCTGGCTGTCGAATCGGAACGCCTGTCTCGAGTACTCCTTGATACCGTGTCACATGAGCTGCGGACGCCGCTTACCGCGGTAACGGGCGCGATCAGCGCGCTGTGCGATGATTCGCTGGCCGAGAATCCGGTAGCACGAAAAGGCATGCTTGATGGCGCCTTGAGTTCGGCCGACAGGCTCAACGCCGTTGTCGATGACTTGCTTTCGGCGAGCCGGATCGGTTCGGGAATGCTCCGGCTCAAGGTGGAGACTGTCGACCTTGCCGAGATTGCGAGCGCCGCGGCGTCCATGGCCGCCGGCGATACCGCAGGGCGCAAGCTCGTGGTCGAGGTGGACGACGATGCCGACCCGGCACGCGTCGACCTTGGTCTCGTCGCCAGGATGACCGCTAACCTTCTCCGCAACGCCAGTCGCTACTCAAGCGTCGGAGGAACCATACGCCTGTCCATCACCGAGTCATATGGCACACTGCGCGTCGAGGTTTCGGATGATGGCCCGGGCATGCGGCTGGAACCGGGGGTTCCGCCTTTCAGGAAGTTCTCGCGGGGACACGGCGCGGCCGGCGGCGGCCTCGGTCTCGGCCTCGTCATATGCGAAGGAATCGCGGCGGCCCACGGCGGGACACTCTGCATCGTGGACAACCGTGCTGATCGTTTCGCCATAGCGGCGGAGCTGCCGGCACATGCCGCGGAAGGAATCGCGCCATGAGGGTACTGATCATAGACGATGATGAACAGATCCGGCGGCTCCTGTCGCTTGCCCTGTCGAACATTGGATGGATAGTCGATGAGGCTTCCGATGGCGAGACAGGCCTCCGACTGGCCGCTGGTGGCAGGCCCGATGTGATACTGCTCGATATCAACCTGCCTGACATGGCCGGTGGCGCGGTGCTCGCCGCGATACGCGCCTGGAGCATGGTCCCCGTTATAGTCGTGTCGGTCCGTGACTCCGAGACCGATATATCGGGACTCCTCAATGCCGGCGCCGATGATTATGTGGTCAAGCCATTCCACACAGGCGAGCTCGTGTCGCGCATGAAGGCTGTGCGACGGCGAAGCGCGCCTGAATCCATTCACGCCTTCAGGAGCGGCTCGTTCGAGGTTGACTTCGAGCGCCATCGCGTCTCCATGGACGGTGTCGAGTCACGACTGACACCGACCGAATTCTCGATTCTCGAGCTGCTCGTCCGGCATCCAGGCAAGATAGTTACCAGATCCCGCATGCTCAAGCAGTTGTGGGGGCCGATGGGCGAGGTGGAAGAGGGAAGCCTGAGGGTCCATATAGCCTCGCTGCGGAAGAAAATCGAACCAAGCCCTTCGACGCCAAGCATCATTGTAACCGAGCCGGGCATAGGGTATCGCTTCGCGCTCGAGCCCGACAACGCTGACTCATAGCGGGTCTTTCTCTGTCATCGCCACCATTGTTTCTGTCTGTCATCATCACTCGGAACCCTCGCTCAGGGCGAACCGGCTGTGGTATAATGCGATTCCGAGCTTGGCGCGTCGGGTGTTCTGGTCCCAACAGAATTCCCATGAAAGGTCTTTTGTATGGAAACGGTGGTTCTGGACGGCCGCGAGGCCAGCATCAAGGATGTCGTACTTGTCGCCCGCTATGGCGCGACCGCGGAGCTGGCCGAGGAGGCCGTCCCGCGCATAGAGGCATCCCGCGAGATAGTGGAGCGATGCGTCGATGAGTCGCTGATACGGTACGGCATTACGACGGGCTTTGGAAAATTCTGCGACGTCGTCATAAGCAAGGAAAGCAACGCGGTACTGCAACGCAACCTGATAATGAGCCACGCCGTAGGCGTAGGGCAGCCACTTGCCGAAGAGATTGTCCGTGCAATGATGCTGCTGCGCGTCAACGCACTGGCGGTGGGCAATTCCGGAGCGCGCCTGTCCACGGTGCTTGCGCTTCTGGACATGCTTAACGCAGGGGTTGTGCCCGTGATACCGGAAAAGGGCTCGCTGGGCGCGTCCGGTGATCTGGCGCCACTTGCCCACATGGCGATCGCACTCTGTGGCATGGGCGACTGTTTCTATAAAGGTCGGCGGATACCGGCCTCTGATGCACTTGCCGCCGCGGGGCTCAAGCCCGTGGAGCTCGCCGCGAAGGAAGGCCTGGCGCTCATAAACGGCACTCAGTGTATGACGGCGATAGCGGCGCTCGCGGCCTTCGATGCCTGGAAGCTGGCCAGGAGCGCCGATGTGGTGGCCGCGATCACCATGCAGGCGCTCCGCGGCATAACCGACGCCTATGATCCCCGCGTCCATGAGGCTCGCGGTCAGTATGGCCAGATTGAGTGCGCGGCAAACATGCGCGGTCTGCTCGACGGTTCCACGTGCACAACCCGGCAGGGGCAGGAGCGGGTTCAGGATCCATACACGCTGCGCTGCGTGCCGCAGATTCATGGTGCTTCGCGCGACGCGATCGGCTATGTGTTCGATGTCGTTTCGCGCGAGATAAACGCCGCAACTGACAACCCGCTCATATTCCTGAATCCTGACGATCCGTCCGGTGGCGACATCATATCGGGCGGCAATTTTCATGGTCAGCCTGTGGCGCTGGCGATGGATTTCCTGGGCATAGCCGTCGCCGAGCTGGCCAACGTATCGGAACGCCGCATCGAGCGGCTCGTAAATCCAGCGCTGTCAAACGGGCTGCCCGCCTTTCTGGTCAGGGATGGCGGACTCAATTCCGGCTTCATGATAGTGCAGTACAGCGCTGCCTCGCTGGTATCGGAGAACAAGGTGCTGGCTCATCCGGCCAGTGTCGACTCGATCCCGTCGAGTGCCAATCAGGAAGACCACGTTTCGATGGGCACCATAGCGGCCCGCAAGGCGCGCGAGATTCTGGGCAACGCGCGGACGGTACTTGCACTGGAGCTTCTGGCCGCCTGCCAGGCCGTCGACTTGCGCGACGGTCCCGGGGCCCTTTCTCCGGCAACCAAGGCTGCCTACGAGTCGTTGCGCTCCATCGTTCCCATGGTCGACAAGGACAGGATAATGCAGGACGACATCGCCGCCGCAATAGCGCTGATATCCGACGGCACTATCCTGAGGACCGCGGAAGAAGCGATCGACGCTGGCAATGAAGATTAGATCACCGTAAACAGGAATGCTGATGTGCATGTTTTGTGGGAGGCGTTATGAAATCCAATGATGTTGCGGGCGGCTTGAGGCTGGAGTTCGACACGTTGCCGCCAGACCCGGTGTTCGAGCCTGGCATACGGCGGGCGCCCAGGCGGGATGCTCCATTGACCCGCGCGCAGGAAGCGCTTGCCATCAAGAACGCCCTGCGGTACGTGCCCGAGCGCTGGCACGCCAGGCTTGCTCCGGAATTTGCCGATGAGCTGAGGACGTGCGGCCGCATTTATGGATACCGTTTCAGGCCGGCTGGACCCTTGAGCGGCAAACCGATAGACCAGTATCCCGGTGCCTGCATCGAAGGCAAGGCGTTCCAGGTGATGATAGACAACAACCTGGATTATGACGTGGCGCTCTACCCGTACGAATTGGTAACCTATGGCGAGACCGGGCAGGTTTGCCAGAACTGGATGCAGTACCGGCTGATCAAAAAGTACCTGGAAATTCTGGATCATGGATCGACGCTGGTGATAGAGAGCGGCCATCCGTTGGGGCTCTTCAAGAGCCACGAGCTGGCGCCGCGCGTCATCATAACGAACGGGCTGATGATAGGCATGTTCGACAACCAGAAGGACTTCAACCACGCTGCCGCGCTTGGTGTGGCCAATTACGGCCAGATGACCGCCGGCGGCTGGATGTACATAGGGCCCCAGGGCATCGTGCACGGTACGTTCAACACGCTGCTCAACGCGGGGCGACTGAAGCTCGGTGTGCCGCACGACGGCGACCTGCGCGGCAGGCTGTTTGTGTCGAGCGGACTTGGCGGCATGTCAGGTGCCCAGGGCAAGGCCGCGGTCATAGCCGGCGCTGCGTCCATAATCGCGGAGGTTGACGAAAGCCGTGTGCGGACACGACACCAGCAGGGATGGGTCTCGTGCGTCGAGACCACCGCGGAAGGCGCCTTTGCCCGTGCCAGACAGGCTCAGGATGCAGGCGAGGCGATTGCGATAGCGTTTCTTGGCAACATAGTCGACCTGCTCGAACACGCGCACGCCAACGCCGTGCACATCGACCTGCTCTCCGACCAGACAAGCTGCCACGCCGCCTATGAGGGCGGATACTGCCCGGCCGGCATATCCTTCGAGGAGCGGACGCGGCTCCTGCGCGATGACACCAAACGCTTCCATGATCTGGTCGACGCGAGCCTCAGGCGCCACTTCAACATCATCCGCAACCTCACGGCCAGCGGTATGTACTTTTTTGACTACGGCAACTCCTTCCTGAAGGCGGTCTACGATGCCGGCGTCAGGGAAGTCTCAAAGAACGGTGTCGACGAGAAGGACGGATTCATATTCCCCAGCTACGTCGAGGATATCCTTGGTCCGGAACTGTTCGACTATGGATACGGGCCATTCCGCTGGGTCTGCCTGTCAGGCAGGGACGAGGACCTGCGCAAGACAGACAAGGCTGCGATGGACTGCATCGACCCGACCAGGCGCGGACAGGACCGCGACAACTGGGTCTGGATACGTGACGCCGAGAAGAACAGGCTGGTCGTCGGCACCAAGGCGCGCATACTGTACCAGGATGCCATGGGCCGCATGAAGATAGCCCTTAAATTCAACGAGATGGTGCGCACGGGCGTGGTCGGACCGATCATGCTTGGCCGCGACCATCATGACACCGGTGGCACCGACAGCCCGTTCCGCGAGACAAGCAACATCAAGGATGGGTCCAACGTGATGGCAGACATGGCTGTCCAGAACTTCGCCGGAGACGCGGCGCGGGGCATGAGCCTCATAGCGCTGCACAATGGCGGTGGCGTGGGCATCGGCAAGGCCATCAACGGCGGATTCGGCATGGTGCTCGATGGCTCGGCCAGGGTTGACGCCATCCTGGGCATGGCTATGCCCTGGGACGTGATGGGTGGGGTGGCGCGGCGTGCCTGGGCCCGGAACGAGCATGCCGTATCAACGTGCGCGGAATACAACGAGGTCTACGCCGATTTTGGATCGATTACGTTGCCATACGTCGCCGACGACGGCATCGTGAACACCGCGCTTGGATCGGGGCACAGAACCTGATCGCATAACGCTCTCCTTCCCTATCTTGTCTCTTGCGAATTTGTGCCGGGTGCCTATACTTTGCACTATGTGCGGGAGACAAGCGGGAACGAGCATACGCCCTCTGGTTGCCATTCTGGCGCTGATCATGGCGTTGGGTTCCTGCGCGCGCCAGCCGGTCAAGATAGGCTTCATAGGTCCGATGACCGGCCCTATCGCCAATATCGGGGTCGAGGGCTACCGCGGCTTCGGGCTGGCGATGGCGGAGGCCAATGACTCGGGCGGGTTGATCGGCCGGCGCATAGACGTGACCATGCTTGACGACCACGCCAATCCTGATGATTGTCTTGCCGCCGCCAGGCAGCTCGTCGATGCGGGCGTCCACCTGATAGTTCTGCACACCATAAGCGGCGCAGCGGCGGGAGCCTTGCCATGGCTCCTGACCCAGGATGTGTTGGTGCTGTCAAGAACGGTCAGCGATGCCTCCTGGGCCGGCAAGGACGATGCATTCCTGCGCTTCGTTGGATCGATAAAGGACTATGGTCATACCCTGGGGGCGTTTGCGGCTACCAAGGGTACGCACTCGGTCGCGGTGATAGCTGATTCGCGCAACAAGACCTATGCCGAGATAATGCGGGACAATTTCCTCCCGGCAGCGTCGATAGCAAACAGCCCGGAACGCTGGGTGAATGCCGGATTTTCCCACGATGCAGCAGCGGCGTGGGTCATGTCGGCCTCTCCCGAGGCGGTCCTGGCCATTCTGCCTGGCCTGGATGCCGCCAAGATGGCCCAGGCTCTGGACAAGACAGGATTCAAGGGACTGCTATACCTGGCTCCGTGGGCTCAGGACCAGAACCTGCTGTCCTACTCGGGGCGTCTATCGGATCGCATCTTTCTGTCCAGTGAATTCAATCCTGACAGCATAGCGGTGTCATATCTGGCGTTTAGAACCAGGTTCAGGGAGCTATTTTCAAGAGAACCCGTGATGTCGAGCAGCTTTGGCTACGAAATCGCCACTTTCCTGCTTCGCGGCATCAATGATGCCGGATCATCGAGCCCCAAGGCCGTCCGCGCCGAGCTGCTCTCCATGGAGCGCTTCAAGGGGCTGCAATATGACTTTGATCTGGACCACAATGGTGACGCGAGTCTATCCGCCAATATCCTGACAATCAGGTCAGGCGCGTTCGTAGAGACGCAATGACATCATGGCATGGAAACCATCGCTCTTCGCATTCATGACTTTCATGATAGCCACCGTGGCACTGTGCGGGGTGCTGGTCTATCTGGCGACAATGGTGGTGTTCGCGCACACGGAGAGCGTCAGGGTTGAAGCCGAAGCGGAACGGCTCGATGCAATCATGGTGTCCTCGGTCAGGTCAGTGCTGCGCGAACCTGAAGTGGCGCTTGAAACGACCGGTGCCCTTCTGGAGTCCGCCCCCCTGGTTCGGGATCAAATCCTCACGGTGGCGCAGCGCAATTCGAGGTATTTTCGCTCGCTGATGGTGCTCGGTGGCAATGGCGTCGTCATGGCTGTAGCGCCACCCTCATCGATATATGCCGGGGCGGACTATTCAAGCGCGGAGTTCATGAGCCGCGTGCGCTCATCATCCACAGTGCGCTGGTCATCGATCCATGCGGGGCTCGATGAGGGTTCCAGGGAAATTTCACTGGGCATGTCGCTGAATGGTGGATCCATTCTGGCTATCCTGGATTTTGACGCGCTGGCTTCGAGACTCGCTGAATTGCTCGGTTCCAGCGCCACGGGGCTGTCCCTGGCAGATTCAGGCGGAACCTACATCGTGCACCGGGATACCAGCAAGGTCAACCGCCGCGAGACTGATAGCGGACTTCTGGCCAGCAGACTGTCCAATCCCACCGCGAATGTATACCGCTTCGTCCGTGGTACCGGCAAGGATGCCGCGTTTGTTCTGGCGCGCAGGATTCCCGAGGTGGACTGGTTCGCGATCGTGGACAGGCCTGCCGATTACGCGCTGGCGGCATTCAAGAGCAGCCTGCTCCTGGTGTCGACAATGGCCGCCCTGGCCATTGGGTTGGCAGCCGCGCTGGCTGCGGTGGCGACGCGCCGCCTGATGCTCGATGTGGCAGCCGCTGGCCATGAAGCGGAACACCCAGAGAATGGCACGAAGGCGACATCCATGTATTTCAAGGAGACCCTGGCCATACGGGATGCGACCAGGGCTGCTTCCGAACGCATGCGTGCCAAGGACGCCGATAATATTCGCCTGACGCAGACGCTGGCCGAGCTCGCGCAGGCCCAGAAGGCGCTGGTCGAATCGGAGCGGCTGGCCGTGCAGGGCACGATGGCAGCCACCATGGCGCATGAACTCAACACCCCCATTGCCGCGGTGGATTCAGCCGCCGTAACGACTGAACGCTCGGCGCGGGACATACTGGGATACGTGCAACGGTCAGGCTCCGTCGCGACCGCAGGCGCTGCGCGGGCGCTGTCCGACCTGGTTGATGGATATGATCCGACTTTGGCTCTGACCGGTTCGACTCGTCGCAAGCAGGTGCAGCATGTCGAATCGCTACTGAGATCACGGCTCGCGGCCGTTGGCTGCGCCGACCATGATGATTTTGACCCAGCAATACTTGCCATACGGATAGTCGATCTCGGGCTGACGCAGGATATTGAAGAATGTGTCGACCGTATAGCCGACGGTCTATGTTCCGATGATGGAGAGGCGGTGCTCTCTGGCATATCGGCCGCTGAAATAGCCGCATCGTGCAGGGTAGCCAAGGCCGCGATGGCCAAGGCTCACGGGGTTGTAAGTTCCATAAGCGGCTACTCATCATCGGAGAGTGGCGGAGGCTCAAGGCCGATACGGATCAAGGCCTCGGTAGAAGAGGCTCTGGCCCTGCTCTATGTACAGACGAAGCGCGACGTACGGCTTGAACTGACCGCGCACGCCGATCCCTGGGTCGATGCCCAGCCCGCCACGCTCCAGCGTATCTGGATGAACATGATCGCCAACGCGCTGGACGCGATAGGCTATCGGGGCTATCTTGGCATACGGGTGCTGGTGCGGAATGGCAAGGCCATAGTCGAATTCGAGGATTCCGGCCCGGCCATACCAGAGGTCTTCCTGCGCACGCTCTGGCAACAGGACTCAGGCGTACGACTGCAGGGAGAGCGTGGCGGCATCAATCTGGCGCCGGTCAAGGAGCTGGTCGGCCTTGCCAAGGGAGAGATCAGCTGCGAGAGTGCGCCAGGACGCACCATATTTACAATTTCATTGCCCGAGCACGTCAAGCTCGGCGTCGCAGGGAGTACATAATGGGCACGGGAACTGATGGTAGCAAGGCAATTCTACTGGTCGATGATGAGGCCATCATCGTCCTGGCTCTTTCGCGGGAGCTTCGCGCGGCCTTCGGCGGTGAGTATCGAATAGAGACAGCGCTTAATGCCGAAGAGGCTTTCGAGGTTATATCCGATCTGGAACGAGAGGGCTGCGAGCTCGTAGTGGTCATTTCTGACTGGCTGATGCCAGGAATGCGGGGCGATGACTTCCTTATAGCGGTTCGCCAGACCTACCCCGCCATAGCCCTGATAATGGTTACCGGGCAAGCGGACGAGAAGGCGGTAGAGCGCGTCGTGCGGGAGGCCAAGGTGTTGGCCTGCATACGCAAACCATGGCGCGGCTCCGAAATCATAGAACTGATACGGAGCGCCACGAAGGCCTGACACGCTCTGCCGTTGCTCTGTCAGCGCTCCCTGCGCAGCACGCTGACGCAGTTGGTCACGGCACTGCCGCCCACGTTGAGCGTAGCCGCGACAGTCGGCACCCTGGACGGTGCCATGCCAATGGCCTCCCCCATCAGCTGCTTGTACAGCAGCGCGTGCATCGATACGCCCGTCGCTCCCACCGGATGGCCCTTGGCCTTGAGTCCGCCGGACAGGTTTACCGAGACTCTGTCATCCGGGCCGAAGCGGCCATCAAGGTAATCGAAGCCGGCGCGGCCATCGGCGGAGAGCCCCAGGGCCTCGGTGCAGAGCACCTGATTGATGGTAAAGCAGTCGTGCACCTCGGCAATGTCTATGTCTCTTGATGCTATGCCCGCCTCGGAGAAGGCACGCCTGGCCGCCTCTTTGGCTGCCATCAGTTCGAACATATTCGGCCGCTTCGATATGGCGAGGCGCTCGGCCGCCTGACCGATGCCGGCGATGCGGACGGCGCGCCCCTTCTTCAGTGCCGGGTGATTCGGGCCGACTATGACGACCGCCGCTGCGCCATCGGTGACGAGTGAGCAGTCATGCAGGCGCAACGGCTCCGCTATCATCGGGTTCTTTTCCGCAGGCAGTCCCAGGATAGCCTCCGCGCTTATCAGACCGAGCTTGTCCGACGGCCCGCCCTTGCCAAAATGCGCTAGCGGGTTCTCAAGCCCATTGCGGTAGCAGAGCGCCGCGACGGTCGCGAGCATCGCCGCCAGTTTCTCGTCGCCAAGCCTGTAGTGGTCGCGGTAGCCCTTGGCATATTCGGCAAAGAGCCCGGGGAAAGTCACACCCATAGCGCCTTCTTCCGGCCAGAATGAGCACGTAGCCAGCGCGTGGGTGACGCCCTTGGTGTCGAGCAGGTTCATCTTCTCCACGCCAAGCACCAGAGCGGAATCGATGCGCCCGGACTCAACGGCATAGAGCGCATCATAGAGCGCTACCGAACCGGAGGCGCACGCGTCCTCGCACCGGGTCATGGGCTTGAATCGCAGACCCTCCGGATCGATCTCCGTGGCGAATGGGGCGATGTGTTCCTGGTTGGCGAATAGTCCGGGCGCGCAGGAGCCAACCCAGACGCCGCCGATTGAAGCGGCTTCGAGCCCGGCGTCCGCCAGGGCGCCCCGCCCGGCCTCGATCATCAGGTCGTAGATGCTGGCAAGATCGGTGACTTCACCGGTCTCCCTGTTCTTTTTGACGAGGCTGCCGAACCTGGAATTGTACGCGCCGACAATGCTTACTTTGGACATGGTTCCGTCTCCTGTTGGGTTTGTTGTTTCAGATGTAGCCCAGCGCGCGGGCCTGGGACTTGAGCTCTTCGCGGAATTCAGGGGCCGCCACCGAAATCAGCTCGGCGACGCGCTCGCGCACGGTGCGGCCGCGCAGCCTTGCGACGCCGTGCTCGGTGACCACGTGGTCGACATAGCTGCGGTGCAGGGTGACGGCGCTGCCTTCAGGCAGCATCGGTACGATGGTGCTGACCGTGCCCTCCTTGGCGGTGGCGTAGCACGCGATGATCGACTTGCCCAGCCCGTCAAAACCGCCGGTCGCGCCCTGCGCCGTGTCGGATTGTCCGCCGGTGCCCGAGTATTGCCGCGGTCCTATGGACTCGCTGGAGACCTGCCCGGTCAGATCGACCATCAGGCAGGTGTTGATGCTGGTCATGCGGGAGTTCTTCGCAATGATCGCCGGGTCGTTGACCATGCTGCCACGCTCGAAATCCACCGAGACATTGCCGTCCAGCCAGTCGTACAGCTTCCTTGAGCCCAGCGAGAACGTGCATACCGACTTGTTCTTGTTGAAGGCCTTGCGCCTGTTGGTTATGACGCCCAGCTCGTACAGTTCCATCATCGCATCGACGAACATCTCCGTATGCACGCCAAGATCCTTCTTGTCGCGCAGGGCGAGCGCCGCGGCGTTCGGTATACCGCCAATGCCGAGCTGGATTGTGGCGCCATCATCGACCAGATCGGCTATGTGGTGGCCAATCTGCATGTCGATGGCGCTCGGTTGTGGCTCAGGCAGGCTTGGCACCTCGTAGTCGGCTTCGACGAAATACGTGGCGGCATCGACGCGCAGCTCGGTGTCGCCGAACGTCCGGGGCAGGCGCGGATTGACCTCGAGTATGACGTAGCGCGCCGCCTCCAGGATGTCCTTCTCGTAGGTGATGCCCAGAGACAGGCTGACATAGCCGTGCTTGTCCGGCGGCGTGCAGGTACCTATGAACACTTCCGGCGGCCTCGCCTTGATCCTGTCGGTAGCGGCCCGGTGCAGCATGTTTGGCACGAATGTCACCGTGCCGGTTCCCGCCTTGAGGGCTGCCCTGGAACCGGGCGCATGGAACCAGCTGGCCAGTTCGAAATGGTCCTTCATCTCCGGCTTCATATAGAAGTCGTAGGGCTTCATTGTCAGCACGGAGAACACCCGCACGCCATGCACCCGTGGCGCCAGTGTATGAAGCCGTGCCATCGTCGCCTGAGGTTCGCTCGCGCACTGGCCAACGACAACATCGTAGCCCGACTGAATGCACTGGATCGCCTCGTCTATCGATCGAACCCTGGACTTGTACTCATCATCCCACCTTGACATATATGCTCCTTAATAGATGAACAGGTTCGCGCCGACCGCAAGGCCGGCGCCGCTGGCGCAGAAGACTATCGGGTCGCCCCGCTTGACGAGGCCATCATGGACCGCGTGATGAAAAGCCATGGGCACGCAACCGGAGCCGGTATAGCCATACCGATCCATCACCATCGGCGCCAGCTCACGCGGGCGACCAAGGGCGTCCATCACATCCTCTATCACGCTCTTGTTAATCTGGGTCAGCACGAAGCGCGCGACTTTCTCCACCGGGATGCCGCCCTTGGCGCACAGCTGGCGTATGATAGGCGGCCACAGCTTGAGGTTGCGGTCGCCGGGCAGGCGCTGCAGCAGTTCGAGGCCGTAGGTTCCCGCGTCGAGCAGCTCGTGGGTTACGGGCTTGCGGGTACCTCCTGCGTAGACGCCCACGTAGTTCCACTGCGTGCCGTCGGATACGAGCTTGCCGGTAATGTAGCCGGACACGTCATCGTCCCCGGTCCGGGACAGCACGACGGCTCCGGCTCCATCGGCGAAGATAGACCAGCCAAACGCGTCGCCGGGCCTGATGTGGGCCGGCATGTTGTAGACGCCTATGACCACTGCCGTGCGCAGCTCCGCGTCGGTAGCCATCATACGGGCTGCCACGTCGAGCGCAGTCACGAAACTGGCGCACGATGCGCCCACGTCGAAGACGCCAGTGTCGCGCTGGCCGCCCTGCAGTCTGCCCTGTACCAGGATAGCGGTCGCGGGGCTTACATATTCCGGCGTGTCCGTTCCGACGATAACCAGATCGACAGCCATCGGGTCGACGCCGGCGTCCGCCAGTGCGGCGCGCGCGGCATTCTCCGCAAAGTCGGCGCTTGTCTCGTCGATGCCGCGCAGCCTTGCGATGTGGCGGGACTGTATGCCTATCTTTGCCTCCAGCTTCCCGGCGTCAAATTCGATGCCAGCGAGGAGCTTCAACTCTTCATTATCGATTGCCTGTCCTGGCGCGTAGACGCCCGTGCCTATGATTTTTGCCTTTGCCATGGTTCCTCCCTGTGTGGCTCCCAATATGGTGTTACACGCCGGCCATCAGGCCATGCACCAGATACGTGCCAATATCCTCGATCATCGATCGGGCGTTGAGCGGCGACGTGTCGAACGCTACCTCGAGTCCGAAGTAGTGTGAAATGCCCATCAGGTATTCTATGCAGCTGTCCACATAGGCCGGATCCGCGGCGACCGCGTCTGGATCCAGTCCATCGGCGCCCATTTTCAGGTAGCCGCGCCGGAATGCCGCGTAGTACTCGCGGACGGCCGCGGGCGATACGAACTCGCCTTCGCGGACGATGTTGTAGCACCAGTGATCTATCGACAGGTACACGCCGAACAGGAATATGCCCTGCAGTTCAATCTCCAGGCGGTTCAGGCCGGGACTCAGGTGCTCCGCTATGAAGCGACGCAATTCATGCCCCGCGGACAGAATCTGTTCACGGAAGAATATTTCCTTGCTCTCGAAGTGCTTGTAGAAGGTGCCGACCGACAGATTCGCGGCGTCGGTGATCTCGTGTATGTTGACCGAATGGTAGCCGCGCTCACCGAAGAGGCGCTTGCCAGCCTTCAGGAGGCGGTCCCTGGTGGAATCCCGCATGCTTATGGGTGGTGGCGTTATCGAAATACCGAAGACCTTGTCCGCATCCCAGGACAGGTTTCTGAAGGTGCCATGAGCCATGATGTCGGCAAGCGCTGGCACGGATACACGCATCCCCTGCAGGGCGGCCCTGATGGCGGCGAACCTGATGCCACCGACAGCGACAAGGTATTCAGGTATGCCCACCGCCCTGCCCAGGGCCCTGGACAGCACCCGCTGGTACATTTCGGTCAGCCTGCGCTCATACTCGAAGTAGCGGTACTGTCCCTCGCGGAATACGGTGATGAGGTCGGGGTGGTCGATGGAGAACCTGACCAGGATCTCGGTCATACTGGCCAGACGTTCACGCAGTGACGTACCGGTGACGCCTTCGAGCGCGTCGGCTATCTGGCGGATTACATCCTCGAGTATATCTTTGACCAGTGCTTCCTTGTTTGGGAAATATCTATAGAAGATGCCGTTGGATAATCCGCTTGCCCTGCAAATCTCCGCCACCGAGACCGACGAATACCAGCTGGCGGCAAAGAGGCGCACAGCGCTGGAGAGCAATCGTGTCCGTGTTCCCTTGTCCTCGTCACCCATATATGACTCCAACGCTACCAAATTCGGAATGAGAGGTGATTCACAATTTCCATGCTGATTATAGGCCCCTCTCTTGAAATTGGCAAGAATAATTGTGGAAGCGGCAGCGTTTTGCATCAACCATGCAAGCGTGTGCATTTTTTTGCTTGACGAAATGCAAAAACCGGTGAATTTATGATTGAGAGATGATTCACCATGTTGAGAGGACGACCATGCATGTTGGAATAAGCGGCATCGGCATCTATGTGCCCGATACATCGATGAGTGCCGCAGACCTGGCCGGCGCAACCGGCGTGCCTGAAGATGTGATCGCCAGGAAATTCGGCGTCAAGCGCAAGCCTGTCGCGGGCCCGGATGATACCACAGCCGTCATGGGCATAAAGGCCGCCAGGAAGGCGATGGCCGAGGCACAGGTTCAGGGTGCGGATCTGGATCTGGTGCTCTGGTGCGGCGCTCAGCACAAGGACTACACCTGCTGGCTGGCTGGCTTGTACGTGGCCAACGAGCTGGGCGCCGCCAACGCGTGGAGCTTTGACATGGAGGCTATGTGTGGTTCGATGATGGCCGCCCTCGATGTGGCCAAGAGCATGATGCTGGCGCGCGATGACCTCAATACGGTGTTGCTGGTATCAGGCTACCGCAACAACGACCTGATCGACCTGGCCGAGCCCACTACCAGATTCATGATGGACATTGGCTCCGGCGGTTCGGCTCTGGTACTGCAGAAGAATGCGGGCAGGAATGTGCTGCTCGGTTCGGCATTCAAAGGTGATGGCTCCTTGAGCCTTGACTGCGTGATTCCGACACTGGGCAGCAAGGCCTGGCCACCCAAAGAGGGAGACTTGGAGAAGGCTCACTTCATGGTGCCCGATGAACCGGCGTTCAAGGCCAAGCTCAATGAGAAGACGCTGCCAAATTTCTACTGGGTCATAGACCGCGCGCTGCAGCTGTCGGGGGGACTGAAACGCGCCGACATCGGCTATCTGGCCGTGCTGCATTTCAAGAAGAGCGCGCATGACGCGATACTGCAGGAATTGTCTCTGGATGATTCGCGCACAACGTACCTGGATGAATATGGTCACATCGGCCAGAACGATCAGCTTATTTCAATACAACTGGGGGTGGCGGCCGGGAAGATACACGATGGAGACAATCTTGTGCTTGTCGGAGCCGGACTCGGTTTTGTCTGGGCCGCCAGCGTCGTTCGGTGGGGCCCGTATCAGGAGTGATGACAATACAAAAAGCATGATGGGCGATGTGAATATCGATAAGGAGAAGAAGAATATGGACAGGATGAAGGGCAAGGTGTGCGTCGTAACGGGCGGAGCACGCGGCATTGGTCGTGGAATAGTCGAGACGTTTGCCCGCGAAGGCGCTCTGCGGATCTGGGCTCTGGACATGAATGCGCAGGAACTCGAGTCGCTGGAAAAGGCGATACCGTGCGTCAAGGGTGTGGTGATCAATGTGACCGACGGGGCCGCAGTAGAAGCCTTCGTTGTCAAGGCCAAGGCCGAGCACGGTCGCATCGATGTGCTCGTCAACAATGCCGGCATAACCAAGGATGCGCTGATACAGAAGATGACCGAGTCGGACTGGGATGCCGTCATCAACGTCAACCTCAAGGGGCCGTTCCTGATGACCAAGTACATAGCGCCGGTGATGATGGAGACAGGATCGGGTTCGATCGTGTCGATATCGAGCATCGTGGGCATGGACGGCAACATTGGCCAGACCAACTACGCGGCGACCAAGGGTGGCGTGGTGACGATGACCAAGGGCTGGGCCCGCGAGTTCTGCCGCAAGGGCGCAAAGATACGCGCCAATTGCGTCGCGCCAGGCTATACCCGGACCCCGATGATCGAGACGGTGCCGGAGAAGGTGCTGGAGCCGATCATAGCCAGGACGCCGCTTGGACGCCTGGCCGAGATACAGGACATTGCCAATGGCGTCCTGTTCCTCGCAAGTGACGAGGGCTCATTCGTAAACGGCCAGGTGCTCCGCGTCGACGGTGGCCTGACGCTCTGATGGTTTCTACGGCAGCCCACGGCACCATGCCGAGCCTGCCTTGAGTTCATAGTCGGGCGCTTTCGCGTCCGTCAGGTTTGTAAGGAGGACAGTAATGAAGAAAGCGTTAGCGATCATCGCGATCGTCGCGTTGGCCGTCCCCGTCTTTGCCCAGGGCACCATCAAGATTGGCGGCACCTGGCCGCTCGGTGACATTACCGGCAAGCAGGGCAGCATGGCCGCTCAGCAGGCGGTCGACGAGATCAACAAGGCCGGCGGCGTACTGGGCCGTCAGCTGGAACTGATAGTCGTCGACGATGAACTGAAGGCCGACAAAGGCGCCGCGGCGATAGAGAAACTCGTCACGGTGGACAATGTCGATGTGCTGATCGGCGGCATGGCTTCGGGCGTAGCTCTTGGCCAGATTCCAACGATGAAGAAATACGGCAAGGTCGTCGTCTCCACCGGCGCGGCCTCCTCAACAGTCGAGGCGGCTCTTGGCGCCGATGCGAACTGGTATTTCCATCTGCATCCCTGGGACTACAACCAGGGCGCTTCCTACGCGCAGGGCTGGGCCGAAATCCAGAAGAAGTATCCCGCCGTCAAGATAAAGAAGCTGTTCCTCGCCTACGAGGAAGGCGCCTTTGGCAAGGCTTCCTTTGACCAGACCAAGGTGCTTTTTGGCAAGGATGGCAGGTACATCATCGATGGCGCACCCTTCAAGAGCGCGGCCCTCGGCGGCGGCGACTACGCCTCCGTCCTCGAGGCCGCCAAGGATTTCAAGCCGGACCTCTTCCTGTGGGCCGGCTACGATGCCGACGCGCTGCCGATGCTCGAGCAGGCCAAGGCCATGAAGTTCAACCCCGGAATCTATCTTGGAGCTCCTCCCGGATGGCCAGTGGGATTCGGCACCTCCAAGCTGTCTGACAACGTGATGCTCTACGGCATGTGGGCTCCGTCAATCAACGAGATCAGCACCGCCAGCAAGAAATTCTATGACGGTTTCGTCGCGAAGTACAAGGTCGAGCCGGCCACGTACTTTGCTCCGCTGTCATACTCGGCGGTCTACATTGTCGCCGACGCCATCAAGCGCGCCGGATCGACCGACACCGCGGCCCTGATCACCGCCCTCGAGGCTACCAACTATGCCTCTCCGCTGGGACAGACGATTACGTTCTCACCGTCCAACGTCATCAAGCACCAGGGCATCAGGAACCAGAAGATTCTGCAGTGGCAGAATGGCCGCCAGGAAGTGATCTGGCCGTTCGAGTCCGCGACATCGAAGCCGGTTTATCCCTTCCCCAAGTGGAAGTAATGACTGACTGATGCGGTATTGATCCAGCCGTCATCCCCCGCGGGTTTGCCTTCGCGGCGCCAGCGAGGGGCGGCGGCTTATTCCAGACCATGCAATTGACCAAAGGGAAAAGAGATGGCGAACAAACGGAACGCGACGATTGTCGTCGCGCTTATTACCGCGGCGGTCGTGGCCATAATGGTCTGGCGTCCGACCGTATTGATTTATGGCGTGCAGGCCGCTGGCCTCTACGCCTCGATAGCGATTCCGATGGGGCTTATCCTCGGCATCGTACACATCGTCAATCTCGCGCATGGCGAGTTCATGATGGTAGCCGCATATGCGACATACATGGTGTGCACGACGTTCGGTATCGATCCGTTCGTCGCCATGATACCGGTCGCGGCGGTGACGGCCGCCTTCGGCTTCGTCATATACAAGCTGACGATACGGCAGGCGCTCAAGGCACCTGAATTGAACCAGCTGATTCTGACGTTCGGGCTTGGCATTTCGCTGACGCAGATAGCCAACCTGGTCTTCACGTCGCAGACTCGCAAGATTTCGTTCGACTACGTGTCGGCCTCGGTTGACGTCGGCGAGCTGTCGTTTGGCGTATACAACTTCGTGTTTGTGCTGATAGCGATTCTGATGGTCGTAGGCTTGCGCCTCTTCCTGACCAAGACAACGACAGGCAAGGCCGCCCTGGCTGTGGGACAGAACCCCAAGGGCGCGGCCATAGTCGGCATCGACGTCGACAGGACATACGGCCTTGTCTTTGCTCTGGCGACGGCGATGATAGGCATGATGGGCGCCGTCTTCATTACGCGCTCTTCGATTTTCCCGGCGGTGGGAAGCCCCTTTACCATGAAGAGTTTCTGCCTGGTCGCAATGGCAGGCATCGGCAATATCCCCGGCATCCTTGGAGCAAGCCTGCTCCTCGGGATATCGGAGAATTTCCTGAAGGCCTTCCGCGAGCTGCGCGGATGGTCTGACATCGTATTCTTCGTCCTGATCATCACGGTGATACTCGGACGCTCGATCAAGGGGAAGAAGGCATGAAGTTCAAATCCTCCTACCTGGCCGTCGCCATACTGGCCGCGATTGTCATCGCGTTTCCCGCCTTCCTGGGAGCGTATCCTCTGAACGTGGCCCGAAGCATCATGACGTACATGGCACTGGCCATCAGCTGGGACATGCTGCTCCGTTCCGGCCAGATTTCCTTTGGCATCGCGGGGCTCTTTGGACTGGGATCATACGCATCGGCGCTCGCCGTGTTGCGCGGCGGCATGGATCCATTCGTCAGCATCATATTCGCGGCTCTGCTGGCCGGGCTCGTGGCGTTTGCCCTGGGCTTCGCGATACTGAGGTTGCGCGGCATGTATTTTTCCATAACGACGCTGGCCCTGATGGAAATATTCCGCATCATCATGCAGAACCTGCACGATTTCTCGGGCGGTCCCGAAGGCGTCGTGATACCGGCCGTCATATTCAACGGTTCATCGACGGCCCTGTACTGGCTGTGCCTCGCGGGTCTATTCATCACGATAGGCGTGTCCTGGTACTTCGAGAAGAGCAAGATGCACCTGGCGCTGACCGCTATCCGCAATGACGAGACGAGCGCGCGTTCCAGCGGCGTCGACATCTTCAGGTACCTCTTGTTCGCCTTTGTGATCACATCGATGCTGCAGGGTATGATGGGCGCGATACAGATACAGTCATACGGCTTTACGACTCCGGACACCGCTTTTGACGCCAACTTCACGTTGCTGCCGCTCGCGATGGCGCTGCTTGGCGGCATCCACAGCACGATGGGGCCGATGGCGGGAGCGGTGCTGCTCGGCATCGCTTCGGAGTGGTTGAAGCTCAAGATCCCGTACGGCCACCTGGTGGTCTACGGCATCATCATCATCATAGTAATCCTGTTCATGCCACAGGGACTCGTCGGGTTGGCCCGCAAGCTGATGCGCGGATCCGACACCAAGGGCCGCAAGGCCGGAGCGACCCATGAGTAAGCTCGTCACCACCGGACTGACCAAGGCCTTCAGCGGCCTCGTGGCGGTCAACAACGTTTCGTTTGCCATGGAAGAAGGCGAGATCCTGGGCATCATCGGACCGAACGGCGCGGGCAAGACGACGTTCATTCATCTGGTTTCCGGGATTCTGATGCCGACATCGGGCCGCATCGAGTTCAAGGGCAAGGACATAACGTACGCGCCTGCCCACGTGCGGAGCCGCCTTGGCATTGCGAGGACATACCAGCTGATACATCCACTTGAGAACCTCAAGGTGATAGAGAACGTGATGATCGGTTCGGTATTCAGCCGGGACAAGAGCCTCAAGGAAGCGCGACGTTCGGCCGAGGCGATATGCGCCGAGCTCGGACTGGAGCGGCTGGGGCGCGACACCACCCAGCTGTCGATACTCGAGATCAAGAAGATGGAAATAGCGCGGGCCCTGGCCAACGAACCCGAGGTTTTGTTCCTGGACGAAGTGATGGCCGGACTCAACAGCGACGAGACCAGGCAGATCATCGCGACGGTACAGCGCATCGCCCGCGAGCGTCACATGGCGGTCGGCGTCGTGGAGCACGTGATGGGCGTGATACGCGAGCTGACGCAGCGCGTTATCGTGCTCGAGGCTGGCGAATTGATTGCCGAGGGACCGTACGAAACGGTCTCGAAGAACCCCCGCGTCATAGAGGCGTATCTGGGAGGAGCCGCATGATACTGGACATCAAGAAACTGGAAACCGGCTATGGCCGGCTCCAGGTGCTCCGCGGCATAGACCTGTCGGTGGGCAAGGAATCGGTTGGACTTTTTGGCCCGAATGGCGCCGGCAAGACGACGCTTATCAACGCAATCATGGGCATAGTCAAGCCGTGGGCTGGCTCCATCGAGTTCGAGGGCAAGTCGATCGGCGGCCATCAGACACACATGGTGGCCCGCTCCGGGATAGCACTGGTGCCGCAGGAACGCGAACTGTTTCCAGGCATGAGTGTCGCTGACAACCTGGAACTCGGAGCCGCGTACGTGCCCCGTGGCAAGCCTATCATGGCTCAGCAGCTGGAAGTGGTGCTGACCCTGTTCCCGATACTCAAGGAACGCTACAAGCAATACGTCGGCACGATGTCAGGCGGGCAGCAGCGCATGGTCGCCATAGGGCGGGCCTTGATGGCCAATCCGGCCCTGCTGATTCTGGACGAGCCGTCGCTCGGGCTGCAGCCGTCGATAGTCGCCGAGGTGTTCGATCGCCTGTCCATACTCAAGAAGGACATAGCGATCCTGGTTACCGAGCAGAACGTGCGCGAGAGTCTCAAGGCGATTGACCGCGGCTATGTGATAGAGAACGGTGCCGTCGTGCTCGAGGATACCGCGAAGGGACTGTCGAGCAATCCGCACGTCGTCTCCGCCTATCTGGGAATATAGCGATGCCGCGCGCGCAGGTCGAAGGAGTCGGGCTGGAATACCGGGTCGAAGGCGAAGGGCCACAGACCGTCGTGCTGCTCAATGGCATAGCTATGTCCATCGCGCACTGGAAGCCGGTGGCTGCCCGGCTGGTCGAGGCCGGCTACCGGGTGCTGATGCATGACTTCCGCGGCCAGCTCCTGTCTGACAGGCCGGCGCCGCCGTACTCGTTCGAGCAGCATGCCCGTGACCTCGCCGGCCTCTTGTCCGAGCTGAACATCGGCGCGGCCCATATCGTCGGCACGTCGTACGGGGCGGAGGTCGCGCTGACCTTTGCCCGCGACTTTCCCGAGCGATGCCTCTCCATCATTCCGATCGATGGCGTTACCGAGTACGATGCCGTGCTCGGCGCCGCGGTGGAATCCTGGAAGGCCGCCGCCCTCTCCGACCCGCGCGTCTTCTACCGGGCCATCAAGCCATGGAACTACTCGGCCGCCTACCTGAAGGCAAACGGCGATACCCTGAACGCGCGCGAGGCGGCGATCGTGTCGTTGCCGCGCGACTGGTTTGTATCGTTTGCCGGGCTGTGCGACGCGTTCATGGCCATCGATCTGACAGAGGACCTGAGTCGCATACGCTGCCCCTGCCTTGTCGTCGTCGCAGGCGGCGATATACTCAAGGGGCCCGCCTATGCTCGCATCATCGAGCGGGGCGTGGCAGGCGCGCAGTACGCCGAAATACCAGGAGCCGGCCATGCGGTTGTGATAGAGCAGCCGGAAGCGGTGGCGGATGCTCTGCTGGGCTTTCTTGAAGAGATGGAAATGCCATGAACCGATCGGCGGCGTTGCCGTTGATCATCGTCGCTTTCATACTATGTGCGGGCTGCGTGCCCGGCTGCGGGGAGAAGACCATGAACGGAAAAATGGTGGAAGTCCTGGGCAAGAAGATGTACTACGTGGAAAGCGGCACGGGAACGCCCATGGTTCTTGTGCACGGCAACACTGGTTCTTCAACATGGTGGAGCCTGGTCATGGATATGCCTGGTCACCGCGTCGTTGCGCCTGACCTGCCAAACTTCGGCCGCTCCGATCAACTTGATGTGGCGGACATCGACGTGTATGCCGACCACCTCGCCGCCTTCATCACCGCTCTTGGCCTGGACGCGCCTGTGGTCGTCGGGCACAGCCTCGGCGGCGCGGTCGTGATGTCGATGGCTGCGCGAATGCCAGAGCTGGCCAGAGCCATAGTCCTCATCGACAGCTGTGCGCCTGCAGGGCTGAAGACACCGGAGGAACACTACCCATACATCGAGCTGTTCAAGACCAATCGGGACATGATGCGCCAGGCGCTTGCCGCCGTCGCGCCGACCATGCGGAACGTCGCGCTACTCGATAGCCTGACCGATGACGCGATGAAGATGGCGCCGCTGGCATTTGCCGGCAACGCGCGCGCTTTGGAGCGCTTTGACTATGTCGGCAGGGCAGGCGCGTTCAAGGGACCGGTCCTCGTCATCTGGGGCCGCAAGGACAGCATCATTACCGAGGCGATGGCCAGGGATACCGTGGCGGCGTACGCGAAGACGCGGCTCGAGATCATCGATACCGTTGGACATTCGGTGATGGTTGAGGATCCCGGAATATTCAGAACGCTGCTCGCGGACTTCCTGAAGTAACGGACTGCCGTCCTTTGGATCAGGATGTTCGCTCGAGGCTGTAGGTCACGAGTTCCCTGAATGCCAGCGCGGCACCGGCGGGGGCCTCGTCGAGCAACGGCTTCATGTGACCCAGTGCCGCATCGGCTCGAGCCTGCATCATCGCCGCGATTTCGGCCCGTATGCCCAGCCGCTGCAGTTCACTACGCACCACATCGGCCTCCGCGGATCCGGCATCATGGTGCCCGAATATCGCCGTGAGTCTGGCTCTGGTTTGCCCGTCCGCCCTGGACATAAGCCGGCGCCTGAAGATGGTCTTCTTGTCTTCCCTGATGTCGGCCCCGACGGGCTTGCCCAACACCGCCTCGTCGGCAAAGAGGCCCAGTTCGTCGTCCTTGAGCTGGAACAATACGCCCAGGTCTTCGCCGGCCTGTTCGAGCGTCAGCCGCTCTGCATCGCTGCCTCCGGCCAGTGCGCAGCCAAGCGCGAGCGGCAGGCTGAACGTGTAGCGGCCCGTCTTGTAACGGTACAGCTTCAGGATGTCTTCTTCTGATGGATCGGTCGGGGCATCGCGGAATGGATTGGCTGAGTCCTGCAGCACCGCGCCGTTGACCACATCCTGCATCTGCGCAATGCCGACGACGCACAGCTCCCGTGCCGCGATGTGCGCCGCCTGGACGGCCCGCGCGGCGGGTGCCGGCATCTCGGTCAGCAACTGGAATGCGGCGAAGTAGGCAAGGTCGCCAACGCATATACCCAGAGCCTCACCGTAGTGCGCCGGATCGTCGTAGCCGCCACTCTCGAGCGTGGATTGGTAACCGACATGCATGGTCGGAAAACCGCGGCGCACCCGGTCGCGGTCCATGATGTCGTCGTGCACGAGTAGCCCCGACTGGAACAGCTCCATAGCGGCACCGGCCAGCCTGATCGCGGTGGCATCGGGCTCGGTGGCATCGTGCTGGCTGACCAATTCGTAACCCAGACGCACGAGACTGCCGCGCAGCATCTTGCCCCGCGACGCGAAGTCGGCCAGCCGGCTGGCGGCATCCGCGCCTAGATCACCGGAGACGGCGTCGTATGTTTCGCCGAAGGCGCCGAGCGCCTGCCGGATCGTTGTGGCGAGTTCGCTCCTGGTTGTGGCAAAATACTCCATCATCACGCGCTCCTCGGTATGCAAAACGGTCTTGGTCTGTCAGCTCTGGATGGCCAGCATGTGCCTGACCGCCAGGCTCGCCAGTATATGCCCGGCGGCCTGCGGGACGAAAGGCCCGGAGCCCTGTACCGCGCGGACCCGCTCCCCATCGACGGTGTCACCCGGAATGGAACCGTCGGCGGGCATCGCCGGCGGCACCGCCGGCTCGTCAGACCAGACGCACAGGAATTCGGCGGGCACGAGTTCTACTGCGTCCGTGTCGACGTGGCGGTTGCCTGGTGCAGGGCAGAAGCCCAGCCGTCTCATCCGCTTGCGGACCAGGGTTGAGAGCGGGCAGTCGTGCGTGCTCCACAGCGAACCGACCTTGAGGCGCTCAGGCGCCAGCCTTCCCGCCGTGCCCATGCTCGAAGCGAACGGCAAGCCGGCCCGCGCCAGAGCGGCCATCAGGTTGGTCTTGGGGTTGAGCGTGTCTATGCAGTCCAGGTAGAAGTCGCAACCCTGTGGAATCCTCTGGGCCGCCTCCGCGCCGCGAACTATGGCGCCGACCGTCTCTATCCGTATGCCAGGATTGACGCGCCTGGCGAACTCCTGGAACACGTCGACCTTGGACCTGCCTACCTGGTCGATGTACCCGAAATACAGCCGGTTGAGGTTTGATTCCGCCACATCGTCAAAATCGACGACGACGAGCGATCCGACGCCCGCGCGCACGAGGTCCATCGCCGCCGTGGCCCCGACGCCGCCGAGCCCGAAGACACAGACCCTGGACGCAGCCAGCGTCCGCGAACCAGCGCTGCCGAGGAGAATTCTGGTGCGGTCATCGAACGGCATTGTGGAATGCCTCCATGAAGTTTTTCTCGATCGCGGTGACCACAGCTTCCGGTGGCTGATCACGGATCGCCGCGATTTCGGCCACGATCGACAGCAGGTCAAGCATTGTGGAATACGCACGCGCAAGCGGCCGTCTGTTTCCTTGTGCTCCCAAAGGTGGCACACCGCGGGGCGGCTGGTATGGCGCGTCGGTCTCTGTGACTATGGCGGACAGCGGCAGGGCGGCCACGCTGGAACGAGTCTTCTTGTTGCCATTGACCACGGCGTTGCCGAAAGAGAAGAGCGCACGCGGGCATCGCGACAAAAAATCCAGAGCCTCGTTGGCCGGCCCTGGCCACGAATGCAGCAGCACCGCCGGCAATCGGGCCAGTGGTTTGGCATAGGCGAAGAGCAGATCCTGCGCCCGCCTCATGTGCAGCACGAGCGGCAGATTGTGCCTCAATGCAAGCTCCAGCTGGAACTCGAAGACTGACCGTTGCGTCCGCTCAGTGTCGGGATTCCGCACGCAGACCGGTGTGTCGCCGTAGAAATCGAACCCGCACTCCCCGATTGCGGCGATGCTGCCGGCGGCCGCGAGCCTCTCCAGCTCATCCGCCTCGTCCATCACAGGCGACTGCGGATGCAGGCCAAATGACACCAGGAATGCCCCCGCTTCGGCCATGATTCGCCGTGTTGCCGTAAGCCCGGCTGTGCTGTGGACCGAGGCAAGGCCGAATACCGCCAGGCTTCGGTATACCTGTGGGAATCCTTCATCGAGCGAGGCAAGATCGTCGGCGTGGAAGTGGGCGTCTATATGCACCCCGATAAAATAGACCGGCCGCCCGCCTTGTAACAAGCGGGCGGCCGGCTCGATGCGGGCTATAGACGGTATGGAATCAGAGGCCGGAGAGGAGGCTCTTCGCGTCAGCCAACGCCGCGGGGTCGTCAAACCAGCTGGCCGCTAGAGCCTTCTGGAGCAGGGACTTCGCGTCAGCGGTGGCGCCGTAGCGGGCCGACAGGGTAGCCAGCGCCAGCGCGTAGGAGCCGCGCAGGGCCCCGGCATCTTCGGGTGAAGCAGTGCGGAGCGCCGCCAGGGCACGGGCACCGGAACCTGTCGCCATCGCAGACAACGAGGCGCTATAGGCCGAGCGCGCGGCGCCTGTCGGGTCAGACGCGTCGATATACAACGCCGCGGCTTCCATGTAGAGCTTGTATGCCCCGGCGTTGTCTCCACCGCGGGCAGCGTCGAAGGCGCTCTTGGCCATCGCGTCGGCTTCCTCGGTGCCACCGGCCCACATGGTAACCGCAGGCTGGCCGGCCTCGGCTCCGCGGACGCCCGCGACTGTCGAATCCTGGGGACCGCCCTTGGCCAGCTTCTCAAGCTTGCCGGCTATCGTCGTGATCGCTCCCTGCTCGGTTCTGGGCTTGAACAGCGAATCGACCAGGTAGGTGCCCGGCGCCGCGATGGTGACCACCGAGCCGTTCTGTGCCTTTATCTCCAGCACGGCTCCCGCGGCCAGTTTGACCGAGAGCGTCGAGTCGAATTTGTCGTCAAAGTCAAGTTTCTTCCACGTTGATCCCGACTGGACCTGGGCGGACCCATCGACGAAGGTGACGATCACCGGAGCGGCAAAGGTGCTCGCGGCAACCGCCAGCAGCACGATGGCCAGGGCGACATAACGTTTGGTTTTCATGGCAACTACCTTTCAAAGACGGATCTGATCAACCCGCCAAATTCCAACAGAAATAATCGATGTATTGAACTATAGCCCACGCGAAGGCCAAATTCGATACATTGCATCAAATGCTCAGTCAAGAAGTCTCCTCATCGTCCTTTCGCTTGCCGTTGGTCGGAACAGGGACTGTTACCGAGAATGGCGTATCCCCGCCGCGCTGGCCAGGCGCCCTGGTTCCGCTGTCGCGGCTTGCCGGCGTGCCTGGCGCTGTTCCCTGACCGCCCGCATGCGATGCCACGGTCAGCTTTTCTTCGGCGCGCAGCCAGCTTCCGGCATGATCGGCGCTGGTGCTCGCCGCCGCTCGCTTGGTCGCTATTGCGGTCGCCATCGCGGCCGCGGCGGCGGCGCTCCCGTCGTCCTTTGGTGTCGCGACTGATTTGACCGGCACCATGGCGGTCTTCTTTGCCGACTTGTCCACGATCACCGGCGCCTTGGCCCATGACCGCTCCGCAATGCTCACTGCGGCCGCCCTGAACGAATCCGTCGCCACCGCCAATCCGCCGCCCGTAACCCGTGGGCTTGGCGTCAGCCAGGTGGCCGGGGTGATGGCCTGTTCGGTTACCAGCGGCACCGTGAAGGCACTAGACCGGCGGGCGGTGGTCGAGAATGCTGTTGACTGGGTTGCCGCTGCCGAAGAATAGCTGGAGGCGGGGGAGAGGAGGGAACGGGGCACCTCGGCCGCATTATAGTCGCTGGTTCCATATTCACAAAATATATAATTATTCGTACCTCCCCCACCACCCAGGTTACCAGCCGCATCCACGAGTTGGAAGCTGAAGCTGACATTTCCGATTGAAGACAGAGGTACGGAAAGTGGGCCTGCGGATTGAGATGTTATCTCATAAGAAAACACATCCGCTGGCGTTGTCGGTCTGACAAGATCGTCTAGCCAATAATCGACTCTTACCACACCATTCAAATCACTGAAAGCGTTAATGGTCAATGTAGGATATGTGACGCCTGCGGTACCTTTCGCTACGGTAACATTGGCTGCATCAGCAACCGATATGGCGGGCGCGGTGGTGTCGATGAGCACGTTCCTGGTAAGCACCTTTGTCCTGTCGACAACGTCGGTAGCGGTTATGGTGTAAACCCACAGGCCATCGGTGGTGTGTGTAGCCGTGTCTACTGTCGGGGAGTACGTATAAGCTCCGCTTGTAGACCTAGAGAATACTTCGGAAGCGGAGGCTCCGTCCTTCGCGGCCATGATGACGACGCTGGCGAACGCATTGGTATCGCTTGCGCTGCCTGTCAGGCTGAATGCCACCTTCTTGGTGGCTGTGGTCTCACTGCCGATGCCCGTTTCCGTCAGATCA
>DATKVB010000009.1:0-97281 GCA_035530295.1 bacterium | reverse complement strand
CAGGACCGCTGACTTCCTCAAGGGGCTCATAAACATCCGCGACGTGGGCATTCCCGTCGTCGACCTCCGCGTCAAGTTCGGCCTGCCGGAGAAGGAAGTTACCCAGGACACCGCCATACTCGTGATGGAGATAGCCAGCCCGGATGGGCAGATCCTGATAGGCGCCATCGCTGACGAGGTCTACGAGGTGATAGAGCTGGAGGACGACCACGTTGAGCCGCCACCACGGTTTGGTGTCAAGATAGACTCACGCTTCATCGGTGGCATAGGCAAGCGCGATGACGCCTTCATCATCATCCTGGACATGGACAGGGCCTTCAACGACGACGAGACGCAGAAGCTCGAGAGCGCCGCGGAGAACCAGGCCGTTTCCTGATCAGACCGGTGCTTCGCCCTGGTTCCTGTCCTCCTTGAACAGGAGCCAGACGAATAGTGCCGAAGCGAAGGCTGCGGCCCAGGAAACCAGCCAGAACCCTCGATAGTCTACCCGTCCACTTATACTGATTATCTGCCCCAGCGCTCCGGCGAGCAGGTTCCCGACCAGTGCCGATACACCGCCCATGAACAATTGCACCAGCTGGTGCAACGCCTGCCGCGATCCTGAGTCCGACCGGTGGTCTATATACATTAAAATTGCCGAATACAGGCAGGCAAAGACAAGCCCGTTCAGGCCGACGCCCAGCAACCCGAGCGCAGGAATACCGGTCCATAGCAAGAAATATCGTAGAGCCTGCGTCAGTCCGCCGACCAGAATGACATGCCTGTACGAGAATCGTGACAGCAGCGTGCCAAGCCCGAAGAGCATGACGACCTCGGAAGCCTGGCCCAGGGTCAGGATGGAAGGTATCCAGGCCTCCCCGAAGCCCATTTGCACAAAGTACGGCGCGGCGCCGAAGGTATAAAGCTTGTCGACTATCGATGAAACCAGGTACGCGACAAAGAGCACGATGGTGCCCTTGTGCCTGATGACGTCAAGTGCAGCCCGTGGGAGGAACTCCGGCAGAGGGACGACGATCCGCGCGTGCTCCGGTTGCTCGCCGCGGTTCGCTTCCGGCATGCCCGCGGCCAGCACAATGCACGCCACCGATCCGGCACTCGCAACGAGAAACGCCCCGGCATGGAATGCGACAGCCGCCTTGCCTGCAAATACCGCTGGCAGCACTGCCCATACGGCGCTGACCAGATAGCCCGCGGCCATCCAGCCTAACGTTCCCCAGACCCTTATGGCTCCATAGTTGCGCGTGTTTCCTTCCAGATCGGATAGACGCTGGAAGGTTATGGCGGTGAGCATACCCATGGACGGGCCGGTACAGAGCGAATTGATGACGAACAATGTTAAAAAAATCCCGAAGCGATGAGCGACAAACATGCCGGCGGAGCTGATCGCCAGCACGATGTGACACAGGATGAATAGCCACTTTGCGCGTATCAAGCGATCGACCACATAAACCGACAGGAGCGGAGCGACGATGCTCGAGACAACTGACATAGCCATGATGAAGCCGGTCTGCGCGCTGGAGAAGCGGAGCGTGCCCTGCAGGTACATGCTGAGGATGGGGCCGAACGCGCCAAACACGAACAGCTGGAAGAACATCATGGCCGACAGCCGCGCGGCCCCGGCGGGCTTGTGATCGGGCATGGTCAACCTTGACGCCGCGAGGCGTTCTTGTCCAGCCGATCCACACCGAACATGAAGGCCGCCGATGCGAGCGCGCAGACCGCGACAAAAGGCCAGATCGAGGCGCTGCCATAGGTGCGGGCGATCGGGCCTGCGGCGAGCGGCGCCAAGGCATTGCCGGCAATGTAGCAGAACGAAACAGCGGAGTTGATACGGCTCCTGAATGCCGGTGGCGACCGCTCGGCAATGAATGCGTTGCCATTCGTGCTGCCCAGTATCTCCCCGATGGTCCAGACCACCGTGGCGAGCACTGCCACATGCAGGCCGCCTACGAACCAGTACGAGCCAAAACCGACCGCATAGAACGCCGACGAAAGCGCCACCGCTGACAGGCTGCGCAACCGCCTGGAGACGAGCACCACGAGCGCGGTCAGCACCACCACGGTCAGGCCATTTGTCATCATCACGATGCCATAGGCCTTGGGCCCGGCCTCTGTACCAAGTGCGTCCTTGAGGAATATAGGCAAGGCGAAGGTATGCTGATTGTACACGAACGCGGTCAGAATCGACCCGGCGGCATACAGCATCAGCACTGGATTCGCCTTGAAGACAGACCAGGTCGACGATGCGCCCATCCCCACAGCCACCGTCTCGGTTCCCGTCGGAGCCGCGGCTTCCGATGCCGTCTCCGGGGTTTCGGCGCCCCGGACAAACATTGTCACAATGCCAGCCGCTGCCAGCAGCACCACGGCGTTGCCAAAGAACAGCACACGTGGCGCCGCCGTGAACAACAGCCCGGCTATCAGCGGCCCTATTGAAAAGCCTATGTTGTTTCCCCAGTACAGCAGCGAAAATGATTCCTTGCGCTGGTCAGCGGGCGCTACATCGGCGACAATGGCATTGATTATGGGCCAGGTGCCATTGAGCACACCCATCGCAAACGCTATGACAAAGGGCGTCGCGGCGGTAAAACCCATGAGACCGCACGCGATATAGGCCAGCGCCGTCGTGGCCTGCAGCGTCCGCAGCACACGCGGCCGGTTGAACTTGTCACCAAGCTTGCCTCCGACGACAAGCCCAAGCGCGGATAGTATTGAGACTATGGACATGAAGACCCCGGCCCGCGCCTCGTCATAGCCCAGCTTCATCGTCAGCATCATCGTCAGGAACGGACCCACAAACGACCCTGCCGAAACGACCAGCCGCACTCCGAAGAGCGCATATATGTCCAGAGGCAGCCTGCTGCGGGGAGTCGCGCTGTTGTTTTTCATGGTGAAGATTGGTACCACAAAGTGCGAATCGTGAACAGACATTGCATCGACCAGCCTTGTCAGTTTCGGCAGCACGGTGGTATTATTGGCATACGCTATATTCAACATGGCTATACAACTGTGAGGGGTACCGAATGAAGATCGCGTTTGTAACCGATGACGGTGTGACGATATGCCAGCACTTTGGCAGGGCTCAGTTCTATGAGGTCCTGACGCTCGAGGGCTCCAAGATCGTTTCAAGGGAACACCGGCCCAAAGTAGGCCATGCCCAGTTCGCGGGCAATGACGCACAGCATGATGAACACCATGCCGGGCAGGCGGATCAGAGACATGGCTACGGAGCGGACGCCCAAAACAAGCACGCGCGAATGGCCGTCGCCATTGCCGATTGCCAGTTCCTTGTCGTTGGTGGCATGGGAGCCGGTGCCTATGAAAGCATGAAGAGCGCCGGAATCCAGCCGCTCGTCACTGACTTGCGCGCCATCGATGATGCGCTCAAGGCTCACCTTGACGGAACCCTGAAGGATCATACAGAGTATCTGCACTGAGATGCGGGCCCGGCAGCGCCGGGTCATCTACAGCCCGAAGGAGCTCCCATGCAATGGATTACCCGATCGCACATACACGTAGACAGGGTAGCCTGCCCATGGCTGATCAGCAGGTTCATAGACAGCCAGGCGGAATTTCTCTTTGTGCCAGCCAGCAGGATCAAGCTGATGGCGGAGGAAACCGGAGCTACGCCCTTTGATGCACCCGGCGTGCAGCTTGGCCACCATGATGGCAAGTGTTCATTCCAGACGATAGTCGAGACATACGACCTTGCCAATCCGGCCCTGCTGTTGCTTGCTGAAATCGTTGGCTGCGCCGATACCGACCGGCTCCAGGATCACCCGGTGGCGGCGGGCCTCGAGGCTCTGGCCACCGGATATTCGATCCGCTATCCCGACGACAACGAGAACCTGCGCCACCAGTTCGAGCTGTACGATGCCCTGTTCGCCTGGTGCCAGCTCCAGGTTGCCGCGCGCTGATACCGGCGCCCCGAACAGATCGTCCGCCGGAGCCTACCGGTCCGGTTTGAACTTCCTGAAACAGTCAGGACATATGCCATGGCTGAATTCGGCCTCTGAATGCTCTTCTATAAAATACTCAAGAGAGTGCCACGTGTTGTCCTTATCGCGAATATTCTTGCAGTACGAACAGATGGGCAAGAGCCCTTCCAGCTTCTGTATCCTCTCTTCGTCTTCCTCGACCCTCAGGCGTATCCTGTCGATCAACATCGCGACCATCCCAAGAGCCGCGAGCATCTGAAAACCTACAAGAAATCCAAAGGCCAGATTCAGCATCACCTTCAACTGCAGAAAGGCGAAGGCCAGGATATACAGCCCCCAGGCTATCAGGCTCAAACCGGCAACCCGCTGTCCGAAGAATGTGCCCTTCGGTTTTCTTGACAGAATGATGGATCCTGCAGCGAAAAACAGGATCGCGCGCACGGCCTTGAGCATGAACATCGAGAATGCGGGGCTCTTCCTGACAAGCAGGATCGAAATGCTCCACATGGCGAGCCAGAGAAGTACTACTGGAATATTCCACAGCCTATATTTGTACCCGGAGAATCGATACGCCCCGGATATCAGCAGGAGAAATCCAGCGATGTGGAATATCTCGCCCACCAGAAAATATTGCCATGGTGCGACCGGCACTATGCCTGACCAGAACAGGAATCCCAGGCTGTTCATGAAGAAGCTGAGGGACCAATATCCTGGCCCGATTTCCTCCCGACGAGCACCGCGCAGGAACAGGAACCCCATGCCCATACAGATGAAAATCGCCGAGTAGCCCAGATGCATCTCATGTAGCGTGTCATAGATAATAGTCATGGTGATTGACGATGCCTCCATCGATCGATGTGCTTTGACATTTCTTTAATCGGATGATGGCCGTTTCTGACGCCAATCGTTCAGTCACTCGGCCAGATTCTCGTAAACATGCGAGAGCCCTTGCTCTCGACCCACGGCGCGGTCGTTTCGGCATAGCTTGCAAAGTGCGGCGTCTTGCGGTGCACATCCTTGAAGGTCGCCTCGTCGACATACGCCTCGCAGAGCGTGAAATGATTAGGCTGACCGGGTATCTGCAATATGTCGAAGCGCAAACAACCCTGTTCGGCCCTCAATGAAGTCTCCCCCTGCACAATGATGGCCTCTCGAAACAGCTCGGCAAATTCCGGTTTGACAACGATATCCACTATGACTACAAACATCTGTCCACCTCCTTGACGCCTTCCGGCAACCAACGAAATGGTACTCTACCTTGCTCGAAATGGACACCATGTCCAGCCATCATTGACGCCGCGCCTGCAATGGCCCGGGTTGTTCTTGACGTTCAATTAATTTGAACGTTACAATGTGCTCTCGTCGCTGTGGTGGCCGATGGTAGTATCACGAAGCCTGTTACTGCAGCGACCGTTGTCCAGTATGGTGTATTGCTTGACATGCGACACCACAAGGCGATGTATGGGTCCAGACCCGTAACAAGCTTCGAGGAACTACACAAGGAGAGGTCCATGAGAAATGACCTGCGCAGACTTCTTGACGCCGCCACCACCGCGGCCCGGGAAGCGACATGGCTCGGCCTCAGACGCCGCCGCACAACCGCCCTGTACTACGTTGCCCGTGATGGCGCCTTCGAACAGGCGATAAGCGGATTCGATGACGGCGTGATGGTGGAGGTGATGGTAGACGGCCGATTCGCCTATGGCGCTACCCCGGACATGTCGCCCGAGGGAGTCTCCCGCGCGGCGTTGTCAGCATTGACCGCCGCCAAGGCGGCCGCGGGCAGGAGCATCCACAGCTTTGACCTCTCGGTCAGGCCGCCCGCTACGGCCCGGTATGAAACCTCGAGGACGCGCAAGACATCCAGAGCCCCGGACGACGTGTTTGCCTTCCTCCTCAACGCATGCGGCGCGCTCAAGGTCTCCGATGAGATAATACAGACCACGGCTCTTGTCGAAGTTGGCCAGTACGACTACGAGATTGTCTCGACCAACGGCGCCGACATCGAGCAGACTATCCACTACATGGGCAGCAGCCTGCAGGCGGTCGCCCGCAGAGGCGACGTAGTCCAGTTGCGGACAGCCAATGGTCCGCGTGGACTGACCAGGCAAGGTGGCTGGGAGCTGCTCGATACAGACGCGATGATCGCCGATGCCCGCAGGATAGGCCTCGAGGCCGTGGAGCTGCTCGGTGCCGATACCTGCCCCAGCGGCAGGCGCACACTCGTGCTTATGCCAGACCAGATGATGCTGCAGATTCACGAGAGCGTGGGTCACCCACTGGAACTGGACCGCATACTGGGCGATGAGCGGAATTACGCGGGCGGCAGCTTCGTCAAGGCTGCCGACTTTGGCACATTCCAGTATGGATCAAAACTAATGAACATAAGCTACGACCCGACGGTAGCCGGAGAGCTGGCGTCATATGGCGCCGATGAAATCGGCAACCTCGCCAAGAAGGAACTGCTTATCAAGGACGGCATCCTGGTACGCGGACTCGGCAGCCTCGAGAGCCAGGCCCGTTCCGGCCTCAAGGGAGTAGCCAACCAGCGCGCGACATCATGGAACAGGCCACCTATAGACCGCATGGCAAACCTGAACCTGGAGCCTGGCACGACATCGTTCGACGCGATGATCGGTTCTATAGAAAAGGGCATCCTCATGAGTTCCAACCGTTCATGGTCAATCGATGACTACCGCAACAAATTCCAGTTCGGTTGTGAGTATGGGCGGCTCATTGAGCACGGCAAGCTGACAAAGACGGTGCGCGATCCCAACTATCGAGGCATCTCGCGCACGTTCTGGCGCAATCTGAGCGCGGTCGGAGACAGGAGCACCTTCGCGGCGTTCGGTACGCCGAATTGCGGCAAGGGTGAGCCGAACCAGGTGATATTTGTTGGCCACGCGAGCCCCGTGTGCGCCTTTGACGACGTTGAAGTGTTTGGAGGCGGAAAATGAAGGTTGATTTCAAGGCGCACTTTGAAGGCGTGGCCACGCTGGCGCTTGCCGAATTGCTACCTGGCGAACGGGCAGCTATCGGCTATGCCGCCGAGCGCACATACTTCATGCGCTTCAACAATGGATTGGTCAGGCAGTCCGGCACGGTGGAACAATCCGACCTCAGCATCAAGCTGTGGAAGGGAGCCAAAACATATTCAGTCCAGGTGGCACTGTCTGGCAATCTTGAGGTGGACGAGCGACGCGTTGCGGGCGCCATAAGCGACGCGCGCGCCGTGATGCCGTTGCTGCCCGATGATCCGTTCCAGGCAATTCCAGAGTCGGCCGAATCGTCTGACGCGCGCTATGCCGGCTCACTGTTGCCCGAGGCCGAAATCCCCGCCCGGGTTCTTGAGCCCGCGAAGGGACTGGATTTTACCGGCATCTTCTCTCAGGGGCAGATGTGTCGGGCAGCGGCCAACTCCGCCGGCGCCAGACACTGGTTTCAGACTGAAACCTTCCTGGTCGACTACTCGGCCTGGCTGGCCAATGGCAGGGCGGTCAAGTCTTCATACGCGGGACGGGACTGGAGCGATGCCGAATACGCTTCGCGCCTCCAGGCCACCCGCCAGTCGCTCGGCAACCTGGACAAGCCCGAAAAGGTGCTGGATCCCGGCAAATACCGGGCTTTCATATCAGCAGACGCGCTCAACGAGGTGGTCACATTCTTCTCCTGGAACGGTTTTGGAGAACGCGGGATCAGGCAGGGAGAGAGCGCCTACATCGCGATGCGCGAAGGCCGCGAATCCCTGTCCCCACATTTCAGCTTCAGCCAGGATTTCTCCATCGGTGTCCAGCCGGCGTTCAATGAGGAGGGCGAACTGTCTCCGGAGTGTCTGCCCATCGTCACCAAGGGCAAGATCGAAAATACCATAGTCAGCTCACGCACCGCCAAGCAGTATGGCATCACATCGAACGGCGCTTCGGATGGCGAAGACGTCCGTTCGGTTTCCATCGTGGCAGGCGAGCTCGCGGAAGCCGACGCGCTCAAGGCGCTGGGCACAGGCGTCTACATATCGAATTTCCACTATCTTAACTGGAGCGACGTGCAGGCTGCGCGCGTGACCGGCATGACCAGATTCTCGTGCCTTTGGGTCGAGAATGGCAGCATCGTCGGCCCCATCAAGGACATGCGCTGGGACGAGTCGCTGTACAACATGCTGGGAGCCAAGCTCGAGGCTGTCACCAGGGAGAGGCATCTCCTGGTAGAATCGATGACCTATGACCACCGGCAAGTCGGTGGCAACCTGCTGCCTGGCATCCTGGTGGACGGCCTCAGCTTTACTCTGTGATTGCCGACCGGGCGACCGTCCTCCCGGCCGCCCGGTCGTGATGTCTCGCCCCGCATCAACGCGCAGGCGGCTGATGCGGGGTGTTTAATAATGAGGTGGCCTGACGCCTGCCGGCATCGACGGCTCCTTGTCGGCACCATACTCCGCCAGTTTGCTCCTCATCAGCTTCATGCCATCCTCAAGGCGCTCCGTTCGCTGGCCATAGGCAAGCACCATCGCTCCCAAGTCAGCTATGGTCTGTTCAAGATACGCCACCTTTATCTCGATAGCCTCGATTCGATCAGCGATTTCAGTCATCGGTAGCCTCCCGGCTTCTAGTTCTCGTGCTGCTCGACCAGCGCGGCCAATTCTTCCCAGCGGGCAATCTGGCGTTCTATCAACGGGCACAGTTCCGCATAGCGCCGATTGGCACGCTCGAGGTCGGTGCCAGCCACGCCACTTGAAAATGCCGCCTCGAGGGCGAGCTTTTCCGCCTCCAGCGCCTCTATCTCCGGCAGGATGCCTTCATATTCCTTGCGCTCCGCCCAGGTCGGCTTTCTGGCCTTGTCTGCGCCCTTGACCACAGGCGGTATTGCTGCCTGGCCGGGTTTGGCCCTGTCGGCAAGCGCTGCAGACTCGGCCTCCGCATCCAGATAGGCGCGGTACACCTGGTAGGATCCGGGATACAGCAGGGCGCTTCCACCGCCATCGATCGCTATCGTGGCGGTGGTCGTGCCATCGAGAAAGGCGCGGTCATGTGATACTACTATCACGCATCCATCAAAATCGTCTATATAGTCCTCGAGCAGCTCTATTGTCTCGATGTCCAGATCGTTTGTTGGTTCATCGAGTACCAGTAGATTGGGGTGCTCCGCCAGCACCGACACCAGTTGCAGCCGCCGGAGCTCGCCCCCCGACAGTGTCGACAGACGCTGCTCGTGCATGGTCCGGTCGAACAGAAACCGCTCCAGGAGTCGCTCGGGCGTCAGCACCGTGCCGTCACCGAGACTGGTCAGCTCGGATTTCATCCTGATGAATTCGAGCATGCGCGCTTCCATCGGCAGGCCCGCGACGGTCTGCCCATAGTACGAGCATACCGTATTGATACCGCGCTCCACCGTACCTTCATCGGGCTGTATCGTACCCGCTATCAATCCGAGCAGCGTCGTCTTGCCCGACCCGTTCGGCCCCACGACGCCGATGCGGTCGCCCTTGCCAAACTCGTATGAAAACGGCTCAAAGACAAGCCGGCCATCATAGCGCTTGGCCGCGCCCTTCAATTCCAGGATCTTCTTGCCCAGTCGCCGTGATTTTGACGAGAACGCTCCCATCGGCACCGGCCGCTCGAGCGCGGCCGCCTGCATGTCCTGTATCACGCCCTTGCGCCGCTCGCTCTTGGTCGCCCGTGCCCGGGCCCCGCGCATCAGCCACTTCATCTCTATCTTCAGGATGGCCTCGCGCCTGGAATCAGCCTTCTCAAGGGCATTCCAGCGCTCGCGCTTCATCTCTATGAAGGATGAATAGTCGCCGGGATACGCAAAGACAGACGAGCGGTCAATCTCCAGTATCTTGGTAGCGACTGCATCCAGAAAGGCCCGGTCATGGGTAACGACGACAAAGGCGAACGAGGCGCCCGTCAGCCTGCGCTCCAGCAGCTCTATGGCGGCGAGGTCCAGGTGATTCGTCGGCTCGTCGAGCAGTACAAGATCGGCGCCGTCGGCCAGGCACCGGGCAAGGGCCGCCTTCTTGATCATGCCGCCCGACATGCCATCCATCACGGCATCGATGCCTGGAAGACCAAGCTCGGTGCAGAGTGACGCATAGCGATGCTCCAGCAAGAATCCACCTTCGGCTTCCATTCTGGCGTGCAACTTCTCCATCCCGCGCTGATCGACGGTCCGGTCGCCATAGCCTTGCACAGCGGTCTCGTAGGTGCGCACCAGCTGGGCCACCGGTGAACCGCTCTCGTACAGGAATTCTGCCAGCCGTATGCCAGGCCTGGCCACTGGAGACTGCGGCAGCACCGACACGAGAAGTCCACGCTTCCTGGCTATGGTGCCGGTGTCAGGCTCCAGCGTCCCGGCAAGGATGCGCAGCAATGTCGACTTGCCCGCTCCATTGCGGCCCACGAGTCCTATATGTTCGCCTTCTTCTATGCCAAGCGACACGCCCTGAAACAGGGGTGATGCCACCAGCGTCTTCGAAACCGCGTCGAGGGATAGTATGTTCATGCGTGACCCGACTATAGCCGTGATCGCCATGATGGACAAGGCACGCCGCAAACCGCTACCGTACATGGTATGGAAACACCATTGGCCGCCTTCGACGACCTGACCCCCGAACTGGCCCTTTCGGCTGTCGGTGAAGCCTTCTCTATCGACCCCGATGGTTCTTTTTTCGCCTATCCGAGCTATGCCAACAGGGTCTATGGCCTCAAGACCGACGATGGCACTGAGTATGTCGCCAAGTTCTACCGCCCGGGCCGGTGGACCGCGGGCGCCATCCAGGAGGAGCATGACTTTGTCGCTGAACTTGCCGCGGAGGAAATTCCAGTCGTCGCTCCGCTCCTGGGCTCTGACGGCCACAGCCTCCAGGAAATGGTGCTCGAACGCGGGCATGACGAGATTTCCTACCCCTTCGCTCTCTTCCCCAAGCGTGGCGGCAGGCTTTTCGATGCAGAACTCGATGATGACTGGCTCAGGCTAGGCGCGCTCGCCGGACGCATCCATGCCATAGGGGCGCGACGTGACTTCGCGGAGCGCGTCAGGCTGGAACGCGGGCGGGTGCGCGTCTATGTCGACGAGCTTTGCCAGAGCGGCGCCATACCCGACGAGGTGCAGCCGCGCGTTGTTCCGCCGCTTGAGGAGGCCGCCGCCCTGGTGGACACGATGCTGGCCGCGGTTCCGGCGCGCCCGATCCGGCTGCACGGCGACTTTCATAGAGGCAACGTGCTTGATCGAGGAGCCGAGGGGCTGTTGGCCATAGATTTTGATGATGCCTCGACCGGCCCCGCCGTCCAGGATCTATGGCTCCTGCTTCCCGGTCCCGCGGCGGAATGCAGGCGGGAACTGGGTCTCATCGTCGAAGGCTACGAGGCATTCATGCCATTCGACCGTACAACGCTGGCGCTGGTCGAACCGCTCAGGCTCTTCAGGTTGATTCATTTCGTGGCGTGGCAGGCCAGACAGCGCTCCGACAGGGGATTCCATGATCGCTTCGAGGGCTGGGGCTCAAAGGAATTCTGGATCAGGGAGGCAATCGATCTTGGCGACCAGATTGAACGCGTGCGGGAGATATGACAAGCACTTAACATGAACCGTCTTACGGTGTATCCTTGTAGCACTTAATAGAAGCTAGAAGGATAGAGAACAACGAATGGATTATTCAGAACTGAATCTGCACCCCGAACTGGCCCGCGGTATCGCCGAGGCCGGATACATTTCATGCATGCCCGTGCAGGCCGCGGTGTTTCCGCATGCCTTCGCAGGCGAGGACATCTACGCACAGTCGCAGACGGGTACCGGCAAGACCGCGGCCTTCCTTGTTTCGATTTTCCAGCGCATTCTCAGTGATCCGGCCAGCAGGCATCGCCGGGTCTTGATACTCGCCCCCACGCGCGAGCTGGCCGTCCAGATAGAGGCCGAAGCCAAGCGGCTGGGCAAGTACGTACCCATAACCATTGGCAGTTTCTATGGCGGCGTAGCCTATGGCCCGCAGATAGACATGCTGCGCGACAATGTCCAGGTCATCATCGGAACCCCAGGGCGCATTATCGACTTCGTCGAGCAGGGCAAGATGCTCCTGCGCGACGTCGGATTTCTCGTTGTCGATGAGGCTGACCGCATGTTCGACATGGGATTCATCGATGACCTCCGCAAACTGTTGCGCTACCTGCCGCCTCCCAAGGAGCGACAGACATTCCTGTTTTCGGCCACCCTCAACTTCCGCATCAAGAACTTGGCCTGGGAGTACATGGATGATCCCAAGGAGATCGTGATAGAGGCAGAGACGGTCACGGTCGACCTGGTATCGCAGGAGCTGTACCATGTGGGCTCGGACGAGAAGTTCCGGGTCTTGCTCGGCCTGCTTGCGCGCGACAAGCCGGCAAGTGCCTTGATTTTTTGCAACCAGAAGTTCATGGCCGAGGAAATTTCGCGCCGCCTGGGCATCAACGGCTATGAGTGTGAATACATCATGGGCGACCTGCCCCAGGCCAAACGCCTGGAAGTGCTTGACCGACTCAAGGCCGGCAAGCTCGCCCTGCTCGTAGCCACCGATGTCGCCGCCAGGGGACTGGACATCAACGCTCTCGACCTGGTCGTCAATTACGACGTGCCGATGGATCCCGAGTCGTACGTGCATCGTATCGGCAGAACCGCCAGGGCAGGCGCCGCGGGCAAGGCCATCACGCTCGCCTGCGAGAAATTCGTCTACGGACTGCCGGCAATAGAGAAATACATAGAGACCAAGATACCGGTCTTTCCCGTCACCGAAGAGCTCTTTGGTGATGACAAAAGCTCCGGCATGCGCTTCGGCCACGCGCGCGAACGTGCCCGTCCTGGCAGCGACAGAAGCTCGGCCCGCCCTGGATCCAGCCGTGCGCCTTCCGGTGATCGCCGCGGAAGGCCAGCCCAGGATCGTGGAGGCTCCAGACCGCCGTCTGGCCGGGGCCAAGCCGGCCCGGCACCGGCATCCAGACCGCAGGCGGCGCCAGCCCGCTCACAGGCACCGGCCAGAACACGGCCCGCCGCTGCCCAGGCTCCGGCACCGGACAGACCGCGCCCACTACAGCAGCGGGACGCTCATCGCGGCCCCCAGCAGGGTGCGCACGACCCGTATGCCGTAAATTCGGAAGAGCGTATGCGCCGATACAAAGAGAAATACGCGGGCGCGACTCCTTCAGGCCCCAGCCCGGCTCCGGCGGCCAGAAGGCCTGCCGATCGCCCGGGCCAGCAGCAAGGATATGGCAGGAAAGGACAGCAGGGTCAGCGTGGTAACAGACCTGCGCCTGCCGGAGCTGCGACCAGCGCCAGACACGGTGCCTCGCCGGCGAAACCTGCTCAGCCTGTCAAACGCGACGGCATTCTGGGCAAGCTTAAGAAGATCTTCGGCATCAAGAAAGACGCCGACTAGGCGCCTGGCCTTGTGGCCAGGCGGAGGGGAGCATGGATCGACCGTCGTTCGAACCGGAACAGCTGTTCTCTCCTTTCGACAGAGCCTTGGGCGCATGGCACAAGCGTCTGTTCGGCCTGAACCGGCAGTTCACGGTTGGAGTGTCGATCCTGGCGTACGCCGTGGGCGTGTTGTCGCTCGGGCATGCCCTTGGCATCTCCACCAACTATTTTGTGATACTGCCGATCATTGCCGTCTCAATGGCATATGGTCTTCTGGCGGGAACAATCGCGGGAATCCTGGGCTTGCCTGCAAATCTGGCTCTGTACTGGATACTGGGCCACCCTGAGTTCTCGCCAGCATCCAAACTCATAGCCGAGCTGTCGGGCCTCCTTGTGGGTTCAACACTCGGCTACCTTTCAGACTACTATCGCAAGCTCGATACCGAACGACAGCTCCGCAAGGAGATTGAAATCGAACTCAGAAAAGCCATCCGTGACCGCGAGACGCTCTTCCGCGAGGTGCATCACCGGGTCAAGAACAACCTGAACCTGGTCAAGAGCATCATCAATCTGCAGGTAAGGCGCTCCGGCGATCCGGCCTTCCATGAAGCGGCGACCGCTCTAATTGGGCGCATCATGACAATATCGTTTGTGCACGAGCGGCTTTACAGGACTTCAGAGCTATCGGCTATAGCCCTCGATGAGTATCTGAGTGACTTGGTCAAGGCTATCATCTCGACGGTGACACGCACCGCCAATATTCCGGCGCTTGCGCTGGATATGGATCCATGCGCCGTGACCATGGATGTCGCGGTGCCGGTCGGCCTCATGGTCAATGAGTTGATAAGCAACGCGTTGCGCCACGGCGGACAGACCATCTATCAACCACGCATAGAAGTGTCATTGAAACGAGATGATCGTCGGTTGCGACTGACCGTGCGCGACAACGGGCCTGGGTTCCAGGCTTTGGCGGAAGGCTTCTCGCTACCCGGAGATGTCATGTCCGCCAAGCACTCGGATTCACTCGGGTTGACGCTTATCGAGTCGATGGCTACCGATCTTGGCGGGGCAGGCCTGTTCAGTCGACGCAATGGCTGGACAGAGTATCGATTCGATTTTTTGGTTTGATCATGGTGCCCCGCATTCCATCAGCGGGGCATGAATCGATGGCGCCTTCCGCGGACGTGTGGAGCTGATTCCACTAGATCAACCTCAACCTCGGCCGCTTCATCCTTCCGTATCAGCAGATCGTATCCGCGTATCCTGACCTGCATCGGCCCGCCCATGGCGCCGCGCCTGATGACGACACCAGGAGTACCCTCGGTAAAGCCCATGTCCGCCAGACGCCGCCCCACTTCACGTCCGACGCGAACCGCGTGGATGACGAAATGATCGCGGGGCAACAGCATCGAGAGGCGCAAAGATTGTGTATCGATTGGTGACGGCGAGGTGAGCTCCTTTCGGTTCCGGCGCCCCTGACCGATACGTTCGGCTGAGATCGCTACCTAAAAGATATTGATTATCATTATCATAACGAAGAGGGCCGCCGAGAGCAAGCACTTTGACGGATGCGGGGAACCAGTCTATGCTGGTTCCGTGCGCGGCTTGCTCAAGATCATTATACTAGTCTCCGGGTTGGCGTTTGCCTCTACGCTTATCCTCTCCACCGCGACGGCTATCCGGCTGGGTGCCGCCATAGCGACGCCTTCATCCAAGGCAGCGCCAGAGGCCTTGTTCCATCTCCTGGCCATCGTCCCGGCTGGCGATCATGGCCGCTATTTCGACAGGGTCGTCGCCTCGATGGAGAGAGCCGCAAAGAAGGACGGGGCCGTGCTTCAGACGCTCTCATACGCAAGCGGTGACGGCCCCGAAGCCATAGCCCGCCTCTTGCTGCTGGCGACCGAACTGGAGCCAGACGGGGTGATCGTCAGCGCGCCTCCAGACAGGCAAGTCATAGAAGCGGTGCGCGGACTCGAGCACCGCGGCGTACCGGTTCTGGCACTGGAGAGTGACCTGCCAGCGTCCGGACGCGCCGTCTTCATAGGCACCAACCCGTACAGCATAGGCGTCAACGCGGCGAGTGCTGTGGCTGATTCGTTTCCTCAGGGTGCGCTCGTGGCACTGGTGCTGTCGCGTGACTATGCGGAGGGCATCTCCGGCGGAGCTACGATCGTCGCCGGATTCATGCATGGCGCACGCGGCCGGAAAGGTCTGCAGCTCGCCATGACCAGAACATCACAGGAAGGCCCATCAGCCAGCGAGGAGATTATCCGGGAGCTCCTGTCTGAACACGCCGATATCGATGTGGCGGTCTTCATCGGATCGCGTGACTCCGAAGGTGCTGCCAGGGCAATACTGGAATACGACAAGGTAGGCAGACTGGCCATCATAGGATTCGATGACGATCCGGCGCTGCTGGAACTCATCCAGATGGGAGTAGTCACTGCCTCAATAGCGCGTTCACCCGACCGTTCCGGCGAAGAAGCCGTAAAGGCAGCGATGACCATGGCTCGTGGCGGCCGCGCGAGTGCCTACATCGATCCTGGCTTGCGGGTAATCAGGCGCGACGGTGGCACCAGATGAGGCCCACGATCTTCTCCTCCTTCAAGTCCAGAATGATGGCCGCGAGCATAGTGCCGATCATACTCTTGAGCTTGGCCGCGTCACTCAACTCAGCGGTATCAAACGCGAACATACGGCGGGTGTCGGAACTCTTCTCCCTCGACATATTCATGAAGGAGACTCTTGCGGATGTGGATTCGGTGGTATCCAATCTGGCGGTCTACATCGATACCAAGAACACCGACGCGCTGCGCGCCTACATGCACGAAGCCAAGATACTCTCTGCCAAGTCCACCGAGCTTACCGGCGGCCCATCCTACCGGCAGGACTCGATACTCGAGCAAAACCTGTCGGTGCTGTTGCGCCGGCTTATAGTCGAGAGTGAAGCCGCCATTCGCGCCAAGCGGGGCCGTAATATTCCTGAATACGGAGCCCGTTATCAGGAAGTCACACAGATCGCGTCGTTCATACACGACAGGGCCAATGCGCTGTCGCTGGAGCGCCTAGAGCTGAATCTGGACGCGTTCTCGGGACTCGCCAAGGAGAGCGGCAAGGCAGGCCTCCTGCTCGCGGCCATGCTGGCGTCGGCGATGACCTTCGCGACGGCGATCGTGGCGCGTTACTCGCTAAAGCTGGTCGAGCCGCTTGAGTCGCTGGCCAGCGCGGCCGTGCGTATCTCCGACGGGGATTTTACGGGAGGTCCGCTGCTCGCCGTTGGCGGCGACGAGATAGGAAAGACCGCGCGGGCATTCAATGTCATGCAAGCCAACATCGTCGCCTATATCGACGAGATTCAGCAGAAGGCCGCGGTGGAGTCCACGCTGATGGAGGAGCGGCTGAAGAATCTCGAAATGTCCGGCCACCTACGCAGCGCGGAGCTCAAGGCACTGCAGTCCAGGATCAATCCGCATTTCCTCTTCAATACGCTGAATACCGGCATCCAGCTGGCCACGGTGGAAGATGCCGACGACACGCGGGTCTTCCTCGAAAGACTCGCCGGGCTCATGCGGTATTCATTCCGCGACCTCGAGATACCGGTGGCTTTGCGCGATGAGCTCGCTTGTCTCAAAGACTACATCTACATCATGTCCATCCGGTTTCCGGAATCTGTGCATTTTGACATCAGGATCGACCCGGACGCGGAGAATGCCATCATTCCAAAGATGATCATCCAGCCATTGGTCGAGAATGCCATCAAGCACGGTCTAGCAGAGGCGCACGGTTGCATATGCGTCTCCGCGCGCCTTGCTGATGGCGATATTGTCATAGCGATAGAAGATAATGGCGGTGGAATTGCCCAGGACAGGGTCGATCAGATTCTGGCGGCAGCCGACTCCGGTCATGATCTGCAATCGGCGGAAGGAGGGCTTGGACTGGCCAATGTCATATCCAGGCTGAGACTGTTTTCCGACAGAACCGATGTGGTGCGGTTCGAGTCAGCCGATCCAGGAGCGCGCGTGATTCTGAGGATTCCATTCAGAGAGGCATTTTGATGAGCGGCAGAGTATTTCTGGCTGACGACGAGCGGCCCGTGCTCGATGGCGTGGCGGCGGCCATCCGCAAGCGCCTGCCTGACATTGCCATCTGCGGCACCGCAACCAATGGCCGTGACGCCGTTGATGGCGCGATTCGGGAACGCCCGGATGTAATCCTGATGGACGTCCGGATGCCTGGCATGAGCGGGCTCGAGGCACTGCGTGAACTGAGGGCATCGGTTCCGGAAACCGTTCCAATCCTTCTTACGGCATATGAACGCTTCGATGTGGCGAAGGAGGCTTTCGGCCTTGGGGTATTCGAGTATCTGGTCAAGCCTGTAGATCAGGATTTGCTGGTCCGAGCCATCAACGGCGCCATGACTGCGTCGGCAACCCGAAAAGCGGAAGCCGCACGCGCCCGCGATGCGATCGAGGCGCTTGAGGCACAGAGACCGCTGCTGGAGGAGGGGCTGCTCTATGCCGCGCTCTCCGGTGACAACCAGGGCGCGCGCATACGCGCCTTCGCCGCAGCATTGGGCCTCGAGACCACCGGATGCTTCGCCGCATTCGCTTCGGCTCCGACTACAACCGAGAGTGCCAGCGGCATCGAAGGCGCGGAGCTGGAAGAGCGCCTGAGAACGGCATTGGTCTATCGCCTTGACTGCGCAGTCGGCGCTCCGCTATGCAATATCGTACCGGTCTACTTCCCGAGCCTGAATCGTGACGCGCTAGTCGAGGTGACCACGGCGGTGCTGGCCGAGGCGGACTTTTCCGGAATCATTTCCGGTGTCGGACAGGTACATCCGCCTGAACAGGCCCGCGAAGCATGGGGGTCGGCGTTGGCAGAATTGCAGTCCATGCAATCGGCCATCCCGGCAACACTGGCATCAGGACTGGAGGCGGCGTGTTATGGCGATGGTCCGGCGGCGCTGGCTCTCTGGTCAACAATGGATGCAGACGAAACGCTCAAGGTGGCGGCCGCTGGTGCGATGGTGTGGGCTCTCAGAAAGGATCCGGCCGCCGTGCTCGAGGCGGCGATCGATCTGAAAGCAGGACGCTCGCCCCAGGTCGCCTTCGAGTCGGGCAGCATCTCTTCAGGCTACGGAGCGCGGGCGCGGGCACTGGAAGCCCTCAGGTATGTCGAAGGACATTACGCGGACGCCCTTTCGCTCGAGGAAATGGCCGACCGGGTGGGCCTGTCCGTAGCGCATCTATCGCGCGTGCTTTCCGCCGAGACGGGCAAGTCCTTTACAGAGCACCTCACGTCGATACGCATTGCTCATGCCAAAGCCGCTCTGGCTTCCGGTAGATTGAGCGTCAAGGAAGTTGGGGCGGCCGTCGGATATCTCGATCCGAACTATTTCAGCAGGGCGTTCAAACGCGAGACAGGCCAGACGCCGTCCGAGTTCGCGCGAACCGTCGGCAAGGAGGGCTAAGACACATGCTACCAAGGAAATTGCCAGCCACCTTTGTATCGCGTATCTTCGTGATCCTGGTGATCGCGGTGTTGCTCATATCTGCGTCATGTATCGCACTTTTCGTACTCAATGGGACCAATGGCAGGCGCAAGGAGTCTGCGCGCACCGGGAAATACGGCACCAAAGATATCCTTATCGGCTTCTCGATGGACTCGTTCGTTGAGGAACGACGCGCGCGCGACAGGGACGTCTTTGTCGCGACGGCCCATGATCTCGGAGCGTCGGTCAATGTCCAGATTGGTGACGAAGATCCAGGCATCCAGGAATCACAGATACTCTTTCTGCTCGATGCCGGTGTCGATGTGCTGGTTGTCATACCCAGCAACCCCGACGGCCTCGGAAAGGCGATGGCCGAGGCCAAGCGACGCGGCGTGCCAGTGCTTGCGTACGACAGGCTGATACGCAACGCGAACGCCGATCTGTACCTGGGATTCGACGCCGAGCGCGCCGGCGAATTGCAGGCGGAGGCCTTCGTCGCCGCACGGCGCACCGGACATATCGTATTGTACGACGGACCCGCTTCGGATCCCAACTCGGTCGCGATGCACCGAGGCGCTCTCAAGGTCCTCGTTCCGCTCATCGACAAAGGCGATATCGTTATCACGGCTGATCATCAGGCATCGGAGCGCCGCAGCGAGGAAGCCTATGCGGTTGTCGATGGCCTCCTGAGCTCAGGCAACCGATTCGATGGAGTGCTGGCGGTCGACGACATGGCGGCGGAGGCGATCATCAGGGCCTTGTCTGTTCGCAGACTTGCGGGCTCGGTATTCGTCGCGGGAGCCGACGCTGATCTTGCGGCCTGCCAGCGCATCGCGGAAGGCACGCAGAGCATGACTGTCTACAGGCCCATAGACCAGATCGCCGCCAAGGCCGCGGAGCTTGCGGTCTACCTCGCTCGCAAGGATCGTGTCACGGTACACAACGCCATTTGGGATGGCACCTATCGTGTGCCCTTCTATGAGTTGGAGCCGATCGCCGTCGATCGATCTCTGCTCAAGGAAACCATAGTCAAGGATGGTTTTCACCTGGAGAGCGATATCTATCGCAACGTGCTGGGTGACTAGGTGCCATATCTGGACTTGCCAGACAGCCATGCGCGTTTTGTGCTATCTGTTTGCAGAAACGCGGCACGGTGCTCGAACGGCTATCCAGAAGATAGAAAGACTGTCCTGTATCGCGTTTCGCAAAGCCGTTATAGCCTAGGGTAAGCGAACCGTACGGTTCGCTTACCACATGAGGAGGTATCTATCGTGAAGAAGTTATTCGCGATCCTCGCCGCCCTGGTCGTGCTCGGGACGCTCGTTGTCTCCTGCGGCACCAAGACTGCGGAAAGCGCCATGCCAAAAATCGGCGTAGCGATCTACAAGTTCGATGACACGTTCATGTCATACGTAAGAAACGCAATCGAGGCCAACGCGACAGGCAAGGCCACGGTCGAGATGGTCGATTCCCAGAACGCCCAGCCGACCCAGAACGATCAAGTCGACGCGTTCCTGTCCAAGAAGGCCAAGGTCATAGCGATCAACCCCGTTGACCGCACCGCAGCCGCCGCCATCATTGACAAGGCCAAGGCCCGCTCGACCCCTGTGGTCTTCTTCAACCGCGAGCCCCTTCCTGAGGACATGGCCAAGTGGGACAAAGTCTACTATGTCGGCGCCAAGGCCGAGCAGTCGGGTACCATGCAGGGCGAGATCGTCGTCGACTATTTCAAAGCCAATCCCAAGGCCGACAAGAACGGCGACGGAATCATACAGTACATCATGCTCAAGGGTGAGCCAGGACACCAGGACGCGGAGCTGCGCACCGAGTATTCAATCAAGGCCATCACCGCCGCCGGCATGAAGGTCGAGAAGCTCGCCGAAGACACCGCCTATTGGGATCGCCCCAAGGCCGTCGAGAAGATGAAGGCCTTCTGGGCCAAGTTTGGCAACCGCATCGAAGTAGTGCTCTGCAACAATGATGACATGGCCCTTGGAGCCATCGAAGCCCTCCGCCAGGAAGGCTTCTTCGCCGGCGACAAGTACCTGCCGGTCGTAGGCGTTGATGCCACCGCTCCGGCGCTGCAGGCTCTTGAGCAGGGCACCCTGCTCGGCACCGTCCTCAACGATGCCAAGAACCAGGGAAAAGCTACCTTCGACATAGCGTTCGCCCTTGCCACAGGCAAGGATCCCGCGACCGTCGGCTGGACCATCTCCGATGGCAAGTATGTCTGGGTTCCGTACCAGAAGGTTACCAAGGACAACTATACGCAGTTCAAATAAGCCTTACAGAAGGATCTGAACCCGGAGGACGCGGGCCACCAGGCTCCTGTCCTCCGGGTTCAGGGCTACCGGGCAGGCTTCTGACTCAATCTACCTGGAGTGCACATGAGCGCTGAATATGTCCTGGAATTAAAAAACATATCAAAAAGCTTCCCGGGCGTTAAGGCACTGGACGATGTCTCAATCAAGGTTCGCCCAGGCTCGGTTCACGCCCTGATGGGCGAGAATGGCGCCGGCAAGTCGACCTTGATGAAGTGCATTTTTGGCATTTACGCTCCCGACCAGGGCGAGATAGTGCTCGATGGCACACCGGTACGATTCCAGAATTCCCGACAGGCTCTGGACAGTGGCGTTTCCATGATACATCAGGAGCTTTTGTCGGTCCCGAACAGAAGCGTTGAAGAGAATTTGTGGCTCGGCAGATATCCGCTGAGAGGCTTTGGTCCTTTCAAGCTGGTGGACCACAGGAAGATGCGATCCGATACCAAGACCTTGTTCAAGAACCTGGCTATGGACATTGACCCCGCGATCTGGGTCAAGAACCTTTCCGTGTCCAAGATACAATCGATAGAAATTGCCAAGGCGGTCTCCTACAGCGCCAAGGTCATCATCATGGACGAACCGACGAGCTCGCTGACCGAGCATGAGGTCGCCCACCTGTTTGGCATCATACGCCGGCTCCGTTCCGAAGGGGCCGCGATAGTCTATATTTCCCATAAGATGGAAGAGATACTCGAGATAGCGGACGAGGTGTCCATAATGCGCGATGGCAAGCACGTCGGTACCTGGCCGTCCAGCGAGCTGACCACGGATGTGATAATCAAGCGGATGGTCGGACGCGATCTGACGCACCGCTTCCCACCGCGGTCGAATGTTCCGGGAGACGTGGTTATGAGAGTCGAAGGCCTGACCTCGGCCGAGCGCCATTCGTTCCGGGACATATCGTTTGATTTGCGCAAGGGAGAAATTCTCGGCATCGGTGGTCTGGTCGGCGCCAAACGCACCGAATTGGTGGAATCAATCTTCGGTCTCAGGGCTATCGAGAAGGGACACATCGAGCTTCGTGGCAAGACCATCAAGATGCGATCACCCGTACACGCGATGGGTGAAGGCTTCTCGTTGCTCACCGAGGAACGCCGGGCGACTGGCATCATTCCAATGCTTGGCGTCAAGGAGAACATGCTTCTGGCCAACATCGCCCGCTACGTAGGCAAGACCGGGCTGATCAACGAGAAGCTTGGCGTGGCAGATACCAGAAGAAAAATTGACGAGTTGCGCATCAAGACACCCAGCTACAGGACGTTGATAAAGGATCTCTCCGGAGGCAATCAGCAGAAGGTGCTCTTTGCCAAATGGCTGCTTACCGAACCGGAGATCCTGATACTCGATGAGCCAACGCGTGGTATTGATGTTGGCGCAAAGTATGAAATATACACAATCATCGCCGACCTTGCCGCGAGCGGCAAAAGCATCATCATGATATCCTCGGAGATGCCCGAACTGATCGGCATGTCGGACAGGATCATGGTCATGTGCGATGGCAGAAAAACGGGCATCCTTGACGGCAAGACCACAACGCAGGAAGAAATCATGCGCCTCGCGGCGCTCTTTGAGTAAGGGAGACATCGATGTCCAAGCAAGATAAAACAGCGCTCGGAGAGCGTCCAGGCCAACGTGCCGTGTCTGATTTCGCGTTGCGGTACGCGATCTATTTCGTCTTTGTCATCCTGATAATAGGCATAACAATCAAGGAACCTTCATTCCTGTCGATAGAGAATTTCAGAAACATCCTGTCCATGTCCGCTACGCGCATCATCATAGCCATGGGCGTAGGCGGCATCCTGATAACGGGCGGCACCGATCTTTCTGCGGGCCGCATGGTGGGACTGGCCGCGGTCATATCAGGCTCGTTGCTGCAGGCCATCGACTATCCCCGCAGGATGTATCCAAACCTTGGCCAGCTGCCACTGATCGTGCCAATCCTGGCCGCCATGGTCGTGTGCGGCATCATTGGCCTTGCCAATGGACTGATAGTCTCGAAGCTCAAGGTCCCGCCATTCATTGCCACCTTGGGCACCATGGTCGCCGTCTATGGAGCTACATCGTTGTATTTCGACAGGCCCCCCTATGGAGCCCAGCCGATAGGCGGTCTGGATAAGCGCTTTACATCGCTTGGCTCTGGATACCTGGGATTTGATGGCAGGCTCTCCGTGCCATTCATTGTGATCATCGCGCTTGGCGTGGCATTCATAATCTGGGTACTGCACAACAAGACAACCTTTGGCAAGAACATATACGCGATCGGCGGCAATCCCGAGGCCGCCAAGGTTTCAGGCGTCAACGTGACCAGGAATCTTCTTATCGCCTACACGATAGCGGGTTTGCTCTACGGCTTGGCCGGAGCGCTTGAAGCCGCCAGGACCGGCGGTGCTACCAACAATTATGGCAACGGATACGAGCTCGACGCGATCGCGGCCTGCGTCGTGGGCGGAGTCTCCACCTCGGGCGGCATCGGCACCGTGCCCGGCATGCTTGTCGGCGTCCTGATCTTCAGCGTCATCAATTATGGATTAACCTTCATCAACATGTCGCCGTACTGGCAACAGATAGTAAAAGGCGCGATCATCATTGCGGCGGTAGCTATCGATATCAGGAAGTACCTCAACAAGCGATAAACTTGATGGCAGGCGATCCAAGGGTGCCTGGATGTCAGTTTAGGCGATACGTTTTACCTCCTTATTCGCGGCGCTCCTTCATACGGGGAGCGCCGCACCTTTGTGGGTGACTGCCAGGGCGGCTATCAGGCTACCGGAGGCTCACCGGAGAAAAACGCAAAGACGCAGAGCCGCTCATGGTGGGCTATCGCGGCCAGTGCCTCGAAGAATGTTCCAAGGGCATCATCCGTCGGGGCGACGACGCGGAGCATCAGGACCAATGGTCTTGATCGCGTTGCCATCCTGGCACACGCAAGCGCCGCGGCTCCAGGATCAGCCGATGTTCCGATCGACTGCAGTACCGCGGGGAAACGAGTCTTGAGCCTGCGCCTGATGCCCGGCGAGACATCGCGCAGCGATATGGCAATAGCCGCTTGCATTGCCGGAACAAACTCATCGAGGCCATGGCTGCCCGTCGACATGTCCAGCACAAAGTACGACTGCCGCATACGTTCCACAAGGTCAGAAAGCAACCGCATGCCGTGCTCTCCAGCTGGCTCCTGTATATAGCGGAACGCGCCACGCTTGTGCCGCGCTGATTCGCACGCTTCAATGAGCGAAGCGGCAAGCTCCTCCGAGTCAATGCGCACATGGCTCCACAGTACACGGTGGCCGGTTGCAGAGGACATCGATACCATGCCTTCGGAGGCCGCCCCGGGTACTGGCCCTGGCCCTGTCTCCGCAGCGGATGCATCCAGGGTGGCGGACAGGAGCGCGGCGTTCCCGGTGGCCACCGGCCGGCCAGTCGCTCCGGTAGCGCGGGCGGACACCGATATCCCGAGAAGGCTCAGGCTTGCGTCGACATGGTCCTGGGCGCTCATGCTCTCGATATCGGTGTCGCCCATCTCTGAGATTTCTTCGGCTTCGCCCGCCATACCCGACCTGGTCTCGCCGAGCGATACTCCGGTTGGAAATCGCTGCCCCGAGTCGGAATCCGGCTCCATACTTATGCCCTCGGACAGCGCGCCAAAGTATTCTGCCATATCAAGCTTGCGCAGCACCTGTTCCGCGCCACCAGCCGATTTGGTTGAGTTCAAATTCTCCAGGTCGGCGAGTGGGTCCGCGGCTCCTCGCTTTATCGTAGCAAGTCGCCTGTCATCCAGGAACATGCGCAGCTCCCGGATCAGCCCTACCATGTTTGGATACCGCGACGCCGGGTTTGTCCGTACACAGGTGACGATGATCCTTGCCAGCGCCGGCGGTACGCCCCGGCGTATCAAAGCATTGGATATGTGCCGGACCGAAACAGGAGCGTCCAGCGCACGCCCGGCGTGAGTTCCGCGGAATGGCATCGATCCTGTTATAAGCCTGTAGAGCAGGATGCCCAGAGAATATACATCAGCCCGCTGATCGGCTCTTGTCAATGCGCCGCCCTTGCATTCAGGCGCCATGAAGCCATAGTTGCAGCGCATCGCATCAGGATCAAGCTTGCTCGCCGAACCGACCAGCGGGAGATACCCCGGCTTCAGGAGCTTGAGTTCGGTCACGATGCCCTGCTCCAATGATACAAATATAGCCTGCATGTTCACGGTGCCATAGACAAGCCCACGGCGGTTGAACATGTCCAGCGCCTGGGAAAGCTCAAGCGCAAAGCCGCAGATGTGATCGAGTGAGAAGGTTATGCCGCCCGACAAGGCCTGCTCGAGCGTTACCAGTGCGCTGTATTCCGATGATATAAACATCAGCGTCCCGAAGCGGTCGACCTCGACTACATCGAGAATCGCCGCGTGGCGGACGTCATAGGCATCCATGATCAGTCGCCGCTCGGCCTCGCAATATTCAACGGGGATGTTGGCGTCGATGAATCGAACCAGGAAGTTCGTGGCAGAGAAGAGTGCGCTGGCACGCCATATTTCGCAGTAGGCATCATGGCCAACGCGCTCACGGAGTATGTAGCAATCATTGATGATGGCGCGTTCGCGCAGTACTGTGCCCGATGACAAGCCTCAACGCTCCGTTGTCGGCAGATTTTTCAAGTGCATGGCCGCGATCGTTGTGCGGATCACGTCGGTGCGGCCCGTATGGACCGCACCGGATCAGTCATCAGACCTTGATTTCAGGGATTGCTGGTTTGACCTCGGCGGCAGTGTAATCGCCGCGTACCAGGATAATATCAGGGATAGCCTCATTCATGCGCTTGGTCATATCAAGGAACTTGCCCCGGATATTGTTCGCCTGCAACGCGACATCCTGAATCTCCCGAGCCGGCAGCGGCTTCTGCGGCTCGATGAGCCCAGCCAGCCTGTCGAGCAGCGTCAATACGATACGATTGAGCGGATCCATCTGATCCTTGGATTTGTCCAGATGCTTGCCCAGATTGTTTACGTCCGGAATGGTAAGCGGGTACAGACGATAGCCTTCCTCTGGCGTCTCGTAGCACAGAACCAGGAGTCCGTACAGAATCTGCAGACTCTTCGGATACACCTCACCTGGTTTCCAGGCGGTCAGCATGCTGAAGCATTCCTTGAGCATGAAGGTATTCGGCTGGATGCTGCCAAAGAACTTTGAAGGATCGCGGTCACCGACGAGGGTATCGACTACCCAGCGGTTTCCCGACTCTATCAGACGGAAGTATATGGGGTAATTATCAGAGGTAATGCCAACCTTGCTGATCATGTACTGTGCGTAGGCCAACGCGGCAAAGGTGCCGTAGCCGTCATTGCACTCGATAATATCATTCAGATAGCCGAGCTTCAGCGCGTCTATCTCGTCCTCGGACCACATGGGCCACGCCTCTCCGAGCATTCGATCCCTCCTCTTGCTGGCCGACGGTGCCGTGGTCTCCGACGAGACCAGCGGCTACCGCCATTTTGCCATTTAGTTAGCGGCCGGAGCCTCGAGAGGAACGCGCTTGCGCGGCTGAACATCCTTGTCCATGTTCGGCTCTATGCGGAGCAACACTTCGGGGATGATGTCAACGAGCCGTTTGGTGGAGTCGAAGAAATTGTTGCGGATGTTGTGGGCATGCACAGCCAGATCTTCCATGTCCTCGTCCACATTCTGCCCCTCGAGAGAAGAGATCTTGTCAAGGATGTCGAGGATGGAGCGGTTGAGCAGATCATCCTGGCCCTTGTCCTCATTGAGGTGCTTGCCAAGGCAGTTCACGTCGGCGACGGTGGCCGGATAGATCTTGTATCCATCAAGCGGCGAGTTGTAGGTAGCCTGGAAGACGCCAAGGATGATGCCGAGTGTCTTGGGATAGATCTCGCCCTTGCGGTACTTGGCCAGAATGCTGAAGCACGAGGCGACTATGAAGTAATTGGGCTGGATGGAGCTCATGAAGAGGAACGGATCCCTGGTCCCCAGGAGAGCATCTATCACATGGTGGTTCCTGGTTATCAGTGCCTTCAGGAACACCGGGTAATTACCGTTGGTTATTCCGGTAAAGTTGAGGTAGCTCGCGTAGGTCATGGCGGCTTCGACAGCTTCTTCCGTGCGTGTGCCCATGATGCCCTTGAGCATGCTGTACTCTATATTCGCGACTTCTTCGTCGGTCCAATCCTGTTTCTTCTCGAAAAGTTCTTTCATATCCACGCTCCTTTATGGGCCTTAGTCAGCAAAAATCTGGCGGGGGGCGGTTTCCTTGGCGATGTAATCCGACTTTACGAGAAGAACCTGCGGAATCACATCTTCCATCTTCTTGCGCTTGTCAAAGAAGAAGGTACGGATACTGTTGGCCTGCCGTGACATCTGCTCCTTCTCCGGGTTGGTAGAGGTACCAGCCAGAGAGCCCAGCCTGTCGAGAATGTCCAGGATGCAGCGATTGTTTGGATCGTCCTGCCCGTTTTCCTTGTTCAGGTGCTTGCCAAGGTTGTTGACGTCATTGATCGATACCGAGAAGATCTTGTAGCCATCTTTTGGCGACGCATACGCGGCCTGCAGGATGCCAAGCACGATAGAGAGCGTTACCGGGTAGATTCCGCCCGGATGCCACTTCGTCAGCAACTTGAATGCCGTGTACAGCAAGTAGCTGTTCGACTGGATGGGGCTGATGAGAAGGAACGGATCCTTGTCGGCTACCATCGTATCGATTACCCAGTGATTCTCAACCTCGAGCAGTTTGAGAAATAGCGGGTAGTTGTCATTGCTCAAGCCAGAGATACTGAGGAAACGGGCAAAACTGATCGCCGCCTCTACAGCCTCTTCCGTGCGACACCCGAGCATGTTCTGGAGGATTCCGAGTTCTACCTGCATTATGGTCTCTTTTGACCAGGTCCGCTCGATCACCTTCTCAGTCTGTTTGTCCATCGTGACCTCCGAATGAAAAAAGGCATCATTTCTCTACAATATTCTCTGGGGATTCTAATCCCCGAAATCCCAATTGTCAAATGATCGCTGGTATTACGATCAAAATGCGCTCAATTCTTGTCTTTATACATGTTTCTGAAGCTATCACCGAAGGCGGCGTAGTCATCATCATGCCTGGAATCGGTTGTTTCGGCTGCTGACTTGAACATGCGCCTGAAATACTCATCGATGTAGGCACGTCTGGCCAGCAGGTTGGCCACGATAGCATCGGCATAGGCCGCGTCCGAATAGGCGTCCAGTAGCTGATGGACGATACTCCGCAACTCGGCCTCGGTGATGCCGCATATGGCCTTGAGCCTGGCATCAAACACGTCTATCGATATGCCATCGAAGTGCGTAGGTCGGAGCAGGGTCAGGAATCGGGTCTTCTCACTGCGGAACCACCCAAATTTCTGCTGGTCGCCTGTTATCTTCATTACGGGAGACGCCAGATCGGCCTTGTCGTAGTCGATGGCGACAACAAAGGGGCGCTGTTTGCGGTTGTGGACAACCAGATAGTTGTTGGGATTGCGGTCTTCATCAAAGTACAGCCAGCGGTTGACCAGGTCGGCCCTGATGATGCCGATGTATGGCTGGTCAAGGTATGGGTACGAGCTGATCTGTATTGATTTGCGCACGACCTTGGTTATGCGGTACACCGATCCGTCGATGCTCGCGATGCCCGTGGGCGCCGCGAGCGTGCCAGTAGCATGGTCCAGGAGGTACGCCAGCGTGCATAGCCTGTGGTATAGAATGTCCTGCTTGTTGGTTATAGGTTTGACAATCCATGGGTGCCCCTGCATATCCTTGGCCCCACCATACCCCTTGACGGCCGCGTTGAAAGGCATGTCGTCTGCGAGCGGATCAAGCGTCAGCTGCAGGGAATCGAGATAACGCAACACCTCGGGCATGGTCTTGTCAAGGTAGAAATATGAAGCCAGCTCCGGATCATCGAGCTCGGCGAGCATGCGTTGTCGTTCATCCATAGTAATACACCTCCGCTCGCTCTGGTTTGGAAAATTTGGCCTTGAGCAACCCGCCTTCCAGCGTATAGTAGGGGGCCTTGCTCCCGGAACCGGAATAGATGATGTGGTGATTCTTTATGCCAATCACGTTTTCCCACAAGCCAGTCGTTCCACCATCGTTCCAGAGTGGGTTGTGACCGACGATAAAGTGGGTCAAGGGCGGCAATCCAAGCGACTCGAGTGTCATCCTGATATCGGTCTCGCCATATTCCTTGGGGCTGGGGTTGCCATGGAACTCGTTGACGCGGTTCCACATGAATTGCATCGCGTAGTCGGGACGCCTCCAGATGTCTATGATTTCCTCCCGCGTGCAGCCACCCCGTATAGGGCCCGCATGAACGATGACGAAGCTATCGCCGATGGCAAAATATGGCAGCGCCTCGAACCAGCGGGCAACCGCGTCAGTAAAGGCCTGGCCAGTAATCTGGATAAGGGCCTTCTTGAATTCGGCTCCCTGGGCAACGCCCGATTTCCTCAGGCGCTCGTCGAAGGTATCATGGTTGCCACGGATATAGAATACCCTGCCTGGCCAGGTGGCTACCAGCGTAAGCACCTGGTTGAGTATCTGGATGGAGTTGGCAGTCTCGCGCATGTAGCCGACACGGTCGTCATGCAGAATGTCGCCAACGAAGAGCAGGTAGGCGCGGCCCTCGTCCATATCGCGCCTGTTGTTGTCGTGATCAAGAATATTGCCGAGATGGTCAACGCACGCATGCAGATCGCCCACGATGATGGGCCGCAGCCCATCCGGCAGGTACAGGAGTCCACCCGGCTGCCCGCGCGAATCGTGGGGCCTGCAGGCGTCGTCCTTTATTATGTCTATCGCCCGCTCTACCAGCAGGACATCGGAGTGGGGCGGTATGGACGCTGGGTCCACAGGCTTTTCCCGGGCCCGAATGATACTGGTGTCAGTCTTCCTCGCCATGAGGACCCTCCTTGCGGCTCGACACGATGCGGACATTCATGTTTTGTGGCCGGAATCAGCTCGTCTTCTTTCTCTTTCGCTTGGGAGCCGCTTGCGGCTCAACTGGCGGCGGCCCAACTGCTGCGGTCTCGACTATCGCTCGCTCAATCACTGGTGCCTTGGCCAAGGTTGGCTCAACTGCTGTTGGCGCAACTATGGTCGGCTCGGCATCCGGCTGCGATTCACGTATGAAGCGACCGCGTTCGTCACGCCTGCGCGCGCGCCGCTTGGTTATCAGGTCGGCATAGTCCGATTCGGGGTCGGCCGAACTGCGGTCGGCGAACCGAACCAGCAACGGATGCGGTATCGCGTCGACCATGTTCCTGGCCCTGTCGAAATAGGCAAACCGGACATTGAAGGCATGCTTGGACAACACGCTCTTGTCAGGCTCCTGGAAGTACTCCCCAAGACCGGTCAGCTTGTCAAGAATCTCAAGGATAAGGCGGTTGACGGGATGTTCCTGGGGCTCGTCCTTGCGGAGGAACTTGCCCAGTGCGTTGATGTCCATGATCGACAGCTTGCGGAGGCGGTATCCATCATCAGGGTCGAAGTAGGCGTTCTCGACTATGCCAAGCAGAGCCTCGAGAGCCTTGGGGTATATTTCGTCTGGATGCCTTGAGAACAGAGCCTGGAAGGCGGTCTCGACGAGTTCCTCTGTGGGCAGAATGGTCGAGAACAGCAGGCGCGGTTCTCGCTCGTGCATCAGCTCGTCAAGCACCCACGGATTGTTTGTCATGACGAGCCGCAGGAACAGCCAGTAGTTCTCGGCGTTCAACCCAGCTCGCGCCAGGTACCGGGCAAAGGCGACGGAGCATTCCACCTGCGTATCGGTAATACACGAGAACAGCGCCTCACGGATGTAGTGCGCGTTGTCACGGATGAGACGTCTATCCGAATCTGAAACTGCGAAACCTGTTTTTGAAGCCATACCCACTTTCTCATTTCCCTTATCGACAGGAATGGCATCGGGTATGAGCGCTCTGTATGTTTGCTCCATGCTTGCCATTTTCGCCCGTTATGACAGTATGTGCAACTGCCTTTCGCCCGCTCGCGGCGCAATCGGCACATAGTCCTGTTATTTCCATGTATGCGACAGCCGATACAATGGTATGAGCACACAAAGATCAAGCATTTCGGGTTACTCCGGGGCCATCATGATGGCGGCCCTGGTCGCATCCGCATCGGCCCTGATTGGAGCGGTCGGCGCGGCAATTGGCGGAGCTCCGGGTGCCTTGGGCGGAATCGTTGTCGCGGGAGGGCTTGCGGCTCTGCTCATGCGGATAGGGCGGCTGAGCCTGTCGGTGGCGGCCGCGCCCGTCTTGTCGGCAGCCAGGTCGAGTGATGAACCCATACCATCTGACAGGATCGACGAGCTGACCGGACTTGCCAATGCAAACGGCCTGGCCGCGTGGCTGGCCGAGAAAGCTGGCCTGATTGCGCAGGAAGGCAAGAGCATCATTGTTATGAGCGCCGACCTCGACAACTTCGACGAGATAGAGCGACGATACGGCAAATCGGTGTCGGATACGGTGCTGGTCGAGGTTGCCAAGCGTGTCTCGACATTCGCCGGCTCCGACGGCATAGCCGCGCGTACCGGCGATGATGATTTTGCCGCCATAGCGACGGTTGTGCCCGCCAGGGCGCTTGAGACGGCGGAGGAGCGCTCCGGCCAGCTCGTCGAGACGCTGTGCAGGCCGGTCGAGCTAGACTCGCAGACGATATGGATAGGTGGAGCGGTCGGCGCGGCCGTCGGCAAACCCAGCGAAGGGCCAGAAATCCTGAAGCGAGCCCGAGCGGCCATCATCGAGGCGAGAAGGCAAGGGCGGGGACGATTTCATGTGGACGCGGGGGATCGCTAGTCGCTTGAGCCACTCATGATTTCTGGCAGTCGGGACACAGGCCGTACAGCTCAAGCCGATGCCCGCTCGACACGAAGCCGAAGCGCCTGTAGACACCATCCTGCGCGCGCTCTATGTCCGCGTCGATAAACTCCACGACAGCTCCACAGCGCACGCATGTCAGGTGGTCGTGGTGGGCGTGGTTGAAGGCATGCTCGTACAGCCGTGCCGCGTCGTCACGGCTGGCTTCCCTGGCCAAGCCCGCGTCTGACAGCAGCTTGATGGTGCGGAATACGGTGGCCTGACCGATGCCAGGATCGATGAGCCTGGCCGCCTCGAACACCGCCTCGGCGCTGACATGTGACTCGAGTCCCAGAAAGGCCTCAAGAACGGTTCTCCTGGCGTGTGTCATCTTGAGTCCGCGCGCCTTCAGGTATCGCTCAAGAGCCGCGCGTTCATCGTCGTTCACCACAACCTCCACCGCAGCCAGCGGGCAATCGTAACGATAACGATTATCGATACGACAGGCTAGTGTCAAGGCATCACTTCACGCTCGGGCCACACGCGGAGTATACTGACACAATGGGCTCGAGCATACTCTGGTACGATCTTGAAACATTTGGCCTCGATCCACGGCACGACAGAATAGCCCAGTTTGCCGGTCTCAGAACCGACGAGAACCTGGAACCTGTAGCCGATCGTGTCGTACTGTACAGCAAGATAACCGCTGACTACCTACCCAGCCCCTATTCATGCCTCGTTCACGGCATAACGCCCGCCGAGACGATTGAGAAGGGTCTGCCCGAATACGAGTTTGCGAAAGCCATCAGAAACGAGATGCTGGCTCCGGGCACCTGCGTGGCCGGATACAACTCCATCCGCTTTGACGACGAGTTCATACGCAATATGCTGTACCGCAACCTGTTCGATCCGTACGAACGCGAATGGGCCGATGGCAATACCCGCTGGGACGTAATCGATCTGTTTCGCGCCATGAGGGACCTGCGTCCCGACGACCTGTCGTGGCCTGACGGGCAGGATGGCAAGCCCGACTTCAGGCTGGGCAGCCTGGCTGCGGCCAATGACATTGCGCTTGAATCGGCGCACGACGCCTTCCATGACATAGCGGCGACCGTAGGCCTGGCCAGGCTGGTTCGACAGGTGCAGCCTCGGCTCTATGACTGGTACTGGAAACACAGGACGCGCGACTCGCTCAGGCCACTCGTCAACCTCGCCAACCGGGAGCCACTCGTGCATACCGCGGCCCAGTACACCAGCGCTCGCGGCTGCACGACCATTGTGGCGCCGGTGGGCATGGTACCGGGCAGGCGCGATGGCCTCGTCGCGATAGACCTCCGCTATGACCCCTCGCCCCTCCTCGACCTGCCGGTCGACGAGATTCGCCGCCGCGTGTTCTCCCGCAAGGCCGAGCTTGACGACGGCGAACGCATACCGCTCATCGACATCAGGCTTGGACGCTGTCCATTCCTGGCGCCGCTTTCGACCATGGACGCCAAGGCCGCCGACAGGCTCGGCCTCGATCCGGAACTTGCCACGCAGCGGGCGCGGAGCCTGGAACGCGAACCCGAGCTGATACAGAAACTGCAGGCGGTCTTTGCTCCGCCTCCGCCGGACGCGGTGGAGCCCGACCCCGAATATCGGATATACTCCGGCGGGTTTTTCCGCGACGAGGACAAGGACGCGATGGCGGCAGTCCATGAATCGATAGCGACACTGGGCCCGGCGGAGGCGCGACCCCACGCCTATGCCATGCCGTTCCTGGACGAGCGACTGCCCCAGCTCGTGAGGCGGCTCTTTGCCAGAAACTGGCCGCAGACCCTGTCCGCGCCGGAACTGGCCCGCTGGCGATCGTTCTGCGCCAGCCGTCTCTTGTGTCCGCGTATAGAAGGCGCCACCGATCTAGCCGGTTTCTCCAAGACAGTCGAATCGTTGCTGTCAAACCTGGACACCGCGGCCGAAGACAAACCCATCCTGCTCGAGCTGCTGTCGTATAGAAGCTCTGTGGAGCAGGACATCCTTTCATATCAAGAAACCGCTTCCAGGCGTTCGCCGCTGCGCGATCGACAGCAATCCCGGCAGCGGACGGAGCGAGGCAACAATGGCTGATGAGACCGTTTCCATAGAACCTTCCGGTGTCGAAGGCATAGAATACCCGGTGGAGTTCGAACTGCGCGTCATCTATGCGCGCGACGCCGGAGCGACCCTGCAGGTCGATCTGGACGCCCTGTTGACGGAGCGCGGCGTGGCGCTGGAGTCAGTCAGATCACTTCCAGCCACCGGCGAGAAGTATGGCAGGCTGGCCTGCAAGGTCGTATTTCAGGACAAAGAGAGCCTGTACGCGACATACCAGGCCATAGGGCAGCTGCCCGGCGTCAAAGCCGTCCTGTGAGCGGCCCCCGTGGCAGATCCCCGTCGACGGTGCGTTCCGGCAAGTTCATCATCACCTTCCTCTACGAGGATGACGACATCATAGCCGTGGACAAGCCATGCGGCATGCCGACAATAGCGCCTGAAGGCTCCAGGACACGCAGCCTGTACGACGTGATTACCGACCACATACGCAGGCACAACCCCAAGGGCCGCGCCGCCGTCGTCCACCGCCTGGACCGTGATACCTCGGGCGTCATCGTCTTTGCCAAGAATGCCGCGGCTAAAACGGCTCTGATGTCCACATGGAATGAATCAGTGGACGAGCGCCTATACATCGCCCTTGTTGAAGGCAGACTGCCATCGGCGGAAGGCATACTGGACACCTGGCTGTCAGAGACTGACCCGTTCCTGGTACGGGAGGTGCCCGCCGGGACCAAGGGCTCGTTGCGAGCCATAACGCGCTACCGCGTGGTAGCCGAGGGCGACGGCCTGTCACTGGTCGAGCTGACACTGGAGACAGGCCGACGGCACCAGATACGCGCCCAGTTGGCTGGTGCCGGCTGCCCTGTGGCCGGTGATGAACGCTACGGCGCCAGGCGAGACCCGATCGGCCGCCTGGGGCTGCACGCCGCTGTCATATCGCTGAAGCGGCCATCGAGCAGCGAGCCGCTACGCCTTGAGTGCCCGCCGCCTGCCATGTTCAGGGCCGCGCTCAAAGGCTCCGCCGATCAGGACCGGGGTCGCAGCCCACGGGCCGGCGGCGCGCCGCGCGACTCACGTGGTCCCCGTGGATCCAGCGGCACACGCGGTACCCGCGCACCTTCCGGGCGGCCTGCGCCCGAGTCCGCGCCAAAGCACGCCTCGCGCGCCTGGCCAGGAGGCGGTCCAACGGCCCGGGGCAAGAAACCGGCAGGCGGGTCGAAAAAATCTTCGGCAGGGTATTCTACGCGGACCAAGCGCAAACCGTAGGCTCCGTCCGAACCGGCGGGTCTAGCCTCGGCATCCCATCCCCACCATGACCGTGGACACCATTCAGACCATGAAGCATCTTGTAGGACTCTTGAAGCCGTTTCACTTGGAGTCCTTATCCATCCCAATATCCGCTTTTACTTTATTCTGTCCGCAACCTTTTTCACAGCCTTGTTGGTCTCTTGATCAACAGACTCTTGATAGATGTCAGCGTAAGTTTTCGAATCTTTGATCAGATCGTCGCAGAAGCCCGCTACATCACGGCCCGTCACTTCGAGCACATCTTTCTCCGAAGCTACGCCTTGTTCAAGAAGATCGACAACCCCCGAGAGCAAGCCAATCCCCTCGGTTAGCTCTACAGGGCCGACCTTAAAGAGATATTGTTGAATCTCCTTATAAACAATCAGATAATCGTGCGGGAGTGCTTTGACACGCGCCATATGCGCTCGCCACTCTCTTTTTCCTTCGATGATATCTCGTATTCTCATTGCATCCTCCTAGATATCTAGCTTCTTGGCAATGTTGTTGTTCAGCTGGTTGCGCCACTTGTCGCGAAAAGACATCGCACCTTCTTCGCCGATTAATGCTGAACAAAATCCCTTGATATCGTCGCCCAGGACTTCCCGGATACTCTGACCATCCCCGGCCGCTTCTTCGAGCAGTCCAATCACACCGTCAAGAATTGGCATGAGATTGCGACCGCTAAGATCCGAATGCGGCCAAAGATTGCCTTCGATTTTTCCCCATGCCGCCTGATAATCAACCGGCAGCTTCCGGGCTCGCAACTCAAGAGATTTCAATTCCCTTTTCATGTCGCTCCCTGTGATCTTTTCCCAGAAGTTCATTCTCTCTCCTCCCTCAACTCTTTGATTCGTGACGAAACAAAATCCCATTTCCCCCAGAACTTATCGAGCTCCTTACGGCCCGCGTCATTGAGCGCGAAAAACTTGCGCGGCGGTCCTATGTCGGATAGCTTTTTCGTGGCCTCTACCAGCTTGTTCCTTTCGAGCCGGATCAGGATGGTGTACACCGTTCCATCAACAACATCGGAGAAGCCGAGGGCGTTCAGCCGCCGCGTGATTTCGTAGCCGTAGGTTTCTTTCCGACTAATTATTTCGAGTACACAGCCCTCAAGTACGCCTTTGAGCATTTCTGTCAGGTTTTCCTGCATGATCATCTCCTGCTATTCTGTATAACTTGTATGCTGTACTACTTACTACAGCTATAATGTATCACGTAGTAGCGTGCGGGTCAATAGCGATTATGCAGATAGGATGCTACGAGATGTCATTCTGGGGGACTGATGGTCTTTTGTATGAGAACGTCAGGCGACACGAGAGACTGCCCCCTGGCGACACTGGGAATTGCCCCCCCTTCGTGATCAGGAGGGGATGTGCAAATTGCGGCTACTATCATGACAGGCTTTCGAATGATGCCGTAAGTGAGGTGATGAAGACGCCCGACGAGGTGGGCGCGGGCGAACGCGGGTCCAGAAAGAGCCGCCAAGGCCAGGCATGGATTTATCATATGCAGATGTCCGGCTCCGTGGGCGGAGTGAGCTGATTCCGTATCCATGACTAGTTCATCGAAGCTTGTGCTTTACCCAAGGAAGATACTACCCGAGGTACTCTTCGACTATCGGACCATACCATTTATTGTGGTTACTGGTACCAGCAACAAGCTTCGAGGAACTAGTGTCCTTTATCAAGGCAATTGGAGCCTGGCTGGATCAGCGTATGAAGTCCTCTTCCCTGTATTCCACCTTCACCAGCCTGAGTCCGTAGGCGCCAAGCGCCCCGGGTGCGGCGCTCCTGTCGCGCGATTCGACCAGCGACGCGAGGCGGGCAGGAGTCATCCGCCTCAATCCTGCCTCATAGAGGCAGGCGGCCATCACGCGGGCCTGGTTGTACAGGAAGCCATCGGCGATGAAGGCCACCTCGACGAGGTCGCCGCGCCGCTCAACGGTGGCGGAGACCAGGTTCCGGACGAAGCCGCGCGCGTCTTCCTTGGCATTGCAGAGCGCAGAGAAGTCGCGCTGGCCGGTCAGCGCGGCACAGGCCGCACGCATCGCTTGGTCGTCCAGGTGCGCGGGCGCGTGAAGCGTCCAGCGAACCAGGAATGGATCACGGACGAGGCCGTCATGAAAGCGGTAGGCATAGATCTTGGACACGGCGCGGTAGCGGGCGTGGAACGACGGCACCATCGCATGGGCAGAGACACAGACAAGATCCCGTGGCAGTACATCGTTGAGCCGGCTCACCATGGTGTCGAGCGGCATGCTCGACGTTGTCCAGAAATTGGCGGCCTGTCCGTCGGCATGCACGCCGGCGTCTGTTCGACCGGAGCCCACCACGTTTATGCTGCCGGCAAGCGCGCGTGACAGCGCATCCTCCAGCGTCTTCTGGACGGTACGCGCGCCGCCCCCGAGCCGCTGCCAGCCCTGAAATTCGGTGCCGTCATACGCGACCACAATCATGATATTCCTGTCGTCGTCCTTCATCCTGCTCCTCTTGCCTTGATCCGCTCCATAAAGAATATGCCAGCGCGCGCCAGGCTGTACAGAAGGCCGGCGAGGCTACCGGAATTTCAAACGCTAGATCGCGTTTTCAAACCTTTATTGATTTGCGCATTCGATGCAGCGGGCCTAGAATATTAAAAACATGCGGGCATACCGTACCCGCGTACGGAGGAATTATGAAGCGTTCAGTATTGGTTCTAGCGCTCGTCGCATTCGCCGCGTCATTCGCGATGGCGCAGCAGCAGACGGTCAGCGCGTACACCACGCTCGAGGAGCCGCTCGCGAAGGCGCTCTTCGAGAAGTTCGAAGCGGAAACCGGCATCAAGGTCAGCTTCGTGCGGCTGTCCGGCGGCGAGGTTGTGGCCCGGCTTCAAGCCGAAAAGGCCAATCCGCAGGCCTCGATATGGGTCGGTGGCGTCGGCCTCGATCATATCACCGCCAAGGGCATGGGCCTGACCACGCCGTACAAGTCACGCGCCGCCAGCAAGACGGCCGCCGAGTTCAAGGACAAGGACGGCTACTGGGTAGGATTGTATGTTGGTCCGCTGACCTTCGTAACCAACACCAAGCGCGCCGCCGAGCTTGGCATCAAGCCGCCGACCAGCTGGGCCGACCTTATCAAGCCGGAATACAAGGGCATGATTCGCATGGCCAACCCGAACACGTCGGGCACCGCCTACAATGTGATCACCACGTTGCGCTATATCTACAAGGGTAACGAGGACAAGGTCTTCGACTATCTGAAAAAGCTCGACGCCAATATCGACCAGTACACCAAGTCGGGATCGGCGCCAGGCAAGAGCGTCGCGATCGGTGAGATTCCAGTAGCTATCGGCTACGCGCATGACCAGGTCAAGCTCAAGGTTGAAGGCGCCCCTGTGGTGTTCTATGCCCCGAGTGAAGGCACCGGGTACGAGCTGGCGTCGATGTCGCTGGTCGCCGGTGGCAAGGATTCTGTCAACGCCAAGAAGCTCTATGACTGGATTCTGTCGAGCCCGACCGCCCAGAAGGAATTTGTGAACTACTATGTCGTGCTCGTCGCGGCCGGTGCGGTCAAGCATGAGTTCGCGCTGTCCATCAAGGACATCAAGACGGTGAAGCAGGACTTTGCCTGGGATGGCGCGCCGGAAAACAAGGCGCGGCTCCTGAAGCGCTGGGACACCGAGATAGGCAACAAGCGATAATTGCAAGGGACATGAGCCGGCCGCGCATCGCGGCCGGTTTGTGCCGGAACCAGACCATCCTCGACATCAACCGTTCCAATCCCGGAGTCCGCCGTGTTTACCAAGGATAAGGTTCTTAAATTTCTCATGGTTTTGACGGTCTTCGCGGCCGCGGATCTGTGGATATTCACGACGTTGCGCTCATCGGTACGCGCCAGTGCGGCGACAACCCGCACCCATGCGCTTGATCTGCTAGCCGGGAGTGCGCCAGCTGACCCGGAACTGACCGATGAGTGGCTCAAGGCTGTCGACGAATCCCTGCCAGGCGGCTCGGCGGTATACCTTGTTCCTTCGGAGGCGGATCCCGATGTGTACGAGGCGCACGCCATAGATGAAGGCGCCTTGTCGCTCTGGGATACGCTGGGATCCACGCCCGACGCGAAGAAGGGGCTTGAATCGGCGTACTATTTTGAAAACTATGCCTCACCGGCAAGGGCACGGCTCGGCGAGACGCCTATACGGTTGTTCTATGCGCCGATTACCGACGACGCCAAGAGCGAGTTGCTTGCCATCGCCGTGTTCATGGTACCGGAGACTGCCGATTCCGGAATCGAGCGCCTGCTGCTCACATTCGCGATTGGCGCATTTGTGCTATTCGCCGCCCTCTCGGGCATAGCGCGCTTCACGCGCGATACGACCGTGGGCTACGCGGTGGTCATACTCGCGGCGATTTCCTTGATATTCATCGTGTATCCTCTTGCCGAAGCCTTCAGGCTGTCATTCCTGTACGAAGACAAGTTCTCTCTGGCGCTCTGGGCCGATGCCCTGTCCGGCGCCCATCTGCAGGCGCTCTGGGGATCCGTCAGGCTGGGGATATGGACGGCAACGACATCGACGCTGGTGGGATTCCTGTTCGCCTTCGTGATTCACAGGACCAGTGCCGGCGGTAAAAAATTCCTGTCGGCGATAGCCCAGCTTCCCGTTATATCACCGCCATTCTCGCTTACGCTGTCAATAATATTGCTGGCCGGCAACAATGGACTCATTACCAAGCAATTGTTCGGCTTGCAGAATTTTTCCATATATGGCCTGGGCGGCCTCGTGCTGGTGCAGACCATCGGCATGTTCCCGATAGCGTACCTTACGCTGGCCGGTGTACTGCAGGGGCTCGACGCGACGCTCGAAGAAGCCGCGCTTGACCTGAACGCCAGCCGCGGTGAGGTGTTCCGCACCGTAACGCTGCCGCTCGCGATTCCTGGCATCCTGTCCGCGTGGCTGCTCGTGTTTACCAATTCGCTGGCGGACTTTGCCAACCCGCTGCTTCTGGCCGGCAACTACCGGGTGCTCTCGGTAGAGGCGTACATCCAGGTAACCGGACGCAACGACCTGGGAGGCGGCGCCGCACTGTCACTGCTGCTGCTGTTGCCGACCCTGACAGCGTTCTTCATCCAGCGCAACTGGGTATCCAAGCGATCGTTCATAACCGTTACCGGCAAGCCAAACCTCAAGCTTGTCGAGATCGCCTCTCCTCCGGTCAAGGCCGCGCTGACCGTTGGTGTATGGCTGATAGTCGCGTTCGTGCTGTCCCTCTACGGCACCATTGTCGCGGGATGCTTCGTAAAGAACTGGGGTATCGACTACAGCTTTACGCTGGCCAACATCGGAGAGGCGCTGTCGCGCGGCAAGGACGCCATTCGATCGACATTTACGCTGGCCGTGCTTGCGACGCCGGTGGCGGGCCTCCTGGCCATGGCATCGGCGGTGATATTCGTACGCAAGAGCTTCGCGGGCAGACGCGTACTCGAGGCAATCATGATGACACCGTTCGCCGTGCCAGGAACACTCTTGGGCATCGCCTATATCCTGGCCTTCAACAAGGCACCGATCCTCTTGGTCGGCACCGGCGCCATCATCGTGATCAATTACGTAATCAGAGAACTGCCAGTCGGCATCGAGTCGGGGGTCGCCTCGCTGCGGCAGATCGATCCATCGATAGAAGAAGCCGCGCGCGACCTTGGCGCCGACGAAGGCATGGTGTTCAGGAGCATCGTGCTGCCGCTGATCAGGCCCGCCTTCATATCGAGCATGTCCTATACCTTTGTGCGGTCGATGACGGCGGTCAGCGCCGTCATATTCCTGATATCGGCGCGCTGGTACCACATGACCGTACTGATTTACAACTTCTCGGAAAACCTGCGATTCGGCCTCGCGAGCGTACTCGCGACCACGCTGATCATCATAGTCATGAGTGCCTTTGGCATCATGAGGCTCCTCGTGCGCGACACGGGAGCGTTTGACAAATCGATGACTCGATAGGCGGAGCGTACCATGGCTAAAGAACCGGTAGCGGTAACGATTGACCACGTCACCAGGATATACAGGAACATCAAGGGACGAGCGGACGTCGTTGCCGTCGACGACGCGAGCTTCGTCGTCAACCCCGGCGAGCTTGTCACCCTGCTCGGCCCGTCGGGATGCGGCAAGACGACGACGCTCAGAATGATAGCGGGCTTCGATCTGCCCACCAAGGGCGCCATACGGATAGGCGGAGAGGACGTCAGCGCGCTGCCGCCCAACAAGCGCGATACGGCAACCGTGTTCCAGAGCTATGGCCTGTTTCCGCACATGAACGTGGCAGAAAACGTGGCCTATGGGCTGCGCATACGCAGGCTGCCAAAATCAGAGATCGATGAGCGGGTTCAAGAGGCTCTGGCTCTGACGGGCCTGGCCGACTATGCCGATCGGTCTCCGGGAAGGCTATCAGGCGGCCAGCAGCAGCGTGTCGCCCTTTCACGCAGCCTCGTTGTAGAGCCGGGCGTGTTGTTGCTCGACGAACCGCTGTCAAATCTTGACGCGCTGCTGCGCGAGCAGATGCGCGTGGAAATTCGCCGCATACAGAAATCGCTGGGCATCACGGCTGTCTACGTAACCCACGACCGGGTCGAGGCAATGAGCCTGTCGGATCGCGTCATCGTGATGAAGGACGGCCGGATCAGGCAGATAGGATCGCCAAACACAATATACGAGAAGCCCGATTCCATGTTCGTGGCGGGCTTTGTCGGCAAGGTGGCGTTCTTTCCGGCGGAGTTCAAGGGCACCGAGGATGGCAGATATGTCTGCGCAATTCATGGCAAACAGGTGCGTGCAGGCTCGGGTGTCGCGGGCCTCGAGGCAGGCAAGCCGGCGATGCTGATGGCCAGACCGGAATCGCTCAGGCTTGGCGCCCCGGATTCAGGCGTGGTCGACGGCACCGTACGTCAGAATGTGTACCTGGGTTCGAGCGTCGAGTCGTTCGTCACCACCGAATACGGAGAGCTGCTTGTGCAGATTGATGACCCAGCTGGCAAGCGTGTCGCCGCAGAGGGCGAACGCGTTTCGGTATCATTCAACGAGGACCGCGTCAGATTGCTGCCTGGAGGCGCTGATTAGGACTTCTGCCTGGCTTCTGATTGCTAGACCGTCTCGGATTCCTGGACATTGAAGTAGCGCAGGAGTCCGAGCACGGAGAATACATCGCGGCAGGATGCAGAAATGCCCTTGAAGCACATGCTGATCTTTCGGGTCTCCGCTTCTGCGAGTATTCGGGCCAAGGCTCCGACGCCCGCAGAGGATATGTACTGGACGCCATCGAGCCGGATGACCAGTTCGGTGCCCGTGGTGAGATCGGCGAGCGCCGCCAGCGTGCAATCGAGAAAGTCACGGGCGGATTCGGTATCGATGCCACCCGATATTCGAAGCACGGCAGGCGCGCCCTGGCGTTCCGGACTATCGTACTGCGCGAACGACTCCGGATGACGTTCGCGGAATGGGGCAAAATAGTCGATCATGGCAACCCCATTCTTGCATTGGCAACGGTAACTTTAATCATGACTCTAGTATAGTCAAACGAGCCCGCAAGTCCAATATATCGTCGCGACCACTGCATAGAGGACTTGGCATGCGCGCTTGAATTCGGGAGAATGCGCGTGCTACTTCGGCGCGGCGAGTTGGAGGATTTTCCGATGCTCAGAACGATACTGGTACTATCAGGAGTATGGATCAGCGCGGCTCTGTCTACGCCACTGGCACTCCTCTATATGCTGACCGATACGCTCGGCTTGGGCCGCAAGACGCGCCAGGCGCTGGGATACTTTACCAGAGCCTGGGGAAGAGTGGTACTCTGGGGAATCGGTGCCAGCGCGACGATTACCGGCTTGGAGCACGTGCCCGCGGAAGAACGAGTGTGTTTCGTGGCCAACCATCAGGGAGACCTCGATATCGTGCTGATGCTGGCTTATCTGCCACGTCCTGTCGGGTTCATAGCCAAGAGCGAGGCAATGTGGTTCCCGTTCATCAATGTCTGGATAGCCGCGCTAGGCTCCGCCTTCATCCACCGGGGCAATCCCAGGCGCGGCATGCGCGCGATTGACCGTGGAGTCAGGAGCATCGAGCGCGGCAATGCCATAGTAATCTATCCGGAAGGTACCCGGAGTCGCGGGCCCGCGATGCTGCCATTTCACAAGGGCAGTTTCAAGCTGGCCACCCGCTCGAACGCGACCATAGTACCGGTTACGATAGACGGCTCATACAAGGTCTGGGAGGCGCATAACCGCATCGAGCCCGCGGAAATACGCATTACCGTTCATCCGCCTGTGCGCACCGACACGCTTGACGCCGAAGGCAGGAAACAGCTTGCCGGCACGGTCTTCTCGGCCATACAGTCCGCTCTATGAAAAAAGCCCGCGATCCGGCCTAAGCCGGATCGCGGGCCCGCCAGTCTAGCCTATCAGAGGAACAGCAAGCCAAGTGACGTGATGATGCCCGCCCACAGCAGGATGACCGTGGTGTATCCCATGATGTCCTTGATGTTCAGTTTGGCCACGGCCAGGAGCGGCAGGGCCCAGAACGGCTGGATCATGTTGGTCCACGCGTCGCCCCATGCTATGCCCATCGCGGCACGGCCGTAGGAAACGCCGAGCGCTTCCGCTGCCGGCATCATGATCGGGCCCTGGACCGCCCACTGGCCGCCACCGGATGGCACGAACATGTTGACGATACCGGCCGCGTAATACGTGAACAGCTGGAATGTCTTGGGCGTGGAGATGCTGACAAACCAGTTTGACAATGTCGCGGCAAGCCCCGAGCTAACCATCATGCCCATGATGCCGGCGTAGAACGGGAACTGCAGCACAATGCCGCCGCAGGTCCGTACCGACTTGTCCACCGCCTTGACATACGCTATCGGAGTCCTATGGAAGAGAAGCCCGAGTATCAGGAAGATGAAGTTGACTACGTCCAGACTCAGCGACCCACCCTTGACGAAGAAGCGAACCGTATACACCAGGCCGACAACCACGATGATCAGAGCAAGGACCATCGAATTCTCCTGCCTCTCGGCAGGGGTCATGTCCTTGCGCGCCTTGACCGGCACATCATCCTTGTCATCATCAGCAAAGGCCAGCGGGTTGACCTCCACTATCTCTTCCTGCTTCTTGGGGTGCATCAGCATGTTGATGATCGGGATGCTGATGACGAGGACCACGACGATGGCCAGTGTCTGCACGGAAAAGATGGTCTCGCCTGTCGGCACGATGGCGCCGTGGGCGAACTTCTCCATTACCGGCGTCTTGGCGGCTATGGACAGCGGAATCGAGCCGGATAGACCAGAATGCCAGATGATGAAGCCAGAATAGGCGCTGGCGACCAGCAATGGGTAGTGGATGCCCTTGTTGGCCTTGGCTATTTCCTTGGCAAGTATGGCGCTGACAATAAGGCCAAAGCCCCAGTTCAGCCAGTTGCCCAGCAACGCGACCACGGTCACGATGATGATCGCCCTGGCCGGAGTGTAGGCTGCCTTGGCGATGGAAACGAGAACGCGGTGCACGGGCTTTGAAATGGCCAGGGCGCTACCGGTGACCAGGACCAGCACCATCTGCATGGAGAAGCCGAGGAGGCTCCACATGCCGCCGCCCCAGTACGTGGCCATATCAAGGAACGATGTCTTCTGGATAATCATACCCAGCGCGTAGACGATGATGGTCAATACGATGGCAAAGACGAACGCGTCAGCCAGCCATCGTTTGGCAATCTTTGTAAAGAAATTTCCCAGGGCTCTAATCATACATGCCTCCTGTTGCGATAGTGACAACATTAAAGCAGGAAGCGTGCCAAGCCCGGATCTGCCTCAGGGGCCGCTTGGACCCGCTTTCATGAGAATTCCGCGCAAGATTCCGCTCTGCATGGTGCAAATTCCAGCATGTCGTATGCAATTTGTTGCGTACCGCCAAGCGCGCGGCCATTACCGGATATCGTACTTCTCCAGCTTGTATTGCAGGTTCCGAATCGATATGCCGAGGTCCTGGGCGGTCTGGGTGCGGCTACCCTTGAAGAATGACAGGCGCCTGAGTATCACGTCGCGCTCGAATTCGTCTATCATGTCCTTTATCCTGCGCTTGACCACACCGTGTTCCTGCTCCTCCAGATTCAGGGCGTTGGCCTCTATCACATCGCCATCGGCGCAGATGAAGGCCCGTTCCAGGGCGTTCTTGAGCTCACGTACGTTGCCTGGCCAGGCGTAGGCCCGAATGAGGCCGATGGCTTGCTCGCTGATGCGTATCGTCGAGCTGTTGTACTTGCGCCGCAACAGCGACAGCAGGTACTCGGATATCAGGATGACGTCGGCACCGCGCTCGCGTAGCGGAGGAATGTTGAAGTGGATCACATTGAGCCTGTAGTACAGATCCTTGCGGAATTTGCCTGATTTAATCTCTTCCTGCAGGTTCTTGTTGGTCAGGGCTATGATGCGGATGTCAACGGTTACGGGGGTGACGCCGCCGACACGATAGAACGTGCGCTCCTGTAGAAAGTCCAGAAGCTTGGCCTGAATTTCAAACGGTATCTCGGTTATCTCGTCCAGAAGCAGAGTCCCGCCGTGGGCAAGTTCGACGCGCCCCTTCTTCTGGCTGGCGGCTCCGGTAAAACTGCCCTTCTCGTGGCCAAAGAGCTCCGACTCGAACAACGTGGCCGGAATGCTTGAACAATTGACATAGATCAGTGGCGCCTCCGCGGCGGACAGCGTGAAGTGAATCTGCTTGGCCAGAACATTCTTGCCGGTGCCTGTCTCGCCGGTAATCAATATTGGTACGTCGGCATAGGCCAGCTTGGGTATAAGGCTCCGGATCGCCTGGATCTGCTGGCAGTCGCCTATGAAGTCCTCAAAGTAGATGCGATTCTTGTGCAGATTCCATAGCACCGTGTTTTCACGGCTGACCACGATGAAGTCCAAAGCCCGCTTCACGGACATCAGGATGGTATCGACATCGAACGGCTTGGTTATGAAGTCGTAGGCTCCGGCTTTCATCGAGAGCACCGCGTTGTCTATGGTTCCGAGCGCTGTGATAACGATGACCGCCAGCGACGGGCTGGCTGCCTTGAGCCTGGGAAGCAGCTCAACGCCGTTGCAATCGGGCAGCATCAGATCGAGGATGCATAGATCAGGTTTGTCCCTGGCAACTGAATCGAGGGCGGTCGCACCGCTTTCGGCCTCCACAACGGAAAAGCCCTCAAGCACCAGCAGATCCTTGAGGAAGACCCGGACGTTCGCCTCGTCATCGCATATCAGTATTTTTTTTATCATGCTTCCTCCCTCTTCTGTTTCTGTCCCCTGGGCAAGAAGATGCTCAGCTTGGTGTAGACGCCGGCCACCGAGTCTATGAACAGACTACCACCGTGCGCCTCGACTATTTTCCTGGATATGGCAATGCCAAAGCCATTGCCTGTCTTTTTTGTGGAAAAAAGCGGGTTGCCAATTCTGGGCAGCACCTCTGGCTCTATGCCGATGCCGGAGTCGACTATGCGCACGGCAACCGCCTGGCCAAGGTCCTGGATCAGCACGACTATGCGACCCCGCCCCTTGGCCGCGACGGCATCACAGGCGTTCTTCAACAGATTGTCCAGCACCTGCCCCAGCTTGAATGCGTCAACCTCCGCGGCATAGTCGCCATCCGGAATGGCGCGAACAAGCGGACGGCATTCCTCGAGCGCGCCTCCCTGTGTCCAGTCGTTGCGTTCCACTGCCTCGCGCACCAGGGCCGCTATATCGCAGCGCCGCGGATCAAGCCGGCTCCTGCCACCGTACACGAGCATCTCGTTGAGCAGCCGGTTGACCCGGTTAAGCTCATCATCGATCAGATGGAGATACTTTGCTCGCTTCAACTCGTCGACATCCGGCCGACCCAGGAGCTGCGTAAAGCCCTTCACCGATGTCATCGGGTTCTTGACCTCGTGGACCACTGCCAGCGCCATTTCGCCCAGCATCGCCGCGCGTTCCTTCTCCTGGATCTCGCGCTCGTAGCGCCGCATCACCGTTATGTCCCTGAACACGAAGACCGCGCCCAGCCTGGCCCCGGCCTCGTCGTACATGGCGCTGCCGTGAACCTCGAGTGTGGAACCGCGGAACGATAGCTCTCCCCCCGCCTGCCCATCTCCATCGAGGCCCGCGCTGACCAGGGCCGCGACCTCCGGTTCAAGCACATCGCGGTAGGGCTGGTCGATTGACGACTCGGTGAATCCGGGGAACATCTCGAAGAATGCCTTGTTGGCCCTGGTGATGATGCCCGGTGACGATATGGCCAACACTCCGTTCGTGACGCTTTCCAGGATGTTCTTGTTGTAGCACTTCATCAAGTTGGTCGTATCGACCAGATCGTTGATCGTGGTGACAATGGCGGAAAGCTCACCCGGAACCTGGGGAATATGGTATGTCGGCGTGTGGAACAGCACCTCGATGCCCTTCCTGATCGATGTTACCGTATCGAGCAGTCCCTTCATCGTGACAGTCAGGCTGAGGTATATCAGGAAGAAGATGATGGCCAGTATTACGAAGACACGACGGATGATCGGCTCCAGCTGCTGGCCAATCATATCGAGCGTCTCGTTCGACCAAATATAGCCTATCGTCTGGCCGTCGCGATTGATTGGCCACATGCAATTGAGGATGTCGCCGCGGACAAGCGAGCCGGTCTGCACCATGGGCTTGCCCGTCGCCATCACCTCGTAACCCTTGTGCCCCACGAATATCGAACGGCCAACCATGTACTGGAATTGGTCGCTTGGGCCATAGGTCAGCACCGCGTCCAGATCCTTGCTGTAGTAGCCAACTCCGACGCCATCATTGCCCGAAGCGACAAAGTCGGTTATGCCACGCAGCTTTGAATTCAGGATTGCTATCTTTGTGTCACGATCAGACGCGCTGGCGTGTTCCTTGAGAAGTATATCGTCAAAGGTCCCTTCAAGGGCGCCGTCAAGCTGCCTGGCCAGGCCAAACAGCTTGTCACGTTTCTCCTTGAGGATATTCTCGGTAATCTCTTGCTTGAGGAACCATGACAGCCCGACCAAGGGCACAAGGACGCTTAGAAACATCAGAATGAGCAGTCTGGTCGTCAAACGCATGCTGGTAGATGCTCCTGTTCAGATACTCTTGTCAACACTGATCAACCGGTATGGAAGAGGATACACCGCAGGAACGTCTTCCAGTCCATGGCCACGATAGAAGCCTGCCTGGCGTATTCGAGCAAGCCCCGGTCATTTGTTATCAGCATATCGCAACGCGACCGAGCGGCCGCGGCTATCATGCGGTCAGGTTCATGGCGATCATGGTCGGCAGTATCGGCGACGCTGGGTATATCCGGCTTTCTTGCCAGAAACGCCGAAACGGTACCGCACAACCGCTTCGCCAGTTCCAGGTATAGCGAGCTCCGCTCCACATCGGGGATAGCCGCCAGTTGCCTGAGTTGTACCTCCGAAACGACGAGCCGCAGATCCCGTCGGTTCTCGAGCTCTGCCACGGCTTCAGGGTCAGCGGCAAGGGCGTCGAAAATATTGGTATCAAGCATCAGCCTGGTCACGCGGACGCGGGATCGCGAAGATCGCGAAGATCGCGAAGATCGCGTGGATCGACTGGAGCCGTTCATCGTCCTATCGGCGCCAGCTCGTACAGGAACACGGCGGCTGCCTGTGAGACATTCATGCTCTCGACCGTACCCGCGCCGTCGATCCTGACAAGCTCGGCGCAGGACGCGCGGACATCGGAGGATAATCCCGTCTCCTCGTTGCCCAGCACCAAGGCCACCGCGCCATCCGGCACCGCGCTCTTCCTGATGGAGCGCGAAGCCCGGTGGTCCGCTCCTATCGTCATGATGCGACGGCCGCATCTGCTTACAAAACGCGCGGCCGATTCATCAGTGTACACGGGAATGCGTTCCAGAGCCCCACGGGCCACGCGATATGCGCTTGTCGTGAGTCTGGCGCCGCCATCATCGCGCCCGATGACCAGGGCTTGCCACCCGAAGAAAGCCGCCGACCGCGCTATGGAGCCAAGGTTGTGGTCATCTCCTACGCGGTCAAGGACGACGACGCGGGCCTTGACCGCCACCCACTGATCGACCAACGCGTCTGTCACCTGCGGAGGCGGCGCGTCGTCCATCATCGCGACCAGGCCCTGGTGGTGAGCGGTGCCCGAGAGCCGTTCCAGTTCCGCCGGGGCAACCAGGCGGTATGGGCGCTTGAGCGCTGCCAGCCTCGAACAGAGCGAGCCGAACTCGCGCGCGCGATCCTCGGTATAAAAGAAACGCCGCACGGCATCGGGCCGGACGGCAACGAGAGCGCGAACGGTTTCCAGCCCGCACACGGCGAGCTCTCGGCGTTGGGTATTCTTCACCGCTCTAGAATATCAGGGCGCGCGAGGCAGTACAAGCGATGCGACAGATGGCAGCAACCCGAGAGCACGAGCGGCATTCTCGGCACAGCGGCGCTTGAGCTCGGTCACCGAGCGGGTCGATCGGTACGCGCAATGATCGGTCAGGATGACATTGGGCGCGGCCAGGAGCGGATGATCGGGCGGAGGTGGTTCTGTATCAAGCACATCGAGGCCAGCCCCGGACAGGTGCCCCGATCGGAGCGCCGCCGCGAGCGCGACCGTATCGACCAGCCCTCCGCGGGCCGTGTTGACGAAGAACGCCCCACGCTTCATCGCCGCAAAGGCCTGTGATCCAAAAATACCGGCAGATGTTGGCGCCAGTCGCAGGTGCAGCGATATGGCATCGGATTCCGCCAACAGCTCGTCGAAGGGTACCGCTATAGCAGGCACGCCAAGACTCTCGGCGGCAGGCCCCAGGGCTTCGTGTATCCGCGCCTGGTCGATGTTGGGGCTCCACAGCAGCACGCGGGCGGGGCCGAGGCCAAGCACCGCGCGGGCGAAGGCTTTTCCCGAGCCGCCAAACCCGGCTATGCCTATCGTCGAGCCACGAATTGAATACTGGGGAGTAGCCAGGTTCCACGAACCGGAGCGCACGGCGCCGTCACGTTCGGGTATGCCGCGTGTCAGCGACAACAGGAGGCCAAGCGCGTGCTCGGCGACCTCTCCGTCGCAATATCCAGGCACGTTGGCGACGATTATGCCACGGGCGGCACAGGCGGCGACATCAACGGAGTCCAGGCCCACGCCATACCGCGACACGACGCGGCACCGCTTCATTGAGACCACGGCGCTCGCGTCTATGGGCGCCAGGTTGGCGAGCACCGCGTCGGCACCGGCGCAGGCGCGTGCTACATCACTTGATGTTACACAGGCTGCGACGACAAGCTCGACGCCAAGAGGCTCAAGGACTGCCCGCTCTTCATCGACCGAACCAAAGCGGTCATCGGTAATGACGGCGCGCAACCGCCCGGGACCCGCCATCAGGACTTCTTGTCGAGTAGCGTGTCCAGGAAATCATGGCTGGAGCGCAACGCGCCAAAGACCGCGTGCGTATCCTTGGCATTCGCGGAGATGGCCTCAAGCGAATGGAGGCCGTCACCAAGAGCCTGAGTTTCTTCCTTGATCGCACCGGCGATCTGCGCCAGGAACTGTCCAGCGTTTTTCATGCTGGACGCGTTCTCCGCCGATGTCGCCTGCACCTCGGAGAATGATTCGCGAAACCGCGTGAACAGCTCTACGAACTCGTCCATCCTGCCGGCAATCGCGCCGACCGCTCCTGACAGTTCTCCGATGCTTGACTCGATCTGCTTGGCAAAGTCGCTGGTCTGTCCCGCGAGCGTCCGCACCTCATTGGCTATGATCCTGAAACCACGGCCAACCGTACCGGCCCGCGCGGCCTCTATCGACGCGTTGATGGCGAGTATGTTGGTCCTGTCCGATACGTCCTGAATTGAGCCGGTGATGCTGGCCACGCCGGTGGTCTTCTCCTTGAGCCCCGTGAATTTGGCGCCAAGGTCCCTGGCTATCGCGACGCCTCGCTCGACATCCTGCATGCGCTCCGCAATACCGGCGTTGAGCCCGTCGTTGCTGCCAAGCACCTCGGCCATCATCGATTCGATGCGTTCCGCATTGGACGAGGTTGAACCGCTGGTGGCGCGTATCTCCTCGAAGGCCGCGACGATGGTTGTAAGCCCCGATTCGATGTGGCTCATCGAGTCATCGAGAATTTCCAGCGAGTGGCGCGTCACCGATGAAAGGACAACGCCCTTGTTGTAGCCGACGACGCAGCGGTCTATGGCCTCGCCAAAGTTGCCTTCCAGTTCAGCTATGCGCCTGTCACAGGCATCGGAGGTTGCATGATCGATACCAGGCTCGGTAGCGGGTGTTTCCATGGCGCTCACATCCTGTACAGGGCATCAAGATCATCGATGCCGCAGCGCAGTGTCGACAACCAGTCCAGGAAGGCACCGACCGAGGCGCCCCTATATACGGCGCCATGCTGTGGCGCGATGATCGTCGGCGCCAGCCTGCGAACGTTTTCCACCCAGCGCTTGGTAACGATGTTGGAGACCATCAGCCGCTTGTGAAATCCCTCGATGTTCTTGATGTGGCGCTGGAAGTCATCGGCATACAGGACTTCTTCTCCATCGGCGAATACTGCGCCGCCGACATCACCGGTAAACAGTATGCCCGCATGCTTGTCAAACAGCGAAAAAGCCGCGGGTGAGTGCATATAGTGCGTGGGTACGAACATCAACTCGCTGCCTGAGCCAAGCCGCAGCGACTTGCCCGCGCTCTCCACCGAGATGATGCGCGACTGGTCCACAATGCCAAAATGCGGTATGAATCGCATCCACAGCTCGGCGATATAGATCTTGGCCGAAGTAACACCGAGCCACAGCGCAATGCCACTGGAGACGTCGGGATCCTGATGCGAAAAGAAGATGCCGTCGATGCGATCAAGCGATATGTAACGGCTCACCGCGGCGACGACACGGGGGAACAGGTGCACTCCACCCGGATCAAGCAGAACGCCTCTTCCCTTGTCGATGATCAGATACTGCATCGTCTGCACGACGCCCTTCTTGCTGTGGGCATCTGCGCCAAGCCAAATGAAGCGATGGTCTCCATCATCGAACAGAACCACTCCGCCAGCTTCCTTGTCTTCTATCATGATCGCTCCAATACACGGACTATCACGGACATTCTATGCTTATAGTATACATGCAAGCGCGGTTTTGACCAGAGCCGCGTCCCGCTGGTATACTGACGCGATGGATACGATCGAGACACGAATATCGCGCGCCAAACGCGCGCGTCTGGCGCGTACGGCCGTGATGACATTGGTGGGCATTGCCATAGGTCTGGCGCTGGCAAGCTTCGGTACCGAAGCATTGTGGATTTCGATGGGGCTGGTGATTCTTGCGCTGGCATTCGGACTCTGGAACACAACGCCATTTCTCTTCAAGGCTCGACCGGTATATACGTTGCCATCGCCAGAGAAGGTTCGATGGCCTGAGTCGCTGCCAATAGAACCAGCCGGCCGACACCGGCGGCTGATACTGTGCGTCCATGGCTTTCCATCGACGCCAGCCGACTTCAGGAAAATACTGGCCGTCTCCGACGCCCGAGGCTGGGATGTGGCGGCGCCCCTCCTGCCGGGCTGCGGCACCGAGCCAAAGGACATCCTGGCAACCGAGTGGAGCCAATATCTGGCGGCGGTCACCGATACATGGAACAGGCTGAGGCCACAGTACGACGAGGCTTGCCTTGTAGGCATTTCGATGGGTGGCGCGCTCGTTCTGGCGCTTGCCGAAGCGACATGCGCCGATCCGGCACGAGCGCCTCTGGCCATGTCCACCGTGGCGGCGCCGATCATTCTAAACGCGTGGACACGCCATGGCATAATGAAGAGTCCGCTTCTCTATGCGGCGCGCTTCCTTGGGCGGATCATGCCCTCCATCGGGGCAGCCTTTCCCGATCCGGATAGAGTTGGCGAGGATGGCGACAGCGACTGGAAGGGCTATCTCGGGACATACACGAGGCAAAGCTACACGTTGCAGGTTGGCATGCGCGCCGTGGAGCGAAGGCTGCCACAGGTCACCTGCCCCATCCTGGTATGCCACGCTCGCGGCGACCGCATGGTCGATTTTCGCAACGCGGGCATACTGATGAGCCAAGTGGGGTCAAACGTCATAGAGGCGTACACAGCCAATATGGATCAGTTCAGGCACAAGCAGCATAATCTGCTCGCGTACGACAGCCAGCGTGACAGGGTTTGGTCCAGGATACTCGACTTCTTCGAAAAGAGATCAGGCCAGAACCATACCTGAATCCGGGCTAGCGGTCCCGCCCCTTCTTCGGCGATCTGGAAGGGCCAGACTTGCGGCCCGGAACATTGGCGCTTGTCTTGTCAGACTGCCTTCCTGGACCGCTGGAAGCCTTTCCCCTGACAGGCTTTGACCCGCTGACGGGAGCCGCAGCCCGGTCTGCCCCGGATGCGTGCCTCTGGGCCAGCGCTACCTTCCACGGATGACCACCGCGGCCCGGGCGATCAGGGCGGCCCGTCCCGCCGGTGCGGCCGGAAACGCGTGCCGCCGTTCCCGGAGCCGCGCCTTTGCCTTCAGTCGTCGGCCCCCGCGGGGCCGGAGCCGTCCGCTCGCCGGAGTCTGCCGACCGAGCCTGCGACCGTTCCTCCTCGGGGTTCCAGAAGCCGTCCTTCCAGTTAAAGCGCCCCGACTCGGGCAACACAACACCGTCGCGCGCGGCCGACATGACGCGCTTGTACACCTGCTTCTTGAGATCGATGAAGCTGAAATCGAGCATGAATTTGGTCGCGCCATCCTTCTTCAGGTATGGAATGCGGTCGACCAACGAAAATGGCTTGATCGGGATGACGACTGAGCTCTCGGGCGAGGCGACAAGCTCGTACTCGTCTCCATCACGGTCACGCAGGAAGCGAAGGTCAAAGAGCTCACCCATGTCGGCGCGTATCGTGAACAACTGCGGATACGCGAACACCGTCGGGAACAGGCTCTTGGCCGGAACGGTCTCTGTCAGCTTGCCAAACGCCTGCTTTGAAATTTCGAGTGGCGGGACTATGAAGTCCGCTCCGGAGCCAAGCAGGAACGCGGCAGCCCATGCGTTGAAGGCATAGAGCCACGGCCCGGCAATCACGGAGACGTCGCGCCCCTTGAGGATGGCCAGATGCCCAAGATTGTTGGCTATGAAGATCCGCTGCCCCTTGCTCGTCCAGTAGTCGAGCTCTTCGGCGAGCCATGCCGCGTCTCCCTGCGGGAAGAACGGTTCCAGCCACAGTATCAGGCTGTCGCGCTTGAACGGCGTCTCCTTCTCGTGACGGCGGAGCAACTCGGCATTCTTCCTTGACAGCCTGAGGATGGCCTTCTCGGGCCGGTCGGACAGGATGGTATGCAGATCCTGCACGCGGCTGACCATTGAATAAAGCCCATCAGGCAGGACGGCAAGCCTATCCTTTGCTATAGCCGGAAATTCCGGACGCGGTGCCGTATCCCAGCTGGGAAACTTGTGGTACTTGGCCAGGGCCGACGGCAGCACGGGCTTGTACCGGCGCGACATGGACTTGGTCTGCACCAGGTATATCTCGTCCTCCGGACCGTATTCTCCATCAATCTGCAGGAACAGCCCCTCTGGCTTCTCCATCACGCCATGGACCCGCGCCGTGGTCCGGCCGGTATCTCCATGGCTGTGTATGCGTATTGAATCGCCCTCGGCGACCCCTTCAAAGCTGCGCACCAGCATCCAGCGCTTGTCATCGAACACGCGGACGACCTTGACCTTGCCAAGGGCAAGCCCGGTGCCGCCAGCCTGGTCAGGCCGTATGAAGTTGTGGTCTACGGTTCCCTCGAACCAGAAGGTCGTCTTGTGCCTCGCGAAGTCGCCCTGGAGCATGGCGGCGGCCTTCGAAGCGGCGCGCTCGCGGTCAAATCTCCAGTTGTCGAGCATGTACCGGTACGCCGCCACGACGGTGCCGACATACTCGGAACTCTTCATCCTGCCTTCTATCTTGAAGGTATCCAGTCCAGCCTCGACCAGCTCCGGCACCTTCTCGATCAACTGCAGGTCGTCCGGGCTGAAGAAGTAGCCATCCCGGCTCTCGTCGGCAAAGAGCCGGCGGCACGCCTGCGTACATGCGCCACGATTGGCCGAGCGTCCTCCGAGATAGCTGGAGAACAGGCATACGCCGGACGCGCTGACGCACAGGGCGCCATGCACAAACGTCTCGAGCTCGACATTGGTCTCGGCCCTGACAGACTTCATCTCGTCGAGCGACAGCTCGCGTGACAGCACGACTCGTTTAAAACCGGCCTTTGACAGGAAATTGGCCCCGGCAGCTGTACCGACGTTCATCTGCGTTGACGCGTGCAGCTTGAGTCCAGGGAAATTATCGTAGGCCATTTTGACGACGCCAAAGTCCTGGACAATTATGCCGTCGGGCCCCACGCGTTCAAGGTACTGCAGGAGCTGGTACATCCGGTCGGCTTCGCGCTGCTCGAACACCGTGTTTACGGTGACATAGAGCCGTTTGCCCAGCTTGTGCAGCGACTCCACGGCGGCCTCGAATTGACTGTAGGCGAAGTTGCTCGTGCGCATGCGCGCGTTGAAGGTCTTGAGCCCCAGATAGACCGCGTCGGCGCCTTCGCCGATTGCGGCATCGAGGGCCTCCGGGTTGCCCGCCGGGGCAAGCAGCTCGGCGGTTGTATATGACATGCTATGAATCCTCTCAGATTGTCGGCACTCGGCCTTGGGTGTCCATCTACGGTGCGTCGGAACGGTCACAACGGGTCCCACTCTGGCGGGACAGGCCGAAGTATGAAGATACTATGATTATAGGGGTAATGGATAGGTAAGAGGTCCGCCATATATGAGGCTGACAAGCTCCCGGTAGCGGGCACCAGAGCAGGCATGTCGAAAAATCTGCCTTGACTGCATGGGAAAACTAATCTAATCTGCGTCAATCGATATGTTCCAGACTGTGCTCGGTATGGATCGAACGTCTTCTGCATGCAACATATTTCTTTTTATAATGGAGGAAGAACAATGAAGAAATTCGTACTGGCATTCGTAGCGCTTGCCGCGATGGGCGGGCTCGTCGCGGCCCAAGGCATGAGATTCCAGGCCATTGGCCCGCTGGTCATGTATGACGCAAATTTCTATTCAAACGAGGTGGACGACGCGAGCGTAACGACTTTGCGCCTTGGTGGGGTCGCGTCGCTTGCCTTGTCAGATAGCCTGGAGCTTGATCCTGAACTGTCGGTCTCTATCTCTAATGAGGCGAATCCGTCTATCATCGCCATCCCCGGCCTGACCGTCAGTCAGGATTATTCCAGGCTCAGTTTCAGCTTAGGCGCTGGTGTTTACAAGACCATGCTGAATGCTGGTGCCTTGAGCTTCAAGATCGGTCCCAAAACAATGTTTTATCTTTATGGAGAACCTTTCGGCACTTCCGCCACTTCCTATGACAAGTATTTTTCAGCGCAGATAGAAGTCAGCCTCCCTTTGATGCTCGATATCGACCTGGGCAGCAAGTTTGCCGTCCGTATTTCACAACCTTTTGCTTCGCTTGGATGGTATACCTACTCAACGACTCTTGGCACGCTCGAATATGCCCACTCGGAGCTCTGGTTCGAAACCATGTACACTGGCCTGAACCCGACCTTCTCCTGCCTGATCAAGTTCTAATCCAAAGTATCAGCGGCCTCGTCAGGGCGGGGCCGCTGGCTATTCGTGTCTTTCCCTAACCGCCTTCATGCCTCCGCCAAAGCGAGAAACATCCTTTGCGCCCGTTGCCCTCATTTAGTTCCTCGAAGCTTGTTACGGGCGAGCCCGGGATACTACCTATGGTATCGGCGCACACAGGGATGGGCCCATCCAGTATGGAATTCGAGTCCATAACAAGCTTCGTGATACTACACAAGGGAGCGGTGAAGCATTGGCTCACAACATCACTCAATCAGATGCGGCGTTCACCACGCGTGCCCCGCTTGACCCAGTAATCCCTGATCGCGTCGCCATACAGAATGATTACCAGGCCGACGAGAACGAGCGGAGATCCAATAGCAAAGAAGCGCGAAGCCCGCTCCCCGGCGGCCATGCCGAGGACAACCGCGATCAGGGGATTTACCAGCGAGTAGCTGGAAACCCGAAAGCTTGGCTCGACGACAAGCAAGTGATTGTATGCTACCAAGGTGAGCCCTCCAAGAAGGGCGAGATAGGCGAGTGAAAAAATTGACCAGGCAGATGCCTGCGAGAGGGCTGACAGGATGTTCACGCCCGAACCGGCACCAATGATCAACGCGACGCTGCCCGCGACCAGCATCTGGATGGCGGTGGACACCAGCACATCCTTGGGCTTTGGGATAGCCTTGGCAAGGCTCGAGCCGAAACCCCACGACAAGGCCCCGATCACTGCCAGTACGAGAGCCGGACCGAAGGAAGCCGCATTGGTCGTGCCCTGGAACAGCAACAGTCCAACGCCCACCACTCCGGCCGCCGCGCCCACAAGCCGGATTCCGGACACCTTGGTTCGGTACAGAAGCATATTGAAGAAGGCCACATAGATGGGCATGCACGCTACCACGATGCTCGCCATCCAGCTTGGAATGGATCGTTCGGAAATAGTGATAAGGCCGTTTCCGAGAAGCAGCAATAAGACGCCAATGAGCGCGGCACCGGCGATTTCCCTGATGCCCGGCAGTTCTCTCAGGCCTCCCTTGGCCCAGGCGATACTGGCAAGCATGATGGATCCGAACAGAAACCGGAACCCTACCACGAGGGTTGGCGGTATCGTCTCCACGGCTGCCTTGATGAAGAAATACGTGGAACCCCACACGACGTACACCAGGGCATAGGACACGACAACCAGGATTGCTTCTTTTTTCACGCGGCACCTCGCACGCGATACTAGTCTGCCCTGACCATCGGCCGCAAGGTGCTGGATGCATCGCCTCAATCTTGCAAGCGCGACGCTTTTCCGTCTATAGTGGCGCCCGGAGCCACAGCATGAACCTTGATTCAACACGAAATATCGGCATCATGGCGCACATCGACGCGGGCAAAACCACGACGACGGAGCGCATACTCTTCTATTCGGGCAAGACCTACAAGCTCGGCGAAGTCGACGACGGTGAGGCCGTCATGGACTGGATGGAGCAGGAGCAGGAACGCGGCATAACCATACAGAGTGCCGCAACGACAACGTACTGGCGGCAGCACCAGATCAACATAATCGACACGCCGGGGCACGTAGACTTTACCGCCGAGGTGGAGCGCTCGTTGCGTGTGCTTGACGGCGCGGTCGCGGTGTTCTGCGCCGTCGGCGGCGTCGAGCCGCAGAGCGAGACGGTGTGGCACCAGGCCGACCGCTACCATGTTCCGCGTGTCGCCTACATCAACAAGATGGACCGCTTGGGAGCCGACTTCTACGGCGCCGTCGAAGAGATACGCGAGAAGTTCGCGACGGCCGCGGTGCCGGTACAGCTACCTATCGGCAAGGAAGGCGGATTCGAGGGAGCGGTTGATCTTCTCACGATGGAGGAATTGCGCTGGGATGCCGAAGAAGGCGGCCAGACGATTACGCGCACACCGGTAGGACCGGCGATGACGGAACTCGCTGCCGCATGGCGTGACAAGCTGGTCGACGCGGTCGCTTCGCACTCCGACGAGATCACCGAGCTCTATCTATCCGGCGAGGCTATTCCCGCCGAGTTGCTGCGCACGGCTCTGCGCGACCAGACGATTGCCCGCAAGATCGTGCCGGTGCTCTGCGGAGCGTCGCGGCGCAATATCGGCGTGCAGCCCCTGCTCGATGCGGTAGTCGACTATCTGCCTTCGCCTACAGACGTTCCGCCGGTGAAGGCATTCAATCCCAAGAAAGAGGAGCACTTCGACCTGCCGTGCGATCCCAAAGGCAATCCGCTGGGGCTCGTCTTCAAGGTGCAGTACGACCGCGAGGCTGGCCCGCTGTGCTATGTGCGCATGTATTCCGGCATAGTCAAAACCGCGGGCACGGTCTTCAACATAGGAAAGAAGAAGCGAGAACGCGTCACACGCATCCTGCGCATGCACGCCAACAAGAGCGAGGCGATCGATGAGCTCCAGGCCGGCGACATCGCGGTATTCGTCGGCATGAAGGTGGCCCAGACCGGCGATACCGTCGGCTCAGAGGGCTGGCCGATGCTGCTTGAGCATATGCACTTTCCGGAGCCAGTGATTACGGTGGCCATAGAACCCAAGACCGTATCGGACAGGGAAAAACTCAAGGAGACGCTCGACATCCTCTCCATGGAGGATCCAACATTCCAGACCGGCGACGACGAGGAAACGGGCCAGCTCGTGATACGTGGCATGGGCGAACTGCATCTCGATGTGCTTGTTACCCGTATACTCAGGGACTTCAAGGTTGGCGCCAAGGTGGGCAACCCCCAGGTGTCATACCGCGAGTCGATCACCAAGAAAGTCCAGCACGCCGAATCATACTCACGGAACATGGCCGGCAAGGAGATCACCGCGGGGGTCACGCTTGTTGTGGAGCCGTTGGCGCGCGGATCGGGCAATGTCTATGAAAAGGCGATGCGCGACAACAAGGTCCCCGAGGAGCTGTACGACGCGATAGAGCGCGCGGTGACCAATGCCTTTGGTGGCGGCATCGTGCTCGGCTACCCCTGCGTCGACATCGGGGTAAAACTGGTAGGCATAGACTACGACGAGCTGGCGGCGACGCCGTTCGCGTTCGAGGCCTGTGCATCGATGGCTTTTGACGAGGCATGCCGCAAGGCCGGACCGGTCCAGCTCGAGCCGGTGATGAAGGTCGACATCATGACCCCGAAGGACTACATGGGTGACGTGATGAGCCTTCTGTCACAGCGTGGTGGCCTTATCCATGGCTCCGACAGTCGCGCCGCTATCGATGTGATTCACGCGGAGGCGCCACTCGCCGTGATGTTCGGCTTCTCGACAAGCCTCCGCTCCGTCTCCCAAGGCCGCGCCAGTTTCAGTATGGAGTTTTCCCACTTCGAACAAAAGAGGTAACCGAATTCTGCGATCTTGCGCGGCCCTGGGCAATGATTCTGACAAAGAAAAGGCGGACCCACGGCAACGTGGATCCGCCTTCTGCTTGAAATACCTTAGTCGGTTACGACCGGGAAGCCCTTGTTCGCCCAGCCACTGGGAGCGTTGGACGGCATGCCCATACCACCACGGAGGCTGACGGCGTCATAGCCCATCACGCGAAGCGCGGCGACGGTCTGACCGGCGGTCTGGCCGGTGTAGCAATACACGATCAGCTTCTTGTTCTTGGGAAGCACGGAGAATCCAGCCTGCATGCCTTTGCCCCATGGAACATTGATCGCGCCCTTGATATGGCCCTTGGCATAGTCGGCGGCACCGCGAACAGAGACGACCTGGATGCTGGGATCCTTGGCGTCGATCAACTTCTTCGCCTCATCTTCTGCAATGATATTATTCGCATAGATGGTGCCATTGACCTTGGCAAGGCCTGCGAAATAATCGGCGAAGATCTTCTTCAGAGCCGGATCGTATGTCGCGCCAGCGGCGGGGAATGCGCGGGCGGTGGTCTCAATGTAGGCCTCGACTCCGGAAACCTTGGAAATGCCCAAGGTAAAGCCGAGGTTGACCGAGCGAGCCTGGACGCCTGCCAGATTGAGAAGCACCACGGTCTGGCCAGCGGTCTGACCGGTATAGCAATACAGCATCACGGGCTTGTCCTTGGGCAACTTGTCCAGGAACGAACCCATGTCCGGGCCAAAGGGCGCGTTGACGGCGCCCTTGACATGGCCCTTGTTGTAGTCGGCTGCCTGCCTGATATCAAGGATCATGATGTTCTCGCCGGCTTTCACTTTTTCTATGAAGGCGGCTTCGGATATCTTATAGCTGTCGGCTGGCATGTTGGCCAGATACTCAGTGGCCTTCTGTGTGGCCAGAGTGCTGGTCGCTGGATTCTGTGCATACAACGCGGTGGACAATCCCACCAGCAGAAGCACTGCCAGTACACGCTTGATTCGATTCATGGTTCCCTCCTTGAGAGATGCTATCTACTAAGATCCGTCCTGAGTATTCAGTACGGGAAGATCCGTAGTCACAGGTGCCTGCACAGGCACGGCTGCATTGCCCGACCATTCAACCCAGGCACCATCATACAATTTCAGATTGCGGTAGCCGGCGTTGTACAGGGCAAGGAAAGATTCGGCACCACGAATGGAAGTCTTGCAGAACAGGATGACTGTCTTCGAAGGATCGATTTCCTTTTCGATATAGATGGCCCTGATCTGCGAAACCGGTCTATACTCTCCACCTTTAAAGAAGTTGTTCCTGGTAAAGTTGATATGTATGGAACCAGGGATGGTGCCCGCCGCGAATTCCTCATCGGTTCTGGTATCGACGATGACTGTCTTTGGATCCGGGTTGTTGACCTGGGCCTCGACTTCCGCCTTCGTGGCCAGTACGGCCGGGTTCAGGTCCTTGGCGGTATATGCCACGGGCTGGATGGTCGGCATTCCTGATTCGAGCGTAACTCCTGCCGACTTCAGCGCATCGAGGCCGCCGCTGACGACTATGACCTTCCCGGCGTCGTGACCGTAGGCGACCATGGTCCACCAGAGCCGCGCCGCGTCCATGTTCTGGTTGGCGTCGTAGATTATGACCTGCGCCGCGTCGTCGATACCACGGTTGCCCAGGGCTTGCTCGATCTGGGCCTTGCCGGCTACCAGGTTAGGATATGGCGTGTTGACCATGATGTCATCCCTGGCGATGCAAACGGCCTTGGCGACATGCTCTTTGGCATATTCATCGGCATTCCTGGCGTCAACGAGGACCGCGGCACCTTCGGCGAGCATCGCGCGGGCTTGCTTTGCCGATATGATCTGTTTGCCGCTCTGGCCATAGGTCGGCCCGCACGCGCCCAACAGCACGGCGACCAGTGTGGCCGCCAGGGTCAGTACCGTCAATCTTCTGAAATTGCGCATTGTCATTCCTCCGCACAGCATTATATTCTTGCAGCGAGAACTATAAGATAGTGAATTGATACTATATAATTATCGATATGAATTTACACCAAGAAGGCGAAATGAGCAAGTGGTTACATGCCAACTTTATCTATTTATTTTTATTTATATATCTCTTTTTCAATATAGTTACTTTGCTTTATTACCCATTCATACACAGCGATGAAGCATGGCTCGGCGGTCTTACCAGAGCCTGGCTGAACCAGGGAACCATCACGGCTACCGAGCCGTTCTTTGATCTGTATCCGCGCGCACCGCACGCCGTCAAAATTCTGTATCACGCCATGCAGGCTATCGTTTTTGCTGTCTGCGGGTATGGAATCCTCCAGGCACGCCTGTTGTCGCTGACCCTGGGTATCGCCGCGCTGCTTGCCTTTCGGCAACTGCTCCTTAGGATCCTGCCGGAACACAACAGAAATCAGCGGGCCGGCTGCTTCACGATACTGCTTGCGCTGGACCCACAGTTCATCAGCGCCGCCCATCTGGGACGACAGGAGATCGCCCTGCTGCTCATGCTCGTGTTGGCGGCACTGCGGCTCTTCCCCAAGGCAGGCGAACCGGGAGGGTTCGCCAGGGGTCTGCAGTCAGGGCTGATGGTTGCGGTAGCCATAGGCATCCATCCAGCGGCATTCCTCATAGCGGCGGCACTGACCGGGATCATACTGACGCTGCGGCGCCGATTTTCGACGCTGGCAGGATTCTTTCTGGCGTGCGCTCTGGGCGCACTGGTATTCATCGGGCTGAGCCTGTGGATGAATCCCGACTTCCTTCATGACTACATAGCTTTTGGTGACAGCGTCGAGGTCGGGGTGCCGTGGTATATAAAGCTGGTGCGCTTTCCTGACTGGTATCAGAAATTGTGGTACCGCTATTCCGGAACCTATTTCATACCTGAGATGCGGCCGCTTATGCCGCTGTATAGTCTGTCGATTGTCGCTTCGCTCGCGCTGGCCATAGTCAGCGCTAACAGGAGGCTGCTGATACCCTTCTTCGCGCTGGCGGGATTCAACACCGCGTTGGTGATGCTTGGAAAATACGGAGCGCCGCTGTTCGCGCTCGAGATTCCGTTGTGCTATCTGGCGCTGGCGCTGCTCCTATCGCACATCAGTCCCCATCGCGGCACAAGGGCCGCGCCCTGGGTGGCCGCGGCGCTTATGGTACTGGTAGCAGGTACGACGGCGTACAATCTGGTCGATGTCCGCCGCACTGGCACAGAGAGCTACGCCGACTATGAAGCCACCATCAAGCACTTGCTCGCGGATGAAGAGCCACTGCTGCGAGCGGAGGGCCGGCAGCTCAGGGTGCTCGGCAACCTGAATACCGAATACGCACTTCCATATGGTGCGCTTCTGGACTTTCGCAACCTGGCATACCTGAAGGCCGCTCGGCTCGATTTTGCCTCGTACATGGGTAGTCGGAATATCACGCACATCCTGTACCCTGTGGAGATGGACCTGATATATAAGGAGCGGCCGGTCTGGAACATCCTGTATGGCAACGTCGCCGCATACTACGACGATATGCAGCGATTCCTGAGGCAGGACTGTGTCGCGGTGGGCAGTTTTGATTCACCCGTATATGGGATGCGAATAGTCGCGTACAGCGGAAAACGTGACTGGAAGGTCACACTCTACCGCGTCAAACGTTCGCGTATCGATTTGACTACCGATATGGCTTCTGGCGTGTCCAGATCGCGCAGCGCTCCGCCCTGAGGCGATCCGCCAGGCAGCTTGATGCGCTCTATCTGGCCGGACTGTCCCGCGTTGTGCAGAAACCATAGCTCGCCCCCAATGCGCACGGCCTCACGAATGTCATGGGTGACGAACAGGACGGTTGACCCGTGCCGCGCCCATGCGCTGACCAGCGTCTCCTGCAGACTCTCCCGGCTCAAGGCGTCGAGGCTCGCGAACGGCTCGTCGAGCAGGAGCGCCTCGGCTCCTACCGCCAGGGCTCGAGCCAGGACCGCCCGCTGTTTCATGCCGCCGGACATCTGGTGCGGAAAATCATTCAGGTTCTCTGCCAGACCTACCTGCGAAAGTGCGTCACGGGCACGGTCCTCCGCCTCGGAACGCGAACATCGATCAGGCCCCCACAGGAGCGGAAGCGCCGTATTGGCCAGGAGCCTGCTCCAGGGGAACAACTGGTCCTGTTCCTGGAATATAAGGATGCGACGCCGATCGGGCGCAAGGATCTCCTTGCCATCGAAGTGGACGCTCCCGGTGCGGGGACGCAGGAACCCGGCGGCCAATCTCAAGAGTGTGCTTTTGCCGCATCCGCTTGGGCCAAGGAGGACAACAAAGGAACCGCGCTCCAGCGAGACCGAACAGTCTCGAAGCACCGTATCAGTGGCGCCGTAGCCAAAGGTCACATCGCGGAATTCGATTATTGGCCGATTCATCGCGTATCCCGTCCCCAGCGGCGTGCGGTAATTCGTTCGAGAGAACCGAACAGCAGCGCATCCATCAGCACGCCAGCCGCCATAACCATGAAGAGCCCGGCGTAGAGCCCCGGCGTGTCCATGTACACCCGGCGCTCGAAGAGGTACCAGCCTATGCCACCAAAATGGCCCGCAGCGCCAAAGACCATCTCCGCCGCAATAAGCGCGCGCCAGGATCTGGCCCAGGCGGTACGAAGCCCTGACAACATGGAGGGGAAGACCGCGGGCACGATGACATGCATGAATATTCCGGCGCGCCGCAGTTCCCAGTTGCGCGTCATCTCGCGGTATCGCTGTGGAATTTCGTCAAGCCCGGTCTGCAGGTTCAGATACACCGGCCACAGGGCGGCATGAATCATCACAAGGAGCACCGCGGGAGTGCCAGTGCCAGCCCAGAGCACGACAAGTGGAAGCAAGGCTATGCCGGGCAGTGGATGCAAGAGGGCGGTGAGCAGGCGGACGCTGCGCAGTGCCTCGCGGCCGAGTGATGCGATGGCTGCCAGGATCACCGCGAAGAACGCTCCAAGAATTGTCCCCGCTCCGACAAGGCCAAGTGAAAATAGCAGCTGGTACGACAGGGTGCCGTGGATCAGGTCCCTCCACAAGGCGACGGCTATGGCGTCCAGTCCGGGCACGAGCAGTGGCGAGACCGCGCCGCTCATGGCCAGCGCCTGCCAGCCCGCGAGCGCGAGGGGTATCAGTAAAAGGCTCACTGACGCACGTCGCCACGAGCGACCGCGGGATCCCAGTACAGGTCGTCGCCATAGCTGAATTTCTCGGGCAGATAGCCGGTCTCCTTCATGAAGTCGACGAAGCGCCCCAAACCCAGGACAGTCGTGCCATACTCGTTACCCTGTTCGCCAAGCAGCGCCATGACGGTCTCGACATCCATCGAGTACAGGGGTGCAAGGATCCTGGCGCTCTCTTCCGGATGCTCGCGCACATAATCTATGCCCTTCCGTAGCCCTGCCATGAAGGCCCGGTATACCCGCGGGCGCGTCTGGGCCAGTTTGTCTGTGGCGACGGTGACGATGAAGGTATACGGCCCCCCGAAACAGGTCCGCCCGTCCAGTATCTGGTGGATGCCCGGCTGCTTCAGTTCAAGAGCCAGATAAGGCGACGATGTAAAATGGGCGACGATCTCCTTGCCCGCGAGCAGCGCCTGCATGCCATCGGGGTGGCTCATGGTGACAAGCTGGTTGTCGAAACGCTTCGCGTCGCCCAGAAGGCGCTGTGCGCCCATGGCCAGCAATATATGCTGGATGCTGCCCGGCTGCGGCAGGACAATGCGATCCTCGGGCTTGAAGTCGTCAAGGTTCTGAATGCGGGCGCTGCCCGAGACCAGCGCGTTAGGCGACTGGTTGAGCCCCGCGGCGATGCGCCAGGTCATGCCGCCGGCCTTGCTGATGAGGTACGGCGGTATTCCCATGAAGGCGGCATCGACATTGCCCGCCAGCGCGGCCTCCCGAATGGTAGCGGTATTAGCCAGCCGTAGCCATTCCACCTTGTCCGGCAGCCCGGCCTCCTTGAGCGCCTCATCCATGAAACCCAGTTGCCTGGCTATCGTCACCGGCGCGTAGGCCAGACCGAATTGCTCCGCAATCCGTAGTCCCGACTGGCTCTTCTGGCATGACGACAGCGACGCACCAAGCATGATCACAGAGACGGCAATCAACGGGTAGCGGCGCGGGTTCATGAATCCTCCAAGTGCAGGGCGGCGCTCCGCAGGTCGCGGACCAGATTCACCCCGGAATCCGATTCGACATCCAGGGCGTCATAGAATCGATGGATGCGGCGATTGATATGCGCACGGCTTGTGGCCGTGATCACACCCCAGGCTGCCCTGCCGGTCGAGTTGACAAGCGAGCCTATATGGGTACCGGCATCAAGCAAGTATCCGGCGCCCCGGACACCGGGCAAGGCTGCAAGCACGGCCTGGTCACCTACCCGCCCGACTCGCCCCTCTCCGGTAAAGGCGAGTACAGTCGTAGCAAAGCCTCGGGGCGGCCATTGCCGGCTGGCACGCTCAAGCGCGACCACGGCCTCTGGATCGATGCTGCCGTGCATCGCCAGCTCAAGCTGCAAATCAAGGATATCGACGCCGGTCAGAGCCGGCACCAGCACTTCCTCGTAGGCGCCACCTATCCTGCACGCCACCTCGTTTATCACTACTCCTTCGGAGCCTATCAGCAGCTGCACATAGATGGGGCCTGACTGAATGCCGAAGCCTTCGACGAACCTGGAGCATATCGATACAATCTCCGCTCCGTGGTTCCTGAAGTGTCTTGACGGATACCGGTGCGCCGGGCAGATTCCTATGTGCGGCCCGGAGGTCATGGTCGCCCGGTCGGTCAGGAGCAGCGGATACAGCCGGCCTCTATGAACCCAGCCGCTCAAGGTTACTTCTTCCGACGGGTAGAAGCACTCCAGCATGGCGCGCGGTTCGCGGCTGTACGACAGGGTCTGTGGCAGGTAGCCGAAGACTTCGGCGTCATTCCGCACCAGGAAGATGCCGCGCTGCCCCTGGCTGTCCATCGGCTTGAGGACCGCGGCGCCTTCCGGTGCCACATCGCGCACGACCTTCGCTCCTGAGCTTGCATCTTCCGGCCCCACCAGCCGCCAGGCCAGGGTCGGCAGGCCAAGCTCGTTCAGGCGCTTCTTCATCACCGACTTGTTGGTGACCGCGAGCGCGACGTCATAGGGCAAGGCGCCACCAAGGCCAAAGGCCTCGGCCACGGCGGCGACGGTAAGCACCGGCTGGTCCGTGCCGGCGGTGGCGACGCCGTCGATGCGCAGGCCTTCAGACTGAAGGTCACGGACCGCAGACACCGTCCCTTTCGGATCAAAGGTATCCGCCACCAGCAGCCTTTCGGCGATCCCGGCCCCAGGTGCGCCGGGATCGCGGTCGCTGACAAGCACGCGCAGGCCATGCTCGATCCCGCGCCGTATCAGGCCGCACTGGCCGCGTCCGGCGCCGACGACAAGCAGGCAACCAGCCGGTCCCCGAAGCTCCCTGACATCAATCCTGCCCATGCCGCCGAATGCCCTTCTGAGGACACAGGGAACGAAAGGCAGATACAGCCCTAGTGATAGAAATGAAATCAGAAGCGACAGTCCGCGGCGGCGGCTTGGACCGCTGGATATGCTGATCGAGTCTCCGAGAGGAACAGAGCGCACGCGCGCGGCGTGCCGTACCAGGTCGACAGAAAGGTATGTGCACTGATTGATGCTGGCCAGAAGTGCCTCTGAGCATGGCCGGGTGAAGAAACGAAAACTTGACGGCACAAGGTCAGCTGGCGCTCCGGCAACCAGCCTGAACAGCGCCGATCTCAGAGCCGCTCCCCAGTTTCTGGCAGCCACCCTGCCCGTCGTCGATGGAAGTGCAAACAGCACATCGCCTCCGGGCGAGTTCCTGTCAAGCAACGGCACCATCTCCGCTATGGCCCGTGGCTGATGGCCAAAGTCGTCGTCAATGGTGACGACCACGTCTCCCCGGGCCGCCGCAATGCCGCGGAGTGTCGCCCGCTGCTGGCCACAGCGCCGTGCGAGCACGATCACCTTATCAATAGTCCCATCGAGCACCAGAGGATTCAGAACCGATTCGCTGGCGTCGGTCGAACCGTCGAGGACGACCAGCAACTCCCAGTCCTCGTCCATCCCGGACATGACATCAGCCACGGAGCGGCACAGGTCGGCCACGGTTGCGGCGCCATTGTAGCTGGGTACGCATACGGAAATCATGGCATGCCGCTCCATACAATAAAGCCAGCCACGATAAGGACGCCACCCACAATCTGCCTCCTGCCGATTCTTTCCCCAAAGAAGAGGGCACTGGCCCCAATCACCAAAGGATAGCTGAGCCCGGTCGCTCCATACACAGTGGAGAGCGCCGAACCCGCCAGCGCGCGAGTATACAGCAATGGGACAAGAGCGACGCAGGCAATGCCCGCGACAAGCCAGGGATTCATGGCCTTTCGGGCAAAGACAAGCAGGCGCCAAAACGGGCCGGCGGCAGCCTCATCCTGTCTGGGCAGGGTCAGGTTTGCGCCCGCCTTGACCAGAACCTGGCCGGCGGCTGAAAGCACTACCACAAGAACAAGGTATATGCTCATCGGTGTTGCGCCGTGCGATCGTCGGAACCAACCAGAGCCACGCCTGCCCCAACAAGAACCATGCCGACGAGCGTGCGCCACTCGAGTCTGTCGCCCAGGAACAGGGCTGCCACGAGCGGCACAACGATGTAGCCCAGGCTCATCACCGGATAGGCACGCGACAGCGGAAAGCGCCTCACGATCAGCACCCAGCTCAGCCCCCGAAGCGCCAGGAACAGGTAGGCAGCCGCGGTACACAGGTTGAAGGCCGAGCCCCCGGCGGCTATGGCCTTACCGGAAAGTGCAGCCGATAGCTGCCCGGCGCCGAGGAGCAGCAGGGGGATCACGAGAAACAGTCTGGACATACACGGTGCCTTATGGTTCGATCACACGCTTCTCAGGATCGGGACTCTGTCGATACATGATGGCGACGTGTCCTATGACGCGGACCAGGTCGGCGCCGGCCTTGTCAGCCAGCTGCTGTGCCAGCTCCTTGCGCTCGCCCTTGAAGTCGACGAAGCGCAGCTTGATAAGCTCGTGGTCGGTAAGCGCGCGATCGAGTGCCTGCTCCACGCCGCCTGCGGCGCCTGCCTTGCCAAGGAACACGACAGGTTCAAGTGTATTGGCCAGCGACGAGAGGTGAGCCCGTTGTTTTGATGTCAGCATTGGTCTTCCTTTATATCCTGCGCAGGAGCCCGATCAGCAGCCCCACGACCAGCCCAAGCGCCACGCGAACGCCAGCAATCACGAGCACGCCGGTTATCAGCCCCTGCATGTAATTGACTATCCTATCTCGATATATCAAGCGCTTGATTCTAAAAAGCACCGGATTGATCATCGCGTCGACGGCTCGCCATACCGGGTGCAGGCTGTTCCAGTGGGCCGCGTAGGCTATGATGCGCGCTATCAACAGCACCGCGAAGAACCCCAGCAAGAAGGCGACCGGAGCCCACGCTATCTCGAGCACCAACGACAGCACGAGTCCCACCGTCAGAGCCCCGTATGAGGCTACGGAGAACATCCTCGATACGCCGGAAAGGACAGCAAGCGCCACGATGGGCGAAAAATCAATGCCACCGGCCTTCAGGAACGAGAGTCGGCTCCATATCGACAGATACGGATCGGTAACGCGCTCGAGCATCTCGGCCGAACGACCCAGTCCCGATGTCGGGAACCAATACAGGAACACCCGGACTATGCACAGGAGCATGTACACGGAAGTCGCCGCTCCAAGCAGCCTGAAAATGATGGCAAGCACGGTCATCGCATTCTCCACATGTTGGAATATAGTACTACTCGAGCTTCTGCAGTTCGAGTATGCGCTTTCTCAGTTCAAGCGCGGTGCGCGCGGTAGCTCTATTCTCGCGCGCAGGATCGAAGTATGGATTTAGTTTAAGCGATTCATCCCAGTATGAAATAGCCAGTTCCAGGTCGCCGGCTGCGTAGGCGTCGAGCCCCTGCAGGTACAGATCCTCCGCCTTGGCGGCCTTCTGGGCTCGCCCCAGGTCTCCCAGGGCAAAACGAGCCTCGACGCTCATGCGGTTGAGGGGAGAAAACTGGGTTGTCAGGTCGAGGGTGTAGTTCACCTCGAGCGTCAGTGGCGCGAAGTCGAGCGCGGCTCCGACGCTGATCCTGGGGTTGCCGCCCTTGACCAGCAGCCCCGCCTGCAGATCCCAGAAGTTCGTTATGGTCATCCGGTACCCAACGCCCCAGTAGAACCGCTCGCTCAGCGACGGATCGACCAGGTTGATGGGGAAGCTGATGTCACCTGAAATCAGTATTGGCTTCAGGAAGTTGTACGCTACCCCGGCGGTGGCTACGGTGGGCAGGGCCTCTCCCATAACCGGCGGCCCGAAGTTCTTCAGGGCCAGGCCCACGGCAAAGTTCTTGCTCCTGGAGGAGTACAATTTGGCAATGTTGAACCGAGTCAGCGCGCCTATGTCGGCCATGACAGCGACAGCCGATTGGCTGGCACCGGACCCGGCTATGATCGTGCCCGCGTCATCGGAGAAGTCAGGCATCGACCGGTATGCCAGCTTGAGGTTGGCGCCCAGAGCCACGCCATAGAAGTAGTAGCCAGGCCAGAGGTGTATGGATGCGTTGGCAATGCCAATCGCCTCCGAATAGTAGCCGGTGGTCAGACGCTCTGCGAAATCGGAATATTCGGTAAAGGGCAAGTACAGCCACTTGCCGCCCAAGGACAGGCCGATCGTCCCGAGCCGCATCGTGTACGCTATGCCTTCGATGCGGGTATCGGCTATCCAGTTGTTGTGGTAGAAGGCAAACTGGGTCTGATCCTGCACGGCGCTGGCAGAGGGATTGAGATCCAGGAACGAGGCGTCGTCAGCCACCGCGGTAAAGGCCATGCCCATGCTTTCGGCACTGCCGCCGACCGGTATCAGGGCCGACAGGAAGGTTGTCAGGCCGGCGTTGGGATCCTGAAGCGAGAACAGACTGTAGACGAGGTCGTAGGCGCTGGGGAATACCCCCTGGGCACCAACCCGGGCGCATACCATGAGGACAAAACAGAGTAGCAGTCCGGGCTTTCTCTTCATGCTACAATGGAATATACAGTACGTTTGATATAATTTCTATCGGGTTATCACGCGGCGTGCTCAGCTAACGCCAGAACCCGCCGACAATGATAGGGTGGTACCGGGTCCGCGTCCCGGTGCACGACCACGGGAGGAGCCTTCGACGGCACCGTATCGATGAACGTCAGTATGCGCCGCACCGCGCTCGTCATCTGTATTCTCCTCAACTGCATGACGGCCGCCTGGGGCATGGGTAGCCGTGAGGATCCCCTTGTCTACGCCGACACCTTGATAGCCGACCAAAAATATGATCAGGCGATACTGTATCTCACCGATTTCATGAAGCAGTATCCAGACAGGTTCGATGCCGCCCAGCAGCGGCTCAGGCGCATCACCAAGATACGTTCCGCGTACAATGACAAGGCCTTCAACCTCCTCGATACGATGGTCAAGGAGCCGACCAACGAGGACAAGAAAATAACGATGATCAGGGAACTCGAGAATTTCGAGCGAAACCCCAATCCAGCCGTCAAGGAATTCATCACCCAGACCAAGTACCTGGCCCTGTTTACCTATAACCGCGCGAAATTCGAGGAAATCATGGCCAACGGCCGGGTTTTGATAGACAACCGCAAATTCGCCGAGGCGGCGCAGTTGTACGAAACCGGTTTCGTGCTCTACCGGCCCGAGTTCGCCGATGGCAGTTTTGACCAGGCCATCGTCGACGACTCATTCCAGCGCGTCTCAACGATATCGGGTGACATCATCCGGTTCACGGACGGCCTCGGCGCCATGAATGACTCGTTCGCCGCACTCGCGGCAGCCTACCGCGCGGGTGACGACAAGGCGGTAGCCGAAGCGTGGAATAAGGCAGAGGCAGAGGCGTTGTCGGTCGCCGAGATACGGAGAGGCATAGTCGACCAGGGTCGCGCACTTGAACAGACGTTCGCGGCCATTTCGGCCAACAATCCGGCAGCGACGGACAACTCGTTCCTGCCGTTCGCGTTCCGCCTCGTCCTGGGCAGGAAGACGGAGGGAAAACTCGAAGGTGTGGCCGGCGCCATCGATGCCGGCTGGGCCGGCGCGCTCGGCTCCGCGCAGACAGCCCTCGATGACACCATCAAGGCGGAGATCGAACTGGCGCGCGCCACCTATGATGCCGGCACCTGGCCGGCGGCACAGGCCGGGTTCGACAAGGTGGCCACGCTTGCCGACCGCGGCATAGCCCTGGTGTCACTCTGGAGCCACTACGCGACAAGCGACCTGGTCGAACAGGCGACACCGCTCGGCCAGGCCGCCCTCAAGCTCAAGGGATCGGATTACCTGCGGTACCTGCAGACGGCGAACCTGGCCAGGGCCTACACGCGCCTTGCGACCATCCAGACCAGCATCGATACCGAAGCCGCGGCCCTCACCGCGTACACGCCTCCGGCCAATGCCAGGACCGAGGCTCTGGCAGCGTACAACGCCAGGGCAGCCGCCTTCGTCAAGGCCTATGGATCGATACAGACTCTTCACGACGAATCGGGCGCGTCGGCCTCGAGGCTCGCCGTGTGGACGCAGGCGGGATATGGCTCAGACTTCTCGAGCACCGAACAGGGCCTGTTGGATGGCCGCATAGCGCTGGCTTCCGACCATGCCCGCGCTATGGAGACCCGGGCCATAGCGTCGGCAGCCGGGTATGAATACGGAATCCTTGCGGCTGCCCTGAAGACCGCCCAGACCGATATGACCACGGGCTCCACGCTGCTCGCCGGCGTGCAATCAGACGATCCATTGCTGCCCGATGCCGTGTTCAAGTACCCTGGCAAGGCTCTGGCCGCGCTCGGTTCGGCCGACACCACGCTCAAGGGCCTCCGCGCGTCCATCGACGCCTTCCTTGCCTTATACCGATCGCGGCCCGGCTACATCGCCTCGGACGCCTCGGTGCAGGAGTGGCTGACACGGGCGGCCGACCTGTCCACATCAACAAGCGCCACCGTGGCCCAGAACGCGTCATTGATGACGCAGGCCGGCGAGCAGAAGCGCCTGGCCGACTCCGCCCGGCTCGAGGCGGAACGCCGCGTCACAGAATCAAAAGCCGCGCTGAAGGCGAACAACTTCGATGGAGCCAGGGAACGGCTCGAACGTGCCCGGGAGCGCTACCTCGCTTCGCTGTCCTACGAACAGGACCCGCTTCTGCGCACCCAGTCAGACAAGCTGCTTTCGGATCTCGCCAACACCATACTGAAAACAGAAAACGATCTCGTCGTCACCGAGACCAGGCGCCTCCTGACCAGCGGCAAGGATCTGTACCTGCAAGGCCAGTTCGACCAGGCGGAATCCACGCTACTGCAGGCCAGGTCACGATGGAGCACCACAAACACGACCCCGGAGGTGGAGGTCGAATACTGGCTCAAACTGGTCCAGACCGCGCTGTCGGTCAAGACTGGCCGTGATATTCCTGTAACAGCCCCGCTCTTCCCGGAGATGAGCCAGCTTTTATCGCTGGCCAAGCTCTACTACGAAGATGGGGCGAACCTGCTTGCCAAGCGTGACAAGACAGGCGCGATCAAGTCGTTCAACCAGGCACGACAGAAGATATCGGAAGTCAAAGTTGTCTTTCCGCTCAATCAGGAAGCCCGCGTTCTGGAGCTGAAGATAGACCAGCTGTCCGACCCCGACCAGTTCGGCATCAAGTTCGCGAGAATGTTCAACGAGGCCAAGGCCAAGGTCGATTCCAGGACTGACCTGACCACAGCCTACAGCGACCTCAAGGACCTCGAGGCCATCAACCCGCGCTATTCCGGACTCCGCACGGTCATAGAACGGGCCGAGATACTGCTCGGGTTCAGACAGCCGCCGCCTGATCCAAAGGCGATTGCCCAGTCACGGTCGCTCGTGCAGGCTGCCCAGCGCATATTCGATTCCGGCCAGGTTGCGCAGTTCCCCTTTGCCCGGACCCAGCTGGAACAGGCAATAACGCTTGACCCGAACAACGAGGCCGCCTCCAGGCTCAAGGACCGTATAGCCACATACATCGGAGGCGATACAGCCATCGTGCTCTCCAGTGCCGCCGAGTCTCTGTACAACGATGCCGTCGGATTCTTTACAAGCGGCGATTATCTGAACGCCAGGACCAGGCTGACCAGGCTTGTCGCCATATTCCCGCGCGGGCTATCGGTGCAGAAGGTCTCCGACCTCGACGCGCGCCTCGCGGCCAGAGGCTACTGAACGTGATGCGATACCGGAATTGGTCACGCCTGAAGCCGGCGCTGGCGATCGCCGCGCTCTGCAGCGCGTTGCTGGTGTCAGTGCCCGTTACCGCCGCGCCACCTGACTTCTACTGGGAGTCGCCAACGCGGCTGTCCACCGGCGTTGGCGCCTACCCCCAGGCCATAAGCACGGCCGGCCGGGTCGTCGTCATGTGGCAGGAGAATGTTCCGTCCGGCGATGGCGGCTCCGCATGGCTGTCGCTCGCCTCGTATGGCACCGATGGCGTGCAGCGGCGCGATCACTTTGCCGGCCCATTGCCATACAATGGCGACGCCCCGGTGCTGTTCTCGGCCGCGGCTGACGGCAACGGCACGATGGTCGTCGCCGCCACTTCCGGTGAACTCAGTGTCTCGCTGTATGAATCCAAGAATGGCGGGCTTGATTTTGCGCCGCCAATGGTCATCCAGATGACCGAGCCAGGGGTTGCGCCGCGTATCTTTACCAAGACTGGAGGCGGCTGGTATCTGTTCGTTACGCGCCAGCAGACGTTCTCGCGCCTACAGGACAATGGAGACAGGGCGGCATACCAGTCCCTCTCCATATTCTACGCGCGTTCTGAAAATGGCACTACCTGGACGACATTCGCGCCGTTCGTTGGCGGAGAAGTGGGACTCGACCCGAACTTCCTGCCGAGCGCGGCCTCGATCAACGGCACCGACGTCGTCGTCTTCCAGTCGCTGACTGGCGGAGCCAGGCCTAGCTACCAGCTCTTTTCCGTGTCGACGATAGACGGCGGAGCCACCTGGTCGGCTCCGCGCCGGATCACCAACTTCCTGGACCCGGTGCGCAAGGACAGGACCAGCGCCGGCGACTTTGACAACCAGCGCCCGCACCTTGCCCAGGTCGGCGGGTCGCTGTGGATGGCCTGGGAACGCCGGGTGCTGTCCGGCCCCGCGCAGATATACGCGGCACGACTGGATGCCACAAGCGCGGTGGTACCCGACAGCGTTGAACGGGTTACCCTGGGTCAGGGTTCGTGCTCGGAACCACGACTGCTCGACGCCAATGGCGAGCCGGCGGTAGCCTGGTTCGATGACCGCAAGGGTGGCAGCCGCGTATATATCGCGTTCCGTAGCGGCACACTCTGGAACGAGCAGGACCTGTCTGGCAAATCACGTGGTGATGGTGCCTTCGGGCGAGCCGTCTATACGGCGCGCGGCCTCTATGTATTCTGGCAGACCGGCCGTGGCACCGCGTCGTCGGTCCTGGCTATGATGCCCGACACCAGCGTGCAGGCGCCACTGCCTGTCGCCGTGGATTTCGATGAAGGAGCGCCGACCAGGCGAAGCCGCGCGAACATACGGTGGAAGTCGCCAGACGACTCCTCGGGCATCCTTGGATTCTCGTACCTGTGGTCGCGCGACGCGGCGGCAGAGCCGCCACTGCGGGTCGGCGCGCTCGAGAACCAGACAAGCGCCAGTTTTGACGCCGACCAGGACGGCGACTGGTACTTCTCAATACGGGCCGAGGACTATGCCGGCAACTGGTCAAAGACGGCGCGCCTGCGCTTCGTCAGGGATACGACGCCTCCGGGAACTCCGTTGCCGTTCCCGCCCGCGGCCTCCGCCGATGGCTTCATGGCATCCAACAGCTTCGCGCTATCCTGGGCTCCGCCACCCGATCCCGATGTAGCTGGCTATACCTGGGTACTCGACTATCTTGGCCCACTGGACCGCCCGCCCGCCCGCCGGCTGGCATCGGCGCGCGCCACAGCAGAACTGACAGCCGGTACCTACAACCTTCTGCCATCCACCGACTATGAGCAGCGTCTCTGGTCGGCCAGGCAGCCGGCATCACCTCCGCCAACCGTCAGAACCACCGTCCCGCGCGCCGACTTCTCCAACATCGACGATGGCTTCTGGGCCTTCTCCGTGGCGGCAATCGACCGCGTTGGCAACATAGGTCTGGCTTCGCGCATACTGTTGCGCGCCGACAAGTTCATGCCGTTTACGGCCGTCTCCGATGTCGCCTCGACCCGGGACGAATTCGGCACGCTGCGCCTGTCCATACTCGGCAGGGGCTTTGCCGACGACGGAACCATAACCTCGGTCGTCATCGATGCCGATGGCAAAGAACCGTACGATCGCGTCTATGATCGGGCCGGCAAGGGATTCTCGATAGTCTCCGACCGGCTGATAACCATTCCGGAGATCGTGGACCTCGCGGCTAGCACATATCGTATCGGGCTGCATCATCAGACCCGGGGTTGGTACTTTACCGGCCCGCGCCTGTCGGTCGACTACACCGGAACCGTCAAGTTCGGCGACCGCGGCGAGCCCTGGAAGCCTACCTGGGCATTCGAGCCGACCCGACATTTCCTTGTCCGACTCTCGACTTTGTTCCTGATAGCTGCTCTGCTCATTCCCGCGCTCGGCATGATCCTGTCGCTTAGACAGGTTGTCATCCTTGCCGGCGAAATGCGCGCGGCCAGACAGGAGGCCATAGCCCTTTTGGGAGGAACCCCGATGCCAGAAACCGAACGCAAGAAGGCGGCAGAAAACGCGATACGAAGAGGTTCCGGCCTGACCGCGCAGTTCGCGATGACCATAAGCCTCCTCGTCATATTCATCGTACTGCTCGTTTCCATTCCGCTAGGCGCCCAGATGCTTGGAACCCAGAGCGAGATCCTGGCCAGGGGCCTCGAGCAACGGGCCAGAGTCTTGCTTGAAAGCGCCGCGCAGGGCGGCAAGTCGTACTTGCCCGCCAAGAACATACTGGAACTGTCGCTCCTGCCCAACCAGGCAAGCGCCATAGCCGAGGCCCGCTACCTCACGATCACCGGGTTCGGAGCCAGCGGCACCACCAACCCCGACGTCGTATGGGCCAGCAACGATCAAGACATACTCAAGAAGATAGATGGCACATCGCTTGTCGCCGGCACATCGATATTGTCTGACAGCCTTTCGCCGCTGATACCGGCGATGGCCGCCGAGATAGACGCCAAGGCGAACAGCGAGGTCGGAACGATAGCAGACGCCATCCAGCAGCTCCAGGACGAGGGCCGCGCGCTGGCGGCGAAGCTGGATACGCAGAGCCAGACCAGGCTCGAGCAGATAGCCGCCAGTGCCCGCGATCTGGAGAAAACCCTGGGCGAACGATTGACTGCCATAGCCAACGCGTCGGTCGCTTCGGAGCCGGCGTTTGATCCCAACAAGCTGGGCCTTCAGGCTGCCGAGTATGTCTTCTACAAGCCCATCCTGTTCAGGCAGGGCAGGGAGACTGTCTTCTATCGGGGACTCGTCAGACTCTCAGTGTCAACCGCTCCTATAGTCGCCGAGGTCAAGGCGGCACGGGCAACACTGATCAGAAGCATTGCCATAGTCGCCGCCATAGCCCTGGCCATAGGCATTGCCGGCTCGTTCGCGCTGTCGGGCCTGATCCTGAGACCGCTTATGAAGGTGGTCGAGGGCATCAAGCACATACGCGACACCCCGGACAAGAAGAACCTGGCCGACTTCTCGATAGACATCAAGCGCAAGGACGAATTCGCGATTCTGGCAGGCACCATCAACGAGATGACCACTGGACTCGTACACGCGGCCGCCGAGGCCGAGTTCCTGACCGTAGGCAAGGGCGTCCAGAAGATGTTCATTCCGCTTATCCAGAACGCTCTGGGCGAGAAACTGACAACCGGCTTTGAAGACACGCCGACACACAGCTTCTATGGCTACTATGAAGGCGCCAAGGGCGTCTCCGGCGACTATTTTGACTACAGGCCGCTCGACGGCCAGTACTGGGCCTTCATCAAGTGCGATGTCTCCGGCAAGGGTGTGCCGGCGGCCCTCATCATGGTCGGCGTCGCGACCATATTCACGACAAGCTTCCAGGGCTGGAATTACAAGAAGGACGGCATCAAACTGGACGCGCTGACGGCGCGCATCAACGACTTCCTGGAACGGCGCGGCTTCAGCGGCCTGTTCGCCGCGCTTGTCATGGGCGTATACGATTCAAAGACGGGAGATACCTACCTGTGTCACGCGGGCGACAACATCGTCAGAGTGTACAAGCCCGAGCAGCGCCAGGTTGTCGTCCACAAGCTTGAAAACGCCCCCGCCGCCGGAGCTATATCAAGCGAGATGTTCGATTTAAGCGCCGTCTACAAGCAGGTCAAGATACGGCTCGACCACGGAGACATCCTGTTGCTCTACACCGACGGTTTCGAGGAATCGAGCCGTGCCAGGCGCGGACCTGACTTCAAGCAGCTGTTCGAGGACAAGAAGATTGTCGATCGCGAAGGCAATGAGAGCACCCACCGCGAGGCCTTGGTGGAGCAACTGGGAGAGGATCGCATCAAGGCCGCCACAGAGGCCATCATGTCCAGGGGAGCCTTCTCGTTTACCAAGGAAGACGATCCGCTCGGCTCCGATCTGAGCTACGACTTCGATTTCTCAAGGCTGGACGCAAGCCCCGAGGACCTGGTGCTCGGCCTCGCGGCCGTCGAGAAGGTCTTCAGGCTGGTACCTGATCCCGACGTAACCGAGAAGGACCAGGTCATTGTCGACACGAAGATTGACGCGATCCTGGCCAAGTGCTGGCTGCAGTACGACCGATTCTGCGCCGACAGGCGTCCGCATCCGGATCCAAAGCGCACCGAATACCGGTATTATGGCAGACTCAAGGAGGATGACCAGTACGACGACCTGACGATGATGCTGATCAGGCGGAAATAGCGGCATGGGCGAGGTACTGATAGCGACCAGCGGGTATTCCTATGATGACTGGAAAGGCGTCTTCTACCCGGATGGTCTGCCCAAGAGCGACTACCTGCGGTACTATGCCCTCTTCTTTCCGTTCGTCGAGCTGAATTTCTCGTATTACGCCATGCCCACGCGAAGGAACCTCGAGTCGATGGCCGCAAGGACGCCGTCTCACTTCGGCTTCAGCATCAAGGCGCACCGGAGCCTGACGCACGAGCCAGGCCCTGGCTGGCGCGACGATGCGGCGACATTCGCGCAGGCCGCCGGTGCGCTCGCCGATGCGGGCAAGTTGCTGGCCGTGCTCCTTCAGTTGCCGTACCGCTTTCACCACACTCCCGACAACCGGGCCTTTCTGGCGGGCCTTCTGGATTCACTCCGGCCGTTGCCGCTGGTGGTCGAATTCCGCAATGATGAGTGGAACGGTGAGCGCGTTACCGAAGGACTTGACAGGCGTGGCGTCGGCATGGCGATGGTCGACAGGCCAAACCTGCCGGGCCTGCCGCCTCTCGATGACCGAGTCACCGGAGGGCTGGCCTACCTGCGCTTCCATGGCCGCAACGCTGACACCTGGTGGACAGGCGATGCTGCTACCAGGTATGACTATCTCTATTCCAGGGAAGAACTTGAAACGGCGGCGCCACGCCTGCGGCGGATGGCCAGGCAGGGCCGGTTGCTGGTGGCGTTCAACAACCACCCTGGCGGTTACGCGGTGCGCAACGCCAACGAGCTCAAGGATATCATGAGCCCTTCGTGAAGGCACCCCTGATGTGGATCTCGGGATCCTGGCCGGGCGAGAAGTCGTCCGGAGTCAGCTTGATGTAGCCTTCCTCGTCCATGGTCATGACCAGGGCATTGCGCCACCGGCCAAGATTGCGGCGCAGATGCTCGGCACACAGACGCACCGTGGCGGCATCAGAGCGGGAACGAATCATGAATTCCGCATAGCCCTCGGCATACGAAACGACCGAGATCCAGCCAAGCCTGGTCACGACATCGGCGACCGTCGAACACCCCGGCGCTCTATCCTGGTGTGCTCGTATCCATTCTTCGTGGAAGCCGGGGACTATGCTCAGCGAACCGTCGGGGAACAGCCACGCCGCGCCCTTGACCCAGGCAAACGGGCTTGCTTGATTCATTCGGGCGCCTCCCGGCCCCAGCGCTCGAAGAATGCGGCAAAATGCGGCGGCAGCGATGCCGTCACCTCGACCGGCGACCGTAGCGGCAGATACAGCCTGAAGGCGTACAGCATCAGCCGCTTCATGCCCAGCTCCTTGGCGAGCGCCTTGTTAAGCTTGAAGTCGCCATGCTTGTCGTCGCCGATGATGGGATGCCCAGCCTGGGCAAAATGCTGCCTGATCTGGTGCATGCGCCCAGTGCCCAGCACAGCGCTGACCAGAGACAGGCGTCCGTCTGAATCAAGTGTCCGATACCGCGTTTCGGCACTCTGACTGGCGCCGCGCACACGCACATCGTCGCGGTATACGCCATCCAGCGGTTCTGGATGGCCGGACACTACCGCGTGATATTCCTTGACGGCACCATGGCCTCCCATCAGCGCCGATATCGCCGCCGCGGCCCGTGGCGACCGCGCGACCACGAGACAGCCCGCTGTTTCCTTGTCCAGCCTGTGCACCAGATACGGCCTGAAGCCGTAGTCGCGCTCGACTGCGTCGAGCACGCAGACGCGCACCCCCGCGCCAGGTTGCACCGCGAGACCGGCTGGCTTGTCTATGATCATGATATCGTCGTCTGAATACAGGGCTGGAATCATGGCGCCACAGCATAAGCCACTCGATCGGACGGCGCAAGTCCGTTTTTGTGACGTAGCCAGGCTTTGCCCCCGTCACAAAATGCTTCGAAACGCGCTATACTCTAGCCCATGTCCAGACCAGCCACCATCGCGCGCGTGTCACTCTTCATGCTATTGGCTCTTGCAGGCTTGCGGGCTTACGGCGAGGAATATTACTCGGACCACGGCTTTGCCATTGACCTGCCGGAAGGCTTTGAGTTCATCGAAGGCGATGGATCGACCAGATACTCCTTTGGGTCGCCTGATGGGGCGGTCAGGGTCGATGTCGCCGTGTATCCCGCCACCCGTTTCGCATCAGCCCAGGCTGGAGCCGCGGACAGCATGCGCAGAGTGTCCGGCCATGGCGACTTCATGGCCTTTCCATACTCGGGTGCGGACGCGGCGCTTGGCGAGATGGATATTGGCTCGGGCGGCGATGCCCTCAAGGGGCTGGGGCTGTTCATGAATGATGTCGCACCACCCCCCGGAGGCGACGCCAAGTCCGCGCCATATGATCTTGTCATGCTGGCATACGCTCCAGCCTCCGCATATGCTCAATACCACGATGTGATCGTGTCGTGCGTCGATGGATTCTCCGCCAACTATGGCAGGCGTGCCGTGCCGGGGCCTGTCGGCTCTGCGGTGCGGTATACGCTGGGCCCGGCCAAGCCGGTTCCAGTCACGGTACGATTCGGCGCCGCCTCCGTTCTGTCGTCATGGGTGCCGGCCGAAGCCGAGGTCGCCCAAGAGCTGGTGGAACGGGAATACCGCGTGTTGTCGGCCTATGCGCAGGCACCCGAACTGATCGAAGCCGCGGTGGCTCGCTTCTACCGCATGATTTACCGCGACGCGGCTCCTTCACTGGACAGGCTGGCTCTGGATATGTCGATGGCGTGGGAGACGGGCGCGTGGGCAGGCAAGGCCGCGCCTGCAACGCTGCTGGATGCCGCAACACCAGGAACGCCAGCGGGCGATGCCTCAAAGACTGCGGCGACTGGTCCGCGCTTCGGAACGACCGCGAACCCCCGCGCCTATGCCGAGGCCCTACTTTCATGGGTGCAGACCTTTACATACGAGCGCAACCCTGAGGGCTCCGACGTGGTCAATCCTATATCGGCCGCCTTTCAGGGGCGTGGCGACTGCGACTCCAGGGCTCTGGTGATGGCCATACTGCTGCGGCGCGAGGATATCGACACCATCATGATGGTGTCATTGAAGCATGAGCACGCGCTCGCAGGCGTCGACGCACCGGGTACAGGCGCGCGGTTCCCGTTCAAGGACAAGCGCTGGCTGGTCGCCGAGACGACGGCCAGGGTCGGCATCGGAATGATAGACGCGGGCCAGGCCGATCCGGCTGACTGGATAGGCGTTGCCTTTCCGCGCTGAGTGCCTGTCGTTGACACCAGCTTTGAGCCACGCCTATACTGGCGGACAACCCTAACCTAGCCGTCGGCTGACGGCCGGAGGCCATCATGGAACCCATAACTGCTCGTTATAAAGATAAAATATCAGGCATGGTTCAGCACTCGAACGGCAAGACCAGCGTCTCCCTCGACGATGTCTATCAGGAAGGCAACCGTCTCATCCTGCCGTACATCGACTCAATAATCGCTGAAAACCTGGCCCCCGGCAGTGGCATCAGGTCGTTTGCCAACATCGAGAAGCTGGCGTCGCTTTCCAGGCACGGCTCCAAGTGCCTGCTCCTCGTCGAGCACTACAGCAATTTTGACCTGCCCGTGCTGATATACCTGTTGCGCAAGGCCGGCCCCGAGGGCGAGCGCATCGCGGACAGCATCGTCGCTATGGCCGGCATCAAGCTGTCCGAGACGAATCCCGTGGTCACCGCTTTTTCGGAAGCGTACTCCAGGCTTGTCATCTACCCCAGCAGGTCAATAGACGAGCTGGCCACGCTTATAAAGGATCCAAAGGAGCTCGCGGCCGAGACGCTCAAGGCCAACTCCATCAACCTGGCGTCCATGAAGGCCTTGGCCAAGTTGCGCACCGAGGGCAAGATAGTGCTGGTCTTCCCGGCGGGCACCAGGTACCGCCCTTGGGATCCATCGTCAAAGCGCGGCGTCCGCGAGATTGATTCCTACATCAGGTCGTTCGACTACGTGTCATTCGTGTCGATCAACGGCAACATACTCTGCCTGAACCCAAAAGGCGAGATGCTTGAAGACCTGATTTGCCGTGACCGCGTTGTCATAGACATAAGCGAGCCCAGACGCTGCGACGAGTTCAGGACCCGCATCAAGGCTCAGACGCCCGAGGGCCAGGACAAGAAGCAAGCGGTAGTCGACGCCGTCATGGCCGAGCTCGATACGATGCACGAATCAGTGGGGCGGTCGATACAGACAAGCTAGAGAGACTCCTAGTAGGCGCCGTACGACAGAATCTGGTCCACTCGCGTGTATAGCCTGACGCTTGATACCCAGGAACCATCCTTGATGAATATCCTCGGCGGCGCGTAGAACGAAAACGAGCCCAGCACCTCGCGCGGCTTGTTGTGGGTCACCGTTCGCAGGTACGCGCGCAAAGCCTCACGTATCGCTACCGTCGTCGCCTCGCGGCGCGCCTCGACTTGGCTCTTCGGTCCGTTCGCCGTGGCAGCGAGCATCGGCGCGGAGCCGAGCCCCTGGGCCGCGGCCGATACCGTCTTCCACGATGCCAGCTCGGTACGGGCTGGCGCTTCCGGGTAGAACTCCACGGTGACAAGCAGGGTGGAGCTCTCAAGGCGCGCAGAGGCCGCGTGGAGGCGCATAGCCGCGATCGCCTCGGGAGAGCGCGGCCTGATATCGAAGCGCTCCTGTATGGCGCGAGCCTTGTCACTCGGGGTATAGCTGTAATCAAAGCCCCATATCATGCCGGCAAAGGTCCAGCGCGCCTCCTCCAGGATACTGGCCGCGGCTTCGGCGTCGGGTACGCGCGCCACATACTGCGGGTCAACCACACCGGAGAACGCGGCCACCGATGGCGGAGCGGCCAGGTCGGCCGGGAACTCGGCGCGCAGCACCACATCCCTGTCCTGCGCAAAGCCAGTCGCCGATAACAGCCAGAGTATACAGACGAGCAGGACCGCTACCGGGGAGCACCGGTAACCGGAAAGGCCGCGCGGCATGATTGAATCAGGCTCCCGTTATGACGCGGCGTATCGGATTGACGCCGTGGCGTACCGGAAAGTACAGCGCCGCGAAGGCGAAACCCGCCAGGTGCGTCAGGTGCGCGACGTTGCCGCCCATGCCAAAAATCTCCGACCACAGCTCCAGCACCGTGTAGCCGGCAACCAGCAGCGGCGCCTGCACCGGTATGATGCCCCATATGAATATGCGCGCGCGTGGATTGATGACGGCGAAGGCCAGCAGTACCGCATAGACAGCCCCGGATGCCCCCACGAGCTGCACGTTCCATGCTCCGCCCAGCGCAAACGCGCCCAGCGAGAACAGCCCAGCCATCGTCCCGGTCAAAAGATAGAAGAACAGGAACTCCCTGGTTCCAAGCGATCGTTCCACCGCGGTGCCAAAAAAGAACAAGCCCAGCATGTTGAAGAAGATGTGGCTCATGTTCGCGTGCACGAACATATACGTGAAGGGCTGCCATATCCAGCCCAGCTGCACGACGGCACCTGGTATCAGCGCCAGGTAAAAGTAGAGCTGCTGAAACACCGAGGTCAGGGCAAAGACAAGGACATTGATGCCAATCAGCACCAACGTGGCGTTGCCGTTTGAATACCGGAATGGCGTTCTGATTCGTTGTAACATGGTCATGCTCATAATGTACGAAAAAAACGCCGGTCTTGCTACCGCCATGACCGGCAGAGGCGAACTTGCCGAGGTCAGGGTTTGGCTATAAAATCCAGACATGGCGACGAACCCCGACAAGGCACCCAATTGCCTGCAATGTGTTCACTTCAAGGTGACCTGGGACCCGCAGTTTCCCAGGTCATGCACCCTGTTCGACATCAAGACCCGTGCCATGCCGAGCATGGAAGTATACGCCGCCACTGGGCTTCACTGCCCTTCGTTCGTACGCAAGGCCGGACTTCGCTAAAATTGCGATGCGCACAGGCCGTTCAGGCCAGAGATTTGAGCCGGTCGCGGATCTGGGCGGCCAACTCGTAATCCTCTATGGACACGGCCGCCTCCAGCTCCGTCTTGAGGCGCGCCTTGAGACGCTCCCGTTCGGCGGCGACAGACAGTTCCACTGGTGGCGAGCCATCAGCGGAGGACTCAGTATCAGGCTGCTCTTGGGTCGCGGCGCCATACGCCGACGAATCATCGGCCGGTTCCTCGTCAGACACCACCGATTCCCTGACCATGTCCACAGGGACGCCGGCGGCCTCCACCACATCCTCGGCTATGTAGACCTCCGCCTTGGTGCGAATCGCAAGCGCTATGGCGTCCGATGGCCTGGCATCGATGACGGCCTCACCGAGAGGCGACTTGATTATAAGATTGGCATAGAAGGTGCGGTCCCGCAGGTCACGGATCTCCACACGGAGCAGTTCCGCCCCCAGATCGCGCAGCACCGCAAGTAGCAGGTCATGAGTCAGCGGCCTCGGCATGTCGACTTTGCCCAGGCCTATCAGTATGGATTGCGTCTCAAGCTGACCAATGAATATCGGCACCACCAGGTCCGATTCCTTGGGACGAATGAGCACGACGTTGCCTTGTTCTGTCTGCGCCACCGTCCATACATCGGCGCGCACAAAGGTATTGGATCCCATAGTTCCTTCTGGATATAGTATACGACTCGGTGCGCTTCATTAAAAGCGCCCTGACGACAAAAATGTCTATCATGGGAGGATCCGATGGCCGCTTCCACATACGAAAAACCCGACGCATGGTCCATAAAGGCGAGGAAGGAAGGCTATCCGGCGCGTTCCGTATACAAGCTCGAGGAGCTGGACAAGAAGTTCGGAATCCTGAAGCCTGGCTCTCGTGTGCTGGACATTGGCGCCGCACCCGGCAGCTGGAGCCTCTGGGTGCTCAAACGTCTATCAGGCAAGGGATTCCTGTCGGCGGTGGACCTGCAGCCACTCGGCATAAGCCCGGCCTATGACAACTTCTTCTTTGTGCGCGGTGACCTATACGACGCACCGATACGCGCGGCGCTGGCCGAACATGGCCCCTACGACGTGATACTGTCGGACGCCGCGCCATCGACCAGCGGCAACAAGGGACTCGACACAGACCGCTCGGAGGCCATCGTCGAGGCGGTGCTTGAGTATGCGGAGGCCATGCTCAAGCCGGGCGGATCAATGGTCGCCAAGTTGTTCATCGGCGGCGGTCAGCGCGACATTCTAGACCGCATGAAGGCGCTGTTCACCACGGCAAGGGCATTCAAACCGGAGGCGTGCAGGTCGGTGAGCTTCGAGACATACGTTGTCGGGATGGGCAGAAAGCAAGGCTAGAGTCAGCGCAAGCCACCGCCCTCTGGGCGAGCCCTCAGGCGCCCGCTTTCTTGCGCAGTAGCCCGGCAAGCACCTCGAGCGTGGCTTCCTTGCGCAGCGCCGCGTAGAAGCCCTCGTCACCGCAGACCCTGGCCAGGGCGGAAAGCGTGGACAGGTGGTCATTCCTCGTCGCGGAACACACGAGGAACACGAACCGCACCGGCGAACCGTCGGGAGCCTTCCAGTTGAGCGGAAAGCGGGGATACGCCAGAGCGATGAAGGCATCGTCGGCGACAGGGACCATCGGTGTGCCGGGATGAGGAAAAGCCAGCCCGCGGCCCATCGCGGTAGGAGAGGAGGCCTCGCGCCTCAGGCACGCCTGCTTGAGCTCCTCGCGCTGCAAGCTGGAAGGCACCTTGATCAGGTTGACCATGGCATTGATGAATTCATCGGCATCGTTGCCGGGAATATTGTACCAGACGCCCCCACGCGTCAGTAATGTCGCAATGTCCATGATTCGCCGCTCCTTCGTGCCGACGTACAGTATACACCACCCAAGGCGACTCGAAAACGTGTCATGATGTCAGGGAATAGACAATCCGTATGATGACGCTTGTCGGCTCGTCCAGCCTCTGGCCCAGTTCGAGCGGAAAAAGCCTCTCCACCAGAGCGATGGCGGCCTTGTCCAGAATCGAACTGCCGGAGCCGCGTACCAGTGTGCTGCCGGTCAACGTGCCGTCGGTGCCGATGAGCAACGATACGCGAACCTCGCCCTGGATATTCCGCTTGCGGGCCAGGGGTGGATACACAAGGTTGTCACGGATCAGGGCCTCGAGCTGCCGCAGAATTCCCTCTGCCGCGCCTGCCGTGCCAGCCTCGCTTGCCGCGCCCGCGCCATCGGCCAGCCTGGCGGAGGCGCCTGAAGACTGCCCGGCGCCGGGTTCAGCGAGGCTCGCCACCCCGGAGTCCGGCACCGGAACGGAACCCGGCACCGCAATCGGCGCACCGACCGCCGGAGCCGCCTCGGGCGCTATCTGTGGCTTGGCGCTTGGTGGGGCGGTCGGTGAGGCTGCCGGCGGCGACTTCGGAGGGGCCTCTGAAGCGCGTGGCTGCGAGGCGGCCGAGGGCAGGCCAATCGAGGCGGGGCCAAGGCTCACGCGAAGGCTGGCGGGCAGGCCTACGGCGCTCGAGCCGCGGGGGCTGCCCAGCATGATGCCGACCATCCCCAGACCCGCAACGTCCAGGCACAGCGCGATCGCCGTAGAGACGAGCCAGCGCTTCCCCTGTGATCCCAGCCTCATCGTCCCGCCCCCGCCGCTCCGGGCTAATACCGGTAATCGACCGATACGCTCACCGAGCGCCCTTCGGCCGGGTAATACGCACCATAGAAGACGAGCGGCGCATAGTGCGTGTCGAGCAGATTGCGCGCGGCAACCAGTATCGCGATGCCCTTCCCATCCCGTTGCAGATCAAGCCGCGCCTGTGCGCCATAGATGATGTACGAGTCCACTTTGGCAAGGACATTGGCGTTGTCGCCGCTCTGCCAGGCGTCGCTCTTGAATAGAATGGATGGCCCGATGCTCAGCCCGGCGGGCAGCATGAAGTTGACCGAGGCGGAAGCGCTGTGCGCTGGCACCAGCGGTATGTGCTTGCCCTCGTTGGCGCCGGCCGCGAACACCGCGTCAACAAAGGCATAGCCCGCGTTTATGCTAAGGAACTCGAATGGTCTGGCAACCAGCTCGACGCTGGAACCGACACGGCGGGTCTGGTCGAGGTTCACATTGTGAAAGCTGGAATCCACCGCTATTTCGTCACGCAGGCTCATATAATAGAAAGTACCGCTCAATGATAGCCGATCGGCAAGATCGATGCCGATGCCCCCCTCGGCATTGAAGCCAGTCTCCGGCTTCAGGTCCACATTGAACTGGTCGGCCCCATACCCTGAGGTTTCCGCCTGCTCGTCGGTAAATGGGTAACGGAACAGCGTGCCATAGCTGGCGTACAGTTTCAGGCCGTCAAGCGGCCGGTAGCTGAGCCCCGCGTCATAGACGAAGGCGCCATGGACGATGGAGTCGTCGACAGACTTGTCCTTGTTTACCGCGGATATGAGGGCGGTGTCGTAGCGGGCTCCACCGGTCAGGCTCAGGTTACGCAGCAGGTCAGCCTTGGCGCTCAGGTATGGTCCGGCGCTCAACTCCGATACGTTGAACTGGTTTGACTCGGTGGTCCGCTGGATATCCGAATATGCGTGCACGTCGAGCCAGGCGCCATACAGGTCGACGCCGCCGACCAGCCTGACCGGTATTCCGTCGGCGGAGAATCCCGCAGTCAGCTTTGGTCGAGCCTCGGCTGTCTGCACCGCGCGGTCGGTGTATGTGAGCCACGATGCCATGTCCACATGAATGTCCCTGTAGCTGTACGAGAGGGGCAGCTCGATCTGCAGCGCGTCGCTTGGCAGCCACTCCAGGCCAAGCCCGCCTGAGTACTGGCGCTCGGTGCCTTCGTCGGCCCAGTTGACGGCCTGTGTCGGATCATCTTCGAACTGCGCCAGGCTCAGCCCGCCGGGCATCTGGTAGCCAAGGTCGGCAAGAGCTGCCTGGGCAGAGAGGCTCAGAACATCGGACAGGTTTATCGTCGCCCTGGTGGACGCGTTGACCGTCTGCGCGGCTTGCCTGTCGCGGTAGCCCGCGCTGCCTATGTGCTCGACGGCAAGGGAGAACTTGCCCCAATCCGTGGAGTTCTGATGCGAGAACTGCTGGGAATTGGTCTGGAAGCTCCCCACAGAACCGGAGACGCTGGTTCTATCATCCGCGCTTCCTTTCTTGGTGATTATGTTGATGACGCCAGCGACGGCGTTGTTGCCGTACAACACCGACGCGCTACCTTCGAGTACCTCGATGCGATCGATGTCGGACAGGGCGACCGAATTCCAGTTGATTGGCTTCATGTCTGGATTGTTGAGCCTGACGCCATCCACCAGGACCAAAACGCGGCCAAACGAGTTCTCGCCAAAACCCCGCATCGACACCGACTCGGTACCAGGCCCGGCCAGCGCCTGCAAAAACGAGACACCAGCGGCCTGCTCCAGTACCTGGACAACGCTCGTGGCGCCGGACCTGGCTATGTCGCCCGCGGTTATCACCGTGACCTGGGCCGGTACCGACGCGGCCTCTTCCGCCGTTCTGCCGGCGGTCACGACAAAGTCCAGCGTCGCCTCGCTTGTCGCGACATCGCTCTGCGCGAAGGCAACTCCCGTGAGCGATGCCGTCAAGACGGCGAGCGCTCCTATGCATGCGAATGTGCGCATGATGCTATCCTTTCCGCCCACGCGTGCGCGGGCAAGAGAGGACGATGAGCCGTACGGTGAATGGAATCGTCGCGGACCGGTCAGTCGCAGCGGCGACGCCGGCCCGCCAGAATGGCGGGTTTCATGCAGGGACTCCTCGATCCTCGAAGGTTGCCCCGCCGCCAATCGGCGAGGCTGTCCCGGACGGTATCCTGGCTTGCGCGTCAAACCGGAATCGAACACCTTCTCACCATCATGCTTGATGGCAATGGCCGCGCCCCACGCGATCGCATGGGCGCCGGTTCTGTCCGTAGCGCTTACAGTGGCGGGTCCGCCGCGGATTCTCACCGCGTTCCACGTTCCCGGGACTTGTCATGGAAAGGAGTACTCCTAAAATCCCCACATGGTCAAGATCGATGCCGGGTGACGCAACCTGCAACCGCCAACTGAACCTGCTACTCAGACCCACTTCTTGTATTGACATCGCATATACATGAACCTATAATCATCATATGCTCTTTGAGTGGGATCACAAAAAGGAAATCCTGAACATCGCAAGACACGGAATCTCGTTCGAGGAGGCCAAGGAGGTATTCGATGACCCTTTGCACCTCTCGATCCTTGATCACCGGTATTCATATTTCGAGGAGCGGTGGATCACCATGGGGACAACAAGGGGAAGAAGACTCCTCGTTGTCGCACATCTATACTTTGACGAGGCGGGGGAGGAAATAATCAGAATCATCTCCGCCAGGGAGGCGACGGTACATGAGCAAGGACAGTATGAAGACATCTGAAGACGTTCTCGAAATCCTTCCCGAATACGACTTCTCTCACGGTATCCGGGGCAGGTTCAATCACCCGAAAAAAGTATCCACCTCAATCCGCCTCGACGATGACGTAATCCTGTTCTTCAAGAAGAAAGCATCCGAAGAAAAGATCGGCTACCAGACCCTTATGAATATGGTTCTGCGTGAGTACATCAACCGTCGCGCGCGGCAAGAATGAGCCACAGGCTACACTACTCGCCGCATCGATGCTGCCACGCTTGCCCAGAACCCCGGTGATGGATTTGTGGTCAGCCATTCGAATTCTTCCGGCGTATACACGAGGAGATCCATGGCCAGAGCCAGGTCCATCACATCGAAAAAGTCGCGCGCCGATTCCAGCTAAACCGAATACCCAGGCTTGATCGACGCGAGCAGAGAGCAACCCAGAGTGCTATGCTGGGCGCTGGTTCTGTATGAAATGCTTTCAATGGCGCTGTCTTGTTCCTGACACAATTCTCGCAGTTGTAAACCAACCAACCACGGTTTATAATGTCATGATTCGATCCTGGATCGAAAAACATCATGAGGAGGATTCAGTGAAGAAGATTGGAATCATCACTCTGGCTCTTGTGCTGTGCGCAGGTGCGTTCGCCTTTGCCGACGACGGCTCCGTGCTGCCCGCCGGCGTTGGCCGCTTCTATGTAGCCAATACCTATGCGTTTGCGAATTCATCGTTTGATGTCGATGGCAATCTGAATGACATCCCGGATGGCGGTGGCGCAATCAAGGTATACAATCTCGGATTGGCCCTTGAGTACGGCGTTACCGACTGGATCAGCGCGGCTATTCAATGGGCGCCTGGTGTTAACCTCTGGACCGAACGGGATGCCCTCGCGGCTGGTTCGGAAACAAATCTCGCTGGCATGGCAGATATCTTTGCAGGCGCAAAATTCCTCATCGTCGGAGAGAAGGCCCCTGTTCAGAATTCGACTATCCGCTTCGCAGTGGCGCCCGGTGTCAAGATTCCGCTTCCCGGAACCGACATGCAGGAGCAACTTGCGAATATCATGGATCTGGATCCTGACACCGCAGTCACCGTGGCTCAGGCAGACAAGCATCTCTTTGCTCTGGGAGCCAGGGCCTACTTTGACTATATCATCAACACGATGTTCTTCGTGGACTTGTACAGCGAATTCACCTACTATCCCCTTGAAGGAGACTACCAGGATGTGTCTCCTATGCCGACCAGCACTTCCAAGATCGCCTATGGCTACCAGTTTGTGCTCGAGGCCGAGCCTCATTTCGACTATATGACCGACGCGGGCATCAGGCTGAGCGCCGGACTTCCTCTTACCTATGTAGTAACACCGAACTACAAAGTCGATGATACAGAAGTAGCGGATACCGGAACCACAGTTCTCAAGATCGCGCCCTCGGTCAGCGCACTCCTTACCAAGACTCCGCTGCCACTGGAGTTCAAGCTTGGGTATAGCCTGCCGCTCATGGGTACGAATACCTATGCGACCAACTCAGTGACCTTCCAGGCCAAGGCGTATTTCAAGTTCTGAGCTGAGAGATATTTGCAGCCAGATAACCTCTGAGGCTATCTGAAGACGAGCCCGGGTGGACAAACCATCCGGGCTCGCTCTTTTCATGGTGACTAGAGCGTATCATCGCGCTTCTATTGAGCGCTCCTGGCCGCTGACGGTCAAGACAAATGTAGCACTGACATCGGGTCGCGCGGGCGCATCGCCTTTAAAAACCAACACATACGACCGGCTTCTGCTGGACGAATAGTCAAACTCAAATCTGCCCATGTATGTTCTGTCTATGATTGATTCCACATCCTGCTTGTCGGCATCAGGCATCAGGTACTTGGACCAGTAGCCTCTCAGGTCATCGACAGTCAGAAGGGTGCCAGCCTCTGCCCCTGAGCCATCGGTCAGCACCCCGGATATCAGCCTGACTCGGATTGTCGATGACGGTGGCAAAGCCAGTTCATATACATAGAAGACCACCTGGTCGTTTTTGAACAGCAGGCTGGACCGTGCTATGTATGGGTTGGCGCCTCTTGCCCCGAATGATTCTACCTGTTTGGCGGCCAGCCTCGTAATCTGCACCGCCTCGGTGGAGGCTGGTCCAAGCATTGAGTCTGGTCTCGCACTCGCCCCTCCCGCGCAGGATACGAGCGCGAAAGCAATTAATCCAATCAAGCATATTAGCGATACTGCGCAAGTCCGTTTCATGTATGCCCTCCTGACAAAAAAGCCGACCCCTTGCGGGGTCGGCTCGCATTCAGTCTAACAAGAATTAGAAGCTGAAAACGTAGTACAGCATACCGGTAGCCTTCTTGGCTTCGGTATCATAATCGGCCTGAGCCACGAGCTTGCCAGCACCGGAGGTGTAAGCGAGCTGTACGCGGGGAAGAACCGTTGAGGCGTTGGTATAATTCGCCACTGTGCCTTCGGTCTCGTATCCAACCTGGCCATATACGGTCAGGGCATCGGTTACCTTGTAGGTCACCCTGGGGCCAACCCAGAGGTATTCCTTGGCCAGGTAATAGTATCCGACCACTTTGGCTGAAAGCTTGTCACTGATCGCATAGCCGACAGTCGCGTCCATCCAGTTCAGGGTGATTTCTGGATATAGGGTCGTGATGTTGTCAGTTTCGGTCATGTTGGTCGCGAGATAACCGGCGGACAGGGTCAGGCCAGGAACGGCCAGAACGCTGACGCTGGCGGACATCGCATCAAGCTCGTTTGAGCGGGTCTGGGCGCTGAAGCGGAACTTGAACATATCGGCCATCATGTACGCGGCGCCGAACACGAAGTCAGGGTGTCCATTGGCATCTGCGTCCGGGGCGATACCAGCACCAGCGGTAAGACCGGCGACTGAGTAGGTGGCGAAGACGCCATCATTGGTGAAGTAGTCGTTGGAATCATCGTCAACGCCATCAAAAGCGCCGCCGTACCAGTTACCGGCGATAAGCTTCAGGCCTTCGACCGGGGAAATCCAGCCGTAAGCGGTATCAACTTCAACGGTTGCGCCAGAATCGAAATCGATTCCGTTATCGTAACCGGTGCTGCCAGCGATTGTCACGTCGAAACCAGCCTTCTCGCCGGTGTACGAAGCGTCAATATAGGCAGTCGTACCAACATCACCCCAATCATCACTGTAGATCCCGAACGTGGTGCCGGCATCATTGTTGACGATTTTGAGACCACTGGTCACGTAGCCGGAAACGGCGAGAGCGGCATCCTGAGCAAAAACGGCTCCGCCGAGAACGGCGAGGGCCAGAAGAAGCACGATAGCTTTCTTCATGTAGATTCCTCCTTGTAGGAATAAAAGCGGGGACCAAACCTATGGTCTGGCTTTCCCCTTAGCTTTATTGGGAGTATATCAGGGGCAAATTCAGGTGTCAAGGAAATTTTGCGTATTCGGCGCCGGGGTTTTGACAAAATATGAACAAATTGTCATGAGGATCTTCACAAATTCTCGCCTGTACGACACGCCGCAGGGCTTGCTATCACGCCCATCGAACCGGTCGGTTTGCTCGGGCTGGCAGAAAGGCCTTGGATACCAAAGTTATGAGGTCCTGCCCTGGTAGACGCAGGGCGCGCTTATCGCGCGCTCCATGTGTGCCAGCTTCTGCCTGCGGGGGTTTATCCCCCGAACCCCCTTGCAACGCTGCGCACTGCTCGCGTTGTCGTCATCCGTGACGTAGCGGACCATTTCATGTTCCGCGCATCATCGGGATGTGCGCCATCCGTGTCGCAAGCAATAGGCAATCGAGTAATGCGCACTGGTTGCGGTGAACCATATAACCTTCGCATGTATAGCCGTTCCGTGACGAATTATCACGGTTCGATGGGCGAGATGGGGGTTTGGGCGGCGTGACGCAAAGGCTGGGCATGAGTAGGGGGCTGTCGACTGGTTGATGATCAGTTGGGAACCTACAGGGCGCGGGGTACTGCGGAGCATCGGGGGCGGGTATCACGCCCATCGAACCGGCGTGTTTGATCTGGTTGTCGTCATCCGTGACGTTGCGGAACACGGAGTGTTCCGCGCGTAAACATGAGGTGCGCCATCCGTGGCCCAGACTTTATGCCAAGCACGATGCGGCGCAACATCCATGTCGCACCCCGCGACCTTCACATCAATAGCCGTTCTGAGGCGAATTATCACGGTTCGATGGGCGAGATGGGGGTTTGGGCGGCGTGACGCAAAGGCTGGGCATTATGTGAGTATCATTGCTCCATGCTTGTCATTCATGACATTATGCGTGATCGGCAGATCAGGGTTAGAATGTGCCTATGGAGCCTGGTTTGCATGACAACGATCCAACAGGCTCAAATCGCCAGGATTTCCTCGATCGGCAGGCCAGTTATATCGGTAATGTCCTGTGCAGGCATGTTCCTGGCTTTCAGCTTCCTGGCTGTTTCCCGAGCCGCTTCGCTCCAACCTTCTGCTTTGCCTTCTGCCATGCCCACAGCCTTACCCTCGGCAATACCTACGGCGCGGCCTTCTTCGAGGCCGGCTTCGAATCCGGTGCGTTTGTAACTGGCTATGATGTGCTGGTAGTTCTGCCGCATGTCATAGGCATGGCGCATTTTATCGCTTCTGGTAAATTCAGTCATAAACTCCACTGCCTCCTTGAACACCGGATCCATCAGCGTAGCCAACAGCACCTCTGCATCCGCCCCTCCGGCGTGTGTCAGAAAGTAGTTCCACTTGTCTGCCTCATCAAATATACCGTGTTATGCGCACTGATTCAAATCCATCCAGACGGGCAACTCGATTGTCACGATGCAGGCGTCTTCATGCAATATCGTCAGGGTCGAAGGACAGCAGAATCGGAACACATGAAACCAGTGCCCATCATCGATCATCGTCTCGTCGAGTATCCATAGCGAAACCACATGATGATGTTCCTTGTAATCATGCCCCTTGGCCAGTTGCCGGGTATACAGCTGTGACCAGTTGTGAACCATGCGCTGGGCAAGCCCGGCATGGGATTCCATCTGCATCTCAAGCTGAATTTCGTTGCCGCGCTGATCGTGATAGAGAATGTCGAGTTCGCTGCTCTTCTCGTTATCGAATTCGGCGATCCGGAATGGATTCTCGATGGTCAGGCTGACGGCCACCGGCATTCCGGCTTCATGCAGTACAGCATTGACCAGGCTCATCGTCAGGTTGGGATGATCGGGACTGCCGAAGAGCTTCTTGAATACTATGTCCATCCGTGGATCGATGTCGATGATCATGAGCGCCTCCATGATCATGTTGACGAGCCTGCGCGCACCCATGCTTGCGGCCCCCACTGCAATGCTCGCTGTCACGTTCGCCGAACAGGTTAGGGTGTTCGGGATGGGAAAGCAGTCTCACAAACGGTCTCGTGGCGAATTATCTCGTTTCAATATGCGTGAAGGTAGCTAATTCCTGGCTGCGCATGCTTAAATTCGCCCGGCGCGCCAGGCATGACCCGACTGCTTGATTGACCGTATTTTTAGTCTTATACTAGTCACATGGAAGCCATTTCTATTTCCAGTCTTAAGACTCATCTAAGCAGCGAGTTGAAACGAGTGCAGCGAGGCATGCGGCTTATCATAGTCGATCACCATAAGCCTGTAGCGGTGATCGGTCCCCTGCCCGATTCCATCCCGCTTACACGTTCAGCAAGAAAGGACTACCTCGTCCGTCCCCTGAAAGCGTTGAGCAGCATTGACCCACTTCCGCTGCTCGCGGCAGAGCGAGACGATCGATGGTAGTCTACATCGATTCGTCGCTGGTTCTGCGGCACATAATCCAGGGTGAACAGGCCATTGCGCAAGCCTTCGAGTCCGGACGTGCGATATCCAGCGAGCTTCTGGAAATCGAATGCAGGAGGGTGATCTTCAGGTACCGGACAGAAGGCATTCTGGATGATCAGGGGCTGGTTGCCGCGATGCGGCGTCTCGAAGATGTACTTGATGGACTCGATCTGGTTGAACTGTCCGGAGCAATCAAGAAGAGGGCCATGGAACCATTCCCGACAAGCATCAAGACACTCGACGCCCTTCATCTTGCTACGGCGATAAAGATGGCGGAACATCTGAACGATGAGAGCCTGGTCATCTTCTCGTATGACAAGACCATGAATCTCTGTGCCGAGGCACTCGGCTTCAAGGCTGCCTTTAAGGATTGATTCGCTGACCCGCCGATATGCGCAAGAGCGACAGCGTCAAAGCAGGTTGATGAAGTCGCTGACGCTGATATCCGCTTGACGGATTATCGCCCGCAAGCTTCCTGTATCGAGTTCTTTGTGGTCGGGTATGACAAGTTGCGCGAATGGTTCTTGGCTTGATGACGATATGGCTTGCGGATTGTCGAATGACTGCGAAACCTGCCTTGGGCAATGCCCGGATGGCATCCCTGCCGGAAATTCGAGGCGGGGCGCTCATAGCGCGACAAGCATCGAATCGAATCTATCGGCAGGAACCGGGATTCTTTGGTCAAGAAACGCATCCGCGTGGACCTGGATGGCTTCCTTGATGTCTAGTTAGTTCGTCGAACCTTGCATCCTCTGCAAGCACCGGTGTTCGTGTGCACGTAGCAGGTGGTGGAGGTATCCATGAACCCACCCTTCTGCCCGAATCCTGCCTGCCCGCACCACCACGACACACCGGAGCTCTACGCTGGCCACTGGAAGCATGCGGGCTCCTACATGACCGCGGTCGTCGGCAAGGTGCCCCGTTTCAAGTGTACCGCATGCAACCGCGGGTATTCCGTGCGGAC
>DATKVB010000008.1:0-129132 GCA_035530295.1 bacterium | reverse complement strand
CGTCAACTACTATGACCGGGAGCTCCGCAAGGATCTGGCGGCGTTCCGGCGCGAGAGCACCTGCTTCACCCGCAACGTTGCCAACGGGCTGTCTCGGTTCGCCTGCCACATGGCGTACCACAACTACCAGAAGCCATACCGAGTCGAATCGGTACAGACCGACGCTTCTGTGCACGCGGAGAAGGCTGGGATCGACCCCAAGGCGATCAGGGCACAGCTTGCGAGGCTCTATTCCGACCGGCCGTTCATCAGCCAGCACAAGCCAAGTGACGAGGCTGCAAGGATTTGGCTCAAGCGGGCCGCCACTCCACTGAAGAAGAAACCCGACCGGCTCCCCGCGTATGCCGGGAGAGGGTGGATGCAGGGTTCGACGAACTAGTCAAGCCGTAAGGCTGGCCAGCGTCACAGCGGTCTCGGAGCCATTCTGGTAGACTCTATCCGGGGCCGCGCGGTGCCTGAACTAATCTCCGAGAGCCTTGCTTCGAACTGCAGATACTCATCGCAGGCTACATCGACAACCAGCTTCACATCCTCAGCAAAATCCTCCGATACGACGACTGCGCCGCTATCGGCCAGTATGATGCGCGCGCGGTCGAAGAGGTGGTATGGCAGCGTTACCGATATGCGGTGGGTCTCCACCAGAGCTGCACGTCTGACCACGGCCAGCACCGCCTTGCCGGCCTCGGTATATGCCTTGACCAGGCCACCGGTGCCAAGCAGGGTTCCGCCAAAGTAGCGCGTGACGACTGCTACCACGTTGCCCAGGCCCGACCCCTTGAGCACGGCGAGCAGCGGGCGGCCCGAGGTTCCAGATGGTTCTCCATCGTCTGAGCAGTACTCCGTCGTCGCGTTGCCACCGCCCAGTATAAACGCTGGCACATGGTGCGTGGCGTCGGGGAACTCGTGGCGTATGCCCGCGATGTACGTCCGTGCCGCCTCGGCGGTATCGGCTGGAGCAAGGCTGGCTATGAACCTGGAATTGGTTACGAGTATCTCCGCGCGCGCCGGCTCGAGTGGAACGATGAGCATAGGGTCACTATAGCACGGCGCGATGGGTGGCGCGGAGCCGCTTGTCGACCCTGTGTCACGCGCATATACTGCGGGCATTCACGCTGATATATGGGGATCGTTCAATGAAACGACGACGACTTGCATCGAACGCGCGTTCGCGAACGCGCGCGCTATCGCGATCCATCACCATGGCGCTCGTGCTGGCATGCCTGGTTCCAGCCATGCTGTCATCATGTTCCAGCCGGGGGCGGACCAGACCGGAAACCGAGACCGCTGCCCCGGACAAGAATGATAGAGTGCCAAACGCCAGGCTCGACACGGCTCGGGCGGCCATCTATCGCGCCATAGCGCTATCCAGGTCGGGCGACATGGATGGGGCGCTCGCGGCGGCGAATGCCGCTCTCGAGTCGGCACGGGATATGGGTGTAATCTCATCCGCCCTGGAAGCCAAGGCATGGGCGCTGTTGCTCGCCGGTTCGCGCAAGGACGCGGCGGAGACGCTTGCTCAGGCAACTTCGACCGGCGCACCGATGGGCGCCCTGCGCGCCGTGCTGGAGTTCAGGCTGGCCGCGGCTGATGGAATCGTCGCCGCCAGGAAGCGCGCCGATGCGTTGAAGCTGCAATCGATAGGTGACAGGGCCGCGCTCGCGATGGCGGTGATGCTCGGAGACAAGGATCTGCGGGATATCAAGATAGACACTCCGGAAGCAGCGAGTGAACTTGCGACCTACCTCGTTGGGTACCAGCTGACGCCGCAACCAGCCATCAGTTCGGCTGCCGGGCCGAAGGCTGAGCCACTGGCCGGTAGCCTGAGCGGTAGCGGGCCGGTCATAGTCGTCAGCGAGCCGGAGTCGGTGGGTGCCGACGAGGCCACGCTCGCGGTGGCGCGCCTGTCGTGCAAGGATGCGCTGGTCAAGCGCGGCCGGTTCCGGGTCGTAGACGCGGAAAGCCGCAAGGCCGCAATGGATGAACTGGAGCTATCACTGTCGGGTGCCACCGCAGGCGACAAGGACAAGGCCGTTGGTCAGCTCTTCTCGGCCGATTTCGTCGCGTCAGGCAGCGTCGTCAAGACTGACTCAGGCTGGCTGGTCGCCTATACGCTGGCCTCCGCTTCCGATGGCCATATAGTCGCCAGCGACTTCTCGGTGGCTCAGGATCACGCGGCGATAATGTCCGAAGCCGGTAGGTTCGCCGAGTCTCTCGACGGGCTCGCCTCCCGATCCCAGGAGTAGGATGGTGCCCGAGTTCTCAAGCTACTGCGAGTTCTGTGCGTCGTTGCCAGCCGATGATCCGAATCGGATATACCATGATGGCGAGTATGGCTTCCCGCTTGCCAGCGACGCAGAGCTGTTCGGCCGGCTCATCCTGGAAATAAACCAGGCCGGTCTGTCGTGGCTCACAATTCTAAAGAAGCAGGACGCGTTCGTTCGCGCCTACGATGGTTTTGATGTCGATCGGGTGGCAGCCTATGGCAAAGCGGACATCGAACGCCTGATGGGCGACGCGGGCATTATACGCAACCGCCGCAAGATTGAGGCCGCGGTGGAGAACGCCCGCCGCATCATCGACATGCGTTCCATGTACGGGTCATTCAAGGGTTGGCTCGACGCTCACCATCCTCTGGACAAGGCGGCGTGGCTGCTGCTGTTCAAGCGCACCCTCGTGTTCGTCGGCGGAGAAATAGTCGGCGAGTTCCTGATGAGTACGGGCTACCTGCCCGGCGCCCACGTGGTTGGCTGTCCCGCGGGCCTGCGCGCCATCGAGTGCGGAGCGCCGTGGCACGCGACAGGCAGGCGATAATCGGTCAGACGGCGACCGGGCCGTCTCGCCTGCTGCACTTCCTGTCCTGAAAGGCCAGGATTGTCTTGCGCAGGCGTATGAAATGGGGCGTAACCTCGACCATTTCGTCATCGGCAAGGAACTGGATCGCCCGCTCCAGCGTCATGGGCTGGATCGGTGTCAGCGTCAGCGCCTCGTCCTTGAGGACCGACCGCATGTTTGACAGTTTCTTTTCCTTGCATGGATTCACGTCGAGTTCGGAGTCAAGATTGTGTTCACCCACCACCATGCCCTCGTATACCTGCTCGCCTGGCGTTATGAAAAGCCTGCCGCGCGGTTCCAGATGGTACAGGCCGTACGTGACCGCGGCACCGACCCGGTCGGATACCAGCGAGCCGGTGAAGCGGTTGATGATGTCTCCCCGGTATTCCTCGTAGCCCGACAGGTAGGAATTCATCATCCCCGTGCCCTTGGTATCGGTCAGGAAGGTATCTCGGTAGCCGATCAAGGCCCGTGAAGGCACGGAGAACTCCAGCCTGACGCGCGCGCCATCGTGGCTTGTGTAGCTTATCATCCGTCCCTTGCGGGCTGACAGCTTGTCGGTGACGATGCCGGCAAAGCCCTCGGCGCAATCGACGAACAGGTGCTCGATCGGTTCGAGCTTCACCCCGTCCTTGTACTTGAAAATAACCTCCGGGCGACTCACGCACAGCTCGAAACCATCCCGCCTCAGCATTTCTATCAGGATGACCATCTGGAATTCGCCGCGGCCCCGGACTATGAAGCCGCCGCCGGTCTTCGCTTCCTCGACCTGTATCGACACGTTGTTGAGCGTCTCCTTGCGCAGGCGCTCAAGGAGTTTAAGCGACTGTACCTTCTTGCCATCCATGCCGGAAAAAGGCGAGGTGTTCACGAAGAACCGCATCGCTACTGTCGGCTCGTCGACTATCAGGCGGGGCAGAGCCTTGGGCGCGTCACGCGTGCATATGGTGTCGCCGATGTGCACGTTCTCGATACCTGACAGCACGATGATGTCACCCGTCTCGGCGCTTTCGGCCTCCACGAGCTTGACTCCAGCGTAGGTGTGCAGTTTCGATACGCTCAAGGCCTCGCGCCCACCACCATCGCCGATGCATACGAGTCCATCCTTGGAGTGAGCCCGGCCGTTCATCACCTTGCCTATGGCCTGCCGGCCGAAGTAATCGGAATACGAGAGGTCCGAAACAAGCATCTGGAAGGGCTCGGAGCTTGAATATGCCGGCGGCGGCAGGTCACGCAGTATCGCGTCGAGCAATGGCTGAAGCGTCTGGCCAGGGCCGTCCAGGGTCTCCTTGGCGATGCCTGACCGGCCAATCGCATACAGCACCGGGAACTCGAGCTGGGCGTCATTGGCGCCAAGATCGATGAAGAGGTCGTATATCTCGGACAGGACCTCAGCCGGGCGGGCGTCGAGCCTGTCTATTTTGTTGATGACGACTATGATCGAAAGGCCGCCGGCCAGGGCCTTGCTCAGCACAAAGCGGGTCTGCGGCAGCGGCCCTTCGGATGCGTCGACCAGCAGTATCGCCCCGTCGACCATGGAAAGCGCCCGCTCCACCTCACCACCAAAATCGGCGTGTCCAGGGGTGTCCAGGATGTTTATCTTGACGCCGTTCCAGATTATGGAGCAGTTCTTGGCGGCTATGGTGATGCCGCGTTCGCGCTCAAGGTCCATGCTGTCCATCAGGCGTTCCTGGGTCTGCTGACCCGCCCTGAACATGCCTGACTGGCTGAACATGGCGTCGACAAGGGTCGTCTTGCCGTGGTCGACGTGGGCGATTATGGCGATGTTCCTGATTGCGGGGTTGGAGGCGTCTAAATGGGTCAATGTGCGTCCTGATGTGCGTTTTACGGCGGAAGATGCATTCATCATAGCCGAATCGGCGCCGCTCTGCTAGACTGTGGGCAGGAAAGAGCATCGATGAAAAAGTACCTGGTTTTGGCCGGCAACATTGGAGCAGGCAAGTCTACGCTCGTCGGTTTGCTCGCGGAGCGCCTGGGCTATCGGCCATACTACGAGCCGGTCGCGGAGAATCCATACCTGCAGGATTTCTATGCCGACATGGAGCGCTGGGCCTTCCAGTCGCAGGCGTTCTTCCTCACACACCGCGTCCGCTCGCATCGTGCGCTGATGGATGATCCATATTCCGTCGTGCAGGATCGGTCGATGTACGAGGACGCGGAGGTCTTTGCGCGCAACCTGTACGAGCGCGGATCGATGAGCGCCCGTGACTGGGGCACCTACAGCGAGCTGTACCGGACGCTGACCAGCCTCTTGCCGCCCCCGGACCTGGTCGTGTATCTGCGCGCCTCGGTCCAGACGCTCAGGAAGCGCATAGCCAAGCGCGGCCGCGAATTCGAGGCCGGCATCCCCGACGAGTACCTGGCGGGGCTCAACAGACTGTATGAGGAATGGATAGAAGGTTTCGAGCTGGCGCCGGTCCTTGTCGTCCCTGGTGACCGCCTGGACTTCGTCGCCGAATCAAAGGATCTGGATTCCATAGTGCATACCATAGAACGCCGTCTGCGTGACAAGCAGGGCACCCTGTTTCCCGTGGGTATGTAGTCAGTCTACGGATTGTCCGCGTCGTTTGAATATGGTTCGCCAAAGCGTACGCAGAAGAGCCACCTTCTCGAACCGTTTTTCCTCGCCATGGATAAGGCGCCCGATATTGGCCCGATGCGTAAAGACTATGAACGGCGTGGCGAAGATGGCAAAGCCCAGAAGCCAGCCCGATGTCGGCGCGCCCAGCAGGGCAGATACGATGATTGTGGCCGAGAAGCTTGCCGCCGCCGCCATCGACGACAACGATACGATGCCGGTAGAGAGCAGCACCAGGGCAAAGGCAGCCAGCGCGACACCAAAGGCTGGCGGGGCAAAGACAAGCACCGCGCCGGCGGCCGCGGCCACACCCTTGCCGCCTTTGAAGCCCGCGAAAATTGTCCATACATGGCCGATCACCGCGGCAAGCCCGCACAGCAGCACCGCCCCGTCGGTGGGCAGGAATGCTGGATCGGCAAGGCGCGACACGAGGCCCGCCGCCGCCGCTCCCTTGGAGACATCCAGCAACGCTACCGCCAGGCCGGCCTTCCAGCCAAACACCCTGAACGCGTTCGTGCCGCCCGCGTTGCCCGAGCCTTCCTTCCGCGGATCACGGTGGAAAAACAGTCGGCCTATGACGATGGCGCTTGGAAACGATCCCAGAAGGTATGACAGGCCTATCGCGGCCAGGCTCATCAACATGGCTGCGGCTCCGGCGCCAGAAAGCCCAGCACCACGATGCCCAGTCCGCCATGCGTCGCGAGTGCCGGCGACACGGTGGTTATCGCTATCGGGGTATTGATCTGGTATCGAGCCGACAACGCGGTTGACAGGGTCTCGGCATCGCCGGCCGCGTCGACGTGGGCGATTATCGCCTCGAGGGGCGAGCCCGCCGGCACGATGGCGGAGACCCGGGCCAGGAGCGCCGCGATGCCTCGCTTTGCCCCGAAATACGTGCCATCGGAGGCTGCCTTCCCGTCGGATCCGACGGTCAGAATCGGCCTCAGGCCCAGAAGCCTCGCGGCCAGGCCCTTCATGCCATGCAGGCGGCCGCTTCGTATCAGACCTTCAAGGCTGGGCGCGGCCACCAGCAGTTTGACCCTCGCGACGGCGGCTTCGGCGACCGCGACTACTTCGTCGACGCCGGCGCCCAGTGCCGCGGCCTCGGCGGCCTTCCTTGCCACGAGGCCGGCGGCGACAGAAATCTGCCTGGAGTCTACGACGCGCAGCCGCGAGGCATCCTTGGATGCGACCGCTGTCCGTCGGCCTGCCTCGAGGGTGCCGGACAAAGCATCCGATATGCCAACATAGACGGCCGCATCGGCGTAGGCCAGGGCCAGGTCGAATTTTCTCGAGAACGACGCGGTGCTTGGCTGTGAGGTGGTCGGATACTGAGAAGGCCGGCTGGCAAGGTAGGCTATGAACTCGTCGCTTGAGACCCCGGTGCCATCCATGCGGGAGGCTCCGTCCATGATAACCTGGACCGGCACGGTCTCCACGCCGAGCCGCAGCTTGTCAGCATCAGGCATGTCGCAGGCAGAATCGACAATGACGGCGCACGCGCGCCTGCCCGCCGCGGCTCTCGAAGTCTGCAGCCGCATATCATCGGCCTTGTGCCGCTCCACGGCGCCGAATTCGGCCAGCACGCTGAATATCGCTGATGGATTGTCGCTGTGGACATGTGCCTTGACCCGGAGCGCGGAGCCGGCGACAACAACCGAATCTCCATGCAGTTCCAGTCTGGCGCGCAAGGCTGCCGCGTCGATGTGTTGACCGGAGACCATCGCCTCGACGCAGTAGCGGTATCTGGGCGCGACACCATCTGAGGGCACCGACTCGTGGTCGGAGATGACAGCGAAGTCCTCATCCGCGGCGTGGAACTTTTCCGCATAGGTCTCTCGCAGGCGCCCATGCTGTATGTACTGGATGATTCCCTCGATAAGCCTGACAAAACCAAGGCCACCGGCATCGACGACCCCGGCCTTCTTGAGTTCAGGCAGCAGCTCCGGAGTCCGCTCAAGCGAAGCGCGGGCCGCTACCAGTGATTCCCTGAGTATCACGATGAAGTCGTCACTACGCTGGGCAATGTGGTGGACAGCCCTGGACCAGTCATGCAACACCGTGATGATGGTGCCTTCCCGTGGGAGAGACAACGCTGACCTGGCAGCATCGGCCGCGTTGACGGCGGCCGCGGCAAAGCGCTTGGTTCCTATTCTGACCTCGGTGACCAGATCGTCGGCCAGGCCCTGGAAAAACTCAGCCAGAATGGCGCCCGAGTTGCCTCTGGAGCCTGACAGCGCAGCGTCGGCGGCCAAGCGGGCGGCGCCCCCAACGGACTGCACCTTCGCAAACGACAAGCCTCCAGTGAGGGCAAGCACAGTGGCGGCCATGTTGGCTCCGGTATCGCCATCAGGCACGGGAAACACGTTGATGCGGTCCAGGAGCCCTGCGCTCTCTACCAGGCGCTTCGCTCCCGCCGCCAGTGCTCGTCCCAATCGTCGCCCATCGATATAGCGTATGTGCATGACATTAAATGTAATCGTGTCATGCACGTCGGTCAAGTCAATCGGCCGGGTGTTCCTTCGATTCTTTCATCAGCGCGGCGTAGGCCTTTTCGTCGATCGGGTAGAACTGCACCAGTACCATCGCGGCTATGAAGACGGCCGCGGGGATGGGGCCGACGATCAGGCGGATGGCCATCCTTGCCGAGTCCGACTGCGTGGCCAGATTCGGGGAATACTTTGCCAGGCCAAGAATTATACCAGTAAGGAAGATTGCCAGAGATGTGCCCACCTTGGAAGTGAACGTCCACATACCGTAGAAGGCGCCTTCCTTGCGCTTGCCTGTCCTCACGGCGTCATACTCGATGGTATCGGGGACCATGGCCCAGGGAGCTACGTAGCCAAAGCCAATGCCAATTCCCGCATACACCATCATCGCCAGGAAGAAGCTCATGCCCAGGACGTGTCCCAGAAGGAATATGCCCATGCAGGCGGTCGCGAGTATGAGAAACGAAATCTGGTACGTGCGCTTCTTGCCTATCCGCTTCGATACCAGTACCGATATCGGTATGCACAGCATTGCCACTACCAGCAACAGTATCATCGCGATTGTCGTCGCGCCTTCGTTGTTGTACAGGTACTTGAAATAGTAGACCAGGATGCCCTGGACAAAATTGAGCGCAGTCAGGTTAAGCGCATAGGTTATCAGGATGGTGACATAGGGCTTGTTCTTGAAGACGGCAAGGAATGTCTCGAAGAAACCTTCGGTGGGCCGCGGCGTCTTGCTGTGATCGGGTTCCTTGACCGAGAAGAAGGTGATGAGGGCGGTCACGGCCATCACGGTTCCCAGAATAGCTCCGACAGCGGAGAAGCCAGCATCCCTGGTCTTGAACAGGCCTATGATTGGCAGGACCGCTCCGGCGCCCAGGATGGTGCCGATCACTGCAAAGCCGAAACGGAAGCCATTCAGGCTCGATCGCTCATGGTAATCCTGGGTAAGCTCCGGAGTCAGTGATGAATATGGTATGTTTACCACGGTATAGGCGGTATTGAGCAGACAGAGCGCTACGGCTGCCCATATCATCGCCATCATCGGATTGGCAATATGCGGATTGGAAAAGAAGAACCACATGCTCAGGAATAGCGGTATGGCCCCGAACAGCAGATACGGACGCCTGCGCCCCCAGCGGCTGCGCGTGCGGTCGGAAATAAAGCCCATCGCGGGGTCGGTCACCGCATCCCACAGCTTGCCGACCATAACAGCGGTTCCGGCGGCGGCGGCAGGCAACGCAACGGTATCGGTCAGATAGTTGAGCGACCAGAATCCCATAGCCGTAAAGAAGAGGTTGCCCCCAAGATCGGCCACGCCGAATCCAAGCTTGGTGCGCAACGGCAGTTTCCCGATCTTTTGATCAGTTTTCATCAATATTCTCCTTGATACAGTGCTGATATGATTCTTCAAGCTCCATAAGTGCGTCGACCGTGGCCTTCTTCCTGTCCGCGCGGAACGCAGCCAGCCTGTCGCAGAGGTCGAGCGGCTGCCCGACTATGATGACCGCCTGTTTTGGCCGGACCTCGACCCGACCGGATATCGTACCACCGGCAAGCCTGTTTGCGAAATCCCACAGGTTCTGGGCATACTCAACCAGCATACGAAGCGGAGCGTCATCAGCAGGCGGGCCGGATCGAAGATAGAGCGCAAAGTCGGCCAGTTCCATGTGGCGCATGCCGTACCACGCCTCGCCCGCCCTCCTGTCGGCAACAGCGCGCGCCATGGGTGACATGCCTCGTGGGTCTTCGTCCGATGGCAGGTAGACGCGATCCCACCCGATCTGCCTGATCCGGTAGAGCCTGGCAAACCGGTCGCCACTGGTGCGAGCAATGCCCAGTATGCGCTCGCCGGCGCTCAACGCGGCTTCGACTACAGCCTCGACGCGCGTTGCTGTCTTGCCATCCGGGGTCGGGCTCAGTCCGTACTGGCGCTCCACGTTCGTCAGTATGACTTCGAGGACGTCACCCAAGCGTGCACCGATTCCACCTGGAGTACCGGCCGGCACCCATGCCGCGCAAGGCAATCCGACAAAACGCTCCAGCCTGGCCGTCAGTCGCGCCAACCCGGATCGCGCGCATTCGCCGTAGTGGTAGTGTACCGATACCGGGAGTATGTGCACATGCTCGGCCCGGCCCGCCGACGCCAGACGATCGGCTGCCTGAAATCCCAGCCGCACCACGCCGGGCTCCAGCCTGGGCACGCCGTCGCTGGTATAGCTGACCTGGCCTTCGGGCGACAGCGCGACCGGATATGTTCCATCCTCGATGGCCGCCCGTATGCGCGCCATGCCCGAGGAGTCCAGCTTGCTATGATGCACTGGCATGGCACCGACGCGCGGCAATATCCAGCGCACCAGGGCGCCCCCCCATCGAGGCACCTCGTAGCCATGGACAAAGACCGCATGCGGCTTTCGTGCCGTCCGCACGCCGAGCCGTCGGGCCTCCCGGCTTATGCCGCCCGCAAAGAGCCATGACAAAAGCTGCGGCTCGTCACCATACGGATGCCTGAACGCCAGAATGACGCGCCTGCGGCCGTCCAGAGCGTCCTTGAACGCATCGACAAGGATATCTCCGTGGCTGACAGTCACCCGCTCGAAGCCCAGGCCCAGCCGCAGATAGGGCCACGAAACCAGCCTGGCAAGGGCGAGTACCCACGGTACGACGCGAGGCTCGGGTAATCCAACATCCGGTCGTGCGGTGGTCATCGGTTGTACATATGGTCGCTGCATAAGAAGCCCGATGATAATCCGCCCGGGACCATACCGCAAGCAACTTCGATCAGGCTTGATTGCGCACAGATATAACCATACCTTTGATCAAAGTTCATTGAGGAGGACTTAATGGCTACGATTACGTTCAAGGGAAACCCGGTTCATACGGTTGGCGAATTGCCCAAGGTCGGTTCAAGGCTTCCGGATTTCAAATTGACAAAGGCCGATCTGTCCGATGTCAGCCTGGCGGATTTCAAGGGAAAGGCGCTGATCCTTAACATGGTACCGAGCCTTGATACAGGCGTATGCGCCGCGAGCGCGCGGGCCTTCAACCAGAAAATCAAGGAGTTGCGCGGCGCTCTCGTTCTGACCATCAGCAGGGACCTGCCCTTTGCCCAGAAGCGATTCTGCGAGGCCGAGGGCATAGATACCGTCGTCACGCTGTCAGAACTCAGGAACAGGAGTTTTGGAGGCACGTACGGCGTCGAAATGATTGACGGTCCACTTGCCGGCCTGCTTTCCAGGGCTGTGATAGTCGCCGATGCAGCCGGCTCCATACTCTACACGGAGCAGGTTCCCGAGATAGCCCAGGAGCCTGACTATGGCAAGGCTCTGCAAGCCGCGCTGGTAGCGGGCAAAGGCTACTGAACGATTCAGGCCGCCTTCCAAATGATGCAATGTGGAAGATGGCTTCACATTCCAGGCAAAACTCGCTATATTATACCCCGTAGGGGTATAATATAGCGAAGGAGTACGATCATGAAGAAGATCATGACGATAGAGGGCATGAGCTGCGGGCATTGCGTCATGCGCGTAACGAAGGCACTGGAGGAGATACCGGGCGTTTCAAATGCCAAGGTCAACCTCCTGGACGGCAAGGCGAGCATCGAGGGAGAGGGTCTTGACTCCAACCTGCTCAGGGGAGCGGTTATCAAGGCTGGCTACACGGTTGTCTCGGTGGTACCATAAAAAAGCCCCGGCTTGCCGCCGGGGCTCTTTTATGTATCCATATCATTTCAATTCAGACAGCTTTATTGGCTTGGGTTCGGCGATGTCGCCTTCGACTTTCAGCAGCTCCTCGAACAATTCCTTGCCGTGTTTGGTCAGTTTCTGCGGAACCTGAATCATCAATTTTATATACATGTCTCCGCGCTTGGCGCTGCCATTGGCTCCAGGTACGCCTTCTTCCCTGAGCCTCAGCATCTTGCCGTGTGCCGAACCAGCCGGAACGCTGACCTGGACCTTCTTGCCTTCGATTGTTGGCGCCGTGATATCTCCGCCCAGCGTGGCCTTCATCACGGATATTGGTATGGCGCAGTACAGGTCATAGCCATCACGTTCAAAGAACTCATGCGGCCGGACATGGATAAAAACATAGAGATCGCCGGGACGGCCGCCATTCGGGCCGGCATCACCCTGGCCTGGTACTGACAAGCGCTTGCCATCGTCGATTCCTGGTGGAATGGTGACCTTCAGTTTCTGCTTCTTCTTGGCAAGGCCGGACCCGCCGCAACTCTTGCACGGTTTGTCAACGATATGGCCTTCGCCGCCACAGGTCGGGCAGGGGCTGGCTATCGAGAAGAAACCGGAGCTGCGCCGTACCTGGCCCGAGCCCTGGCAGGTCGGGCAGACTTTTCGCCCGCCGCCAACCTCGGAACCCGACCCCTTGCAGACACCACAGGTCTCATCATGGGTGTAGGCGACTTCCATCGTGGCGCCGAATACGGCCTGCTCGAAGCTGAGCTCCATGTCATAGCGCAGGTTGGAACCGCGAGGGGGCTCGCCGCGCCTGCGACCCGATGAAGACCGGCCGCCGCCGCCAAAGAGGTTGTCGAAAATGCTTGAGAAGTCGCCAAATCCGCCAAAGATGTCCTCAAAATCCCTGTAGATATTGGTGAAGTCCTGGGCGCCCCCCTGGCCGCCCATCCCATCAACCCCGGCAAATCCAAACTGGTCATAGGCAGCACGCTTCTGATCGTCCGATATGACCTCATAGGCCTCCGTGGCTTCCTTGAAGCGTTCCTCGGCGGCCTTGTCTCCGGGGTTCTTGTCCGGATGGTTCTGTATGGCGAGCCTTCGGTACGCCTTCTTGACGTCGTCCTTGCTCGCGTTCTTGGGAACACCCAAGACCTCATAATAATCTCGCTTAGCCACGATACACCCTTACTGACATATTCGAACGCAGAGCATGCAAGCGCACGAACTGCCAAAGAGCAGGGTTATCCGTGGCATGCGCCACGGTCCCCCTGCTCCCATGCTCACAATCTCGTTGTCTGGACCGTCGTCATTCTACTTATTTCTTGTCGTCATCGTCGACTACACGGTAATCGGCATCCTCGGCGCCGCCGTTGTTCGACGATCCGGCTGAGCCGGCTTCGGGACCGGAGGAGCCGGAATCGGGGCCGCCCTGGGGACCTTCCGGCCCGCCCTGTGCGTTCGGGGCCGCCTTCTTGTAGACTTCCTCGGCAAGCTTGTATGAAGCCTGCTTGAGCGTCTCGGTCTTGGTCTTCATCTGTTCCGCGTCGTTTGACTCCATGGCCTTCTTGAGTTCGGCCACGGCGGCTTCTATCGCGGCCTTGTCCTCGGCGCTGACCTTGTCGCCATAGTCCTTCAGGGACTTTTCTGTAGAGTAAATCAGCGTATCGGCCTCGTTGCGCGCCTCCGCTCTATCCCGTTCGCGCTTGTCTTCCTCGGCGTGCGCCTCGGCTTCCTTGACCATCTTGTCGATGTCGGAATCATTCAGGCCGCTGGACGCCTCGATGCGTATCTTCTGTTCCTTGCCTGTGCCAAGATCCTTGGCCGACACGTGCACGATGCCGTTCGCGTCGATATCGAAGGTAACCTCTATCTGAGGCACGCCGCGTGGTGCCGGAGGTATGCCTTCCAGGTCGAATCTGCCAAGCGTACGGTTCTGGGTCGCCATCTCGCGCTCGCCTTGCAGCACGTGGATGCTGACCGTGCTCTGCTGATCAGCGGCGGTGCTGAAAATCTGGCTCTTGCGACACGGTATGGTCGTATTGCGGGTAATGAGCCTGGTAAACACGCCACCGAGCGTCTCGATGCCCAGGGAAAGCGGGGTCACGTCGAGCAGCAGGACATCCTTGACGTCGCCGCCCAGGATGCCGCCCTGGATGGCCGCACCGACTGCGACTGCCTCATCGGGATTGACGCCCTTGCTGGGCTCCTTGCCAAACAGCTCCTTGACTATCTGCTGGACCCGCGGAATGCGGGTGGATCCGCCGACCAGTATGACCTCATCGATCTGCTCGATGGTTATGCCAGCATCCTTGATAGCCTTGCGGCACGGATCCTTTGACTTCTCGAGGTAATCCTCTATCAGTCGCTCGAACGCGGAACGCGTAAGCGTCTTCTGCAGATGCTTCGGACCTGAAGCGTCGGCCGTGATGAACGGAAGGTTGATCTCGGCCTGCTGCACATTCGAAAGCTCGATCTTCGCCTTCTCGGCGGCTTCCTTCAGGCGTTGCAGAGCCATCCTGTCCTTTGACAGGTCAATACCCGAGTCCTTCTTGAACTCGTCGACCAGCCACTGCATGACACGCCTATCGAAATCGTCGCCACCAAGGTGGGTATCGCCATTGGTCGACTTGACCTCGAAGACGCCTTCACCCAGTTCCAATATGGAAATATCGAAGGTACCGCCGCCGAGATCGTACACGGCGATGGTCTTCTCTTTCTTCTGATCCTTGTTGTAGCCGTATGCCAGCGATGCGGCGGTAGGCTCGTTGATGATGCGCTTGACCTCGAGACCGGCTATCCTGCCGGCATCCTTGGTGGCCTGTCGCTGCGCATCGTTGAAGTACGCGGGCACGGTTATGACCGCCTCGGTCACGGCCTCGCCCAGATAGTCTTCCGCGGTCTTCTTCATTTTCTGCAGAATGAAGGCGCTTATCTCCTGCGGGCTGTACATCTTGCCAGCAGCGTCTACGCGGACATCATTCTGGTTGGCGACCACCTTGTATGGGACCAGCGTTGTCTCGTTGGTGACTTCCTCGTATCGGCGCCCCATGAAGCGCTTGATCGAGTACACGGTGTTTTCCGGATTGGTAATCATCTGATTCTTGGCTGGCTGCCCGACGACACGCTCGCCCTTGCCGGTAAATCCGACTATCGAGGGAGTCGTGCGCTGGCCTTCTGAATTGGCAATAACAAGGGGCTCGCCGCCTTCCATGACGGCAACGCAGCTATTGGTGGTCCCCAAGTCTATTCCTATGATCCTTCCCATGATATGCTCCTTACGCGTTCTATTCGCGTGTAGTTTCTTCTGATTCGGTGGACGCGGCCGTCGGTAACGGCATGCGAACCTTGACCTTGGCACTGCGCAACACTCTATCGCGCAACTTGTATCCCCTGACGAATTCCTCTACGACTACCGGTTCTTCGCACTCGCCCTGATCGCTCATCACGGCCTCGTGCATATTGGGGTCGAATTTGGCACCCAATGAATCGAAACGGGCCAAGCCATACTTGCTCTCAAGGAGGCCAAGCAGGCTCTTGCGGATCATGTCGACGCCATCATGCAACGACTGGAAATCCCTTGAGGTTTCCGAGCTCTGCACCGCGCGGTCAAAGTTGTCGACAACACCGACCAGGTCGGTCAGCAGCTGGGTATTGGCATACTGTACGGCATCGTCCTTCTCGCGGAACATCCGCTTGCGGAAATTCTCGTAATCGGCGAGTTTCCTCAGATACTGATCCTTGAGCGAAGAGACCTCTGCCTCCAGAGTCATGATCTTCACGTCCCGATCGCCTATGACAGTCTTCGCAGCCTCGAGCTCGGATTCCAGAACGGCCTGGGCATCGGCTGACTCATGGTGCTTTCTGGTTTCGACGGGAGCCTCCTTGGGGTTATCCTGGCTCTGATCGACGGGCGCGGGCAGATCCTGCGACCGTAGTTCACCTTCTTGATTCTTTTGTTTGGACATAGCCTCGCTCTGCAATGGTGATAACCGGAAAGCCCCGAACGAAGCACCGGCGCCGGATCGTAACCGGCAGGTATGCTTCTAAAATAATAATGTCCGTTTTGGAGCGTCAAGCCGATTGCGTCGAAGTTTATCGGAATTGTGGCGGAATAGGCACGGTTTTTGCGTCAACGCCTTCTTTGAGGTGGACATCACTCCTTGACTTTACGAATCGATGATATACCATTGGAGGTACATATCGGCGGCTGGATCCGGCGATACTACAAACGGGAGGCCAGGCGTTGCAATTTCAGAGACCTTTGATCATACAGGAACAGCGTCAGAAGCTGAGTCCCCAGATGATCCAGTCGATCCGCCTCATGGCACTGCCGCTTCAGGAATTGAAGGAGGAGATCCAGCAAGAACTGGAGATAAATCCCGCGTTGGAGGTTGTCGAAGACAGGTCAACGATGTCACTTGACTCGATTCCAGAGGAGCGTGAGTCAGATTCGGATGCCCAGAGGCTCTTTGAGGATAGCTCTGATCCCGGATTCAGCAGGTCAAACGATGATGATTCGGACTCAAAGCGCATGTTCCTCGAAGGCGCCATAACGACGCCTGAGACGTTGCAGGATCACTTGCTCTGGCAGCTCCGGCTTCAGCCCATTCCGCCAACGCAACGAGCAACAGGTGAAAGCCTGATACAGAATCTGGATGCTGACGGTTTTCACAAGGAAGACCCCTATGTGGTCTGCCACAGCACACCGCGCGAGTCGGTGGACGCCGTGATGGATATAGTACGGGGCCTTGAACCTGTCGGTGTCTGCGTCCATGACTACAGGGAATCGCTGGTGGTCCAGTCTGCGCTCAAGTCCGACACACCGCCGCACACGATCGATATTCTGAGGAATCATATAGACTTGCTCGAACATGGCAAGCACCATGAGATACAAAAGCTACTCAAGCTGTCCGACGCGGAGATGGATGCGGCGCTCACGTTCATCAAGGGTCTCAACCCGTTTCCGGGGCGTCAATACTCCGCGGAAGAGACCCGGTATGTGACACCGGATGTCCAGGTAAAGCTCAAGGATGGCGAATTTGTCATCGTGATCAACGATGAGGAAATTCCGGTAATCGGCATCAATCCGTTCTTTGACCGCCTCGCCGAGGAAAAGCACGACAAAGAGACTGACACGTTCGTCAAGGACAACATCCGCAAGGCGCGCTGGTTCATACAGAGCATCCACCAGCGCAACAAGACGCTACTGAAGGTCGTGCGCTCCATCGTCGAGTTTCAGAGGCCATTCTTCGCTCGGGGGCCAAAATACCTGACCCCGTTGACCCTGAAAGACATAGCGACCGAGGTTGGCGTACACGAGACGACTATTTCCAGAATAGCCGGAAAGAAGTATGTTCAAACCGACTGGGGAATCTTTGAGTTGCGCTATTTTTTCACCAACAGCATCTCGGGTTCGGGAAGCGGTGGATCCCGATTCTCCAAGAGCGGCGTGAAACAGGTAATCAAGGAGATCATCGAGCAAGAGACCAGCGCGATGTCTGACCAGGACATCACCGACATCCTGGCACGCAAAGGCATAAAGCTGGCAAGGAGGACGGTGGCGAAATATCGAGGGGAACTGAACATGGATTCATCTTTCGGCCGCAAGCACGGCTAGGCTTTTGGCCGTGGGGCGGTTGCACTAATCTGACCGGTACCGGTCACAAGGAGGCTTGCATGACCATTGATGTCCGTTCCGTGCATTTCGACCTCGGTGAGGCACACCGAACCTACCTGGACAAGAAACTGGAGCGAATCGACTACGCCAAGGATCTGGTCGTCGATCTCCTGTTCTCGTTCACAAAAGAGAAGCAGTTCAAGTGCGAGTGCACGATCAATTTCCGCTGGGGCGCCCGGGCCCATGTGCAGGAGACGGACTTCGACCTGACAGCAGGCATGGACAAGCTGATAGACACGCTGGAACAGAAGATCAATAAAGAAAAATCCAAGGTGCAGGACCGCAAATAGCGGCTGTACGCGTCATCAGGCGGGCCCTTCCAGACACTGGAAGGGCCTGTTCTTCATTGCGCAATGACTGGATAAGCGTTATGCTCACCCAGACATGGATGAGAAACAATTCACGGTGCTTGGCCTCCTGGATCTCGACCTTAAAGAGCACGACGCGCTCGAGCTTCGTTGCATATGCGGTCGCAAGGGGCTCGGCAGACAGATAAGCTCCCCCGACATCAACCGGCCAGGCCTCGCGCTTTCCGGATTCTTCGAGAGCTTTGCCTATCAGCGTATCCAGTTGATAGGCAGGGGTGAGTCCGCGTACCTGCACCTGCTTGAATCCGAAGGCCACGTCGAAGGCGTCTCAAAAATCTTCACTTTTCCCATTCCCTGCTTCATATTCGCCAATGGCGAGCATCCTGCGCCCATTTTCGCTGACGCGGCGGAAGCAGCCGACTGCCCCATCCTGGTGTCGGAGCTGTCGTCCACAGAGCTGTCGTCACGCCTTATGCGTGTCCTGACCAACATCTTTGCGCCCAAGACAAGCGTTCATGGCGTCCTCGTCGAGGTATACGGCATAGGCATTCTCCTCATTGGCGAATCCGGCGTAGGAAAGAGCGAGACGGCGCTGGAGCTCATAGAGCGCGGCCACAGGCTCGTGGCGGACGATGTCGTCGAGATACGGTGCGTCTCAGGCAATATTCTGATGGGCTCGGGTGCCAACAAGGTAATTGGCCACCACATGGAAATCCGGGGCCTTGGCATAATCAACGTAACCCACCTCTTTGGCGTGGGAGCCATACGCGACAAGAAACAGGTCCAGTTGATATGCTCGCTCGAGGAATGGGATTCCTCCAAGGTCTACGATCGCATCGGCACCGAGGAAAAGACGATGGACATCCTCGGGGTGCAGGTGCCGCAACTCGATATCCCGGTCAAACCAGGGCGCAACATACCAATCATCGTCGAGACCGCGGCAATGAATGAGCGCCTCAAGAAAATGGGCTATCATTCCGCCAAGGAATTCAACCAGAATATCCTGCGATGGCTTGAGAGCGAGAGTGCCCGCGCCGTGTACTTCGGGCGCGATGATTCTATATAACGTTCGGGATCGGAGAACCCTGATGATAGAGAAAGAGACCGTCATCAAGAACAGGGCGGGCATCCATGCCAGACCCGCGGCCATGATAGTACAGACGGCCAGCAAGTTCAAATCGAAATTATTCCTGCAGAAGGGCGATGATCGCATCAACGCCAAGAGCATCATGGGCATCATCACGCTGGGCGCCGGTTTCGAGACCGAAATCCTGATTATCGCGGATGGTGAAGACGAACAGGAAGCGGTCGAGGCCATAGATCGGTTGTTCCAGAACCGCTTCGAAGAGGATTGATGCAAGGTCGCGGCCTCCAATCGCGCCGGATCACCGATCTGGTCGTGGTCGCGATCATATACGCTATTGTACTGATCGGTTCGTTCGCGTTTGTGCGCAACGCAATGGATACCCAGTCAGGCCTGCCCGACATGCAGTCGGGCATTACCGCGCTCCTATTGGCGCTTACTCCGGCGGCGCTGGTAGTCGTGCTTGGCGTATCGGGGTTCCGATTCATCCGGGAGCGGCGCCGCAAGGCCTGGGGTTATAGGCTCCGAACCAGGATGGTTATCGCATTCATGGCCGCCGTCGCGATGGCAGGCGTCCCATCGGCGCTGTTCCTTGGCCAGCTAGCCATCAGAGCAGTGGAGATGCCAGGCAGCAAGCTGGTGCGCACGGCGCTCGACGCCGGGCTCGATCTCGCGCTCGCCTACTATGCGGAGAAGGAAAACGCCCTGCAGTATGCCGCTGAACACGATGTGGCGACGATCCTGGCAACGCGCGGTACCGATGCAGACAAGGTACTCGGCAGGCTCAAGGCCAGGGATCCCGTCTTCTGCGCTGTTGAACTGCTGCGCGATGGCAACACATTCTCGTTCTCCGGGGATATCGCGGCGCGATCGGCAATGACGGGAGCCCTGCCAGGAGGAAATGCCTTCATGCCGCGCCTGACAGTCAATGGCATCACCTATGCCCGGTATTTCGCGCGGGTCGACGCGACGATTTCGGCCATCGTGACCATCCGGTTTCCAGAGCGGATGGATGATACTGCGACGGCACTCGCGGCCGCGGCCAGCACCATCACAAACGCAAACCGGTTCGGTGGATCGTTTGCGGCGTATCTGGCATTCTTCGCGGCGAGCATCGTGTTTCCTCTGGCGGCCCTGGCGCTGCTCTTCGCGATGAGCGCCGCCGACGACCTCTTGCGCCCCGTCGCGGCGCTCTCGGACGCCTTGGGCCGAATCGAGGCGGGCGCCAGACGTGCCCCGTTCCTCGCCAAGCCCGGTGACGAGGCAGGCGATCTCGTCGAGAAGCTCAACAGCGTCCTCGAGGGACTGGAACGATCCAGGGGCGACGAGCTACGCAATGAGAAAATAGGCGCATGGCGGGACATAGCGAGGAAGCTTGCCCATGAGTTGCGCAATCCGCTGACGCCCATTCGTCTTTCGGCGGAACGCGTGCTCAAGCGCTGGAAGGCTGATCCGGCATCCGTCTCGGACATCCTGGAGAAGTCGATGGTAGCCATAATCCAGGAGACGACCAACATGGAGACCCTGCTGACTGAATTCAGGGACTTTGCCAGGCTGCCCGAGCCGCAAAAGGACTGGATGGAGCTCAAGCCTATGGTCGATGAAGCCGTGCACCTGTACTCGGCCTCATGGCCATCCATACGCTTCGGGTGCGATGACATTGAGCCAGGCATAGTGCTGAGGGCGGATCGCGGATACCTGAAGCAGGCGCTGGGCAACCTCATAGCAAATGCCGCCGACGCGACCGACGGGCTTGGACATATCTGGATCAGGGCCGATCTTGTCAAAACGGCTGAATCCCGCTACTGTAGAATTCAGGTTCGGGACGACGGTCACGGCATACCGGCGGAGCACCGCGACAAGGTGTTTTCACCTTACTTCACGACAAAGCCAGGCGGTACCGGTCTCGGTCTCGCCATAGTCGAGCACATCGTAGCCGCGCATGGCGGGAAGATTCGATTCGATTCCGGCATCGGAACCGGAACCGTGTTCATCATCGATCTTCCAGCTGACAGCGCCTGACCATGGAGAGCGAGGAACCGATCGATGGGCGCGATCCTGGTAATCGACGACGAACCCGGCATCCGGGCCACCGTCAAAGACATTCTCGAGGACGAAGGCTACCGCGCCATCACGGCGGAAGACGGCCCGACCGGTCTTGATGCGCTCAAGCATGACAGCATCGATGTCGTCGTACTTGATGTATGGTTGCCGCGCATGGGTGGCATCGATGTACTCAAGGCCATAAAGGCGGACCATCCGGCCGTCGAGGTCATCGTGATTTCGGGGCATGCTTCCATAGATATGGCGGTCAACGCCGTCAAGCTCGGCGCTTTTGACTTCATAGAGAAGCCGCTCTCCATCGAACGGCTGATCACCGCCGTCAGGAATGCCCGCGCTCTTTCGGATCTCAGGCTTGAGAACGCGCGGCTCAAGCTGACAACGGTCGAGAATGACGACATCATCGGAAAATCACCGGCTATGGCCGAGGTTCAGGCCAGGATCGAGCAGAGCGCTCATTCAGACGCGCGCGTCCTGATCACCGGCGAGAACGGCACCGGCAAGGAGCTGGCTGCCAGGCGCATCCATGAGCTCTCGGAGCGAAAGAGCGGCCCCTTTGTCGCGGTCAACTGCGCGGCGATGCCTGATACGCTGATAGAGAGCGAGCTGTTTGGTCATGAAAAGGGCTCGTTTACCGATGCCGTGGCACGCAGGAAGGGCAAGTTCGAGACGGCCCATACCGGCACCCTCTTCCTGGACGAGATAGCCGACATGTCGCTCTCGGCACAATCCAAGGTGCTCAGGGCCGTCCAGGAGATGCGCTTCGAACGGCTCGGCGGGGAGAGCACGATCGAGGTAGATGTCAGAATAATCGCCGCCACGAACAAGGACCTGCGCCAGGAGATTGCGGCTGGCAGGTTCAGGGAAGACCTGTTCTTCCGCCTGAACGTCATTCCGCTGCACATACCGGCGCTCAGGGATCGCGCTTCGGATATTCCGGAACTCGCTTCATTCTTCCTCTCGCGGCTGTCCAATGGCTCCAACCGCAGTCTGTCCGCGGGGGCCCTCGACATACTCAAGGCCTACGAATGGCCCGGCAATGTCCGCGAGCTCAAGAACTTTGTGGAGCGCGTTTCGGTGATGAGCGATGAGGAGACCATTTCCGCGGAGACTGTGGAGCACTTCATTGGCAGATCGAGCGGCGGGCTTGTCGAGGCGACGCCCGATAGACTGGACATTCTGTCAGAATTGCGGCTTTCCGAGGCGCGCGAGGCGTTCGAGCGCGGATATTTGGTTCACAATCTAAGAAAACATGGCTATAATATTGCCCGGACAGCGGAGAGCATCGGTATGTACCCGAGCAATCTGCATGCCAAGATCAAGAAATTCGGAATAGAGGTCGGCGAATGATTGAATTGACCGATCGACAGCAGGTCGTACTCGAGTACATAGAAACGTACCTGCGAGAAAACCCCTACCCCCCCACCATCAGGGAGATTGCCGCCCACTTCAAGATCTCACCCAAAGGCGCCTTCGATCATATCAAGGCACTGGAACGCAAGGGACGCATTCGCGCGGGCAGCAACCGGTCCAGAACCATCGAGGTGATCGGCAAAGCCATAGGCGAGGGCAAATCGCCTACCATCGAGGTACCGATGCTAGGCCAGGTGGCAGCGGGCAGGCCCATTTTTGCTGAAGAGAACTTTGAATCGACCATCCACGTGCCTGCATCCATGGTCGGCGCGGCCCGGTGCTTTGCCCTGCACGTCCGCGGCGACAGCATGATCAATGCCGGCATTCTTGATGGCGATGTGGCGGTGATAGAGCAGAAACCCGTCGCCGAGGATGGCGAAATAGTCGTCGCGATGATAGAAGATGCGGTAACCCTCAAGCGATTCTTCAAGGAAAAGGGCAGAATCAGGCTATCACCTGAGAACCCCGCGTACAGCCCCATTTTTACCCAGGATGTCCGCATACTGGGCAAACTGCGCGGCATCGTGCGCACCTACTAGGCAGCCTGCGTGCATCCGGTATACGCGATTGGCGGGCCAGAGCTTGGCCGCCGCAATGACTTCGTCCGCCAGCTCAAGTCCGGTTGCGCGGCCGCCTGGCACGGAGACCCCGAGGAACACCGCCTCTACGCCCACGAGACGTCCGTGGCGTCGCTGCTCGATATACTGATGAATGGCTCGCTCTTCTCGTCCGGAAAATTCGTGCAGTACCTCGGCGCCGATCAGGTCAAGGCCAGGGCCGATGTGCAAGCACTCGTGGCATACGCCAGGAATCCCGCCTCCGATACCGTGCTCGTGCTGGTCGCCGATGGGCTCGGCGTAGACAAAGCCATCGAAGAAGCCATACTCAAGGATGCCAGGAAGGTATTCTGGGAGCTTTCTGGCGCCGAGATGGAGCGATGGGTACGCGATTATTTCTCTGGCCAGGACATCCGCGCCGACGACAGCGCCATCGATGCCATCCTTGATCTGGTCGAGAGCAATACCGAGGCCCTGAAGACGGAATGCTCACGCCTGGCGCTGTTCTTTCCCGGTGGATCCACGCTGACCGATGACGATGTCGAGCGCTATATAGCACACAACAGGGCGGAAGACGCCTTCAGTCTGTTTGATCGCATGGCGTCGGGATCGCTCGAGCAATCACTTGAGACGCTTGCGGCGATTCTGGCCGAACGTGATGGATCCGGGGTTGGCCTGTTGGCGGGGCTGCTCTGGTCATTCAGGCGGCTTTCCGCGCTGCATCTGGCCATGGCCGGCGGTGATGGCTATGAACAGGCCGCGCGCGGGCTTAGAATTACCCGCCGCTCGGCTCTTGCGAGTTACGATGCCGCGCGCAGACGCTGGCCACATGAGACCTGTCAGCGCCTCGTGGCGTTTGGTGTCGAGGCAGATGCGCGGCTACGCGCCATGGGACAGGTCAACGAGCGCGTCATACTCGAGCTCTTCGTATACGCGTGTGTCATCGCAAAGGGTCCCGTTTCATTGGGAAGCCCGTTCACCGGCTGATCAAGAACCATGGCTTATTCTCAACCGGACTTTCGAGCCCATTCCAGGAATTCGAACCGTATACGATAGTGCTTGCGTACAAGGACTATGTTTGCTTTGGCATCGACCGTCATGCCCGCGATCACCAGGGCTCCGTCCCGATAGCCATAGGTAATCACCGATGTTATCGAGGTGACGAAAAGCGGCGGCTTTGTCCATCGCTGCATAACCGATACCACCGCTCCGGTACTCGAAAATTTAGCGACACCCTCGACTGGCCCGCCATCCGTCTTGATGGTATAGGGTATCTCGACAGAGTCAGCGGCCAAACGAGCCTCTCCGCGCGTAATGCCCTGGGAGTACTTGGGGTCGAACGGCGTGGCGTCGCGGCGCCGCCGGACGACGCGGTACCGGTTTGCCTGGCATAGCGCTTGCGCCACTCTTCGGTGGTGTCCTTGCCGTTCTTCTCCGCACTGACAACGATCACTCTGGAGTTCTCCCCTGACCATTCCGCCCGCGTTTCCCCTCGCTCCAGCGAGATGACGGCCCCGGTCGTGTCGAGCTCTTCTATTACGGTTACCGTGTGCACCGGGTTGTACAGGCGCGCCTGATCAAAAGCCGTGGTCGCCGAAGACCACCAGATCGGGGTTTCCTCCTGCCAGGAACCGGCAGAGGCCGCCATGGTTCCCAGTGATATCGCTACCAGAAATGCCGATACTCTAAGGCGATGCATCAGTACTCCTTTACATGACAAGGGACAACCATGGTACAATATATTGAAACTTGGCCCGCCGCGTCTTGTGTTTACGTGAACTCGGTGCAGGCAACTTGGGTGGTACTCTAAAGTAATGCGCACTGAAGATACGGACGACGAGCGGAAACTGCTATGGGGACAGGCATCGGCTGACGATCGCCTGGCCTTGTCGCGGACACTGCTCTCAATCATGAAGGACGGCGTCTTCTTTGCCGACAACAAACTCCACATTCGATACGCCAACTCGGCGTTCTCCATGGCGGCCAATCTGGCCGCATTCGGCGACGAGCCTCCGACCCTTGCAGAGCTGTATCCGGAACCGATGAATGACAAGCCGCTCGCGAACCTGAAGGCGGCGCTTGAGACCGTCGGATACTGGTCAGGCGAATTGACCAGGGCCCAGGATGCCGCCCATCGCATCATAGAGGAGATACGCATCGCGGTTGCCACCGAAGCGAGCATCGAAGCCCCGGCCGGCGGAGGCCCCCGTTACGTTGGTGTCATCAGGGACGTTACCAACGAGCGCGAGGCCCTGGAACGCCTGGCTTGGACACGGAACCACGATGAATTGACCGGGTTGCCCAACCGCGCGCTCTTTTCGGCGGCCGTAGGCTCAGTCATAAGCAGAAGCGACGCCAAGAGCGCCTGCATGGTCATTGTCACGGCCGACATCGACGATTTCAAGCGATACAATACCGACTACGGCCACGACTGTGGCGATCGCATACTCCGTGCAGTAGGCAAGCGCGTCGCTGCCACCGTGCGCGCCGGTGACATCAGCGCACGCACCGCTGGCGACGAGTTCAGCGTGCTTATGCCGATCCGCTCCCCCGAAGAGGCGCCGGATGCCGCGGCCCGGGTCATGTCGGCTTTTGACGAATCGATTCAGATCGATGACAGGACCTTCCCCATCCGGGCAAGCCTTGGAGTGGCGCTGTGGCCCCGCGACGGCGAGACAGCCGCGGATCTGCTGGCGGCCGCCGATCTGGCGATGCAGGCATGCAAGGAAACGGGCAGGAACGGAACGTGCGTCTTTCATCCTGATATGTACAAGAACTTGCGCGGCCGCACTTCGCTTGAGGCCGACCTCAAGATTGCCATCGACACGGGGCTTCTATCGGTCCACTACCAGCCGGTGGTCAGAATTTCGACCGGCACCATCGAGAGCGTGGAAGCACTGGTCAGATGGAATGATCCAATCAGGGGCGATGTCGAACCCGACAATTTCATACCGTTGGCCGAGGAAACCGGCCTTATTGTCAAGCTCGGCGAGCTGGTGATGAGATCCGCCTGCAGGCAGGGCGGCGCCTGGTCAAGAAAAGAAGGCCCCACCTTCAAGGTGGCGGTCAACGTCTCGCCAGTCCAGCTCGAGCGCCCGGAGTTCCCCGCGATGATTGCGGACGTCCTGGAATCAACGGGCCTGAACCCCGAGAATCTGATAGTGGAAATTACTGAGAGCGTGTTGCTGCAGCGTCTCGATGACGCCGCGCTCGGCCTTGCCAGGCTCAAGGCTCTTGGCGTATCGCTGTCGGTGGACGACTTTGGCACGGGCTATTCATCGCTGTCGTACCTCAAGAACCTGCCCATCGATATAGTGAAAATCGACCGCGAATTCGTCAAGGATATCGAGCAATCAAGCCCGGCCCTTGAAATCGTCGGCGGCATCATAGGCCTTGCGCACCGCATGGGGCTTACCGTGGTCGCCGAGGGCGTTGAAACCGCCGAGCAATTCTACCTGCTCAAGTCACTCGACTGCGATCACGCCCAGGGATTCCTGTTCAGCCACGCCCTGCCCGCGATGGAACTCGAGGGGCGCTACCTGACACGGGGCGGCGGCTCGCGGTACTCCAACTTCCTGTTCAGGCAGTAGAGCCTAGAATCCCGAGACGCGATTGCGCCCATGACGCTTTGACATGTACAGAAACTGGTCGGCCCGCTCGACGAGTCCTTCCAGGGTGTCGCCATCCTGTATGCCCGCTACGCCGATGCTTATCGTAATGGTCCAGGGAACGCCGGCGAACTTGATCGCGGCAATGCCGTCACGGATCCTGTTGGCTATGAACTGGGTTATCTCGGGGGTCGATTGCACCAGATAGACGATGAATTCCTCGCCACCATAGCGGCCCGCCGTGTCGCTGGCCCGTATGAATGACTGAATCGACGATGCGACACCTTTCAGCACTTCGTCGCCTACCCCATGTCCAAGCGTGTCATTGACCCGCTTGAAATGATCAATATCGATCATGAGCACATGGAGCTGCTCCTTGTACCTGGTAGCGCGGGCAAACAGCTGTGCGGCCACCTGGGTCAGATACCTTCTATTGTATAAACCTGTCAGCGTATCGCGATAGGACAGGTTCCACAGCTCCCTGTTCTCGGCCATCAGTGACTTGGTACGCGCGTCGCTGGGCACGACATCATTGCGCACCGCCAGGCCTATGAAGAGAGCCACGACGCAGGCTATGGCCAGAATGCTGCCATGTTCCGGGCCGATCGAACCCCGAACAAGCAGCATGGCTCCCGCCATAAGCATCGAACCGCCAACGATTGAGACTGCGAGTATCCGGGGCCTGTTCCACATGGTCAGCGCGAACAAGGCCATGCCAGGCACGAGCAGGTATGGCTCCAGCCCCGCGATCATATCAAGAGAAGAGACCGCCAGGGTTCCGGCAAGGATCAGCCCCGACAGGACGCCATACTGCCGCGCAAGCTTGAGGAGCCTGACAGGCCTCTTCTTGTATCGCCACGGCAGGACAAGCGCGAGCGCGACGACGAGGCATAGGCCCGGCGTCGCTATCCGCCCCAGCCATACCATGGTCTCCATGCTTCCGGGGTTGGACAGAACGGCCCTGGCCAGCAACACCAGCACCATTGCAAGCGCCAGCAGTGGAAGGAGGAATTCACTGACCGCGGTGAGGCTATCTACCGCCTCATGTCGGTTGTCATGCATAACTTTTTTTGCGCACATTCCGCTTCGGTTCCCCATTCCCGGGCCATGAGACTCGCAACGCCGCAATGTCGGAGTATACTGGATACTCCTCCCAAAAGCGAATTCCTTACATCAGATGATCCGGATTCAATCCTTCCAGCTCAGGCACGACAAACAAACCGTCCTTGCGGACAAGCTTTCCGTCAAGCCATATCTCGCCACCACCGAACTCCGGGGTCTGTATCAGCACGAGATCCCAGTGCACGGCCGAGCGGTTGCCATTGAAGCAGTCGTCATAACTGTTGCCCGGCGTGAAATGTATCGAGCCCGATATTTTCTCGTCAAAAAGCGTTTCTTTCATCGCCCTGGTGATGTATGGATTGACGCCGAACGCAAACTCGCCCACATACCGAGCTCCTTCGTCGGTATCCAGGATGCGGTTTATCCGCGCGTCATCGTTGCTGGTCGCCTTGACTATCTTGCCGCCCTTGAACTCAAAACGGATGTTCTCGAAAGTAAACCCATCGTGCTCGCTTGGGGTATTGTAGCTGATGAACCCATGTACCGAGTCGCGGACTGGAGCGGTGTAAACCTCCCCGTCGGGAATGTTCATCGTGCCGTCACACTTTATCGGAGGCAAGCCCTTGATGGAGAACGACAGATCGGTACTTGGGCCGACGATGCGAACCTTGTCGGTCCTGGCCAGGTACTGAACCAGTGGATCCATCGCCTTTGACATGCGGGCGTAGTCCATCGTGCATACATTGAAGAAGAAGTCCTCGAAGGCCTCCTCGCTCATCGAGGCCATCTGCGCCATCGCGGGGCTGGGGAAACGGAGCACGACCCAGCGCGTTCCTGGCAGCCGGGTCTCGATATGTACTTTCTTCCAGATATTCTTGTTGTATAGATCGAGCTCGCGGCCTGACAGGTCTGACCATGCCGAAAGATTGCGCCAGGCATTGAAGCCGATGAAACAATCCATCTCCTTCATCCGCGCCTGCTCGAATTGGGCCTGCAGCTCCACCTGTTCGGCTGGTGCATCCTTGAGCAGCGCGCGGTCAAGCGATTTGTCGCGCAGCGATACGAAGGCGCGACCACCGGCCGCGTGTACGGCCTTGACCAGAGCGCTGTCAAAGGCCGGTTCTACACCGGTATCCTGAATCAGGACATTGTCTCCGGGCTTCACGGCTACAGAGTAGGTAACGAGTATCCTGGCAAGCTTTTCCAAACGGGCATCAATCATCGGGTTCTCCTTTTTCGCGCGGAAGTATAGCACGAGGATTCAAGGCGATGCCAAATGGATTTGCGCCATGCAATTTCATCGGGTATACTGAATCTGCATATCAGACAGGCTATGTATCGCGACCAAATACGACACTTTTGAGGAGATACCACGTGTTTCAGAAGCAACTCATGATGCGGCGCGTTCTGTACGCGCTGACGCCAATAGCCGCATTGGCTGTATGGCTGTATGGCCCCCGTGTGCTTGCCACGCTGGCGGTAAGCCTCGGTGTAGGTATTCTGGTCGAATATCTCTTCGAGAAGAGAAAGGGCGGCAAGGTCAGCGAGGCCGTATTGGTCTCAGCCACCCTGTTCGCGATGTCGATGCCTCCGGCCGTTCCGCTCTGGATCGTGGCCATAGGCATTGCCTTCGCGGTGTTCATGGCCAAGGAGGTCTACGGCGGGTTCGGGCGCAATATCTTCAACCCGGCCATCGCAGGCCGCCTCTTCGTCTACATCTCGTTTGCCAGCGTTCTCGGCGGCTCGTTCTTCACGCCTGGTGGGTTCGGTTCCGCGGCTGGATCCCTGTTTGGCAGGCCTGATGTGCTGACATCAGCATCACCGCTGGCGGTGATGCGTACCGGGGCACCGGTGCCGATCATCAGTCTGCTTCTGGGCAACCGCATAGGTTCGATCGGGGAGTCGAGCGTCATCCTGATAGCGCTCGCCGCCATCTACCTGATAGCGACCAAGACCGCTCAGTGGCGGCTTATCGTGTCGACCACCATTGGCGGAACGATAATGGCAGCGGCGTTACTGCTCGCGGGATCGCCCAAGGCTCTGCCGATGGAGAGTCTGCTTGGTGGCAGCTTCCTGTTCGTCGCCGTATTCATGGCCACCGATCCGGTATCCGCCCCTAAGAAGCCTCTGGCGCAATGGTTATACGGGCTGATGATAGGTATGGTCATCATCATTATCAGAACCTTCAGCCTGTTCCCCGAGGGAACCAGCTTTGCCTTGCTCCTGGGCAACACCTTTGCAAGCCTCTTTGACAAGCTGGTCTCCGACGCCGCCAAACGCAAGGCGGCCAGGGCGGCTCCGGCCAGGGCGGCTCCGGCGACAGCCGGCCAGGAGGCCTCAAAATGAAGAAAGACTCGATGCTCTACGTGGTGGTCTTCACGTTTATCGTCTGCGCGGTCTTTGTTTTTGTACTCGCGCTGGCCAACCAGGGCACCAAGGATTTGGTCTCGGCCAACAAGGAATTCGCCACCCAGTCAGCCGTACTCGGAGCGTTTGGCATTCCGTTCACCGACAAGGCAGACGCGGCGGCCAAGTATCAATCCATGGTGCAGAAAGTCAGCACAACCCCGCCACAGTCCTGGAAGGCGACGATAGACGGCCAGAACTATATAGCCGTCGAACAGGCCGGCCCCGGTCTATGGGGCACTATAAGCGTGATTCTGGCGGCACAGCCTGATGGCGGCCGCATTCGTGGCATCAGGGTGGTATCGCAGAACGAGACCCCCGGCCTCGGTGGCCGCATAGAGGAGGCGTGGTTCATAGGGCAATTCGATGGCGAGCGGACCAATAGCGGCAAACTCGTCATGAAATCCGGCGCCGAGGCTACCGGTGGCGCTGATATGGACAAGGAGAATGGCATCGTGGACGGCATATCAGGCGCGACCAGAACCAGCCAGTCATTTGGCATCATAGTGAACGCCGGGCTGGCCCGCATCATGGCTGGAGGCACGCAATGAGCGATTCCAAGGCAATGACTGTCCTTAGGGCCAACCTGTGGACAAACAATCCAATATTCATACAGATACTCGGCATTTGCTCGACGTTGGCAGTGACAAACAATCTGCGCAACACGTTGATCATGACCGTCGGCGTGACGCTGGCAACAGGCCTCTCCAGTATGACGCTCTCCGCGCTGAAGGATCTGATTCCGCGCAAGGTCCGCATGATAATCCAGGTCGTCGTCATGTCGTTCTATGTAATCCTGATAGACATTCTGCTGCGAGCCTACATGCCGGACGTTTCGAAACAGCTCGGGCCCTACGTCGGCCTGATCATCACGAATTGCATCCTGATGGGCCGCGCCGAGGCGTTTGCCCAGGCCAACAGGCCGCTTCTGTCCCTTTGGGACGGCCTGACAAGTGGACTTGGATACATGGCGGTCTTGATGGCCATAGCCGTGGTACGCGAGCTTCTGGGCTTTGGGTCGCTGTTCGGCATACAGGTCATGCCACAGGGCTTTGTAACCTGGACCATCATGATCATGGCGCCAAGCGCATTCTTCCTGGTCGCGATGGTGATGTGGTGGGCCAAATCGGTCCAGGCCAAGAACACAGCCGGCGACAAACCGGTTGCCAAGGAGGCAGGCAAATGATACCGCTCATCAACCCGATCACGCTGTTCTTCGCCTCGATTTTCACGAGCAACATCCTGTTGTCGAATTTCCTCGGCACATGCTCCTTCATATCGATTTCAAAGGATTGGAAGAGCGCATTTGGACTCGGCATGGCGGTCATGGTCGTAATGACCATAACCACGGCTATCAGCTGGCTCGTGCTGACCTATGTCATCACGCCGCTTGGCCTCGAGTACCTGTCATTCATCGTGTTCATCGTTGTCATCGCTGCCGTCGTGCAAATCCTGGAGATGGTCATTGACAGAACCAGCCCGGCTCTCTACCTGAGCCTGGGCATATTCCTTCCGCTGATAACGGTAAACTGCGCGATACTCGGCGCGATACTGTTCATGCAGATCAGGAGTTATGGCTTTGTTCAATCGGTAGCGTTCGGCGCCGGTTCCGGTGCCGGCTGGTGGCTGGCGATGATGCTCCTTTCGGCCATACGCGAGCGCACCGACAAGAGCCCGGTTCCCGCGGGCCTCAAGGGGGCTGGCATAACGATCATCACCATAGGCTTCATGGCCATGGCCTTTATCGGCTTCTCCGGCATGATAGCGGTTCAATAAGGAGGCGAGCGTGAATCCCATACTGCTTGGCCCGCTCGTCGTCGCGGGGTCTGCATCCATACTTGCCCTCGTCATAGCCCTGGTCGACCAGGTAGTCAACAACTACGGAGACGTATCGATAGATATCAACCATGGCAAGCGAAGCTACACGGTCAAAGGCGGTTCGGCACTGCTGGGAACATTGGCTTCGCAGGGCATTTTCGTGCCATCGGCGTGCGGCGGCCGCGGGTCGTGCGGAGCATGCAAGGTACGCGTGCTGTCTGACGTTGGGCCAGTCTTGCCGACGGAGACACCGTATCTGACCCCCCAGGAACTTGCCACCAATGTCAGGCTTTCCTGCCAGATCAAACTCAAGAAGAACATAGCCATAGAACTTTCCGATGAGCTGTTCAGCGTCAAAAAGTTCAAGGCCACCGTCGACAGCATCAAGGACCTCACCTACGACATCAAGGAAACCGTCTTCAAACTGCAGGATCCCAAGGCCATCGAGTTCAAGAGCGGCCAGTACGTGCAGATAGTCGTGCCGCCGTATGGCGACATCAAGGAGAGCGTGCAGCGCGCTTATTCCATGTCATCGCGTCCGTCTGACGATGGCCATGTGGAGCTGCTGGTTCGCCTCGTTCCGGGCGGCATAGCGACCACCTATGTACACAAGCTGCTCAAGCAGGGCGATACGGTTGAACTGGTTGGCCCCTTTGGCGAGTTCCGCGTGCATGACACGCCCGCCACGATGGTGTGCGTCGCTGGCGGCTCGGGTATGGCGCCGTTCAAAAGCATGTTCTTTGACATGCGGGAACGCAACACATTCCCGGAGAAGGATATCTGGTACTTCTTCGGTGCCAGGACAACCCGGGATATGTTCTACCTCGAGGAACTGCGCGAACTTGAGCGGCAATGGCCGCGCTTCCACTTTGTGCCGGCGCTGTCGGAGCCCAAGCCCGAGGAAAACTGGACCGGCGACGTCGGCCTGATTACCGATGTGCTCGACCGCTATATCAAGGACAAGGTGGGCACGACCAAGGGGCTGGAGGGCTACCTGTGTGGCAGCCCTGGCATGATCAACGCGTGCATATCTGTGATGTCCAAGAACGGCATCACCGAGTCCAATATCTACTACGACAAGTTTGCCTGACAGGCTATCGGAGGATATATGAAGAACACGCAAGCGGAGAAGGATGCGTACGAACAGATGCGGCCCGGCGTCATCACGGCCCAAGGCTTCCTGGGTAGCGACCAACGGAGCTTCGCCGACATCGTGGAGGCCGACCTCGAGGCATGGAGGCGAGCTGGCACCGACCCCGACGAGGCGGCCGCTTTCCTGGAACGCCTGAGGGACCTTGGCCAGAAAGGCCTCGGCGAGCCAACCGGTATCGATGGACGCTGGGTGGTCACAACAGGAGACGCCCGCGGCGTACTGCCGTGTCCATTCCATGACGGAACATTCCACAAAAACTCAATAGAGGCTGTCGATGAAAAGACAGGCAAACGTATCATCTATTCCGATTTGTCGATACACCTGCTGCGCGCGCATCGTTTCTGCCAAGGCACTGGAAGCCCGTTCAGGCTTGATCCGGAGATGGTAGCGGCGATGATGGCTTGATGCGGTCGTCCATCCCGCGCTCCTTCAAGGCACTGACTCAGCGGGTGCTCTTCGCCTTCGAGCAGTTCTCGAGGCACGAGATGGCCAACCATGCGGCGGCAGGATCATACTCGTTCCTGCTGTCCGCCATCCCGGCAGTACTCGTCATCCTGTATATATCGTCAATCGCGGTCTCTTCCTTCGACAGCACGAGGATTCTCAGACTGCTCGGCCTGGTCATCGACGCCTTTGGTGGAAAAGCCACACTGGAAGCGTTCATGGCCAAGCCACTGGCCGGCTTTACCGGCGCGTTCGGACTCATCAACCTGATATGGGCCGCGCGCCTCTTCGTTGTGTCGATACAGCGCGGCATCCGTGTGGTGTATTCGGATGCGGCGACCATCAACCAGGTTCGAGAGAGCCTGCTGACCTTTGCGGTAGAGCTGGTCGTCATAATCGCGGTGGTGCTCGTAATGGCGGCAAGCCAGGTGGCGCGCACCTTGTTCGAGGCAATTGACTGGATTCCGGCTACCGCGTTGCTGGGGATAGCGCTCAAGACAGGCTTCAGAGTGCTCCCTTTCGTTTCTCTATGGCTATTCGTCTTCATGACATACCGGAATATCCCATCACACAAGCCTCCCAGCCGCATCGCAGCGCTCAACGCCATTCTGTGCGTCACTTCATATTCGATCTTTGGATACCTCCTGGGCTTTTCCCTGAATGCCGCCAGATACGGTCTGCTGTACGGCATTCTGGGCAACCTGATCGCTGGCCTCATCAAGGTGTATTTCTTCTTCTGGCTATACTTCTTCTTCGCGGAACTGGGTTACACGATGGAGTTTTTTGATTCCCTGCTGTTTGCCAGGTTTCACCGGGTATCGTCGGCGGAGAAGCCGGCTGGCCGCATCGAGCGCGCGCTGTTCGCGGAGCCTGGCCGTCTGTTCAGGCGGTTCGCGCGCGAGTTTGTGGCAGGTCAGACCATCTTTGCCAAGGGCGACCAGGACAGAAGCGCCTTGTATCTGTACAAAGGCTCGGTCGACATCGATCTGGTGCCGCCAGAAGAACGGCGGGGTGCCGCGTTGTCGACGGTCAACGAGGGTGAGCTGTTCGGTGAAATGGCATGGATACTGGAGGAGCCGCGTTCGGCATGGGCAACGGCGACCAGTGACTGCACCATCTTTGTTCTGCCACCCGAAGTGTTCGAGCGATTTCTGGCCCAGGACGCAGGCGGGTCGATGCGTCTGGCCACCCTGCTGGCCGAGCGGCTCCGGGCAAACAACGAGGCCAGAACAAGGTCGGCATCTGTATGAGGATACTGGTCGTTTCGGATACCCATGGCGATTACCGGAGCCTTGCAACCGTTCTTGGTCTGCTGGGTCGATCGGTCCAGGCATTGCTGCATCTGGGCGATGGTTCCGGTGATGTAGTGGCGGCGGCCCGATGCGGTGTACCCATGCCGCCCGCGTACGGCGTTCGGGGCAATGTTGACAATGATGTTTCCATGCCCCTGCTGCGCACGTTCGAGGCTGAAGGCAGGTTGGTGCTGGCGGCTCACGGGCACCGATATCCGCTTGGAGAAGATGTATCATGTCTGGTCCGGGCGGCGCGCGATGCAGGCGCCAAGGGCTTCTTCTTTGGTCATACCCACGTTCCGGATCATCAGGAACGCGGCGGGATCACGATACTCAACCCGGGTAGTCTCTCAAGGCCGCGCGGGCCCTGGGGTCCAAGCTTCGCCATTGTCGAGGCTTCGGCTTCGTCCGCGTTTCTTGATGTGAAATTCTTCGAGCTCCTGGGTACGCCCGCGAATCCGCTGCTCAGGGCCATCCGTTTCCAGTCACGATGACGAGCCGCGGGTTGCGCGAGCGCGGCTTCCCGCGAACTTGCCTTGGCACCGGGAAAGCGAGATAGTAGAGATATGGAGCAGAAGGTTGGGTCACACAAGGTCAAGAAGCCGCTGAGGCGCGCCTGGTTCATCGTCGGGCTGGTCGTCGCGGTACTCCTCGTTGGTGCTGGCATAGCGCTCGGAGTCATCGTCGCAAAGCGACCCGATCCGCTTGTCGTGGAACAGTCATTCAAGTCGTATGTAGAGAGCATGGCGACATCGGGCAAGATAGTCCTGGTGGAGGCCCGCCAGCGCCTGACAGTGACGGAGACGACGCCAGGGTTGCTGTTTGGGGACAACGCGGTTGGCCGCTTCCTTGGCATTCGTTCCGATGCTACTGTGTCGGCGTCGGCCTGGGCCGACCTGTCGTTCTGCATAGATCTGTATGCTATAGAACCGTGGTCCCTCCAGTATGACCCATCCAATGGCGGCACCTTGCGATTCGCCGCCCCACCACTGTCGATGATGACGCCGGCGCTGCATTCCGATACCATAGAAATAGCGACGCTTGACCGGTCTATCCTCCTGGACGAGCAGAAGCTTGAAACCCAGGCCATGCGCGGGCTGACCGCCCGGTTTGTTGAAGCCGCGTCGGCGATGATCGATGACCCGGAACTGCGCGCCAAGGCATCGGACGCCCTTGCCGCGCTCCTGCGTGCCTTCGCGGCTCAGGGTGCCATTCCGGTAGAGCGGGTCGATATAGACTTTGCCCCAGCGGGCAACTGAGTGATCCTGTTGCTGTCCGGTGTCAGTGGCTCCGGCAAGAGTACGGCGTGCTCCATAGCTGCGCGTTACGCGGTGGATTCTGGCAGACGCGTCGGTGGTGTGATATGCGCGGCGCTCTTCGAGCATGGACAGAAGTCAGGAATCAGCTGTGCCGCTCTGCGCGAAGGCAGAACGGTGCAACTGGGGATTCTGGCGCGTGCCCGCCCCGACTGGATTGTGCCCCGGATGCCGCCGGAAGCCGGTTCCGCGCGTCCGCTATTCTCGGTGCCTTTCGACGATACGGATCCACACATCATACGGTATGGCATGTGGGCTTTCGAGAGGACGATACTGTCCAAAGCGGATGAGACAGCCGCGGCATATCTGCTGGATCTCCGGGCAAGCGCCGGGCTACCGCCGCTGATTATCATTGATGAGATAGGGCCGCTGGAACTGGACAGGTCTATCGGTATGGTCAAGACCCTGCGGCTCCTGGATCATCTAGCCGCCGGCGCCGGGAAGGAAGCTTGCCATGTGGTGGTCGCGAGGCCGGATATAGCAGCGCGTCTGCAGAAGCGCTGGCCAGCCGCTGTTGTGCTGGTGATCGAGGCCGGGCAGGCCGATCAGACAGCCAGGGAGATCATCCTCCGTTCGATATGGTAAGAGCGGAAACCTGCCGGCCGTCCTTGCCGTACAGGAGCCGCTTGTTCAGCGGGTCCGCTATTCGTTCACCGCGGTACACAAATACATAGTAGTACTCACCCGGAGGCAGCCTGAGTTTAAGCTCGTATCGACCAGGCGCCACTTCGTCGAGTTCGTGAATAAAGGGGTCCCAGCCGTTGAATGAACCGGCCACGGTGACCCTCTGCCCCGGGGTTCCCTCGAAATGGAACAGCGCATAGCCGTCTCCAGCAGGATCCCAGACGCCAAGCACGGTCCTCGGTCGCTCCGGGAGCCGCGCTATCGATATCGAGGCTCCGCTGGCAGGATCCCGTTCGGCGAGCGGATTCGATGGGTCGGCCGCCCAGATGCCGTCCAGTATCAGCCGGTACCGGGCAACGCTCGCATCGCCATAGGGTAGCGGTATGGCCAGGACAAAGACTCCGTAGCGGTTGATCTGAAAGGCATGGACCGAATTCCAGTCCTCATCCGCAAACGCTGCACCGACAAAGCGATAGGGTCCGGAAACACTCAGAACCAGGTGCTCCTCGACCACGGCGGGAGCACGAGCCTCCTTGAGGCCGGACAGGTAGAGATGCAGATTTACAGAAGTTACTTCGAACGCCAGTGCCCCTTGTGTCGCAAACAGGCAGAAAAGGCTTGAAGCGATCAGTACCGACCGAATTCTCATTGAGGCTCCATATTCATCGCGCGTCTATAGTATCGGCGCATGCGGACTGACTCTTGAAGCGGTCCGGACAGGCCACATCGTTTCATCCTATACATCCTTGAATTTATTCCGTTAATATAGACGTCGACCATGCCAAAACTTCAGGATATCGAGCAATTCAAGGTCTCCCTCAAGAGCCTCGGGAAAGAACCCGAGACGCTCGGCCGCTGGGGCGAGTCATGGTCGGACACCAAGCCACCTCCATCCGGTGTATCGGACGACATCGCGGAGCTGCTCGGGGATGTCGAGCCACCCGCGGCTCCAGCCCTGGAATCCGTGACGCCATCGGCAGACGACGATTTTACATCCTTTCTCGATGGGTTGCAGCTCGACACGCCTGTCGAGCCCTCATCAACAGCGGAACAGCCTCAGGAGACTCCGGCAACCGAGGATCTCGATGATTTCTCGGTGCCTTCATCGTTGCTCGAAGGACTCGATCTTGCATCCGCGGAGGAGGAGGCCGAGCCGGAAGAGCCGGACGATCTGGAAGAACTCCCAGCGGACGAGGCGCTCGAACCGGAAGAGCCCTCCGAGGAAACGTTCGGGCTCGATGACATGGAGTCGCTCGCGTCCGAGACGCCTGAATCAAGCGAATCCGGTCAGTTCGACGATTTTTCAATACCCGAATCGATAAGCACCGAGGCCGCTGCTCCGTCGAAGTCCGAGATTCCACCGGAGCCGCAGGAACCCGAAGCGCCGGCTGAGTCAGCCGAGACAATGCAGCCGATTGAGTCGCCCGAAGCCGCGATGCCCGAGGAAGGCAACCTGGGTTCAGAATCGTCCGAGGCTGATGCATTTGATCAGTTCGACCTGGGCGAGATTCCCGATTTAGGCGCGGACACCTTTGGCGCGGAAAGCGTATCCGGCAATCTCGAAGGCGAACTGACGCCGCTTGGCGGCGAGTCGGGGACTTCCGACAATTTCGCTCTCGACTCAAGCTGGGGTGGCGACTTCACCATTCCCGGTTTCGAGATGGGCTCTGAAATCAAGCCTGAAGCGGCGAAGCCGGTAAAGGCGAAGGCGGCAGCCTCGCCGGAAGTGTTAGCCGAAGGCGCGCCGCGGCCGCAAGCGGAGCATCAAGCCCGCGAGGTGAGCCTGACCGATGAGCAGGTGGATGCCCTGCAAGACGCCCTGCTCTCATATCCGCTCAACCTGCGTCTGGCTGTCGAGGACATAATCGCCAACGGCAAGGGCAGCGACGCGCAGCAATCCGACCTCGTATGGATGCTGGTCGAGGGAAAGAACATCCGTGATGTATCGCGGCTGGCGGGCAAGATACTCAAGCGCTACATCGAGGTTCCAGCTGGCTTCACCAAACGGAGCGGCGCCGCGTTGGAGGCCGAGAAGGGTAGCCTTCGATATGTCTTCATGCATTCGATACTGCCTGTTCTACAAATCCTGGTACTGGTCGCCGCGGGAGCCGCCGCGCTGTTCTATCTTGGCTACAATTTTGGATACAAGCCAATCAAGGCGTATGCTCTGTATTCGGAAGGCAATAGGCAGATAGGCCTTGCCAAATATGGCGAGTCAATGGAGTCTTTTGACAAGGCCGACAAACTATGGCCGATGAAGGGTTGGTACTACCGCTACGCGGAAGGCTTCACCGCGAGCAGCCAGTACCCCAGAGCCGAGACCATGTACGAGCGGCTGCTCAGGCGCTGGCCACGGGAGACCAGGGCCGCTCTGGACTGGGCGCGGATGGAGTCATCGGATTCTGTACTGGCCTTTGACCGGGCGCAGAAGATTCTGGACACCTATATCCTGCAGCGGGACTACTTCAACAAGGACGCGCTGATTCTGTCGGCACGGAACTACCTGAACTGGGCGGACGCCGAAGAGCAACGATACGAAGGGCCTAACACGACGCTCCTTGGGGGGCTCTACGAGAAGGCGCGGTTGCAGCTGGCTACGCTGATGGAACGTCATGGTCGATCTGATGCCTACCTGGAATTGATGCTCCTCTATTTTATGAGGACCGAGCGATCGAGCGGCGTGGACAAGCTCAAGGAAATCCGCCCGCTGGCAAAGTACTTTACCGAGAACAAGAAGAGCGCCTGGTCCGCGGCGACACTCGCCGAACTCGGTGAATATCTGCTGGGCAGAAACGAGACCGAATACATCAATGGCATCATGCTGGCCGCCGTGGACCGCGACGGTTCGTTGCCCGAGGCGCACGTCGCGATGGCTCAATGGAACAGGCGGGCCGGCTTCCCCAAGGACGAACTCAAGGCTCTGGAATTCGCCGCGCGGTTCTTCGCGGAAGCGGAGAAGAACGGCCCCATGTCGGTCAAGCGGACCAGGAAATATATAGAAGCCATGATGCGGCTTGGTGAACTGCGCAGGATCGACGGCCGCAGCCTCGATGCCGAGGATGCCTTCAACGTCGCGATAGATCAATATGAACGTTCGCTGAGGGGCAGACGATTCAAGCCCGATGCCAGGTACGGCAGAGCCTACAGCCTGCTCGCCGACATATACTACACCGAGCGCATGGATTTTCCGGGCGCGCTCGCGCTCTACGCCAAGGCGGAGACCAATGGCTTTACGAGCCCGCAGACCGATTACCACCGCGGCTACATGCTCTATGTACAGCCGACCGATGATGGCTCCGCCGCGCTGCGCTATTTCTACCGCGCCGGCCTCGACGCTGATGCTACGCCGTATCTGATGTGGGCTACGGCGAACGCGCTGTATACCAGGTCAGACTACTTCGCGGCCCAGGGCTACTACACGATGCTGGCGAACACGCTGCAGTTCCAGCTGGATACGCTGGCCCAGCCAAGCCCGCAGACCAAGCCATCGCACGGCGAGATAGTCCAGTTGCTGATGATGACGCGGAACAATCTGGGAGCGGCGCTCTACCGCGTGGCCGAGCGCATGGGCGATGCCCGCCGTCGGTCCGACGCGATGATCGAGTTTACCGAATCGGCACGGCTATTCGATTCATTGTCGCGTAACCAGATGACGATGATACGCTCCGATTCCAAGAACCTCGGGTTCCTGAATCTGGACTTTGTATTGCATCCGATGCGCGGCATAGATCTCGGTATATACAAGACCATACCGACAGAAATGGCGTACCCGCAAAAATAACGACGACAAGGAGCACCGCATGGGTTGGTATGTCCGTTGGGTTACCGAGAATCTGCTTCTCTCGGCCTTCATCCAGTTTGCGATTCTGGGCACGCTGGGCGAGGTGCTGGGGATCATCGCGTCCAAGCGACGCCCGTCGAACAAGGCGCTGGAGTGGCTTGCAAAGGCGCTGGTCTGGGGTGTCCTTGGCATCCTGATCAAGTACGCGTTTACCGGCTTCAAGGGCTTCCTGGCCACACTCGTCGACAAGGGCTTCTTGCCCGCGGCCTGCGAACAGATAACGATACTGCGCGCGCTGTCCCTGTCCGTGCTGACCAATTCGATGTTTGGCCCGCTCCTGATGGTGCTGCATCGCAGTTCGGACAACGTGATATCCCACACCAGGGGATACGCCGGCATCGAAAAAAGCCTGGCCACCCTCGCGTGGTTCTGGGTGCCGGCCCACACGGTAACATTCGCGCTGCCGCTTGAATACCAGATCGGCCTCGCCGCGCTCTGGTCGGTGGCGCTGGGCCTGATCATGGGCTTTACCAAGCGCAGGTCATAGCGAGCGCACCGCCAGTCTATCGGGAATCCGGAACGTCATCCGGATTCCACGCAAGCGTCCTTGATATGAAGAGCGATTCAAGGAAGTCAATGTACTCATCCACGCTGAAGACTGGCATGAATGCAGACCGTATCGAAACGGCGATCGCCCCACCGCCCAAAGCCAGCCTGAGCGCCGCAGAGGCCATGATGCGCGCCGGCTCGTGGTAGGCGCGCACGGGATCGGCGCACATGAAGTCCGCCCCGTGGATGGTGCCGGAAAAGCCTGAATATCCAAGCTGACATGTCGGCACCAGAGCTGCGACATCGCCGATGTCGTCGCTGGCATATGACCGATCCTGAAAATCAATGTGCGCAGTGTCGACGACGGTGCCAGCCGCCGCGCCGAGCACTTCGCCGAGCCTGGCATCGGGCCGGAACGGGTGGTAGCCCGGCGCGTCGTCAATCCTGACTCGGGCACCGACGGCGATGGCACCCGCCGCGAGTGCCCGGTCCACCTTGGCGCTCGCGGCCCGTATGGCCTCCCACGAGGCACCCCGGACATAGGTTTCAAGCTCTGCCAGATCAGGCACGGTATTGACCGTGGTGCCGCCCGATTTCATGATGGGGTGCACGCGGATGTGGTCATCATCACGGAATGTCTCGCGCTGCGCATGTATGGCGAGCATCGCCAATGACGCCGCGTTGAGCGCGTTGACGCCGCGTTCCGGTTCGGCCCCCGCGTGCGCGCCTGTACCCATGAAGGTAGCCCGTTTGGCCATGAAACCGTTAAGCGTCCCATTGATCGTAGCTATCATGTTGTCCCGGTTGGCCATCGAGTGGTACTTGAGAGCAACCGTTGCATCCCGAAGCAATCCGAGCCGTATCATTTCCTGCTTGCCCGACAGGAATCGCAGGCGGCCTTCCTCCCGCAGTCGCATGCGGTATTCCATCTCGACGTATTCCTCCGCCGGCGTCCCCAGGAAGACGAGACGAATACCTTCGCGCTCGGGCACACGGGCCACGGCCAGGGCCTTGAACGCCGCGACCATCACAGCCATCTGGGCATGGTGGCCGCAGGAATGGGCTACACCGCCAGGAGTTCCGGCGGTCGGCAATGCGTCCATGTCCGCCAGCATGACGATGGCCGGAGCGTCAGGCGGGCCAAGCTCCGCTCTGACGCCGGTAATGGCGAGCCCCGAGTCGATCCTGGCCCCGGTGCCGGCAAGCGCGTCTATCAGGATGCCAGCCGTCTTGTGCTCGCGGAATCCCAATTCGGGTGTATCAAACAGAGTCCGGGCCAAGAGCTCCGTCTCCGCGGCGCCTTGCGACAGTGCCTGCTCCACCTCGTTCCACAAGTGCCCTGCCTGTACCGACCAGTCCTGGTTCACGTCGTGCCTCCGCCCTATATGACCACAAGCCATCGTAGCCACACTCACCGTTCCATGGCAACAGCGCGCAAGCGGATTGCACGTGCGTATTCCAATTCTTGCGGCGATTGATCATACTTGCCCCATGAACTCACGCAAACTGACGAAGATCGTGGCGACCATATCCGATTCACAGTGCGACCCCGCCTTCCTGCGCTTGCTGTACGAGGCGGGCATGAACGTGGTCAGACTGAACACCGCGCACCAGACTCCGGAGGTATCCCTCCAGGTGGTAGCCAACGTGCGCGCGGTATCCGACACGATTGGCATCCTGGTCGACACCAAGGGGCCCGAGGTCAGGATTCGCGGCCTCGCGGAACCGCTCGTGCTGAAAACCGGCGAGACGGTGACCATTCCCAAGGTCGATGAGGTGCGCAAGGGCTTCTCCGTTTCCTATGATGGCTTCATGGCGGAAGTGCCTGTCGGCTCGCGCGTCCTGATCGATGACGGTGCGATAGAGCTGGTCGTCAAGAACTCGGCCAACGGCATGCTGCTCTGCGAGGCGATGAACGACGGTATCATCAAGGACCGCAAGAGCGTCAACGCGCCAGGGGTCCCGCTCCGGATTCCCGCGCTGTCCGAGAAGGACAGAGCCTACCTGAAATTCGTCGCCGACAACAACATCGACTTCGTCGCGCACTCGTTTATACGCAACAAGGAAGACGTGCTCGAAGTCCGCCACATTCTGGATGGCTACGGCAGCAAGGCGAAGATCATTGCCAAAATAGAGAACATCCAGGGTGTGACCAACCTGCCCGAGATTCTGGACTACGCCGATGGCATCATGGTGGCCCGAGGCGACCTCGGCGTCGAGATACCGTTCGAGCGGCTGCCGGGCATCCAGAAGACAATCATCGAGGCGTGCATCAAGAAGGCCAAGCCCGTGATAACGGCGACGCAGTTGCTCCACACGATGATAGAGAATCCCAGGCCCACGCGCGCGGAGGTTTCCGACGTCGCCAACGCCGTATTCGACGGCACGGACGCGCTGATGCTGTCCGGCGAGACAGCCTCGGGCAAGTACCCGCTGGAAGCGGTGCAGACAATGGCGCGCATCGCCGTGCAGGCGGAGAGCCAGAAACAGAAGGGCGAATCGATAGTCAGCGAGGCGACACCGAATATTGTCCGCGACTACATGGCCCGGAGCGTCGCGCTGAGCGCGCTCCGGCTGCCTATCAAGGCTATCATCGCCGACACCGAATCGGGCCGCATAGCGCGTCTGATATCGAGCTACCGTAGCCACGTACCGATATACGCCTTCAGCCCGCAGATGTGCACGGTCCGATCGCTGAGCCTGTCGTTCGGCGTATTCTCGGAACATTCGGACGCGCCGCACACGACCGACCAGCTTGTCTCCCGGTCGCTGGAGAGCCTCGTCGCGCGGGGCGCGGTGGAGGCGAACGACCTGGTCGCCATCATCGGCGGCACCCCTGGCCAGAGCGAGACGACCAACTTCGTGGAGATCAATACCGCGGCGTCGTGCCTGGGACAGAAAATCTGAATGATGCGGTCTACTCGAAGAACGCGTCACCTATCGACAATTGACCAGCCAGGAGAGTCTCGGCTGCATCGGCGTACGCGACGGCACTCGTCACCTTGATCTTCGCCCCCGGCAGGACACGCGTCTCGCTCGATACGGTCTTCCAGTAGGCACGCGCACCGGTTGTCGCGGTGATGGTAAAAGTGCTCCGGGATATTGCCGATGTCCCGGTATTCTCTATCGTAGCGGTCACAACCAGCGAACGCACCCCGCCATCGTCATATTCATAGGAACCAGCGACCCGAGCCGTTCCGCTCGGGTACCAGTTTGCCGGGTTGGTGCAGGATACCATCGATATGGTCGCCACTATGACGAGGGCGACGGTTCTGAACGCGGTCGTCGTTCTATTCATGCTTCTTCTCCGATCTTAGCGCATACGAAAGCGTGGCATAGAGCCGGGCCGGCGATTCGATATTCGTAACGCTTTTCGACAGCCCGAAACGAGTAGAAACATCGCCATCCGAATACCATAGTTCAATTGACGCCGAAGCCGTATACGAGAACGAGTCCGGATCATATGCTCCGTCCCAAACCTCCGGCAACGACGCGCGCTGCGTCGCTTTCAGCGTGTAGCCCACTAAATCGTTGAGCACCTCGGTGACGCTCAGCGAGAGCGTCATGTCGCCGGGCCGCCAGCTGGACGCGAAGCGTTCTACCCGCGACAGACCCACGTCGTAGGAAAACGCCGCGCCCAGCACAACAGGATCCAGTATCCTTGATGCCGAAAACGCCGTCCCGACAGACCAGCGCCCGGAACCTGGCACGAGCATGCCTTCGGCGGCCGCGTATGGATTCCATTCGCCGGTAGGGATGGACACATGCAGCGACGCCGAGACGCGCGTGTCGGCCAGTCGGCCCGTCCATCCGGCCGACACCTCGATGTCGCCGAGGCCGGCCATGGCGGTTCTTTGAACATCGCCGCCGATGGAAAATTCGCTGGACAACGGAACGTACAGGGAGGCTGTCAAGCTTTTTGCCACAAGGGCATCGATCGACACATAGGACTCGACGAATAGATAATCGATGGAGCCATAAGCCTCGCGCGTCATACCGCTGCCGAGCTCGAAGCCAAGCTCCCAGTCGGTCAAACGTTCTACGCCGATACGTTGATGCTCGGAAGCCTGGGCGCCAGCAGGCATCGTGACCATCGTCGATATCATGGCAAGTGCAAAGGCCCAACGATGCATCCGATTTGTCATCATGGGCGCCTCGACCATCCAGACATCCTCATAGCCGAATCCTCCAGCCTGGATTGCTTGCCCGCGGCCTTCGCTATGGCCTCATTGACCAGAGCGGCATCCGGTTTCAGCATCGTAGAAGCCAAGGCCATCGCCGCGCCCGAGTAGCGTTTCTCGAACGCTTCGCGGCTCAACGACTCCAGCCCACGAGCTGGATCGACGGTGATGGCTCGCCCGTCCTTGAACCCCAACAAGAGCGCAAAGTGTTTTTCCGGTTTGTCATAGTGAACGACCACAGGCGAATAGCCTTTCGCGACAAGGTTTTTCAGCCCTTCCCAGTCAAGCCTAAATGCCCGCGCGGCTACGCCGCGCGCGTCAAAGGCCCTGGCCATATCAGCAAGGCTTACCGTATAGTCGCCGTCTTTCAGCTTTTCGCCGAGCGTAGCGCTTATCAGCTCGACCTCGTCAGTCGGCATGCCCCAGTAGCGGTCCAGGGCAGTAGCTACGACGCTCATGCCGCAGGAGGTGTCGAAACCTTGCTCCATGGTGTATTGAAAGCGGAGGGATTCTTTATTGGTACATAAGCAGATGACAAAATTCAGCAGTATATATCCATATTGATTTATATTCTTGCCCCCTCCCATTAGACAAATTTATATGAACCTTGGGCGTATCCGCTAACGATTATCAAAATTAGGTTAAGAATGAAATGCATAGTAGTATTTAAAATGATATTATTGAATACCATTTTATAATAATACATAATAAGCCCAAATGCATAGATAGATAGAAAATAATATATATTAGTGCTAATAAATAGGTGCGGAACTAAAAAGACAAATCCACATAGAATCGAATGCATTATTCTATTATTCATGCTATTATAAAATATGTTTTCATTAATAATAAAACGAAAAACCAACTCCTCAAAATATGCAAATGCAATAAAAGATATTATGACAAATGCAAAAATGAAAAAGTCGAAATTCCGAAAGAAGACATTAACAAGACTCTCATTACCACTATCAGTAGAATAAGGAATATAGCGCCCCGTTTTGACTAGATAACAATTTGCAATAATATATATTACCATTGCCATCGATACTAATACTTTACCGTTTTTCACAAATATGGGATTGCCCCTTTTTCTTTCATTCTTTTTATAGATTATTACCCAAACTGAAAATGAAAATACTAGTATTACGGTAGCCACTATAACAAACCAATGATAACTTGAGACTACATATTCATCTCCTATTCTAATATTTTTATGCAAATCTGAAATTTTTATTCCCAACATAATATTACGGAAAGCATTTGTAACTATCATCAATGGTGCGAAACACATCAGTATTGTTGTCAATTTCTTAGTGAACGATAAATCTCTAGTACTTTGACTATTACTATCAAATTCCATTAACAACATATTTGAACGATAGCGATTAATGCCAATCGAAAATGTAAAAGCCATTGCAAAGAAATATTGGAATATAACATCTGCTATTACGCCATAGACTCCAGTATTCTGCAAGGATAGCAGCTTGTTTATATTGAAAATCATCTCAGTTGAGTTGAAACTCCAAGTTGCTTTAAATAGTATTGATCTAAAAAGCAAGCGATCAGCAATAATGAGAACAAGCGGAATAAGAACAAATGACATGGCAACGAATAGCTCCTTAGAACTCTCATAACTATGTTTGCTTTCGAAATATAGAAGCAAAATTGCCAGAAACATATAATATAGTGTGAGCACAAATGTTCCTTCCAAGGCCTGGTTGCAGGATGCGAAACCAAGCCTTGTATACTAATCGATGCTAATCTCTGCTTTCTCTGCGACATTGACGAACAATATATGCCGCCCCCATTCCTGCTGCGATGTGAGGACCAACCGCAGGAACAAAAGCGACACTAATTGTTGCTAATCCATATGCTGCATTTGCATACGCATTTAGTTCCTTTCTATCCTTTTCAGCTCTCTGTTTTGCACTTTTCTCAGAATAAGCATCGCAAGAAATATAGAATCGTTCTTGTGCACTCAATCCTCTGTCACCAACTACATCATGCGGTCGCCCCCCATCCACAGCCTCCATCTCGGCCGTGCTCAGCATCACGGCATCGACGTCTGCGAACAGGGCATCGCCCTGTACCGCAACGGCTTCATCGGCCATGGCGCATACACCTGCGACCAAAAGGATCGCGAGGAGGATTCCAATCTTCTTCATGACATGCTCCTGGAGTAACGGTTTTTATCTTGACGTCCCGCCGGGCCCGGTGGGCGGAAGACGACACTATAGTACCCCCCCCCCCCCGCGGTTTTGTCAAGCAGATAATACGAAATGACTCCGGTGAAGGTATAGTTGAGAAGCACGTTGATTCCTCATTCATGCTGTCAGTCATGCTTTGGAGTGAGGCTGACGGTTCCATCCGGCTGCAGGAGCAAGTCGTGATAGAACAACCACGATCCCCCATTGCAGAAGGCCGAAAGAACTTCCTTCGCTGGATTTAAAAGCAGATATTCTTTTCCGCTGTCGTCCAGTACGGTATAGCATCCCGCCCGCACGAATATTGAAAAAGCCCTCGCTAGCCCGCCGGGTTCTGATGGATGAGCTACATATGACCTGGCCTTGAGAGGATGCGACAAGTCGTACGGTATCGCGTCTTGTCGCTTCAATGTCGTTGTCAGCCCGGAATTCCAATAGAGCACACATGTCGATGCGTCGACAGCCTCAAGTTTCGAGAATGGTTCCCGTGAACGCGGAAGAAAAATGGCCAAATCATCATAGACGAATTTCGCGAATGATCCGTTCATCTGGACATCAAGGGTATCGTCGGCGGCATCGATCGTGGCGATTCCCTGTTCCGAAGCATACAATCCCGATACTTGAAGATAGGGCGGCGGTATTTTTCTTGTCGGAGGTTCATTAAAAACCGGCGCCGTTATTCCATGCTTGTCGGCCATATAGGATTTTGCCAGCACGGTTCCTATTTCTCTCAGGCGGCTCGTTCCAAGTCCGTCGAATATGGAGCTGGTCAGCATGATACCCGTGTGCTGGTCCTTTAATAAGATGACGACGATGTTATGGGATAGATACGATCCTTCCGCGTATGCCGTACGCCCGCTGTGGCTTAATTCCGCAGGGTCCAGAATCCAGACGGCGCCTGTTTTCATATTCTGTCGCTCCAGTTGCCGTTCGATGCTGGATTTAAAGAAAAGGTCGGCGGCATGCGGTGGCAATCGTGAATATCCGCTTGCCGACCAGGCACGCAGGATCGCAATGTACAGCCGCTCCAGATCGCGCGGCGTCGATCGCATCGAGAATGATGGGTCGAGGCGCGCGTAGAGGTGCGCGCTGCTTTCCTCGTATTCGGTGCCCGACGCATTGTAGAATCTGCACACCGCGATCGAGTCATCGAAATTGAACGTAGATGAGTTCATCCCCAGCGGACGGAAGACAAAACTCGTGACGAAGGCGTCAAAGGACATTCCGCTTAGCCTCTCTACGAGCAGACCGAGCAGCTCGAACGTCAGCGATGATTCGGTTCTGACAATACCTTGCGGAAACGCCCTCTTTGCGGACTCGAGGCGGAGGGCGAGATCGATGTTCCCTGCTGCCTGCGGGGGACGATCGATGAAGCCAGTCGTTTCCAGCATCATATCACGGATTTTCTGATCGCCGATTCCCGGAGGTCCATCGATAGATTGGTCCGCAGGAAAAAGTTCCGGAAGGTATCGTCGAATGGGCGCATCCAGGTCTATGCCATATTTCTGCGCCGCAACCAGGACCGCCAGTATCGTACACTGCTTCGACAACTGTCCGATTTGTATGCCGTCGTCGTGCCTGAACGGAATGATCGAAGCATCGGAATCGTATCGCCAGACTACTCCCCGATCCGAAAACACACTGATCGCCATGCCACCCAGATTCGCAGGCTTCTTGCTTTCCAGCAAGTTTCTTGTCGTTTCCGTGAGCACCCCTGCTATCTGGCCATTGCATGCAGAAACAGTAAAGCTACATGATACCGCGAGCAAGCATGCAGCGAAGCGCCTCACAATACGGTGCATAGCATTTACCTCCATAAAACGCCACGAACATAAAAGGCATCGGCCATGTCGGCGAGGCTCACCGTACAGTCGCCGTCTTTCAGCTTTTCACCGAACGTAGCGCTTATCAGCTCGACCTCGTCGGTCGGCATGCCCCAGTAGCGATCCAGTGCGGTCGCGACAACGCTCATGCCGCAGGACGTGTCGTAGCCTTGCTCCATGGTGTATTGAACGCGGAGGGATTCTTTTGAACGGACTGCAACAAGCAGCAAGAACAACAAACTGTCCATTCCCTGCTTTCATTATTTGAAACAAAGAAATGACATGTTGATCAAAATGTGCATTAGTATGACCACCGATTTTTTCCCAGTAATATGTATAGTCAGATGAAAATACAAAGCTAAGAAAAAGGGAAGAATGCTCGCTACATCTAGATGCATAAGCTGGAAGACAAGTGCAAATATGATGTATGGCATCATTTTACCATGCATTCCTGACGCCAGTCTGGGTAATAACACCCTGAACATCGATTCTTCAACAACAGGGGCGATGATTGCCGTCGAATACACCATCTTAAGATTAGGCGTGACATAGGATAAATCAAGAACTACTATCTTTGCATAAATAAATATCACTATCGGAATCATTAATGATGCATAAATTATGAATCTATGTTTGTATATATTTTTATTTCCATTCCCATAGGTACTATTAAATTTCCATATTCTCTTTATGTTTATGACGAGGAGGACTGACGATAGTAAAAATATCACTCCGTTGACCAAATCAACATATACAGATTGCTCCCGAAGTTCCAGGAACAACAGTCGGAAAACTTGTTCTGTAAATAAATCATAAATAAATAAAGTGGAAAATATCGCATATAATAAAGACAAAATGAATCTAATAATAGGATTTCCCCGACCAAACGGGTTGAAGACGGACATACCAATATAAGCTATGAGATATACGATACTTATCAGTACACCTCCGCCCATTGAAGAGTCTATAAACTGATGCAAAATTATTTTGCTCATGTTAATTGGCGTCAGCAATATCAACTGCTGACGCCAGATTTATTCTACCAGCAATCTACTAATCTGTGTGCCGAATATCTTATAACCTCTCGAACAACGTCTCCAATAGATTTAGGGAAATCTACTGCCAAATCTATGGCAGAGTGCAAGGATTCTTTGGCTTGGGTCTTTGTCGGCACATAAGAAGCATCACGTACTTGGATCTTATCATAGGGGCCATATCCGTTATAACTTCCATCCATATCTCGATACTGCCCCCCATCCACCACTGCCATCTCCGTCTGACTTAGCGCCACGGCATCGATGTCGGCGAACAGAACAGCGCCTTGCTCTGCCGGTACGGCATCGTCCGCCATCGCGCATACTCCGGCGATCAACAGGATCGCAAGGAGAATTCCAATATTCTTCATGATATGCTCCTACACATACGATTTTTATCTTGTCGTCCCGCCGGGCCCGGTCTGGCGCAAGACGATACTATAGTACCCCCCCCCCCGCGCGGGTTTGTCAAGGACAAATAGTGGTTCCATCTGGACTCCTTTTGATATCGCCGAGATTTCGAGCGGTCATTCATGGCATTTTCGATATTCCTGAGAAGGTGAGATGGGTCTCAGGGCTGGCTTCGCGATACAATTATGCCGACACTCTATGTGAACATGGAAGGCAGGCAGCCATGAATCGACCCATACGCTTCGTAACTCTGATCATCGCGGCTTTCGTCGCGCTCTTCGCGGCCAGGCCCGCGTGTGCGGACGACTTTCGGTTCTCGTACACCAAGGGCGACAAGTACCGTGTCGTTTCCACCGTCGACGAGGACGTGTCGATCAACCACGCGTACTCGCATTCGGCGCGCATCGTCAACAGGATCGCGTTCGAGGTGGCCGACACGCGTGCCGATGGCGCGGCCCTGCTCCGGGGCGACTTCTCCACGAGCACCCAGTATGCCGGCGGCTTTTCGTACGTCACCGACAAAATATACCATTCAGAATACTGGCACCTTCCCGACGGCCGCTACGAAATCGGCCCGCAGTACTTCATGCCGACCGTCCGCAATGTACCGACCTTTCCGGCCCGCGACCTGAAACCCGGCGACACCTGGAACGCGCCTGGCGAGGAGCGGCAGGACTTTCGGGATGATTTCGGCATAGCCGACCCCTATGTGATCCCTGTTGATGTCCGCTACTCGTACGAAGGCGCCGGCACGATGCAAGGTGTCGCGGTCAAGCTGATCCGCGCCGCCTACACCGTGTTCATCCAGCCGCCCAAACCGCGCGCATGGACTGTCGCGTATCCAACGCAGATAGCCGGCTATTCCGATCAGCTTTTGTACTGGGACCCCGTTCGTGGCGGACTGGCCGCCTACGAGGAACGGTTCAAGTTCGTGTTCGAGCTGTCCGACGGGCGGACCGTCGAGTATCAGGGGCAGGCACACTCGGAGGTGGTAGAGGCGACGCTGATGGACCGCGCCGGACTCGAGAAGGATGTACGGGCGGCCGTGTCCGATCTGAAGGATGTCTCGGTCGCCAGTGACGAGCGCGGGGTGACGATCAGCCTGGACAACATCCAGTTCGAGCCTGACTCGGCGCGGCTGTTACCATCGGAACTGGCCAAGCTCCAGAAGATCGCGACGATACTCGCGGGCATCAAGGGCCGCGACATCCTGGTCAGCGGGCACACCGCTCTGGCTGGCACGGCGGCGGCCAGACAACAGCTGTCGGTCGACAGGGCGCGAGCCGTCGCCGAGGCGCTGATCCGACTGGGCGCACGGCCACCGGAAGGCATCACCGTGATAGGCTACGGCGCCGAGAAGCCCGTGGCCGACAACTCGACCGAGGCGGGCATGGCGCGCAATCGCCGTGTCGAGATAACGATACTGGAGAACTGAGCCACTGCCCCCTTGAAGTATCGGGGGGACAGTGCTATATCATATATATGATCACTTGCTCATATGTTCATTTATACTTCCACAGGAGAGCCGCCAATGGATGACCATGGTGATGTCGGCCGCTGCCTCTGCAACTTCGTGCACGAGGGGCCGGTGGCGGAAGCCAGGGCGGCAGAGATGCCGCTACCCAGGCTCCTCGGGCTCGTGGAGCTGTTCAAGGTGCTTGGCGACCCGACGCGGCTCAGGATACTGACAGCACTTGGCGCTGCCGAACTCTGCGTCTGCGACCTGGGTGCGACTCTGGACATGAGCCAGTCGGCGGTCAGCCACCAGCTCGCCATATTGCGCGGCGCCCGGCTCGTGCGCGCGCGGCGCGAAGGCAAGGCCATGTACTATGCGCTCGACGACGAGCATGTCCGCGGGATAGTCGGGCTCGCTTCAATCCACCTGGCAGAGAGGAAGGATTAGATGTCGGCAAAACTTTCGGCCCACGCCAAGCGGGAATTGGCCATCCTGGCGGCGGCCACGGTGCTGGCGGTAGCTGGATTCTTCGCGCAGGCGGCAGGGAGGGCGGAGGGTGCCGCCGCCTGGCTGCCGATTGCGGCGACCGTGACCTTTGGGGCGGCCTACCTCCTCGCCGGGAACGACGTGCTCGTTGCGGCGGCGAGGAACGTAATCCATGGCAGCGTGTTCGACGAGCTCTTCCTGATGGCGATCGCGACGCTCGGAGCCTTTGCTATTGGCGCAATGGAGGAAGCGATCGGCGTCATGGTCTTCTATAAAATAGGCGAGATGCTGCAGGAAGCCGCCGCCAACAAGAGCCGCCGCTCGATCCGAAGCCTGCTCGCTCTGCGTCCTGACAAGGCGCGCGTCCGGCGTGGCGAACTCTGGGTCGACTGCCGGCCGGAGGACCTGGCATCGGGCGATCTCGTGATGGTACGCCCCGGTGAGCGCGTTCCGGTCGACGGCGCGGTCGTCGAGGGGGCGGGCTCGTTCGACACCTCCGCGATGACCGGCGAGAGCGTGCCTCGGCCAGCCGTAGCCGGCACCGAGGCGCTGTCGGGCTTCATCGCTCTCGACGCGGCGCTCATGATACGGGCGGAACGGCCGGCCTCCGAGTCTTCAGCGGCCCGCATCGTCGAACTGGTCGAGAATGCTTCCAAATCCAAGGCGAAGACGGAGCTTTTCATCACCCGCTTCGCCCGGTACTACACCCCAGCGGTCGTTGTCGCGGCGTTGCTGGTCGCCGTACTGCCGCCGCTCCTTGTACCGGGGCAGCATTTCACCGACTGGGCCTACCGAGCCCTCGTCATGCTCGTCATCTCCTGCCCTTGCGCCTTGGTCATCAGTGTGCCCCTGGGTTATTTCGGCGGCCTCGGCGGGGCGGCCAGGCGCGGCATCCTGATCAAGGGGGCCTCGATCCTCGACGCGCTGGCCGATGCGAAAACGATCATCTTCGATAAGACCGGCACGCTTACCGACGGCAGCTTCAGCGTCCGCGAAATCGAACCGACCAACGGCTTTGATGCGGAAGCGCTGCTCGGCGGTGCCGTCGCGGCGGGTACCCACTCGAACCACCCCCTGGCGGTCGCCATCCGCGAGGCGTGGGCGAGCGGCGGCAAACCGTTCCCCGGATGCGACGATGGCGGCTACAGCGAAATTCCGGGGCACGGGACGGTCGCCATGGTCGACGGTCGGGAGGTGATCGCCGGCGGCGACAGGCTCCTCCACCTCAAGGGCATAGAACACGAGTGCAGGCCGGCCTCGGGCACCGAGATCCACGTCGCCATAGCCGGCAGGTATGCCGGGCGCATCGGGGTCGGGGACGGGCTCAAGGCCGACGGCAAGGCCGCCCTGTCGAGCCTGCGCGGCCTCGGCATCCGCCGCATCGCGATGCTGACAGGAGATTCCGGCGCTTCCGCCGACCGCGTCGCCCTCGAGGCGGGCATCACCGAGGTGCACCACGGCCTCCTGCCGGAAGGCAAGCTGGAACAGCTCGAGGCCATCCTCGGCCAGGAACGCGGCCGGGGATCGGTCATATTCGTCGGGGACGGCGTCAACGACGCGCCGGTGCTGGCGCGCGCGGACGCGGGCATCGCGATGGGAGCGGGATCGGACGCCGCGATCGAGAGCGCCGACGTGGTGCTGATGGGTGGCGAGCCGTCGCGCGTCGCGGAAGCGATAGGACGCGCCAGGAGAACCAGGGCCATCGTCACGCAGAATATCGTGTTCGCCCTGGGCATCAAGCTGGCGGTGATCGGGCTTGGCGCGTTCGGCCTGGCCGCCATGTGGGAAGCGGTGCTGGCCGACGTCGGCGTCACCTTGCTCGCCGTGCTCAACTCGACGAGGGCGCTGAAGTAAATCCGGCAGCAATGCGGCCTCGCCGTTCCGCTTGGGCTACATTCCACCCCCTATCGTCTGGGCTATCGGGAGGCGTGCCACCCGCCGTGCCGGGATTATGGAACCAGCCAGGCAGGCGCCAATCCCAAGGGCGGCGCTCACGAGCGCATGCCAGGGCCGGTAGTCCGCGTGGTACATCTCGCCGAAGGGCACGGGAAAGTCCTTGGGTATGGATCCGGCTATGTCCACTCCCCTGATGCCGAGCCATGCCGCCACGGGAGCGGCGACCAGGAGGCCTGCGGCAGTGCCTATGGCTGCCAGTATCAGGCCTTCGAGCAGGATCAGCCGTTTCGCGTCACGCCTCCTGAAGCCTATAGCCCGCAGCGTTGATAGCTCGCGGGTCCGCTCGTGCACCGACATCGACATCGAGTTGAGGATTCCCACGATGATAAGGCCGAACAGGATGACGGCAACGATATAGAAGCTGTAGGTATCGGTACGGACACCGGAAACCGTCGCCTTGGCGAATTCCTGCCAGCCATAGGCCTTCGTCGGCGGGTAGCTTGCCCCGAGTCCGTCGGCGAATCCGGCCGCCGCCGCTCGCACCCCGTCGCCGCCAGGACCAGCCAGGACGATCCGGGTCACCTCGTCATCGAGGTCGAGCAGGTATTGAGCCGACGGCAGGTCGAGGTAGACGATTCCGTCGTCCATGGCCCCATAACCAAACGAAAAAATGCCGCGGACCGGGAGCGCGGTCCTGTTCTCCACGCCATACCTGTCGGTCGCTGATACGAACACGACCGCCCCTGGTTCCAGACCGAGCTTTCCGGCGATGCCCGAGCCCAGGAGCAGTCCCGGCTGGCCGTCGAGGTACGAGCCCCGGACTATCTTCCGGGACAGGGCCGTAACGTCACGTTCCGCCTCGGCGTCGATGCCCTGGCCGAGCAGCCTGACCGAACCTGCGGGCGCGATCAGTCGCGCGGCGAAATCCACTCGGCCGCTCGCACCCTCGATGCCCGGCGTGGCGAGAAGGCGGCCGCGAACCTGGCGGTATTCCGGAAGGGCCAGGTCGAGCGGCAGTCTCGCGGCCTCCTCCTCGTAGCCCTCGCGGAGCAGCTGCGCCGAACCCGTCTGGAAGCGGATGACCGCGCCATAGATGTAGGTCTGGTAGCCCTGGACCCACCCGAGGCAGATGAACATCAGCGCGACGCCGATGGAGATGGCGATCGTGTTAAGGAAGGTGCGTCGCCGATTCCTGAAAACGTTCCGTGCGGCCAATCCCGGTAGAGTCATTGCGTCCTCCTAGACGTTCTTGAGCGCGTCGACGACCGAGGCCCGAGTCCCGAAGACGGCGGCATAGAGGCTCCCCGCAACGGCGATGAGCGTCCCGAAGCCTATGTTCTGCAGGGTCGAAACAGGATTCGTGCCGAAATACATGACGTCGCCGCCGCCGAGCATCCGGCTCGCCTCGCCGATGGGGAGGCCGTTCGCCTTCAGAAAGAGCACGACCGGCAAGGCCAGGGCTGCGCCCAATACGGCTCCCGCGAGGCCTTGCGTCGCTCCTTCCGCGAGCACGAGGAAGGCCTGCTCGCTCCGCTTCATGCCTATCGCCCGGAGCGTCCCGTATTCCTTCTGCTTCTCGAACACGTTCATCAGTATCGCGTTCGTTATGACGGTGGCGGCCACGACAAGGACGAATACGTTGATGACGAGCATGAAGAGATCCATATAGCGTATCATCACCAGCATTCCGCCCTGGAGCTCCTTCCAGGTCTTCGCGATGCAGTCGTGGCCGGACAGGAACGCGAGCGCAAAATCGCGGACGGCTTCCGCATCCTCGGGATCTCCGAGGCGGAGCCAGAGCTCGGCGCTGTCAGCGGTGCCGAGGATTTCCGACGTCGTCCCGGCGTCGACGAAAGCCGTCGAAGTGTCGAAGTCGGTGGCGTCGGTAGCGAAGACGCAGGTCACCGGCAGCTCCCGGTATGAAGGCATCCCGTACGCGTCCTCGACGAGCACGATCAGTCTGGAGGAGAAAGAAGCGCCTAGCAGGTCGAGAGCCTTCCGCGATATCGCGATGCCGGGTCCCGATGGCGGGAACGAACCTTCGAGCCGGCCCCTGGGAACCTGCGCGAAGAATCCGCTATCCTTCTCCACGCCGACAATCTTCATGGGCAGGCTCCTGCTTCCGGCCAGTACGAGGGCGCCGAAAGGCGTTACGCGCTCGACATGGCGAACGCGTGCGTCGGTGGACAGCTGCGCTGCAATGGAGCCCGGATCAGCAATATAGTTCTTGGTCTCCAGCGGATCGAGTGAATCAACGCGCTCCGTCCGTTCGACGAGGACGTGGGCGCTCTCCTCGACGATCTGCCTGTTCATCCTGTCCCGCATGCCCTCGATCCAGCCCGACACGAATTCCATGACGAATACCGAGAGCGCGACGGCCAACACGATCAGGATAGTACGCTTTGGATGCTTGAACATCGACAGGACGGCCATCTTGAGCAGCATCAGGAGACCTCCTCGCCTTCGATTTCTCCGTCGCGCAGCCTGACGATACGGCGGGCGTAGCGCATGACACGGGGATCATGTGTCGAGAACAGGAACGTTATCCCGTTCTTCTCGTTCAGCTCCTTCATCGCCTCGAGCACACTCTCGCCGGTAGCGCCATCGAGGTTGGCAGTCGGCTCATCCGCGATCACGAGCCTCGGTTCGTTTGCCAGGGCCCGCGCTATGGCAACCCGCTGGCGCTGCCCCCCGGAGAGTTCGTCCGGCTTGTGGCGGGCATAACTCGTGAGCCCGACGAGCTCCATGAGCTCCTCGACGCGAACCCGCCGTTCGCGCTTCGGCTTCCTGGCAAGCATCAGGGGAACCTCGATGTTCTCCGCGATCGTCAGCACTGGCACCAGGTTGAAGCTCTGGAATATGAAGCCAATCTTCGCGAGCCGCAGTTGCGCCTCGGCGTCGTCGCCAAGGCTCGCGGTCGGGAAGCCGTCGAAACTGATGCTTCCGGACGTCGGCCTGTCGATGCACCCGAGGAGGTTGAGCAACGTCGTCTTGCCGCAGCCGGAGGGTCCGACGATGGCCGTGAATTCCCCGGCTCCGACGGAAAGGCTGACGTTCCTGAGTGCGCGTATCGTGGTGCGGCCGAGCGAATAATCCTTCTCGATGTCACGCATATCGATCAAAGCCATTGGTAGCTCCTTGCACTAATGGAATTTCTGCCGGTCATCCAGGCCGGCGCTCAGAACGAGTAGCTCAGGCCCGCGCCGATGACGAGCTCGCTTGTGCCGGTTGCGCGCGCGATGGCCCGGAATTCTCCATCCTCTGCGCCAAGCACGAGGGCGGCCTTGACGAACAGGCCCGCGTCGCCGCTGTAGAGTTCCGCCTCGGTTTCGAGCATCATGCTCGCCACCGGCAGTGAAAGCACGAAGTCGCCTGAAAACGAGAACAGGTCCGGACGTTCGACATATACGGAGAATTCCGTATAATGCCGCCCGTAGTAAGGCGCGAACGGGTCGCCGGGCAAACCGCCGCCTGCCAGTGCGGCGATCATGGAATCGAATTCTGACTGGCTTCTGCCGGGAAAAACACCTCGGTACGCGGCCGCCAGTTCGAACGACAACTCGCCGGCGGAAAGGCCGCGGCGCAGTTCCAGCCTGCATGACTCGGATGGCTTCGCCTCCGCGCCGCCCAGCGGAATGGACAGCGCGGCTTCCAGCGAGCCCAGGAATCCGAACGCGGGATATGAGACATAGGCGACCGGCCTGGCCTCCCCGTTTCCGTATCCCGAACCATAGGCGCCGAGCGCCGTATCGAGGGCTCCGGCCGAAAGCCGGATGACAGCCCCCGCGTCGATGTCCTCGACTCCGGCGAACGAAGCGTCCCTCGCCGCCCTGTCGGCCGATGCCAGCGCGATCGCCGAGAAGTCAGGGATCGGGGCCCATTCCGCGGATGCTCCCCAGAAACCGCCCTGGTCGGGGAGGCGCGCGAAGGGGTCCGCTGGGGAACCATACGAGCCGAGGCCGAGGCTGCGGAGCAGCATCCCCGCGCGTATGGAAAGCGCCGGCGACAGCAGGAGCGTTATCTCTGCTTCCCGTATGTCGAGACTGACGGCGTTCGTCAGATTCGTGGGTTGGTATGCGGATGGCTCGTCCGCCGATGCGGAGGCCAGCGCCCGAAGGCGGAACAGGGCCGATGGTCCCGTGCCAGAGAGGAAGAGTTCCGACTCGAAAGCCGCGCCCACGGCCGGATCGCCGAAACCGCCGCCCGCAGACCGGGGATAAGTCAGCTCGACCACCGTCGAGACGTTGCCTGATGCGTCCAGAGCGGGCGCCATACCGGATTGGGCCCGGGCAGGGATCGCGGCAACCGTGGTGAAAAGGACGAGGAAGCAACAAATCCGCGCGGGATCGGCTGGCCTCATTTCGTCAGCCACGCCTGGTTGAACATGGCGTCGGGCAGGTCCGAGCGCGAGACAAGATCGCCGATGACGACTATGCTCCGTTCTCCCGCTCCGTTCTCTTCTGTCATAACCAGGCGGGAGGGCCTGAGCCGTCCCGCTACGCTCGAGTAGCCGGACAGCACCATTGTCTTGAGCAGGAGGCCGCTCTTGGCGAAATATTCCAACCTGAGCGGCAGGAGCCTGTCTTTCGAGAGGTATATCCGTATCGAGCCGTACGGAACGTCCCGACGGAGCGCGGTGCCGGAAAGTACCCAGACCTCGACACGCCCGAATTCCGGATGATCGATCGTTTCTGTGCCCTCGATGGCCGGTTCGTAGTCGTTGGCCCAGGTCGAATCGCCGACGTCGTTGTTCGAAAAGACGCTCCCCTGGAATGATTCCCTCGGGGAGAGGCGCAGCGAGCTGCGCGAACCGGCCCTGGGGCTGTACATGTACAACGCCTCATCTGTCTGGAGGAACCTCGTCCCCTTCATGCGGGCAGGAGCCGATACCTCCATGAAGGAGCCGATATTTGCCTTGTGGAATATCTCGAGCGTCATGGTCGAGTCGGCGCGACCCGGGCGCTCGGTGGTGATGGTCGCAGTCATACTGAAGCTGGGCGGATACATGGTCTCGTCTGCCAATCGCATCATGGCGCCTGCATCCGGACCATCGCCATACGCTGTCCTTGCCGCGAGTAGCGTGAATGCGGCAGTGGCGCAGAAGGCCACGACTCTATGAATGCTCATTTCTTCTCCCCTTTGCCCGCGCTCATGGCGAGCAACTCCTCAATAGCCGTGAGGTATGCGTCGAATTCGTCACGCCCGCGCGCCGTCAGCCTGTACACGGTCTGCGCCTTCATTCCCGCCACCTCTTTCCTTTTGTCGACATACCCGCCCTCGATAAGGCGCTCCAGGTGCGCATAGACGGCTCCGTCGGTAGCGGCAAGTCGTTCCCGCAGCACTGTATACGCGGCATACCCGTCCCGGTAGAGTAGCGCCACAATAGCCAGGCGCGACTTCTCGAAGAATATTCCGTCGAAGTGCGCAAAGGGATCAGGCACGCCGTTGCCTCTGGAACAGCCGGAGGTGCGCTCCCGCTACGGCGTATTCGATGGCTGCGAACACGCCGCTTGCCAGAAAGGCCAGATCACCGTGGGCACCGGCAAACTCGAACAGCAGTCCGACCGCGATTCCGCCAAAAGTCTCGATAAAGAGACCCGCATAGCTGATCTGGGCATAGAAGGCGACAGGCAACGAACACAGCAGGATGATGATGCCTGGCGTCAGCCCGACGTTCGCAAGGTGGATGGCGACAACCGTGATTACGACGAGCGAGGCAATGCTGCCGAGCATGGCGCCGCCGAAACGTCGATTGAATAACGGCAGCTTCTCCCTGTCGGCCATCAGCGCGAACGATATGCTCTCCACCACCGCCCCGAGTATGAGGATCGGGAGCCAGATCCAAACCAATGCCGTCTTCGCCGCCATGGCTGTGCTTCGGTACAGCATGAAGTGAATCAGGGTTCCCCCTCCAACCAGCACCGCCCAAACGATGAAGACCCACCAATGCAGGACAGGTATGTCCGTACTCAGGGAAAGCAGACCGCGAATCGCCTGAAGATCCTCCACTCGTTTCCTGAGTTCCTCGTCCCCTGTCGTTTCCATCGATTCATTCCTTTCATCCCCGGCGGCATATGCTGCCCGCGCCTCGCATCATGCACGTCGTACCATTCACTTTGTATATCAAAGTATCTTCAAAAATCAAAGTACTGAGCCCACAACTGCATGTCAAGCAGGTCGTAATGCGCGGCGATCGGATCAGGCATGAAGCGGATCCATGCAAACGGCATAAAATCACGCCGCCCCCTTGATCTGCCCCTCTGATCGTGTATAGTTGTATCGTGAGCATTCGCCTCAAGATTGTACTTGTCGTCTTACCCGTCCTCATCGTCGCGGTCGTGCTGGCCGGCATGTCCAGCCAGATCGTAGCCACCCGCGCCCTGACGCGCATCGCCACCGAGTTCCTTGACTTCAAGGCGTCCGAGCTGGAGAAGTACGCGGAAAGCCAGTGGAACCTGCTGGTCCAGAACGATGTGGCTGACCGGCCCGAGATGGTCGCGGCCGCGCAGGCCGGCGTCGAGTCGTTTGCGCTGACGATCGTGCGCAGTGATTCGGAGGCCATCATCGCCGTCAAGGCTGATGGTACCGTGGCGATGCGGACATCATCGATCGATACGACCCCCGAAGAGACCACTCGCCTGCAGGCACTCTACGCCGCCGCCACCCGAGGATTTCAGCCACTGCAGCTGGGCGGCGTCCAGCGGGTGGCCTCCGGTTTCCCGTTCGGGCCGTTTGGCTGGTACGTTCTGGTCACCGAGGAACGGGCGACGTTCTTTGGCGATGTCGACACTATAACCCGCAGCACGCTGATCATCCTGGCCATCTCGCTGCTGGCCGCCACGCTGCTCGTGCTGCTCTTCGTGCGGTACATGACTGCGCCGCTGTCGTCGGTTGTCGTCGCTATGCGCCGCATCATTGATTCAGGCGATTTGTCCGAACGGGTGGAGGTGCGATTCCCCGACGAGATAGGCACGATGTCCCACACGTTCAACATCATGCTCGGGGAGTTGCAGAAGGCTTACGACAAGATCAAGCACTACGCATTCGACGCGGTGCTTGCCCAGAAGAAGGAAGCCCAGATCAGGCACATCTTCCAGAAATTCGTGCCGCAGGAATTGATAGACCGCTTCTTCCAGAATCCTGAGTCGATGCTGGTCGGCGAAAACCGCAAACTGGCCGTGCTGTTCTCCGACATCAGGTCATTCACCACCATATCGGAATCGATGCAGCCGGATGACCTGGTCAGCTCGCTGAACCGGTACTTTGGCTCGATGGTCGACATTATCATGAACCACAACGGCATCATCGATAAATACATAGGCGATGCCATCATGGCCTTCTTCGGCGCTCCGGTTCGGCATGATGATGACGCGACATCTTCGGTGCTGGCCGCGATGGAGATGACCGAGGCTCTCGATGTCTTCAATCAGAACCAGCGCGCGGCAGGCAAGCCCGAGTTCCGCATCGGCATCGGCATCAACTACGGCATCGTGACTGTGGGCAACATCGGTTGCGACAAGAAGATGGACTACACGGTGATCGGCGACATGGTCAACCTCGCCTCGCGGCTCGAGGGCCTGACCAAGATGTACCATCAACCACTGATATTCTCCGAGTTCCTGCACGACGAACTCGGCGACACATTCCCGTGTCGCTTGCTTGATACAGTCGCCGTAAAGGGCAAGACCAAGGGCGTACGCATTTACACCGCTCGTCGTAGCCTGAGTGATGAAATGGCCAAGGCCTGGGAATTGCATGAGAAGGCGATGGCCCACTACTATGCGCGCGACTTCCTCGCGGCACGTGACGTCTTCCGCGACGTGACGGCGGTGCTGGGGCGTGATGACTTTGCGTCGGTATCGATGGCCGAACGGTGCGCGCGGTACATGGCCACTCCGCCCGCGCCGGATTGGGACGGCGTTGAGGTTCTGCACGAAAAATGACAAGCCGCCGGGTATTGTTCGCGATGGCCCTGGCCTCCATCATTTCCGCCGCCGCCTCGCCCGCGCATGCACAGACTGGCGCCGCCGTACCGTCGGTGGCCATGCATGACTCGGTCGTTGTGGGGGCAATTGCCACCGACAGCGAGTCCGCCACCTTTGCCGACTCGTGCGCGACGGCGCTGATCGGCAACCTCGGCTCCGCGGGTTTTCACCCGGTGGAACGATATGCCGGAACGCTTGATCCCGCGGTTGCCGATGATCAGGCGGCGGAGGCGATACACCGCGAAGGCGGAGCCCGATGGGTCGCCATCGTCCGCTGCACCATCGAGCGGCAACGACTGATATGGCGCCTGGCCATTTTCGACTTCATCGATGGCGCCATGATCGCCGCCGACGCCCAGGGCACCTTTGCCGGACTCTCGGCCATGCCCTTGCTCGAAGCCAGCGCCGCCCGCGTCGCGCACGACGCGCAGACACAGAGAAAGCGCGTTGCTCCGGGCAACCCCATCCAGTATAGGTTCCGCTTCACATCCGGCGACGAGGGTGCCCAGGTCGCCTTCGGCACCGGCGACGCGTCCAGGCCCGCCGGCAGCATCGAAGACGGCATCCTCGTCGCGCCATTCGTCGCCTTCCGCGAGGGTGACCCCGTGGTCATCACCGTTGCGAAGGATGGATACTGGCCGCGCACCACGGTATTCACTACCTCGGGCACGGACAATCCCATCAAGCTACCAGTCCTGATGCCGATGTCCAGGACAGCGCTGTCGATCGGCCTTACCGCGGCCAGGCTCCTGGGCGCCTCCGCCGACTATCGATACTACCTCTTGCCGGACTCGATATTCCTGCGGGGCGGCGATTCACTGTGGCTGCAATATACCTATACGGGCGGTTCAATACCGGTACTCCATGATGAACTCAGGCTCGGTCTCGGCGCATACCTGTTCACGCCGCCATATTCGCGTTTCCGCTTTGCCGCCGGCACCGGTTTGTCGGGCATCGCCACCCTGCTCCTGCCCGCCGCTATGACCGACAGGTTCTACTTCGACCTTTCGCTCGACGCGATGTGGTTGTCATTCGAATGGCACATGCCGAACTGGGCGGTATTCATGGAGCAGCGCGTATCGTATTCGTTCGGTCTCGATTCGGGGTTGCTGAGCCGAGGCTGGCTCAGGTCCGATGATGGCCTCATGGGCCTGACCGCTGGAGTGATGCTCAAATGGCCATGAACACGATGCCGAGCCCGCTCAGGCGGGCCGCGCTGGCCGTGGTAGTGATTGTCGCGGCGACCATGGTGTCGACATGTGGCTTCCTCACCTCCGACATCTTTCCGCGCTGGCTGTCATACGCCGAGGCAAGCGTCGACTTCCGCTCCATAGCCGTCGCCCAAGGACTTGGCGCCGACGCACATATCGAGAACCTGGAGCTTGCGCCGTATGTAACCGGCGGTACTGACTATTCGAAGGTGCTGGTGTTCGCGACGGGGAACTACACGAGCCGATTGATGCTGCTTGATCCGGACAGACTGTCGTTCAGCTTTGCCACATTATATGGAGGTTTCACTCGTGCTCTTGCTTCCGTAACAGGAGGCTTCCTCTGTGGGACGCAGCGTGTCGACCCATTGAACCCTGCCAGCATCCCAACGCTCGCCCACGCATGGACAAACAACACCACATCTGTCCGTGTATTCAGAGTCGGCGATCCATCGACTGGGTCGAACTACTCGGTTGATCCACTTGCCACCCAGGCCCTATTTGAGTCATACCCGACAGCGTGGGGTGTCGCCACAAGTACGCTAACCAAGAATTATGACACAGCATTGTATTCGTATAATCTCCTGGATGCCGATTACGCGAATGGCTACAGCGTGCTGGGGCAACGTCAGGATAATGGCCAGGGTTACGCGGCGTGCTTCCCGGACAGCGCGACATTCACCGTAGGAGTAACTGTCTTCGATTCGGCGACGGCGCTCAAGACCGGCCCCTTCCCTGTCGCCGACAGCAATGCCTGGCTGACCGCCGACGGCCCCGTGGCTTTTTACCGTGGAGACAACGGCAGCAACCGCCTCGTGCGCTACAAATGGGGCACGGGCAACTACACTACAGGAGCACAGGCAGAGGAACTGGATTCGCTGGTCTTCGACGACAACGATGTGCAACTCCTCTCGTTTGACCCAAGCGGCACCTGGTGGTTCATATACGACAAGCTGAGCGGTCGGCTGTACAAGCTCAGGACGTGGTGGAAATGATGCGGTACCGATATCGCGGACGAATTCTGGCGCTGGTCTTCAATACTATCGCTGCGCTGGCGATTGTTGCGCCGATACCGGGCTACAGCGATGACGAAGGAGTACGCGTGATGGCGCGTTGCGGCGGCTCCGGCGCGGCAGCCAGCCAGGTTTCGCTGGCCGCCGCGCTGACCCGAAGCGACAGGCTCGACGCAATCCTCTTGGCCCCCGCGGGAGCCGATATTGTCGAGGAGGCCGCAAGGACATCGTGCGAGCTGGCGGTAGACGTGTCGAGCGAGACGCTGCCTTCCGGCGAGGCCCGCTCATCCTGGAGCATCCTGGATACACTGACAGGCGCGGTTCTGGCCCAGGGCGTGGTTGAGGGCCCCGAGCCATCGGAACGCGACCTTGCCGACTTCTGGTGGATACCTGTCGTCGGTGCCGCCGAGGCTGCCCTTCCCAAGGTAACCAGGACGCTTGTCAGGATCGATGGATACCCGGGCACGGTGATAACCGGGCAAGCTGGCAAGCAACGCGGCGGACTGGCCGAAGGACCGCTGGTCATTCCCGACACCGGTTCCCTCGAGATACCGCTGCGGGTTCCCGGCACCTATCCCTGGCGAGCGACCTCGCCCGGCGCATATCCGGAACGCGGCTACTTCGGCGCTCTTGAGCAAGGCGCGTCGATGATCATTCCGAGGCGCCCCATACGACCATGGACGCTGGAGGCGGGGCTGTACATGGGCCAGTTCCCAGATTTCTGGGCTATGCGCTCGCTTGGCAACGACCAGTGGTTCCTGCGCTTTGGCCTGACCCAGTTCCTGTTTGGCCTGTATCTGGTCGATGAGCAGTACCTGGTACAGACGCCATCAGCGGTGCTGTCGATGCCGCTGGTACAGCCTGGCGTCGGCATTGGAGGCTACCTGCTGCCCAAGGATGCGTACCTCCGCCCGTACTGGTCCGCTGACGTTTTCGCGCGCCTCCTCCTGCTGCATGACCTGAGCCCCAGGCTCGACACGATTGCCCCGATGGGCATCGGCGCGGCGCTTGGCAGCGAATGGAGCATAACCGAGCGTGCCACAGTCTTTCTGGAACTTGGAGCCGCGCTCTATCCGTTCTGCAACGGCTTCCTGATGGCCGCGAGCAGAAGTGGCTACGATAGCGGGCCCATGGCGATCGTATATGGAACCGTCTGGTTCCTTGAACTGCCCGTACTGCGCGTAGGCGCGAGGTTCACCCTATGACCGTAAGCGCGCATCGTCAGAACGGCGTCGCCAGCGGCTTCATCGCGCTTATGGCCATCGCGGTATCAGCCTTGGCCGCATCGTGCTGGCATCCGACTTTTGACCCCATGCTCTCCGCATCCGAGGCAACCGTACAGAAACTCGGCGATCCTACCGTATACTTCACGGCGGAGAACGTGCAGCAATGGGGACTGGACAATGCATGGTTCCTGCCGCCCATGGTTGACACACCGGCCGTGGGCTTGCTCGTCATGGATATGGGCGCGAAGCTGGCGTTTAGATCCATACCGACAATAGATACAATCAATCACACCGGTTGGGTCAATACAGCATCGGGCTTCGAGATCCCCAATACGATGAGTGATGCATACCTTGCCTATGCCGCTCCGGATGGGAGCAGCAACGCATTCGTGTCGACGCACATCTCCGAAGCACAGATAGTGCAGATGTCCGATTTGTCCAATTCTTCGATGGTACTGCCCGGCACCAATACGCAAGGATCCTTTGGAATCGGCGTCGTCGCGGAATCCGGGCCAACGGCGACCATCGCCTGCTATGCCTACGACGCACTCTCACTTGAGCCGGAGTACGAAACCAGAACAGCGTGGTCCGGTGGAACCCCTACAACCGCTTTCACGATCGATCCCGGTACCGTGCTGGCCTTCTCCTCAGCCGCGCAGGTCACAGTACCGGGAAAATTCCTTGCAGCCGGCACATACCTGTACCTCTCGTGCGGTCTCTCCGACGGCTCCAGAACGATATTCAGATGGGCGCTGGCTACCGCTGACACAATCGAACCAATCCAATACACCGAGGATTATGGCCCCCTGATAGGCGCCTTGTCGGATGGGCGGTTGCTCGCGGAGCGGGATGGCATCATAAGCGTTCTCGACGCCAACCTGGTAAGGCTGTTCAAGTTCCCTGCTGGCACCCTGCGCTTTGTCCACGAGCGCTACGACAGTCTGAATGCCAGGATGAAGGTGGTTTTCACACGGACGTTCTTCGTCAAGACCAGCACCCACGACGACATCGGCACTCTCAAAGTCGAGATATACGAGATTCCCACAGCCGACCTGGCCAATCTGGCTGATTGACCGGCCAGACAGCCCTCCATGACTACCTGAACGTCTCCCGCACCGACTTGAGGAACTCAAGCATCGCCGCGTTGCTGGCATAGCGGGCTTCGAGGTCGGCAAAGTAGCGGGTTCTGACCGCTGGATCCTTGATGCGTACAGCTCCGTCGACTATGTCCGCCGCGTTGAACAGCACATCCTTCTGGCCTGCCGTCTGGAACGCCGCAAAGTAGCGGGCTATGCGTTCGCGCATGCCGGGCATCACCGACGCTATGGCGGGGCTGGACAGGAAGGCATCAAGCCTGGTCCGAGCCTCGATAACGGCAAGGTCGCCACCCGCGGTCAGGATCCTGTCCTCATCACCCGCATACGCCTGGTACGCGGTGGCAACCGAATCGTACCGTGCCTGGGCCGCCGCAAGGTCGGCCTCGACCTCGGCCTTCGCTGCCTGCAGAGCAGCGTACTCAGCGCTTGTCGCGGTGCCGGTGGCTGGAACCGCCGATGTGGCTGCGGTCGTCTTCCCGGCCGCTTTTGCCGCATCGGCTTCAGCCTTCAGAGCTTCGATGCGGTCTCTGGCTTCGGCCAGCCTTGCCTCCAACGTTCCGATGCGCTCGGCGGCCTTGTCGCGGGAATCCTGCAGGGCCTGGGCCAGGCTGCGGCCCGCCTGACGCAGACCTTCTGTGGCCTGTGTGGCTTGCTCCGCCGCGGGATACCGTGTCAGGACGGAAGCGAATCCGATGATGGCGTCAAAGTATTTTTCAGCTGACAGGTCCGCGGCGGCGCTGCGCAGAGGAGCTCCAGCCGCCGCGCTGTCTGTGGCGCGACGGGCGGCTTCCGCTTCCCTGGCGCCTGCATCCTTGATATAGGTATATGCCTGTGCCGCCTCGCCGGGGCCAAGCGGAAGGTTGGCCAAGAGCCGACCGAACGCGGCTTCAAGTGCTTTTGCATCCCTGCCGGCAGCATTGATCGCGCCCATCGCCGACTTGGTGTTGGCCGCCAGGTCCCGCGTCATGTCGAGCGCGGCGTTCGCAGCGTCGAGCTCTGCTGACTTGGCTGCCAGATCGGTCTTCCAGGAGCCCTCCAGAAAGGTCCCCGCTTCTTCAAGCTCCTTGGTCGCGCTTAAGGCCGCGCGGTAGGCCGAAGCTGCGGCGGTACGATCGCCGGCGGCCACGGCTTTCCTGGCGCTGTCTATCTGTGCCCGTATGGAGGCCAGGGCATCGAGCGCATCGGTCACGCTGGTGGTGTCCGCCCCGGACTTGGCACGCTCCGTGCCGATGGCGCGTTCTATCAAATCCGCTGTAAAGAGATCAAGTTCACGACGCGTACTCAGGGCCGGTATAGCCGCGACATCGGCGCTCGACAGATAGGCGCGCAGCGCGACAAGCGTGTTGGCCGCGTCGTCGATGCGACCATCGCGCAAAGACTGGCGCGCCGAGGCGTACAGCCCCAGGAGCCTGTCCTCGACAGCCTTGACCCGTGACGCGTCCGCGTTGAGCCTCGTCAGTTCCGACTGCGCGGCCTGCAGGCTGACCGCTGTCTTGGCGCGTTCCGCCTCCAGCGCCTTGCTCTTGTCGTCGAGCTGGGCCCTGAGCTCCTGCTCACGTTGCCGCGACTCGTCCTGTATGCGCTGTCGCTCCGCCGTCGCGTCGGACAGGCTCTTCTTGTATTCGTCGCGCGCCTTGTCCAGGTTCACTTGCAGCGCCGCGCGCTCGGCTTCCGCCTTCTTCGCGAACTCATCGAGCTGAGCCCGGAACTCCTCGGTCTTGCGCTTCTCGAACTCCTTCAACTTCTCCTGGATTGCCGCTTCGGACAGACCCTGCGCGATGAGGCGCTGGCGTTCCTTCTCCAGCTCGACCTTGAGTTGATCCCTGAGCTCGGCCTCTTTTGCCTTTATGCGCTCGTCTATGCTCAGGCGCAGCTGTTCCTTTTCCTTGTCCAGAGCCAGCATGCGCTCCTGTATCGATGCTATTTCCTTGTCTTTTTCCTGGATCTTGCCTTCTGACTCGCGCTTGATCTCCTGCAACAACCGTCCCTCGGCCGATGATAGCGTCGCGCTGCCGTTCTGCACCGACTGCGTATCAGGCGAGAATGCCTTTGAGAGCCCAAATATCCCACCGGCGATGGCCAGCAAGGCGGCCACATTGACGACGATTGGCAGAAACGCGCCACGCTTGTCGGGCCTTACCTTCCAGGTATCGGGCCCTGCCAGAATGCGGCTTGACTGAGCCACGCGCTCAATGTGCGAGAGTATATCTTTCTGGTCCTCAACGGATATGCCAGAGGACTTGTCAAAACCGAACTCATTGCTGGACATCAGTTCAGATCCCGATGCCTTACGCAATGCCTGGGCCCGTTTCAGCAGGCTTTTATCCGCCATGCGCGTTCGCTCCATCCGATACAGATCTTTCATACCCACATGGGTATCATTAAGTATATCGGAATCAATGCAGAATGGAATGAGGCTCCGATCGATTATCCTGATCCGCCCGTAAGCGGCCGCCTCTTGAACCAGCCGCTTACGGGCGCTACCCTCAAGGACGAACCCGCTTTCGATCCCTTGGAAAGAGACTGGCTTCCTTTACGTTTGACAGGCCAAGAATCTTCTGGGTCAGGCGCTCGCACCCTATGGCAAAGCCGCCGTGCGGCGGACATCCGTACTTGAAGACATTCAGGTAGTCACTCAGATCCTCCGCTTTCAAGCCGAACTTCGGCAGTACGTCGAGCAGGGCTTGATAGTCATTATGACGCCGGCCGCCGGTCGTTATCTCGAGGCCGCGGAAGATGGCATCGAAGCTCATCGTCCGGCTGGCATCGAGCGGGAAGGTGTAGAAGGGGCGGTGGCGCCGCGGGAATTCGTTTATGAACACAAGATCGCTCCCGTGCTCGCGGGCGGACCATGAACAAATCAGTCGCTCCACCTCCGGGCTTATCTCATACGCCTTCTTGGCGGCGATGCCCGAAGAGGCCAGTTCGGCGGCGGCTATGGCTATCGCTTCGTCGTGGGCCACGATGGGCGCCCGCGCGACCGATTCCGGGTCCGGCACGGTGGCGCCCCACGCGGCCAGTTCGGCTCCATTGCGGCTGGAAACCGCATCGAAAATCGAAGCCAGCAATTCCTTTTCCAGGGCGATCAGATCGCGTTCCGAATCGATGAATGCCATCTCCACATCCATCGACACATATTCATTGAGGTGCCGCGGCGTATCATGCTTCTCCGCACGGTATGCGGGCGCCACCTCGAATACCCGCTCCATACCGCTGGCGACCATGGTCTGCTTGTAGAACTGAGGGGACTGGGCAAGGTATACCGTAGTGTCGAAATAGTCGACCGCGAACAAGCCGGTGCCACCTTCGGTGCCAGAGCCAATAAGCTTGCTTGTCTTTATCTCGGTAAAGTCATGGGCCCGCAGGAATGACGAGAACGAATCAATTATAGTTGCTTGTACATAGAATATAGCTCTCAGCTTCGGGTTGCGCAGGGACAGCGGCCGCTGGTCAAGAATTATATCGAGGCCTATCTTCGATGGATCGCCATTGACAGGATACGGCAGATCAGGCTCCGCCCTGGCGATGACGTCGATCCTGGTGGCCCGAAGCTCCGCGCCGCCAGGCGCCTTCTCGTTGCCCACAGCCACTCCAGTTGCCGAGACAACAGATTCCAGTGTCAGGTCGACCTTGCCCTCGACAACCGCCTGGGCCACGCCGGACCGGTCCCGGATCATGATGAATGAAACACCGCCCAGTTCGCGCACCCGGTGGACCCAGCCGCGCAGCTCGACTATCTGGGGCGGCTCAGCCGACGATAGAACCTGCCTCAGCTCGCTTGCCAGAACTCTCATGCTCGCGCTCCTAGTTCCGCCTGTGACGATGCGCCAGCCATCTGCCGCTGAGCCAGCCGCCGGTCGACGACCACCTTGATCATGCCAGGCTCGGCCTTGCCGCCCGATGCCGCGATGGCCTTGCCCACCAGGAACGAGCCAAGCGACCGAGCCCTGCCCTGGTCCCCGCGCATCATCGCGGCCACCGCGTCGGTGACGGCCGAAGCCTCGGCGGCAAACGCGGCATCAACCGCTCTGACTATCCGTTCCGGGTCGACGACCAGTTCCCACCCTCGCGCGGAGACGACATCGGCAGGTTCCGCATCTTCGGCAAGCACTGCGTCGAACACCTGCCTGGCTATCTTCCCGGAGACCCGTCCCGACGCAACCAAGGCGACCATCGCGGCCATCCGCGCGCTGGTCACCCTGAACGAGCCAAGACTGGACGCGTCGAGTCCGTCTCGATTCAGCACGCGCCTGACATCGGTTGACATCCATACCGCGACGCGCTCGGCGGCGAGCGTGACATCCACGCCAAGCCTGATGGACTCGGCAACGGCCGCCTCGAACCAGTCGGCTCCGGCGCGTTCCTCGCATATGATCGAGGCCTGCTCACCAGACAAGCCATACTCCGATATGAGCCTGCGCTCGCGCGCGAACGGCAGCTCCACGAGTCCGGCTCTGGCCGATTCGACAAAGGCGCCATCGACGACGAATACGGGCAGATCCGGTTCGGGAAAGAACCGGTAATCGTTGGCGCTCTCCTTTGAACGCATCGGCTCTGTCTGGTCACGGTTCTCGTTCCAGAGCCGCGTCTCCTGACGCACCGTGCCGCCTTTCTCAAGGAGCTGCATCTGCCGCTCTATCTCGTAATCAAGCCCCAACCGCACGAAGCGCGACGAATTGAGATTCTTTATTTCCACCTTGCGGCCCAGGCCGGCACCGCTCAGGTTGACCGACACGTTGGCATCGCAGCGCAGCGAGCCTTCCTCCATATTGCCATCGCAGACACCCAGATAGCGAACCATGCGCCGCAGATGCTGGATGTAAGTCTCCGCCTCGGTGCCCGTTTCGAAATCCGGCTCCGTCACGATCTCGAGCAGCGATGTGCCGGCCCGGTTGTAATCGATAAGCGACACGTTGCCCGCGTGTATCATCTTGCCGGCATCCTCTTCAAGATGACATTCCTTGATCCTGATGCGTTTGCTCGCCCCATCCCTGGTCGGTATATCGACATGACCGCCGACACCGACAGGCGATGCGAATTGCGATATCTGATAATTCTTGGGCATGTCAGGATAGAAATACTGCTTGCGCTCGAACCAGGTGCTCGGTGACAGCGTGCAATCGAGCGCCAGCGCGACCGTGGCCGCCATCCGCATCGCCTCGCCGTTGAGGGCGGGCAGGACACCGGGGTATCCCATGCAGACCGGGCAGACGTTGCTGTTGGGCTCGTCGCCGAACGCGGCCTTGCATGAACAGAACGCCTTGGTCCTGGTCAATAGATGAATATGCACCTCGAGTCCGATGAACGATTGATACTTCATGCCCCACCCCACCAGGCCTGGTAACCAGCAGGCCGCGCTATCGAATGCTTCGCCTCATACCCTTCCGCGATATCAAGCAGAACACCTTCACCAAACGCTGGTCCCACCAGCTGAACCCCGACCGGCAACCCATCCACCACGCCCGTTGGAAAGGCCAGCGCCGGCAAGCCCGCCAGATTCGCACAGCAGGTAAAGACATCAGCCGCCTTCTGAGCGAACGGCGACAGCCCCTGCTCGCCCCGACCAAAAGCACGTGTCGGAAAGACCGGCATCAGGATCGCATCACAACCATCCAGCACTCGCTCAAAATCACGGCGGATGCCTGCCCGGATTCGTTGAGCCCGCAGATAGTATCGATCCTGGAATCCGGACCGCAGCACAAATGTCCCAAGGAGAATGCGGAGCTTCACCTCATTGCCGAATCCATGACCACGCGTCTTGTCGAGCAATTCCTCGGGATTTTCCGAATACGCTGGCCTGTTGCCATAGCGGATCCCATCGAAGCGCGCCAGGTTGGCGCTGGCTTCAGCGGTCGCAATTGTATAGTAGGCCGGGACCGCGTACTTGAGGCTGGGCAATTCTATATCGATGACGCGGTGTCCCTGAGCCTGCAGCGCGGCCCTGGCCGCCTCAAACCCGTCAGCCACCTCCGGCTCAAGCACGGTCGCCCCGGACGCCGCACGCGCCAGCGCCTCATCGGCATCCGGCCCTGACGAGAGCGTGGATAAGAGAGAGAGCGCCACAGCATCAGGCGACAGTACCCCGATTGTCCTCGGCTCGACCGTGCGGTGATCATGCCGCTCGACAGCCAGCGCGCCCGCGGGACTATCCGCGCTCGTCTGATCCAGATCATCCCGGCCACGCATCACCATGAATGCGGCGCGGGCGCGCCACGCGGTGTCGGCCAGCACCCCCACGGTCTCCAGGCTGGATGCGTATGCGACCAGACCGTAGCGCGACACCGCGCCGTACGTCGGCTTGAGCCCGACCACCCCGCAGAAATTCGCCGGCTGCCTGACCGAACCGCCGGTGTCAGAGCCCAGAGCGAACGGCACGAGCCCCGCCGCGACAGCGGCAGCCGGCCCACCCGATGATCCTCCGGCGACTCGCTCCGTATCCCACGGGTTGTTGGTGCGCTTGAATGCCGATCCATCGGTCGAGGACCCCATGCCGAACTCGTCCAGATTCATCTTGCCGACTGGCACTGCTCCGGCGTCCACGAGCCTCGTGACACTGGTAGCGGAATACGGGGAGATGAAGCCGTCGAGTAGCCTTGAGCCGCATGAGAGCCTCATCCCGGCGACCGCTATGTTGTCCTTGACGCCAAACGGCAGGCTCGCGACGCTCGCTTTTCCATTTGAAGATTCCAATATCGCGGCTCTGCCTGCGGCGGTTTCGAGCACCTGGGCATCGTAGTCAAGAAATGCTCCGATTCTGGCTTCCCATGCGTCAAAATACGCGCGAAAGCCGTCCGGATAGACGGATTGCATCATGGTGGATTCCTCCGGTGGATACTTAGAGAACGTTCGGGATGACTATGAAGCGGTTCTCGCATTCGGGCGCCCGGTTGACGAGCTCGTTTGCGAGATTGGAAGGCGGATTGGAGTTCTTATTATTATTCGTGGTATTGAGCAGATCAAGGCGCACCCGGTTGCCAGGCTGGCTACCCTGCGCTGCGGGTTCTATGTCCATGACGGGGACACCAAAGGCGTCCTCATCCTCGTCCGCCGCCTTCATGGCGGCGAAATATTCGAGCATCAGCTCGAATGCCGGAAGTGCCGCGGCAACCTCATCCTCGCTCAAGTCGAGGTGGGCCAGGCTCGCGGTCACCTGTAGTTCTTCTCGTACCATACCTGTATCTTTGCATAGAGACACTTGCCGCGTCAAGTGAACACCCCACCTTGCGCATGATACCACTCTACCGGTAGCATGGCGCACACTGCTTCAAGGAGTCCGCATGCCGTTCAGCAAGGCAAATATCCACAATACACTCAATGGGATTCTGTTTGTCGTTCTCTTTTCAATAGCCGCAATACAGATCGCAGGAATCGGAATCCTCAGGCAACTTGGCTTGAGCCCACTCATCATTGGCATTGTGCTTGGCATGGTGTACGCCAACACATTGCGCAGCCATCTGCCAAAGGAATGGACGGCTGGAATACTCTTCTCATCCAAGACCATACTCAGAGTCGCTATCGTGTTCTACGGTTTTCGCGTCACGTTCCAGCAGATAGGAGCGGTGGGAGCGGATGGCCTTGGCATTTCGCTCATCATGCTGTCATCGACATTCATCCTTGGCGCACTGCTTGGGCAGAAGGTCTTCGGACTGGATCGGGATACCGCGCTGCTTACAGCGGCCGGTAGTTCGGTATGCGGAGCGGCGGCGGTACTCGCCACCGAACCGGTCCTCAAGGCTGAACCATACAAGAGCGCGATAGCGGTGAGCACGGTGGTAATCTTCGGCACCATATCGATGTTCCTCTACCCCGTGCTCTTCAGGACTGGCCTTCTGGGCATGAGTCACACGAGCTACGGACTCTATGTCGGTGGCACCATCCATGAAGTCGCTCAGGTCGTCGCCGCAGGCAGTGCCGTCGGCGAGGATGCGGCGCGGATAGCCGTGATCGTCAAGATGACCAGGGTAATGATGATAGCGCCACTGCTGATAATCCTGGGCCTCGTGCTCTCCGGCCTGGCCCGCACGCGCGGAGAGGCAAGCGGCAAGCTCAAACTGGTTGTGCCCTGGTTTGCGGTATGGTTCATAGTGATGAGCGGCGTCAATTCCCTGGGCTTGATTCCGGAAGGCATTGTAGTCGGCATCACTACGGTCGATACCTTCCTGCTGACCATGGCCATGACCGCACTAGGCATGGAGACGAGCGCGGCCAAATTCAGGCAGGCGGGATTCAAGCCCGTGCTCCTGGCGCTGACGCTCTTCGTGTGGCTTTTGGCTGGTGGCTATTTCGTAACGCGGTTGATCGCAGGCTGATAATACATCATCAGTAGACCGCGGCGGGGGCGGGACTCACCGGGGGATGCTTGCGAACGAAGATGATCGCGATGCCGCAGGCGACAAGGCCAATGGTCCCCGCGATGCTCATGCAGGCGGCGGGGCTCGTGGCCTCCGTGACTGCACCAGCCCAGAGAGCCCCGATCGGCGTGACACCGCCAAAGACAAGAGAATAGACGCTCATCACACGACCGCGATGGTCATTGTCCGAAGCCAACTGGATAGTCGCGTTAGTCGAAGCGGAGAACGATATTGTTCCAAAGCCGGCGATTGCCAACAACACGCATGATACCAGATAATCACGCTGGAAGCCGCACACAAGAATAGCGACGCACATAACCACTACGCCGCCGAAGAGCCGAATTCTGCTAGGCCCTTTTGAACTCCTCATGGCCAGAACGAGAGCGGCCACGAGTGAGCCGACGCCCATGGCCGTCATCAGAAAGCCATAGCCTGAAGCGGCCCGGCCAAGATTGATCTTCGCGAATGTCGGAACAAAGATAGAGTAATTGATCACGAAGGCGCTCATCACCGCCAGAAGGAGCAGTGGCACAGCGATCTCACCGCGGTTCTTGATATACACGAGCCCCTCTTTCGTGCTCCGCAGTACGTCGCGCACCGATTCAAATGACCGTTTAGGCGCGTCAGGGGGAACCTTGACCGCAAACAAGGCAATGATCACGGCGAGGAACGATAGAGCGTTCAGAAAGTAACATGGAGCGATACCGATAGCCTCGATAAGGAGCCCAGCGACAGCCGGACCAAAGATGCGTGCCAGATTGAAGGCGGCGGAATTAAGCGACACCGCATTCATCAATGCATCCCGGCCCGCCAGCTCGATGACAAAGGCCTGCCGAGTCGGAATGTCGATCAGCTGGACCATGCCAAGCAGAAAGGCAAGCACCAGGATCATCCAGTACTGGACAATATGGGTCCATGTGATCAGCGCCAGCGCCAGAGCAAGAATGGCCAGAGCGGATTGGGTAAGGATCAGCGTGCGCCGTTTCGGAAAACGGTCCACAAATGGCCCCGCGAATATCGCAAGGAACATGATTGGCACAAACTGGATGGCGCTGACGATGGAGAGCTTGGCAGCGGAGCCGGTTATCTGCAGGACAAGCCAGTCCTGCCCAATGTTCTGCATCCAGGTGCCGATGACCGAAACCAGCTGACCGATCCAGAATATCCTGAAATTGCGCTGTCTAAGCGCCGGAAAATACTTCTCGCTGAAAGATGCGCCGGGATTTGAAGACACAGAAGTTTACCACCCTTGAGGATGGTCACAGCCTAGTCCTCTCAGGCCACTTGGGCAAGTGGAGGTTAGTTCGTCGAAGCCTGCATCTATCCTGTCCTGGCGTACGCCTGGAGATTGTCGGGACTCTTTCTAGGCAGGGTGCTGTCTTGCTTGGACCAAATCCTTGTAGCTTCATTACTTGGCTTATGAGAGCCAGAGATGACCTGGTCAGTACGCAGTCTGGCGAGCCGTGAGCCAATAGCCCAACGGTCGATGCCAGCTTCTGCTGCATGCACTGAATAGTCTATTTGTAACGATGCCAGACGATATTGACGGTGACAGGGGGCTGAGAAGTAGTCGGCATTGCGCTCCGGTGTGTCGTGGTGAATCGTACGTGGCAGGCTGGATTCACGCAGAAGATGCAAGGTTCGACGAACCAAGAACTTATCATGCGGATTCGCCTTCGGCGAATTGCGCCTACCGTGTGACGGCGATCGTATTCGATCGACAGCGCGTTCGCACCATGGACCTTCAATCGGTCGAACGCGCAGGTTCGCATGGCTTGCTTTCAATTCAGTATTTTTTGTGGGCGATACTGGATTTGAACCAGTGACTTCTACCGTGTGAAGGTTCGCGTTTGCGCGCTTCCAATATGAATGTTTTCTATGGGCGATACTGGATTTGAACCAGTGACTTCTACCGTGTGAAGGTTCGCGTTTGCGCGCTTCTAAGAAAAATGTTTTCTATGGGCGATACTGGATTTGAACCAGTGACTTCTACCGTGTGAAGGTAGCACTCTCCCACTGAGTTAATCGCCCATAGAAAACACTACGTGGATAAGCGCGCAATCGCACGCACTCTCCCGCTGAGTTAATCGCCCACCAAAGACATCACGGATGTCAGCATGGCATCTTGTGGGTCGAATACTAGCTTCCGTCAGGCCTCTGTGTCAACCGAGCCGTTTGCTTCGCGGCGCACTCTTTGATGACCATGGCGTTATGATGCTCGGAGCTATTATCAGCGTCTAATTTAGTAGACACTTCTATTCCATGACAACACTCAAGGATCCTGATATTGCCAGCAACTACAGTCTAGATAAATACTTATCTATTTCTGCGACCAAGCCGCGCTGGTTGGCTCGGTTCTTGCATATAATATTATAGCATCATGAAGGAAGCCTACATGTCAGACGTATACAAAACATCGAATACAGCAGCGATCAGCCGCTTGTGGCCGCGCGAAATAACAACAGAATTGATTAGAAAGAGCATTCATCTCCTCATTGGCTTGGTTCCAACATTGGCAGCCTGGAATTTTGGACTAACCGTTGCCCTGCTGTCTTCGGGCATCCTGGTCTACACCTATAGCGAACTACTGCGCATGCAGGGTTACGAGATCGCGGTAATCAGCAAGATCACTGCCCTGGCTGCCAGGAGACGGGATGCCGGAAGGTTCGTCTATGGTCCGGTCACCCTCGGCATCGGAGCGATGCTGGCGCTCGTGCTGTACCCGGAGCCTGCCGCATCCATCGCCATCTATGCGCTCGCCTTTGGTGACGGATTGTCGAGCCTCGTCGGCAAGGCTTTCGGCTCGATCAAGATACCGTTTACTGGCGGCAAATCGGTCGAAGGTAGCCTGACCTGCTACATCGCCGTGCTCTGCGCGTCATACGCCGTTACTGGCAATGCGCCACGCTCTGCTGTCATTGCGCTGGTCGCGATGCTGACCGAAGCCGCACCCACCAGGGATCTCGACAACATCCTTCTGCCGACCATTGTCGGACTAGCCGCGGTATTGATCTTTGGTGGTTATCGCTAGGACGCCAGACTCGATCAGCGCCACAGATAGTATGCGTGCATGCTCCTGATATAGGTGACTGTCCCCGCGATGAGTACCGGCACTACGGCGGCCAATACTACGATCTGGAGCGCTGTTTGCAGGACCGATATTGCTCCAACACATAGGACCATGCCCACTGCGGATACCAGATATGCCCGATCCTTGCCGACATACCATGCCAAGCCATAGTTGATTATCGAGAGCATGACAAGCGCACCCTGAAACGCCTTGGCCAGTGGCATTGAACCGCGATCTGCGAGGAGATCGATGCCAGGTCCTATCGAATTCAATGGGTGCATCGTGGCAAAGAATAACGATATCAGCAAGATAGCCATGAAGAGGGGCGTACCGCGCTCTGATTTCAGGCCAGCTGAAAACAGGCTTCCCGCGAAAATTGCCATGGTCGCGCCATATCTGCCAAAAAGCGCTATCCTTGTCACCAATTCGAACGAGCCCGATCCGGCACCCTTGGCCAGTAGCACTACCGAGACGAATTTGACCAGTTCGAACGATTGGCAGAAGGCCCAGAACGAAAAAAAGAATATCTCCACGGAGACAGTCTTCCCGCTACGCAGCGCGACGAGACCGGACACGGTCATCGCATAGAGCCCGCAGAGACCAGCCGCGCCCAACGTTATGTATTCCATGGCAGGCGATGCGCCTGCGACATCAGAAATGATCCACCCGACGACACCGGGTCCCGTTGACCAGACCAGCGCGGCGATACCGATGATTTCCAGCGTCGCAACTACAAAGAATCCCCAGAAGAGACGTTCCCTCAATTTAATCGTCATGCCGATACCGTACTACCGCGCGGCATTTCCCTCAAGAGCGTCGCGCATCGGTCGATACTCATAACAGGGGTCGGCTATGCTCCGAGCCACCCGATGGGAGAAAAGCAATGAAGAGATGGATTGCGATCGTCACCATGGTATTGGCGCTCGGATCGACCGCGTTTGCCGGCGATGTTGCCACGCTCGTCAACTTGGGCTTCTCTCCGGATTCCGCGACCTTTATGTTCGGTTTCTATGGCCTCGACGTCGCCAACAGCAAACCATACGCTGAGCTTTACCTTGTCGATACAAAGAAGAACGATTTTGTCCACGGCGGCGTGTTCAAGGGAATGTACGGCAGCGAGATGCAACCAGGATGGGATCCCGCGGGCGGCTTCTACAAGCTATTCTCCGATGCCGCTCCGGCGGCGAGAAAGCTGCGAATAGATCATCTTGCCCAGGGCCGACTGGTGTACCTGCTGGTCAATGGCGATGCTGGCCCGGATGCCTTGTCCTTCAAGGACTTCGAGACAGGCGCACAATGGGACGTGATACTCAGACAATCGGTCGAAGAGAAGACTGGCTCCTTTGTCTCGTCATTTGGGCTCGAAATCAGCATTACTGCTGTTGACGGCAAGAAGACAAGCATGAAGGCAGGCAACCCATCAATCAAGCGCAAGGATGTCGCCAAGTATACGATCAAGGAAATACTGGTAGCCCCTGATGGCAAGACCGTGGTCGCCATCATAGAGCGGCTGGAGAAAAACAGCGCCGGACCATCGATACGTTACATGGTTGAGTCATTCAAGCTGCCCTGAACCAATTGCTGTCGCGCGAACCGTTGAATAGAAGACTTATACTAGGTTAATATCCAGAAGCGCCCGGATGGCGCCGGCTACCAAGGCCGGCGCCTTTCCATATATGCGCAGCACTATCCGCAAGAGGTACCGTATGGCCGAAAAAATCACCCCCCGCAGCGTCGATTATTCACAGTGGTATATCGACATCGTCCTTAACGCCAAACTGGCAGATTACTCGCCGGTCAAGGGGTGCATGGTCATAAGGCCGCGCGGCTACGCTATATGGGAGCGGCTACGCGACGAGCTGGACAGGCGGTTCAAGGAGACAGGCCACCAGAACGCCTATTTCCCCATGTTCATTCCAATGAGCTTTCTCAAGAAGGAAGCTGAACACATAGAAGGGTTCAGCCCGGAGCTCGCTGTTGTCACACATGCGGGTGGCGAGGAACTCGACGAGCCCCTTGTCGTCAGGCCTACCAGCGAGACGATAATTTGGAGCAAGTACCGCGACTGGATACAGTCATGGCGGGATCTTCCTCTTCTGTACAACCAGTGGGCCAATGTTGTCCGCTGGGAGAAGCGCACGAGACTCTTCTTGCGCACGACTGAATTTCTGTGGCAGGAAGGCCACACAGCCCACGAAACCAAGGATCAGGCCGTCGCCGAAACGGAGAAGATGCTCGAAGTCTATCGCTCGTTCGCCGAGGAATATTTATGCCTGCCCGTGATTGCCGGGCGCAAGAGCGAGGCGGAGAAGTTTGCCGGCGCCATAGCGACCTATTCGATAGAAGCGATGATGCAGGACCGCAAGGCCTTGCAGGCCGGCACGAGCCATTTCCTTGGTCAGAATTTTGCCAAGGCCTTCGATGTGCAGTTCCAGACCCGCGAAGGCGGTCTCGATTACGTCTGGGCGACCAGCTGGGGTGCCTCGACCAGGCTCGTAGGCGCCATCATCATGACCCATTCCGATGACAAGGGACTGGTATTGCCTCCATCGCTGGCACAGGAAGAGCTTGTCGTGGTTCCAATCTTCAAGACCGATACCAAGGCCGCGGTGCTCGAATACGCAAGCACCATAGTCGCGGCGCTCAAGGCCGATGGGCGCAGGGTCGCCTTTGATGATGACGATTCATCCAGCCCAGGCTGGAAGTTCGCGGAATGGGAAATGCGCGGAGTGCCGATCCGTGTCGAGGCGGGACCGAAGGACGCGGCCGCAGGCAATGTCGTTATGGTCCGCCGCGATACCGGCGAGAAGACCATAGTCAAGGCAGAGGAAGCGCCGGCAAAGGCCCGCGAAATACTCGCCGCGATGCAGCACGACCTGCTTGAGAAGGCCCGGGCATTCAGGGACGCCAACACCAGGGATGTGGCAAACATGGACGAGATTCTGGCCTTCTTCGGCAAGGAGAAAAAAGCCAAGAAACAATCCGAGGTCGATGGCGAGTCTCACGAAGGCACAGCCGAGGCTACAGGCGGCTACGCGCGTGGTTTGTGGTGCGGAGGCCGAGAATGTGAAGCGAAGCTCAAGGCTGACCACAAGGTGACCATAAGGAACATGCCGCTTGACCAGCAGCACGACCTGGAAGGCGTGTGTTGCCTATGCGGCGCCCCCGCGAAGCACCGGGCGATCTTTGCCAGATCATACTAGAAACCAGGCCGGACATGTGCGTCGTCGCATGAACAGGCCGTGCACCACACGCGATGCGGGCATATCGATCGGGTTCGCCGCCTGCATCCTGTGCCTCGGCCTGTTCTGGACATCATGCGGTCGAAGCCCGGCTCAGGCCGAGCCTCGTCGCGGCTTCGTCGTGCCTCGGACAGGCCCGCTCATGCTCGAGCTCGACGACGACGGCTCACTGGTGCCTGTCTCGCAGCTCGAGGACAAGCGCGCAAAGACGGGCCAGCCCAGACCCCATGCCCCCTTCGCCATGGCCCGTGCCGTCGCCGCGATTCAGCCGCTTGCCGATGAAGGCATCCTGGCCATCAACAGGATAGGATTGCTGCGGGTTCGTGTCGAGCGACATGAGCAGCCCGCCGAGTCTCGCCTGGTGGCGCTGCCCATATCCCAGACCGATGGCGAGTTCTCCGGCCGCACCGTGGGATCGTCATGGGCCCACGACGGCGAAGCGTTCTTCCTGCTCTACCATCACCCGATATTCGAGGCTACGCAACCGCGCACTCCTCCATCGATTGTCCTGGCCGCCTCCGAGGACGGCGCGCGCGTCGCCGATTCATTCCCTGGCTCTACTGCCTATGCCGTTTTTCCGGTCTTGGCCGATGCCTGGCTTGCGCAATACCGTTCCGACGATGGCCAACGCGTAACCACGAGCTATGCGCTGGTCGCGGCATCGAGCGGCTCGTCCACCCCGCTCAGCCAGCTGGCCTTCGAGAAGCAGGCGTCTCCGTTGCCCGTGGCATCGGCGCCGCCATCACTCAGATTGGCGGCGGCCGGACTCGCCGGCCCCTTGCTGATAGAGGCACGATTCCCGGACGGAACCAGGCGTACCTACGTGCGCGGAGATCCGGCGGAGGCCAGTCCAACCTGGGGCCAGGTAGCCGAACCGGGCAGCGGTTCAGTCGCGGCAATGCTCGTCACCGACGACTGGCGCGTTTCGATTGTCCCGATGTCGACCGGCGAGCCTCGGACCGCCAGGACAACCCTGTACGAGGCGCCTGTTCCAGAGGCGCGCGTGCGTGACGCGGCCCTGGTTGGAGGCCTGATCGTCGCCGTGTGGGAAGAGGACCTGTTCCCGGACATAGGTGCAAGCGGCATCATGGTTGTCGATCCCGGCCTATGAAACAGCGCCTGCGCGCGTTATAGTAGGTGGTACGATGAAGCGAAGTGTCTGGTTTGCGGTGGCGTTTTTTGCGATGGCTCTCGTCCCTTCCTGGTCTCTTGATATAGAGGCAGCCGCTGGGCGTTTTGGCGTTGCCATCATCTTCAATGGCTCCGGTGTGGCGGGAACATCAAACCAGGTGGTCAATACCATTGGCGGATCGATGGCGCTTGCAATACGCAAGGGCTACTTCCTGGATCTGCAGCCGACACTGGATCTCTACTGGACCAACTATGAATGGGCCGCGGATCAGGCGGTGCCGACGCAGGTGGAGCACGGCGACAGCAACAACGCCTTCGTTGTGGGGGTCATCCTGAGCGTCCCGGTCACGGCGACCATGCATTTTACCGACAGGATAGGCGGATCCGCATCCATCGGCCCCGCCTTCGTCATGCGCGCCGCCTTCGCCAACGACGATACGGATCCGGCAGTGATGGCGAGCAACCTCGCTTCAATGGTGTCGTACTTCTGGAGCGCAGGCAGGTGGTTCTATCCCACCGCCTCGGTGCGGTTCGAGGTATACCTGCAGCAGAATTTTACCTTCGCCTTCGGCGCGCGCGGCTTTCTTCAGCTTGCCAACGCGTGGACGAGCAGTCCGGATTTCTTTGACGGCAGCATTTTGCAGATCACGATGGCGATGTTGATAGGACTGCAATGACAGACGACGAGCATCTGCCTTCCGGAGTCGATGACGCGTTGCGCCTGTCATCGGACGCGGGCCGCATCGTGCTCGAGTCCGGTGGCGAGACATACCGCGCGGAAGATGTGATGAGTGCCATCGCGTCCGCGCTCGGCGGCTTGGATCCCGACTCATACGCGACGCCGACGGGGTTCATGGCCTCCTGCGATGATGACTCGGGCCAGAGCCATGCCGTGGTCAAGCGCATACGCAAGCGCCAGATGAACTTGCAGAAAATTGCCAGGGTCAACGCGCTGGCCAGGGACGCGGTTTCCGGGCGCGTAGACCAGGATGGTGTCGAGCGCGAGCTGTGCGCCATAGACATGCTGGGATCGTATCCCGAGCCATTCCCGACCCTCGGGGCGGCCTGCGCGACTGGCTTCTTTTGTCTGCTGTTCGGCGGCGCCTGGAATGACGGGCTCGTCTCGGCTACCATAGGCATCATGATAGTGCGCCTGACCTCATGGCTGGGAACGATGCGGCTATCCGATTTCTTTGCCAACATAGTCGGCGGAGCGCTGGCGGCCACTGTCGCGCTTGCCGCTCATGCTCTTGGCCTGGCGCTGAACAAGGACGCAATCATCATCGGGTCAATCATGCTGCTGGTGCCTGGCGTGATGATTGTCAACGCCATCAGGGACATGATTGCCGGAGATCTGGTCGCCGGCGTCTCCCGCGGGGCAGACGCCTTCATTTCGGCGGCAGGCATTTCCATAGGCGTCGGCGTCGCCCTGCGACTGTCTGCATTGATGTCGGGTGGCTTCTGATGACAGCGGCACTGCTGCAATTGCTCTGGGCTTTCCTCGCAACATTGGGATTTGCCGTTTTGTTCAGGGCGCCCGTCAGGGATCTTCCGCTGGCGGCGCTTGCCGGAGCTCTGGCCTGGGGCAGCTATCTTGGCGCGCGAGTTGCAACCGGCTCCGAGTCCCTGTCATTCTTCCTGGCGAGCATCGTGGTGGGTCTGTTCGCCGAATCGATGGCGGCCCTGCTCAAACGACCAGCTACGCTCTTCATCATATCGGCCATCATACCGCTCGTGCCCGGTGCCGGCATGTACCACACGATGTTCGAAGCGGTATCCGGAAACCCGCAGGCATCCGCCGCCGCTGGCTTCCAGACATTGACCCTGGCAGGTGCCATAGCAGGCGGACTCGCCGTCGCCGCATCGATCGCCAGGATACTGTGGCTCAAGAAGCCCCGCTAGAGCGGCAGCAGAGCCAGCACCGCGAAGAAGTGCAGGGTTGCCCCGGCGCCTACGAACAGATGCCACAGCGGATGAGCCCAGACCCTGCTCTTGAGCATGTAGAATACCGTGCCCGCGGTATAGGCCAGGCCGCCACCGATGAGCAGGCGCAACACCGTGACATTGACGGTGGCGACAAGCGGTCTCCACGCCAGCACGATGATCCACCCCATTGCCAGATACGCTATGGTCGAGAGCAACCGCGCCTTGCCCGCCAGAAATGGCTTCAGCGATATGCCTATCACCGCGGCGCCCCAGACGATGCCAAAGACAAGCCAGCCGACCGTTGGTCGCAGCGCTGTCAGGGCAAACGGCGTATAGGTGCCGGCAATGAGCACATAGATCGATGAGTGGTCGAGCACCTTGAGCACCCGTTTGGCGCAAGGCGCCGCTATCGCGTGGTAGAGCGTGGACATCGTGAAGAGCAATACCGCGGATATACCAAAGATGGTGAACGACACGACATACCATGCGTCGCCCCGCCTGGCGGCCGAGACTATAAGCACGACAAGCCCCGCCAGCGAAAGCAAGGCCCAGACGCCATGGGTGATGGCATTGGCTATTTCCTCGCCGAGCGGATACCGCTCAGGCGACAGACTGACTGATTTGAATGCATGATCGGACATAGACAACCTTTCCAGAAATCATGGATGCTCGGCCAAGGGCGTTGGCCGTATGGTACGACTCATTCCGGAACACATGGTTGCAGGCACATGGCCAATAAAAAAAGCGGAACGCCGGCCCAGACGTTCCGCTACTCCACTTGTGTGCTATTCTTACATGTCCCTCTTTTTGTACTTCACTTTATTACCTGGACTTTTATGCCTGAACTTGTTTACATACGTGGGACCGAACCAACCGTGAATAACAATGCAAGTTGCGTGCCAATAATAATCGATTGGTAGATCTTTCTATTTTGTATTAGCACAAATAATTATGGAATCAAAGCAATCACGAGCCAAACCACGAGTATGTCCAGAAAGAGAACGGTTGGTTGAGCAAAGAAGGTTTGGCTGCTACCATGTATTGAACCAGAAAGATTTTATGCAATCAAAACAAACATGCTATGAATGTCAGCTTTTGCACACCCCTATCAGAGGTCCTCATCATCCTTCTGCCTCAGGCGCCGGTTCAGTGCCGGTCGCGAAAGCCCGAGCAGACCCGCAGCTACACCCTGGTTGCCGCCCGCCCGCGACAACGCCTCCCGGATCAGCTCTTCCGATGCTTCTCGCAGCGTTGGAAGAGCTGACAGCGAGGCAAACAGTCCGCCGACAAGTGATTGCACCGCGCGGGGCTGAGCCGACTCCTTGAAGACGCGAGCCTTGAACGACTCGAGAGCCAGCGTATGCCCGGAGGCGCGGCCGACCGCGTCGTAGACCATCGATTCCAGTTCGCGCACGTTGCCTGGAAAATCATAGGTGTGCAGCAGATCGTATAGTTCAGGCGGAATCGCCGGAGAAGGCCGCTTGAATTTCTCGGCGGCACAGTGCGCGAATCGCTCTACCAGCAGTGGTATGTCGCCTGACCTGTCCCGCAGGGGTGGCAGACGAATCCGATGCGTCTCGAGCCGATAGAACAGGTCCTGCCTGAATGTGCCCGCCGAGCAGGCCGCCTCAAGGTCCCTATTGGTAGCGGCAACTATCAGCGCGTCGGAAGAACGCGTCAGATCGGCGCCCAGCGGGTAGTAGATGCGCTGTTCGATGAGCCGCAATAGCTTGACCTGACTCTGTGGTGGCAGGTCTCCTATTTCGTCAAGGAACAGCGTGCCCCCCTTGGCCCGCTCTATCAGGCCAGGCCGGTCTGAATCCGCGCCTGTAAACGCGCCGCGTTTGTGTCCAAACAGCGTGTCGCTGAACATCGTGTCGTCGAGCCCGGCTATGTTCACGGTGACGAGGTCACCCGCGCGGCCCGAAGCGGCATGCACGGCGGCCGCGAACAGCTCCTTGCCGGTTCCCGATTCACCAGTGATCAGAATGGGTTTGTCACTCCTGGCTATCGCGACGACATAGCGGAATATATCCATCATCTTGCGGTCTCGCGTGATTATGGGCTCGAAGTATCCCGGCAGCGACTCACCCGCAGACAGCAGGCTCTCGCGCAGGGCCTTGTTGTCATCGAGCAGCCGGCCAATCATCGCGGCGTGCTCCAGGCTTGCCAGCAGGCGCGATGTCTCGGCCGACTTCGGCACATAGTCGAAGGCGCCGGCCTTCATGCACCTGACGACGGTGTCGAGATCGTTTATAGCCGTCGCGACTATCACGGGCACATCGGGCCGTTCGGCGCGCATGCGTTCGAGCATTGCATACCCGTCGGTGCCTGGCATCATCAGGTCCAGCACCATCGCAAGGGTCTTCCGCGACTCCAGCACGGGCCAGGCGTCATCGGCGCGCTCGCAGAGCGCTATATTGGGATAACCTTCGAAGCGCAGCAGGCGCTCGAGCCGCTTCAGTACACCCGTGTCGTCATCGACGATGATGACCGTGCCGTCCTTACTGTCCATGATCATCACCTTCCACCTTCCCGCCAACGGGAATCCGTATCGTCACCGTCGTGCCCCCGCCCAGCTCGGAGCTCAGGGTTATGGAGCCGCCCACATCGTGCACTATTCCCGAGACGACGGCCATGCCCAGGCCGCTGCCGCCCTTGTCGCGCTTGGTCGTAAAGAACGGGTCAAAGACAGACGCCAGCGTCTCGGCGGACATGCCCACACCCTCGTCGGCAATCCGCACCGCTATGGATTCCCGCTGCTCCCCCGCGGGTTCCACCATGGTCGTGATGGTGACCCCGCGCGAGCGATCGGGCAGGGCCTGCAGCGCGTTCTCCAGCACATTTACTACCACCTGGGTAAGCTTGAGCCTGTCCGCCTGAATGTGCGGCAGGCCATCCTGCAATGACAGCGTGCAATGGTCTGTCGCCACCACAATCGAATGCTTTAGAAGGCGCATGGCATACTGCACGACCTCGTTGACATCGACCGGGCCAAGATCCTCGGCCCCGGACGGAGAGCGCGCATAGTCCTTGAGACCCTCCACGATCTTGCGTATATCCTGCGCCCCCATGTACAGATCATTGAGCATATCTGGTATTTCACGCTTCAGGTCATCATAGCCGAAACCGCGTACCATGAATCCACCCTCTTCGCGATTGATGCGGTCTATGACCACGTCGAGCGTGGACCAGATTTCCTTGAGCATCGGCACATTTCTGAGCACCGCGTTGTTGGGCGTGTTGATCTCGTGGGCGACACCGGCGGACAGCATGGCCAGCGTTCGGTACTTGTCAAGCTCAGCCATCTTCGCCGCCTGCGCCAGTTCGCGCCGTATGCTCGACGCCAGATCGACGTGTGTCTTGACGCGCGCGGCCAGCTCGAGGCCGGAAGCCGGACGCGCTATGTAATCGTTGGCGCCGGCCTTGAACGACTGTTCTATCTCGTCCGGCCTGCCTGATTCAACAAGGATGATGACGGGCACGGACTCGGGGCCGCGGCTTGCGCGGATAGAGGCGCAGAATTCGAATCCGCTCATCTCGGGCATCACCGAATCGACAATGACAAGATCAAACGATTCATCGCCCATGACGCGGGCAAGCGCGTCCCTGGCGGATACTGTCGCGACGACGGCCCAGCCCGAGGCCTCCAGCCTACGCTTCACCGCCAGCAGCGTCACCGGCTCGTTGCCCGCGACAAGAATGCTTCCGGCTGCAGTCGGCCGACCAGCAGACATTGGCTGACCGGCTGACAGGCGACCGTCTGTCGAGACAATCAGCGACGCTGCAATTCCCGGGAGCGAGACAGGCGCTTCCATCCACCGCGGAAGATCTATCACCCTGGTGTTTCTGGGACCATCGCTCCTAAATGACACCCCGCCGCCGAGCAGACTGGCCAGTCTTGTCATCACCGCCATGTCCATATCCAGGGCGGCGGCAGAGACGGCGTCGGAAGTCAGCACTGCCAGCCCATCGTCTTCAATAAGAATTTGCGACCACTGATCGGTCGAGGTCGCCTTTACGATTACGCGGGAGCTGCCACTTCGTGCAGCCCAGTGCATCGCGTTGTAGAGCAGCTGCCTTACCAGCCGCACGTCGCTTTTCATCTCGATGATAGGCACGTCTGTATCGATATGGAGCACGTGCCCCGCGAATGCCATCCGGAGGAGGTTGGCGGCCGCGCCGGCTACCGACGCGAGATCAAAATCCTCTATGGATAGCCCCGCGATTCCGCCGCCAGCGTAGCTGAGCATGTTCGACACCATCGTATCGATCCTGGCGGCCTCCGCCCGAGCCAGCCCTATGTCGGCAAGAGCGTTCCTGGAGACGAGCGGGATATCCGACAGCAACGCGTCGATATCCTCCAGCATGCCCACGATGCCATACAGTGGCCCACTGAGAGCGGCAGCCGTCGCCGTGATGAAATTCCGGCCATCCTCGGACTCTTGCCGCAGCCGTTCACGCAACAGATCTGCGTTCCGTGACACGGATCCTGCACGGCGGACGAAACCCACCGCCGCGGATGCAGCGAGCAGGCTCACCCGCAGAAATAGATATGCGGGCAGGATGAATGATGTGGCCGGCGATGTGGTCATGAACGACCCGATGACGGCAATCAGGCCCGTGGCGACGCGGGCGAGCAGCGCCGCATACCACGAGCGGCCACCACCGGCTCGGAAGGTGACAGCAGTATCGAGCGCCATGGCGATTATCCCGAACAGTACCCCTACCAGGTATCGCGGGAGTCCTTCGCCCGCAAGCAAGGCACTGATTCCGCCGCCGCGCAGGCCAAGCGCCAGCGACAGGAACACGGATATCGAGAACGCTCGTCGCAGCGGTTCGATGAACAGGACCAGACACGACGACGACGCGAGCCCCAGTATCAAACCCAGAAGCCAGGCGGCGGCATCAACCCTGGTAGCAAGAAGGCTCGATGGCCATACGCTGAGGCCTGGCCCGAAGGCCTTGTAACCATCCAGCCTCATATATACGGTGCAGCGTTGATCGGGAGGAAGCATGAATCGGTATGCGGTCGCGTCGGCCACGTTCGATTCATATCTGAGCTTGCGGAGGCGCAATCCACTGTACCAGCTGCTGCTGCCATCACCCGAAACGATGACCATCGCAGAAGGAGCAAAGCCGCTTCCATCTGCCACCAGTGAAAAGAAATCATCGTCAGTCAGGTTGCTGACCGTGAAGGCCAGCCAGACCGTCCGATCCGCAAATGGCTCATCCCTCAGAACGCCGCCCAGTCCAGCCCAGCCGCTGACCGGCAACCTGGAAAACAGACGACGATCGGGCACCGCGTCAAACATCGAGCTCGGGGCGCCCGCTGGTCCTTCCACATGGACGCGGAGGTGCTCGGAGACCGAGACCGGGCGTATCGTCGAACTCAATACGACCAGTTCGTCCGATGCATCTGCGGCTGGCACGATTGGTCCGGACGGCAACCCCGGGACACCAGGAATAACATCACCAAGCGCCACCGATGCACAGACAAGCGCCAGAGCCCCCGCGACGGCGAATGGCGACCAGGCGCGCGGCAACTTCATGAATCAAAGGGCAGACGGACCAGGCCACCTGCCAGCGCGGATCGTATCGCCTCAATGTTGACGACGCCACCGGCATTCCAGTCGTCGGCAAGCTCAAGGCCGAAAGGACGCCGCGCTATGTGTTCAGGATAATGGGCATCCGATCCTGTAATGACCGTATAACCTTTCGCGGCTCCGGCGGGCAGTGGACGGACGGCCTCGACCGCGGCGTAGGGCCCGTCGGGCAGAAAACCGAGTTGCGTCAACACGCCGAACATGGGCCGGTCGATATGCGCAGGAATGACCAAAGCGCCACGCGATGCCGCCGCGTCGCACAAGGCCCCGAAGTCAAGCTCAAGAGCCGCTCCGAAGTAGAGGTCCGGCTGATCGATGACCACGTCGTCCTCATCGACGACCACTTGGTCCCCCATCCGCTCGGGATCGTATGGCAACCGGGGGAGTCGCGAAGCAAGGAATGCGCCAAAGTCGAGAGCGGCTGCTAGCTCCGCGAACAGGCAGAGCACGTGAACCTCTTCGGCACTCGTGGCCTCCATGCCATACAGTGCGGCTATTCCTTCGCGCGCTGCACAGACCGAGAAGGCCGGCGCGTTCAGCGCGCTGTTGTGGTCCGTAAGCGCGACCAGTTCCAGCCCCCGTTGTCTGGCAAGACGAGCCAGCACCGAGGGCGGTTGTTCCAGACTGCCACAAGGCGAGAGGCATGAATGGTTGTGTAGATCACAGGCGACAAACATCCCGTGCTCCGAAGGAGCCTAGCCTCGCAAGGCCCGGTACAGCACCCCTGAAACCTCGAACTGGTTCATAGGAGTCCTGAATATCGCTATGCCCTCGGAGCCGGCGGCTTCGATCATGTCAGCCGGCGCGGCGCGGTCATTGCAGAGCACAATGGCGCACGAACCGACCAGCGATGCGACGGCTACCGTATTCTTGTGGGCCTGGATAGTGACCAGCGCGGACCCCTCACTGGCTCTGGCCATGACATCGGAAAGCAGGTCCGATGTATACGCGTCGACTATGACATGATCGACAGGAGGGCGCACCAGCGCCTCGAAGCCGAATTGCCCTGAAAGATCTGATACGTTCATGCATGCTCCTGATATCGAATGCGCGCCGTGACCGTCGTGCCGGCGCCCAGCCTGGATGTAATCTCGAACTCGTCCGAGGACCGCCTGGCGTTGGGCAGCCCGAGTCCCGCCCCGAAGCCAAGCGACCGGATCCAGGCATTGGCCGTAGAGAATCCCTCGGTCAGCGCCGCCTCTACATTCTCTATGCCGGGGCCCTCATCCCTGGCCACAATACTCACAACCCCGTCGCGCATCGAGAAATCCATGATACCACCGACGGAATGAATGACCTGATTCATCTCGAGCTCATAGCTGACTATCGCCGCACGACGTATCACTGTGGAATCGGCGCCAAGCGCCTTGAGCGTCTTCTTGAGCTCCGCAGAGGCCTTGCCAGCGTTTTCAAAATCAAAACGTCGGCTGGGAAAGCTCAGATGCACCGTCGACGAGCCGGCCTTCGACTGATCGTTCCGCACTATGCCGGCCTCGAGCCTCTCCACCTCGCGGTTCATCTCGATGAGCAGTGACCGAAGCACATCGGCTGCGGTCACGATGCCGGCAAGCGAACCGTTGCGGTCGAGGACCGGGAACCGCCTGTACCCGTACCGGTTGAAGTATGTTACGGCAAACGACAGCGGCATGTCGTCCTCCAGCACGATCAACGATCGTGTCATCCTTGATTCAGCCGATTCCGTTATGGCTCCGGTATCGAGAGCCTCTATCATGTCGCCTATCGAAACGATGCCGACGAGACGGCCAGAATCGACTATGGGCACGCCGGTTATCCCGTGGTCGCGCATCAGTATCTGTACCGCCCGCATGGTCGTCCGGGGAGCGGCGGTGACCACCTCGGTTGTCATCACATCCTTGACCTTGAGGCGATATATAAGTTCGATGACGACCTGCGGTCCGCCGTCGGTGTCGATTGGAAACGAATCCATGGTATCGCGATTCTAGACACAAACACGCTCCTTTACAATGATGATTGTGCGTGCGCAGCCATCCCGGAGGCACGCTCTTTCACTTGACAAGTGGCCAATATCGGTCTTAACTATGATGACAAATTGTCCAAATCTGTTCTAAAAAGATCCGGAAAAGATCCGGGTCTTTATTTTTTTTTGGACGGAAAGGCGGTCATGCATGTTCTATGAATTTCGCTACCTCGCGCCGCGGACCGTCGCAGAATTGACCGACGCTCTTGATCAACATCGGGACGATGGAAAATTTCTTGCGGGCGGTACTGACTTGATTCCAAATATTCGCAACGGAGTCATGAAACCCCACTTCGTCATAGACGGCAAGAAGGTTCCCGACTCTGATCGCATAGCATTCTCGGAACGAGATGGCCTGATCATCGGGCCCGCTGCCACGATCAATGATGTGCTGAGGTCAAAGGATGCCAGGGACAGCTATCCCATACTCTGCGGATGCGCCCACGAACTGGCCAGTCACCAGATACGCAACAGGGCCACGGTCGCCGGCAATGTCGTCAACGCGTCACCATGTTCCGACATGGCGCCCGCGCTGCTCTGCCTTGGGGCCAGGGCCGTTATCCGGTCCAAGGCCGGTGAACGGACCGTGCCGTTCACCGAGTTCTTTGCCGGCGTCAAGAAGACCGTGCTCAAGCCAGGCGAGTACCTGGCCAGCATCATAGTCCCGGCGGAATTCAGGAACGCCAGGGGCACGTACCTCAAGCTCAAGCGCATAGCCGGCCATGATCTGGGCATCGTAGGCGTGCTTATGGTGCGCCACGGCGACTCGATACGATTTGGCGTAAGCTCGGCCGCCCCGACACCGGTCCTCGTCGAATCGGTGACACTGAAAGACTCTCCCGACGAAGCGGCGCGCAAGGTGCTCTCATCGGTCTCTCCAATCAGCGACGTGCGCGGCACCAAGGAGTACCGCGAGCACATGATAGGCGTCTACGTGCGACGCCTCCTTGCGGAGGTCAAGTAATCATGAAGATAAAGCTTACCGTCAATGGCTTGATATATGAGCGCGATTGCGCCGAAAACAGGACCCTGCTGCGATTCCTGCGCGAAGACCTGGGCCTGACCGGCACCAAGGAAGGCTGCGGCATGGGCGAGTGCGGAGCCTGCACCGTCATACTCAATGGCCACGCCGTCAACTCCTGTATGGTGCTGGCGGTGGAGACCGACGGAGCCGTCATCCATACGATCGAGGGCGAGGCCAACGGGCCATCCCTTTCGGACATCCAGAAGGCCTTTGAGCGCAACCACGCCGTGCAGTGCGGTTTCTGCACACCGGGCATGGTCATGTCGATCAAGGAGCTGCTCGCCGAGAAGCCCAAGCCAGATGTGGCCGAGATCAAGGAAGCCGTGGAGGGCAATTTCTGCCGCTGCACGGGCTATACCCAGATAGTCGAAGCGGTCATGGATCTGACAGGCAATCCTGAGAAGAAGGGAGAGCTCAAGCATGTTTGAAGATATCAAACCCGCCGATCTCTCGTATGTCGGCAAGAAGGCCGGCCGGCCGGACATGGTGGAAAAGCTGACCGGCGAGGCGATGTTCGTCAGCGACATGGAGCTCCCTGGCATGCTGCATGCCCAGCTCAAGAAGAGCCCCTACGCCCGCGCGCGCATCAAGCATATCGATACGACCAAGGCCGCCTCGATGCCAGGCGTTCGCGCCGTGGTTATTGGCGATGAACTGGACTACCACATCGGTTTATACATTGTAGACAAGTACATTCTGGCCAAGGGCGAAGTGCGCCACTATGGCGAAGCCGTAGCCGCCGTAGCGGCCGAGACGCTGGAGCAGGCGCGGGCCGCGGTCGAGGCTATAGAAGTGGAATACGAGCCACTGCCGCCGGTGCTGCACCACATGGACGCGCTCAAGCCGGACGCGCCGCTTGTGCACCCGGACCTGGGCAGCTATAGCTTCGTGGCAGCGGCATTTACCCCGAAGCCGGGCACAAACGTCGCCAACCACACCAAGCTGCGCAAGGGAGATGTCGAAAAGGGCTTTGAGCAATCAGAGTACATCATTGAACGCGAGTACTCGTGCCCGTCGGTGCAGCATGTGCCGATGGAAACGCACGTCGCGATAGTCCAGTGGGGCATGGGCGACAAGGTCACAATCTGGACAAGCGCCCAGTCACCCTTCACGGTGCGCAACCTGTTCTGCAACGCGTTCAAGCTTCCGCACATCAACGTGCGGGTGCAGATTCCCTACGTGGGCGGCGGCTTTGGAGGCAAGGCCGGCATCGGCGTAGAGCCGCTGTGCGCCGTGCTCTCCCGCAAGGCTAACGGCAAGCCGGTGAAGTTCCAGGCCAGCCGCGAGGAGGAGTTCAGCCTCCTGCCGTGCCGCTCCGCGCTCACCTATCACATCAAGACCGGCGTCTCAACCGATGGCAAGATCATTGCCCAGAAGATGACCATGTACTGGGACGCGGGCGCCTATGCCGACTATGCCGTCAACGTGACGCGCGCGTCGGGCTATTCGGCCGCCGGTCCATACGAGATACCCAACGCCTCCGTGGACGCATACACGATATACACCAACAAGCCATATGGCACCGCGTATCGCGGCTTTGGTCACGTTGAGTTCCACTGGGCTGTTGAGCGCCACATGGAACTGATAGCCTCGGCCATCGGCATGGATCCGCTGGAGTTCCGCCTGAAGAACGCGTTGCGGCCCGGCTCCAAGACGCTGACCGGCGAGGAGATACTCACCAGCACCGGCAACGTGGTCAAGTGCATAGAGGAAGCCGCCCGCATGATCAACTACGGCAAGCTGACCCCGGCCGAGCAGGCCCGCGAGAAGCAGACCGGCTGGAAAATAGGCAAAGGCGTCGCCGCACTGCACAAGGCCCCCGCCATGCCGTCCTTCACCGCCACCGCAGTCGTCCTCAAGATGAACGAGGACGGATCCGTGCTCGTCAACATCGCGCTGACCGATTATGGCCAGGGCACCTACGCTTCGATCAGGCAGATCGTCGCCGAGCGGCTCGGGTTCGCGATCGAGAAGATCAAGGTAGCCTTCGAGAACGACACCGACCGCGATCCGTATGACTGGCAGACCGTTGCCTCAAAGGGCCTGATAATGTCGGGCAATGCCGCCATCCTGGCCGCGGAGGATCTGCTCAGGAACGCCTATGCCGTGGCTGCGGAAGCGCTGCGAGCCAACCCCCGTGACCTGGGCCACGACGGTGACAAGGTCTTCGTCAAGCACCATCCTGCCATGTCGGTTAAATTCTCGGCCATGGCCGTCGGCCTGGCCATGCCCAACGGCAACGGCATCGGCGGACCACTGATAGGCGTGGGCAGGTACATTGCGCAAGGACTCTCCAACCTGGACAAGGAGACAGGCGAAGGCAACCCCGCCCTGGACTGGACATACGGCGCCCACGGCATGATAGTAGAAGTCAACGAGGCAACCGGCGAGTACCATGTGCTCAAGGTCGGCAGCGTGTACGACGTTGGCAGGGCCATCAATCCAGATATTGTGCGCGGTCAGGCCATTGGCGGCATGATGCAGGGCCTTGGCACCGCTATATGCGAAGGCTACATATACGACCAGCAGGGTCGACTCCTCAACCCGTCCTTTACCGACAACAAGATACCCACGTCGAAGGATCTGCCGATGGAAATCGAGTGCGCCGTCGTCGAGACGCCGCAGATCGATGGGCCTTATGGGGCACGTGGCGTAGGCGAGCACTCGATGATCTCTGTCGCGGCGGCTCTGGGCAACGCGATCCAGAAGGCCACCGGCGCGGAGATCATGCACATGCCGATGCGTTTCGAGGATGTGTGGCGCTCGATGCAGAAGAAGGAACCGGTTGACAACTGGATAACCAAGTCGCCATTTGGCTCGTGCCGCTCGGCTCCGGAAATGCACCGGCACGAGTGAACCCCGCGGCAGGGTGCCTTCTTCCCCTGGCACCATGGACAGCCCGGATAGTCGGCGTCTTTGGCAAGGCGGTATCGCTCCTGCATCCGGATGGGGCACTGGTGTCGGTGGTCAGCCGCGCAGAACACCTGGAGGCGCGGGCCATGATGCCGGCCTCTGGCTGGGATGCCTTCGCCGCCGGCATGGCGCACGCGCTCGATGCGGCCGCCCGGGATGAATTCGCCTTGGCGACATGGGATGGAGCCAGGCTGGTCGGCGCGCACGGAACGACGCTGGATCTTGCCGGATGCGAGACATGGGATCCAAGGCCAACGCTCGCCGGCCTCGCATCCGGTCCTGACAAGATGATGTGGTCAGCGGTGGCGGATCGGCTCATGGACATGTTGTTCATGGCCCACGCCGCCACCGGAACAGATGAAGGGATTCTTGGTGATGGGGCAATCGCGAGGGCCTTTGCCGCGCGATTGTGCTCGACACGATTCCCGGTGTGCATTGTCGGCTTTGGCCCCGGGACGACGCCATCGGGTGATGACTGGATAGCGGGGTATCTATGCGCCGCCGATAGTGTCAGCGGCGCTCCGGGCCAGGCGGTGCCAGGATTCCGGGGCGCAATACGACAAGCGCTCGACAGGACGACGGCAGCGGGCCGCTCGCTGCTTCTGGGAGCGATTGCCGGGGTGGCGCCAGCCTACCTCGTGCGCCTGGCCGAGGGTGCGGCAGCACTGGCTCGTGCCCTGGGACGCGATTCTGAACAGGCAGCATCCGAGGCCGAGACACTGGTCGCCGCCGCGCTGGACGCGGCGCTGCGTCATGGCGCGACATCGGGAGAAGATGCGCTCTTGGGGTTCGTGGCAGGCTTGCGGGAGCACAGAGCATAGCCACTTTTGTCCCTCGCACCAGAATGGTATACTTTGTGAGATGGGAGGTATGATGAAGCGAATCACACTACGAAAAGACTCCTACTATGATTCGGTGTTCCTGATGCTCGCGGCCCGTGATATCAAGTCCATGGCCGGAGTCAACGATGCCGTCGTCGCGATGGCCACACCGATGAATATAGAGTTGTTGACCGATATGGACTTTGACAAGGCTACGCTGGACAGCCTGGCCCCGAACGACCTGATTGTCGCGATAGACGCCAGGGACGAGAAGTCCATAGAGGCGGCAACGACCGAGGCCTTCGATGCGCTTACCCGCAAGAAAGCAGCCGAGCCGACAAGTGGCCTTGGCCGCGCCGGATCGATGGCGGCCGCCCTCAAGCTGGCGCCAGACGCCAACGTCGCCATCATCTCCGTACCTGGCGCCTATGCATCCAGAGAGGCCCGAAAGGCGCTCGATGCCGGGCTCCACGTGATGCTGTTCTCCGACAATGTCTCGCTCGATGACGAAATAGCGCTCAAAAAGTCAGCGGTATCCAAAGGCCTCTTGATGATGGGCCCGGACTGCGGCACCGCAATAATCAACGGCAAGCCCCTGTGCTTCGCCAACGTTGTCAAGCGCGGATCGGTCGGCATAGTCGCCGCGGCTGGAACCGGCCTGCAGGAAGTCTCATGCCTGATAGACCGCTTCGGTGCCGGCGTCAGCCAGGGCATCGGCACCGGCGGACGCGACCTCAAGAACGCGGCGGTCGGCGGTATGACCAGCCTGCTCGCGATCGAGGCGCTGGCGGCTGATCCGGCGACCAAGGTGATCCTGGTTGTCAGCAAGCCCCCCGCCCCGGACGTCGCGGCCAAGGTTATCGCGGCCCTCAAGGCCAGCGGCAAACCCGCCGTCGCCCACTTCCTGGGCATGCCTCTGCCTGCCGATGAAAAGCGTCTGGCATACGCGGCGGACCTCGAGGAAGCCTCGCTTCTGGCCGCGCTCTTCGCCTCCGGAACGCCCGACGCGCTTTCGGCCCGCGCCCGCATAGCCGAGGATTCCGACAACAACCGGTACAGCCGGCCGAGCCGCGCCAGCATCCAGGCCATAGCGGCCAAGGAAGCGAAAGAACTGGGCGCTGACCAGAAATTCCTGCGCGGCCTGTATACCGGCGGCACACTGACCGATGAGGCGCTGTTTATCGCCCACAAGGCCCTGGGTGGCGTCTGGTCAAACAACCAGACCGACAAGGCCTGGCAGATGCCCGACCCGAGAAAATCCACCGGGCATGCCATCATCGACCTTGGTGACGACATGTTCACCGATGGCAGGCCGCATCCCATGATAGATCCGGCCGCCCGCGCCGAACGCATTGCCCAGGAGGGCGACGACCCGACGACGGCGGTAATCCTGATCGATGTCGTGCTGGGCTACGGTTCGCACGCCGATCCAGCAGGCGCCGCGGTCGATGCGATACACAAAGCTCGCGCCGCCGCCAGGAAGCGCGGCGGATACCTGCCTGTCATCGCATCCATGACAGGAACCGCGGCCGATCCGCAGAACCTGGATGGACAGAAAGCCAAGCTCGAGGCCGAGGGCGTCGTCATAATGCCATCCAATTATCGGGCTGCCCTGGTGGCCGTCGAGATTGCCAAGCTGGCGCAAGGAGGCCGCCGATGAGCGCTCGTCCAATCAATGAACTGTTCGGCTCCGAGTTGTCAGTAATCAATCTGGGACTCGAGTCATTCGCGCAGAATCTGGCGCAGGAAGGCACCCCGGCCGTGCACGTCGACTGGCGGCCGCCGGCCGGTGGCGACAAGAAGGCTATAGCCGCGCTCGACGCTTTGGCGGCAGGCACGACGATCGACGTGGAGAAGGCCAATGACGAGGCGATCCGGCGCATACAGGCAGCCAAGCCGACGATCATCGGCATAGGCATTGCCCAGGACGTCGTACCTGGCATGGCCAAGGACCTGATACTGCATGCCGGCCCTCCGGTTACCTGGGACAAGATGTGCGGCCCGATGCGCGGCGCTGTCATAGGCGGCATCATGTACGAAGGCCTTGCCAAGACACCCGCCGAGGCGGAATCCCTGGCCGCCTCCGGCAAGATACGCTTTGACCCATGCCATCATCACAACGCGGTCGGCCCCATGGCTGGCATCATGACCGCCAGCATGCCGGTCTGGATAATCGAAAACAAGGCCTTTGGCAACAAGGCGTTCTGCACGCTGAACGAAGGTCTGGGCAAGGTGCTGCGTTACGGTGCCTATTCTGACGAGGTGCTGGATCGTCTGCGCTGGATGCGCGACGAACTGGCGCCGATATTGAGCGCGGCACTCGAACGCCACGGTCCGATCGACATGAAGAGTGTCATAGCGCAGGTGCTGCAGATGGGTGACGAAGGCCACAACCGCAACCGCGCGGGCACGTCGCTTATCATACGCGAACTGGCACCGCACCTGGTGATGCTTGACTATCCAAAGGATCAAGTGTCCAGGGTGCTGGCCTTCATGAATACCAATGACCACTTCTTCCTCAACCTGACCATGCCCAGCGCGAAAAGCACAGTGGACGCGGCCGCCGGCATCGAAGGCAGCTCGATCATCACGACGATGGCCAGAAATGGCACAGAATTCGGCATCAAGCTGTCGGGCTTGCCGGGCCGCTGGTTCACCGGACCCGCCGGTGTCGTCGACGGACTGTATCTGCCGGGCTTTGGCCCGGATGACGCGGCCCACGACATCGGCGACTCGGTGATAACGGAGACATCAGGCATCGGCGGTTTCGCGATGGCGGCGGCGCCAGCCATAGTCAAGTTCGTTGGCGGAACGCCAAAGGACGCGATCGCCGTTACGATGCGCATGTACGAGATTACCGCTGCCGAGAGTGAATCGTACCAGATACCGGTGCTCGACTTCAGGGGCACCCCGACCGGCATCGATGTGCGCAAGGTGGTGGAGACGGGCATTCTGCCAGCCATCAACACCGGCATAGCGCACAAGAATCCGGGCGTAGGCATGGTCGGCGCCGGCCTCGTCAAACCGCCCGAGAACGCGTTCAGGGACGCGCTCGTGGCCTTTGCGGAAAAGTACGCGAGATGATGAAGAGCCCGGGCGGTTTGGCGCGCATAAATGCGCGCTCACGGCACGCAGCCGCGCAGGGATGCGCGGCCACGACGCTGCCCGTCCTCCAGGACGGGTACGTCACGGACGACGAGAACGCGTTTCGGGACGCGCTTGTGGCCTTTGCTGAGAAGTACGCGAAACATTGAAGTGGGGGTTTTGCGCGAGGGATTGCAGCGAGTACCCCACAGCCGCGCAGAGGCGAGGAGTACTCGCGTAAAGCCCGACCCGGCGTAGCCGGGACGCGCCCATTCGGGACTTGATGATTCTGTCTATGTTCGATAGGAGGTTTTTATGAAGATGATTGATTTGACCATTCCGCTCGGTATCGGCACACCGCCCTGGCCCACCTATGAGCCGCTTGAGATGAAGTATTTCAAGCGCCTTGCGCCCAATGGTGCCAACGGCCAGCTCCTGACCCACTCCAACCATATCGGTACGCACCTTGACGGCGAGATTCATTTCTACACGCCAGGCAAGGACATCGCGTCGCTCGACATGGATTTCCTCGTACACGAGGGCGCCATAGTCGACCTGTCAGACGTCGTTGGTGAATATGACATTTACACATCGAAGATGGTCGAGGATCGCGTCGAGGTCAAGGAAGGTGACATCCTGATCATCCATACCGGATTTCACCACAACGGCTGGGATCAGCCCACCGGTGACGAGATCCGCTACATGATCAAGCACCCTGGCCCGGACCGCGAGTTTGCCGAGTGGGCCAAGAAGAAGAAGCTGCGCTGGATAGGCGTGGACTGCGGCAGCGCCGACCATCCGATGAACACAAAGATACGCGACTGGATGCCCAAGCAGGCCGCCGAGTGCGACCGTCATTTCCAGAAGAAATATGGCAAGACGCTGGACCAGGTATTCTCGGAAGACAAGTATCAGCTGATGCATATCGAGATGTTCAATGTTGGCCTCATCCATGCCGAATGCCTGGGCGGCGACATCGACCTGCTCCTGAACCAGAGAGCGACGATAGGCTGCTTCCCATGGCGACTGGTAGATGGCGAGTCGAGCGTGGCGCGCATCGTGGCGATGGTCGAGGATGACCGCTACAAGACGCTGATGGCCAAGAAAGCCAAGTGCGAGCTTACCAAGTTCGGCGATATCGCCGGAGCCAAGGCCACCTGGTTGCACGAAGAAGCAAAGAAGAAATAACAAGCTTCCTCATCAAAGAGGATAGGCGCCAAAAGACAGAGGGGCCAAGCGGTGCCGTGGCGATATGGCCGCGCGCATCGCTCTGGCTCTTTTCCTCAAATGCTCTGCGCTGATACCTAAGGGAGATACCATATGTCCAAGCCGCTTGAGGGGATTAGAGTCCTCGACCTGACCCGGGTACTGGCAGGTCCATTCTGCACGATGACGCTGTCCGATCTTGGGGCGGAGATCATCAAGGTTGAGGTCCCTGGCGTGGGTGACGATTCCCGCGCCTTTGGCCCGTTCAAGAATGGACAGAGCCTCTATTTCGTCAACATCAACCGTGGCAAGAAGAGCATCGCCATAGATCTGAAGACAGTCGCGGGCAAGAAGCTGCTGATCGATCTTGCAAGGAAATGCGATGTCATCGTCGAGAACTTCCGACCAGGCACGATGGAGAAACTGGGACTTGGCTGGGATGTGCTCAAAAGCGCCAACCCGCGGCTCATCTATGCGGCGGTTTCGGGCTTTGGCCACAGCGGCCCCGATTCGCTCAAGCCTGCCTATGACATTCTGGTCCAGGCGCGTAGCGGCGTGATGAGCATAACCGGATGGCCCGACTCGCCACCGACGCGCGTCGGCCTGTCGATGGGCGACATCACCGCAGCGGTCTTCGGCGCAACCGGCATAACCACGGCACTCTACCAGCGGGAAAAGACGGGCCTTGGCCAGAAGGTCGACGTAGCCATGCTGGATTGCCAGATATCCATTCTGGAAAATGCTCTGGTGCGCTACCAGGTCGACGGCAAATCCCCGACTCCGCTCGGCACGCGCCACCCGACCATCACGCCATTCCAGGCTTTTCACGCCACAGATGGCTGGTTCGTGGTGGCTGTCGGCAATGACGCGCTCTGGAAAGTCTTCTGCGGCGCCATTGGGCGACCGGACCTGCTCGCGGACGCCCGCTACGCGACCAACGGCGAGCGTACCAAACGCTACAACGAATTGATCCCTGAACTCGAGCGGATCTTTGAAAACAAATCCTGTTCTGAATGGATAACACTCCTTGAAGGCGCCGGTGTTCCCAGCGCCCCGGTCAACACGATTGAGCATGTGATGCATGATCAGCAGCTAATGGCGCGCAACATGTTCGTGACGGTCGACGACGACAAGGCCGGGGTTATCACGATTCCTGGCAACCCGATAAAGATGGAATCGATACCGGAGAGCGCCACGAGGCCATCCGCCCCCGAAATCGGCGAGCATACCGACGGAATCCTCCGGGGTCTGCTTGGGCTTGGTGACAGGGAAATAGCGGCGCTGCATTCGGAAGGAGCAATCTGACATGAACACCACAGCCAGGCCGGCCACCGTGGCCCCCGCGCCGCTCGCGCCATTGGCGAGCGCGCTCAGATCGGGCGAGTTATCAGTCCGTGACGCCGTGGAGCATGCACTGGAGCGCATCGATGCGCATGACGCATCGATCCATGCGTTGCTGCCGGAGTCCGGCCGACGCGAACGATTGCTCCGCGAGGCGGCCGATCTCGAGCGCCGCTATCCCGAACCTTCTGCACGGCCACCGCTGTACGGTGTGCTTATCGGAGTCAAGGATATATTCGCCGCGGACGGTTTCGAGACCCGCGCTGGATCAAGGCTGCCGCCTGAACTGTTTGCCATGCCTGAAGGCCCCGTGGTATCGGCCCTGCGCCGCTCCGGAGCGCTGGTTCTCGGCAAGACCGTGACCACCGAGTTCGCGTATTTCGCTCCAGGTCCTACAGCCAACCCATGGGACACCGCCCGCACCCCAGGCGGCTCAAGCTCGGGTTCCGCCGCCGCGGTGGCCGCCGGGTTCTGCTCACTGGCTCTGGGAACCCAGACCATAGGCTCCATATCGCGCCCCGCCGCGTTCTGCGGCATTTCCGGATGGAAGCCCAGCTACGAACGGACGAGCCGTGCCGGCGCTGTGCCGTTCAGCCCGTCGCTTGATCATGTCGGACTCCTTGCCCCGGACGCCGCTGGCCTTTCGCTGGCTGCCCCTGTCATTGCCACGGATTGGTCGGCATCAGCCTATACGCAGGCACTGGAAAAATACTCCCAGAGACGCCCTATCCTCGTTGTTCCCGACGGGCCATACCTGGCCCAGACCGACGCGGCTGCACTCGCAACCTTCGAGGCAACCATACTGAGGCTACGCTCAGCGGGCTTTTCGATAATCCGGATGAATGCGCTTGAAGACATCGAGGAGATCAACGCGCGCCACCGCAGGATAGCCGCCGCTGAAATGGAACGGACGCACCGCGCCTGGTTCGCGAAGCACGCACGGCTCTACGCCGAGGCGACGCGCGAGCTCATACTCAAGGGTGCCGCGATAGGCGATGATGCGCTGGAGCTTGATAGAAATGGCCAGACATCGTTGCGCCGGATGCTGGAGCGGGCGCTGGAAGAGGCGGGAGCGGAATTCTGGATAAGCCCGGCCGCCCTTGGACCGGCACCCGCAGGCCTCGACGCGACGGGTAGCCCGCTCATGAATTTGCCCTGGACCCACGCCGGCGTACCGACGCTGGCCCTGCCGGCCGGACTGTCCGCGGAAGGACTGCCGCTGGGCATACAGATAGCCGGAAACTTTGGCAGCGACGAAAATCTGCTGGCCCTGGGAGTTGCTCTTGAACCAACACTGCAAGCGGCGCTGGCGGGCCGTTAGAAGAAACGAGGAGGCCACACGGCCTCCTCGTTCAATGTGCGAGTGATCAGATTTTCGTCATCAATGGATTGTACTTCTCTCCATAGTCGTAGACATCGATAGCCTCGGTCTTCTTCACAAAGCCGACGATACCGTACGTGACCGGCGTAAAGACAGCCTCGATAACCGTCTTGAACAGATAGTTTGAGAATATCATGACGACGAGAACATCGAGCGGATACGAGCCCAGGAAGGCTATGGTCACAAAGAGCATGGTATCGAAAAATTCACCGACCAGCGTGGAGCCTATCGTTCGCATCCACAAGTATCTGCCCTTGGTCAGGATCTTCATCCTGGACAGCACCACCGAGTTCGAGTACTCTCCGGCAAAGTAGCCCAGCACACTCGCCAGCGCTATACGTGGAACAACCGCGAGCATGTGCTGATAGTCAGTCTGGAATGTCCAGGACGGTTCCGCCGGCAAGACACCGATCAACCAAATATTGAACGACATGACAACCAGCATCCCAAGCCCGGTCCATATCACCTTGCGCGATTCCTTGTAGCCATACACCTCGGTCAGCACATCGCCAAAAATATATGACATCGGGAACAGGAGCGTGCCGCCGTCGAACACGAATGGCCCGATCCTGATCATCTTGGCGGCCAGAATATTGGACAAGATCAGCACACCCACAAAGAAACCCGTAATGATGGGAAGCAGTCTTCCCCTGTTCTCCTGCATCGTACTTCAACTCCTGCATCGTATGGATTGAAGCCCGATCATACCAGATGGCGCGTTTCAGTGGAACACCATCAACGCCGCGTGGAGTACCTTCTGCAAGAGCGCGTTCAGCCGCGACACTTCCCTCCTGGCCGCGCGCCCAAGCCTGAACCGATTTGTTCCGAGCCTCAGCTCGCCGACAAGCCTCTGGAAGTCGAGCACCCGATAATCGATACATAGACCCTTTTCCTTGCGAACAAGGAGGTAGATGGGCAACACCTCGAGATTGGTGACGCGAACACAGGCTTGCCCGCCAGCAGTGCCCTTCGCGATGCGGATGCGGGCCAGGCAGGCGAGGCGAGAGTCGGGCAGTGTCCGGTGAATCGACAGCAAATCGCCAAGCGCATATAGAATGAGTCCTTCACGACTCCTGCCATTGACCTTGTCGACATATGTATATCGCTCAATCGGTTGCACGTTATGTGGATGGTTGCCCACAATCACATCGATGCCAAGCTCTATCAGCCGGTGCCCCATATCGACAACATTGCGTACGGGGTATGACTCAAACTCAAGACTCCAATGCAGGAGCGCGACGATGGCGTCGGCACCCGCCGCGCGCGCGGCCTGTACCTGACTCGCGATCGGCGCAGTGTCCGCGTCGGGCTTGTTGAGCCGCACATAGTTGACCAAGTATTCCTTGCCCTCGGGCAATCTGCCCGTATTGATGCCAAAGGTGAAGGAGACGAAGGCGACCTTGATGCCTCGCCGCTCCACCATGACGACGAGGTCCCTCTCCTCGGGACTTCTCGCAGTCCCGACATGCGGGTACCCGCGGGCATCCAAAAAGTCCAGGGTTTCGCGGAGTCCATCTTCGCCCATATCAAGGCAGTGATTATTCGCCGTGGAGAAGAAGTTGATGCCGCTTCCGTGGTCGGTTATCCGGTCGAACATCTCTGGTGTGTTGTTGAGCAAGCCCGGCATCAGTATGCTCTTTGGAATGTAGCGGGGCGGGGCCGAAGACATGATGGGCGATTCAAGGTTGGCACAGGCCAGGTCGCCGGAGAAGTAGAAGTCCCGGACTTCATCCCACAGCGCCGTGGTCGTCTCTGGCGTCAATCCCGGATATGCCATCAGATCGCCGCCAGCGCACAGCGTCATCGAAGCCGACTCGACAAAATCATCCCTCGGCCTGAAATCAAGGTCCTGATTATGAAAGTGCTCCTCGAGCCCCGAGCCCGGCTCCGCCCGCTCTATGGGCCCACAATAATACTTGTAGCCCCACCAGTACCTCTCATCGCGATCCATATGCGCCGCGTTCCCCTCCAAGGCCCGCGATGCACTGAACGCCTTGAAGTGTCGAAGTCCGTAGAGCCAGCAGGCCAACTTTACCATCGTGTCCGCCACGGCATCCCTCCATTATGAAGTCCTCTGGTCGGCCATTTCGACCAGAGGACGGTCATCTCATTTTGCGGTCTTGTGCACGACGGTAATCTGCCCCTTCTTGTACAGGAATCTCGCGCCAAAGATGGTTATGGGCAGCAATATAAGAATCGCCACTCCCTCCCAGCCCTTGATCGGAAACACCAGATAGTGAATGACCGCGACAACGACCAGCGGCAAGACCATGGCCTTCCACTGGCCATGAACCTTAACAGCGCCAGCGTCGCCGCCGGCGAGGAACGCTACCATCAGGGCACCGAACAACGCGGGCAGCACATTGGTCATGGCAATCTTCACGGAGGCGCTCGCGAAAACCGGTGCCAGCGGCGCGAGTAGCAGAGCGGCGACGATGATGACAGCGGTGGTGACTATCGACGATATGGCCACCGAGATCGTGGACAGGACCTCGCCCTCCTCGCTCGCCGGCTGGACTCCGGCATTCTTGAGCGCGTTCATTGCGCACGGCAATTTAATGTTCGATACATTGCCTGCCTCGAATGTCAGGTACGAGGCACCCGAGCCGAGCAACGGAACAAAACTTATGATCTCGGAGATCGCTATCGGCGTCAGTATCAGGAACAATCCCAATGTCGCCTTGAGCACGGTGGCCAAGTCGGGGAAAATGCCATAGAAGGCGCATGTGATTGTCGGTACGGCGAACAGAATGATAAAGAAAACTCCGAAGCTGATGCGTCCTACCCTGTTGATCCTGTTGAAATACTGGTCTCTGGTTTCCATTCTATTCCTCCTACTTCAACAACGCGGTCCAGAGTACTGATGAGCACATACCCAGGATAAGGCTGAACGCCAGGATAAAGTTTCCCAGCCAGGCTATCTTGAACTTCTTGGCTATGACAGCCTGCACGAGGGTCAGAACTATGCTGGTAAAAAATGTCGCCACCGCTACCAGGCCCTGCCCAAAGAACGGAACGACGAAGACGGCTATCACGGCAAAGTACAGCACGCCAATGGCGACCGTACCAAAATCCCCGGCGCCGGCCTTCATCTTGCTTGCCAGTGAATCAACCTTCTTTATGAAGATGATATCGAGTATCATCGCGCCGGCGAGTCCACCTGTCATGGCATACATGATGGCTCCCAGTGGCTGCGCGCCTGCCTTGGCCGCATCAGCCAGTTTCGCGAAGCCCAGAGCGCTGGTAGCCATGTTCGCCGCCATAAGCTCATAGCTGACGCTTCCGATTACCGAAAGCCTGAGCCAGGGCCAGGCGATGCCGAGGCTGGGCGCCAAAACCGCCAGTCCAAGAGCCACAGCGATTGAGGGCGCTATGGTGAAGACCGCCGACGACTTGATCGTATTGGATATCACCTTTGCATCGATACCCAGCTCACGCGCCCTCTTCAGCGACATCCGCAAGAAAAGGGCACACTGCAGCATGAGGTACGCGATACCCGCTCCGACAAGAATGAAGAGCAATCCTCCATTGGCTACATCGAAGAACTTCACATTGGCCTCCTTGAACTAGACGCTTGTGGAGCGTCCCCGCTCCGCATAGCCTTGAGCACATCATCAGGACCTATATCATCGGGAATAGGGCAGACATAGTCATGGCTCACCACGGAACCATGTTCCTCTTTGGCGCGCCTTGCGATATCGGGATCCAGAAATATCTCAACCGCTGCCAGCCCCAGGGCGCGTGCCGCAGCCATCATCCCCTTGTGTCCTATCGACGATCCGGCCTGCGCGGTATTCTGCCAGGAGTGAGGCTGGGTACCGAGCGCAGCTGTCGCGTAGACGATCTGCCCGGTTGGCAGTACTTGGCTTACGTCACCGACATCGGTGGATCCGGGCAGGCAGATGTCGCCTTTGAATAACGGAGCGATGATGCTGTCCAGCGGATCGTCGCCTATCGCCTCCAGGACAGCGTTGCCCTGAGTCTGCTTGATCTGGCCCCTGATGGTGGCCAATTCTGTCTCAGTCAAGGTTGAACAGAACTGACCAGCCAGCCGACGGTCGGAGGAGTCGAAGGCGGGGCCACCAACCAGCTCCATGCAGGCTTGCAGGAGCTGGCCCACTACGAGGTTGGGAACATAATCGGAAAGGCCCTGTGACAGCACTATCTTCAGACTGGTGCCGGTCATCAGCGCGGCTCCCCTGGCCACATCGCAGAGCCTTTCGTAGATCTCCCTGGCCTGGGATATCCGCGGAGCGCGGCAGTAGTAGAATGATTCTGCCGATGCCTGCACCACGTTGGGAGCCCGGCCTCCAGCATTGGTGATGGCATAATGAAAGCGCGCCTCCGGAATCACATGCTCCCGGAGGTAGTTGGCACCGACGTTCATCAACTCTACGGCATCCAGGGCACTGCGACCAAGATGCGGAGCCGCAGCGGCATGGGAGGCCTTGCCTTCAAACCTGAAATAGACGGAGATGTTGGCCAGCGTGCGCGCCTGCCACACGGAATTGATATCGCTCGGATGCCATGTCAGAGCCAGGTCCACATCGTCGAATACGCCAGCGCGCGTCATGAAGGTCTTCCCGCAACCAAATTCCTCACCTGGACAACCATAGAAGCGGATGGTACCCGGCGTACCTGATTCCTTCAGAAAATCCTTCGCGGCAATGGCAGCCCCCAGAGCCCCGACTCCAAGGAGATTGTGGCCACAGCCATGGCCGTTTTCGCGGGCTCTCGAGGCCCTCTTTTCGGGCAGGCCCGCTTCCTGGGACATAGAGGGAAGGGCGTCATATTCGCCGAGTATCGCGACAACGGGACTGCCCGAGCCATAGCTGGCGATAAACGCCGTCTCGATGCCAGCTATGCCCCGATCAATCGCGAAGCCTTCAGCCTCCGCTATCGCCACAAGCGAGGCGACCGACCTGTGCTCCTCAAACCCGGTCTCCGCAAATCCCCAAATCTCGTCGCTGAGCCTGGCCAGCTTCTGCGCATTCCGATCGACACTACCAAGAACAGTCCGGAGCTTGTCCATACGGTCCCCTTTGCCCACCATGCGGCTACAATTTAGACATGTGTTTAAATTACAGCCGACTATAAGTCCGCCCTGCGGAGCTGTCAAGCAATTTCTACAGCCGTTGAAATCAAAAGTGCAGTATCTTACTGGCAGAGGTTGTGGAATGGCATACAAGAAGAGCGGGGAGACCCGGACCAGGATTTTGAAGGCCGCGGCCAGAATATTCTCCGAGCGCGGCTATTATGAAGCGGATATTGGCGAAATTGCCCGCGAAGCCGGCATAGGTCGTGCTTCCTTCTATTATTACTTTGAAGACAAGGAAAAGGCTGCCCGCGCCGTGTTTGATTCCTATGTTGACCGTATTCTAGCCGCGGCGGATTCGATTGTTGCGGCGCACTCTGCGCGGGACATCGCAGGCAGTAACCAGGAGGGTTCGATACTTGGCATATTCATCGAGTATATACTGCTGTTCAAATACATAGCGCTCAACCGCGCCACACACGCCGTGTACTACGATCTGGTCAATTTCGCGGATTATGATGCCGTCAACATGGACCGTCTCAAACGGACAACCTTCAGGGACACCGGTCGACTCGCGGCGATGTACGGTCGGACCTTGTCTGAAGATGAAATCATAGCATTCATAGTCTCTACCAACGCGCAGGCCAAGTCCATCTTCAAGGCGGTTCTGAACGGCGTACTCCGCTTCGACCTGCCCAAGGCTACTGACTACTTCTTCCGGCACGCCATCCTGCCCGACATACCAATTCCCGAACTGGAATATCGGGCCCTGTTGGCCAAGGCCTTTGAACTGTGCAAGAGCGTGGTGCTGGACTAGCCGCGCAGCAAGCCGATTCAGGCTTGTGACTTGTTCAGCTTCTTGGCGGCCTTGCTCCGTATCTTCCACTTGTCTTTCTCGGCCTTCCGGGCCAGCGGATTGGTCTTGGTCTCCAGGAATCGCGCCTCCGCAAGCAGCTTGAGCCAGCTATCATAGCGCTCCACGCTGATCGAGCCGTCGGACAGGCCCGCCTTGACTGCGCAGCCCGGCTCGTTCTGGTGGGTGCAGTCGGAGAACCGGCATGAGGCGGCGGCCTCCTCAATCTCGGTGAACACCCCGGTGACGCTGTCGTCGCCGAGCCAGAGTTGCACTTCCCGCAAACCCGGGGTATCGATGATCATGGCGCCGTTGCCAAGCGAGAACAACGTGCGCGCCGTGGTAGTGTGCCTGCCGCGCTGGTCAAAATCCCTGACCGCGCCCGTGGCGTTGAGCCTGGCACCGGCCAGCGCATTCAGCAGCGTCGACTTGCCCGAGCCCGACGAACCAAGCAACACCGAGGTCGAGCCAGTCACGAGGAATTGAGCCATGCGGTCCAGGCCCGCGCCGGTCAGCGAGCATACCGAGAATACCGGCGCGAATGGACAGGCCTCACCGGCAGCCTCGACAAGCTCGGCAATTCCATCGCCTGCCAGGTCGGCCTTCGTGACGACGAGCACCGGAGCCGCTCCGGATTCTAGCGCCAGCGTCGCATAACGCTCCATGCGTCGCACGCTGAAATCGTTGCCAGCGGCCGCGATGATGAAGACAGTGTCGATGTTGGCCGCTATGACCTGTTCCGTGACCTTGTCATAACGAGTATCGCCCGCCGCTTTGCGCGAGAATGCCGACCGCCGTGGCAACACCGCCTCCACGAGCACCGTTTCATCGGCCGATAGCCCTAGCCGCGGCCGGAGTGCCACCCAGTCCCCGGTGGCCGGCCATTCCGCCTCTGTGGTACAGCTCGCTGACAGGTGCCCCGAAGGCCTTGCCTCGAGTTCGGCCAGGCCGCCCTGGCCATCCCGCGCCGCCACAAGGAACGAGCCGCGCCTGACCTCCATCACGCGGGCCGGCTCCAGGCTTCCGGACAGGCCTTGGGCAAAGAACGCGCTCCAGCCCAGTCCCACAAGCGGATCAACGCCTGACGCATTCGCGGCAAATTCTGTTTCGCTCTCTTTTTCCATGCCCTCTTGTCCTCTGCTTGTACCGAAGCTACAACGTGGGCGCGGACAGCGTCAACGAATGAGGGAGCATCTTCCCGGTTACAAGATGATTGTAATCAAAAAGTGAAAAGCGATTGTCGACATCACGTCCCAGGCGGATGCGTGATGGGGCGATTGCCATGATATTCTGATTGCGGTTCATATATGAAGCTGGAGAGAGCATGCGCGAAAACAAGAACTCGGTTCGTAGTCCTACCGTGCTGGTTTAAAATCAAAAAGGCCGCGCAGCAGCGCGACCTTCTTGATTTTAGCAGGGGTAGGACTCTCCCTCCGGCCTTCGCCATCCAGGCTCAGGCCTGCGGGCGCCTTCGCTCGCTTCCGCGCGCATCCATGCGCGCTCTTCCTCGCTACCGCTCGGCGCTCGCTACGGTTCGAGTCCTACCCCTGCTAAAATCAAAAAAACCGACCCAGTAGGATCGGTTTTTCGATTTTAGCAGGGGTAGGACTCGAACCTACGACCTCCGGGTTATGAGCCCGACGAGCTGCCAACTGCTCTACCCTGCGTCGATGTTGAGAAAAATATACATAAAACGAGAAAGAATGTCAAGGGATGCCAAGGCTTCAAGCACATTGGCATGGTCTGCGGTAGACTCCGTATGCCGTCTATGGTCACAGACCCAGGACTGACTGCATGCGTGACCACAGCTCATCGAGTACAAAAGGCTTCCGCAAGAGGCCGTCGAACAGACCTGTTTGCTCAAGCGGCTTCGGATCCGAGCCGGTGACGATTATCATGCGCGTGTGCCTGCCTCTTGCGCGGTCAAGCTCCCTGATCCTCGTAGCGGTTGTCACGCCATCCATCTGCGGCATCTCATAGTCGACAAGCACCAGGTCGTAGTTCATCGCCGCGCAAGAGGTCAGAGCGGACTCGCCGCCCGCAACCGCATCGATATCCCAACCAAGTCGTTTTAGCATACGGCTCATCAGCTCACGGTTCAGCCGGTCATCCTCAACGACGAGGGCTCTCATGATCATTCCATTCCATCGACACCGTGAATCGCGAGCGCCGCGTCAAGCATACGCGCCACTCTGTCCAGCAATCCTGCGAGCACGGACTTGTCCTCATCGGTATAGTGCTCCAGGAAGAGTCGCACCATCTCCTGACCAGTCACACACGGAATACGCATGAAGGCGCTGGATAGCACCGCCGCTTGTGCCTTAATGTCAATTGTCGCATCACTGGTTCCCGCAAGGGCGAGAGAGAGCGCCGCTATTGCGGATTCCACATTGATTCTCATCTTCTCCATGACCGCGGCGTTCCCATTCAGCCGCTCACTCAATGCCTGCCCTCCCATCACCATGGTTTCGCGCTCTATCATGGCCTCATTGAGTGCTGCCGAGAATTTGCCTATGTCGGTGGGCTTCGGGAAAACAATGGCGAACAGCTCTTCCAGACGTCCCATCGAGGAACGATCCTGGGCTGTCATCGCGAAAAGCGGCATCGATGGAGAATAACGCGTCCCCGCATATGCCCGGATTGCCTTGGCTAATTCAGCACCGCTGTAGCCAGGCATCTGGATGTCCAGAAGGCCGGCATCCACATACTTGGTCTCCAGCACCCGGAATGCTTCCGCGGCGCTCGACGCACAGTGTACACGGTAGCCGCTGTTTTCGATGAGGGTGCGCATGTACTCGAGGTTCACCTCATTGTCATCGACTACCAGCACGGTGTATCGGGCGGCGGACCTGCAGGAGGACTTGCTCGGCGATCCGACCGGCACGATGATGGTGAATTCGCTGCCCGCTCCTGGCTCGCTGCTCAACCGGATCTCGCCGCCAAGTACCCGTACGACATTCCGGGCCAGAGCCAGTCCGATGCCAATGCCTTTGGATACAGTGCCGGTCGACAACTCGGCTCTGGAGAATGGACGGAATATTCTGTCCCGGTCGATGGGTCGTATGCCTGGCCCGGTATCGGTGACGCCAACCTTGAGATGCGGAATGTTGCCCTCTGGATGCTCTATGCTGGCAGAGACTGACACTGAACCTGAGTCGGTGTACTTAACGGCATTGTCAAGAAGCACCGTGATGACACGGTCGAGCCTATCCGGATCACTCTCCAGCACCTGATCCGATTCAACTGAAAGCCAAAACCCGAGCCCCTTCGCCGCAGCCGCTATTCTGTAAGGCTGGCAAGCACGTTTCATAAACGCAGCAAGCGGGAATGCCAGCCGCTGAATCTTGACATTGGAGTTTTCAGATCGCACATAGTCAAGAATGCCGGTCAACATTTCCAGCAAGGTCTGAGCGTTCATCATGATCGACGAGAGCTTCGCAGACACATCAGTCGATGGCATTTCCAGCAGATGCACTGCCGACATTATGCTGTTTATTGGGTTCTTCAGTTCGTGGGTCATGCTGGAAAGGAAGCGCGACTTGGCCTGATTGGCGGTCTCGGCCGCTATTTTGGCGTTGCGCAGAAGATCTTCCATCGTCTTGCGCGCGCTGATGTCCTCCACAATGGCAATGGCATGTGTAATGGCGCCCGCCGGCGACCTTACGGGAGCCATCGCGAGCGTGGCCCAGAATTGCCCGCCAGCAGAGCGCGGCACCAGGACCTCATCCTTGGAGTCAAAGCCATCCTGCACGCGCCTGGCAATGCGTTCGGCCTTGTCCGGCTGCAGAGCGACGAAATCGAATATGCTGGCACCAATGACTTCAGGCGGACCAAAGCCGGTCAGCATGAAGAAGACCGGATTCACATATTCAATCTCGAAAGCGTGGTTGAGCACGAAAACGCAGGCGCTCAGCTGGTCGATGGCCTGATACAGCTTGCGGAGCATCTCTTCCGATTTCCGGCGCAGGGTGATGTCCCTGATGATGCCAACCGTGCCCTTGAAATTCTTCCTGTCATCACCCGTGTATTCACCAACGGATGATATCTCGCCATAGGCTATGACGCTACCGATGATATCGAATGCGATCCCGGCCATGCCCGCCTTGCGGCGCAGGCGGACCTCCAGATCAGAAGTGCGTCTGCTGAAGCCTCTGCGTTCGTTGAACAGCTTGGGGCTGAGTGCAAGCCCCGTTTTGTACCCGATATATTCCGGCAGCACCTTCTCGCGGTCAACCGCCGCGGCGTCATCGTCGTTCAGCAAAAGCGAATAATGCTTGCCGACGAGATCGGCGGGAGAATATCCAAGCATCGACACCGATTCATTGATGAAGGTGATGACACCATCGCAGTCAAGTTCGTAGACGATATCTGGCAGGGCCTGCACAAGTTCTTCATAGCGCTGGCCGATTTCGGCTACGGCTCGCGCGACTCCGACGCCCTTACGCGTCGAGGCGACACAGCCGGACACCCATATAGCCACATCGATGAATGGCTTGGGTTCTGGGCCAAGAGGAAACAGCACGTACCCATGTTCAGCCGCGAGTGTATTCAGGCTGTCATCAGGCTCCGGGCCGACCACGATGGCTACAAGCGGGTCGTGGCCATCACACGCGATATCGGCAACCAGCCGCGCCATGGCCGGATCGGCGACTATAATATCGATCGACGTGCCGCGGGCCGGGAAGACGGCATCCTTCAGGAACCTGGCGCCGGCCAGCACGGACAGGTTTGCCCCGGAGACGCGGGCCCTGAGCTCCCGCGCCAGGCGCTCGGCTATGCCATGATCCCTGACGGCTACACCGACCTGTGGGGTGATTGGTTTTATCATGCCCTCTACCATGGTTCTTTCATCCGTTCTTTTCAAGCATGTGCCCGCGCCTATCGTGCTCCCAAAGATCGCAGCCCTGCGATCAGCCCCGTATCAGCCATTACTTCTTCCAGGTCGGGACGCATGCGCCATGTCCAGTTGAAGCCATCGACACTGCCGGGTACATTGATTCTATCGGCACGAGTGTCTTCGGACATGAAATGTGGCGCCGTATCCAGGACATCCTGCAGAGGCACCACGTACAGCATGGAAGGAGCCTTCGCAAGCGCCTTGAGTACGGTCAACGTAGAACGTGCGTCTAGTCTGTCGGGAATCGGCTGCAAATCGGGGCAATACGCGTGCGCAAACGGCACACGCCCATCTTCATGCTCCCACCAATCCCGCAATGTCGATGTGTCATGAACACTGGGCGTGCATACCGACAGCTCTCCATACGTCTCGAGAGCCTTGAATGGCTGGCCGGGCTCGTCCCAGCGGCGCATCCACCGCGGTACCCGCAGGCCGGGAATGCCAAGCTTCTCGAGCACGCGGGGCACGCAGTCAGGCACGGCACCCAGGTCCTCTGCGCATGGCAGCATCGTCGATGCGGATTTAAGCATCGCCAGCACGGTGCTGCCACGGATCTCCCATCCAAGCTCCGCCTCTGTGCTCGCCCGATCGACCAGATTGCAGAACGCGCTCCGTTCCGCTTCGGACAGGCTGGCCCAGGCCCGGCTCTGCCGGTACAGCCAGGCCGGGGCATAGCGGCCCGGTTCGATAGAAAGGAGCGCGCGATCGGTCCAGCGCGACTTCAGGAAGGCAGTGGCCGCGTCTCCCAGCCCAAGCGCCCCAATATCCGCCTCGCCGCGGATGGCGCGCTTGAACAGGAACAGGTCTTCCGATCCTATCCGGTCCAGGGCCTTGGCTACCGCCAAATCAGCCTCCGCACCAGTGGCGCAGGCCGACCGAAGCTCGGCACCCGGAAGGTGCGGCTCGGATAGCCAGCGGAGTCGCTCTGCCGCGAATCCGGCTGCCCGCAATTCCGTCTCGGAGAGCACGGGGCCGGGGATGAAGCGCCCGAGGCTGCCTGTTTCTTCCCGGTCGCCGAGTGCCCATATCCTGAAGAAGCCCAGCACATGGTCTATCCGGTATGCGGAGTAATAGGAGTCGGCCGCCGCGATGCGCGCCTTCCAGAACGAATATCCGTCCTTGGCCATCGCGTCCCAGTCCCATATCGGAAAGCCCCAATTCTGTCCGGTAGCCGAGTACATGTCGGGCGGTGCGCCAGCCCGCATCGACGCGTCAAAGTACGACCGCCTGGACCAGACGTCCGCTGAATCATCGTTAATGAGAATAGGAATATCACCCAGCAACACGATGCCAAGAGCGGCGATTTCCCGCGCCGCCGCCGAGAATTGCCCGGCTGCGCGCATCTGCACCCAGGCGTGGAACAGCTGTTCATCGGCTGCCGAGCTATCATTCCACAACGATTCGATATCGGCGCCCGCAGGGTCGCGGTTTTCGGGCCAATCCCTCCACGACCGCTCGTCATGACTTGATTTAAGCCGCTTGAAGACCGAATACGCCTTGACCCAGGCATTGCCGTCCATAAAAGCATGCAGCCCTGGATCAGAGGCTATCACTCGACGGCTTGCGTCATATACTGCCCGGAGCGCCGACAACTTGGCTTCCAGACACGCGTCGTACGGAAACCGCTCGCCAGGCACGGCCTTCGCGGCGAAGAGCTCCAGAGCGGCGATCGCTTCGGGAGCATTCGCCGCTTCCGGTAGATCCTTGACTCGTATGTACAATGGATGGAGGGCGAACGCCGACAACGCCGAATATGGCGAGCTCTGGCTACCCGTGTCGTTGACCGGCAATATTTGTACCAGACCGGCTCCAGCCGCGGCGCAGAATCGGGCGAATGGCACCAGATCTGGATACTCGCCAACGCGCCACCCGTCCCTGGTTCTGATGCTGGCCAGAGGAATTGCAATGCCAAAGAGACGTTTGCCCGCAGCCGTATAGCGCATGATCGGCCTCCATTACAATTGTATCACTGATCCTTCTCAAGAACCGGTGGCGTCGACCTTGCCGAACAGGGCCTTGATGGCGGCGCCGATCGATCCTACATGAGTCCATCCATCGCTGATCTCGGCCCCGGCCTCGCGTGTCTCTGGCGGCCCCACGACCCGGGTCAGGCCCATCGCCTTTGCGGCTCTCGCCCGGCCAGCCATACGCCTGACAGGCCTGACCTCGCCAGCCAGTGACACTTCTCCAGCCAGCACGACGCCCGCGGGCACAGACAGGCCGGTACGCGCCGAGTACAAAGCCGCCGCCAGTGCCAGGTCAACGCCGGGCTCGGCCAGGCGGATGCCGCCAGCCACGTTTACATAGATATCCTGATCGGACAGCCGCAACCCTGCGTGCTTCTCCAGCACGGCCGCGACGCGGGCGACCCGGGCCGGCTCGATGCGCTCGGAATAGACGCGGGACAGCGATGCCTTGCCCGGAACTGTCAGCGCCTGGATCTCCACCAGGATTGACCTCGTGCCTTCCCACGTCGCGGCTATCGCGGCTCCCGCCGGCGCACCACCTTCGCGCCTGACCAGAAACACGGTCTCAGGGTCGGACAACTCGACCAGTCCACGTTCCGTCATCGTGAAGAGTCCCACTTCATCGGTCGACCCGAACCGGTTCTTGGCCGAACGCAGAAAGCGTACGTCGGTCTCGCTCTGCTCGAACATCAGCACCACGTCCACGGTATGCTCCGCGGCCTTTGGCCCGGCGATGATACCATCCTTGGTCACATGGGCCACCAGGAAACACGCGCTTCCCCGCTCGCGGGCCCAGTCCGACAATTCGAGCGAGCAATACTTGACCTGGTTGGCGGTGCCAGGTACAGCCCCGGCCTCCGCTGACGATAGTGTCTGCAACGAATCGACGACGAAGAGCGCTGGCTTGACCCGCTCGAGCGCGGCGAGCGCCTCGGCCAGGTCGCCCGTGCACAGCACCTCGAGGCCTTCGCGGCGCAGGCCCAGCCGGTCTGCCCGCAGACGTATCTGGGCGGCGCTTTCTTCGCCGGAAACGTAGAGCACGCGGCCCTTGACTCCAGCCAGCGCGGCTATCTGCAGGAGCAACGTGCTCTTTCCGATGCCGGGCTCGCCTCCGACCAGCACACTGGAGCCGCGCATGATGCCGCCTCCCAGTACGCGATCCACTTCGACGAGGCCCGAACTCGTCCGGGAGCCCTCGGCCGGATCGACAGCATCGAGCGGCACCGAGAACTTGTGCGCCCGCACGGCCCGACCATCAGCGGCGGGAGCCGCGCTCTCGCGCATGGTGTTCCATTCTCCGCACTCGGGACAGCGGCCAAGCCACTTGGCTTCCCGGTGTCCACATGAGACGCACTCGTACCCGACCTTCGCTGGCTTGGCCGTCATGCTCCTCACAGTCCCAGGTCCAGGTCTATCTTGGCTCGCGCGACGGCGAGAACCTCGGCGGTGGATACACGTATCAGCTTGAGGAACAGCTCATACTTGTCGGCCCGCTTGTACAGCGTCGATGAGACCAGCACATCGGCGCCAAGCAGGCTGCCCACCTTGGCTACGCTGCCTTCATCGACGAGCCCTGACAGCTGTAGCTCAAGCTCTGCCAGGACCTTCTGCATATCCTTGCGCTCCACCGGTTTCCAGCGCTTCGCCTCGGCCGCGGCCATTACGAGTCTCTCGCCGAAATACTCGGCAGTCGGCCCGAAGCCGTCGCCCGATGCCGCGATTGGCAGCACGACGCACGGCGTATCGGGGGTAATCTGGTATGTGGAATAGTCGGCAAGGTTGCCGATGGCTTCGCTGAACAGCGTGCTCAGCGTCTGGTCACGGCTTTCATCTTGCACCTTGCGTGCGTCAAAATACTCGTCTGGCGCCGTAACCGGTGCGTCGGACAGGTTTGCCACCTCTTCCTTGACAAATTTGATGATTATCGATTCGAGCTTGTCGGTCTGGAAATTCGATCCGGTATGATGGCTGACCGAGCCTTCCGCTCCGCCAGCCGCTTCGCCGCGCTCACCATACGTCAGGAATATGTACCGCGCGTCGGTAAGCTGCGCCACCTGCCTCAGGACATATTCACCCTCGAGCGGCAGGCCGCCCGTTCCGATGGTATACAACTTGATGGCCTTGGCGCGGGCGTCATTGGCGGCGTTGACATAGGTGTAGTCCCGGCCATAATCCAGATGCGCCTCCGCGTCTGTGACCACGAAGGCGAGGCGCAGGCCATTCTTGTTCCAGGCCATGCGGTTGACCGCGTCATCGAGCGCCGACTCCAGGTCCTCGGGGCCATCGCCGCCGCCATCGGCGGTGACCGGCGCCAGCTTGCGCTGGAATGATTCGAGGTCCCCGGTCAGTGGCACGACTCGGGTGATGTATTCATCACCATGATCCTTGTACAGCACCAACCCGAAGCGGATCAGCGGCCGCGGTTTGAGCTCGGCAAGATTCGCGTGGATGATCTCGATGGTCGACTTGAGCCGTTCTATTTCCTCGCCCATGGAACCCGTCGTATCCATAACGAACAGCACATCGAGCGGCACCGGCGAAGGCACCATGCGCGCGCTATCCAGACGCACCTCGACAAGCCTTTGCCCATCGCGCTGTACACTCGCTCGGGCTGACAGGGCGCCAGCTTCGGCGCGCACCTCGTATGACGATGCCTTGGTTCCGATCGCGGCCGGATAGAAGCGGAATCCGCCATCGGCATAGGTAAGACCGGCAGCCAGACTCTTGCCTTCAGAGCTCACCGTTACTCTGGCGTTGGCAACCGGCTTGTCGGCTGCATCGAGCACCCTGATGGTGATGCGTTCACTGACATCGTATGTGTAATGAGGAACAGAGTCGTATTCCTTGAGGAAATTGACAAAGTAGTTGAATTGCTGGTTGTCATCGGAATACCCAGCCTTGAGGCCCGAGGCCGACGGCACAGCAGAAGCCCCTCCGAGGCTCATGGATCCAGGAGCGCCCTTTGCCTCGCTGCGTGAAGGAGCAAGGGATTCCTTTGAAAAATCCAGGGGAGCACCCGGAGTCGATGTTGCGACATCGTCCGACCTTGAACCAGTGACGGCCTCTCCCTCGGGCTTTGGCGTTGCAGGTTCCAGTATTGGTGATTCGGACGGCTTGGCTACCGAAGCTACCGAACCCGTGGTTCCCAGCCCCGCGCATGAAACAAGCACGATAGCACAGAGTATCGATATCGATAGAGTTGCATGCCGCATCATGGCCTCCTTCTACCTTCCTGTAATGATCTTCCTGTAATTCTTCGCAATCCTATAACACAAGAACGCGTCGGATGGTCTCGGATTTCACGCCAAAGAGGCGCCTGAAATCCTCTTCGGTCGCGTAGGAAGTGCCAGCCCTGGCGTTGAATATCGAGGCAAAGGCCTGTAGATCCTCTGGTTTGCCCGAGAATACGGCTGACGCGAAAGCCGAGCGGAAGAGCCCTGCCTCCGCAAGCTCGGCGGTGCTCATCGCTCCATAGCTTGCCTTGGCCTTGCCATCGATTATCGCCGTTTCGCCATCGTAACCAATCGTAAAAATAAAATCTTCCCTGGACAGCATGGAATCGCTCCTTGAAAAAAAAGGCCGGAACCGGCGCCTTGGCGCACGATACCAGCCTTGATGATACACGCCGCCACGAGGCGGCGCAACAGGTTATGCCTTGCTGAAGCTATCCTTGCCGGCGCCGCACATTGGGCATACCCAATCCGCGGGCAACGCCGCGAAAGCGGTCCCGGCGGGAATCTTGCCATCGGGATCGCCGACCGCGGGATCGTAGATATAGCCGCAAACGTCACATACGTACTTGTCCATGGTGTCTCTCCTATCTTACGCTTCGGCCTTCCACAGGCCGTGCAAATTGCAGAATTCGCGGGCGATGACATGCTTCGCCTCAACGTGGAACGTGGCCTCGGGCTTGTCCCCGGGCTTCAGATTGGCGCGATAGACCTTGCCATCGGCGACAAGCTCTATCCACTCGATATAGTGCTTCTCTTCCATCGGATGCGCTACCGCTCCGACCGTCACACGGAAGCCACCGGCCACGCGCTCGATGACGGGAACATGCTTCTCCTTGGCGCCATCGCTGGTATTCTCCTTGAGAAGCTTCATGGGCACGCCGCAACATACCAGCTCCCCATCGCCTGCATGCAGGACTTCCACTATATTGCCGCACTTCTCGCACTTGTACACTTGCATGATCTCTGCCATTTTCGTGTTCCTTTCTTACCAGTTCTCGCCGAGCCGTTCGAAATACGACTGCGGATGGGCGCAAGCAGGGCAGGCCTTGGGAGCCTCTACAGCTTCGATGATGTAGCCGCAGTTCAGGCAGCGCCACACGACAGGCTTGCTGTGCTTGAACACGACACCCTTGTCGATATTGGCCTTGAGCGCCTCATAACGCTTGGCGTGTTGCTTCTCAGCCACCGCGATCGCCTCGAACACGGTCGCAATAGCATCGAGCCCCTCGGCCTTGGCCGTCTTGGCAAAACCAGGGTACATCTCTTTCCATTCGTAGTTCTCGCCACCCGCGGCTTCCAGCAAATTTTCCGACGTGGTACCAACCGGGCCGGCCGGGAACGTGCCAGTAACGGTGATGGTGCCACCTTCCATGAACTTGAAGAGCCGCTTGGCGTGCTCTTTCTCCTGGCTGGCTGTCTCTTCAAATATGGCGGCGATTTGCATGAAGCCTTCATCCCGGGCCTTGCTCGCAAAATAGGTATAACGATTTCTTGCCTGCGACTCGCCCGCGAACGCCGCCATCAGGTTCTTCTCGGTCTGAGTCCCCTTAACACTTTTCATGCCTGCCCCTCCATCTTCACGATGCGGCGCCATACGGCACCGGAACCACAATGGCACTCCCTTGCCAGTATAGCGGAAATTTCATGCGCGCGCAATCTCGCAAGCGCCGAGGCTCGAGTGCGCGTCACGCCGTGTGGAGGCACACGATGAAAACGAACGAAATGTCATACGAACGTGCGACCACGCCGTACACCGATGAATTGGATATCAGGGAACGCATTTTGCGATCGGGTACGCCATCAGTAGCCGACTTCGAGCTGCTGGCGGCAATACTGGGCACTGGTTCGCGAGGAAAGGAGGTTCGCATCCTGGCTGCGGAAATTCTGGCCGGCTGCGATTTCACTGCGGGAGTGCCCTCGATTGCGGTGCTCGCGGCCATACCGGGGCTGGGCAAGGCGCGCGCATGCCGCGTAGCAGCCGCTTTGGAGCTGGGCAAACGGTTCTTCGGGGTTCGCGAGCGACGCATCGGCTGCCCTGAGGATGCCTGGCAGCTGGTGCGCCACTTTGACGACAGAAAGCAGGAACGCTTTCTCTGTTGCACCCTGAATGGCGCCCACGATGTGATAGCCGTCCGCGTCATTACCGTCGGCTTGGTGAACCGCACCATAGTGCATCCGAGGGAGATATTCTCCGAAGCGGTAGCGGACCGGGCATGCGCCATCGTAGTAGCGCACAATCACCCGAGCGGCCGCCTCGACCCGTCGCCGGAGGATCAGGAAATCACGGAACGGCTCAAGAGCGCTGGCGAGTTGCTTGGCATCCCGCTCCTCGATCACCTGATATTCTCGCATGAGGCATTTACCAGCATGGTCGAGCAAGGGCTCCTGGAGGCACCCCGGCCGTAATGTCAAGCTACCGACGAGAGGCGATCAATCGACGACCTTGGGCACAGATGATTCTGCTCTCGCCTTGGGTTGGCCAAAGATGCCTTTGAGCATTTCGCCGATGACATTCTTCCTGGCGGTTATGCGAGCTCCGGTAAAAGCCGTGACATCCCGTTCGGTGCCGGCGCACAGCATCACATCGTCCGCGGCGAGCCTGTACTTGGGGTCAAAATACTCGTACTCGTCGCCCGTCTGCTTTCGTATAGCCACGACATTGATGCCTTTTGATTGCCGAAAATTGGCTTCTACCAGCGTCATGCCCACATACCGCTCCGGGACACCGACTTCCGCCAGCACAAGACTCGGGCTTATGGCCATGAAAGAGAACAGCGAACTCGAAACGAGCATCGGGACGATCTTCGTGGCCGCCTCCAGGGCGGGATACACGATCCTGGTCGCGCCGACCATCTCGAGGATTTCGCCACGCTCCTGGGTATCGGCCCGCACGATGATCTGTCTGGCGCCAAGCTTCTTGAGCGCATTGGTCACGACCACCGCGACTTCTATGTTGTCCCCGACATCGACAATGGCGACATCAATGGCCTCCGGTATGATCCTCGAAAGTGCCTGTTTGCTCAGCGCGTCGGTGATATATGATTTCGCGGCCATATCCTTGTACTTCTCGATGATTTCCTTGTTCTTGTCGATTATGATGATCTGATCGGTCGCTTCCGAAAGCTTCTCAAGAACGCGGACACCAAAGCTACCCAGACCTACAATCGCATATTGGCGCACCATGACCGATCCTCCTATCCCAAGAGCAGGTTCTCTCGCGGGAATTCCGCGAACCGTTCAACACTATGCGATGAGCGCGATATGGACATGGCAAACAATCCAATCCTGCCTATGAACATGGTCGCTATGATGATGACCTTGGATGCGGGAACAAGTCCGGCAGTAACGCCCCGCGACAGGCCGACCGTTCCAAAGGCCGATACGACTTCAAACACCAGATCACCGAATGCCGCGTGAGAACCTTCGAATGTCAGGATCAGAATCAGGGCTGCACCGATGATCATGAGTGACCTTGTAAGCACGGTAAGCGTTTTTGAAACCAGAGGTGCGCCCAGAGCACCGCCCTTGTAGGTAATCGAACCGTCATCTTCATTGCTTCTGAATGCTGCCATGAATGTCATAAAGATGGTTGTAGTCTTGACGCCGCCCGCCGTCGAACCGGGAGAGCCGCCCGTGAACATCAAGAATATGGTAAAGGCAATAGCGGGAAGACTCAATGTCGCTTGCGAAATCGTATCGAACCCGGCCGTTCTCGGGGTTACAGACTGGAACAGCGCGGCAAGGAATTTGCCAGGTATGCTCAGGTTTGCATAGGCGCCATCGTATTCATAGAGATAGAACACAGCCATGCCAACAAGTATCAACGTTCCGGTCATGATCAAGACAATTCTGGAATGGTAGCTCAGGTGTCGCTTGGTTCTCATGAACACCTCGCCCATATCCTGCATTACCACGAATCCGATCCCACCAAGCACAATCAACCCGATCATGGTCAGGTTGATTGTCCAGTCGCCGACAAATGTCTCCAGACTGTCGCTGAATGTCGAAAATCCTGCGTTGCAGAAAGCAGAAACGGTATGAAACGCTGCCGAGAATCCGTAGCTCTCTACTCCAAGCATCTTGAATCGATATCGCAACAGCACGTAGCCAAGTCCTTCTATGCCGATGGTCGTCAGCACGATGTTGCGTATAAGATTGCGGGGATTGGAATCCACTTCGTCTATGAACATATCCTTGATGATGCCGCGATTGACCAGCGAGACCTTCCTTCTGGGCATCGCTATATACAGCGTCGCGAAGGTGACAAGCCCAAGACCGCCGAATTGGATCAACAGCATTATTACGGTCTGCCCGAAACGGCTGAATTGCGCCGTGTCGACGACAATGAGGCCGGTGACACACACAGCGCTTGTCGCCGTGAAAACTGAATCGAGAACCGACAGACGGACAGCGCCATTCCAGGACCATGGCAGCAGGAGCAGCACCGACCCGACGATGATAATCGAGACGAAGTACGACACGATGCTGAGCTTGTCGCGCGCTATTCTGAACCGCATTTCGCCGATGATACCACGCGGTACAGGCGAACAACAAGCCAACCCAGGTTCTGCCGGAACGACCTCATGATTCCGGGCTGGTTTTTGATTCGCTCCTCCATTACACTACATGACTATGAAGGAAAATTCGCCGATTTCATCGAAACCGACACGACATGACTCCGATGATCTGGCGTACACGAGGCAATTGAACGAGCTGGTAGAGGCCGCGCTTGATGCGGACGATCTTCAGTCGATGGTGCGGGCTGTCGCCGATCGCATTGCCGACATGATCGAGGCCGATGCATGTTCCATAGCTTTCTGGGATCAGGAACGTCATGTGGCGGTTCCCGCAGACTCATACACCGCCTACAGCGCGACCCATACGTCAATTCGGCCCCAGGCCGGCGAGCTTACCCTCACTGAGTCCATCGCCACCATCGGCCACACGCTGATCATAGAAGATGCCCAGCATTCGGAATATGTGAGCCCGCGGATAGCCGCCAGTTTCGGCACCATTTCTGTACTGGGTCTGCCCATGACATCGAACGGCAGGGTTCTGGGCGCCATCATCCTCAGTTTCAAGCACACGCACCATTTCTCGAAGCTTGAGGTTGCCCGAAGCGAGCGAGTTGCGCGCTACGCCTCATTCGCCCTGACCAAGATGATACTGCTCGACGAGGAACATCGGCGTACAGACGAACTCTCGGCGATAACGCATATCGGCATGGTTATCAGTTCCGGACGCGACCTGGAAACTGTGATGCGGACGATATTCGAGCAGTGTAGAAGCATCATCAACCTGGATACGTTCTACCTGGCCCTGTACGACGAGGCGAGCGACGACCTGAGCTTTCCTGTCTTTTTCGACAACGGCGTCATGATATCCTTTCCTTCGCACAACTTGAAGCAGAATCCAGGCATCAGCGGTCATATCATCCAGACCCGCACCTCACTGAGCATACGCGACGCGCTGGAGCCTGAGGTTCAGAAGAAATACGATGCCGTACGTTCCGGTGGCATCCCATCGCGTTCATATATCGGAGTGCCATTGCTGTATGGCGATCGGGTGCTGGGCGTCCTCTCCGTCCAAAGCAAGGAACCGAGCGCCTATACTTCGCATCATGTGCAATTGGTCGAGATGATCGCGGCGCAATCGGCTATTGCGATAGAGAATGCGCGGCTCTATGGCGAACTGGAGCAGCTCTCGATCACCGATGGCCTGACGGGCGCCTACAATTTCAGGCACATGATGGAGCTTGGCACGATGGAGTTTGCCAAATCTGTCAGGCTGAATCACCACCTCTCACTGCTCTTCTTCGACATTGACCATTTCCGTGACTTCAACAATCGGTACGGTCATTCCACGGGCAACATGGTGCTCGTGGCGGTGGCCGACCGAGTGCGGACCTGCATCCGAGGCATCGATTTGTTCACGCGCTACGGCGGCGAGGAATTCGTCATCATTTTACCGGAGACGCCGCCCGATGAGGCCGCGACGATAGCGTCGCGTGTCAGGAAGGCAGTTGAATCACTGCAGGTTTTCGCGCCCGACCACGCCGAGGCTCTGTCGGTCACCATCAGCGTCGGCGTCGCCTCGATGCGGACTGGCATCGATGGCTTCCAGCAACTGCTTGACGCCGCCAATGGAGCGGAACGCCTGGCCAAGGACAATGGCCGCAACAGGATAGAGATATGGCAATTGGACTAATAGGCGCCGCCTATCGGCAATCGGACGACTCAACTCCGCGATAACAACTCTTCCAGATAGCGTATCGCCTGAAGCTGCTGGTCAAATCCGTTCTCCAGTTCAAGCGAGGCCCAGTTGCCGGGCATGTTGTCGCGGTAGCGTACAAGATAATCGAGATCTGCAAGACAGGCGTACTCGTGATGATCCCACATACCAGCCCAATGGTTGGGTACGCCAACGCGTACGGCAGAAATATGGCAACAACCTATGACAAACAGCTTCAGCTGGCGGCTGACGGTGGAGACATACGCTTCCTCGCCAAAGAGGCGAGCGTTCTCAAGATGCGAGAAATCGGGGCACAGTCCTCCGGGAACCGGCCCGCCATCACCAAACAACTCGGCATCCTCCGCCGGAATATCAACGTTCTCTATGTAAAGGCGATCCGCAAACCGTACCGGGAGCGGGCCAAACGCATGCGAGCTGGCTCGCGGGTGTATGTTGAACGCCTGGGTGCCAAAACGGCCCGCTAGATACTCGATTTCCTCAAGACCGCAATCAGAGCGCAGGTGCACATGCGGAATGCCAAGACCAGGTATCGTCTCAAGCTCGTCGTAGAGGGACCGCCGTTCCGTTACGGTAAGGCAGGTAGGGAAAAGCGCGATGTGTCGGATGGTTGATAGGCGTAACGCGGCGATGAACGCGGGTATGCGCTCCTTCTTGGTGCTGGTGAGCCCTGGCATTATGATCATGTTGCGATGATGCTATGCGGCTCATCCCGTGGTCAAGGCAATCTAGCTGAAGACAACGCCGGCAAACGCCATGCACAGCGGAATGACTGCCAGACTCAGCACGGTTGACAGCGACGTGGCTATGCCGGCGTACTCCGCATCCGCTCCGTGCGCCCCGACCAGAATGGGTGTCTGGGTCATGACCGGCATCATCGATTGCACAAGGAACACCTGCTTCATGAGGAGCGGCAAGTTGGTCCAGCGTATCATGAGGATAAGTATGAGCGGAGCGACGATGAATCTCCCGAGGATGACCAGTATCAGGTCGCGCTCCAATCTGAATCCGCGCCAGTCGACCCGGGATATCACGATGCCGATGAATAGCATCGAAAGCGGTGTCGTCATCGCCCCTATCGTCTTGAAGAAGTCAAGCGCGACACGCGGCAACCGCACCTGAAGCATGATGAGCGTCACCGCCGCAAGCAAGCCCAGAAAAGGCGGCGACAGGATTCGCCTCAAGCCCTCGATTGAAACGAGAGCAGGAGCCCGCTCGCCCGCGATTATCGCACCGTCACGCGCAATGCCATAGACGCCGATCGTCCAGAACAAGATGGTATTGGCGATGTAATACAGAAGGACGAATGAAAGGCTGGAATCGCCGAACAGGATGAGGTTGACTGGCAAGCCGATGAAGATGGTATTGGACAGCGAGAACATCGAGGCGAATGTTCCTCGTCGATCCTTGCGCACGTTGAACATGATGGCTATCGCCATGGCCAGCAGGAAGGCCGTTCCCATGGCCAGGAACGGTATGGGCAGTCCCGGAAGCATCGACAGCAACTTGGCGCGGTCGTATCCGCCCACCAGGTTTGAAATCATGTAGGCCGGCAGCGATATCGTTATTACAATCCTGGATATCATCGATCCGGCGTTGGCATCAAACCAGCCGCGTTTCGACAGTACGAGGCCTATACCGATCATGATGATGACTGAGAAGACACTCCCGAAGGCATGCAACATGTGCACATTTTAGCGGGATGACCACACAAGGTATAGTCCGGAGTCTTGATATGAATGTTGGAGACTCCCAAGCTAATCATTCGGCACGTTGCTCGATCCGATCAGTTGCGAGCATGGTGGGGAATGCCGCAACAAGGCTGATTTCAGAATATGCAAGTACTCCAGGAATACCGGGCCGCAGATCAGTACCATCACAATTGGCAGGTTCCACTTCCGGGCGGTATGATTGGAATTATTATGTACCATCCGCGGACCCATGAATTCGACGATACAATGAAAGCTATGTTCGACCGCATCGATGCCGAGCTCGAAGACCAGTATGGGGGAACCTGGAAATTGAGGCGTAACAGGCCAGAGCAAGGCAAGACGGCCAATCCGGAGTCGAACGGCCTCTTCAACATCGGCACCTTCTTCACACCCGGTTACGGCAGCACATTGGGCAGGGGCTACCTGGTCGAGGTGATCCTCGCTACGGACGAAGGAGTACCTGCCCATGTCCGGGACGAGATCGAAACACGTGTACGCGACCTGCTGCTCGACTATCTGCCGGAATACTTTCCCAACCGCAAGCTGACCGTCGAGCACGATGGCTCCATGTATAAGATCCATGGAGACCTGGGGTTGGGGAACCTGTAGAGCACAAGATATTTCCATCTATTCCAGGATTCAGCTGGCAAAATGGCGCGCTCCATTCTCATCAACTGCTCCTGGGCGCGCTCGACTCGATGCCGCTGGTGCCAGGCACCAGCACGCTTTCCTTGCGATTCATCCTGCGGTTTTGCGCATCCTATTCAGGACTACCATGGCCCACGTACCAGGCCAGACACCCTCGATCATTGTCATGGCCAGCGCGAGGCATCCCTGGACCGCTCCGATCACGAAGAAGATAACATGAAGTCCGACAACCGTTCCGAGCATGACGCATTGAACGACTATCCAGATCATCAGCGCGCTGCCCATGGCTCCGCTGGAATCCCCCGCCCAGCGGCGCTTGAGGAACAGCGGCGCCGTCGCGGCAATATTGCCGAGGCCTATGAGCCCAAACAGGATGATGCCGGGAACCAGGAATGATTGGAACGGAAATTGGGGGATGGAACTCACTGACATGCCCATTGGAGCCTCGGGATTGAGAATGGCGGCCATCCCACCGGCTACGGCGCCGAATCCGACCACCAAGTGCAGGATAACATTAGGGGACCTCTAAAAACTCGGAAAGAAAAATGTTATAATAGCTGCCATGAAGCAGCGTGGATTCTTTGATGAAAATGATCGATTGAAGGAACTAAGCCAACTGGGTGATCCCTTGGAAAAGCTCAATATGGTTATTGATTGG
>DATKVB010000007.1:0-52365 GCA_035530295.1 bacterium | reverse complement strand
GGCGGCGCGTGCCGGGGAGCACGGCAAGGGATTCGCGGTGGTCGCCAGCGAGGTGGGCAAACTGGCTGAGCGCAGCAAGATAGCGGCAGGCGAGATATCGGCGCTGTCAAAGCAGAGCGTCGACGTGGCGGAGAAGGCAGGTGCCATGCTGCAGAGCATGGTGCCTGACATCCAGAAGACGGCGGAGCTGGTGCAGGAGATAAGCCTGGCCAGCCGTGAGCAGGACACCGGTGCTCAGCAGATCAACAAGGCGATAGCGCAACTGGATACGGTGATACAGCAGAACGCTTCGATATCCGAGGAGTTCAGCGCGACCAGCGAGGAGATTGCGGGGCAGGCGGCTATGGTCGCCGGTACCACTGAAGAGCTGGCCGCCCAGGCCGACAAGCTCAAGCAGGCGGTCGCGTTCTTCAAGCTTGAGGCCCGCCATGAAGCGCAAGCGCCAAGAGTCGCGCGCGCGCCATCGGCGGCTCCCAAGCCCACGCCAACCAGGACTACCGTCAGTAGCACCGGGGTTACGGTCAAGAAGCCGGCAACGGGCATCACGATACGTGATGCCAAGCGTGACGGTGCGAGCGATGATGATGAATTTATTGAATATTGAGGACCGGAGGTGTCTATGCGCCAGTACCTGACGTTTGAGCTTGATGATCGCCGGTACGGAGTCCGCGTCGAATATGTCAATTCGGTGCTCGATCCGCAGTCGATAACGCCTTTGCCCAGCGGCTCCAGCCTCGTGACCGGCCTTACCAACGTTCGAGGCAATGTCGTACCGGTCTTTGATCCCCGGGAGACATTGCGTCGCACCAAGGTTGACGACGCGACCACGGAAACCATAGCCGTCGAGGATGGCGAAGAGGGTGGCATCGTGATATTCGAAGTGGACAATGGAACATTGCTGCCATTTATCGGGATTCAGGCGGACAGGATAGGCAAGGTCATCAACCTGGAAGATGCGGATGTCTCGCCTGTTCCAAATTTCCTGCCGGCAGATGCGTCCAGGTTCTTCGAGGGCTTCTGCTTCGTCGGATCCATCAGGCACTCGATCATCAACCTGCAGGAATTGGCCTCAAAAGACACGCTGTTTGGCAATTCGCAGGAGGCCTACCGTGCCTGATACCATCATTACCCTGCCCCAGCATGCTTCGGTGTCCACCATGGCGGCTATCCGTGTGGAATGCCTCGCGGCCCTGAAACGAGCAACGCCTGGCTCGAGCATCATCATGGACGCGAGTCAGGTGCAGCATGCCGACTCATCCCTGGCGCAGTTGCTCGTCGCGCTGCGGAACGAGGCGGTCAGCCGGGGAATACAAATGAGCCTCAAGGGCAAGGATGAAGGAGCCTTTCTGCATGCGCTGACAAGCAGCGATGCGGGCTCCTCCTGCACCGTTACAAGAAGCGTGGCGAAACCAGGTATGCATGGAGGCGCGGCATGAATGACAAGCTCATAGAGACATTCCTGGACGAAGCGCACGAGCTCCTGGATGGGCTGGAAGACCAGCTGCTGAACCTGGAGAAAAATCCGACCGATGTCGAGGCGATGAACGCGGCCTTCAGGGCTTTGCATTCGATCAAGGGTTCGGCGTCAATGTTCGGATTCGAGGCGGTTGGCAGCTTCGCACATGAGGTGGAGGCGGCTCTTGATCATTTCAGGTCATCGTCCATGCCATCGACTCCGGAGCTGGCCGACGCTGTCCTGCGCTCTCGTGATCACATACGAGCACTGCTCGACGCTCCCGAGACGGCCTCGACGGAAGAGCAGGAAGACCTCGTGGCGACACTCGCGGCACTCGCCGGCAAGAGCCGCCTTCCAGAGGCCGAGCGCCCCATCATCACAATACCCAAGAGCATAGAGACATTCCCCTCGCCAGACTTCCGCACGTTCAGGATCAGGTACAAACCATCAGCCGATGCCTATCGCCGTGGCGTCAAACCCGAGTCGCTCATCAGGGAGCTACGCGACCTTGGCGAGGCGAGTGTGCGGTGCGAATGTGCCTCTGTGCCTCCGCTTTCCGAGCTTGACCCTGAGGCATGCTATCTGTCGTGGGATGTGTTGCTGACGACATCGATGCCCGCGGGAACGGTAAAGGACATATTCATTTTCGAAGAAGGCACTTCCGGCGTCACCATCGATGAAATAAGCCAGGACGAGATTCTGGAAGGAGATGAGGTCAGGCGACTGGGAGACATTCTGTCCAGGCGCCAGTTGCCTGGTGCGTCGATAGAGGCAGCCCTGTCCCGGCAGCGGCCCATCGGCGAAATCCTGATCAACGACCTGGGCACCCCACCCGCGGTCGTCGAAGATGCCTTGTTTGAACAACAGCACGCCAGGACCATAGTGCAGGCTGCCCGAGAAGAGTCAGAGCGCAAGACAATTCGTATTAGATCAGACAAACTGGATGGCCTCCTGAATCTGGTCGGCGAACTGGTCACTGTCCAGGCCCAACTGTCGCAAACTGTCAAGGATTCGAACGACCGCCACCTTCACGGCATCAGCGACTATGTTAAGCGACTCGCCGGCGAACTGCGCGCTACTTCGATGGAGCTCAGGCTTATTCCGGTGGACTCCCTGTTTGCCAAGTTCAAGCGGCTCGTCAGGGATCTTTCCAAGAATCTCGGCAGGGAGATGGAACTGCGGCTGGAAGGCGGAGACACCGAGATAGACAAGTCAGTTATCGAGGTACTCAACGATCCCCTGGTACACCTTGTCAGGAATGCCGCCGATCACGGGCTGGAATCAGCAGCCGACCGCGAGCGCGATGGCAAGCCCCGATGCGGTACCATCACGCTCAAGGCGCAGCACGCCGGAGCCTTCGTACGCATCTCTGTCAGCGACGATGGCCATGGCCTGAACCGTGACAAAATCCTCAAGAAGGCGATCGATCGCGGCATAGTCCCTGCTGACTCGCGGCCCTCGGACGACGAGATTGATATGCTGATATTCAAGCCGGGCTTTTCGACGGCAGATGTTGTGTCCAGCGTTTCAGGCAGGGGTGTTGGCCTCGATGTCGTCAAGACCGCCATAGACCAGCTTGGCGGCGCGATAACCGTGAAGTCGCAATTGGGCAAGGGCACCGAGTTCAGCCTGGACATCCCGCTGACGCTGGCGATCATAGACGGCTTCCTGGTGCGCTCGGGTACCCGCATGTTCGTCATTCCACTCTCGTCGGTTGATTCGTGCTTCGAGCGCGTGCGGCAGAAGGATCCGGAGCGCCTGATACAGCGCGGCAAGGAGTTCATACCCTATGTCTCTTCACGCGACCTGTTTGGCGAAGATGAGACACCACCCGACCGCGAGGAGGTGGTGATAGTAAGCGTCTTTGACTCAAGGCTGGCCATAGGCTTTGATCAGGTGCTGGGCGGGTACCAGACCGTTATCAAGCCCATCGGCGAGATTGCCAGATACGCTGTTGGAGTCTCCGGGGCCGCGGTGCTCGCAGATGGAGGCGTTGCCCTGATCCTGGATGTCGCGGCGCTTGCCCGCGCATACAAGGAGCATGGTTGAGTTCGTGATCGCGACGAGGATGACCCGGCCCATGCCGGGTTTTTTTGCGGAATTCGCGTCTTTTCCCTTCACGGACGTTTTCATACGCGTTAGTATGGAGTAGAAGGCTTATCTGGAGGTATGCATGCTTGATTTTGTCGTTAAGGGTGGGCCAGTCCTTTGGGTTATCATGGCCTTGTCGTTGGTGGGACTCGCAATAGTAATCGAGCGGTTCCTGTATTTCAGAAGCATCAAGGTGGATGAGGACAAGCTCTTCCAGCGGGTCAAGGCTTCCGTTGAGAAGGGCCATTACGAGGAAGCCCTGTCCATCTGTGACAACAATGAGTCGCCGCTGTCCGCACTGATCAAGGTGGGCATCGAGTATCGATCCTACCCGGAGAGCGCCCAGAAAGAAGTGCTGAAAGATGCCGCCGCGCAGGAAGTGCCGAGGCTTGAACGCAATGTCTCCGCGCTCGGTACCATAGCGCACATCGCGCCACTTCTGGGGCTGCTGGGTACGGTGACCGGAACCATGAAGGCCTTTGGCGTTCTTGGCAGATTCGGTTCGGTGGCGGATCCTTCAATACTGGCCAAAGGCGTATCGGAAGCGTTGATAACAACTGTCGGAGGCATAGTCGTGGCGGTGCCCGCCGTCATATTCTACAATTTCCTCGTAAACAAGGTTAACCTTATACTCCTCAAGATGGAGAATCAGGTAACGGCGCTCATCCTGATGATCAACGCCGGCAAGCGCCGCTCCTCGGGTACCGACGCATGACCATAGAACGAAGGCTCAAGCCACACATCAATGTCGATCTGACACCGCTTATCGACGTCGTGTTCCAGCTGGTCATCTTCTTCATGATTTCAAGCACCTTCAAGACAGCGCCAGGCATCCAGCTGAGGCTCCCGGATTCTGGCACCGCGACCGCCATCACGATAACCGAACTGTCCGTCGTCGCCGTGTCAGACGACGAGGTCTACGTCAACAAGACCAGGACGACGGCTGCCGGAGCCGAAGCGGTGATCAAGTCGGAGCTGGAAGGGCGCTCGATAGCCGATGTCCAGGCCGTGCTTGAGGCAGGAGCCGAAGCGCCGTATCAACTGGTCGTGACGCTGCTCGACGCGCTCAGGAGAAACGGCATCGACTCGGTGGGGCTGTCCACGCGACCTCCGCAGGCCGGCAAGGAAGTACCATGACGACCACGCGCGACGAATGGATACGCTCCCGGCAACGCAAGCGCCAGGCAATCTCCTGGTCCGCGGCGCTCGGGATATACCTGGTCGTCATGCTGGTGCTGATGCTGTTCTCCGCGCTGAGCATCAAGGAAATCTCTGATTATTCGGGACCTGTGATAGTCAGGCTCGGTTCGCCGACCGGTGCGGAAGTCGCCAAGCCTGTCGCGGAGCCACAGTCGGCTACCACTGCAGCCCAGGCACCTCAGCCGGTAGTCCAGCCAACACCACAAGCGGCGGCCGCGGCGGCTCCCACGCCTGTGCCCAAACCGGCCGAGAAGCCGACGCTGTCAAGCAAGCCGACGCAACCAGCCGCACCGACGGCACAGCAGCCGACGACACCGATAGCCATCCCGCAACCGGCTCCTCCGACAGTGGTGCTCAAAGGCTCGGAGAGTGGCAACTCCTACGACATGACCATTAATTCGGGCTCCGGCATCGTCGGGCGCAGCCTGTACGTGCCGATCTGGCTCTACCTGCCGGTGCCGTTCGAACTGCCGGCATCCTTGTATGTTGCCATACCGGACCTGGCCGGCCTTCCGGGAACCGCCGACAAGCGCCGAGCCGTTTTCGAGACTCATTACGAGCAGAAGTCCGATGGTACCTGGCAACTCAAGCGTCTCAGGCAGCCTGAATTTGATGCGAGACCGGAGCTGTGGACGATGCTGGAGGATGCGGGCTACGACGTCAAGACGGCTGATTACAAGAATGGCAAGCATCTGCGCGCGATAGGCATTCTATTCAAGGTCTCGGCTCCGGGGCCAAGCGGCAAGCCGACGCTGGAGGACGTCCACCTCGAGGAGAGTTCAGGCTATGGGGACATAGACCAGGCCGTGCTGTATGGATTCAGAAAGGCCGAGTTCTCCAATTCCGGGACAAGCTCCATCAGCGGCAGGTTCACATACCGGTTCTGAGCGCGACCCTTGCGTTGCGGGTCCGGTGGTCGTATGCTGGATTGATGCAAAGAAGGCGTGGTCATCGATGAAATCGGCGATCCTCGCGGCGCTCGCCGCTTCAGTAATCCTGTGTCTCTTTCTGGGAGTCGCCGCCTTCGTGCGCGCCAGAACAAAGCAGCGATTCTACGCGCTTGGAACACTATGCTTTTCGGCAGCGTTCTATACCGCGTTCTACGCCGCCGAGATACTGCAACCGACGCTGCAGGGGGTGCTCTTCTGCATCGGCTTCGAGTACCTTGGCATAAGCGGCATCGCTGTCACGATGTTCTTCGTGATCCGCGACTTTGTCGGCTCGGAACGGCCATCACCGTGGTTCATTGCCCTCGTCACGCTGATACCGTCTATTACATCGGTCCTCGCGCTGACGGTCAGCCACCACGAGTGGCTCTACATCGCGCCACACATCAGCCGAGTCTCGGGGCTCTCGATACTGGGCTTCTCAAAGGGGCCATGGTACTGGGTCAACCTGCTGTACATCTATGCGATATTCGGCTATGGACTGCTCGAATTCATCCGGACCTTCCTGGGCGACAGGACCGAGCGCAAGGTTCAGGCCGCCTACCTGCTCGCGGCCTTCGCGATACCCATAGCCGGAAACATAATCTATCTGGCCGGGTGGACGCCGGCGGGCATCGACGCGGCTCCAATCGCGTTTGCCTTCTCTGTGGCGCTTAGCTCGGCCAGTTTCTTCAAGCATCATCTATTCAACATTCACCCGCTCGCGCGCGACCTGGTATTCGAGCAGATGCGCGACGCCGCCTTTGTCGTCGCCGAAAATGGTGCCGTGATCGACAGCAATGCCGCGGCACGGGAGCTTTTTCCAGCGCTGGCGATTGATACGGGCGGCGACACATTGCAGGCAATACTATCAGCCCATCCGGAATTCCGCACGGCATCCGAAGCCACGGCATCGAACCCGGTACTGACGATCAGCCGTGACGATGGAACCAACCGCTTTCTGGAGATAAGACGATCGGAGATCACCGGCAGAAACGGGCGGCTGATTGGCCAAGTCTATACTTTGATAGACATTACAGAAAGCAAGTACCTGCAGGACAGACTCGAAGAGCTCGCCTCGACCGATGAGCTGACGGGTCTGCCCAACCGCAGGCGCTTCTTTGAACTGGCCGCGGTGGAACTCGAGCGCGCCAGACGCCATGCCAGGCCGATAGGCTTTGCCATCATGGACATGAACAAGTTCAAGGATATCAATGACCGCCTTGGCCACCATGCGGGTGACGAAGCATTGCGACTCGCGGCCCGGCTGTGCGCCGACACATTGCGCTCCTGTGACGCCGTCTGCCGGATTGGGGGCGACGAGTTCGCGTTCGTGTTCCCGGAATGCGACGAGGCCGGCGCGGCGACAGCGGCGGAGAAGATCCGGGCTGTCATCGGCTCGGCGACATTCACCAGCGGATCGTACCTTGTGACGCTGTCCGCCAGCATAGGATCGACAGGATCATCCGGGCCCGTGCATCCCGACCTCGAAGAGATGCTGGCGACGGCGGACCGCCGCATGTATCAGCAGAAATCCTGTGCGGAGAGTGTCGCGCGCCGCATGGGCGGCAAGACCGGGCTGGCTTTCTAGCTATCGATGACGCCCCTGGCATTGACGGGCATCGAGGCAGGCACCAGCGCGGCACGTGCCGGATCGGCGCTGGCCGTGTATGCTCGCCTCAGGAGTGGCAGGAATCTGGACCGCGCCAACTCGCGGCCGCCCAAGGACAGCTTGTATTCCATCGGCATGCCAAGATCCCAAACCCGAATGCCCTTCGCAGCCAACAGTGACCCGAGCGCGGCCAGCTGCACCGTGCCCGCGCCTGATACGCGTGAGAAGCCAGAGAGGCTCGCGTACGAGCTGCCGACAAGGTAGCCTATCTCGCCCGCGACAAGAGCCCGGTCTGCGCCATCGCCACGCCACAGTTCCGCGGAAAGAAAGGCGACGCGACGCGACGCGCGTTCTCCATGCAGGCGGCAGAAGGCGTCGACCAGCTCGGGCAAAAGCCATTCATCACCGTGGACCTCCAGGCAAGCATCCGTCACTTCATGGAAGGCGGTATTCATGCCAAAGGCATACCGGGATGATTCGCGGCGAGCCGTTCTGGTAATGTGGGTCAGCCGGGGATCGAGTAGACAGCGCCTGAGATGCAGCTTGGGAATGAGGATAGCCAGTGGCCCAAGCGGCGTCTCTACCCGCGCTGCCATCGGCATGAAGCCGGCGATAGCCGCTGCCTCGATCGAATCCGGTTCGATTCGTGGAAACAGGGTAAACTCATCCACATACGAATCCGCGAGCACCGTCGCGCATTCGCCAAAGTCATCTCCGGGTTCTATGAACGGCAGACCTGTCCCATCCCAGTGCACGGCACCATCCTTTCGGCTCCTACCCTGACGATACAGCACTTCTGCCCGGGATGCCAGCATGTCCGGGAACGTGCACCGTGCTATACTGGACGGTATGGAAACGGTACATACGTATCATCTAGGGCGCCTCGTGATCGCGGTGGGCGACATCACGCACTTCGATGGTGACGCGATAGTCAATGCCGCCAATTCCACGCTGCTTGGTGGTGGAGGCGTCGATGGAGCTATCCACCGGGCAGCCGGCCCCGGGTTGCTGGCCGAGTGTCAGGCGCTCAGGGCCACATCCTTGCGGGATGGTCTGCCAACGGGCAAGGCCGTTGGCACCGGCGCTGGCAGCCTCTCGGTCAAAGGCATCATCCACACCGTTGGCCCTGTATGGAGCGGTGGATCAAGCGACACGACGCGTGCCGAGTCTGCTCTACTCGCCTCAGCCTACCGCGAATCACTCTCGGTCGCAAGCGAGCATGGTTGGCACCGCGTAGCCTTTCCAGCCATATCCACGGGAGTATACGGCTATCCAAAACAGGCTGCGGCCATCATCGCCTTCGACACGATCACCGCGTGGCTCATGTCCAACGCGCTTCCTCTGGCGGTCTGGCTGGTGTTCTTCTCGCCTGGCGATGCCGAAATCTTCACCGCCGCTGTCGCCTCATCGCGAAGTCCAGATAGATTATGAAGACGGCCCATCAAGGCGCGGCCGTATCATTGAGCCAGGATGAAGCGATACGCGTCGCCTATGGTTGCCAGTACCGCTCCGGTGCCGAACGCGGAGCCGCGATGGATGCCGCAACCAGCCCGATCGATACCGCCGCCGCTCACCTTGGTCGCATCGGCCATGTGCAGATAGACACGATATCGGTTGTTGAGCGGGCTCATCATCACGCGTTCTGGAGCCGCGATAGAGCCTATCGGCCGGAGATTCTGCCGCTCCTGGAAACCGTGCCCCGCCGCGCCTTTGAATACTGGGCGCATGCCGCGGCATATCTTCCAATCGATGACTACCGCTACTGCCTGCCCAGAATGAAGCGTGTTGCCGAAACCGGGCACCAGTGGTTCCCGACCGACCCGACGGTGGTCGCGGCAGTACTCGAGCGTATCCGGGCGGAAGGCCCGCTCAAGTCAAGCGATTTCGGGGGCGATGGCCCGCGTGGTCCATGGTGGGACTGGAAACCGGCCAAGGCAGCGCTGGAGTATCTGTTCATGGCCGGGGTTCTGCTGGTCGTCTCGAGGCCTGGATTCCAGAAGCTGTATGATATTGCAGAACGGGTGCTGCCTCCGGGATTGGACACCCGTTTCCCGACCAATGACGAGCAGGCGGACTGGTATGTGCGGCGTGCGGCCCTGGCACACGGCGTGTTTGCAGAGGCTGACGTTGCCTACATGCGCAAGGACGGGTTGGACGGAATTAGGCCAGCCATCGAAAGGGCGGTGGAGGCCGGATTCCTGTCCACGGCGAGCATTGCTGGCGAGGATAGGCGTCGTTTCTGGATAGATTCGGAAGCCCTTGGTCTCGCGTCGGCTGACCTGGATCAGACCGAGACCCGTCCGGTGCGCATCATTTCTCCATTCGACACCTACATCATAGACCGCAAACGCGCTGCGCGAATCCTGGATTTCCAGTACACACTTGAATGCTATGTGCCTGAGACCAAGCGCCGCTTTGGCTACTTTGCGCTGCCGGTGCTGTGGCACGGCAAGCCGGTAGGCCTGGTCGACTGCAAGGCTGACAGGAAAGCCGGCGTCCTCATCATCAAACACTCCAGCCTGCCCGTCGACCCTCCATCCGGCTTTCAGGAGGCATTCGAGGGAGAGCTATCGGCGTTTGCCGCATTCAATGGCTGCGACTCGATCGAACGTGGCTGAAATCGAGTCCAAGCGCGACTATATGGTCCTGGAGTCCCATGATGAAACGACCGAATCGATTTGGGCCATGGCGTCGGCGATCAGAGCCTTCGATGCTGCTGCAGGGACTGCATCAACCAGGTCGAAAATTGTCTGCTGGGCTTCTACAAGCTCGGCCGATAGCTCTTCGGCCGCCCGCGGGTTGCGCCATACGCGCCTGGTTGCCGCGCGGCGCGCGATCCAATACGCCTTTCCACCCTCGGAGCCCTCGGCGTAGTCATAAGCGGTCCACAGCGGGATAAAGGTGCCACCAGACAGCAGGATTGGCTTGAACAGGTTGGCGCAGGCATACGAGGCTCCGGTAAACCAGAGCACAGCCTTGCCGCCATGCCGCGCCGAGGCAGCGGGGTACTCGAGCAGCATGGAGGCGGTAGTGGGATTGCCCATGATGTCGCCGTCATGGCTGCAGACGTTCCTGAGCCTACCGGGCAGCCGAGGGTCGGATACGGCGTGGGCCCTGAGCACCTCCAGCGCCGCGGCTCGACTGCCCGCCTCGGCCGCGGGCTCGAGCAGCGCGGCTACCGCGCGCCTGCGGGTTTCGCCTGCGCTGAACCTGGAGTAGAATCGCTCCTGCACATAGTCTTTCCAGGAACCCTTGTCAGAAATACGCCCCGCGTCCGCCTCGTCGAGACAGGCCATCCGTTCATTGACGACCGCTATCGCCTTGCGGGTTGCCGCGTCGACGCGCTTGTAGTCGTCGGTCAGCGAATAGGCATTGGATATCGCCGCAGGCCCTTCGGCACGCTTCCAGGCCCAGCGCTTGCCCGCTGTCTCAAGTACATAGGCGCCATCGGGACCGGCAATAAGGTATGTATTGTTGTAGATGAGCTTGCCCTTGTACGCGCCATTGCCGCCCTGGTCATAACGTTCGGTCAGATCGACCAGGCAGGCCAAAGCCTCCTCCGCGCTCGAGGCAGACATCAGGGCGGCCCGCAGGAACTCCATTCCAAGTATGCCATCCGGCGCCGCTTTGAAGCGGCTGAATACCGCCTCGTTGCCAATCGCGACGCCGGCCCCGTTGACGCCCATCTCCGCGCCAGCCATCCACGTAGGGCACGATATGGCCAGCGAGTGGCCAGCGTCGCGCAGGTCGAGGGTGCGGCTGCCGATGCGAACGGAGTCGCCGGGAGCGCGATTCGGTACGATTCGGAGCGACTGTGCTTCGGCGGCGTTTCTGTCCGAATTCTTGCCCAGGAATCGAACCTCTGGTGTTGGCAGATAGAACGTATCGCACATCGGTCGGCCTCCATCGCTATCGAAAACAGCCGCCCCTGCCGGAGCGGCTGTCTATCATCTTCGCTCGGTCACAGGGTCTCAGAGCAGACCGGTAAAGTCAAGGGCGATCGATGGCTTGCGCTTGCCAAGCTCGATGTTCAGCATGAACAATCCTTGCTTGCCATCGCCCATCAGGTCAATGGTCTGCAGTATGTCCATCGCGTTCTTCTCTTCCTCTACCTGCTCACCTACATACCAGCGGACCAGACCCTCGGTGGCATAATCCTTCTCGGCCAGAGCCAGTTCAAGAAGCTCGCGTATCGACGCGGTAATGAACTTCTCGTGCTCGAGTGTGGCCTCGAATAGCTCCTTGATGGTCTTGGCCTTTACCTCGGGCGCCTCGATCTTTTCCATCTTGGGCGTTGCGGCATTTTCCAGCAGATATGAATACAGCTTCATCGCGTGGAACATCTCTTCGTGATACTGGGTCATCATCCAGGTGGCGACACCTTTGTATCCCTGCTCGCTCAGCCTGGCCGACATGGCCATATACAGGTACGCGGAGAACATCTCGCGGTTGATCTGAAGGTTAATCCTGTCTACAATCTTCTTTGAAAGCATGGTAGTGCTCCTTGTCGATATCGGTGATGGTGCGGATCAAGTTCCGTTCCGCATGGCTTGAATATAGCGAGGGCCTCCGGCGCCGGCAAATTTGTGTTCCAGCGCCATTCCGTTACCGTCAAACCGACCAGCTGCAATAGTAAAGCAGCGGCGTGTCATAGGAGACTGGCGCGGTCTGCAGCCTGTTCCATGAGCCAGGCAAGCCCAGAGCCAGGGCGGCAGCCTCGAAGTGCCGCATCGCGATGCCTATGTCTATCTCCTGGATTCGTATGCCGCTCATGGCGTTGTTGTACAGTCGATCCTCATCCATGAACAGGTGGAACTCCACAGAACCCGCCGACCCGGTACGCACGATACGCCACGGCTGCTTGTTCGACGCCGATGGACCAAGGCGAACAGCCTCGAGCACTCGCGCCCACGGGCCTGCTTCCGCTTCGACAAGTGGCAATTCGAATGATCCATCGAAGAACAGAGTGCTCCAGGGCTTTCTGTTTCCGGAGCCGGCGAGCACGCGCATCGTGGTATCGATAAAAGAGCGTCGCTCGGCAGGCTCGCCGATGGGCATGATCGCGGGCACAACCTCGCCAGACCCAAGGTTCATCGACTTCGCCACACCCGAGCGATCAAAGGTTCCGCCGAGCCAGCAGGTTCCCAGCCCGGCTCCAACCGCCCAGAGCGCTATGCCTTCCAGCGCATAGCCATAATCGGCAAACGCGTATAGCCCTGGCGCAATCGCTCCCACTATAAAACTCGTGGCATTCTGAATGATGCCATAGGTTCCAATCTTGCCCGAGGCCGATTCCTCGCGCGAGCCGGGCTCTACTATCTTGAAACGCGGTGCATTGCCAAAGGGACATGGACCAGCATGCGCGATCGCTGTCTCCAGGCTCTTGCGGTCAGAACCACCGAGACTCGCGCCGGAAAACGATCGTACCGATCGCCGGGCTTCAATTGACTCCAATGATATGTTCATGGCTTGTAGTGTACGGATTGATTCCGGCCGAAGGCAAGGTGCGATGCTCGATTCTCCCGTTCCACTTGACCTGCGTTCCCGCACGCGCATATTCTTGACAGATGAAATTCATAGTTTTGGGACTAGCGGTCGTCATGTATTGCTTGGTCATGGCCTTTCCGCACAAGAAAGCCTGGTTCACGCTCGCGACAGCGGCCGTCATCACCGCGCTTGGGGTCGTGTCTCCGGCCATGGTCTTTGGCACACTGATCAACTGGAATGTCCTGCTCATCTATGTCGGCAGCCTGGTCATAGCAGACCTCTTCATCTATTCGCGCGTACCATCGCACCTCGCTGACCATATCGTGGACAAGGCTCCGAACCTGGGCTGGGCCGTGGTGTTCATCCTGATCATGACAGGCCTGTTGTCCGCCTTCGTTGAGAATGTGGCTACGGTGCTGGTGATGGCGCCCATAGCGCTTGCCCTGAGCGACAAGATGAAGGTGGATGCCCGCTACTTCATGATGGGCCTTGCCGTGATGTCCAATCTCCAGGGCACCGCGACACTGGTTGGAGACCCGCCATCGATGATATTCGCCGGCTTTGCAGGCTATTCGTTCAACGATTTCTTCTTCAAGGATGGCAGGCTTTCGGTCTTCTTTGCGGTGCAGATCGGCATGATTGTCGGCGCGGCATTCTTCTACTTCTTCTATCGCAAGATGGAGCGGACCGCGATAGACCTGCCCGAGGAACGTGTAAAAACCTGGTTCCCCACCGTGTTGCTCATCGCGCTGGTACTTGGACTCGCCACGATATCGTTCATGTTCGAGGGTTTCTCCATACTGTCCGGCGGGTATGTCTTCGCGCTGGGCGTGATCGGGATGCTCTGGTATCGCCTGGTCATGAAGGAACCACACGCCGAGGCCTTGCGCCTGATCAAGGGCCTGGACTGGGAGACCATATTGTTTCTGATCGGCATATTCGTCGTTGTAGGCGCTATCGCGGAAACAGGTCTCCTGGAGGACCTGTCGCGTGCACTTGCCCAGGTGATAGGCAACAGCGTTGCGGCGGGATACATCGTCATCATCGCGGTCTCGGTGATTCTGTCAGGGTTCATAGACAACGTGCCCTACATCATCGTGATGCTTCCGGTGGCGGCGCAATTGGCTGCCGGCCTCGGACTCAAGCCGGAGCTCTACATGTTCGGCCTTCTGATCGGTTCTTGCCTGGGCGGCAACCTGACGCCATTCGGCGCCTCGGCCAACGTGGTCGCGGTGGGCATGCTCAAGAAGCGTGGCACCGTCATCAAGTTCGGCGACTGGCTCAGGGTAGCGGGCCCGTTCACCATACTGACGACGCTTGCCTCAAGTCTCTTCGTCTGGGCGGTCTGGAGATAGAGCCGACCCCAATGGGCCAGGGGCCGGCCGCTACCTTGCTACTTCGAATAGTCGAAAAATCCCTTGCCTGACTTCCTGCCAAGGAGTCCGGCACGGACCATCTTGCGCAACAGCGGATGCGGTCGGTACTTGGAATCACCGAATTCGGTATACAGCACTTCCATGATCGCAAGGTTGACATCGTTGCCGATTAGATCCGCGAGTGCCAGCGGCCCGATCGGGTGATTGGCACCGAGCTTCATCGCGTTGTCGATGTCTTCTGCGCTGGCCACGCCATCGGCCAGAATCCCTATCGCCTCATTGATCATCGGTATCAGTATCCGGTTGACGACGAAGCCCGGAGCCTCATTGACCTCGACGGCGCTCTTTCCGAGCGTTCCACACAGGTCGACTATGGTCTTCCTGGTCTCATCAGATGTCGCCAGACCCTTGATCACCTCGACCAGTTTCATCATCGGCACCGGATTGAAGAAGTGCATGCCTATCACCTTGTCGGGGCGCTTGGTTGCCGCGGCGATCTCGGTGATCGACAGCGACGATGTATTGGTGGCGAGGATGGCTTCGGATTTACAGATCCCATCCAGCTCGGCAAACACCTTCTTCTTGATTGCCATATTCTCGACGGCCGCCTCGACGACCAGATCCACGCCAGCGGCCAGTCCGACATCGGTTGTGCCAGTGATCCTGGATAGTGCCGCGGAACGTTCTGCGTCGGTCATTCCTCCCTTGGAGACGACACGATCAAGACTCTTTGAGATGGTAGTCAATCCCTTTTCAACAAAGGCCTGCTCGATATCGCGAACGATTACATCATACCCGGATTGCGCAAACGCCTGAGCTATGCCGGAGCCCATCGTGCCGGCACCAAGTACCATAACCTTCATAGACACTCCTTCCCGTGATAGAACTCTTGAGATTACTTGCCCGAAAAGATTGGCGCACGCTTCTCGAGGAGGGCAGCCATGCCTTCCTGCTGGTCGGAGGTTGCGAAGCAGAGCCCGAACAGATCCCGCTCCAGCGCCATGCCAGTCTCCACTGTCGAATCGAGCCCGCCATCGATGGCGGCCTTCGCGTACCGCACTGCCAGCGGAGCATTCTTCCGGATCCTGACAGCCAGCTCCCTGCAGGTTGGCAACAGCGTCTCCGGTGCCACGACCTTTGAGACCAAGCCAATCGCCAAGGCTTCACTGGCAGGCAATACTTCGCCCGTAAAGATCAATTCCTTTGCCTTGGACACGCCAACCAGCCGCGGCAGTCTCTGCGTTCCTGCGAAACCTGGTATTATGCCCAGACCAACCTCGGGCTGACCAAACTTTGCCTTGTCGCTGGCTATGCGGATATCGCAGGCCATCGCCAGCTCACAGCCGCCGCCCAGCGCATAGCCGTTCACGGCCGCGATCACCGGTACCTTGAACTGCTCGAGGCGCCTGAATATCCTGGAGCCAAGCGCTCCGAAGTCTCTGGCCGCTTCCACGCCAAGGTTCTTCATCTCGGCAATATCGGCTCCAGCCACGAAGGCCTTGCCCTCCCCGGTTACGATCATGACGGAAGCATCCGAAGATTCCACCGCATCGAGGACAGTATCCAGCTCCAGAAGAAGCCCCGTCGTCAGCGCGTTGAGCGCCTCCGGCCGATTTATCCTGACAAGAGCAACCCCGTCCTCCATCTCGACAATAAAATTATTATACGTCACGGTACACCCCCATCTCTCAGCGCTTGCGCTGCTTGTCCTTGGGAACGACGCAGGTTCCCACAGCGCGGCAGACAACGATAGGCTCCGCGAGCACATCAGCCGCCGAGTCATTGATATCCTTGCGCGGGGCTATGACTTTTCTGGCTTCGAACGTCATCTTCCTGGATGAATTGCCGATGTGGATTATCTCGCCCGAAGCCTCGATGTAATCTCCCGCGAACACCGGCGCCAGAAATTCCACCTTCTCATATCCGGCAAACAGCCCCTCGTCACCGTCATTCCGAATCAGCAACTCGGTGGCCACATCTCCAAACAGCTGCAGCATCTTGGCGCCATCCACAAGCTCGCCACCATAGTGTGCATCGTGGGCGCCCATACGAATTCTGATTGTCGCCTTGTCCATGGATTTCTCCTCCTTTGTACAGTCAAACATCGAGCATACCCCAGATTCCGGCAACGCGAAAGCTCATGTTCCGGCCGGTTCCTTGAAAAAGAGCATAGCCGGCAGGATCATTTTTGGTGATATTATGCTTTATGGATCGATGCTCCCGTGCCTGATGTGCTGGGGGCGATGGACGCCGTTTAGGGTCCGCAACGATGCCAACGAGGGAGGAACCAATGAAAGCTTACAATGGTGAGCAACCGGCTGGCCAGCGGCACAGCCTCGAGGCGGAACGACAGTTCGTCATCGACAGATTGACCGACGCCTTCGCGGCGGACACCATCACGATGGACGAATACGAACGCTGCGCCTCGGCCGTGAGCGCCGCCAACAACATCGACGAACTTGAGAGGATCGCTTTCGATGTGCCGATAACGACGGAACGCCCAGTCAATCCGCAGCGGCGTGCAGTCAGCTCCGGGCGGGCAATCGACAATTCAATAGTCGGCGCGGTTCCGGTCATGACCGCCTGCATCATGAGCGACCGCACCATGACAGGCAACTGGCTCTCAAGCGACCGCGTCTCGTCCTTCACCGTGATGGGCTCGACAAAGCTCGACCTCCGCGACGTTGACCTGCCGACGGGACCCATAAGGATAGAGGTATTCACGCTCATGGGCGACACCAAAATCATTGTGCCTGTCGACCTGCCCGTGCACCTCAACGTGTTCGCGTTCATGGGCGACAGCAAGGCCGGCAGGGAGGTAAGGCAAAAAACCGGTGGCGCCCGAAGTTGGGTGGAGATATCCGGCTTTGTGATGATGGGTTCGCTGGCCGTGCGCGCTTCCGACTGAAAACGAAAGGCCGTTCCGGTGCAACCGAAACGGCCTTGTTTCTGACGCTGCGTCGGATGCTATATCTTGTCTATAAGCATCGAACACTTGCCTGAAGGTATGGGCAGAGTCTTCTTCTTCTTGCCTATCACATGAATCGTAAAGTAGTACAGCTTCTCTGATTCCATATGAATTTCCCAGCCGCGACCGCTCTTGTTCGACAGTATGGTCACCATATTTCGCTTCAGGCTGAGGTTCTCGATGCCCATGATCTCAAGGTTCGGTATAATCCAGTCAACCGTCTTCCGTGGCAGCGACACAGAAAGCCCGACGATGTTCTCTATCATCAGCGCGACGGTAGCCAGACCGGCAAAGCCCAGATACTGGGCCCGTGGCCAGTCAGGCCTGTCCGGCCAGACCGCCTTGCCCTCATTCTGCGGCTGATACGCCTCCCAGAGCGTCTGGCGATGCTCGCCGTTCTGATGCGCCGAGTCAAGCGTGAAGTACAGATGCCTGATGGCGCAATCACGCGCAAGCTCCCACTGGTTGTACTTCTCCAGCCCCTTTATGACCATATAGGTAAATTGCGGCAGCACGGCGCCGTTGTAGCCCATGCCGCGCTTGTCATACAGCTCACAGTCAACAGCCAGCGACGGAAAAGGGTTCTCCGTGCCAAAGGTGGCCGGGTTAGTCAGATGGGCGATCATCGCCTCGGCGCGTTCCTCATTGGGAATCTCCGCAAGCAGGGGCCAGAATCCACCGATCGTCTTGATCCTGACCTGGCGCTCGCCGGCATCGACATCGTAGTAGAACCCATCATCGGCGTTCCACATGAAGTTGTTTATTCTGGTCTTCAACGAGAAATAATTGCGCTTGTACTGAAAACTGATATCCTTGTCGTTCAGGATATCACCCAGGGCGGACATGTAAAGCGCGTTGACAGCCATCGCGGCATTGAAGTCTACATGGTAGATGGAACCGTCACGGGGCGAGTTGGCCATTCCTGTCGCCTCGACAGGGACCTCGAACAGGCCATTGGGTCGCTTGAATGTAGCCTCGAGCCAGGCGTAATAACGTTGCAGGACGGGCATGACCTCTTTGACACGCTTCTTGTTGGCGCCCTTATGGTAGATGTTGTACTCAGACCAGGCAAACAGCGGCAGACTCACGCCTTCAGGATTTTCCTTGGTGAACACCGGAGCGCCCGAATCAATATCGTACATCCAGCGGATTGCCCCGTTTTCTTCCTGTTTGGAGTAGAGCGCGTCGAGGCCGTTTGTAGCCGAGTAAATTCGATTTGAGTAGACAAGAAAGAACGACGCAAACGATTGCTCAAGCTGATCCAGCCTGCGCTCCTGCGGATAGAAAAAGAACTTGCCTCCACCTATGCCGCTTTCGGTACCGGAATTGGTCCAGTAATCCGCTATCCATGCCCACGTGCGGTCGTAGATGTCGACGAAGTCCTGATCGTAGAAATGTATTCGCGGAAAATCCCGTTTATTCAAGGGTGAAACACTCCCAGTGTCGGCTTTGCGCTCTTATCAAAGAAACGCAAAGCATTTCATGTCTTTTCAAAAGAAAGGCTCAAAGAGGCAGAGATAGAATATAATCGCGAAGTACGATTTTGTCAAATTATTCATTGAGTCCACAAGTTTTGCACAAGCTGCAGTCACGGTGGCCTGGGCTTGAGCCAGGACCGAATTCTGTCGATATTCTTGACCGATGATCATGACGCTGTACAAACCAGGAGCCAGAGGCTCGCTTCGCTACTACACCATGCACGACAGGCAGCCACTCTTGACGGCGCGCTTTGCCTTGACCATTGCCTGGCGTGTCGGCAATGGCCAGGAGACAGAGAAGATCTATGGATTCGACACGCGGACGGAGATGGACAAGAAGTTGCAACAGTTATTCAGACGCAAGATAAAAAGCGGCTATGCACTGCTCTATAGTTTCGTACGGGAACAGCTCCTGGAACCACACATCGATCAGCATATGCCGGCGGAGCGCGTACCACCTGCCCGTATCCCGGCCTCGTAGAGCCGGCCGCAGGCCAGGAACATGGAGTACTTCGTGGTGATGATGGCCATGCCGTTGCTTTCCGCCTCCGCCACCATGTCGGCGGGCAACAACTTGCCACGCACAAAGACAATCACCTTGATGTCCATCAGGTCGGCAGTCCGGATGGACTGAGGATTGACAAGGCCCGTCAGGAGCACGACATTCTCCTTGACGAAAGCCATCACATCGCTCATGAGGTCAGCACCGCAGGCCGAGTCTATGTCCAGATCCAGCAGCTGCTCACCGGTTACCAGCGAACCCTCCAGCACATCCACGATTCCCCGCACCGTCATGCACATCCTCCACAATCCATCCGTCGCGTAAATTCAGTGTAACACACCGCAATCCCGACAGCAAGGATGCCGCTGTCCGCGACATTCGAGACGCCACAAAAAGACTAAAGACTTAAAGTCCAAAGCCGATAGCTATTAGTGTAGGACCGTCGAGGAATGGGTGCAAAGCCGAACGCGCGATCGTCGAGCACCCTTTCTCCCCGGTTCTGATCGGTTCACGTTCACGGGCGCGGCCCGGAGTAGCGTACCGGAGAAGTCGTCACGTGTAATTCGGCAAGGATGCCGGAACGGCCTTGAGGCCGTTGCTTCTAAGGAAAGGAGATATGGTTATGATAATCAATCACAACCTCACTGCGATGTTCGCCAATCGCTCTCTCGGTGTTACGAACGGTAGCGTCGAGAAAAATATGGAGAAGCTTTCGTCAGGCATGCGCATCAATCGCGCTGGTGACGATGCTTCGGGACTCGCGGTATCAGAGAAGATGCGTTCGCAGATTCGTGGCTTGAATCAGGCTTCGAAGAACGCCGCAAACGGCATCTCGTTCATCCAGAGTACAGAAGGCTACCTCCAGGAGACGCAGGACATCATCCAGCGCCTTCGCGAGCTTGCTGTGCAGTCGTCCAACGGTATCTATACCTCGGAAGACCGCATGCAGATTCAGGTGGAAGTCTCCCAGCTCGTCGATGAAATCGATCGTATCGCGAGCCACGCCCAATTCAACGGCATGAACGTCCTTACCGGTCGTTTTGCCCGCGAAGGCGGCGAGAATATCGTCACCGGTTCGATGTGGTTCCACATCGGCGCCAACATGGATCAGCGGGAGCGTGTCTATATCGGCACGATGACCGCCAAGGGTCTGGGCGTCAAGAATGTCGGAGACGATTCAATCCTGTCGCTGGGCAGTCCAGACAGCTCCAACAGGTCCATAGGAACACTCGACGCCGCCCTCAAGCAGGTCAACAAGCAACGTGCTGACCTGGGAGCCTATCAGAACAGGCTCGAGCACGCGGTACGCGGCATAGACATCGGCGCGGAGAACCTCCAGGCCGCCGAGAGCCGCATACGTGACGTCGACATGGCCAGCCAGATGGTGGAATACACCAAGAACAAGATCTTGGCTCAGGCCGGTAACGCCATGCTCGCCCAGGCCAACCAGCAGACACAGCAAGTTTTGCAGCTGCTCCAGTAGGCCGTCGCCGCGCGGACGTGACGGGAGCCGCCCTCAGAGGGGGCGGCTCCTCCTTTTTTCGCTTCGTCTTGATTTCCCGACCGCTTGAATGCTGGGGTACCGGCGCGTATAATGCCCGGGCTATGGAAGAACGGCCCCGCGACGTTCGCGAGTTGATACTCGAGCGCGTCTTCCCCGATCTACGCTACGGCGGAGATCCGGATATTGAACGCTACTTCGAGTTGCGCGCGTCGGGCAGAATGCTCGATGCTCTTGCGATATACAATACCCGTTTGCGTCCACGATATCCGGATGACGCCAAGCGGGTGATCCTGCTTAAATTATACAGAACCCATGCCCCGGCCTTCGGGGATTTTCTGCATGGCATACTGATGGAACGCGCCGATGAAATCGTCGACCGTATCAGGAACAATATCGACGCGTTGGTCTCTCCTCTGACAAGTACCCCCATGCGTGATACCTACGCCGTACTCAAGGCGGTGGAGCGTATCGCTCGACTGTTGCCCGATGACACGGAGTCCGCACGAGCCATGGCTTGGTCCTATGCCGAATATGCCAGGATGCTTGACCACAGGAAGCTTGAAGCCGAGCGGGTCGGATTCCTGTTAAGCGAGTTCTACGACCAGGCCGTCGTCGATGATGACACCCCCGCGGACTTCATCGCGGCCAGCCTGGCCACGGAAGAATCAAGGCGAACAGAAAATCGCGAAACGCAGAAGAAGAACTTCTTCGATCTTTCCCGCATCGAATTTGACCAAGCCGATGTGCGCCGAATCGAGATTGCACAAGGATTCGACCGTGACGAAGATATCGTCCTGGCATACTGCTACAAGTATTGGCTTCGCATCGATGACCCGGCCTTCGAGCGCATCATATGGCTCTATTCCAGAAAATACGAAACCAGACACTACGATGTCTTCAAGGCGATCAAGACTGGAAGGCACCGCAAGTACTCCGATGATGATATCCTGACCATGGTCGCCACGACGCTGGCAACGCGGTACTCGTATACCGTGCAGGGTGATCTGTATATGCAGATGGCATGGCGACGACTCAAGGCAAACCTGTATGCACCTTCGCCCACGGTTGCCAAGCAAGAGGCCAGACAGCCGCGATCCAGAAAGAGAACGACCCCAAAGCCCGCGCCGATTCAGGCGGAGCCATCGTCGATGCCCGCCGAGAAGCCCCGCCTCAGGCGTGCCACCGTGTCACCGTCGCCGATCCACAAGGAGCCCAGGCCGCAGACCCCTATGCCACGACTGCAGCCCACGGGATCGATCAGCGACAAGATCAAGCGACTTTCCGGTCGCGCCTACGATGTATACAAGGAATTGTTCCTCGCGTCGGTCCGCTCGCACATACACACGGCTCTCATGCACCATAGGGCCAAGCCCGGGATTCCCGGCGACGATATAAACCGCGCGGAGAACATAGTCTACGAATTCATGGAACGGAATTATGCCAACACGTACATGGATTGGACCTCATCCGAATACAAGACCAGGATCGGCGAACTCGGCGTGTCCATGGAATCGCTCGATGACATCATCGAAGCCTGCTACCGAAAAATAGGCGCCTGAGCAGAACCGCTACAGTGCGACGCGTCCCCTGAACGAGCGGGCGAGCGTCAGCCTGTCTGCATACTCCAGATCGCCGCCGACCGGGATGCCCGTCGCCAGCCGCGTGACGCGGACACCGGTTCCTTCAAGCACCTTCTTGACGTACAAGGCCGTTGTGTCGCCTTCCACCGTGGGATTGGTAGCCAGCACAACTTCCTGAGCCCCTTGCTCATGCACGCGAGCCAGCAGCCGATCAAGCCTCAGAGCTTCCGGACCGACCCCGTCGAGCGGTGATATCAGCGCTCCCAGCACGTGATAGACGCCGCGGTATTCGCGCGACGCCTCTATCGTCAATACATCCTGGGCCTGCTCGACAACGCATATCAGCGTCTTGTCCCGCGCTGGCGAAGAGCAGACGGGACAGGGGTCATCCTCGGTATAGGCTCCACAGATCGAGCAGAACCTGACATGCTCCTTGAGCGCGCCGATCTTCTCGGTCAGCAGCGCGACATATTGATCATCGGCCTTCAGTATATGGAATGCTATCCTCGAGGCGCTCTTCCTGCCTATTCCGGGAAGCCGGGCAAGAATGCCTACGAGCTCTTCAAGAGCCTTCATGTGCCAAACCCCGGCAGAGACCCCAGGTTCCTGGCAACATCGGCCTGCAAGGCATCCTTGATCTTGTATGCCGCGTCATTGTGGGCAGCCTTGATCAGATCCTGCAGCATTCCAGGATCCTTAGGGTCTATCACTTCCGGTGCTATCTCTATGGCCAGCAGATCCATCGTTCCACTTAGCGTCAGCTTGACCATGCCACCGCCGGCGGATCCCACCACGCTAATCGCCGCCATCCGTGCCTGCGCCTCGATCGCCTGGCGCTGCAACGCCGCGGGATCCTTGAGCATCTTCATGACATCATTCAGATCCATCGTGTACTCCCATTACTGATTCATCGTCCCGCGGTTGTGCGGCCTTCACCTGACCAACACGCTTCCCCCTGAAGACGCGCTCCACTATGGCCACCGGGTCGGCCGGCCCTGGTTCCCCGTCATCGGGTTCGGCGTCATCATCGTCACTACGGGGGGAGGCCTGTATGGGCGCCGTTTCGGCCGCTTGCGGAACAACGCGCAGGGGTCTTCCGGTAATCTCCAGAGCCTTCTTGGCAAGCAGTGGCGCATCCGCCAGCACCGCTCCTGCGTCATAGCCATTGGCGCACGGAATGACCAGTCTGTCTCCATCGATCGACCATGCTCCTGACCGTTCGATACAGGTGGACAGAACAACACGGCTTTTGCCGATCGAGCCATGCACCGCGGCTTTCAATGCTACCAGATCGATGCCATGCTCCTCCACCACAACAGGACCCGACCCAGTCCCGGCTGTCACAACAGGCTCTGTCGCCGAGGCTTCCGGTTTTCTCTCGACCGCCAGCGGTTGCCTTGCTTCGCCACCAACCAAAGAAGCACCGATGGCTATTGCCCCCGGCGCCCGGCCTTCTGCGAGGGCCGCCTTCATCGCCTGTATTGTTCTGGCCAGCTCAGTCTGGGGTATGTAATCACGAATGGCGCAGAGCCTCGAGACAGCGAGTTCAAGCTCCCAGCGCGGATTGACGCTGTAGCGCATGTCACGATACAGGTCAAAAAGGCTCGCCAGCATCCGCTCGAGCCGTACGGCGTCCAGAGCGGCGACAAGCTCCTGCGGGAACGAGGATCTCGGAGCTCCCAGGAGGCTTTCCTTCTTGACCCCGCTGGCCAGGAACAGCAGTGACCTCGTATATGACACCGCGTCCTGGGCAAACTGCTCTACCGATACGCCTGATGCCAAGATGGAATCGAGCAACTCCAGGGCAGCCAGTCTGTTGCCGAGAGCGCAGAGCGTCAGTATCGTTCCCATGCGCTCGACACCAACAAGGCCCAGCTTGTCGCGAATCTTCGCTTCGGTGATCTGCCCATCGGAAAAGGCTGCTACCTGGTCAAAAAGCGTGTAGGCATCCCGCAGAGAGCCTGTCGCCTCGCGGGCTATCCACATCAGGGCGGCGTCATCCGCCTGAATCTTCAGGTCAGTCGCGGCCTCACGCAATCTGTCGATGATAACATCGAGCGCAATCAGCCTGAAGTTGAACTGCTGGCATCGGCTCTTTATGGTAGCGGGAACCTTGTGTAGCTCGGTGGTGGCAAAGATGAATACTATATAGGGAGGTGGCTCTTCTATTGTCTTGAGCAACGCGTTGAAGGCGCTGTTCGACAACATGTGCACCTCATCGATGATATAGATCTTGTACTTGGAAGCGTTGGGTGGGAACAGCACTTCATCCTTGATCTGCCGTACATTTTCGACAGAGGTGTTGGACGCGCCATCAATCTCGATCACATCGAGCGATGAACCGCGAGCAATGGATGTGCATGAGTCGCAGACGCCACACGGCTCCGCGCTTGGTCCGCCCTCGCAGTTCAGCGATCGGGCAAGAATGCGCGCGGTGCTCGTCTTGCCACATCCCCGCGGACCAGAGAACAGATAGGCGTGCGCTATTCTGCCGCTCGCTATGGACGCGCGCAAGGTGGCCGACACAAAATCCTGTCCGGCCAGATCGCCAAAGGTCTGAGGTCTCTTGCGCGTTGCTGTTATCTCGTAAGGCATGGTGGGAAGGATAGCACGCAGGTCTACCGTAGGCAAGACGACGACAAAAATGCCCTCAAGCGTTCGTAGCCAGGCTTGCTATGGCACAACGTCCATCCGCTTACCGTTGCTTCCTTCCGGACCTGGCGGATTTGGGCGGCGGGCGCTAGCATAGGGCCTGGCTACCAGCGCTCGAAGGCATAAAAAAACGACCGCTCTTCATGCAACGGAGAGAGGGGGATTCGGTTTCCTCGCTCGCCTCCTGCTCGCTTCAGAAACCCGCCTCGTCCCCTTGCGCCGCTTGTCAGGACGGGGGCAAGCCCCCGTACCCCTGCGGTCCTTCGAGTCCCGGACCGCACCTGCCGGCTCTTCCTCGCTCCGCTCGGCGGGGACTCGGTTCGAATCCCCCTCTCTCAACGGTAACGATTGCGTCCGCATATGACCAGCCAAGCCGTAGCTCGTAACTACAACGGAGAGAGGGGGATTCGGTTTCTTCGCTCGCGTCCTGCTCGCTTCAGAAACCCGCCTCGTCCCCTTCCGCCGGCATCATGCCGGCTCTTCCTCGCTCCGCTCGGCGGGGACTCGGTTCGAATCCCCCTCTCTCAACGGTAACGATTGCGTCCGCTTATGACCAGCCAAGCCGTAGCTTGTAACTACAACGGAGAGAGGGGGATTCGAACCCCCGGTGCCTTGTGAGCACGCACGCTTTCCAAGCGTGGACCTTAAACCACTCGGACATCTCTCCAAAGAAACGATATACCATCATCGCCGTAAAAAAACCGCCCATACTGGCGGCTTCTTTACAAACTTCTGATAAGGAAACCCGGATCAGACCCTCTACTACGGCAGAGCAATGAACCGCTCGGTCTCCGTTATCTACACTACGGAGAGAGGGGGATTCGGTTTTCATCTCGGACATCGTGTCCTCGCTGAAAACCCGCCTCGTCCCCTTTCGCCGGCATCCTGCCGGCTCTTCCTCGCTCCGCTCGGCGGGGACTCGGTTCGAATCCCCCCTTATACAACAGCAAGGCCATGAACCGCTCGGTCTCCGTTATCTACACTACGGAGAGAGGGGGATTCGAACCCCCGGAACCCTTACGGGTTCAGCGGTTTTCGAGACCGTCCGATTCAACCACTCTCGCATCTCTCCAAAGAACTTGAGGCTAAGAGGATTCGAACCTCCGACCTTCAGATCCGCAATCTGACGCTCTATCCAGCTGAGCTATAACCTCATAAAAAAGACCTGATCAAACATAATTCGGTAACCGTTCAGAAATCCCGGCTACATCTTACAGAAACGGAGAGGGGGGGATTCGAACCCCCGGTGCCCTTGAGAGGCACAACTCCTTAGCAGGGAGCCCGATTCGGCCACTCTCGCACCTCTCCAAAATACCCTGTCAACCAACTATCGAGAGCGTCCTCGCGGATGTCCTACGGAGCAGGGGGGATTCGGTTTCCTCGCTCGCTTCGTGCTCGCTTCAGAAACCCGCCTCACCCCTCTTCCGACGCCGTCCGTGGCGCCTCTTCCTCCCGCTGGTCGGCGAGGGGTTCGGTTCGAATCCCCTACCTCAACGGCTTCTCAATACTTGCACACAAACAATGCCTGGCACGGTCTTCGATAGCGTCTTACGGAGCAGGGGGGATTCGAACCCCCGGTACCTTTCGGTACAACGGTTTTCAAGACCGCCTCCTTAAACCGCTCGGACACCGCTCCAACTAATGGCACCGAATAGTAGATAAACAAGCCATCAATGTCAAGACTGCGTTGTCTCAACCGACCAGGTACCGACCTAGCTCGTTCAGCTCCGGGAACCGGGCATAGGTGGGCTGGCGGCCCGCCGCGTCTTCCTTGTCCAGTTCGACTACCTTTATATACAGCTTGTTGACCGAGTCAGCAAGTATATTCAGGTTGGAGCTGAAATTATTGACAACCATATCGCGTAGCACGCGATCCTTGGACGACAGCTTGTCCACACTTCCGTAACGCATGGCCGGCGCGGCCTGTTTCCGCGCCGCGGAAATGAAACGCGCCATCGCCAGAATCAGGCCATAGAGCTCGTCCAGATGATAGCCTTGGTATCGATAGTTGTCCGATTTCTCGGTAAGTTCCTCTATCTGACCCCATGTGGCATTGTCGAGCACGAGCATCGACAGGGCGCCCCGCGTAAAGCGGTTGGAAATATTAGTCTTGTAGTGATGCCCAATCGCTTCGATGAGCGAATAGACCTCGGGCGTCTTGATCTGCATGATTGCATTATACAAGTTTTGTTCAATCGTAGCTATACGGAATCAGATCCTGACTTGAGCAAGCTCCCGCTTTCAGCTACTCTTTGCCCATGACGAACCTGCCCAAGATTCGATGCACACTGCTGGCTGTGGGGCTTGTCGCCGCCGGAATGATGACATCATGCGGCCTCTTAGAAGCGACCGTCGCGGAGATGAAAACCGATGTGCCGCAGATGGCATTGTATGCTGCCGCCTTCAACGCAACCCAGACGCGTTACCGAATCAATGTATCCTATGACAAGGATATCGCCGATCACATGGACGATCGCTCATCGAAACCCGCCCTGTACATAGGCCGATATCTGAAGAGCTCACCTGCGCGATCGAGCTTTCAGGCCCTGGATCAGCTTTTTTCCGAGCTGGTTATTAACCAGCAGGCCTTCTACCCAGGGCTGCTCGAGCTTGGTAGCAGCGAGGGGCGCCAGCTCTTGCTGCCGGTATCCTTCAACCTGCCGCTGCTCGTCTTTGACAAGACTCTTGACCAGTCAATGAGTGATGGATTCGTGCTCAATCTTGCCGAGCTGGAAGAGAAAAGCGCAGCGCTCAACAAGTCGGGCAAGACATCGTACACCAATATGGGTTTCAGCCCGCGATGGTATCCAGACTTCCTGTATTCAGTCATGGCCTTGTTCGGAGCCGATTTCAAGGAAGGATCACCCCTCAAGTGGAACCGCGCTGGACTGGAGGCGGGTATCGAATACGTGCGTGGCTGGTCAGTCCGGACCAACAACTCGGCGGCCAAGGAAGACGAGTTCCAGTTCAAGTACCTGTATCTGCCAGGCTACCGTTCCGTCGAGGAAGGTCGAATTGGATATTCATCGATGGATTCATCCGAGTTCTTTGTGGTATCGGAGGAGAGGCGCTCCGGGCTCGCCTTCAGATGGGTGGCCAAGGATGGCTCGGTTCTGGTAGACGAGGCTGTCATCTTTGCCGGAATCCGGCGCGATGGCAAGGGCAAACAGGCCGCCGAGGCATTCCTGAAATGGTTCTATCGCGAGGATACCCAGCGGGCATTGCTGGATGACGCGCGACGCTATCGATCGATGGAATCTTCGTTCGGCATCGCCGGAGGGTTTTCGGCCATCAAGGCAGTCAACGAGAAGCTGTACCCGCTCTTCTACCCATCGTTGCTCGGCAAGATGCCGCCAGAGCACTATCTCAAGGCTCCCTCGGTCGTACCCGCCGCATGGACGGATATCAAGCGCTCCATCGTACTGCCCTTCCTGCTGGAGGCAACAGGCCCCAATCCGCCTTCAGACATCAACAAGGCGCTTGAAACCAGGATCCAGGATTGGCTCAAGAAGCGAAGTTCCTACTAAGCGGTCACTCGCTGGCGTGTTCCCATGCCTCGAAGAACCCCTGATACTCGGTCAAGCTGGTGCACGATACCGCGAGTCGGCGCAATTCGGCTCCTCCTGGCGTTCCCTTGAGCCAGGAACAAGCCTGTTTCCTGAACTCGACACAGGCGACATGCTCGCCATAGCTGCGAACCGATATGGCCAGATGCTTTCGGGCCGCGGCGATTCTGTCGGCCACCGCAATATGTGGTTCCGGCTCTCCAAGGAGGGCCGCGCGCGCCTTGGCAAAGATGAACGGATCGCCCATCGCTCCTCGCGCAAACATCACCCCCGCCACGCGCGCGCCTTCACTGCCGCCTGACAGGATTTCCACGGCCGCACCGGCCGAAAACAAGTCGCCTGACGCGAACACCGGCACATCGAGAGCCGCGGCCAGCGTATGGAACGCCGATCGATCCGCGGTTCCAGCGTATCCCTGCTCCCGCGTCCGGGCGTGCAACGTCACCGCTGCCGCTCCGCCGCGAACCGCCAGCTCCGCCGCCTCCAGGTAGTTGATGGAATCGCTATCCCAGCCTAGCCTGATCTTCACGGTGACCGGCGTCGCCACCGCAGCGGTTATGGCCGCCACAATTTGCCCGATACGTTCAGGATTGCGCATCAAGGCCGAGCCGGCCCCGGTCTTTACTATCTTGGGCACAGGGCAACCACAGTTGATGTCTATGATGGCGGGTTTCCATCGATCGGCCACTATCCTGGCCGCTTGCGCCATCACGTCCGGGTTGGCCCCAAAGAGCTGCACGGCATACTCTGGCTCGTTGTCCTCGCGAGCCAACAGCACTTCGGTCTTGAGATGGCCGCGCGTCAGCGCCTCGGAGCTGACCATCTCGGTAAACGCGAGGTCACAGCCCGCGTCGGCGCAGACTGATCTAAAGGCCGCGTCGGAGTATCCGGCGACTGGGGCTAGAAAGAGATTGCCGCGCGTCGTATACGTTCCGACGCGCACCGGCTGGTGGAGGTTCATACAGTGTGGATACGCCGCGATTCGAGCCTAGGCCGGGATGCGGAACAACCTGCACGCGTTCTGGTAGGTCGCCTCGGCGACTTCTTCCACCGGCAAATCGAGGAGCATGGCAAGATCGTCGACCGTGGCCGGCAGATACTCGGGCTTGTTGCGCTTGCCTCGATACTTCGATGGCACCATGAACGGAGCCTCGGATTCCACCAGAATTCGATCCAGCGGCAGGACGCGCACTGTCTCGTGCAGATTCTTGGCATTTCTGTAGGTCAAATTGCCCGCAAACGAGAAGTACAGGTTCTGGTCCAAGGCCCTGATGGCATATTCGGCGTTCTCGGAGTAGCAGTGCAGCACACCGCCGGCCGGGGGCAGGCGATCGTGCAACACATCGAGGACGTCCTTGCCGGCCTCGCGATTGTGTATCACGACGGGCAGGTCGTGGCGAGCTGCTACGTCGAGCTGATCGATGAACAGCTCGATCTGGCTGTCCTTGTCGCCATAGCGGTGAAAATAATCGAGACCTATCTCTCCGACAGCCACCACATGGGCCAGCTTGAGCGCTTCTTCCAGCTTGGCCTGCCAGTCACGTCCCGGCGAGGCGACCTCCGACGGCGATACTCCCGCGGCGAAAAAAACATGATCCGCCGTCTTCAGGTTATCGTAGACCTGGAAGAAATCGATGAGACTGTTGCTTATGCTGATGAGCCTGGCCACGCCAGACTGTTTGGCTTGCTGGCACGCGAGCAGTTGCTCGATGGGGTCATCGTAAATAAGCCCGATGTGGGCATGAGTGTCGAAGTATCGCATCTGTCTTCCGTTGGGATTAGTGATGAAGGAGCCCGTATGGGTAGGTTGAATGTAGCACACCAGTATCGCGCCGTCAAGTTTGACGCGAAAAAGAACCGGGAGGAGTACCGGAACTCGAGGAAATCTACATGCGGAACGTCTCGCCCAAGTATATCTGTCTTGCCAGCTCCGATTCAAGTATGGCGTCGCGGTTTCCCGAGACAAGAATCTCACCCTTGTTGATGATGTGCGCCTCGTGCGTTATCTCCAGCGTATCGCGAACGTTATGGTCGGTTATGAGGACGCCGATGCCCTGCGCGGCGAGCCTTTTGACTATGCCCTTGATCTCATGAACCGCGATTGGATCGATACCGGCGAACGGTTCATCAAGCAGCAGGAACTTTGGCTCGATGGCCAGCGCCCGCGCTATCTCCGTCCGGCGACGCTCGCCTCCCGACAAGGTATAGGCAAACTGCCTGCGTACCGATGATACGCCGAATTCCTCAAGCAGGCGATCAAGCTCGTCCTGGCGCGAGCGCGCGTCGAGCTCGGGCCGTGTCTCCAGGATGGCGCGCACATTCTGCTCCACGGTCATCTTGCGGAAGACCGATGGCTCCTGTGGCAGGTACGCTATGCCGAGCCGCGCACGGCGGTACATCGGCATGCCGGACAGCTCATGCTGGTCAAGGGAGACCGAGCCGCCATCAACCGAGAGGAATCCGACGATCATATAGAAGACGGTCGTCTTGCCAGCGCCATTGGGACCGAGCAGCCCGGTAATCTCCCCGGTACGCATCGAGAAGCTGACGCTGCTGACGGCGATCTTGCGGCCGAAACGTTTGCGCAGCGCCCTTGTTTCAAGCGTATGCATATCGGCGTGCGTGGGTTCTATATTGCTCATGGGCTCGGTGCCTCTGCGGGCGCTTCGGCTGCTTTCGGCGCCTCCGGCGTTGTGGCCGGTTCCGGGGTGGCCCCCGCGGCCACCGTCCCGGAGACTGACCCGACCAGGTCTATGTCTTCGGTATCAAGGTTGACCAGTATGACAGCTGCCCTATAGTGGTCGGCATCGCGCGTGACAGTAGGCGAGCCGCTCAGCTCCAGCGTCCTTGCCGCGCGGTCGTAGCGGGCAAACTCGGCGTGGCAAGAGAGCTTCTCCTTGAGGATGCGGACGTTGACCTGGACAATGGCTATCTTCCTCAGGTCATCATTTTCTATATAGTCGGCCTTGATGACGACCTTGTTGGAGCTGTCTTCCATTACGGAGGCACCCGTCATCTTTGACACCTTGTCCCGCCTGTCATAAACGAGCCGCTCAGTCGACAATCGCAGGCCGCGCTCCTCATCAATAACCGCTACATGCCCTTGGCATTCCGCAAAGCGGAAATCGTCGCCATAGAGCTCTATCCTGTCCGCGCTGATGCGCATGGCACCGGACACCACCAACGCGTTGCCGACCAGCACGGCCCGCTCCCGGCCCTTCGTCATCGCACCTGTCATGGAGTCGGCGGAGAACGAGAAATCGTCGGCCAGGGCCGCCATTGTCAGCATGGCAAGCATCACACCGATGGCAACAAGCCTTTTCACGGCGCGGCCTCGGGCACGACATACTGACCTGTTGCCCTGTTGCGGAAGGCAAAGGTTCGCCTGGCCGCGTCGGCGCTGAACCCAGAACCCGACAGGCCCGACCCGTCATCTTTTTCAAGCTCGGTGACCGTCTCGGCTCGGCTCTCGAGCACCCTGGTCTGTCCGTTCCATGCAAGGTAGCCCGATGTCACCGTCACGCCTTCGTGAGCCGACCTGAAGCTGACAGAGCCAGACAGTTCGGCGCTTTCCGTGTCGGTATGGAACACGGCGGAATCGGCATGTCCCTCAGCCGCGACGGCGCCGCTTCCATCAGCCGCATACTCGGTAAACCGGACGCTTTCCAGCTTCATCATGGCAAGCGCCTGGTACGATTCACCACGGTCGGCCTCTATCCTGAAGCGCGGCGATCCATTCTCAACGATGGTATGCGAGAAGCCGGTCACCACCATGTCAGGCACGCCCTCTCCCAGTTCGTTTGACAGGCCAGTACCGTAATCCAGGCTGCACGCCAAGGACGCACAGCCGGCGATGGCCCAGATGGCCATGCCGATGATGCGTGCCCTGGCGTAGATCATGCTGTCGTGCCCCTGCTATACACGTGTCTTCTTGTCCGCCTTGGCCGATCCATACGCTATCGAAGCCTTGATGAAAGCCGCGAACAGCGGATGCGGGGCGATGGGCCTGGATTTGAATTCGGGATGGTATTGCACGCCAATGCCCCATGGATGATCGGGCCATTCCAGCGTCTCCACGAGTTCCCCATCGGGTGTCATACCAGCGATGATCATGCCTGAATTCTCAAAATCGGTCCGGTATATATTGGAAAACTCATAACGGTGGCGATGCCGTTCGGAGACCCTCGTGGTACCATACGCCAGGGCCGGTTTGGAACCGTCCTTGAACACCGTGTCGTTACGTCCCAGCCGCATCGTGCCACCAAAATTCTTTACATCCACCTGATCCTCGAGCAGGCTGACGACAGCGTGCCCCGCGTCCTGGTTGAACTCGGAGGAATCAGCGTCCGCCCAGCCAAGCTTGTTCCTGGCCCATTCTATCGTCATGATCTGCATGCCCAGGCACAGGCCGAAATATGGCATCTTGTGTTCGCGGGCCCACCTGGCGGCCTCGACCATGCCATTGATGCCGCGCTGGCCAAAGCCGCCGGGCACCAGGATGCCGTCCACATCATGCAACACCGTGCCTGGATCCGCGCCTTCAGCCTCGAACTGGCTGGAGTCGATGCCGACTATATCAACGCCGGCGTCGTTGGCTATGCCGCCGTGGGACAGGGCCTCCCAGACCGACTTGTACGCGTCGTGCAACTCCATGTACTTGCCTACAACGCCGATGCGCACACGGCGCTTTGGCTCCACTATCTTGCGCACGACCTCTTTCCAGGCCTTGAGGTCGGCGTGGCGGCTTTCCACGTTCATCTTCTTGAGCAGGAACTGGTCCAGGCCCTGATCGTGGAACACGAGCGGCATCTCGTAGATGGTCTGGGCGTCGCGCGCCGATATCACGCCCTCGTACTCGACGTTGGTAAAGGCCGCCAGCTTGCGCCGCAGCGATTCATCCAGGCCCTTGACCGAGCGGCAGACCAGCACGTCCGGCTGGATGCCGACTTCCTGCAGTTCCTTGACAGAATGCTGCGTCGGCTTGGTCTTGAGCTCGCCGCCTGTTACCTCGGGCACCAGCGTCACGTGCACGCTGGAGGCATCCTGCCTGCCATACTCGTGGATAAGCTGGCGGGCGGCCTCGAGGAACGGCACGCTTTCCATATCGCCCACCGTACCGCCGATCTCGACTATCGTTACATCGACATCGGGATCCTTGCCCACGGCCACGATACGGGCCTTGATCTCGTCGGTGATGTGAGGCACCACCTGGACGGTCTTGCCGAGGAAGCGGCCTTCGCGTTCCTTGTTTATCACTTCCCGATAGACCTGCCCGGTCGTAACCGAGTTGGCCTTGGATATCGGAGCATTGGTAAAGCGTGCGTAATTGCCAAGATCGAGGTCAGTCTCGGCCCCGTCGTCGGTCACATACACTTCACCATGCTGATAGGGGTTCATCGTACCCGCGTCTACGTTCAGGTAGGGGTCGATCTTCATCATGCGGACACACAGCCCGCGAGCCTCAAGGAGGCTGCCAATGGACGAGGCGGTTATGCCTTTCCCGAGGGAAGAACAGACGCCGCCGGTCACGAAGATAAGCTTCTTCATGGAAGTCCATTATCGGACGCCAGCGGCTCGAGGGTCAAGCCATAATCACTCATCCTTGAGCATGCGAACCACCTCGACAGGGCTTCTGCACGCGGCCAGCGCGGAACAGAAGGCCTTGGATCGGGACATGCGCGCGATCTCGGCCAGCGCCTCGATGTGCGGTCCGGCCTTGTCGGGCGGCGCCAGCAACAGGAAGAACAACGTGGTCTGCTTGCCATCCATCGAGTCGAAGGCTATGCCATCAGGCGATATGCCTATCGCGATGGTCAGTTCCCTGGCGGCGATAGTCTTGCCATGCGGGACGGCGATGCCTTCTTCCAGCCCGGTACTGCCTTTGGCTTCGCGGTCCAGTACCGCCTGGTACGCGGTTTCGGCGTCTATTATCTTGCCCGCCTTGGCAAGCGTATCGACCAGTTCCCGGATAACCTCATTCTTGCCGGTGGCCTTGAGGGGAACCCTCACAACAGATTCTTCTATAATGTCGATCAGCGCCATAGCCGCTCCTTATTCCAGGGCCTCGTAGAGGTCCCATATCCTGTCTTCACCCTTGGCTATAAGCACCGGGCAGGGGACGGTGCGCATCGCGCGCTCCGTTTCGTTGTACAGTTCATCGCGCCGGCTGCGTATCTGTGAAAGCTCACCGATAACCAGCAGATCCACCCCGAGTTCGGCGGCCTTGGCCTTGATTTCGACGTGCACGGCGCCACTCGATTTATCAACCGTCACCGGCACACCCTTGCGTCGCGCCAGTTCCCGGACGTGGTTCAGGTAGCGCGTCGCGTCGCCCTCGAGATCCCTTTTGTACTCTTCCTGTTCTGATTCCAGGAAAATGCGGGATTTAACCAGCTCGTTCAGGGCCCTCGTGTCCACCACATAGAGCGCGTACAGTTCGGCGTCGAGTGCCCTGGCCAGTACGATAGCATACTGGGCCGCGGTTATCGACTGCTCCGAACCGTCGACGTAGACCATGATCTTGCGTATCGGCCTCGTCATGTTTGCGGTACCTCCGGTTCTCTTTTCGACAGTCTATCCTTGACCATCTTCATGAGAACGAACATGTCGCGCTCGCTCTCTTCAAGTCTATTCTGAATATAATGCAACGATTCTTCCAGTTCCGGAATAGCTATTTTTTCGAGCGCGTTGACTTTTCGTATAGTCTTGCGAACTTCGCTGGCCAGTCTGACTATCGATACCTTGAGTTCAGCCATCCGGCCCAGTAGCCCCAGGGCGTCGCGGAAGGATTCCACCGCTCCGTCTATCGCCGCGCTGGTATCCATCGGGCTGTAATACGGGCCTGCCTCGTCGAACGATGTCTCCACCATGGGCAGAGCCACACCCATAACGCGTCGCTGCTTGAGCTTGATAGAAGACTCGACATTGATGGCGCTGGACAGAGCCCCGACCTTGAGCTTGCCCATCGCAAGCACCGAATCCTCCAGCCTGGAGTACGCAACGCCGAGCGCCGCGTCTACCTTGCCTTCGTATTCGACAGCCTGATCAACCAGGGTCAACAGCTCCACCACGAGTATGTTGCGCTTCTGGTCGAGCAACTCGTGACCCATCTGGGCAAACTTCAGTTCGTCCTTGAGTTTGAGCAGGTTGGTCTTGGTCGGCGCTATTGCCCTCACTTCGTTCCATCTCCGTGGTAGTACGTATTCAGTTCCTCGTCGGTGACGCGGTGCAATTCGTCTGCGGGCAGCAAACGCAAGGCTTCCCAGCCAAGGTCGAGCGTCTGCTCTATGGTCCGGTCCTCGTCCTTGCGCTGGCTGACGAACTTGCGCTCGAAATACTCGCCAAATTCCATGTACTGGTGGTCAAGCGGAGTCAGTTCTTCCTCGCCTATCACCGACGCCAGGTTGCGCACATCCTTGACGTAGCTGTACGCGGCAAAGAGCTGGCTGGCCAAGTGCGGGTGATCCTCCCGGGTCATACCAGCGCCTATACCGTCCTTCATCAGCCGCGACAGAGAAGGCAGGCCCGCAACCGGCGGATATATGCCGCGGCCGTACATCTCGCGCTCAAAGACAATCTGGCCCTCGGTGATGTAGCCTGACAGATCGGGTATCGGGTGCGATATGTCGTCGTTCGGCATCGTCAGGATGGGCAGCTGGGTAATGGAACCCTTGACGCCCTTAATCATGCCCGAGCGCTCGTACAACTCGGCCAGGTCGGAGTACAGGTAGCCCGGATAGCCCTTGCGCGATGGAATCTCGCCGCGCAGCGTTGAAATCTCGCGCAACGATTCGCAGTAGTTGGACATGTCTGTCATAACGACCAGGACATGCAGGCCCTTCTCGTAGGCCAGGTGCTCGGCAAGGGTCAGCGCGGTGCGCGGCGTAATGATGCGCTCTATCGATGGCGCGTCGGCCAGCGACAGGAACAGCGCCACGTTGTCAAGCGTGCCGGTCTCCTCGAACGACTTGGTAAAGAAGCGGGCCACGTCATGCTTGACGCCCATCGCGGCAAAGACTACGGCAAAGTCGGTGGAGCCGCCGCGCAGCTTGGCCTGCCTGGCTATCTGCGCCGCGAGCTCGTTGTGCGGCAGGCCGTTGCCCGAGAAGATAGGCAGCTTCTGGCCGCGTATCAGCGTGTTCATGCCATCGATGACGGAGATGCCGGTCTGTATGAAGTCGCGCGGGTATTCGCGCGCTGTCGGGTTGATTGGCCGACCATTTACATCCAGCTCAAGATCCGCCAGCGGCGACGGGCCGCCATCGATTGGCCGCCCCAGTCCGTCAAAGACCCGGCCAAGCATCTTGTCGCTGACGCCTATGGTCAAAGGCATGCCACGGAAGCGGGTCCTGGTATCGGGCATCGTCAGGCCGTCGGTGCCCTCGAACACCTGGACCACGACAACATCATCGCTGGTGTCCAGCACCATGCCAAGCCTGGTCTTGCCCTCGGCGTCGACTATCTCCACTAGCTCCCGGTAGCCCACCGGGTGCGTGTTGCGCACGAATACCAGCGGCCCGTCGATACGCGAGGCGCCGATGTACTCCCTGCCCGACATCAGTGAGCGTCGGGTCTCGTCTCGAGTCATCGCGTCAAGCATAGACGGCCTCCAGCTGATCGATGCCGCGCTCGAGCCGGGCGAGTATCTTGTCAAACTCGTCTATGGACTCATTGGGCACCGTGAACTTCATCTTGACTATCTCCTGCACAGCCTTCAGGTGCTTGAGCTTGACCAGGGTAACTCCGCGCTTGATGGCGGCCTGGCCGCGCCTCCAGTACGTCATGATTATGGTCAGCATCTTCAGCTGCTTCTCTATGGTTGAATAGCGGTCGATATCATCGAAGGCGCTCTGCTGCAGGAAGGCGTTCTTGAACAGCGAACACACTTCAATAACGAAGCGCTGGCTGTCCGGCAGGGCGTCGGGCCCCACCAGCTTGACCACCTGCAGGAGCCGCACTTCCTTGTGTAGAAGCTCCATGATCTCTTCGCGTTCGGTTGCCCAGGTCGGGCCAACCCGTTCCTCCCACCAGGGTTTGACATCGTCGAGGTACTCGCTGTAGCTGTCCAGCCAGGATATGGCCGGGTAGTGCCGGGCGTTGGCGAGCTGCCGGTCCAGCCCCCAGAAGCAGCGCACGAAGCGCTTGGTATGCTGCGTAACAGGCTCCGAGAAGTCGCCACCGGGCGGGCTGACCGCGCCGATTATCGTTACCGAGCCCTCGGCCCCGGACAAGGTGTCCACATAGCCGGCTCGCTCGTAGAACTCGGCTATTCGGGTCGGCAGGTATGCGGGGAAGCCTTCCTCGGCCGGCATCTCTTCCATGCGGCCTGACAGCTCGCGCAGAGCCTCCGCCCAGCGCGACGTGGAATCGGCCATAACCGCGACATGGTAGCCCTGGTCGCGGTAATACTCCGCCAGTGTAACGCCGGTGTACACACTCGCCTCGCGCGCCGAGACTGGCATGTTCGATGTATTGGCTATCAGGATAGTCCGCTCCATCAGGCTCTTGCCGGTCCTCGGGTCGATAAGCTTGGGAAACTCGTTGAGGACGTCGGTCATCTCGTTGCCGCGCTCTCCGCAGCCTATGTAGATGATGATGTCGGCGTCGCACCACTTGGCAATAGCGTGCTGGGTCATGGTCTTGCCGGTCCCGAATCCGCCGGGTATGGCTACCGTACCGCCCTTGGCCAGCGGGAACAGCGTATCGATGACGCGCTGTCCGGTGATAAGCGGTATGGACAGAGGCCTGCGGCTGAGGATCGGCCGCGGATTGCGTATCGGCCAGCGCTGCATCATAGTCAGCGTTCGCTCACCCGAAGGAGTGGATACCACCGCGATGGCGTCCTGCACATGGTACTCACCCGCTGTCACAATCGATACCAGCGTGCCCGATACATCGGGCGGCACGCATACTCGATGCTCAATCCTCGATGTCTCCTGGACCGTGCCCATCACGGCACCGGGGGTCAGCGTGTCGCCAGCCTTGAGCAGGGGCTTGAATGACCACAACTTGTCACGATCAAGCGATTCGGCCGCCACGCCACGCTCTATGAAGCGGCCCGACAGGGCCAGAAGCGTTTCCAGCGGTCTCTGGATGCCATCATAGATGGTACCTATCAGTCCTGGCCCCAGCTCCAGGGACAGCGGCAAACCGGTACCATAGATGGTGTCAAGCGGAGCGACACCGGTCGTGTCCTCGTAGACCTGTATCGTCGCGCGGTCGCCCGACAGCTTGATGATCTCACCGATCAGCCCGTACTCGCCCACCTTGACGAGCTCGAGCATTCGGGCGTTGGTAATGCCCATCGCCTCGATGACCGGGCCATTGACCCGCTTGACCTGTCCCAGTATCCGTTCGTCCATGTATGCCTCGTCGCCGCGCTACGCGCGCTTGCTCTCGTCAAAGAGAGCCTTGTAGATTAGCTTCCTGATCTCAGTACGTCTTCTCTCAAGCCGCGTCGCCACCCTGTTGTCATAGGCCAGCTTGCCGCCATCCGCCAGCAGATATACGCCCTGCCCGATCGATGGATCGCCCTTCAGAAGGCGCAGGCTCGTCGCCTTGCCCGTGGCGGCAAGCACGTCGGCCTCCGCGGCGCGCAGGAGCGTATCGTCTATGAGCCCGAGCTCATCCATCGATGCGTTTACCGATGCCGTGGCCGTCGACAGGCCCACAGCCGCCTCGGCTATCCAGCCCCTCAGGATATTCCGGTAGTCAGGCGTACCGACCATCGCGGACAGCTTTCTTGCCACCCGCTCAACCACATCGCGCGCCATGTTCTCCTGCATGCGCAGAACACGCTTGCGGCGCTCTATCGCTATCTTGGCCTCGGCGTCGGCCTTGATGGCGGCAACCTGCGCATCCGCCTTGGCCGCGGACTCACGCAGTATGGTCTTGGCCTGTTCTTCCGCCCGCGCAATCGACGCGGCGGCATACGCCTGCGCCTCTGCCGTTATGCGCGCGGCCTCGGCATCAGCATCGGCCAGTATGCCATCGACAAGAGCCTCGGCGTGGGCACCGGTTCCGGCATTCTTCTGGGTCTCATCCATACAGTACGATCCTCACGGCCGGAACAACGGTTCCTAGCCCAGCTTGATTCCAATGGCGGAGTTGACCGTCTCGCGTATCGTTGGCCTGCCTGGCATGCGGCCACGCCTGTCCGGTATCTCCACAATCAGCGGAAAGTCATCGGAGAACAACAACCGATCGACGCGTGGCCGTATCAGCTCGGCCGAACGCTCGGTGATGACCAGAATGCCAATGTCCCTGTCGGCCATGGCCGCGTCGAATGCCGCTTGCGCTTCGGCCACGGTCGTCGCGACGGTGCCGCCTACGCCTACCATGCCAAATCCAAGAACGGTATCCTCGTCACCAATGACAAAATACTTCACGGAGTCCTAGATTTTTCCAAGTATCATCAGCGCGGTGATGAATCCGAACACCACGAGACCTTCGGCGAGCGCTATGAATATCAGCGCCTGGCTGGCTATCTCAGGCTTCTCGCCGATCGCGCCCATCGCCGCCGCGCCTACATTGGCTATTGCAAAGCCGGCGCCAAGCGCACCAAAACCAAAGGCAATAGCCGCCGCTATCAGACCATACTTCTGCACATCGGCCTGCGCGGTGGTAATCGTCGCTACCGTGCCAGCCGTCGCGGCCTGGGCCGATGCACCCTGTGTCGTAACAGCCCCAAAGATGACCATCAGCGCCACCATGACGATCAGACTCGTCCCGATCCTGCCCATGAGAAATTTCCTGGCGTCCACCATACTCGACACTCCTTGCTTATTCTTTGCTGTTCAAAGAAATTGGACGGTACGCTTTGCCGGTACCGTTAAAATACTTCGAGAAGAACTCATAATAGTTGAGACGGAGCGATTGAATGCCCGCCGACAACCCCTCAAGCGCTATGACGAGCACATTGCCCAGAAGCAGTATGGCCAGGGCCGCGGGAGACAGCAGCGTATTCGGGGAGACCATCCTGGCAATCTGGAAGAACGCCGTCATCAGGCTCACATGCGCTATGCCCAGTCCGGCCACTCGCATGAACGACAGCGTGTTGGCGAGGTATCCACTGTAAATCTCCAGCACCTCGACAATCCATTCCATGAAGAAGTCCATGATCATGCCCGGCTTGAAATGCTTGCCATCGTGTCCACCATGGACGACAAACTCGATTGGGCCCTTGAAGGCCAGGACCACCGTGGGGATGCCCAGGAGCGGCACCAGCAACGACGAAGGCGGCAGGCCCTTGTAGTCGTGCGCCACGAAGTAGAACGCTACCCAGCCGCCGGCTCCATAGAGCCAGCCGCCTATGAGCCCGGCCTTGTCCAGCAGCAGAGGCAACCAGGCACGCTTGCGTATCAGGTTTACCCAGTTGATCACCAGCCCCACGCCCATCACGATCATGCCGAAGCGTATCGTTATGCCCAGGATGTCGTATATCGACTGGATTGCCCCGGTTCCACCTTCGCCATTGACCACAGCGTGGTAGTTGAACCACAGCGGCGGCAACAGCTCCATGCCAAAGTAGGAACCGAACAGAGCGCCAGCCACGATGGCCGCGCCGCCGCAATACATGATCAGCCTGAACAGCCCATCGGGCTTGCCTGTCTTCCTGGCCATGATCGTCCCCGCCAGCCCGACCAGCCCGACAACCAGGCCGTGCCCAACGTCGCCAAACATCAGACCGAACATCATCAGGTAGGCCACCGCGACGAAGGGCGTCGGATCGACACTGCCGTATTCGGGCACGGCGTAATTGCGCACGAGGCCCTCGAACGGCTTCAGGACCTCGGGGTTGTCCATCTCCACCGGCACCGGCATCGCGCTCGCTTCTCCGGTGCCCGGCTTGATCCACTCGATGCTGCACCCACCGGCCGCGGCCTTCCTTATGCCCGACTCAACGGCGGCGACCTTGTCTTCCGGAATCCAGCCGGAGAAGAGCACTGTGCGGCTTGTCCTTGAGAATGACGAGCGGACCCTGGCCACCAGCTCCTCAACCCGTAGCGACGACCACAGCTCGGCCAGCCCGTCACCCTTGTGGGCCAGATAATCATTGAGTTCCGCGGAGGCTGCCAACTGCTTGCCGCGGAAACCTTCAATCTTTGTATCGATTTCCTTGAGCGCTTCTTCCTTGCCGCCCTTGCTGGCCGACTCTGGAAGACGGGCGTCCTCCCAGCCGAGCCGTTCCAGGATGGGTTCCACCCTGGCAGTATCCTTCTTGAGGAACACCAGCACCACGCCGCTCGTGCCAGCCGACCTCTCGGCCGACGGCATCACCACCGACGGCATACCTTCAAGCGCGGAGGACAGCTCTTCTACACGCTCTGTCGGCATAATGCCTGCCTTGATCGACAGGAATGAATAGGTTGAAGACGCGGCCGCTCCCGCCTTGAGGTCATCAAAGGAACCGATCTGCCGGCCTATCTCTTCCAGCCTGAGAATCTCGTCCTGCAGTGTCTTCTGACGTTCGCGCAGGCCACTGACATCGGCCGCGATCGCCTCCAGGCTCTTTTCCACCGCGTCAAGATCCACAGTCGCAGCCGACTGCGCGGCGGCTTCACCGAGCACGGGCCGCGGTATCGGGGGCACCGACATGGCCATGAAGCCTTCAACCCGCTTGCGCAGCTCGCCCAGCCTGGCCAGATTCACCCTGGGCTCGGCCTGTCCAAGCCTGGATTTCCATTCGCCTGACAGCTCCTTGATGGACACCATGTCCAGCGTGCCAAGCCGCAGCAACTCCTTGGCCACGGCATCGGAATCGGTATCGAGCGCGACGGCGGCGAGCAATCTCATGGGCGAGGTGAACATCATAGCGCGTTCCGTATCCTTTCCTCTGAGAGCGAGTAGTTCTTCGCGTTCAGTATGGTCATCACGGTGCGCAATTCCTCACGCTCGCGGGCAAAGTAAGCCAGGACGACCCCGATGGAGAACGGATAGCCAGCAAGGCTGCGGCCTGCCTCCGCGAGCGTTATCTGCCGAAGCGCACTCTCCATAAGCTGCAGCCGCGCCGAGGCGTCGCCACCCTTGCCCAAAAGCGCGCCAAAGCCGCCATACTTCCTGGCCAGCAGCTCGAAGCCCAGCGATCCGGCTGCCGCTGTCCCGGAACGATCATCGCCGTACATGCCGGCGACAGACGCGGCGTCTATCGCCCGCCCGCGCGGTATCAGATAACTCAGCGCCTTGTCGGCCGACAGGTGGTAGAATCCCTTGAAGCGGACCAGCCAGGACACATTCTGCATGTCCACGTCGATGCCCAGCACCCGCTCGGCGACGACGCGGTCACGCGCCCGCAGTCTCGAAGCCGCCGCGAATATCTGGTCGTAATAGAAGCGATCAAGCGCCATCTCGAATGGAAAAATCGAACGCCCGGATACCACGGCGGGCATATGCTCCCGCGCTATCACGGCGTAGGGCGTGCCTTCAAGCGCCAGCACAAGACCGTCCGCGTCGGGAGCATTGATCACCGCGTCGACATCGAAGGCGTTGGCTATGGTCTGTCGATAGATGTAGCCTGACCGACCATCGATAGTGCGGCCGCGCACGCGTGACTCGAACCATAGCCGCGCCGCGTTCTTGACCTTGTCAACCTCGAAGCGCAGCGAAAGAGCCCGTATAAAGCCGAGTTCCGGCTCCTTGAGGAGGCGAAACAGTCCGGTATACAGCTCAAGCTCGCGGGCGTTTATGAGGGCCTCGCCGGCGCGCAGATCACCGGTCTTCGAGAAGGATTCCTCTATCGGAGCGTAGACCGTACCCTTTAAAAACTGAACAGCCTCCGGAAGCGATTTGGCCTTGACCAGCCGGTCTATCGCTTCAGGAGGCATGGTCTTGCTTATTCTTGACTTGAGCTTGGCGCTCAAGAACCCGTAGGTGGTCAATGCGTCGCGCATGGCTGCTAATTTCCCACGATGGATGTCCCGCTGATAAGGGCAACGATCGACTCCACGACGGCATCGGTCGCCGAACCCAGCGTCTTGGTGAACGAGGCGCCCGTGGCCACATCCTGGGCAAGTGCCTTATCCAGGGCGGCCCGGGATTCGGTACGCGCCACATCCAGAGCGGCCCGGGCGGAGGCCACGGACTGCTCCCGCGCGGCGGCTACGATAGTCGCGGACTGGTCATCTGCCTGGGATTTTATGGTTGCGGCTTGTTGGCGTGCCGCGTCGATACGCACTTTGGCTTGATCTTCAGCACCTAGAACTCGTTCAACGACTTCTCGCACGATCGCATCTCTTTTCGTAGGCGCTCGCGAACCTCGCATCAGAATCTGTACACCCGAAATGGCCCGCGGGCTGATTAGGTACAGGTTTATACTTATTTACAACGAATGTACAGAGGCCCCGCCCTGGATGGCAAGCTGGTCGCCCGCGCTCTTTTGTGGTACCGTCGGGGAGTGCTCTACGAAATAAGCAAGTCAGTCAAGAATGGCGACGCCTTCTATACCGTTCGATGGTCGCCCATAGTCAAGGCCGACAAGTACACAATCAATGGCTCGGTACCCGCGATGGGCGGCGTGGCAGAGCTGTACTACAAGGACGATCACGGCAAGCTCAACCTGTATATGCTTGCCCGCTCGTACTTTGGCGGCCTCCGGGCCACACTGCGCGTCGCCACCGACCCCGAGACGGAGAAGGACGAGCGCCGCCACGCGGTTCTGGTCGACCACGAGGACCAGATTTACTACCGCTATGCCCTGGTCGAATCGCAGGACGACATGAGTGACGTGATGTTCTTCTTTATGACTACGCACGCGCCCTCAATAAGCTCGCTACCCCACTCAGGCAGGTACGAGCGCATCTTCCTTAAGGAAATTGACTCAGGAGGCCTCGTCACCATCTAAACCCCCGGGCATTCCGCGCCGATACCTAGATAGAAGAGCGGATGGAGGATTGTGGATGATCAGGGGATGGTATACAGGCGCCAGCGGCATGTCCGCCCAGCAGGTCAGACTCGATACGATTGCCAACAATCTGGCCAACATCGACACCGATGGCTACAAGCGCGACGTGACGGTCAGCAAGGCGTTCGCGCAGTTGCTGTTGCGCCGCATGGACGACGATGGCGTCTACCTGCATCCGATGGGCTCGGGCGACATGGCCCCCATGATAGGCAAGCTGGGTACCGGCGTTGAATCCAATGAGGTCTTTACCGAGCAGGAACAGGGCTCCCTGAAGAACAGCGAAAGTGACTTTGATGTGGCCCTCGACGGCAAGGGTTTCATGTGCGTCGACACACCCTATGGCGAGCGTTTTACCCGCAACGGGTCGTTTGTCCTGGGCAAGGAAGGCTACCTTGAGACAAAGGAAGGCTACCCGGTGCTCGGCGAGAACGGCCCCATCAAGGTCAAGGCCAACAACTTTCAGATAGACAAGAGCGGCCGCGTCTGGATAAACGCCAAGTATCAGGACAATCCCGAGCAACTCGTTGGCAGGGAACAGAACGAGTGGAGCCAGCCGGTGCTGCTCGATACCCTGAAGCTGGTGGACTTCGAGACGGTTCGATACATAGCCAAGCAGGGTTCAAGCCTCTGGAAAGACACCCAGGAATCGGGCCCGGCCCTGAAGCTGCAAGGCAAGGATCGCCCGACCGTGCTGCAGGGCTTTACCGAGGCGTCAAACGTAAACCCTGTCATGGAGATGGTGCGGATGATAGAAGTGAACCGCGCCTACGAGGCCAACCAGAAGACGATCCAGACCGAGGACGCGAGCCTGGGCAAACTGATCAACGAAGTAGCGAAGGTATAGGGGTAACCAATGGTACGAAGCTTATGGACGGCGGCAAGCGGCATGATTGGCCAGCAGGCCAGCATGGACACCATATCGAACAACCTGGCCAACGTTAACACGTCGGGCTTCAAGAAGATGCGCGCCGATTTCGAGGACCTCATATACCAGACCATACGCGTGGCGGGCACCCCGGCGACAGAGGATACCGTCGTGCCGGTGCCCATCCAGATGGGCCATGGCGTAAAGCTCGCCGCGACGCAGCATGAGTTTACCCAGGGCAACCTGCAGAACACCGAAAACAACACCGACATCGCCATCATGGGCGACGGCTTCTTTCGCGTGATGATGTACGACGGCACGTACGCCTACAGCCGCGACGGCTCGTTCAAGATCGATTCCAACGGCCAGTTCGTAACGTCCAACGGCTACAAGCTGATGCCGGAAGTGGTGTTGCCGCAGAATTTCATACCGGAGACCCTGTCCATCAGCCAGGATGGCCGCGTTTCGGTCAAGGTGCCTGGACAGGATGACCCCGTCGACGTGGGACGACTGGAACTGTACCGCTTTCCAAACCCCGTGGGGCTCACGTCAGTCGGCGAGAACCTGTTCAAGCTTTCAAACGCCTCGGGCGATCCCATACCGGGAAGGCCAGGCTTCGATGGCATGGGCAAGACCATCCACAAGTTCCTTGAAATGTCCAACGTCTCCGTGGTGCGCGAAATGGTCAACATGATCGTAGCCCAGCGTGCCTACGAGTTCAATTCCAAGGCTATCCAGACCAGCGACAACATGCTGGGTACCGCCACCAACCTCAAGAGGTAACGGAACATGACCATAGACGCCGCCACCCTTGCCTACCAGAACCGACCCTTGCAGGTTCCGTACGCCGCGCCAGCCCGCGCCCAGGGACTGGGCGCCACGAGCCTTGGCGCAGGTGCGACCCACGGCCGCGCCGCCCCCATAGACCGCCAGAGCAAGCTGTACCAGCAGTGCAGCGAGTTTGAGTCGATATTCGTCAACATGATGCTCAAGGAGATGCGCGCCACCGTGGACAAGAGCGGCCTGATCGATGGCGGCCAGACCGAGGACATATTCAGCGACATGCTCTACGATGAGTACTCCAAGACCATGTCCAAGTCAGCCGGCTTCGGCCTCGCCGACGCCGTCTACACAGAGCTGTCAAGACAGGCTACATAGCTTGCCTACTGGAGATACTCGACCCCGTCCAGCCCCTTGAAATGAGCATCAAAGGTGTACAGGCTGGATCCAGTGTGCAGCGCCGTGGCATATATGATTGCATCGGCCATAGGTAGCTTGTGCAGAATGCTGAGTCTTGCAGACTCGATCGCAAGCGAGTCATCCAGTTCAACCTGCTTGCCACGTTTCATCAGAGAGATGGCCCTGAGCGCGGCTTGGGTTCCATCAAATAATGCTACACGTTTGAATACCTCGTAGAGCGTAATAGTTGGCACAATCAGGCTTCCGATATCCCTGGCATATTCAAGAAGAGGCTTGCCCTTTTCGGTTCCTCCGATGATTTCCAGCCAGCATGAAGAATCGAGCACTATCAAAGAACTCGATCCTCTTCACGCTCCACCCTCGTATCGATTCCAGGTTCCATTCCAAACAACTCGTCGATCGATGGCACCCGAACCAGGCTGATTGTGCCGTCAAGATATGCCACATCGAATACATCACCAGGCTTGATGCCAGCCCTTTCACGGACTTCTTTGGGAATGACTATCTGAAATTTGCTGGAGAGAACGCTGTCACTCATTTCGATCCTCCATCCATAGGCCAATATATCGATCCCTGTAGTCGTTTACAAATTTCAGTACATTCCTTACGCTCTCAAGTCCTGTACCCTTCCATCGCTGGTATGGACTTGTCAAAGCTCTTGCCCAGCCTGCGGGCGCCGGACTCCGTTATCAACCAGTCTTCCTCGTTGCGCACGCCGCCAAAATCGATCCAGCGCTCGGCCTCCGCCCAGTCGATGTACGCTTCGTGCCGGTGCTCGGCCTTCCACGCGGCAATCAGGCCCGGTATGAAGTACAGGCCCGGCTCCACCGTCATAACCATGCCGGCACGCAGCGGCTTGGCCATACGCAGGCTCTTGAGGCCGAACTGCGTACTGCGCGGCTCACCTTCGTAGCCGACCAGCAATTCCCCGAGGCCCTCCATGTCGTGCACATCGAGCCCCATCTGGTGCCCTAATCCGTGAGGGAAGAAGCACGCGTGCGCGCCTGCCGCGACAGCCTCATCGACATCGCCATGCATGATGCCCAGATCTTTGAGCCCGCTCGCCAGCACCCGTGCCGCCGCGAAGTGCACATCCCGGTATGGCAACCCCGGCTTCAGCATCGACGAGCCCATCGCGCCCGCGTCCAGGACAAGCTGGTATATCGAGGCCTGCCTGGAGTCGTAGCGGCCGCTTATGGGAAAGGTGCTGGTCAAGTCTCCGGCATAACCGTCAGGAGTCTCGGCGCCAGCGTCGAGCAGGAATAGACCGCTATCGGCCAGCGTGCCGGAGTAGCCATGGTTGTGCAGTATGGCGCCCTTGGTCGTCGCTATAGCGGGAAACGACGGCAAGCCATTCGAATACGCCACCCGGTACGCCTCGGCCATAAGTGCCGACTCCGGCATGCCGGCCCGCGCCGCGTGAATCACAGCCCGGTGCATATCGACGGTCGTATTGACTGCCAGCTCGATGCGGGCCACCTCGCGTGGCTCCTTGATCTCGCGCAGTGCTATCACTGAACGTATCAACGCGACAGACGCGGCGGATGACACAGTATCTGGTGCGATGTGGAGCATGGCGGCCAGCTCAATCTTGATTTCGGCCCGGTATGGCGGCAGAAACAGAAGCTCGCCGCCGTTCCGCCGGCCCGCCACATCGTCGGCAAGAGCCGCGCGCGGACCTACCGAGTCAATGCCGCCCAAGGCCGCAAGCTCCGCTGCGGTTGGCCTGGGGCCTGTCCAGACGAGGTCGTCCATGGACAGCTCGTCAGCGTACAGCGTGGCACGCCCGGTGGACAGATCCAGCGTGGCGGCAAGATCGGGTTCTGCCAGCCCGAAGCAATAGAGGAAGCTTGAATCCTGCCTGAAAGGATAGGCGTTGTCTGGATAGTTGACCGGACTCTCCCGGTTGCCCAGGAACAGCGCGAGCCCCTGCCGGACTCCGCGATCGGCCATCCTGGCGACGAGAGCGTCGCGCCTGGCCTTGTACACCGATGGTTCGAACATGGAGCCATGCTACCCCGAGCCGCCGCCCGAGTCAACGAGCGATATTATTCGTCTATAGACAGACCCCGCCGCTGGTTCGAATCGATGGCATTGAGCAACTTCATCAGCTTCTCTTTTTCGAGCAGGTCGATCAGACGGGCCTCAACGAACTTCTTGGCCTCGTCGGAGAATACGCCCGCGCTTATGCAGTACCCCTTGCCGGCCTTCAGGTCCTTGATGCGCGCATGGAAGTCCCGCAGCACCAGCTCCCCGATGGTGCCAGTCGACCTGATCATCCTGAACAGGACCACGTCCGACCACCGGCTTGTCTCCACCTCGGCCAGAATGTCGGCCCAATCGTTCTTCTGCACTGATATGTCGGTGATCTTGATGCTGGCCTTGGGAAAGAACGACATCGTCATCTTGCGGCACAGCGTTATGAAGTCGCTGGTGGCCGACAACAGGTACACCTGCAGGTTTCTGCTTGAGTTTATTTCCTTGTATCGAGCCAGCTGGGCGGGCACATCCTTGTAGTTAGGGTATATCTGCTGAATCTCGTTGAGCAGCTCCACCGCCTTGGATATCTCCTGCTCCTTGAGATAGGCGGCGGCCAGCCGATACTTGATCTCTACCAGCACCTCGACCTTTATGTCCGGATGCCGCAGCCCAAGCTCAAAGTCAAGCGCGGCCTTCTGGAACTGCCGCTGGTTCAAGTGGATCGTGCCGGCAAACAGGGCGGCGCTCGGCCCCAGAGCCGGATCGGTGCGCAGATGCGTAAAGATGCGCAGAGCCTGGTCCTCCTGTCCTATCTCGTGGAAGCTCTCGCCCATCGCAAAGAGACTCTCCTTGTCGTCCGGCTGCAGGTCAACGGCGCGCTTCAGGTTTGACAGCGCTTCCTTGTAATTCTTGACCTTGAAGAGCGCGTGCCCCAGATAGCGCAGGGTCATCGCGTGCTCGGCGTTCTGCTTGCTTGCCAGTCGCAGATGGAATATGGCCTTCTCGTATTGCCGCTTCTGGAATTCCAGATAGCCCAGATTGTAATTGGTCTCGAAGTCTTCCTGCTTTGCCGCGTGGGCCAGCACCAGCCCCTTGTAGGCCTCATCAAGACGACCCAGCTTGAGCGCCGAAAGACCGTAGCGTTTGTTTATCTCGAACTCGTCCAGATCGGGATTCCCTGCGGACACATCGAGCAGCACCTCGTAGGCCTTGAAGGCCTTGTCCCATGACTGCTCCGCGTAATACACCTCGCCCAGTGCCTGCAGGGCGTCGGGATCCTTTGGATTCTGCGCCAGACGGCGGTTGGCTTCCTTCAGGATCTGCGCGTGATCCTTGGCCTTGATCCTCTTGCCCTTCTTGGTCTTGACGCTCTTGCCGCCCGACAGCACCGACCCGCCGATAAGCACGATGAGCGCCAGAATGATGATGACCACGACGATCGGTAGAAGATCCATGGATGCAAGTATTGACGGCTGGCCAAGCACTTGTCAAGGAAGGAAGGAAGCCACAGGCGATCGGGGCAGGGCGCACACCGGATCGATCGGCGCATAAAAAAACCCGCCCTCGACACATGGTCGGGGACGGGTCTGCAAGTCTGACGTATCGCGGACTACTCTGTAGCCCGGTCTGTCCTACCAGCGGTTGCCATAGTCGCGGCGGGGCGGGCGCTCGTTGGCTTCGTTGACACGAAGTGAGCGGCCATCAAGCTCGCGGCCATTCATGCCGGTGATCGCGGCCATCGCGGCGTTGTCATCTGACATTTCAACGAAGCCAAAGCCCTTGGAGCGGCCGGAATCGCGATCGATAACGATGTTGACCGACTGCACTTCTCCGTACTGGCCGAAAGCGGCGCGGAGGCCGTCTTCGGAGGTGCCGTAGCTGAGGTTGCCGACGTAGAGTTTCTTAGCCATGAAAGAGTCCTTTTCCCGGATCTATGCCGGGGATTGAGATATTCGTGGAACGGAGTCGGGAAAGGAGGCCAGAAATTGAGCTACGCTGGGATGCGAGATTCGCCGGAAGGGGTGCGGAGATTAGCACGTTATTAATTCGGCAAGAATCCAACAGATTCACGGTCCTCGAAAGCACGATTCGTTTCCAACGCTGTAATAATATACGAAGTCTGGAATTGTGTCAAAGGGAAGTTGTACGGGATGGGGTTGTGCAAGATTGGAGATATATTCAATACTGGCATACCGTTACTGGACAAAGGACACGCATGATATACAAGAAATACTGGATGGTGACAGTCTGCGCCATGGCACTGTCAGCGCTCTGGGCACAGGACTATTCGTTTGCCCCTGACATCATGCAACCGACACAATCCCAGAGCTTCAACCTTGCGGGTGGCTTTGAAGGAACGCTCTCCGGACAGGTTACATCGCGCGAATTCATCGACTTTAGCTATATGTCGGAGCATTTTGCCTTCATCGCCGCTACTTCGTTCCATCAGGACGACAAGTACTCGCCGGATATAGCCAATATTCCTGGAGGCACGCTGTTCAACAGCTACTTCCTGATGAATCAGGGTGGCATGATCTTCAGGACTCAAGAAATGGAACTGCAGGTTGGGCGGTTGGAACACCACGACGTCATAGACTCGCCATACAGCCTGTTCATCTCGTCCAGGCGCAACCCTGCGCTCATAGCGAACTTCCGCTATGAAAATGACTTTGCGTTCTACGAGACGCGCTGGATTCAGCTGAACAGCAATTCCGCCGTAGTCACGCTCGCATTTCCGGATGGCTTCCCGGATCGGGGCGCGGAACTCAAGACCTACGGCATTAAAGTGGGCACCATGCGCTTCGGGTTTCAGGACGCAGCCGTCTATGTCGGCCGCTCATTCGACCTCGAGTACTTTGTCAGCCCCATGCCCAATTACCTGATACAGTATGTCAATGGCACCGCAGGCAGGCCATGGTCGACCGGCGTCAACGAGAATGACGTGATGGGATTCTTCTGGGACTGGAAACCGACAGAAGCCACCTATCTCGATGCGCAGGCATTCATTGACGATGTGAGCATCTTCGGTCTCTTTGACAGCTCCGATCACCCATGGAAGGCCGCATATTCATTAGGCAGCAAGATAAAGACAGATTATGGCACATTCGCGTTACACCATGCGCTGGCCACAAAGTACGTCTTCAGCAGGACGCGGGATACATCCGGCGAGGACTATGAATACTCATACACCTATTATCCTGATACCAGGTTTCCTATGGCCGATGGAACCCTCAGATCGATATCGATAGAAGACCTGATGCTGGGTTACTACAATGGCGAGAACAACATCGCCTTCAGGCTTGACTATGATGGCTCGTGGCATGGGATCCATTTCGTATCCGATCTGGAATTCGTGCTCTCCGGGCCAAAATCGCCAACGAACTCCTGGCATGAATTTACCAATTATCCAGCGCCAGGCACCAAGCTCTTCGACTATTCCATCCTGGAAAAGAAGCTGGCGCTGAACGTGCAGGCCTCCAGGCGATTCGGCGACTTCCTGGCCTTCGTCAACCTGAGCGCCAGCGTCGCCTTCAACGCGCTGGAATTGCAGGACCCAGGAAACATAACAGGCGTTCTGGCTAATGACAATATCTGGATATGGCGCCCAGGAGAGGCAACCGAGCTCCTTGGCTCGATAGGAATAGGCCTACGCTATGATATCCCGGTCATGAAGGCGCTGGTAAAGTAAGGTTAGTTAGTCGAACCTTGCATCCACCCCCTCCCGGCATACGCGGGTAGACGGTCGGGCTTCTTCTTGAGCGGGGTGGCAGCCCGCTTGAGCCAAATCCTTGCGGCCTCGTCACTTGGCTTGTGCTGGCTGATGAACGGCCGGTCGGTGTACAGCCTGGCAAGCTGTGCCCTGATCGCCTTGGGGTCGATCCCAGCCTTCTCCGCGTGCACGGAAGCGTCGGTCTGTACCGATTCGACCCGGTATGGCTTCTGGTAGTTGTGGTACGCCATGTGGCAGGCGAACCGAGACAGCCCGTTGGCAACGTTGCGGGTGAAGCAGGTGCTCTCGCGCCGG
>DATKVB010000006.1:0-2172 GCA_035530295.1 bacterium | reverse complement strand
CTGGCGCATCGCGACAACGGTCTCGCGGACGGCGGCAAGGCCTTCCTTGGCATCGCCTGCGGCCTTGGCCGAAATCTTCTCGGTCTGGTATGAGTTGTCGGCGTTCTGCCTGATGTTGGCGCTCATCTGTTCGACGCTGGCCGAGACTTCCTCGGCGCTGGCGGCCTGCTCGGTGGCGCCCTGCGACAGCTGCTGGCTGGAGTCAGCAATGCCCGAAATGCCTGTGGCCATCTGCTGGGCAGCCACCGACAGTTCATTGGCTCCGGATGACACTGAATCGCTGGCCCCCTGTACTTCTGCGACTACATCACGCAAGCGGTTGATCGTCGCGGTCAAGGAGGCATACAACGACCCGACCTCATCGCGCCGATGGCGCATCGTCTCGTGGTTGCGGATATCCAGATCGCCCGCGGCCAATCTTGTCGCCGTGCGATTCATGGCCATGATCGGGTTGGCGTACTGCCGGGTAATGAGCACGACGGATACCAGCGCGGCGACAAGGGTAAACAGGGCGGAAAATGCTATAGACCAGCCGCTCAGCTTCTGGAATGAAGGTACGAAATCGGCGACCGGCGCCGTCAAAACGATGGAATAGCCTGATTGCAGTATAGGAGAATCGGCCAGGACCGTCAGACCATTCTTGCCATCAATCCAGGATCTCAGCCCAGCACTTGCTTTGACGATAGCCGCGGTTGCTGGCACCAGATCAGCCAGTCTTTTTCCTGTGGAGGCATCATCGGAAGAGATTACGATCATGCCATTCTGATCCACGAGATGAAGCCTGCTGTGTTGACTTGGTGCCGCATCCTTGAAGTCCTTGACTACCTTGTCTATAGCCAGCGCGATGCCCGCCACGCCGATAGGTTTGCCTTTCGACAGCACTTGAGCATTGAACCAGAGCATCGTGGTGCCAAGTGATTCATTGTAGTCGAGGTTAAGACTCAATTCCTTTTTGGAGGCCAGCACGTCGAAGAACCAGGCGTCATCTGATTTGGCTTTGGAGAGCGTACCTACCAGCTGGTCTTTGACATAGAAGGAACCTGTGCCTTGACTGGCAATGAAGGTCGACGCGAATCCTTCCCGGCCAGCGTATTCTGTCGCCATTCTGAGCACATTCTGGCCGATTCCGCGGTTCGTCTCATTTCCGGATAGCCATTCGATTACGAATGGATTCCTGGAGAGGGCCAGCGAGACTTCCCAGCCACGAGCAATTTCAGTCTGAATTCCAGACTTGGCCGAGCCAAGGACATCTGGAACGGAATCATAGAAGCTATCACTTATATATGAACGAGCTGGTATGATGCCAACCAGCAGCGACACGGTGACGCCTATGATCAGTATGGTGATGATCAGCAATGAAAACGCGGTTCTCAATTTCATGAGTGCCTCCTGTGCCGCAGTCTATGTGCTATTAAATAAGCATGCAATGGTGCACTCCTTGTCTCGATCGATCAGCATTCAACCTGATCGTACCGCGCAATCCCCTTTTGCCAAAATCCCGCTGCATTCGCCTAATACTCTATGAAGTCATCATCGGCGGTGCCGGAAACGGTTGCCGGTCTCTTCAGTGTCATCGCGGTCGATGGACGTTTTACGCGTACACCTGTCGCTTCGACTCGCGCGTTGCCCTGCTGCGCCGGTCTGGCAGTCGATGGCGTGGAGCCTTGAGCCGGTGCCTTGGTGCCAGGCTCCAGCTTGAAGAACGCGACCGCCTGCTTGAGCTTGTCGGCCTGGGCGGCCAGCTCTTCGGTGGTACCGGCGACCATAGCCGCCCGCCCCGCAATCTCCTCGCTGGTCGCGCTGAACTCCTCGGATATCGAAGCGTTCTGCTGTATCACCGTATCCAGTTGCGCTATCGCCTTGTTGATCTGCTGGGCCCCGGTGTCCTGTTCCCGGCTGGCCAGGCTTATCTCCTGCACCAGCTCCGCCGTCTTCTGGATGTCAGGCACCATGCTCTGCAGCATGGCCCCGGCCTTCTCCGCCACGTCGACGCTCTGCTTTGACAGCGCCGATATCTCGCCTGCCGCTATTTTGCTGCGCTCAGCCAGTTTGCCCACCTCGCTGGCGACCACCGCGAATCCCTTGCCGTGCTCCCCGGCACGCGCCGCCTCGATGCTGGCGTTCAGGGACAGCATGTTGGTGCTCCTGGCAATCTCCTCGATGATGGCTATC
>DATKVB010000005.1:0-87457 GCA_035530295.1 bacterium | reverse complement strand
CGTCAACTACTATGACCGGGAGCTCCGCAAGGATCTGGCGGCGTTCCGGCGCGAGAGCACCTGCTTCACCCGCAACGTTGCCAACGGGCTGTCTCGGTTCGCCTGCCACATGGCGTACCACAACTACCAGAAGCCATACCGGGTCGAATCGGTACAGACCGACACTTCTGTGCACGCGGAGAAGGCTGGGATCGACCCCAAGGCGATCAGGGCACAGCTTGCGAGGCTGTACACCGACCGGCCGTTCATCTGCCAGCACAAGCCAAATGATGAGGCTGCTAGGATTTGGCTCAAGCGGGCCGCCACTCCACTGAAGAAGAAACCCGACCGGCTCCCCGCGTATGCCGGGAGGGGGTGGATGCAGGGTTCGACTAACTAACTCATTGCTTCGTGAAGATCCATGGCAAGGCCATTGCGCCAGGCTTGTACACCATAAGCACAAACACGACCACTAGAGGAGCCACCCCCGCCAAGCTGATCCACAAGCGTAGCTTGAGCAGCCGTGTTAGTTCTACCGGGAGTGTCTCGTCCGCCGGATCAAGCGAGGCTATCAGTCGTTTGACCTTGTATTGGGTCGGAATGTCGCTCACTATCCAGAATACACCGGAAAGCATAAAGAGAAGGAAGCTGGTCGACAGCCAGCGTATCTGCCAGGGGTCACCCATCAAGAAGGAGAGCATGAGGCCTGCCATGACCGAAATGATGATGAGGGGCGACGACAGGTGGGCGTCCAGCCACGCCACGGTGCTATAGGTGTGCAGGATCACATCCCTGCGCCCGGATGCAAGGCTCCGGCTTTCCCACAGCATGCCAAGGACCGCGTTGGCGAAAAACAGGGTGGTCGCCACGATATGGACGAAGAGGACATGGGGGTGCAGAGCGGGCCGATAGAGGAGTGCAATGAACGCCTCTTTGAAGAACGCGGCAAAGATGATCAACCCGGCCATGATGGTCAATGAGCCGATCAGAACCAATCTGGTCTTCATGATGTAATCATCGGAACATACTTGCCGATATATTGCAATTCACTTGGACAGATCAGGCGCAACTGTCGACGTACGGGCTTGATCAACCTGTCCTTCTGCATTTACACCTGTGACAAGCGGGGGCTCAAACATGGAATCGATCAGGGAAATTTATCGCATAGGATACGGGCCGTCTTCCAGCCACACGATGGGTCCAAGGGCGGCGGCCGAGCGCTTCGCAGCGGGATACCCATCTGCCAGCTCGTTCCGTGCAACCTTGTTCGGCAGTCTTGCCGCGACGGGTCGAGGTCATCTGACCGATGCCGCAATCACCGCTGCCTGTGCACCTCGTCCGCTTGCGATAGAGTGGCGTCCTGACATTGTCAAACCGTTTCACACGAACGCCATGTCCATTGAGGCATTGGCCGCCGATGGCTCGCTCGTGGCGGCCCGCACAGTCTACAGCGTGGGAGGCGGCAAAATAGTCGAGGAAGGTGTACCGGTTGACACGTCAGCCTCCATCTACGATCTGACGACGATGAACGATATTCTGGAACACCTGCACGCAACGGGGCAGACCTTCTGGGAGTATGTCGAGGACCGCGAAGGCGCTGGCATCTGGGATTACCTGGCCGAGGTCTGGGCCGTGATGAAGGCGGCTGTGGAACGCGGCATCGAAGCGGAGGGCGTACTGCCTGGCGGGTTGAGGCTACCGCGCAAGGCCTCTTCATACTATGTGCGCGCGCAGGGTTTTCGCGGCTCCATCAAGCGTAGGTCGATGTTGTATGCGTGCGCACTGGCCGTCTCCGAGGAGAACGCCGCCGGCGGCCGCGTTGTCACGGCGCCGACCTGCGGATCATGCGGCGTGCTGCCTGGCATGATGTATGGCATGGGTAGCCAACGGGGCTTCTCCGACGCCAAGATACTCCGGGCGCTGGCAACCGCCGGCCTTATCGGCAACCTGGTAAAGAAAAACGCGTCCATATCAGGGGCACAGGTCGGTTGCCAGGGCGAGATAGGTACCGCATGCGCCATGGCTGCCGCTGCCGCGGCGCAGTTGTTTGGCGGTACGCCTAACCAGATCGAATACGCCGCGGAGATGGGCCTCGAACACCACTTGGGGCTGACATGCGATCCGGTTGGCGGCCTGGTGCAGATTCCATGTATCGAACGCAACGCGTTCGCCGCGTCCCGCGCGCTCGACGCCAACACGTATGCGCTGCTGTCTGATGGTCGCCATCGCATAGGCTTTGATACGATCGTAGAGACGATGAAGCGGACCGGCAACGACTTGCCTAGAATATACAAGGAAACGTCGGAAGGCGGACTTGCCAGCCTCGTGCCTTGCGACTAGCCTCCGACTATCGTGACCCGAGCAGGTATGCCCGGAATGTCGCCGCGTCCGGGTCCATGATGACCGAGAGGTTCCTCTTGTTCATCGATGAGGCAATCGCCGACGGCACGGGCAAAGACCTGCCAAGCGCCGCCTCCACGGAAGAGGCAAACTTGGCGGGGTGGGCGGTGCACAGGAATGCTCCGGTCTCTCCGGGCTGCAGCGCCTGGATGAGTGCCGCGTATGCGACGGCCGCATGCGGTTCGCTGACGTACCCCAGGGCATCCAGCGCCCTGATGGAGTCGACCGTCCCGGCCTCATTTATGGAACGGGCATCAATCGTCCAGCCGTGATCAGACAAGAGCTGCTCGGCGCGCGGCCAGTTGTTCGGCTTGCTGACGTCCATGGCGTTGGATGCGGTGGGCACGGTGGCGCGGGGCTCCCAGCGGCCACTGTGCAGGTACCGTGGCACCGTATCGTTGCTGTTGGTGGCGGCGACAAAGCGCGCAATGGGGGCGCCCATGGCCTTGGCGATCAGGCCGGCTGTCAGGTCGCCGAAGTTCCCCGACGGCACCGAAACGACAAGCCCGCCTTCGCGCCTGGACTCCGGTATCGCTGCGCACAGGTCCCAGTAATACAGTACCTGCGCGACAAGCCTTGCCACGTTGATGGAGTTGGCCGAATTGAGACCGAGCGCTTCGACCAGCTCGCGGTCGTCGAAGGCAGTCTTGACCAGGGCCTGGCAGTCATCGAAGCTGCCTTGCACGGCGAGCGTCTCTATGTTGCCGCCGAGTGTGCAGAATAGTTGCTCCTGGGCGCGGCTGATCCTGCCCTTGGGGTACAGCACCACGACGCGTATGCCCGCTGCGCCCTTGAACGCGCTCGCGACCGCGGCACCGGTATCGCCGGAGGTGGCCGTCAGGATGGTCATCGGCGTGTCGCCCCGCAGCCGTGCCAGGCACTGAGCCATGAACCTTGCACCAAAGTCCTTGAATGCCAGCGTCGGGCCGTGAAACAGCTCGAGTGCGTATACGCCTTCGACCGGCACAACCGGCGCCTCGAACGTAAAGGCCGCCGCGACCATGTCATCAATAGCGTTTTTCGAAAAATCAGGCGCCAGGAACGGGCGCAAGACGGCGGCGGCGCGCTTGAGTCTGGGCATGGCAAACATGGCGGCGGCATCGAGTCGCGGGATTGCGACGGGGTGGAACAAGCCTTGGTTCGAACCCAGCCCGCGACGAGTCGCGTCTGCGAAGGAGACCCGTTCATCCGGTCGCTTCAGATTGAAGAATTCCATGAGCTATGCCTTTCCTTCCGACTGGACGACTCTGACACCGGCCTCGTCGACCACGCAGAGGCTCGCGAAGGCGCCCTTGTCCGCGCCGCATAGTCTCGAGAACGACCCCTCGTCGGTCTTGCCCGATACGGCGCTAGTCCAGAGCCTGGCGCGTTCAAGCGCCCTTCTGGCCGCATTCTGGTCATCAAAGACGGCGAACATGGTCGGCCCAGATCCAGATATTCCGGCTGCGAGGCCACCGGCGGAGAGCATCGCCGCCTTGATTGTATCGAATCCGGGAATCCTGGGCGAGCGGCACGGCTCGACTATCGGGTCCACCATCAATCGCGCCGCCTCGCGGCCGTCACCGCGGTACAGCGCGTCAACGAAGTGCCCAAGCCTGGCCGCCTGCTCCACCGCGTTGTGCAGCGGGATGCTCGCAGGCAGCACCGCTCGCATGGCCTTGGTTTCCAGACGTATGCCGGGGTAGGCGATGAGCCATATCCAATCCGCGGGCACAGGCAGCCGTGAAGAGCCAAGTCTGAGTCCACCAAGCGCGCAGGGCAGTATATTGTCCCAGTGCAGGCCGCCTGAAAGCGTCGCCTCGAGCTCTCCCATCAGCGTTCTTTCGGCGACCTCATCAAGAGGAGTGTCATAGAATAGATTGCATGCCCTGACAGCCGCGACCACGCTGGCCGCCGATGAGCCCAGTCCGGAGCCCACGGGCATGCCCTTGTACAGCTCCATGGCCACCGGCTCTCGCCGGCCAGAAAGCTGTCTGACCCTGTCCAGCGCGAGGGCAACGATGTTGGTTCCGCTGATCTCCGCTGCGTATGGGCCGCCCACAACCAGTCTGTCGACGTCGCTCGCCTCGATCCGTATCTCGTCACCGAGCAGGCCATCGACCGGACGCAGCGCCACTCCAAGATTGTCAAAGCCAACATTGAGATTCGCCGACGTGGCCGGCGCAAAGACGCTTGGCATCTAGTCCTCCCTGTTCCAGTTGAGGGTCCGCATGATATCGGCGACAATCCCGGCGGCGGTTACCTGTGCGCCGGCACCATATCCGCGGAGCAAGAACGGCACCGGGCTGTAGTAGCGGGTGTTGAAGGCAAGCGCGTTCTCTCCACCCTTGACCGTGAATAGCGGATGTTCCGGACCGACGGACCGCAATCCCGCCCGACCCTTGCCCGACTCGATGGAACCGACGAAGCGCAGAACCTTGCCTGCGCGGGCGGCGGAAGAAACGCGATCGATCCACTCCGAGTCAAGCTCAGGCAGGCGCTCCAGAAACTCGTCCTTGCTCATTGCCATGTACTGTTGCGGCACGAGGCCGTCAATCTCGATGTCCGACAATTCCATCGCGAGCCCGGCCTCGCGCGCCAGGATCAGGACCTTGCGGGCAACATCGATGCCGGCAAGGTCATCGCGGGGGTCCGGTTCGGTAAAGCCGCGTGCCATGGCCTCGCGGACCGCTTCCGAGAACGCGGCTCCTTCATCCAGCCTGCCAAGCAGGAAGGAAAGCGAGCCGGACAGGATTCCCGTGAAGCTGTCGAGCCTGTCCCCCGCGTGCAGCAGGTTCTGCAGGTTCTCTACCACGGGAAGGCCAGCGGCAACCGTCGTCTCATACAGATACCGCCGGCGATGCCTCAGCGAGATATGCTTCAACGTCAGGTACCGTTCCATGGATCCGGTGTTTCCGCGCTTGTTGGGCGTGACAACGTTGAAGCCGGCCGTCATGAATCCCGGGTAGTGACCGGGAATCGTATCACTCGCGGTGCAGTCGACCAGTACGGGATTGGATAGTCCGGGGCCGAGTGCGGTCAACGCATCAATGGAGAAAGGCTCCATCGATTGTTCAAGCTGTTCTCTCCATGTCGCCGGATCAAGCCCATTCTGATCGATTATCATCCGCCTGCTGTTCGTCACCGCGACCAGGTTCAGATCAACGCCGTGGCCAGACATCCATGCGGTCTGCATGGCGAGTTGACCAAGCAGCGCTGAACCGACGGTACCGCAACCGATCAGCACCAGGTCGATTGGAAGCATTGATTCAAAGAAAGCCTGGTATATGCGTCGAACCCCGCGTTCTATCTGTGTTCTGGCAATGACGGCGGAAATGGAGCGCTCCGATGAACCCTGTGCTATGGCGACGATGTTCACGTCGGCCCGCGCGAGTTGCGTAAAGCATTTGCCGGCTATGCCCTTCGTCTGTCGCATGCCATCGCCTAGTGCCGTCAATATCGCCAAATCATCGATCGCGCTCACATGGTCGAGTACATTGTCAGCGATTTCCGGGGAGAACGCTCGCTCTATCGCGGCTATCGACGTGGACTTGTCATCCTGGTCGACGCAGAAACATATCGAGTATTCACTGGACGCCTGCGATATCAGCCGGATACCGATGCCTGCCCCGCTCACCGCAGAGAACACCCTGGCCGCTGTGCCAACGCTCCCAGGCAGGCACGTACCAGTCACCGATACCATGGAGACGGGGGCGGAAGCCGTAATCGCCTTGACCGGCCCGCCGGAGGCATCGGTAATGGACTGAATTCTGGTGCCATGCCCCGTTCTTGCTTTTTCCGAGTCTCTTGCCGGAACTACCATCGCTGGAACGCGGTATCGCACAATGGGCCCAACCAACCTTGCGTCCAGGCCAGAACTCCCGGAGCGGGACAGTTCCGCAGCTTCCTCGAACGACAGGCCAGCGATCTCCCGCATTCCGGAAACGATGCCTGGATCGCACGGGAATATTCCGCTGGAATCGATCCAGACTTCCAGCTCGGAGTCAAGACAGGCGGCGAGCGCAACCGCGTCGTTGAAGTCGCCGCGCACTATCGCGTGCATGTCTGCTTGGCCACTCTGTGCTGTTCCAAGGTTGGAGCATCGAGCACGCGACGCGCTGATGTCCACCGAGCCGTCTTCAGTCCTGTGCAGGAACGCCTCGACCTCGAGGACCGGTTCGGGCAACAGCGACCACGGCTCATGCGAAGCGACTGTCGCATCGGAGACGATAATGCACTGATCGGTCATGTCTTTGACTCGTATGGTGAGGAGTTCGCGGATCGTCTCGCTTGTGAAGATGTCGGCGCATATGAAGAACATCAACATGAAGGGGCTCCGATTGAATCATTGTGTTACTATATACAATAACACGTCCGCTTCCCTCTGGTAAACTACCCAGAGGTTGCCGCGCGCATCGTAAGGGGCGATTGACGATAGTGCGGTGCCCATGCAAGAGTGCACATTGTGTTAACCTTGCCGGATTGTTTTAGGTTTACCAAATGAGCGCTGAGCGCATACACGACAAACCTCTGTCCCCCGACGAACGCGACTGGTATATCATCGAGCGTCTGCGCAAGGCAACCGAGCCGCTGTCGGGCGAGCTGCTGTCAGCGGAGCTGGGCATGAGCCGCGTGGCGCTCTGGAAGCGCATCGAGTCGCTAAAGGCCTGGGGCTATGGCATCGAGGCGTCCAGGAAAGGCTACAGGCTGGACAGGGACGATGGACTTGCCGGATGGGAGATCGACGCGCCAGGGCCTGTGCTGCTCTTCGACACGGTTGGTTCAACGATGGATGAGGCATGTTTACTCGCTGCCGGCGGAGCGGTGAGCGGCGCTACCGTGCTCGCGCTGGGGCAGAGCGCCGGACGAGGGCTTGGTGGGCGTCCGTGGGTCAGTCCGGCCGGGGGGCTTTACATCTCGGTGGTGTTGCGCTCGGCCTTGCCGCCGGCCTCGGCAGGGGCGCTCTCACTCGAGGCTTCCGCGATTACACTGCGCGTTCTGAACGAAGCCGGTGTCGCATCACTTGAATTCCGGTGGCCCAACGATATCGTGTTGGCAGGCGCCAGCGGGAGCCGCCCGAGCAAGGTCGGCGGCGTACTGGTGGAGCCACACGGCGATCTTGGTCATGCCGCTTTCTATATCGTCGGCATCGGGCTCAGCACAGCTCCGCTTGAGCTGGCCGACAGCGCCGCATCGGCAAGGCGGGCAAGCCTGGCCGCCGCGATAGTCGCGCCTCTGGTCGACTGGGCGGATGAACCGGTACTCGACGCGGCGCGCTGGGCCTGGATGGCGCCAACCGGCTCGCCCGCTGGCGAAACCGGCGCCAGAGTCGTGCTGTGGAACGGAACCGAACGCCGCCTCGTGCCCCTCGGATTCGGCAACCACGGCGAGCTGATTCCGGCCGATGGTGGCCAGCCAGTCTCCATCGGCGAGTGTCGCGCCATATATTTTGAAGGAGAATCCCTGTGAAGCATGATGGATTCAGGATTGTTCTCGTGTCGCTGTTCGCGGCCATGATAGCGGTGGGCGCTGTTTTCTCGCTGCCTCTGCCGCCGCCGTTGCCACCCGTTACACTGGCCGTCTTCTTTTCGCTGCTGGCCGGTCTGATGCTCGGCCCGTTCTGGGGCCTTGCCGCGGTCGGACTCTATCTGGCGCTTGGGGCTGTTGGTTTGCCCGTCTTTGCCAATGGTGCCGGCGGCATCGGGCAATTCGCCGGGCCTACCGGTGGCTTCCTGCTCGGATACGCCCTTGCGGCCCTTGTCGCGGGTCTGGTGGCCGATCGGCGTTCGTGGGGCCTTGGCCGCGCCGTTCTGGGGGCGATTGCCGGGGTGGCGGTGTTGTATGCGCTGGGCCTTCCATGGTTCAGGGCCGTTCTGGACTCGCGTACAGGCAAGCCCATGTCGATGCTGGCCGCGACGCTCGTGATGGCTCCGTATCTGGCCGGCGATGTGGTCAAGGCTCTGGCCGCGGCATCGCTCATCAAGGCGCTGAAGCCATTGCTGGTCAATTACCTGCCCGCGCCCTCTGTCCCCGGAAAGAATCAATGAGGCTGGAGCTCAGGAACATTTCGCGTACCTTTGTGGACGGCACGCGGGGCCTCGAAGGCGCGAGCCTCGTCATCGAGACGCCGTCATTCGTGGTACTGTCCGGCGAGAATGGATCCGGCAAGACACTGCTGATCCGGCACGCCTTGGGACTGGAGCAGGCCGACTCGGGCGACGTGCTTGTCGATGGAGTCAGGCTCGCGTCGGTACTGGCGTCTGCCAGGCGGCGCATAGCACTGGTGTTCCAGGAGCCCGAGCACCAGATACTCGGCGTTACCGTGCGCGAGGATGCGGAGTTTGGCCCGCGCGCCGCTGGTGAGCGGCAGGACTCGTACCGCGGGCGCGTCGATTCTGCTCTGGCCGCCGCGGGTCTTGCCGGGTTTGACGGGCGGCTCTGCGCGGGACTGTCCGGCGGCGAGAAGCGCAGGCTAGCGATAGCGTCGGCCCTGGTATCCAATCCCGAATTGATCATTCTGGACGAACCGTTCAATGGCCTCGACTGGTCCGGGGCATCCCGATTGCTGCGTGTGCTGCTCGACCTGCGTGACGCCGGCGCCGGCATCCTGGTGGTTACCCACGACCTCGAGAAGGTGCTGGCCCACGCCGATCGGTTGGTCGTTATGAGGCGCGGCCAGGTCGTTGGTGACGGCAAGCCACAGGACCTGTGGGGCCAACTACCGCACCTGGGCCTCCGGTGTCCGGCCGGAGGCGTGGATCGGCTGGACGACATGACGTGGCTGGCGGTGGCGCAGTGAGACAGGATCGGCGTCTCCACGGTGTGGTGCGGTTTGGTGTCTATTTGGCGCTGCAGGCCGCCATTCTATCGTTTGGCCTGCCATGGCTGTTCATGCCAGCCGCGGCAGTAGTCGGACTGGGCATGGTTGACGGTATGCACTGGTCACGCTGGGTGGCGCGGTCGTGGGGGCTTCTTGTTGTCGCGGCCTTGCCCGCCTGTGCCGGCATCCCCTGGTCGCTGTCAGGCATCGAGTTCCTGCCGGCCTGGTTGCCTGCGCTCGCGCGCAGCCTCAGGCTGGCTTTGGTGCTTGCCTCCGCGGCCTGGCTGTCTTCCGGCATGAGTGCCGTGGAGCTGCGCGACGCGCTGGCGCTCCTGCTCATGCCGCTGGGGGCACGGCGGGCGGGGCGGGTTGCGCGTGCCGCATCGATGACCATGGCTTTCATCCCGTGGACCAGGACGGAGCTGGTCCGAGCCGATGAGGCGGCCAGGCTGCGGGGCTCTAACCCCGCGCGCAGACCGGACCGGCATCTCGTGGCGCTGGCCGTTCCGCTGGTTTCACGCTCCCTGGACAAGGCCAGACACAGTTCCGATGCGCTGGCCCTGCGGGATGCCGGATTTGGTTCCTAGAAATTCCTTGATATGCTGTCTATCAGCTCATCGACGATACCGTCGTCTCCGGCGCGCACGTGGTCTATCAGGCAGTGCTTCATGTGGTGCTCGAGCACCAACAGCGAAGTCTTGGCCAGCGCGCCTCTGGCCGCCGCTATCTGGGCCATTACGTCGTCGCAGTACACGTCGTCCTCGATCATGCGCCGTATGCCACGCACCTGACCCTCGATCCGGGCCAGCCTGGAGTCGAGCGAGCGCTTGAGCGCGGCGGGCCTGACAGTCTTCTTGCCTCCGCACGCCGGGCATGACTCCACCATCTTCACATCCACAAGATCTTCTTCCATACTGATCGTATCCTTCTTACCGTCTGTCCGGGGCAAACCTTCTGAGCCTGAGCGCGTTTGTCACAACGGAGACCGACGACAGCGACATCGCGGCGGCGGCGAATATCGGGTTGAGCAGTGGCCCGCCGAACAGGTACAGCACTCCGGCCGCTATCGGAATGCCCAACACATTATACCCGAAAGCCCAGAACAGGTTCTGCTTGATGTTGCGCATGGTGGCGCGCGAAAGCGCCAGGGCCGTCACGACGTCGGACAGGTCGCTGCGTGCCAGGACGATGTCAGCCGATTCGGCCGCGACATCGGTGCCCGAGCCAATGGCTATGCCGACATCGGCGGCGGCGAGCGCAGGCGCGTCGTTGATACCGTCGCCGACCATCGCGACAAGCCTGCCCGATGCCTGCAGGTTCCGGACCGCTGCGGCCTTGTCCTCCGGCAGGACCTCCGCCACCACGCGGTCGACGCCGACCTCGCGGCCTATGGCTTCCGCGACGATCCGCGAGTCGCCGGTTATCATGGCGGTCTCTATGCCCAGCCGCCTGAGCGCGGCGATTGCCGCGGCGCTGGATGGCTTGACGATGTCGGCAACCGCGATGAGGCCGACAAATACACCCTCGACGGCGACCAGCATCGCTGTCTTGCCGTCGGCCGACAACCGGGCCATGTCGTCATCGGACGCGCTGGCATCGATGCTTCGTTCGGCCAGCATCCGCGCGTTGCCGACGATGATGGTCCTGCCGCGCAGGCTAGCCTCGATTCCACGTCCGGGTTCGGCGGACAGACTATCCGGAGCCTCAAATGGCAGAGCCTTGGCTTCTGCGGCCCTGACTATCGCGGCTCCCAGAGGATGCTCTGAACCTTTCTCCGCCGAAGCGGCGGTCGCCAGCACCGTTTCCTCGTTGAATCCACCGTACGCGATGACATTGACGACCGATGGCTTGCCCGCGGTTATGGTGCCGGTCTTGTCCAGCACTATCGCCTTGACCCGGTGCGCCTTCTCCAGCGCCTCCCCACCTTTGATCAGGATGCCAAGCTGGGCGCCACGTCCCGTCCCCACCATGATGGCGACCGGCGTAGCCAGGCCAAGAGCGCACGGGCAGGCTATGGTCAACACGGCGACGAAGACCCGCACCGCGAACTCGAAGCTCTGTCCCCCAAGCAGCCAGGCGCCGGCCGACGCGAAGGCTATGGCGACGACTACCGGCACGAATATGCCGGAGACCTTGTCGGCGAGCGCAGCTATTGGCGCCTTGGAACCCTGCGCCTCCTCGACCAGCCTGACTATTCGCGCGAGCGCTGTATCGGCGCCTATGGCGGTGGCCCGGAAGGTGAACATTGATGGGCCGTTGACCGTAGCTCCCGATACCCTGTCTCCAGGTTCCTTGTCAGAGGGCATGCTCTCTCCGGTCAACATCGATTCATCAATGCTGGCGCGCCCTTCGGCTATGACCCCGTCGACCGGCACCCGCTCGCCGGGGCGAACACGGATTATGTCGCCGACTGAGACTTCCTCCATGGGCAGTTCTATGTCTCCTCCGGCCGCGACGACGATGGCCGTCTTGGGTGCAAGTCCCATCAGTTTCTTGATAGCTTCCGAGGCCTTGCCCTTGGAGCGCGCCTCAAGATACTTGCCCAGAAGTATCAGCGCTATGATTACCGCAACGGTCTCGAAGTACAGGTGCCCCGAGGCCGAACCATCGCCGCCCGCTATCTGGATTGTCGACCAGAGGCTGTATACCATCGCCGAACTTGTGCCTATCGCTATCAGGCTGTCCATGTTCGGTGCCCGCCTGATCAAGGCCTTTGTGCCGACTATGTAGAATTTACGGCCGGCCCACAGTGCCGGCAGCACCAAGGCTATCTGTATCAGGGCAAAGTTGAGAGGATGGCTTGTCGGATGCAGCATGGATGCCAGAGGCAAACCGAGCATGTGTCCCATCGATATGTACAGAAGCGGCAGCGCCGCCGACAGCGCGACGACGAAGCGGATCCTCTGGGACCTGGCTTCCCGTTCCTTGGTTGCCGCGTGCTCGTCGATGGCGACGGGCCCGGATTCGGCGGCGAGCGCCTCGTAGCCCGCGTCCTTGACGGCCAGCTTTATTTCTGACAGGCGCGTGGCGCCCGGATCCCAGTCGATGGACAGCTTCTCTGTCGCGAAATTGACTGAGGCGGACGATACCCCGGGCACCTTGCCAACAGCGCGCTCTACTGCGGCCGCGCATGCAGAGCAGGTCATGCCCCCTATTGGAACCGACGCGTGCTTTGTTGCGACAGGGAGTACCGCCTCGTAACCGGCACCGGCTATGGCCTGGGCAACCGCCTCGAGGCCGGTCGTCGTCTCGTCGTACTCGATGGTCAGTGCCTCGGTCGCGAAGTTCACGGAGGCCATGCTGACGCCAGGGACAGAACCCGCGGCCTTCTCGCTGGCCCGCGCACAGACGGCGCATGTCATGCCATGTATGGCTAGTGTCTCACGTTTCATTCAGATACCCCCCTAGGGTATAATACTGGCTTGTCGCGGAAACGTCTATGACGTATGCTCGATCCGGAGGAATTTCATGCACATGATCAAACCGCAGGCCATCGTGGCTGCTTTGTTTCTTGCCTGTCTTGCCGTACCGGCCGCGGCCCAGACTCAGTCCGCCGCCGCCGATCCAGTGGCCTCGCTGCCCGACGGATTGTACGCGATGGTGGTGACGCCCAAGGGCACCATCGTTATCGAGCTGTATGCCGACAAGGCGCCGCTCGCCGTGGCGAATTTCGTCGGCCTGGCCGAGGGCACCTTCGTCCCGGGCGGCAAACCATACTACGACGGAGTAGTCTTTCATCGTGTCGAGCCCGGCTTCGTGATTCAGGGCGGCGATCCTACCGGGACTGGGCGCGGGGGGCCTGACTACCAGTTCCCCAACGAGATCGATCCATCACTGAGCTTTGGAGCGCCGGGTGTGCTGGGCATGGCCAACGCCGGCCCCGACACCAACGGCAGCCAGTTCTTCATAACGCTCGGGCCCGCGAAGTTCCTCGATGGCTCGTACACGATTTTCGGGCGGGTCGCCGCGGGGATGTCTGTCGTGCAGGCCATCAAGAAGGGCGACGCGATGCAATCAGTCCGCATCGTCCGCAAGGGTAGCCCTGCCGCCGCGTTCAAGGCGGACAAGGCCCGATTCGACGCTGATGTAAAGGCGTATGGAGCCAAGGCCGCTGACAGGGCAAAGGCGGCGCTCGAGCCACAGTATACGGCGATCAAGACCCGGATGGCCGGACTGGCTGCGGATTCGAACGGCCTCCTGTTCAAGGTGATCAGGGCGGGCACCGGAGCGAGGCCGGCCGCCGGCTCGACGGTGCGCATCCTGTACACGCTGACGCTTGCCGATGGCAAGAAGCTTGACTCCACGGCCGACAGGAACAACGAGCCGCTGTCCTTTGCCCTGGGCGCCAGACAGGTGATACCGGGCTTCGAGGCGGCGGTCTCGGCCATGGCCGCGGGTGAGCGCCGTGTCGTCGTCATACCGCCCGAACTCGGGTATGGCGCCAAAGGAGCCGGTGGCGTGGTGCCACCCAACGCCGTCCTGGTCTTTGAAATAGAATTGTTGCCGTAACCAAGCCAAAGGCTGGCGAAAGGAATTGAACATGCTCCGTCATCATGCGCGTGTGTACAGGTTGGCGCTGGTCGCCATCATGATGCTGGCGGCCCTGTCCGCTCCGGCGGCCCAGACCGCGGGAGCGGCCGATCCGTTCTCGGTCTGGGACTACGCGGGTGTCGATTCGGGCAATCCCGCAGCGTGGGGGCTCTTTCCCGATGCCATGGCCTTTGGCGTGCGCGGCCAGGCCAGGGCGGGCGATGTCGCCACCTGGCTGGGTAGCACCTATGCGCCTGACGCTCTTGCCGGCTCGCTTGACCTGGTGTGCGGCATGCCCGGTTTCCTGTACCGCTATGCCGCCGATGGAACGACGACGAGCCAGGAGCTGACCGGCGCGGTCGGCATCGGCCAGTCCCTTGCCATGGGGCTCCGGTTTCGGTGGGATTCAACATCGGGTTCCGGGTGGGGACAACAGGACATCGGGCTGATAGTCAGACCAGCGAGTTTCGCGTCGGCCTCCATCGCCATGCCCGACGCATTCGACGCGGCCCATGATGGATATGATGGCTTCGACCTCGGGCTCTCGTTGCGGCCGCTCTCGGCTGTGCCAGCACGAGCATCGATGCTGACCGTGAGCGCCGATGCACACTATGACACGGGCACCTTTACGTTCAGCGGCGTCGGAGCCCGATTCATACTCAATGACTGGCTCAGCGTCAGCGGCACCTACGATTTCGCTTCCACGGCATTCGGCCTCGGCGTCTCGGTGGCACTGTCTGGGATGGAGTCAAGCGTCGGTTTCCTCGCGCCTTACGCAGCATCGCTCGCGGATGGCACCCTGAGTCTGGCGCAATCGACGCGCCTTGGCCGTGTGATGCGGCCTGCCTCCAGGATATTCGGTTCATCGATACTGGTAATAGACAAGCCTGGCACCTTCGCGTCGAGCCCGCCGCTCTTCGCATTTGATTCCGGGCTTGCACAGACGCCGCTCTGGATAGGCCAGTCCATCGCCGCGATAGACCGCGCGGCGGCAGATCCGTCCATCAAGGCCATTGTCATGATTGAACCGCCGCTCTTTGATACGGATGCGCGGGCCCAGGAATTTGGCCGGTCGCTGGAGCGTTTCAGAAAATCCGGCAAGGCCATCTATGTCTACGCGGCGACCATGGACAGGCTTTCATACATATACGCGGCGTCCGGGGCGGAGCTTGTGGCGATGGACCCCAACGGGATGCTCGGCGTCATCGATGTCTCCGCCTTCTCGTTATACTTCAAGGATCTCTTCAACAAGCTCGGCATCGATGTGTACAACCTGCGTTCGCACGACGCCAAGACAGCGTACAACTCGTTCAGCGAATCCGGCATGACGGACGCGGATCGGGCCACCAAGACCCGCATTGTGGGCGGACTCGCGGCGCAGGGCTATGCCGTGCTTGATGCCGCGCATCGGGCGAGCATGACTGGCGATGCCGCCTCGGCCCTGGCCGCCGGCCCGTACCTGGATCCGACCAAGGCAGTCGCCGCGGGTCTTGTCGATTCGCTCCTGTATCGTGACGAGTTCGACGACAGGGTCGATGCATTGACCGGCCGTGCCCCGCGCATCGACATCAGGAATTATGCCCGCGAGCACAATCTGTCGTGGCCGGATCCGTTTGTCCGCCGCGTCGCGATTGTCTATCTGTCGGGCACCATCATAGACGGGAACGGCGTTGCCGGTGTTTCCATAGGCGAATCGGCGGCCGAACTCCTGTCATCCCTGGTAGACGATGCCACCGTGAGCGGCGTGATACTGCGCGTCGACTCGGGTGGCGGATCGGCGATGACAAGCGACCACATAGCCAGGCAGGTGAAGCGCCTCAAGGACGCGCACAAGCCTGTCGTCGTATCGATGGCGGGCTATGCGGCCAGCGGCGGCTACTACATCTCGGCAAACGCGGACAGGATACTGGCCGAGGCTGGCACCATGACCGGCTCCATCGGCGTGACCGGGCTCGACATCAACGCGACCAGGTTGATGGCTTCATTGGGGGTCGGTGCCGAGGGCGTCAGCGCCAGCGCCAGCGGTGACTATGGCAATCCCTTCTTGCCACGCCGCGAACGGGACGCCGCCATTGAGCGCGCCGCCATAGAGTACACCTACGGCCGCTTCGTCGATGTCGTCGCAGCGGGCCGGAATATGGACCGCGCTACCGTCGACACGCTTGGCCAGGGACAGGTTTGGCTGGGCAGTGAGGCGGTGGCCAATGGGCTGGTCGATGCCCTTGGCGGGCTTGATGATGCCAAAGCGGCGATCGCGGACATGCTCGGCTCCGGCCGTACGGTAGTATTCACCGACTATATGCCAGGCAACATCGGTACCGGCCCCTTCGGCGCGCTGTTCCAGACGGCCATATCATCATCGCTTGGAGTCAGCGCCCAACCAGTCATCGCGGCGGCACGGTTCGCGGCTGAGCTAGCCGGGATGGGCAGCGGCCCCCTGTACCTGGCACCTGAGTACCTGTACAGGAGGCGATAGCGCCAAGGCTGTGTTGACCCTGTCGGTAGCGCGCCGATCGACAGGGTCATCAAGCCTTCTGGGTATCCTCCGAAGATGATTCCGCGGGACCCTTGGGTTCTTCCATATATTGGCGCAAATGCCTTCGGCGTTTGCGGTCGCCGCGGTCGCTGCCATGGCTCGAACCCATGCCCTTGAACAGTATCGTCGATAAAGCCAGCAGTCCCCAGGCCTGCCAATAGCCGATGCGCCTCAGGCCGAAAATTTCGGGCATGAGCCAGTTCCACAACAGCATCACCACGAAGCCGAACAGGAACATCAGTCCAATTCCAAGTATGCCGAACCCGATCCCCATCATGATTTTAACGGGCAGGCTGCGGTCGTCCCACCAGGCGTTCGGATTGCACTCTTCGTTGCGGATTCTCTCGGTCATATTCTTCCTCCTCCGGGTCTGACCCGGTGTCGTCACTCTTCGATCCAGCGCTTCAAGGCCCGGGCGAGATTGCGCAGTGCATATCGCTTGCGAGCCGTCAGGGTGTCGATGCTTTCGCTTGTGGCCTCCGCGATCTCACGGAATGTCAGCCCGCCGAAGACCTGTGCTTCCACGACATGGCGTTGGGCGGTCGGGAGCGCTCGCAATGCGTCGTTCAGGGCATTGACCAGACTGGCCCTGACGAATTCGTCCAGGGGGTCGAGGCCGGTTGCGGCGATGATCTCCCTCAAGGTATCCTCGGTCACGTCCGTTTCGCCGGAATCGTCTCGGACGCGTTCATGCCGCCAGGCGTCTATCAGCCGCCTCGTGAACAGGGCATTGATCCAGGCCGGCAGGTTCCGGATACCGGACACCAGGGGCAAACGTTCCATCGTCTCTGCGTAGACGTCATGTACCAGGTCTTCCGCTTCCTCTAGACTGCGACCAGCCGCCAAGACTCGGGCGATGAGCCGAGGTTTCTCGCTTCTGTAAGCCCCGTCCAGCCTTCCGCGGTTGTCATCGGCGTCTGGCAACATATCCATCTGCTCCATGCTATCAATATCGACGGCCAGGGCGAGGCTTTAGTGTATTGAAAAGAAAGATCACTTCGTCGTGGTGGGGGCTGCCAGGCTTGCGGAAACTTCCATCTTGACCAGCGCCACCGACAGAATGGCATCGGTCGCAGGCTCTCGCGATGGCGTGGTCGAGCCAGGGTCCAGCATGAACCACGCACCGTGGTCGCACGTGATGTTGTTTATGGGCTCGCGAGGGAATCATGTGGCTGCATTCGCCATCTCAGCTTTCAAATTCCAGGACAACCTTGGTTCCAACCCCTTGTTCCATGCGTATCGTTCCATCCAGCTGCTCTGCCAGCGCATGAACCAGCTGTAGTCCAAAGCCCGTAGAACTGTCAAAGGAGACGGATGCGGGAAAGCCACAACCATCATCCTGAACAAAGGCTACGACACGATTGCCATACTTGGTTGCTGATACCGTAATCAGTCCACGTTCCTTGCCACCAAAGGCATACTTCATGGTGTTGGTAAGCAATTCATTGATTATGATTCCCAGCGGCTGAAGTCGCTTCACATCCAGCGGAAAATCCGGAAAGTCTTTTTCAATCTCTACCATCTGGCTATTCGGGAAACTTGCCACAACATCATCAACCAATGAAGACAGATAGTCTTTGACCGATAACTCGGAGAAATCGCTGGACTGATACAGCTTGTCGTATAAAATGTACATGCTTCGAATTCGATTACCGGCATCCTGTAACGCAATAGCTGCGGAACGGTCTCTTGCTGATCTGGCTTGCAAGGACAGCAAACTGGACATGGTGCTCATGTTGTTTTTGATGCGGTGATGGACTTCCTTCAGGATCAGTTCCTTTTCCGTGAGCAGGTTTCTTACATTTTCTTCTGCAGTTTTTCGCTCTGCAATTGCTCTCGCCAGTTTCACAGAGCTGTAACTCAGGGATGAAATCATCTTGGCAACTTTTGCATAGAATGACATTCCAGTATCAACGGTCTCTCTGTTGAACCTTGGGACGCTATCGAGCGCTTCAAGGTATTCCTTTTCATTGAATCCATATTCCCGGGCTTGATTCCGATACAGCGCAACATCAGGTTCCTCGTCATCGAATATGAATTGTCCAATAAAAATGTTGCCAATATGAACATTGTCTATCACCAATGGAGTAACCATATCCCACATATTATTCTTGCATCGGTATATTTTGAATGTTCCTTCCTTGACACCCTGGGTAAGCGTAAGATCACTTTCCTTGCAATGTTGCGCTGTAATCGGATTGCAGCGGTGGAACTTTGTGCATATATCCTGCCAGCCGGCGGCAACCAGGATGTTTCCTTTCATATCAAGTATCGCTCCCAGAATACCGGTAAGTTTGTAAAAATCGTCCATGAGAGATTGAATCGATCTTGCGTCAATGATATCAGACAACTCAAGGCTGCCTATGCTGCCTTCAGGTTCAAGAATTGCCTTCAGCTTGTTACGAACGGACGACTCACTCTTGATAAGGTTCCTCTCGGAGTCCTGCAAGGTCGCATTTATTCGTATCATCTCCTCCTGTGCCCTCACCAGATCGGTCTGGTGTTTTTGAATGCTGGTCGAAGCATCGAATAGTCTGAATGCCATCTTTATGGATGCATCAAGCACGGTGATGCTGGAATTCTTCACCACATAACCATAATTTGTAATACTCTCGGTTTTTTCAACAATTTCCCTCTCTGTATGCGATGAAAGAAAGAGGATTGGCAGATTGATATCTTTCAGGATGCGTCGGGCTGTTTCGGTTCCATTCATGCCCTTTCCAAGATTGATGTCCATCAAGACGAGATCGGCAGGCTCTTTTCGGTCGCGCAGCAGATCGAGTGCACTTTCTCCAGAAAGGCAATGGATAACCCGATATCCAGCATCCTCCAACTGTTTTTTTTCGGCAAGGGCGATGATCGCATCATCTTCGACGAGAAGAAGGGTCTTGGAATACAGTGCGCTCATAATTCCCTCCAGCTTGGCAAAGCTCATAAGGAGAAGAATTGTCTGTCTGCGGATAAGAGAGGCGATTGGATATGATTCTTGCCTATGGAGTTGAAAAAGTCAAAAGAAAACGCCATCGACGAATCGACATCATGAATAACTGCCACAGGCGGCTATCATGGAACCTGCCAGGGCATGGCCCTGGACGCGACAGCCCCCCGTACCCGGCACCTGCGTACCGGTACAGGAGGCTATAACAACCGGCTATATTCAGAGCAGTCCGCGCGAGATAAGGGTTTCGGCTATCTGCACCGCGTTGAGGGCGGCTCCCTTGCGGAGGTTGTCTGAGACAACCCAGAGGTTGAGGCCATGCGGGATGGTCGGATCCTCGCGTATGCGACCGACGAATACTTCGTCCCGGCCATCGGCGTCGAGCGGGGTAGGATAGGTCAGCGTCGATGGATCATCCATGACAAGGATTCCTGGCGATCGCTTGAGCAGGTCCCTGACGTCGGAAACCGTGAAGGCGCGCGCTGTCGCGATATTGATCGACTCGGAGTGACCGCGGAACACCGGGACCCGGACCGCTGTCGGGCATACCTGTATGGCAGGATCAAGGATCTTGTGGGTCTCGTGGACCATCTTCATCTCTTCCTTGGTGTAGCCATTATCCTGGAACACATCGATGTGGGGCAGAGCGTTGAACAGGATCTGCCGTGGATAAACCGAATGGTCTATCGTTGTACCAGAGACCCAGGCCCTGGCCTGCGCACTCATCTCGGCTATCGCCGCGGCTCCGGTCCCCGAAATGGCCTGGTAGGTCGAGACTACGACGCGCAGAATAGAGTAGGCGTCGTGTATCGGCTTAAGCGCCACGAGCATCTGGATGGTGGAGCAGTTGGGATTGGCAATGATGCCCTTGTGCCCGTCCAGGGCCGCGGGATTCACCTCGGGCACGACGAGCGGCACACCGGGATCCATGCGCCACGCGCTCGAGTTGTCTATGACTATGGCGCCTTCGCGGACCGCTATTGGCGCAAGCACCAGGCTCGCGTCGGCTCCCGCGGAGAACAGGGCCACGTCGACATTCTTGAAGGCTCCCTCCTTGGCTGTCCTGACCATGACAGGTAGGCCCTTGAACATCACTGACTTGCCCTCATTGACGGGTATGTCGAGCGGAACCAGCTCCGATACCGGGAAATCGCGCTGCTCGAGGGTCTTGATCATCTCGCTGCCAACGGCGCCCATGGCGCCCACAACGGCTACTCTGAAACGCTTCATCACTGTCTCCTTGCTATCGATGTATCAGCCAATGGCCGACAACGCTGACCTGAGCTTCTCGATGCCTCGAGAGCACTCTTCCGCCGAGCACGAATATGCCATGCGCAGATGCCCTTCGCCAGATGGGCCGAAGACGCTGCCCGCCACTGTCGCGATGCCATGTTCGCCGAGCAGGTAGTCGGCCACCTCCGCCGAGCTCTTGCCATACCCTGAAATATCGGGGAACACATAGAACGCGCCGAGCGGTTCGGGCACCGTGATTCCGGGTATGGACCGGAGGCCCTTCAGCATTATGTCGCGGCGTTTTGCAAACTCGCCGACCATCTGGTCAACGCAGGCCTGGTCTCCGGATAGTCCGGCGGCCGCGCCATACTGGATAAACGTGTTCACGCACACGGTCGTGTACTGGCGAATCTTCAGCATCGCGCGGGTATTTTCCTCCGATGCCACGGTCCAGCCCAGCCTCCATCCGTCCATCGCGTATGTCTTGGAGAAACCGTTGATAATGACGCTGCGCTTCTCCATGCCAGGCACTGAATAGATGCTCGGGGCAACTCGTCCGGCGCCATAGAAGATGCGGGCATATATCTCGTCGGACAGCACGATCAGGTTGTGCTTGATGGCCAGGGCCGCAAGCGCCTCGAGGCTTTCTTTGCTCTGAACGCAGCCAGTAGGATTGCCCGGCGACGTGATGCACAGCATTCTGGTGCGCGGTGTTATCCTCCGTGCTACTTCGTCAGGATTCATGGTAAACCCGTCGGCCATGCCGGTCGGCACTTCTACGGGAACGCCTCCAACCATCGATACGATCGCCTTGTAGTGGTGCCAGTTTGGATCCGGCACAAGCACTTCGTCTCCAGGATTGATGAAGGCCAGCATCGATACAAGGATGCCTTCATTGGCGCCAGCCATCACGATGGTCTGCTTCTCGCCGTCGACGGCAACCCCCGTGTCCAACGATGTCTGAACGCCTATGGCCTTCCGCAGGGCGGGCAGGCCCAGGTTGGGTGCGTAGTGCACCTCTCCGCGCTGCAGCGCCTCGATGGCGGCCTGCTTGATGTGTGCGGGCGTGTCAAAGTCCGGCCTGCCGATCTGCCAGTGAATTACCTCGCGCTTCTGCGATTCCAGTTCGCGCACGGTATCAAACACCTTGCGTATTCCCGAAAAGGGTATGGAATCGAGTCTGTCGGCATAATGAATACCGTTCATGGTTTCTCCTGTCATTTGTGCTTTCTCTGTATGAGATCGTCATACTCCGAGCTGTCTATGTGAGCCTCGACGATGGTCGGGCCGTCGCTCTTGAAGGCCTTGATCAGTGCCGCCCGGTATTGGTCGGCGTCGTCCGCGCGCAAGACCGGCACGCCGAAGATGAATTCGGCTGTCGGGCACGCTTCATGATGCAACTCGGTGGCATAGCGCGGAAAGCTCTTGCGATCCTGCTTGAGCCTGATCAGGTCAAGGCTCTCGTCCGCGAGTACTATGAAGACCACCGCGAGGCCTTCGCGTCTGGCAACGGCCATCTCTCCGGCCATCATGAGGAAACTGCCATCGCCGGTGACGCACGCCACCGCGCGGCCCGGCATGCAGAGCTTGGCCGCGATGGCCGCTGGCACGCCAAATCCCATCGATGAACAGCCATTGGTCATCAGCTGGAGCCCAGGAGCCGGCGTGCGCCACATCTGGCCTATCAGGTGGGTATGTGCGCCCACGTCGCACGCCATGATGCCGTCCTGTGGCAGAATCTCGCGCAGGATCGCGAGCGCGGCCCGGGGGCCGAAGCTGCCGGCGGGCGGTTCCAGGGCCCTGAACATTGCGTCCCTGCGAGTCTTGAGGGCAGCCATATCCCATGAAGAATCGATGGGCGCGGTCGCCGCGAGGCGTTCGAGCGATGCCGGGATGTCGCCTATGATGTCGTAGACATCGCGGTATGCGATTCTGTCGATGTCCGCCTCGACCGTGTCCAGATGGAGCAGCGGTACCTCGGGCATCCAGTCCTCAAAGTTGAATTCCACCGGGTCATAGCCGACCGACACGACAAGGTCGGCCTGCCGATGCGTCTCCGCCACTCGGTCGCTCAGCGCGTGGAAGAGCACACCGGCGTACCAAGGGTGCTCCTCGGACAGCATGCCCTTGGCCATCGGTGTCAGTATGACTGGTATGCGGTGGCGTTCGGCTATGCGCGCTACCAGTGGACCGGCTCCGGCGCGAACAGCCGACAGGCCGACCGCCAGAATGGGGCGCCTGGAGCGCCTGAAGACCGCTTCCATCGTGTCCAGCAATGATGCTTCCGCCGGAGCGATGGGGAGCCTGCGCGGCGATGACGGGCCGTACGCCTCGGTCGGAGTCGGCACTGGCTTTGATCCTATGTCCTCTGGAAGGCCGATATGCACAGGGCCTGGCGCCTCGGCGCACGCGATCCTCATGGCCTGGGCAAGGATCTGATCGATACGCTCCACCGCCAGGCGTGTCGTATATTTGGTTATGGGGCGGAACAGCGCCTGCTGGTCTATCGCCATCTGGACCGTCCGGCCAATCAGCTTCTCGGGAGGTTCGCTGGTCAACGCGATGACGGATGATCGATCGAGCAATGCGTTGACTACGCCGGTGCTCAGATTGGTAGCTCCGGGGCCAACGGTGCCATAACAGACGCCGGGCAGGCCTGTCAGGCGTGAGACGACATCGGCCATGAATCCGGCGCTGGCCTCATTGCTGACCAGGATGAATTCCACCCCTTCCTTGCGCATTGCTTCCATATAGTACAGCCAGGATCCACTCGGGACCCCGAATACATAGCGGATACCGCGTTCCTTGAGTCGACGTACAAGTTGTTCGGCTACTGTTGTCATGGTGCCACCTCGGTTTCGTATGTGGGCAATAGGGTATCAGGATAATGGCATTCTCGACTCCTCGACAGCCGAGAAGGATATATCCAACATCCTATATCCTATATACTTAACACAGAATCCTGGAATTGGCAAGATAAGCATGCGCATTTTGGTGGATTTTCAACTGACGATTCGTTTGCATAATCGGGCAAACGTGCTACAGTATCATCGAAATACAGGATATTTCCTATATAATATCATTCCGGGGTGACGGAGTTGCTATGAAGAGAAAAATAGTTACGCTCTCCATGCGCGAACAGATATACGATGCGCTTCGCGAATTGATTTTGAAGAACGCGTACAAGCCCAATTCGGTGCTGCAGATCGACGGACTCGCCGAAGAGTTCAGCGTCAGCGCCACGCCGGTCAGGGAGGCTCTGGTGCGCCTTGAGGCGGATGGGCTCGTCCGTCTGATACCCAACAAGGGAGCGGTCGTCAGCGACATCCGTGAGGAAGATATCCGGAACACCTGGGAGATGCGGCAATTGCTCGAACCGTTCGCCGCAGGCATGAGTGCAACACTGATACCGGCAAACGAGATCCAGGAACTCGAAGAGAAATTATTCCGCCTGCGGGATCAGCCCTTTGACAACGAGCGGTATGTGGAATGTGACACGAGGCTGCATGAGGTGCTGTACATGCATCTTGAGAACCAGCTTCTTGTCGATACGATTCGCCGTGTGCATCAGATGTCCATCAGAATACGATATTTTCCTGAAGGCTCCGGCACCTTGCACGAGCAGACTGTACACGAAGTGATACAGGAACACCTGGCGATATTGGCTGCTATCCGTACAAGGGACGCAAAGCGCATATCCGAGCTGGTTCTCGAACATCTGGAGAATGGCCAGAAGCGCGCGATGGCGGCCCTGGCCGGTACGAAACCCTAAGCGCCCTCGATCCAGTTCGATCAATAGCCATAAACCACCTGTTCTCATCTCTCTAAGCAAAACGCTCAAAAATTACTTGCGCCCTCATCAAACTCATGATAGGATATAGGATATAGGATATAATCCTATCGTATATAGGATCTATGGGCTCCAGGGCTTACCAAGAACCATGAAGATAGACAGGGGGAGTGATGAATATGCAGAGTTCGACGGCAACCACACCGGGGCTGGCACCGCCGGTGGATACGGAGGCTCTATTGGAGAAGGTCGATGTAGAATCGCGATATCGCAAGAACTTCAGTGATTTCTGGAAGATAGCGGTATTGGTCGTTTCCTCGGCCTTCATTCTCTACCATATGATTACCTCGGGCATTGGCATACCGGAGGCGATAAAGCATCGCGCCATACACGTGGGTTTCATACTTGCATTGGTCTTCCTCTACTATCCGGGGACCAGGAAATCGATACGGACCAGACCGAGCGCCGTCGATCTGTCGCTCTTCTTCATAGCCGTGGCCGTAGCCGTTTTCACCGTAATCGATAGGGATGCATTCCTGATGCGCGGTGGTGTGGCCAGCATGGCCGAGAATATCGTTGGCGGTATCCTCATACTGCTGATATTGGAGGCGTGCAGGCGCGCGGTTGGACCGCAGCTGCTTATTCTGGCCATCATCTTCCTGTTGTACGCGTGGCTTGGCAAATACATACCCGGCGTCTTCTCCCACCGGGGCCAGTCGATCAAGCGCATCATCTATCAGATGTATCTGGGCAGCAACGGCATCTTTGGTTTGCCAATAGCCGTGTCGTCGACATACCTCATCATCTTTGTGATTCTTGGCGCCATTCTTGAAAAGAGCGGCCTCGGAAAACTGTTCAACGATCTGGCTCTGGGCGTCGGTGGTCGGCTTGTAGGCGGACCCGCCAAGGTATCTGTGGTAGCCAGCGCCTTGATGGGCATGATTTCAGGCAGCGCCGCGACCAATGTGGCGACGACGGGCGCGTTTACCATCCCGCTGATGAAGAAGATAGGGTACAAGGACCACTTCGCCGGAGCGGTTGAGGCAGCAGCGTCGACAGGTGGCCAGATCATGCCACCAATCATGGGCTCGGCGGCCTTCATCATGGCCGAGTTCCTTGGGATGAAGTACCTGGACATTGCCGCCGCCGCAGTCATCCCCGCGATACTGTACTTTGCGGGTGTCTATTTCCAGATCGACCTACGTGCCAGAAAGATCGGACTCAAGGGCCTTGCCAAGGAAGACATGCCCGATGTCTGGCACACCGTGGCCCGCTACTGGCACATGATCATCCCGATCTTCGTCCTTGTGTACTTCATGATGGATGGTCGCACGCCGCTGTTTGCCGCGTTCTACACGGTAATTGCCACAGGCATACTCTCCTGGATGCGAAAAGAGACGCGCGTCGGGATCAAGGAGCTCAAGGCAATAGCGCTCAACTCCGCTCGCGGAAGTCTGAGCATCGGTGTCGCGATGGCAACGGCTGGTTTCATCATCGCCGTGCTTTCGATGACGGGAATAGGCATCATCCTCTCAGACAACATCGTCAGATTGTCAGGCGGAAGCCTGCCCGTAGCGCTTGTCCTCGTGATGATCGTATCGATCATCCTTGGCATGGGGCTACCGACCAGCGCCTGCTACGTAATAGCCGCCTCGATTGCCGTACCCATACTGACCAAGATGGGTGTATCACCGTTCCAGGCTCACTTCTTTGTGTTCTATTATGCCTGCCTCTCTACGATAACGCCGCCCGTGGCTCTTGCCGCGTATGTTGCCGCTGGCCTGTCGGGCGCCAAATCGAGCAAGGTTGGCTGGACCGCATTCAAGCTCGCGCTCGCTGGATTCATCGTGCCGTTCTTCTTTATCTATTCACCGGCGATGCTTCTTGTCGATGCAACGGCCCTCCAGATCGTCTGGGCAGCCATCTCCGGTCTGATCGGCACCTATTTCCTGTCGATAGCAATCGAAGGGTACTTGAAGATCGACCTGCCCTTGTGGCTGCGGCCAATCTTCTTCGTAGCGGCCATTCTGCTGATCGCTCCCGGTGTCACGACTGACCTGATCGGTACCGGGCTTGCGGCGATTGGTCTGATTTATGTGTTCTTTGCCTCGCGGGCCGTAAAGGCCGTGGCTGTATGATCGATCGTCACCGGGGGCAGGTCCTGGTTAGCGATAGTTTTGCTCGGAGTCTATGTCTCTTTCAAGGAGGACGAACAATGATGCATTCTTTCAGGAAGCTCGTTACCGCCGCGGCGGCAACCGTGATGATCCTGGGCGCCGCCTCGGCCTTTGGCGCCCCGATCAAGCAAATGTCGATGGGCACCGCCGGTGTCAGCGGAAGCAACTACCCCACGGGAATCGCGATGGCGCAGGTGTGGAACCAGAACATCGCCAACATCAAGGTAGTGGCGATAGCGACAGGTGGTAGCCCCAACAACATCGATTTGCTCCGCACCAACGACATCGATGTCGCGATGTGCCGATCGCTCGAGGCATACCGGGCCACCAACGGAGTCGCACCATATCCAGAGAAGATGCCCTGGCTCAGGGCGCTGACCGGCGGTCTCTTCTCCGACGTGTTTCAGGTCGTTGCCAGCAAGTCCAGCGGCATCAAGTCGATCGCCGATTTCAAGGGCAAGCGCATCGCGGTCGGGCCGGTGGGCTCCGGTGGCGAAGTTGATGCGCGCGAGACACTGGCCGCCTATGGCCTTACCTACAAGGACATGAGGGTCAGTTTTGTCGAGTACACCCAGGGCATCGAGATGCTGCAGGATGGACAGGTAGACGGCGGAATCCTTGGATTGGCTCTTGGCGCATCGGGTATGAGCGAGCTGATGCTCGACAACAAGACCGTCATACTGCCGATAACCGACCAGGCGCTCGCCAATCTCCGGAAGGCCAACCCGAACTATGGTCGTCGCATTATTCCAGCGGACACCTATCCCCACCAGTCTACGGCTATCGAGACGGTGGGCACACCCCCGGACATCATCATAGTGCGCTCTGACCTCGATGAGCAGCTCGCCTATCAGATGACCAAGGCTCTCTACGAGAATCTGAAGACCCTGAACCAGGTCACGTCACTGATGAAGCAGTTTGGTCCCGGTCTCGTTCTGCCCGAGGATCAGATGCTGATTCCGTACCATCCAGGTGCCAAGCGCTACTTCGTGGAACAGGGATGGCTCAAGCCCTGATGAATCCGCATACGGCATGATAAGCCGGGCCGCCCAGGGAAGCCATTCCCGGGGCGGCCATTTGTTTGCAGCAAGGAGCCTGACATGAGCGAACCGTTCAGAAAAGATGGTGAGTACTGGGTTAGCCCGTATAATTTCAAGGATGAAGTCGTCGCGGCCCGACGGGCGACAGGCGGGGCTCCGCGCAAGGTGGTCATTCACGACGCCACGCTCAGGGATGGCGAGCAAACGCCGGGTGTCGTATTCCGCAAGGCGGACAAGGTGGCGATCGCCAAGGCACTGGACCTGGTCGGGGTCGACAGGATCGAGGCGGGGATGCCCGCGGTGTCGCGCGAGGATTTCGAGGCGATAGAAGAGATAGGCTCACTCGGCCTCAACGCCAGGATCTACACCTTTGCCCGTGCTCTTGAAGAAGACATAGACCAGGCGGTCGCGTGCGGCGCCGATGGCGTAGTCATCGAGGTGCCCATTGGCTACCCGAAGCTGCTGCACCAATTCCAGTGGACCTGGGAAGATGTGTTGCGCAAGAGCGTTCCCGTCATCAACTATGCCAGATCAAAGGGCCTGTATACGGTGTACTTCCCATACGATTCGACCAGAGCGAGGGAAGAGGACCTTGACGCACTGCTGCGGGGCATCATGGATGAGGCTCGGCCGGATTCCATCGGCATCGTCGATACCATGGGTTGCGCGACACCGGAGGCGATAGCCTGGCTGACGCGCAAGTATCGCGAATTTACCGGGCTTCCCGTGGAGATTCATACGCACAACGATTTCGGCATGGCCGTGGCGACCGAACTGGCGGCTGTGGGAGCCGGAGCCGAGGTTGTTCATGCCTGTGTGAACGGCCTGGGCGAACGGACGGGCAACGCGGCCCTTGAAGATTTGGTCATGGCGCTGTCGTTGCTGTACGCGGAAGACTCGGGCCGAAACATAGCCGCGCTCAAGGATCTATCGGCTCTGGTCTCGAAGCTGAGTGGCATACCCATAGCCCGGAACAAGCCCGTGGTCGGCGAGGAGAACTTTACGCGTGAATCCGGCATCGGAGCCAACCTTGTGGTGGAGAACCCGCTGGCGATGTTCGCCGTGCACCCATCGATGGTGGGTAGAACCGGCAGGGTAGTGCTGGGCAAGAAAAGTGGCAAACCATCGATAACATACAAGCTGGCCGAACTGGGGCTTGGTGTGCTGCAGGAAGATCAGCTGTCCAAGGCATTGTCGATGGTCAAGACCCTGGGCAATGACAAGCGAGGCCTGGTGACCGACGAGGAATTCATGGACATAGTCAGGCTGGTCAAAGCATCGGCCTAGCCTTGACGTCAACCATCCCGATGCTATAGTTGATCAAATCAATCTACTAGGGGAGGACGACATGGCCGGCTATATTGATTTTGCTCTTGATGGGATGGAGGCAGACTTCAGGGGCAAGTCCTGGAACGGAAAATCCTTGATGGCGACGCTCGACGCGCTTTCGGCACGCGAGGCGGCATCTACCGCGACCTGGGAAGGCTACAGCGCATGGTCGGTTGCGCTGCATGTTGCCAAGTGCAAGCGCATAGTGGCGGCGGATCTTGGTATACCGGTGCCGGAGTGGCAGCATCCGGAGTCGCTCTGGTTCCCGGTTCCGCCCGACACATCCGAGGCGGCATGGGCTCGTGACCGCGCCATGCTCGCCGATTTGCATGATGCCAGCATGAAGGGGCTGCGTGCCCTGCCAGAATCACGGCTCACCGAGGCAGCCGCCACCTGGGAGGCGCCCTGGGGCACGGTCATTGCCTGGTTGGCTACGCATGACGCATTCCACGGAGCGCAGATCCGTTCGATGGGGTTGCCTACGCTCAAATCAAGGAAGCATGACTGACCGCTACTCGTAGACGATCCGCGGTGCCTTGCGTATCGATATCTTCCACGACAGGCCCGTGCCTATGTTGTACGCGCGGGCAAAGGATCCCTGGTTTATGGCGACCGCGACGTTGAGCACCGAGTTGATGTAGACCAGCGGCTCGCCCATCGATACGTCGGCGAACGATTTTGCGTAGACCATCGTGTTGCGGTAGACCTCCCTGGTGTCGTTGCGTATGGAGACTTCGACGCGTTTGCCGTAGTCGACGCCGAGCCCGGCGAACAGCGTGTGCGGAATGTTTGACCACAGGCTGCCGAACCGTACATCAAGCACATCGATGGTGCCGTCGAGTGCGTCGCCTGCGCGCAGGGCATCGACGTGGGGCAATTCCACCAGCGATGCCGGATCGATGGCTTCACCCACCGCCTCGAAGGTCAGCTGCCCTGAAGCCAGCCGCGCGCCGGTATACGCGTACACGTCGCGGCCATGAAATGTGTACGACAGCTCCGAACCCGACAGACGATTGACGTCTTCCTTGAGGACATGCGCATCGGCAATACCCAGAAGCAATTTCACATGCGTAAGCGTACCATTGTCCGGGGTGACGATGATCTGCCCGCCCTTGGTTCGCGCGACGACGCTGCGCCGCGACGTGCCGACTCCGGGGTCGACCACCGACACGAATACGGTGCCTTCGGGCCAGTACTGCACCGTCTGCACCAGCCGGTACGAGGCTTCCCATATATTGTACTGCGGTATGTCGTGCGTCAGGTCGAATATGGAAAGCGCGGGGTCGACCTTCAGCGCCACTCCGTACATGGCGGAGACGGCACCGTCGGATGTTCCAAAATCGGTTTGATAGACGAGTGCCTTTGACATGGGTTTCCTCCAGTGCGGTCGATACAGCTACAGGATGTGCCTGATGAAGTCACGGGTTCGTTGTTCATGTGGATGAGCAAAGATGTCGTCAGGGCTACCCTGTTCCACGATCTTGCCCTGATCCATGAAAATGACGCGGTGGGCGGCAGCGCGGGCAAAGCCCATCTCGTGGGAGACGACCAGCATGGTCATGCCATCGTCGGCCAGACCGGTCATCACGTCCAGTACTTCCTTTATCATCTCGGGGTCGAGCGCTGATGTCGGCTCGTCAAAGAGCAGCGCCTTGGGATTCATTGCCAGAGCGCGCGCTATTGCCGCCCGCTGTTGCTGGCCGCCGGAGAGCTGGCGTGGAAAGCGGTCAAGCTTGTCGGCAAGTCCCACGCGCTCCAGGATGACGCGCGCGGCTTCGCGTGCCTCTACCGCGGGCACCTTGCGTACGATACGCGGCGCCAGCGATACATTTTCCAGGATGGACATATGGGCAAACAGGTTGAAACTCTGGAAGACCATGCCAGCATCCTCGCGGATGTGCCTGAGGTCCGCTCGCCTCGCGGTAACCAGGTCATCACCGATCCATATCTGGCCCGAATCAAGCTTCTCCAGCCGGTTGATGGCGCGCAGGAGCGTGCTCTTGCCTGAGCCAGATGGGCCTATGATAAGCACGACCTCTGCCTTGTCGACGCCGAGCGAGACGCCATCGAGGGCCCGCACGGCGTTGCGTTCACTGTGGCGTTCGCTCTGGCGGGCGCCGGTGCCAGGTGATGGATCGCCGAATGTCTTGACGGCGTCTTCGACACGAATGAAGGCGCTCATCGGATTGTCTCCCGCCTGAGCCTGCTCTCAAGTGCGCGCACCAGCATCGACAGGCTTACCGTCAGGCACAGGTAGAAGAACGCTACAACATTGTACGTTTCGAAGAACTTGAAGGTGCTGGCGGCGTAGACCTTGCCGATCTGGGTGATGTCCTGAACGCCAAGGACCGAGACAAGCGCCGAGTCCTTTATGATCGCTATGAATTCGTTGGCAAGCGCGGGCAGCACGTTGCGGATTGCCTGGGGCAGCACGACCCTGATCATCGTCTGGGTCGGTGACATGCCCAGTGCGTAGGCCGCCTCGATCTGGCCCTTGTCGACGCTCTCGATGCCCGCCCTGAATATCTCGGCTATGAACGCCGCGTAGCCGAGCGTCAGAGCCAGCACCGCCCTGGTGGCAAAGCTGAAGCTCCGTGATTCAAGGGGTAGCATCACGCCGGCCCTGATCAGCGGAGCGAGCAGGCCATTGAGGATGCCTGCCATCGCGGGCGCGCCAACAAAGGCAATATAGTAGAGGATGACCAGCATCGGCAGTCCGCGAACCAGCTCTATATAGAATGTCGATGCCTCGCGGAGCGGACGCAGGCGCGAAGAACGTGCCAGCCCCAGGAGCAGGCCGAGCATCAGAGAAACGGCATAGGAGACAACGGCGACGGTCAATGTCACGACGAAGCCCTTGGCCACGGCTCCGAATATGACCCGATATGACGCGTCGGCCAGCGCCGTACCCAGCGATATGGTGCCGAGGCCGACGAGCAGCACGAGCCACCATGGTATGCCCCGGAAGGCCGCGGCCGCCCTGTTTTTTTTCATCTGTCCGGGTCTCCTTGGGAATGGCGTGTGCGGCAATTGTATGGCTTCTGTATCGATTGTCAAGCTGGCGCCGCAGCTTGAATGGGGATAGTTCCCATCCGGCCTCTTGCTTTTGGAGCATCTGAAGGCTCATAGTTCAATTATGATAAAGACATTGGCACGGACAATCGTTGCCCTGAACTCCAATGCTCGCAAGGAACATATCGCCTCCGGGTTTGCCTGGGGACTGCTCCTGGCATTGGTGCCGGCAGGTAATCTGATCTGGATACTGCTGTTCTTCGTTTCGTTCTTCATCAAGAACAACCAGGCCGTCCAGTTGCTGAGCATCGCCCTTCTCAAGATAGTGCTTCCGCTCGCGGCGCCGCTGCTTGACGCTTTGGGGCATACAATCCTTACGATCGAATCGCTGCAGGGGGCATTTGCCTACCTGTACAACCTCCCCATCGCTCCCTTCACGCGGTTCAACAATACGCTTGTGATGGGAGGGCTTGCCGCGGGACTGGTACTATGGCTGCCTGCTTTTCTGGCCATCCGGGCCGCGGTGCCAGTGTACAGGAACAAACTTGCACCCAGAATCATCGAGAGTAAGGTGTACAAAGCAATCATGAAGCTGCCACTGGTTTCTTCCTTGACCAAGGCGCTTTCTTCCGCAGCCGAGTTGGCCGGCGCGGTGCGGTAGGACGGCAGGCATGAAACCCAGGAAAACAGGCAAGATTCCGCCTCTCTTCCGCAAGCCTATAGCCGAGAAAGAATTTGAGAAGAAATTCCTGCGGTTCATAGAACTGCCCAAAGACCAGGAATTGCTGCGCTCGTCGTTTGTGCTGAGTGAAGGATTGTACCGTCTGAAAGACGGCCTGGACCCTGCGGTTCTTAAACGACTGGGAGTGCTGGCCAAGGCCATCAAGGCGAATCGCGGAATTGTGAAAATCGGACCTCTGGCTCTCAGCACAGTATTCGCAGCCTGTCTCGTCGTGTTTGCTCTTGTCTTCATGAACCCGTTGATGGAAGGCGCTATCGAGTACAGCCTCTCGGCAGCCTTTGAGGCACGCGCCGAGGTAACTGGCTTTCGGTTCGATCCATTCAGGATGCGGATAGGCATGGTGTCGATCAAGGTCGCCGACCGCGACAAGCCGATGACCAACCTGTTCGAGACCGGTCATGTTGCATTGCGGCTCAACCCGAGCGCCATGCTTCGCGGCAAGGTATACATCGAGGAAGCAAGCGCCGCCTCGGTCCTCTTTGGCACGACCCGCGCCATCTCTGGCGCGCTGCCCGGATACCAGCAGAAGGCAAAGCCGCCGATGGCTCCCAGGGAAGCCGGGATTCCCTTGATCGATCTTCAGAATTTTTCGGCGCAAGCGCTGCTCGACCGCGAAAAGGCCAAACTGAAGAGCAACCAGGCGTATGAAGATGCTGCCGCAGCCTATACAGAAGCCGTCGCGCGCTGGAGAGCTCAGAGCGAGTCCGCAAGCAAGAGCGTAACCGAGCTCAAGACCTCGAGTGCGGCTGTTCTCTCGATCAATGTGAAGAGCCTCAAGAGCGTCGAAGCGGTGAGCGCGGCGCTGCAAGAGGTGCGTGCGGCCATCACCTCGGTCAAGGCCGTGGGCCAGCAGACGGGCGATGTCGTCAAAGGGCTCCAGACAGACATGGACAAGGCCGCGGCACTAGAGAGGCTGGCTCGAACGGCCGCCGCTGACGATCTCAAGCGCCTCAAATCCTATATCGACCCCAGGAGCGGGGCCGCGATGGAGGCTCTCGAGCCGAGCCTCAAGGAAATCCTGTCCGATTCGGCGGAGCGCTACCTCGATTACGGCGCGCGTGCCCTCGAGATAGCGATGAAAATGAAGAAGGACGGAACAGACAGGAAAGCAGTCCCACGGGCGGTCTCCGCGCGCGGCAGGGATATTCGGTATCCGGCATGGTCCTATCCGGCGTTCCGGCTAGGCCTGTTCGGCGCCGATTTTACCGTTGATGGCACGCGGTGGCGGATCACACTCAAGGAACTTTCAAACGATCCGGATCTGGTGCCTGAACCGGTCTCCCTGGCGGTATCGGTCTCCGATAGCGTGCGCGAACTCGCGTTCACTGGCGTCGCGGATCTTCGCGATGCCGATAAAGAGTCGTTTGTGGTCGATTTGACAGCAAAAGGCTTGCCAGTCGATCTCGGTTCAGCGCTCAAGGACATGGGTGTAGGTGGCTTTACCGGAACTGCCTCATGCAAGCTCCATGGCGCAGGTATCGCTTCCGGCTCTGTGTCGGCAAAGTCCGAGATACGCATCGCCGATGGCCGCTTGCGCGAACCATCCGGAACCATCGCGCAGGCCACGCAGTCTGTGGGATCGATCAATGTCGATGTGGATTATGTACGGGAGGGCAGCGGATCGCCGCGGTTCGCCGTTACGACAAACCTGAACGACCTTGTCTCCGCAGCCCTCGCCGCCACGACGGAGCGCTATGCACGGAAGGCAGAAACTGAACTCGACGCGGCCTTCAAGAACCATGCGGGCACAGAACTGGAAAGAAAGCTGGGCGCCAGGGACGGAGCTACTACCTTGCTCGCTGCTGCCAGAGGCGACAAGACTGCTGCCGACAGCCTTGGCGCTTCGCTGGACACAAAGAAATCGGAACTTGAGAATCGGGCCAGCGCCCTTGCCAAGGACGCCGCCGCCGATGTACTCAAGAACGTGGAGATTCCCACGCTCAAATTCTGAAGGTGATCAGGGCTGGTACTCGAAGAACCACTTGATGTTCAGCTTCTCGAGGGTGCCATCTGCCTTCATCGCCGCGATAGCCGCGTTGAACGGCGCGACGAGGTCGGATCCCGGCTTGAAGATGAAACCGAATTCCTCGGTGCCCAAGGGACCGCCTATCGTCTTGAGCTTGCCGGGGTTGGCCCCTATGAAGCCCTTGCTCGAGGCGGCATCCATCAGCACCGTATCAACGTCACCCGCGAGAAGGGCCTGCACGGTGGCGCCGAATGTCTCGAACAATTTGATGCGCTTGTTCTGCTCATCGCCGTCCAGGACGTTGTAGACCGCGACATAGAAGTTTGTCGTGCCCGCCTGAGCGCCTATGAGCAGCTTGGGGTCGGCCGCGAAGGTCTTCTCGTCGGTAAATCGTGTCTCGTTGGCGCGCACCAGCATGAATTGCTGTGACACCATGTATGGCGCGGAGAAGTCGACCTGGGCCTTGCGCTCGTCGTTGATGGTTATGCCGTCCATGCCCACGTCAAACTGGCCGTCACGTACGGACTGTATCATCAGGTCCCAGCTGGACAATTTCCACTCGACCTTGGCATTCAGGCGCTTGGCTATCTCGTTGACAGCATCATATTCCCAGCCAACGGACTTGCCTGTCTTGGGGTCAACAAAGTTGAGCGGCGTGTAGGCATTCTCGGTGACGGCGATGATTGTTCTGCCCTTGAGGTCAGGCAGTCCGGCGCTCATCGTGGGAGCAGATGCGGCGCCCGCGGCCGTTGCCGGCTTGGCGCACGCGGAAACCGCAAGTGCCAGCAAGGCAACCGTGATGATTGACGAAATCGTGCGGGTAAGTCGTTTCATTCTTGAATCCTCCTTGCGGTCGCCTCAGAGGCTCGGCCGCTCACTCTATATTGATACATGGCTACGCCTGGCGCAACAAGAGCGTCTATGGGGGTTATGCCAGTGTACGCTGGATATAGGAACTGTAGTCCTTGATGAGCTGTTCGTATGGCTTGTCGAACAGGGGGCTTGATATTACAAAATCCGCCGTGGACCTGTTGCAGGCCATGGGTATGTTGTAGAGCACCGCGATGCGCAGCAAGGCCTTCACATCAACATCATGCGGCTGTGGTTCCATAGGGTCCCAGAAAAATATGACCAGATCGATGGTGCCCTCCGAGATCTGTGCACCCAGCTGCTGATCTCCGCCAAGCGGTCCCGATTTGAGGAATTTGATGTTGGCCACTGGCGCCGTGGCTCCGCCCTCGGTCAGGCGCTTGCGCTCTATGGTTTCGGCGACAAGCTTGCCGGTCGTGCCCGTGCACACAAGGTCGTGCCTGAGGAGGGATCGCCAGTTGTATTCGACCCAGCCCACCAGATCCTTTTTCCTGTTGTCGTGCGCAACCAGCGCTATTCTTTTCTTTGCCTGCATGGAAAGCCTCCTGTGTCCCCGCTATGCCAGAATCAGACCACCGAGCGGTCGATCGAAGGGGCCTGTCGGCACCCGGTCCACCCGCTGTTCATCAAAGCCATATCCAAGTGCGATGAATGGCTGTGCCGCTGCGCCGCGACCGAGTCGTTCGGTTGCGATCGTTGCCAGAAAACGGTCGTAGTAGCCCTTGCCACGTCCCAGACGTCCGCCGCGGTCATCGAAGGCCAGGCCCGGCACCAGTGCCAGTGTATGAATTTCCGCTATGGCTCCGGGAGGCACTGGGGCAACGGAGCTGGGTGGCGTCGGGATATCCCAGCGATCGCGTGGCCAGGAGCGCCACTCCTGATCGAGCTCTATGAATACTATATCGTCGCCCTCGATACGAGGTACCGCGACGCGCTTGCCGTCATGAAGGGCCGCCTCGAGCAGCGGCGTCGTATCGATTTCAGATGACATCGAGAGGAAGGCAAGCACCAGCGAGGAGCTATTATACGACTCCAGCGTCAGGACCAACGCGGTCGCGGCACTGGCCGCTGCTTGCCGACGCCCCGCCGAAAGTGAGGCCAGTATCCTTTTGAGCTCGGCGCGCATGACAGCCTTCTCGGCCGCCGTGTTTGAATCAGTTGCCACGGAAATCTAGGCCTTGTCGGCGGCGGCGGCCCTGTCGTGCTCGTCGATATCCTGCGCGTCCCAGGGGTAGGCAACCCACTTGTCGTCGATATCGAGTCCGGACAGATACATCGCCACCTCGGGCGGCATTGCTCCGCGTTTCTCCTTGAGCTTGTTGTGCAGCACAGCCACCGCGATCGACGCCGGGTGGTGGGCCAGCAACTCGCGGACGCAGTACTCCAGGGTCACGCGCGAATCGTCGACCTCGTCAACGAGCAGTATGCGCTTGCCCTTGAGCTGCCGCTCGGCCTCTTCTATCCACTGAACCTTGCGGGGATTGGCAGTTGGCTGATTGTGCTGGTCGTAGTACGCAATGCCAACCGCGAGAATAGGCTTGTTGATGAAGGTGCGGAGCATGCGTGCAGGGATGAAGCCGCCCGAACCGATGGCTACTATGACGTCTGTCTCGTATCCTGCCGCAACGATGCGCCGTGCAAGATCGCGCACCGTCCGGTGGATGTCCTGGTAGGTAAAACGGTACTTGTCCATGACCGATCATACGTGACCGTGCCCTGAAACGCAAGCGCCTCGAGCGCTGACTGCATCGTCCGGAAGGCAGGCCTGATGCGATGTTTCTGCATGAACATACAAAAAAACGTGATGCGGCACGGAGTTTTCGCTTGTAGCCTCCAGAAACTTGCCATATACTGGCAGACGTTCGTATGTCTCTATAGAAACGAGGAGGAGATATCTATGCGCACACGCTACGTGCTGGGTACTGTTTTGACGCTGGTACTCGCCATCGCCCTGGTGGGCTGTGGTGGGGCGGCCAAGCAGGCCGATACCATCAAGATCGGCTGGTTCGGTCCGCTCACCGGCGACACGGCCCTGTGGGGTCAGGCCGAACTCAATTCCGTCAAGATGATGATTGACGATTACAACGCTGCTGGCGGCATCAAGGTCGGTAGCAAGACCTACAAGCTCGAGGTTATCGGCTATGATGACAAGGGCGATTCCACCGAGGCCGTCAATGTGGCCAAGCGCCTTTCGAGCCAGGATCATGTGGTAGCCATCGTCGGACCGCAGGGTTCAGGCGAAGCCATCCCCGTGGCTCCGATTCTTGCCGCGGCCAAGGTTCCATATGTAGCCTCCACCGCCACCAATCCCAAGGTAACGGTCACCGAGAGCGGCGCTGTCAATCAGTACAGCTTCCGCGCCTGCTTTACCGACCCATACCAGGGCAAAGTTGCCGCGTATTTCGCCTATCAGAAGCTCGAGAAGCGTAACGCCGCGATCTTCATGACCGTGGATGATTCCTATTCCGCCGGTCTGGCCCAGTACTTCAAAGAAAGCTTCGAGAAGCTCGGTGGCAAGATCGTGGCCGAAGTCAGCTTTACCGCTGGCGAGAAGGATTTCCGCGCACCGCTGACCAAGATCAAGGCCGCCAATCCCGACATCATTTTCATGCCGAACTACTACACCGACGTCGCGCTCAGCGCGAAGCAGGCGCGTGATCTCGGCATCAACCAGGTTCTGCTTGGCGGCGACGGCTGGCCATCCGAGAACCTGATTTCTCTCGCCGGCAACGCCCTTGAAGGCAGCATGTTCATCAACCACCTGGACTTCGATGGTGACATCGCCAAGCCCTTCCGTGATGAATACAAGGCCAAGTACGGCAAGGTCGCCGAGCTGAACTCCTACATGATCCACGACGCGCTGCTCATGGTAATCGACGCGATCCAGCGCTCTGGCTCGCTCGATGGCGAGAAGATCAAGAACGCTCTTGAGACCTGCGACATCGAAGGCGTTACTGGTCATATCAAGATCGGACCAACCCATGATCCAGTCGGCAAGGATGCCTGGCTGATCAAGATCATCGGACCGAACATGGTATTCCAGGAAAAATTTGCCGCCAAGGACTAATCTGTCTTGAATGCTTGCCGTCGCGACCGCTCGGCCGCGACGGCTCTATTTTTGGAAGCTCCAAAGAAAGGGACCAATGACCCAGTTCCTACAACAACTTGTCAACGGCCTGTCAATCGGTTCCATTTACGCCCTGATGGCCGTTGGATATTCGCTTGTGTACTCGATAATGAATTTCTCGAATTTTGCGCATGGATCGGTGATCATGCTCGGCGCGTACTTCGGATTCTTCTCGATGACGCTGCTCGGATTGCCATTTATTCCATCATTCTTTGTTGCCGCGTTCGGTTCCGCCATAATCGCGGTTTCCCTGGAACGACTGGCATATAAACCGCTCCGCGACCGCAAGGCACCCTTTCTGTACTTCATCATCACCGCGATGGGCGCCTCTATATTCATAGACAACTTCGTGATAGCGACCATTGGACCCACACCCAAGATGTACCCGCAGATCTTTGCGCAAGGTCCGATCATGCTTGGTGAGATTGCCCTCGGGCGTATCGATCTGGCGATGTTTGGCATCTCGGCCGTCTGCCTTCTGGCGCTGATCCTGTTTATCGATCACACCAAGATGGGCAAGGCTGTCCAGGCTACCGCGTATAATATGAAAGCAAGCGCCCTTATGGGCGTGAATCCGAATTTCGTCATCATCCTCGTATTCGCCATTGGCGGCGCCCTGGCTGGCGTAGCCGGCGTGCTGTACGGCATGAAATACCAGGTATTTCCGCAGATCGGCGCGATAACGCTCAAATCGTTCATCGCCGCTGTCTTCGGCGGCCTTGGAAGCTTGCCTGGGGCGCTGCTTGGCGCGCTGTTGCTAGGCCTTATAGAGACATTCGTGTCCGGGTATCTGTCAACCCAGTATCGTGATCTTATTGCCTTTCTTATCTTGATAGCCATGTTGATCGTTCGGCCCACGGGAATCATGGGCAAGAACGCAGAAGACAAGGCGTAGGAGGGCGATATGGAATATATCCTTGGAATTTTTGAGCTGTCGGCCATCAACCTTGTCGCCGTGCTCGGTCTGTCCATCCTGACAGGGTTTACTGGACTCTTCTCATTTGGGCATGCTGGCTTCATGGCCATCGGCGCATACGTCGGCGCGATAGTCACCGCCCGGTTGCATTTGCCATTTGTCGCCGCGATTCTGGCCGCTGGCCTTGTCGCGGGTATCATCAGCATTGGTATTGGCCGCCTGACTTTGAAACTCAAGGGCGACTACTTCTGCATAGCGACGATGGGCTTTGGCGAGGCGATTCGCCTGATCTTGAACAACTGGGCCTGGGTCGGCGGCGCCCGCGGCTGGGAAAGCATCCCGCAGTTCAAGGGCATTTCGGTATCCCTGCCCTTCATCGTGGCCATTATATCCGTGATACTGGTCTGGAACATGGTCAATTCCCGCCAGGGAAGGAACATGGTCGCGGTACGCGAAGAAGAGTTGGCGGCGCAGATGGCCGGCATCAATGTAATGCGCACCAAGATGATGGCGCTGGTGACCAGCGCCGTGCTCGCGGGCATTGCCGGCGCCCTGATGGCCAATTTCGTCGGCTTCATCGCCCCCAAAACCTTCAATATGACCAAGTCCACAGAGCTGACGATAATCGTCATCTTTGGTGGCATCGGTTCCATATCCGGATCTGTACTCGGAGCCCTGCTGCTGACGGCATTGCCCGAAATATTCCGGGCTTTTTCCGATTGGCGCCTCGTGTTCTACGGCTTGGCCGTCATCGTCATCATGGTGGGAAGGCCACAGGGACTTCTGGGTGGCATGGAGCTTACACCCGCTGGTCTCCGGAAGGCAGCTGCCGCCAACAAGGCCAAGGCAGCGCTCTTGGCTGAATCAAGAGCAATGGAAAAGCGGGGCGAAATATGAGCGCCATACTCGAACTGAACGGGCTCACCAAACAGTTTGGTGGATTGATCGCCGTCAACGACGTCAGCCTCGCTGTCCCCGAAGGCGGCATTTTTGGCCTGATTGGCCCCAACGGCGCGGGCAAGACTACAATATTCAATCTGATAACCGGTGTGTACAAGGTTAGCAAGGGCACCATCATGTTTCAGGGGCGCCCCATAACCAATCTCGAACCGTACCAGATTGCCGATTCCGGCGTAACACGCACATTCCAGAATATCAGGCTTTTCAAGAATCTGACGGTCTTTGAGAATGTTTTTACGGCCTGCCACACAAGCGCTCACTATTCGGTAGCAGAAGCGCTCTTCAGATTGCCCCGCTTTGCCCGCGAAGAGAAAGCCATTCGCGCCAAGGCGACCGAGTTGCTCACCATCATGGGCCTGCAGGACAGGCTCGATGTGACCGCCAACAACCTGCCGTACGGACTCCAGCGACGCCTCGAGATAACACGAGCGCTGGCGCTTGACCCGAAACTGCTGCTGCTTGATGAACCGGCCGCCGGCATGAATCCCGACGAGACCAATGACCTGATGCGGTTGATCGGTGAAGTCCGTGACAAGTTCCACCTTTCGGTTCTGGTGATAGAGCATCACATGGATCTGATCATGGGCATTTGCGAACAGGTTCACGTCCTGAATTTTGGCTGCACACTGGCCAGTGGAACGGCGGAATCGATAGCCGATGATCCCAAGGTCGTCGAGGCGTATCTTGGCGGGGAGGGAAAGAAATCATGCTGAGCGTACGCGATCTTCACGTATCATACGGCGGCATCCACGCGCTGCGCGGGGTCTCCCTCCAGGTCAACAAGGGCGAGATCGTAACGATCATCGGCGCTAACGGCGCTGGCAAGTCGACGCTCCTTAATTCAATCTCTGGGTTCCTGAAGCCGTCGAAGGGTGACATCACCTATCAGGGGCATGTGCTGGGCCGTCAGCCGGCCAGAATAGTGAAGGCAGGCATTTGCCATGTGCCAGAGGGGCGGCTTGTCTTTGCGAACCTCTCGGTCGAGGACAATCTGTACCTGGGCGCCTACTTGCGCACGAACCGCGCAGCGATAGCGAAAAGTCTGGACAGGGTGTATGCGCTGTTCCCGCGGCTCAAGGAGCGCGAGAAGCAGTCAGCCGGCACCCTTTCCGGAGGCGAGCAGCAGATGCTAGCGATGGGTCGTGCCCTGATGACCGATGGTGACCTGGTGCTGATGGATGAGCCATCGCTGGGACTTGCCCCGATACTGGTGCAGACGGTGTTCGACATCATCGTGGAGATCAGGAAGTTGGGAAAGACCATTCTGCTTGTCGAGCAGAACGCCTACAAGGCTCTCGAGGTTGCGGACAGAGCGTACGTACTCGAGCAGGGCAAGATCATCATGGAAGGCCAGGCCTGCGATATTATCGAGAACCCGGCAATCCGCGCTGCCTATCTTGGTGTCAAGAGCGATGCCAGTGGCTAGAATTTCCTGAAGCATCTGCGCGCATGCATCCGAGGCAGACCAATGAGCCGGCGATCGTCATGATTATCGCCGGCTTTTCTTTGAGCTGGCCAGGAGCGCGCGCGTGAGGCTCTGTTCCAGAACTTTGATTAGTTGATCGAACCTTGCATCTTTCTCTATTCGACACCGCCAGGCGCGGTTACCCAAGACCAACCATACAAGGGGCGGTGGCGTTGGATACCGAGATGCAAGGTTCGATGAACTATACAATCATTAGTGACTCGCAGGGAGGTCCCTTGAACGTCATCGATCTGACTCAATTTATCGCGCCCGACATGCCGGTATATCCAGGTACCGAAGGCCCATCCATAACGGATGCCACGTCGATTGCGGCGGATGGCTTTGCAGAGAAGCTGCTGACAATGTATTCACATACCGGAACCCACATGGATGCCCCGGGGCACATGCTCGCAGGCAGGCTGACGCTCGACCAGTTCCCCGTAGACAAATTTGTGGGCCAGGCCGTCGTTGTGGACCTGACGGCCCGTCTGCGAGGGACTGTCTCGGTGGGTGAACTTGAGCCTCTTGCAGGCTACATCCGAGGTTCGGAGTTTGTTCTGTTCCATACGGGCTGGTCGCTCAAGTGGGGATCGGACGAGTACTTTGATGGCTTCCCGACGCTCTCCGAAGAGGCGGCACGATGGCTCTGCGGCTTTGGCCTCAAGGGTATTGGTTTCGACTGTATATCGGTTGACCCGGTAGGCGCGTCGCCAATGGTGATTCATGAGATTGTCCTGGGACATGATCTGGTTATCATCGAGAATCTGCGCGGATTGGCTCCGCTTGCTGGCCGGAAGTTCCTGTTTTCGTGTCTGCCGCTCAAGATCCGCGACAGTGATGGATCGCCCATACGCGCTGTCGGCATCATTGCCGATGACGGTGGCGACAAAGGAGACTGATATGCAAGAGGCAAAAATGAACGAAACGATACGGCAACTGTTCGCCAGGAAATCTATGCGTGCCTTTGATGGCCGGCCCATATCCGACGACGACAAGAACCTCATTATCGATGCCGCGATCCAGGCTCCGACCGCCGGGAATCAGACGCTGTATACAATCATCGAGGTTGATGATCAGAGCATCAAGGACAGCCTGGCCATAAGCTGCGATAATCAACCATTCATCGCAAAAGCACCACTCGTTCTGGTGTTTCTGGCGGATTGCAGAAGGTGGCTCGACTGCTACGAGTACGCCGGCTCGTCGCCGAGGAAGCCCGGTGTCGGCGACCTGTTGCTGGCCAGCCAGGATGCGGCGATAGCCGCGCAAAACGCGGTGACCGCGGCGGAATCGCTGGGCATCGGTTCGTGCTACATCGGTGACATCCTGGAGAACCATGACCGGCATGTCGAGCTCTTGAAGCTCGATCCGTACGTCATGCCGGTGACGATGCTGGTCTTTGGTTATCCGACCGAGCAGCAGAAAGCGCGGCCCAAACCGGCGCGAGTCGACAGGCGCCATATTGTCAGGCACAACGCATATTCGCGCCTGCCCGAGGCGGAACTCCGGGCGATGTACTCGTCGGCTGATCCTGAGCAGACCACCGGTTTTGATGACTTCATGCAGGCCTTCTGCAAACGCAAATACATGGCAGACTTCGCCGTAGAATTGACAAGGTCGGTGGGACGCTATCTGGAGTCATTCGAACGCGTCGATGAGCCGGTTGCATAGGTATCAGCCGTGGCATACTATGGTAGTATGCAAGAAGTAAGTGACAAGAGCGCCTGGCGCGACAAGGCATCGGAGATAACCTCATTCAAATATCTGTCGCCGACAGAATTGGACATGCTGCTTTCCAGGGCATCCATCGTCATCTGTCACGCCGACGAGACCATCGTCCATGAGGATGAGATCAGCCCCTGGTTCTTTGCCATACTCAAGGGCAGTGTAAGCGTATCCGTGGAAGAGGCCACTCTGGACGGATCTTCGCGCAATGTGTACATGTGCACCCTGGGTCCCGGAGATGTCTTTGGCGAGGCAGGTCTCTTCATCAAGGTACGTCGCACAGCCTCTGTCAGTGCGGCCGAGGATGTGACCCTGCTCAGGCTGCAGCGGAGCGACATCAGCGCATTCCTGAAGAGCCAGCCTACGGGCGGCAACAAACTGCTCCTGGTCGTCATCTACAGCCTGCTTCGGAAGCTGCGTGCGGCCAACCAGGAGCTTGCCTACGAGCGCAAGGCGGACATGGACCAGGCTGACGTCGACAGCCTGCTGGCCGACATGATGGGAGACTGACCGACACGCTTCGAGAACGGATCTTCGGGCTATAATTCCCGCTCGATCTGGAACCAGTCATGCTTCGCCAAGTCCCAGTACCACGGCTCGTTCATAGGCATATTCCGTCGAGGGCCGCCTCCGCAGAGCCAGATACGCTTCGACACCGGGTCCCAGGCCACTCGGCTGCCGAGAAGCCCCGGCGTGGGGCTGCCGACGGTCTCGAGGAGATTCGATTTATCAGCCATCGCGCCGTAGGTCCAGGTTTCGCTGACGTTCCTTCCCTCACCCTTGCTCATGTAGGTCCAGCGCGATCCGACGAAGCATACCGACGTGCCCACAGAGCCGTAATAATCCATCGCGCAGGTCGGCAGGTCGCCCTCGAGGCCTCCGATGGACTTCCAGGTGCGCTTGGCAGGATCCCATGCCCAGGAATCGGCGCGGGCGGTAGAAGGACCCAACTGGCCTTCGAAAATGATCATCAGATTACTGGTTCCGTCCCAGGCTGACTCCGCGTAGATCCGTTTCGCGGGCCCCCCTTTGACAGGATCCGTCGAGCATGCCAGAGAAGCAACGTCACCGCGCCTTCCATCGCACGCACAGAGAAATCTCTTCCCGTCTTTCGCATAGCGATACCTTCGCCTTTCTGTCGTCCCGGGTCGATTGGCTGGTGTGGTGTAGGCGCTTTTGACACGCTCGATGTCGACGGGCTACACTCAGAATCATGATGAGCCTTGACAAGATCCTGCAGTCCCAGGGCTTTGGTTCCCGCAAGGGATGCAGAGCGCTGGTAGAAGGCGGGCACGTGCATGTCTGCGGCGCGCCCGCTGATGATTTCTCCGCGAATTATGATACCAGGGGACTCGAGTTCAGCGTCAATGGCCAAGCCTGGCTGTACCGGGAAAAGCTGTATCTAGCGCTCAACAAGCCAACGAACATCGAGTGCTCGCGCAAGCCCAGCCACCATCCTTCGGTGTTGTCACTGTTTCCAGAGCAATTCGCCGAGCGTGATCTACAGCCGGTCGGCAGGCTTGATCATGATACGACGGGGCTGCTGCTGCTCTCCGATGACGGTGCGTTCATCCACGCCCAGTCCTCCCCCAAGCGGCACGTACCCAAGCTCTACCGCGCCACTACAGCCAGGCCGGTTACGCCCGAGCTGATCGCCGCGCTGATGGCGGGAGTCCAGCTGGTCGACGAGCCTGCCCCGCTCAAGGCCGTTTCATGCGTGGCAATTGATGCATACCGGCTTGAGATTGTGCTGGAGCAGGGCAAGTATCATCAGGTAAAGCGGATGCTCGCGGCAGCGGGCAACCACTGTGCGGCCCTGGAGCGCATAGCGATAGGCCGGCTCAGGCTCGACGAGCTTGCCCTGTCGTCAGGCGGCTGGACATATCTGGATGACCAGCACCTGGCGTTGCTGACAGCCGAGTAGCGCCGAACCCTGTCATTTCGCCGACTCAGGTGTCTCCGGGGCGGCGTGGATGGCGCGCACGGTATAGAGCCGTGATCCATAATCAGAGAAGATGCGCACGCGGTCGTTGTATCCCGTACCCGAGAATTGCTGTATCAGCTTGATGCCATAGGCGGAGAGCAGGTCGCCATTCGCGACATACGCTTCTTCGGCCATCTTGAACAGGTAGTGCGACGACAGCACGGTATGCACGATGCCATCCCAGCGAATCTTGATGGGCAGCACGCGGTTGACCAGGTTGCCAAAGGCCTGCACATTGATGTACTGCGTCCTGCCTGTCACGGCAAAGCTGGGCTCGGTGTCCAAGCCGGGGACGGTGATGATGTCCTGGCCGCGCCCAACCCTGGCGGCGCCCTGGAACAGCCCGACTATGGCTTCGCTACCGTCAGCGGATACAACAGCCCAGAGGGTCTTGTCCGAGTCGAGCCTGTTCGGTACTCGCCAGAATTGCCCGAACTGCAGCAGCGCCCGGTTCTCCTTGTAGAAGGCTATCTGCCCGGCTATCGCCTTCTTGTCAAAAGATGACAGTATTGTCAGGTCCAGTTCGTAACCCAGAAGGCCGAAGGCGGCGACGTTGAAGCGGGTCTCGATGGTGGTTGCTCTGAGTGTTTGCATGTTGGGGCTGGCGGAGACGTGGGCGCCCATCACACTCTGCGGATAGCCGTAGGATGTGCCGCCCTGGATTGAAAGCCTGGCAAATGCGTCGGTGTCGTCGCTTGTCCATATCTGTGGCATGTAGCACAGCATTCCCAGGTCGAAGCGATTGCCTCCCGAGGCGCACGATTCGAACAGGATGTGCGGAAATCGTCGCACCAGTTCAGCAAGCACCTCATACAGGCCCAGTATGTATCTGTGGTGGAACTCTCCCTGTCGAGCCGACGGCAGAGCTCTGGAAAAGGCATCGGAGGTGTTGCGATTCATGTCCCATTTGACATACGTGACGGTGCCGGTGGAGAAGACAGAGGACATGGTTTCGATGAGCCAGGTCCGGACCTCGGGCATCGTGATGTCAAGGACCAACTGGTTGCGGCCGCGGGCCGGCTCGCGGCCGGGCGTTGCCACGGCCCAGTCTGGATGCGCGCGGTAGAGGTCGCTGTCTTCGCTTATCATTTCTGGCTCGACCCATATGCCGAAGTCCAGACCAAGGCTACGTATCCGTGATGAAAGCTCGGCGATGCCGCCCGGCAACTTCCTTTCGTTGACCTTCCAGTCGCCCAGCGAGCTTGTGTCGTCGTCCCGGTGCCCGAACCAGCCATCGTCGAGCACGAACAGCTCGATTCCAAGCGCGGCGGCTTCTTTGGCGAGGGCTATAAGCTTCCTGGCGTCGAAGTCAAACTCGGTCGCCTCCCAGTTGTTTATCAGGATCGGCCGCTCCCGGTTCTTCCAGAAGCCGCGCACGACGCAGTCGGCCGTGAAACGGTGCAGATTATGGCTGAGTCCATTGAAGCCATCGGCGGAGAACGACAGGATGGCTTCCGGCGTTGAAAATGACTGACCTGGTTCAAGCTGCCACTCGAAACCTGAAGGGTTGATGCCGGTCAGCAAGCGGATCTTGCCTTGGTAATTGGCCTCCACTATCTCGGCATGATTGCCCGAATACGCGAGATTGCTCCCGTAGCATTCGCCTGAAAGCTCGTCGCAGCCAGCCGCCGCGAGCATCACGAACGGGTTGTGGCGATTGGAGCTGGCGCCTGTCTTGGAATCATTGACATAGATGCCCGGATCGATTGGTTTGTCGTGGCGTTCCCGCTCGTAGGCCCAGCATCCATCGAAAGTGATGAGGCGCCAGGAGCCGCCGAACAGGTCGAGCTGCGAGCTCATCAGCCGCTGCACTCGAACCGTCGTGTCTGAATCGTTGCGCAGCACCGCGAATCTGGTGATTACATCATGTCTGGCATAGACGCAGTAATACAGCAGCAGTGTCATGCGCTTGTCGGCGTCACGGAGCGTCACTTCCGTGGTTGACGTGTCCACGTCAAGAGCGCTTGGCAGGCCAGCGATGTTCAGCCGGCCCTGGAATGACCTGTGCGACACATACCTGAAATCGGTTGTCCTGCTGCCATCGGCAAAGACCAGTTCCATCGCCGGCTCCCTGAAGTCACCCTTGCCGAGTCCGGAATATTCCAGGCACTGGTCGTCGAGCCCGATGTTCTTGTTTGACTGGCTGATGTTGACCATGGTGCCGTATGGCACATCGTTCTTCTGCCTGAGTGGCTCGTAGTCGTCCATCCGCCTGAGGCGTGAGCCGTAGTACAGATGCTCGAGCTGGCCAGTTGCCAGCGTGCCCAAAATATAGCTTGTCCTGTTGGTATCAAGGTGTATGATATTCCGCATGTATGGACCTTCCGGATTCTTCGGTGTGCCCTGCCCCGCGAAGGGCTTTGCATAGTATATAGCATGGAGGCGAGCATTTTGACACATTCCCTGAATTTGGCGCCTTGGCTACTTGACTAAGTTTGATCAGTACTATAAATAGAAACGATAAGGTAATCATGATATTGTGGCGGACCGTCTGATTCCGCTCGTGAGTGCCGTCGCGACACCGCGACGAAGCGGAATTTGCGTAGAGCTGAGTCTTTGCATTATATGTTTTGAATCGAGGAACAGGAGGAACGGATGAAGAGAAGCATTGTGATTCTAGCGGTGGTTGCGCTCGCGGCATCGCTCATCGCGGTTGGCTGTCAAAAAAAGGTGACGGAAACCATCAAGATCGGCGTAGCAGGCGCTCACACCGGTGACTTGGCCTCCTATGGCCTGCCTTCGGTAAACGCAGCCAAGCTGGTTGTCGAGGCGATCAACGCAAAGGGTGGCATCAACGGCCGTATGATCGAGCTGTTTGTCGAGGATGACCAGTGCAAGCCCGAGCTCGCGACCAACGCGGCCTCGAAGCTGGTAAGCGATAACGTGGTCGCCGTCATCGGCCACATTTGCTCCGGCGCGACCAAGTCAGCGCTCGGAATATACAAGGATTCCAAGATCGTCACAATCTCCCCGTCGGCAACCAACCCTCCGCTGACCCAGAGTGGCGAGTATCCCAACTTCTTCCGAACCATCGCGCCGGATGACGCCCAGGCCAAACTCGGCACCATGTTCATCAAGGACAAGCTTGGTCTCAAGTCGCTCGCGATCCTCCATGACAAGGGTGATTACGGCAAGGGTTATGCCGAGCTGGTCAAGCAGTTCGCCGAAGCGGAAGGCATCAAGGTCGTGCTCTTCGAGGGTGTGAATCCTGGTGCTCCCGACTACTCAGCCGTCGTCAACAAGATCGGCAATTCCGGAGCGGAAGGTGTCGTGTGGGGCGGATATCACCCCGAGGCCTCGAAGCTCGTTCAGCAGATGAAGGACAAGGGCATGAACCTTCCCTTTATCTCTGATGACGGCGTCAAGGACGCTACCTTCATCGAAGTTGCCGGCAAGTACGCCGAGGGTGTGTATGCCTCTGGCCCGATGGACACAAGCTCCAACCCGCTCGCCATCAAGGCTGTCGCGGATCACAAGGCCAAGTTCGGCGACGAGCCTGGCGCCTTCTTCCTGAACGCCTACGCGGCTACGTTGGCTGTTACCAACGCAATCCAGAAGGCTGGCAGCACCGACTATGACGCCATAGTAAAGGCGCTTCGCTCAGAGTATGTCGAGACCCCGCTTGGCAAGATCAGCTTTGATGAGCGCGGCGATGTAATCGGTTTCGGATTCTCCATATATCAGGTCAAGGACGGCAAGTTCGTCGAGCTGAAGTAAGGAACAAGATCCGGGTATCTGTACAATTCGGCCGTTCCGGTTCTGAAAAGCCGGGACGGCCTGCTTTTTTGTGATTCCGGATTCTGGAACCGTTTTCCACAACACGTGGTACAATTGCGCGAGCTCGGTCGAGAAGGATTCGAAACATGGATTATTTCCTGAAGCTTTTTCTCAGTGGTACGGCCAAGGGCAGCATCTATGCTCTGATTGCGCTTGGCTACACCATGGTATACGGCATCGTGCAGCTGATCAACTTCGCGCACGGTGAGGTCTACATGATAGGCGGCTTTACAGCGCTGATCGTGGGAGGCTTTCTCTTTTCGATGGGCTTGTCGGTACCGGTCGTGCTGGTGCTTTCGATCCTGGCCGCGGTCATTTATTCGTCCGCCTTTGGCTTTACGATCGAGCGCCTCGCGTACAGGCCGCTGCGCAACAAGCCACGCCTGTCGGCGCTTATCAGCGCAATAGGCATATCGATGATACTGCAGAACTTCGTGCTGCTCGCGCAGACCGAAAAGTATCTATCGTTCCCGTCATATCTGCCGGACCTGGCTTTTCTGCATCCGGTGCGTGAATACATAAACTCCACGCAGTTCATCATACTCGTCACTACGTCGGTAATCATGATCTTGCTGACGATGCTCATCAAACTTACACGCATAGGCAAGGCGATGCGCGCCACCGCCCAGGACAAGGACATGGCGCTCCTGGTCGGTGTAGATATTAATCAGGTCATATCGGTGACCTTCATCATCGGTTCAGCCCTGGCGGCCGTAGGTGGAGTGCTCATCTGCTCGTATATGGGACAGATCAATTACTATATTGGCTTCGTCGCCGGCATCAAGGCGTTCGTCGCCGCGGTACTGGGCGGCATCGGAAGCATTCCCGGCGCGGTGCTGGGCAGCTTTATTCTGGGGTGGGCGGAGAGCCTTGGCACCGGGTACATTTCCAGCGACTACGAGGATGCCTTTGCCTTCATCATCCTGATATTGATACTGATCCTCAAGCCCGATGGAATTCTTGGCAAGAACCAGAAGCAGAAGGTGTAAGCGAATGACCCACAAGAAATTGGCTTCCGAGCTCATAGACGCGTTGGGCAAATCGATATGGTTTGTTGTGTTGCTGTTTCCGTTCATGGTGATGAAGGCTACTGTGGTGAGTGGTGTCGCTGTGATACGATTCAGATGGGAGAACCTTCCCGGCATCGCGATAGCATCGTTCGTGCTGTCATTCGTATGGAGTCGCGCGCTGGAATGGAACGAACATCGAGGAGACACCGCCGATACCGACACCCCGATGCGCCGCGTGCAGGATGTGGTAGTCTCGGCTCTGGCTCACAAGCCCATTCGGTGGACCGCTGTCAGCGTATTGCTTCTGGCGATGGCGATCTATCCACTCGCGCTGGGCATGTACCATACCAATATCATGATAACGGCGCTTATCTACGTCATTCTGGCGCTGGGACTGAATATCGTGGTCGGGTTGGGTGGCTTGCTGAACCTCGGGTATGCGGCGTTCTTTGCCGTCGGAGCGTACACCTACGGGCTGCTCTGGAAATATGCTGGCCCGGTATTCGCCGCGGCGTCCATCAACACCGGCTGGTTGTTCTGGATAGCCCTGCCGCTGGCCGGCATTCTGGCTGTCATATTTGGCATCCTACTCAGTCTGCCGGTGCTGCGACTGCGCGGCGACTATCTTGCGATCATTACGCTGGCCTTCGGTGAAATAGTCAGGATGGTGTTGCAGAATTCGGGGCCCGTTACCGGTGGCGCGACGGGTATCAGCCTGATTCCGCGGCCATGGTTCTTTGGCATACGCTTGCCGCCACGGCAAGCGGCTACATACATCTACTACATCGTCGTCGTGCTTGTGATCATGACCATATTCGTGGTCAGACGCATCGAGGATTCCAGGGTAGGCCGTGCTCTCGAGGCAATGCGCGAAGACGAGATTGCGTGCGAGGCGATGGGCATTGATCTGGTGCGCAACAAGCTGAGCACCTTCGCACTGGGAGCGTTCTGGGCGGGCATAGCCGGCGTCGTGCTGGCATCCCAGACCACGTACATAAATCCAGACAGCTTTACGCTCTGGGAATCGATCATGGTGCTTATGGCGATAGTGATCGGTGGCACCGGTTCGATTCCTGGCGCGATAGGCGGAGCGCTGCTCCTTAAATTGCTGCCGGAATATTTCAGGCCGCTGGCTCAATATCGTATCCTGATATACGGAGTGGCGATGATCATCGTCATTATTTTCAAGCCGGATGGCTTGTTCCCGCGCAAGCGCAAAGTGTATACCTTTGTCGACAAGACGGCATCGGGCGCTACCACGGAGGTCGGCAAATGAGTGACGCGATGGCACCCATCCTTGATATTCAGGATCTATCGATGGTATTTGGCGGCCTGCGCGCCATCGATCATGTTTCGATGCACATAAAGAATGGCGAGATTTGCGCGCTGATCGGCCCCAATGGCGCGGGCAAGACGACCATATTCAATTGCATTACCGGCGTCTATATGCCCACCGAGGGCAGTGTTTCAATCCAGCATGCCGAAAAGCCCAGGGAGCAGATACAAGGGCTCAAGCCAAACATCATCAACCAGAAGGGGCTGGCCCGTACGTTCCAGAACATCAGGCTTTTTGGCAAGATGACAGTGCTGGAAAACGTCATGATAGGCCGCCACAACTCGTTGAAGGCGGGCATATTCAAGGCGATTATCCGTGACAAGGCTACGAGGGAAGAAGAGCAGCGTCTGATAGACGAAAGCCATGAGATTCTCAAGAAGATGAAGCTGGAGATGTTCATCAACGAGACGGCACGGAATCTCCCGTACGGAGCTCAGCGACGGCTTGAAATAGCGCGCGCGCTGGCTACCGATCCATTCCTGCTGTTGCTGGACGAGCCGGTTGCGGGTATGAACCCGCACGAGACGAAGGAACTTGAGGAGACCATCAACCTCATACGTGACAGGGAAAAGGTCTCCATCCTGCTTATCGAGCATGATATGAGCCTCGTCATGAATGTTTCCGAACGAATCTACGTGCTTGATTACGGACGAATGATCGCCGAAGGAACACCAATGGAGATCAAGAGCAATCCCGAGGTAATCAAGGCGTATTTAGGAGAATGACATGGCTTTGATGGAACTGAAGAACGTCAGCACGTACTATGGAAATATCCAGGCCCTGCGCGGTATATCGCTCTCAGTCGAGGAAGGCGAAATCGTCACGCTGATAGGCGCCAACGGTGCCGGCAAGACGACAACCTTGATGTCGATATGCGGCATAACCGCGATCAGGAGCGGCGAGATATTCCTCGACGGCGTCGATATATCGAAGAAGCACCCGAACAAGATCGTGGCGATGGGGCTGTCCCAGGTTCCCGAGGGACGGCGCATTTTTCCTCAGCTGACGGTGCTGGAGAATCTGGATATGGGAGCCTTTCTGCGCAATGACAAAGACCAGATCAAGAAGGACTTTGAGGAGGTCTTTGAAATCTTCCCGCGTCTGGCGGAGCGACGCGGTCAGCAAGGCGGCACGTTGAGTGGTGGTGAGCAGCAGATGCTGGCCATATCCCGCGCATTGATGGCACGGCCCCGCATCCTGCTGCTTGACGAGCCGTCGCTCGGACTGGCGCCGCTTATCGTCCACAATATTTTCGAGATAATCAAACGCATCAATGTCGAACGCAAGACCACGATCTTCCTGGTGGAGCAGAATGCCAACATGGCCCTGAAGATAGCCAACAAGGGCTATGTGCTGCAGAATGGCACCATCAAGATGGCTGACACCGCTGAACATTTACTGGCGAACGAGGAAGTGCGCAAGGCGTATCTGGGACTGTAACTCGCTGAGGAGGATGCCGATGAACGTTGGATTTTGCATGACCAGGAATCCGGTGACCATCACCCCGGATACTTCGATTCCGGAAGCGCAGGCACTGATGCGCGAAAAGAAGATCCATAGGCTTCCGGTGGTGGACAAGAGCGGTAAACTGGTCGGCATGGTGACGGCGGCCGATCTGTCCCATGCGGCGGCGCCCAAGGCCACCACCCTGGATATGTATGAACTCCATTATCTGATATCCAAAATGCAGGTGGATGCGGTGATGGCGACCAAGGTTGTGACCATTGCCGAGGATCTGCCGGTCGAAGAGGCCGCGCGCATCATGGATGACAACCGCATCGCGGGTTTGCCGGTTCTGCGCGGCACGACCCTGGTCGGCATCATAACCGAATCGGACCTGTTCAGGCTGTTCATAGAGCTGTTTGGCGCCAGGCATGCCGGCGTGCGCCTGACGGCGCTCCTGCCGGAGAAGACAGGCGAGCTGGCCGCGGTGGCCGGCGCAATAGCGGCAGCCGGCGGCAACATCATATCGCTGGCAACGTTCGAGGGCGAAGACGTCACCAACCACTACTGCACGATCAAGGTCGAGGGCCTGGCCAGCGGCCGGTTGCTGGAAGTGCTCAAGCCGCTCGTGACGAAGGTTGTCGACGTCCTGGAATCCTGATCGGATGACGCTCGCCAGGCTGATCGAGGCATTGTCTCCTATGCCCGAACTGCCCGGCGATGCGGCTCGCGACGCCATGGTTCCGCCGTATCGCAGAAATTCCGCACATGATGTTTCTGATGCTCCATGGCGAGAGGCCGCGGTGCTGGTGCTGTTCTATCAGGATGCCGACGATGTGCGCTTCCCGCTGATTGTCCGCACCGATAATGGCAGCATCCATGGCGGACAGATTTCGCTGCCCGGCGGTTCACGTGAGGCAGATGAGACTCCTGAGGCCTGTGCCTTGAGGGAGACCGATGAGGAACTCGGTGTAGGCCGAGACGATATGCGGGTGCTGGGAGCCCTGAGCCCGCTCCGTGTGCCGCCGAGCCGATTCATTGTCAGGCCCTTCCTGGGGTGCGCCACCAGGATGCCGCAATTCAAGCCGTCGCCTGTGGAAGTCTCGTCGCTCCTGCTGCCTTCGCTTGCAGAATTGTTGGACTCACCGCGTCGTGGTATCGAGGAGATCTCATACGGCGGTCGAACCTGGCCGGTGCCGTGCTATCACCTCTCAGGTGGAATAGTCTGGGGTGCGACGGCGATGATACTGGCCGAGCTCGAAGCCATTCTGAGCGGAACCTTGGCGTGACAAGAGTCGCCTCGTCCGATGTACATGGGGCGAGGCGCGTGATGCCATGATCAACCGACGAGCAACTGAATATCTTCCTCCACCGAGCCGATTCCGGCAATATTGAATTTCTCGACCAGCACGCGCACGACGTTGGGTGACAGGAATGCCGGCAGCGTCGGTCCCAGATGAATGTTCTTGAAGCCCAGAGATAACAGGGCCAGCAGGACGATGACGGCCTTCTGCTCGTACCATGCAATATTGAATGCGACGGGAAGTTCATTGACGTCCGAGAGGCCAAAGGCCTCCTTGAGCATCAAGGCCGTCATGACCAGCGAGTAGGAGTCGTTGCATTGGCCGGCGTCAAGCACGCGTGGAATGCCGCCTATATTGCCAAGGTCGAGCTTGTTGTATCGGTATTTTGCGCAACCGGCCGTAAGGATCACGGCATCATTAGGCAAGGCCTTGGCAAAACCGGTGTAGTAGTCACGCCCCTTGGCTCGACCATCGCAGCCTGCCATAACGACGAATTTACGTATTGCGCCGGACTTGATCGCTGCGACGATGTCGCCTGCCAGAGCGGCGACCTGGTCATGGGCAAAACCGCCGACTATGCTGCCGGTTTCGATCTGCGTTGGAGACGGGCGCTTCCTGGCTGCTTCGATTACAGCCGAGAAGTCCTTGTGGCCGGATTTGTCGGCGTCCACATGAGGGCATCCAGGAAAGCCGGCCACGCCGGTTGTGAACATGCGGTCTCTGTATGAATCCGCCGGCGGGACAATGCAGTTGGTCGTCATCAGGATTGCGCCATTGAACGTCTCGAACTCGCTGCGCTGTTTCCACCACGCGTTGCCGTAATTGCCGACGAAGTTGTCATATTTCTTGAAGGCGGGGTAGTAGTGGGCGGGCAGCATCTCGCTGTGCGTGTATACGTCGATACCCGTACCCTTGGTCTGCTCCAGCAGCATCTCCAGGTCCTTGAGGTCGTGACCCGAAACAAGGATACCGGGCCTGGTGCCAACTCCGATATTGACCGTAGTGATTTCCGGTTTGCCATAGGTGCCTGTGTTAGCCGCATCGAGCAACGCCATGGCGCTGACGCCGGTGCTTCCGCATTCCAGAACCAACGCCGTAAGCTCGTCGGCCGACAGCGAGTCGTCGGTCGTGGCGGACAGCGCCTTGTGCATGAAGGCCAATACGGAAGGATCGCGTTTGCCGAGCACGGACGCGTGGTGCGCGTAGGCGGCCATGCCTTTGAGCCCGTATATGATCAGCTCGCGGAGAGAACGAATATCCTCATTGGCGGTAGCGAGCACACCGACCGAGGTGGCTTTGGTGGCGTAGTCCTGCGGGGCAGCCGTCCAGAGCGCCGCGTCGCTGCATGTTCTGGATCCTCTGTCGGCGCATGACTGCTCGACCGGGGCGCCCTGCAAGGATTTTACGCGATCACGAATATCATCGCGTATCCGCAGCGCAGAACCGATGGCGGCGCTGAAATATTCAGGGTCAAAATTGGCGTTGGTGATGGTGGCAAAGAGGCCATCGGTCACGGCATCATCGGCCCTCCTGGTCTCGATGCCGAGACGTTGCGCCTCAGCCGCCCAGGCACTGACTCCCTTGAGTGTGTGGATGAGCAAGTCTTGCAGCTCGGCGGTGGCGGATGGTTTGCCGCAGGCTCCGGCCGCGAGTGTGCAGCCCTTGTTGCCTATGGCCTCCTGACACTGGTAGCAAAACATAGAAAACCTCCTGGTTATTGGTGTACCGGATGATTCCGGAGTGGATCACAGAGCCAGAACGATGCAGCATCAGAGCCAGGTCATGGCGCCATCCTTGGCGTTGATGACCACGGTAGCTATGGGCACGTTGTGTTCGATGTTCGATAGCGCCTCATTGACGAGGCGTTTGAGGCCGCTACAACATGCCACATTCATGATCGCTATGGTGATTGAAGCTACGCCGGCCTCCCGTACCAGGGCCCGTATCTTGTCTATGTAGACTTCCTTGCCGGAGTCGAGCTTGGGGCACGCGATTATCAGACGCCGGCCCGCCATCAGGACCTGGTGAAACGCGCCACAGGCATAGGCGGTGCAATCAGCGGCTATCAGCAGGTCAGCGCCATTGAAGTAGGGGGCACGGGGGTTGATAAGGTGTAGTTGCACGGGCCATTGTTCCAGCCGGGTCGTCATGGCGCCCGGGCTTGAAGAGCCGGGTGCCGAGGTTGATGGGCCGAAGGCCATTGCAGCTGATGCGGTACATCCCCCCGACATGCCGTTGTCGATGCCGTGCGGCGCGGATGATTCGGCGCGTAACGGCTGAAAGACGCCGAGCTTTCTGACCGGGGAAACGGGTATCGCGATATTTTTCTCATTGAGAACCTTGACGGCTTGCGCATGCCAGCTGTCCTGGCCATGGCTTGCGAGGTGTTCAAGATGAGCGGCCAAGGTTGCCATGCCCTTGGGCAGGATATGCTCGATGACGCGGCGTTCGTCATAGGCTTCGACATCACGCTCGACGGTCGTCAGCGCACCTCGGGGGCACTCGCCGATACAAGCGCCCAACCCGTCGCACAGGCTCTCCCCGACGAGTCGTGCCTTGCCGTCGATGATGCGCAGTGCTCCTTCATGACATCCAGTAGTGCAGATACCACAGCCGTCGCACTTCTGCTCGTCGATCTCGATAACCGTTCGCGTCGCCATGCATTCCTCTCCTTGAAATAAGGCTATAAAGGTACCAGAATACCAAATACAGGACAAAAAGTGCGTCCTCGCTTGACCATGTGTCTCAGGCCAGCGCCATGTCCTTGATCGAGTATGTGGCGGGACTGTTCGCAATTCCATGCCCTTCTATGTCCGCTATCGTGCGCTTGCTCAGGTATGCGACCAGGTCGATGGCGTGAACGGTGATCTCGTGCCCGAAGATGCAGTTGTCCGGAGTGCAATGATCCATCCTGAACGGGCAGAACTCACCGCTTAAGGGTCCATCCACCGCTTCGATAGCGTCCTTGAAACTGATGGCGTCGGCCGATTTCGCCAGCGCGAATCCCCCGCTGGGCCCTTTGACCGACCGTACGATGCCGGCATGAACCAGACGCTGCATGACCTTGGCTACGTGATGCTCGCTGGCGCCAATGATGGCGGCAAGATCCTTGCTTTGAACGAGGTGGTCAGGACTGGCAGCAAGTCCGCCAAGTGCATGCACGGCTATGAGTGACGCGTCTGAAAAGTGCAGGATTCCGTTTGCTGGCATTATGGTATTAGAATGCCACAATAGGTCAGGTTTGTCAATCATGGATGATCATACTTGGAGATTCTTGCTGGGAGCTTTACGCATGGTTCCGTCGCACGTATACTCAACCTTCAACAAGCATGGAGGGGCGCATGAGCATATTCATATCCGTAGAAGATCCCGAGGGCGAACCTCTGACAGAGGTCTTTGAAATCGAGAAGATATTCAGGAAATTTTCCAAGGATTCCGGCCAATGCCTCCGCTTCATCACGGAGCAAGTCGATGCCTCATTCAACATGCTGCAGACGCCTGGCCTCGTAGCCGAGCTCGAGGCTATCGGCACAACTACCTTGGCGGCTGATGAACAAAAGGAACTTGATCGCCTGCTCAAGGTTTGCGCCAAGCACGCCGGCAAACAGAACGAGTACATCCGGTTCTACGGCGAGACCAAGTCAGCTGAATGAGCGTCGCGTCTCCAGACACGGGCCAGACGCGCTATGCGTTCCGGGGTTCGGAAATCCTGGTCCGTATCGATACACAGGCTCCAGGCGGCATGGCACAGTTCGACAGCACCGACGCTCCATTGCCCGAGCCGGCTGAAATCCTGCATCTTGGTGCCCAGGCGTGCGCAGAGTCTTTTCCGCCACAGTTCGATCCACCGGATGGCTGGGTCTGGACGCCGTTTCGGTCGGTGATCGGCTCGATGGCGCAGCCATCATGGCATCAGGTGGCCAAGGCGCTCGCTCTCCTGAACTGGCGGGCGGCGACGCGATACTGCGGGCGCTGCGGAGCCCCGAATGGTGATAAGCCCGATGAGCTGGCGCGATGGTGTCCGGCCTGCGGCGCCATATCATATCCGCGAATCTCCCCGGCGGTGCTCGCGGTCGTCCGTCGCGATGATAAAATCCTGTTGGCTCGCAATGCCATGAACAAGACCGGTATGTGGAGCATCCTGGCTGGCTTTGTCGAGCCTGGTGAGACACTGGAAGCCTGTGTCAGACGCGAGGTTCTTGAAGAGGTGTCAGTCGAGGTGGATGTGCACGGATATCTGGGTTCCCAGCCCTGGCCATTCCCCGATCAGCTTATGATAGGCATGCATGCGACATGGCGTTCGGGGGAGCTGGCGCCTGATGGCGTGGAGATTGCCGAAGCCGGCTGGTTCGGCTCCGACGATCACCCGCCGCTACCTATGCATGGAAGCCTGTCGCGCGCCCTGATCGACGCAGTCTTCGCGGATATCAGCGGGGCAGGTATTCGGCGTTGATGTGCCGCAGCGATTCAAGAATGTTGCGCTTGGCATCCGAGGATCCGCCCGTGAGCGCCTCGATACGCTTGCGGACCCGATCACGATCCGAGTGGTCGTTGTAGCCGCAACTGCAGGTTGACGAGATGAATCCGAGCTCGGTTGCCAGCTCTATGATTTGCCTCTCTTCTACCAGATACAGGGGCCTGATTACCCTGAGCGGATATTTGTGGTAGTTGACGACCGGCGGCATCGTCGACAGCTCGCCCTTCCTTAGCATGTTCATGAACAGCGTCTCCAGCACATCGTCGAGGTGGTGGCCAAGAGCCACCGCGCCAAAACCGTGCGCCATGGCGTAGCGTATCAGTTCGGTGCGACGTTGCGTGCTGCACCAGTAGCAGTTCATAGTCCGACCTGGTTTGAGGCGTCCCTGTACCGCGACATCGATGATGACGAGCGGGACTCCCCAGGCCTCATACTCGGCGGCCAGCCGTTCGGACAAGGCGTCCGGCGAGAAGTCGTTCCTGATATGCAGGCCGACCAATTCCGCTTTGAGCCGGCCTTGCCGCTTCTTGAGCGCGAGGTCGCGGGCCATGACAGCCGAGTCCTTGCCCCCAGAGGCCCCGATAAGGATGCGTTCGCCTGGCCTGATCATGTTCCAGGTCTTGATCGCCTTGACTATCAATCCATCAACCGCTTGTTCTATCGTTCGTGTCACAATACTTTCTACCCTCGAAGTGGAGCTCGCCGCAAGATGACGATTCTCCTTGATTTGGCCGTGGCTTGGTTGTATAATCAATATGATATCAATATGATATCATATTGATTCTTACGATCGAAAGTGGATGTGGAGGAAAATCCTATGAGTACCGACAGCGAAGCTGCGAAGAATGTACGTGGTGAAAGTGAGCGGGCGCCGTGGCACATGAATGGCCTGGTCATGTTTGTGTTCAATATACTGGCGATGCTTGCCTCGACAGCCCTGTTTGTCGTGTGTGCCATCGCGCTCGACGGGGAGGGCCTTACGGCGATGAGCGTGGCGGGAGCCGCAGTCGGACTGGCCTATCTGTGCCTGGTTGGCCCGATGCTCTTCGCCGGTATCAAGGTGCTCAGGCCCAACGAGGCACTGGTATTTACGCTCTTTGGAAAATACCACGGCTGCCTCAGGGAGGCGGGCATCTACTTCATCAACCCCTTCGCGATGGCGGTGCAGCCAAGCTCGACCGTGGACTTGGCTACCGGCTCGACGACTGACAAGAACATAGCCAGCGGCAGGTCTGCCGGATCGGCACGCGGCAAGTCCCTCTCAAGGACGATTTCGCTCAAGGCCATGACGCTGAACAATGACAAGCAGAAGATCAATGACGCTCTCGGCAATCCTATCGTCATAGGGATTGTGGTGATATGGAGAGTCGTCAATCCGACCAAGGCGGTCTTCAATGTGGACAACTACGCGGAGTACCTGTCCATCCAGTGCGACTCGGCGCTGCGCAACATCGTCCGCCTGTATCCGTATGATCTGCCCGATGAAGAGGGTGAGACATCGCTGAGGGGCTCCAGTCAGGAAGTGGCACAACGCCTGAAGGAAGAGATTCAGCAGAAAGCAGTGGTCGCCGGCATCGAAATTATCGAGGCGCGCATTACGCATCTATCCTACGCGCCGGAAATAGCGGCCGCGATGCTGCAGCGCCAGCAGGCATCGGCCATAATTGCCGCCAGACAGATGATTGTTGAAGGAGCCGTGGGCATGGTAGAGATGGCGCTGGCCAAGCTGAGCGCCAACAACATCGTCGAGCTGGACGAGGAGCGCAAGGCTTCGATGGTCAGCAATCTTCTGGTTGTACTATGCTCCAACAAGGATGCCCAGCCCGTCGTCAATTCAGGGTCCATTTATTGAATGGCAGGAGCATAGACCATGGCCGTTGAAAAGGAACCGGACAAGAAACAGGTGTTGCTCAGGCTGTCGCCTTCGCTGTGGCGCGAGCTGGCTTCATGGTCCGAGGATGAATTCCGTTCCATCAATGGCCAGATTGAATATCTGCTTACGGAGTGCGTCCGACAACGACGAAAAGGTTCCAAAGGAGATTGATATGCTGGAATTGAGCGGAATTTCCAAGACATACGCGAAGAGCGCGGTCAAGGCGGTTGATGATCTATCCGTGGCTGTCCGGGATGGCGAGATATTTGGATTTCTGGGGCCGAACGGCGCCGGCAAGACAACTACCATAAAAGTGCTGACCGGCGTGCTTCGAGCCGATTCAGGACACGCCATGGTTGACGGCATAGAAATAGCCGCCGACCCGCTCGGGGCCAAACGCCGCATCGGCTATGTGACCGACAATCCGGAGCTATTCGCCAGGCTCAAGGCGGCGGAATACCTCAATTTTGTCGGCGATGTCTATGGAGTCGATACGGTGACGAGGCAGAGCCGCGTGGCTGAGTACGCGTCGCGCTTCGAGATCAAGGATGCGCTTGGTGGCAGCATCGGCAGCTTCTCCCATGGCATGAAGCAGAAGCTGCTCATCACGGCCAGCCTCCTCCATGATCCACAGAACTGGGTGCTCGACGAGCCGATGGTCGGCCTTGATCCCAAGGCCGCTTTTGCTCTCAAGGAAATAATGCGCACCCGCGCCGCGGCCGGAAAGACCGTGTTCTTCTCCACGCATGTCATGGAGGTGGCAGAGAGACTGTGCGACAGGCTGGCTATCATCAACAAGGGCAGGATCGTGTTCACGGGTACGCTGGCGGAACTCAAGGCCATGCAAGGCGCTGATGGCTCGCTGGAGAGCCTGTTCCTCGAGCTGGTCGACGATGACGCGGAGGCATGAGCATGAACGTCTACCTGAGTCTTGCAAGACTATACATCCAGAGCTTCTACAATCTACCGACCGGGAAATCACCCGGAATGAAGCGTGACCAGAAATCGATACGCAAGGCCATCGCCTTTGGTGCCCTGATGGTTTTGGTCGTCGGGGACTTTGGTTACCTGTTCGTAATGGTGAACCTGGGCATGTACAAGGGCCTGGCGATGGTCGGCATGCAAGGGATACTGGTCCTCAACGCGGCTATCATGGCAACCATGCTGACGCTTGTGGTCGGCTTCATGACCGCTCTGTCGACATACTACCTCAATGATATGGAACTCCAGCTCCTTTCGATGCCCATACAGCCACGGGCGCTTTTCGGCGCCAAGTTTACGGCAGTCTATATTTCCGAAGCGCTGTTCTCTGTGTTCTTCATGGCGATTGCGATGATGGTCTTCGGCATCAAGGAAGGGCCTAACCCGTTGTTCTATGTCTGGGGCACACTCGCGGGATTGTTGCTGCCGTTTCCTGTTCTTGCGGTGTCGTACTTGATACAGATCCCGCTTTTGTCATGTGCCGGATTCCTCAAGAACAAGCGGACCATCATGATAGTCGGCGGCGTTGTCGGCATAGCAGCGGCGCTTGGCTTCAACGTGTTCATTCAGAACATGATGATGCGTATACAGGATCCCGCGGCTTTGGCGGACAGCATGGCGAGTCCCGACTCGTTCATCACGCGGATGGGGAGCGTATATCCGCCCGCGCTGTTTGCCTGGAGGGCAATGTCGCACCCCGCATCGGCAGGCGCGATCGGCTCTATGCTGGCAATGGTTGTCGTCTGCCTGGCTGGTCCGGCCATAGTCATATTCTTCCTGTCCGGGGCATACGCAAAGAGCCTTGTTGGCTTCAACGAGGCGCATGTCAGGAAATTGACGAAGACAGGCGCTGATCGATTCATCACAAGGCATATTCGATCCGGATATCTCTTCCTGACACTGGTCAGGCGCGAGCTTGCCATGATGAACCGTGAGCCGATGTACCTGCTCAACGGGCCCTTCATAATCATCCTGATGCCGATCGTCGTCGGCGTTATGTTCATGGTTCAGAAGAACGCGCTGTTGAATGATCCCGGATTGGCTGGTCTACGGGCCTTCGTCGATGGCGGTTTTGGCTGCGCTCTGGCGGGACTTGTCGGTGCCTTCATGGGATCGAGCACGAGTATTGCCTGTACATCCGTCTCGAGGGATGCCAGGATACTGCCTTTCATGAAGAGCCTGCCTTTGAAACCGGCTACCTACATGCTGGCCAAGCTTGCGCACGGATTGATTTTCGCGTTTCTTGGCAGCATTATCGGTGTTGGACTCATCACCGTGGTGTTGCGTCTAGGCCCTGTCGATGTGCTGGCCAGCTTTCCGGCGGCGTTGTCCATGTCGATACTGCTCAATGTCGGCGGCCTGTGGCTGGATACAGCCAACCCGCGCCTTGACTGGGAGAATCCGATAGCCGCGATGAAGCAGAACCCGAACGCCGTCATCGCCATACTGGGCGGAATGGTACTGCTGGGCGGATCAGGATATATCGCGTTCAGGGCATCGATGGGTTCCGCGGCCTTTGCCCTGTGGTTCGGAGCCGTGCCGTTTGTCATGTCGTTGGTCATGCTGGCGCCATATCCACGGTTTGCCGAGAAGCGTATGGCGCGGATGGAGGCATAAGCATGGTGATCGAGCTCAGGCGCAAGAAGAGAAGGGCAGTGCATTTTGTGCAATGTGTTCTACTGGCAGCCGTGCTTGCGGTTTCGTGCGTAGACCAGAGCCGGAGCACGGTGCAGGAAGCCGGCTCCGCAAAGGCGAGACAGGGCACTGCCATCCTGATAACAGGAGCGGCCGCCCGCATACCGCAGGAAGCCGCATTGCTTGAGGCGCTCGATTCACGTGGATTGCTCAAGAACGTGGTATTCATCGCCGGCGTCAGTTCCGGCGCACTCAATTCGGTGATGCTCAACGGCATCCTGTCAGGAAAGATATCGTGGGACGAATACAAGACAATATTGTTCGGTATAGTCAACAACGACATATTCATACAACATGGCAAGAAGATTCCCGTCGACACATCACCGGCAAGGAAGTTGTACACTGGCATAGTCGAAGGCACGTTGGGGTATGTCACCATAGGCGATCTTCCATTCGTCACCGCGATATCAATCACCAGGCTCAAGGACCTTGGCCTTAAGGATACCGTCTACAGGATGTTCAGTCGAAAGATCAATTCGGAGAGCGATACGAGCCTGAGCCTGGTCGATATTCTGATGGCATCGACGGCAATCCCTGTCGTGTTTCCTCCAGTCCACATACGAAACGCAAAGACAATTCCAGATGTCGACTACGTTGATGGTGGCGTAAAAGAAGACAATGTTCCCTACCGCGCACTTCTGGAATTCGAGAACGCCAGGGGATACGGCGTCGAGAATATCTATATTGTCAGCAAGAAAAACAATGATGCCCCGAGTATCAGCGAGGAATTGAAGACCCTCGGTATCGATGACCATAGAGTCTTTGACGACCTGGGCCTTTCCTTTGACAGGATGATGAACAAGAAATTTGAGGAGAGCCTTGAGGAGTATGCGGTTGATTCACCGGAACTCGCCGCGAGAACATATGTGTTCCGCCCCGATTTTGCGCGGGATTTCCTCATGTTTTCGTTCGACGACCTGAAGAGCCAGTACGCGCTGACGTCGCAGTGGGCGCAATCAAATGACCCGATGCCGCTCGAGGCGTTCCTGTCTGCGCATCTGAAAACGACCGGCGTGAAGTAGCAGGCCAGCCTCGGGATACTGGAGCCGGCCGACCCCTCAATCCAGGCGCTTCTTGAAGCGGAGCATGCTGACTGATATCACCGTGATGCCGATGGCAAGGAGTGCCAGGACCTGCGGCCAGAGCTGACGCATGCCGTCGCCCTTGAGGTATATCCCCCTGACGATGACGAAAAAATAGCGCAGAGGAAGCAGGTAGGTGATGGGCTGGATCCACGCCGGCATGTTCTCGATGGGGAAGACGAACCCGGACAGTATGGTCATCGGGAACATGAAGAAGAATATGGAGAAGAACATCGCCTGCTGCTGGTTGGCCGCTATGGTGGAGACGAAGAGCCCAAGGCCGAGCGTGCTGAGTATGAATACGAGGCACAGCAACAGGAGGAGCACGATGCTTCCCCTGGGAAATATGCCGAAGACAAGCGTGGCCGCGATGATAACGAGCACGGCCATCACGAGGCTAACCAGCACGAAGGGTATTAGCTTGCCTATGATCAGCTCGGTTGACTTGAGCGGTGTGACGATGAGCTGTTCTATCGTCCCCATTTCCTTTTCCTTGACGACCGACAGTGATGTGAATATGAGCGTGAACATCATAAGGAGCAGAGCCAGAACACCGGGAACCATGAACAGCCGGGTCTTGAGTTCGGGGTTGTACCATGCGCGAATTTCCGGAGCCGTGGCCCCGGCCCTGCCGCTTGAACCATAGCTGGCGACGATAGTGGAGGCATACGACAGGGCTATCGTCGCGCTGCTTGATACGGCACCATCAGCGCTCAGCTGGAGCGATGCGCCCTTGCCGGAGTCGATGTCGCGCGAGAAGTTGCGCGGAATGGCAAGGTTCACCTCGGTTGTGCCGTCCATGAAGAATCTGTCCAGGTCATCGAAGGATCGTGCCTGCGCGGCGAGCACGAAATACCCGGAGTTAAGAAACTGGTCGACGAGTTCACGGCTCTGCGTGCCGTGATCCAGGTCGTAGACACCCAGTGGTACCTGGAAGACATCCATATTCGCGGCGTAGCCGAGCAGGATGATCTGGAGGACCGGCGCAACCAGTACCATGACCCGCATCCTTCTGTCGCGCCGTATCTGCTGGAATTCTTTCCTGATCAGGGTGATTATCCTGTTCCACATGGCTCAGCTCCTCGTCCTGGAGACCCTGAATGTGCCGAGCCCGAGCATCAGCACGGCAAAGCCGGACAGCACCAAAATCTCCCGGTATATCGACGATATGCCGGCGCCCTTGAGGATGATGGTCCGCAGTATTGCGAGGTAGTACCGCGCTGGCAATACGGCAGATATCACCTGGATTATGGGCGGCATGTTTCGTATGGGAAAGACGAATCCGGTGAGTATGAACGTGGGCAGCACGGTAAGGATGGCGCTTATCATGAAGGCCGCCTGCTGAGTGCTCACGATGGACGATATAAGGATACCGATACCCAGCGATGCAAAAAGAAACAGGATTGTTGTCAGGTACAGGAGCACGAGGCTGCCCTTGACCGTCACACCAAAGAACAGCCAGCTTGCCGACAGGATAAGCGTCGTCGATACCAGCGCCACCATCAGGTATGGCAAGGTCTTGCCTATGACCAACTCAAGCGGGGTGATCGGTGAGACGCTCAGCTGTTCCCTGGTTCCGTGCTCCTTCTCGCGCACGAGGGTAAGCGCCGTGGAGACGACCGCCGCCAGTGTGAGTATGAGCACGATGAGTCCAGGAATAAGTGAATTGACGCTCTTCAGCTCCTGGTTGAATACGACACGCGGCCTGAGATCGATCTTGGGCGCGACGGCGTGGCCCCGGGCGTGCGCAAGCGAAAAGGCAAGGTCGGCACCGTTCAGATAGCCAATCGCCGTTGAGGCTGTAGTCGAATTGCTTGCGTCGACCAGAAACTGCACTGTGGCGGTCTCGCCCCTGTCGATAGCGCGGGCGAATCCAGGCGGTATTGTGAGCACGGCAAGCGCCATGCCCTCTGCCAGTGCCTCGTCCCTGTCCTGCGATGAACGGATCACCGACTGGAAGGTGAAGTACGATGAATTAAAGAATCCCCGCTGGTATTCGCGGCTCAGGTCGGTTCCATCAAGATCCCAGACGGCGACCCTTATCTCCTTGACGTCCAGGCTGATGGCGTAGCCAAACAGAACAAGCAGAGCCAGAGGAAGGATGACGAGCGTCCCCAGCGTTCCGATATCCCGTGATATCTGGCGGAATTCCTTCTTGATTATTGCCTTGATACGAACAAGCCTCTGCATCGGTACTGCCTACCTTTTCTCGATAAGGTGAAGGAAGACGTCTTCGAGCGATGGACGGATCTGTTCCACCCTGTGGACCCCGATGCCAGGTGCTGCCAGCGCCGCCGACAGCAGGCTTTTGTCACTGTGTTCGACAAGATTGACGTGAAGGAACGCGCCGAACATGGATACGTCGGCCACCCAGCCCAATCCAGACAGCGTCCGTATGGCGAGCGGTGCATCGTCGCACTCCACCTCGAACACCGGGCCCGCCATGTACTCGCGCTTCAGGTCGGCGGGGCTGCCTTGCGCCACGATCTTGCCCGCGTGCATGAGGACGATGGAGTTGCAGAACTCGGCCTCGTCCATATAGTGCGTCGTCACCAGTATTGTCGAGCCTTCCGCGGCCAGACCGTTTATGATCTCCCAGAAGCGACGCCTGGCCACCGGGTCGATGCCCCCGGTTGGCTCGTCCAGGAAGACGACCGAAGGCTTGTGCAGTATGGCGCAACCGAGCGCGAGCCTCTGTCTCCAGCCACCTGACAGCTCCCCTGTTATCCTGTTCTCTTCGCCCGCAAGTTCCGCCAGTGAAAGTACCCGTTCCTCGGCTTCCCGGAGGCTTGCGCCCGCCAGGCCGTACATGCCGCCAAAGAATCGTATGTTCTCAATGACCGAGATGTCTTCGTAGAGTGAAAAGCGCTGGGACATGTAGCCTATGGTGCGTTTGACTTCCTCGGTCTGCGTATTGACGTCGAAGCCAGCCACCCTGGCGCTTCCCCGGGTCGGGGTCAGTATGCCGCAGAGGATACGGATGAGCGTCGACTTTCCGGCACCGTTGGCGCCCAGGAGTCCGAAGACCATGCCCTTCTCCACGGAGAATGAAACACCGTCAACCGCGTGAAACGCGCCGAAATGTTTCTCTACTGCCTGTACTGAGATGGCGGGTTCGGATTTCATCTTATGCCCGTGGGTGCCTGACCTATGGCCAGGCGCAGATCGGATGCAGCGGTCAGCACGGCGATGCGGGCGGTGAGGTGCTGCAGCCTGGCAGAAAGGAGTGTTGCTTCAGCATCGGCCACATCGGCATCGAGAGCGGCACCCGTGTCGAAGAGGGAGCGGGTAGTGCGCATGTTGTCATCAGCCTGGGCCAGGAAGGCTTCGGCGTTGAGTACCTGCTGCCGGGATTTCTGCATATTCAAGTATGCGGTGACGACATCCTGGGTAATGGTGTCGATGGTCGACGACAGCGCCTCGGTATCGCGGCGCAGCCGTGCCGATGCCTGCTCGACCTGCGCGAGCGTGGCCGGAATCTTGCCGGCATCCAGGGTTGCGAGCACGCCGATCGACCAGGTCGTCTTGAACTCGTTTGTCTGTGGAAAATACCGCTGGTTGGGGTCGGCCATCGTGACATCACCAGTCAGGAACACATTCGGGCATAGCGGCGCGCGGGCCATGCGAAGGGCTGCTTCGTCTGCCCGGATGCGTGCGCGAGCGGAGTCGAGTTCGCGGCGGAATGAGAGGCCAGCCGTTATGAGCTGCTTGACGTCGGCCGTTGTCGTATCATCTGCCGGGGCCTGGTCGGGAAGCGGCTCGGTATCGACAGGTGCGTCCCAGGGCCGTCCCAGGAGTAGATTCAGGCGCATCCTGGCGGCGACCAGAGCCGTATCGGCCTCAACCTGTTGAGTCTCGGCGCCGGAGAGACGCATCTGCGCCTTGAGCACCTCATTCCTGGTGACAAGACCCTGGGCAAGGAAATTGGTGGTGTCCTGCAGATGCCGCTTGGCCTGCGAGACATAGTCAGCGAACACGGAAGCCGACTCCTTTGCGCCCGCGGCCGACCAATACGCTTTTTCGATTGCCGTTGCGATTGACTGCGCCATCCGGTCGCGGTCTCCGGTCGCCGCGTCCAGCATGGCGGCCGATTGTTCCGTGGCTCCGCGGATGCGCAGCCCCAGGAACAGCGGTTGCTGAACCGATAGCCGCATCGCCATGGTGTCGAGTATCGGGTCACCCAGAGAAATTTCTGCTACTGGCGCATGAGTTACAGGATTGGTCGCTGTCAGCGTTCCTGCATCGATATCGCTCAGCCTGACGTATGATGTGGACAGGAGAGCTGACGGGAGTATTTGCATCTTCATCTCGGCGAGCCGTGCGCGTCTTTCCTCGACTGATGCATCGCCAGCATGGATCGGCGCGCTCGAATCAATGCCAAGGCGCAGGCATTCTTCCAGTGACAGTATTCTCGGCGTGCCCGAGCCGGACGGTTGCGCCCAGGTCGCTGTGGCCCCCGCCAAGAACAGCACGATGGCCGGTAAGGAACGGAAATTCATGCGGCACCTCGTATCAACGAAATGAATACATTTTCCAGGCTCGGGTTCTTGGTACGCAGTCCGCCTACGGTCATGTTCGCCCTGGCGAAGCTGTCGCGGATAAGCGCCGAGGCGGTCCCGATGTCATCGACAACCAGGTCCAGGTGGTCGCCGAACAGCTGGATATCGCTTATGCCAGGCAGTCCGTCGAGCAAGGTCGCGGCCTCCCTCAGATCGGTGCAGTTCAGTTCAAGGATCGCCAGCCGCATCGACGCCTTGACCGATTGAGGAGCTCCGGTGACAAGGAAGCGGCCATGGTGCATCAGCCCCACCGTCGCGCACCGTTCCGCCTCGTCCAGGTATGGCGTGGCCATTACGATAGTCATGCCATCGGAGAGCAGATCAGAGAGGATGGCCCAGAATTCCCGCCGCGACACAGGATCGACCCCGGTCGTCGGTTCATCCAGGAACAGAACCTCGGGGCGGTGTATGAGTGTGCAGGCCAGCGCGAGCTTCTGCTTCATGCCACCCGACAGACGCGCAGCCAGCCGCGTGCGGAACGGCTTGAGCCGGGTAAAGTCGAGGAGTTCTTCGCGGCGCTTCCTGTAGTCTTCCACGCCGTTGATTTCAGCGAAGAACTCGATGTTCTCGTCGATTGAAAGGTCGCCGTACAGACTGAAACGCTGGGACAGGTACCCGATCTGCCGGTTGATCGCCTTGCTGTCCTTTGCGACGTCGAGGCCCAGGATCGAGAGATGGCCCGAATCAGGCCTGACTATACCGCAGAGCATGCGGATGGTCGTCGATTTTCCGGCGCCGTCAGGACCGACGAATGCGAACATCGTGCCTCGCTCCACCACGAGCGAGATGCCGTCGACAGCCTTGACCGTTCCGAAGCTCTTGTGTATGTCGGCGATATCGATGGCTGGAGAGCTCGCCTCATCGCCGGCGGCTTTGCCGACGTGGTGTTTCATGGCGCCAGTATCCGCGCGTCCGCTGGCATGCCTGGCTTGAGCGTGCCATCCGGATTGGGAATGTCTATCTTGACGCCGAAGACAAGCTTGACGCGCTCATCCTTGGTCTGCACGTTCTTGGGCGTGAATTCCGCATCCTGCGATATGTATGAGACCTTGCCGGTGAAGATCCTGTCCGGCGCGCTGTCTATGCGAACCTCGGCCGCCTGTCCAACGGAGATGGCGCCCAGGCTGGTCTCGGGTATATAGATCATCAAGTGAACCATCGACAAGTCTGAAATGATGTAGAGCCCTGTACCTACTCCGGCCAGCTCACCGACCTCGACAAGGCGCCGCAGCGCGGTGCCGTCGATAGGCGAGCGTACCGAGCAATCGCTTATGGCCTTTTCAAGCAATTGAACCGAAAACCGGGCCTGCTGGAGTTTTGCCTGCGCGCTAGCGATCTCTTCCGGCCTGGCCAGGTTGGAAAGCTTCTTCAGACCCTGTTCAGCCTGGGCGTACTGCGCTTCCGCTACAGCGTACCGCGCTTCCGCGTCGTCTTTCTGCTTCTTCGTGGCGCTGGCTGACGCAAACAGGGTTCGTGTTCTGTCTCTGTCCGATGTGGCCAGCTTGAGGTTCTCCGATGCCTGGGTCAGGGCTTCGCTGGCCTGGGCTATATCCTCTTCCCTCGCGCCTTTGAGCAGGAGCCGCATCTGGGCATCGGCATAATCGACCCCTGCCTTGGCCTGCGCATACTGTATATCCAGAGCCTGGTGGTCTATCGCCACGAGCATATCGTCCTTGTGTACGCGGTCACCTTCCTGCGCAGAAAGGCCGATGATCTCGCCTTGTGACTTTGATGACAGCCGGACCTCGGTGGCCTCTATTGTACCAGAGGCGCTGATGCCCGGAACCGACCGCGTGCAGGACCCCGATGAGACGAAGATGGCGACTGATAGTGCCAGCTGAACTGAATGTCTCAAGCGCTGACTGATTATCAAAACAATGCCTCCAATGCATCGTGATATGGAATTGTCCCGGACTGAGCGATGCGCTGCCTGCCTTCATCGGCCAGGATTCCAAAGAACAGGATATTGAACAGATTCTCGAATACGGTCTGCGGTTCGAAGGGCAGCCTGGATATGGATGTCGGATTCGCTGTCGCCTCGATGGCGGAGAAGAGCATGCCAGTAAGCAATCCAGGCTCGATACCGGGCCTGATCAGACCCTCCGTGCGTGCCTGGAGCAGGAGCGCCACGATGAGCGGATAGATCCTCTCTTGCCGTATGCGCTGGACCCGGTCCCAGTAGTGACTGTCGTTTTGAAGCATGTCCCGCATCAGGACCGGTGACAGGTGCCGGATGAAGTCGGCCATCATGGAGAAGGCGGTGGAGAGCTTGACAAGACAGGGGTGAGAATCGTCGCGTGCTATGCTCGACAGCAACACCGCGACGCGGGAAATCTGGAAATCGAATGTCGCGTTGAGCAAGGATTCCTTGTTGGGGAACTGCTTGTACAAGGTCCGTTTGCTGACACGAGCGTATTCCGCCGCGTTTTGCATCGTCAGCGACGAGAAGCCGTACCTGAACACAAAGCGAGCGATGCTCCCGAGTATGCTTTCTTCAGTCGTCATGGTGTCTGGCCTAAAGTATACATATTTCGTATAAAACGTATACTTGCTGTATCGCTGTGGTCAAGTACCCATATTTCTCGATCTGCGCGAATGTATCCGGGGCTGCCAATGAACACGGACCACACCGGTTTGACTTGGCTTCTGTTCGGGCTGATAGTATGTAGAGACGCGGGCTGGTCAGCCTGTCTGCACTGCAAGAACCGACACATGGTGATTGGGGAGGAAGGCATATATGTACAAGCTCGTCTTGATTCGACATGGCGAGAGCGAGTGGAACAAAGAGAACCGTTTTACCGGCTGGACCGATGTCGACCTGTCGGAGAAGGGCGTTGAGGAAGCCAGGGCTGGCGGGACGGCGATACGCCAAGCCGATCTTGCGTTCGATATCGCCTACACGTCGGTCCTCAAGCGCGCCATTCGCACGCTCAACATAGTGCTCGACGTTCTTGACCTTCAGTGGATACCGGTGTTCAAGAGCTGGCGCATGAACGAGCGGCATTATGGCGCGCTCCAGGGACTGAACAAGGCGGAAACCGCAGCCAGGTACGGAGAGGAACAAGTCCTGATATGGCGGCGCAGCTATGATATTCCGCCGCCGGCGCTCACGGTGGATGATGATAGATATCCTGGACGGGATCCGCGCTACGCCGGAATTCCTGCGGCCGAATTGCCCTTGGCGGAATGCCTCGGTGATACCGTGACCAGATTCCTGCCACTATGGCACGAAACGATAGCGCCATACATAAAGAGCGGGAAGCGTGTCGTCATTGTTGCGCACGGCAATTCACTGCGCGCCTTGGTCAAGTATCTCGATGGAGTAAGCGACGAGGCCATAGTCGGCATGAACATACCTACAGGTATTCCGCTCGTATACGAACTGGACGAACGGCTTGTTCCGCTGCGGCACTACTATCTTGGCGACGGGATCGCGGTAGCAAAGGCGATGGAATCAGTCGCCAACCAGGGAAAATCACGATAGGAGAGTCTGGGAGGTTGAGGATAGTTATGCTTGCCAGGGGTGTCATTGGCCATGTCAAAAACATCGCGACCCTCCTTTCATTGACCATAGGGCTTCTCGGCTCATGTGCCAGTGGCGGCGGGATCTGGAAGTCCGTTGCCTTCTCGGCACCAACCAGCCGCTGGGGTATGGATATTCGAATGGGCTATGTGGCGGAGGGGCTGTATCCAGAATTATTTTCCATTGATTTTTCATCACTCCTACGAAATGTCTCTGATGCCCGAATTCCGCTGGATGTAATCAACCTGTATACCACGGCGGTGATTGATGGGGCTGTCGGATACAGTGGCTTCCTGGATTACAGGAGCCCTTACAAGGACAGCTGGTTTACGGTGATGCTCGTAAAGGATACCCAGGCGGCGCGTGGATGGCTGTTGAGCGATCCCGACAAGCCCGATAGCTTCAAGCCGGAATCACTGACAGCACTGGTGATGTCGGATCAAGCCATCATCTATTCCTTGAGCCGCAGGAACATCGCCGGTGAGCCGCGCTGGACGGCTTATGACACACTGTCTAGCTTGAAACCCGACAGTGTGCGTCTTGCTGACCACGTCGACTCCAAAGGTCGGTCATGGACACGCATGGATGCGGTCATAGGCACGAAGTCTTCGCTCAGCGATCCGCGCATCTCAAGAATGAGCAGGCTGTTTTCCTTTCGCTTCTATACTGGTCAAGCGAGTGATCAGATGCTGGCTGGTATCGAACCCTGGCACCCGGTCGACTTGATCGGCAGATTGTATGCCAGGCATTTTGACACTTCGGAATCAGGTGTATTCGTACTGGTTTTTTTCAATGGAGCGCGCTTCATAGCCAATGACGGCATCCACCACGATACCTGGACAGAAGGATTGATCACTGACTATGAACGGATGTTTGAAAGCCTTGAAATTGATCTCCTTTGATGATCGCCCTGCGTAACCTTGGTAGCTGCGCCAATCGGTTACGCGTTCACCGCCTCTTGTATTCCCAGGAACTGGCTCTTGTACAGGTCGGCGTAGAAGCCGTTGGCGGCGAGCAGCTCATCGTGCGAGCCTTGCTCGATGATGCTGCCTTCGTTCATCACCAGGATCGTGTGGGCGTCCCGTATCGTTGAAAGGCGATGCGCTATCACGAAACTTGTGCGGCCCACCATCAGTTTTTCCATCGCCTGGCGGACGACGACCTCGGTCCTGGTATCGACCGAGCTTGTCGCCTCATCCAGAATCAGGATACGAGGGTCCGCCAGGAACGCGCGGGCTATGGTCAGCAACTGCCGCTGTCCCTGCGACAGGTTGGACGCTTCTTCGTTAAGCACGGTATCGTATCCGTCGGGCAGGACGCGTATAAAGTGATCAGCCTGGGCCGCGGTAGCTGCAGCGACGATTTCGGCGTCTGTGGCGCCTTCGCGGCCGTAGGCTATGTTCTCGCGTATGGTGCCGCCGAAGAGCCACGTGTCCTGCAACACCATGCCAAACGACCGGCGCAGCATGCCGCGCGGTATGTTCCTGATGTCAACGTCGTTGGCCGTAATGCGCCCGCCATCGACTTCATAGAAGCGCATCAGCAGGTTGACCAGCGTCGTCTTTCCCGCGCCGGTCGGGCCGACTATGGCGACTGTCCGGCCGCACGGCGCGGCCAACGACAATCCGCGCATCAACGGGCGATCCTTCGTATACCCGAACGATACTGACTCGAACGCGACATCACCACACGCCTCATTGAACCGATCGACGGAGGCCGACACGCTCGGCGCGTCAGGCCGCTCCTCGGTCTCGTCCAGTATCTCGAAGACGCGTTCCGCCGCCGCTACCGTCGATTGCATGATGTTGGCGATGTTGGCGGTCTGGATGATAGGCTGGGTGAACTGCCTCGCGTACTGGATGAAGGCCTGGATGTCGCCGAGCGTTATGGCGCGCCGAGCCGCCATGAAGCCACCGATGGCGGCGATCAGGACGTAGCCGACATTGTTGATGAAGCTCATCGCGGGCATGATCACGCCGCTTGCAAACTGGGCCTTCCAGGCCACATCGTACAGCTTGTCGTTGACATCGTTGAAACGCCTGACCGATTCGCGCTCATAGCCAAAGGCCTTTACCACGGGATGGCCCGAGTACATCTCCTCGACATGGCCGCTCAATTGGCCCAGCAGACGTTGCTGGCTCTTGTAGTAGTTCTGCGAGCGTTTGGTGACGAGGGTGGTCGCGAAGAAATAGAGTGGCAGGGTGGCAATGGCGATGAGCGACAGCTGCCAGCTTATGGTTATCATCATCGCGACGCTGCCGACCAGGGTGACAAGCGATGTTATGATTTGCACCAGGCTCTGCTGGAGCGTGTTTGCAATGGTGTCGACGTCGTTGGTGACGCGCGACAGGATGTCGCCGTGCGCGCGGCTGTCAAAGAATGACAGTGGCAGTCGGGCCAGCTTGTCGTTGATGGCGGTGCGGAACGCGTACACGGTTTTCTGTGATATGGTCGCCATCACCAGCTGTGTGGCGTAGCTGAAACCCGCTGAAACCAGGTACAGGCCCAGGAGCCAGAGCAGTATGATGCTGACCCTGGAGTAGTCGATCGACGCGCCGGGCATATGCTGGGCTACGCTTACGACGCCATTGAACAGGATTGTTATGGCATTGCCCAGTATCTTCGGGCCAAGTACCGAGAATACCGTGCTGAGTACAGCCATACCCAGCACCACCGTTATCGAAACCCGGTAGGGCCGAAGGAACGTGATGAGCCTCCGCAGGCTACCCTTGAAGTCCTTTGCCTTCTCCGTTGGCCTGCCCATGTTTCCCGGACCGCGACCCAGCATCTGGGCGGGCTTCATCGTGGGTTTGTTGTCTGAATCCTGCTGGCTCATACGGCCTCCTCCGCGCTCATCTGGGACGCGACTATCTCGCGGTACACCTCGCATGTCCGCATCAGCTCCGCATGCTTGCCCACGCCGACCATTCGCCCTTCATCGAGTACGATAATCTGGTCGGCATCACGAATGGTACCGACGCGCTGGGCGACTATGATGACGGTGGAGCTCGCGGTCTGCTTCCGGAGCGCGGCGCGCAGCCTGGCGTCGGTCTTGAAGTCGAGCGCCGAGAAGGTATCGTCGAACAGGTATATCAAGGGCTGCTTCGACAATGCCCTGGCAATTGCCAGTCGCTGTTTCTGCCCTCCCGATACATTGACGCCACCCTGGTCAATATGGGCTTCCATGCCCCCTTTTTTTTCGGCTATGAACGCGGAAGCTTGTGCGACTTCCGCGGAGCGCGCAAGCACCTCGTCTGTCGCGCCCTCATGTCCGAAACGAAGGTTGTCCGCGATGCTGCCGGTGAACAGGATTGGCCGCTGGGTAGCGAGCCCCAGCATTGCCCGTAGATCCTCCTGAGACATCTGCCGTATGTCCACGCCGTCGACAAGCACGGCGCCTGAATCGACATCGTAGAATCGCGCCAGCAGGTTGATGATCGTGCTCTTGCCCGAGCCGGTGCCACCGATGATCGCGGTGGTCGCGCCGGGCCTCGCGACAAAGGAGATGCCCTTGAGCGCCGGCTCGGCCGAGCCGCCATAACCAAAGCTGACATCGCGAAACTCGACAACACCGGCCCGTGATTCGGGGAACCGAGGCGCGGGCGGGTCGACTATTTCCGGAACCATGTCGAGTACCTGATTGATGCGCCCGGCCGAGACGGAGGCGCGCGGTACCATCACGAATATCACCGAGACCATGACCACGGAGAACATGATCTGCGTGGTGTACTGGATGAAGGCCATAAGCGAACCTATCCTGATGTCGCCGGCGCCCATGCCCAGCCCGCCGAACCATACGATCACGATTGTGGAAACATTCATGACCAGCATCACGAATGGGGACAGGATGGCCATCAATTTGTTGACCTTGAGGGTGGTCGCGGTGAGGTCAGCATTGGCCGCGCCGAAACGGGCCCGCTCGTGGTCGATGCGGTCAAATGCCCTGACAACGCGTATGCCGGCGAGGTTCTCCCGCATAACGCGGTTCAGCGCATCGAGCTTGGACTGGATGACCCTGAATATCGGCATGCCCTTGATGGCCAGGCCGATGATGGCAAGGCTCATGATAGGGATGATGATGAGCAGGATCCAGGAAAGCTTGGGCTCCGTTGTGAGCGCCATCACGAGGCCGCCCACTGCCATCAGCGGGGCGCGGATCATCATCCGCTGCATCATGAAGGCGACCTGCTGCACCTGCGTGATGTCGTTGGTCGTCCTGGTTATCAGCGATGACGCACCGAAGGCATCCATCTCCCGCAGCGAGAACGATGACACACGAGAGAACACAGTCGAACGCAGGTCACGGCCGAAGGCCATCGAGCTGCGCGAGGCGAGGAAGACCGCCACGATGCTGGCCAGAATGCCGACGAGCGAGACGAGCAGCATCAGGCCACCGGTGCTCCATATCATCGCGATGTTGCCTTTGGCGATTCCATCATCCACTATCGACGACATCATCGCTGGCAGGCTCAGGTCAGTCATCGAGTTGGCGAATGTCAGTACGAGCGCGACGATGATCGACGGCCAGTATGGTTTCAGGAATTTGAATAGTTTCAGCATGGGTTATTCGACTCCTCCGTGGAATCATGGTGCGGGCAGCGGCCCTTGCAGGCATAACCATGGCGAGCCGCCATGAAGCCCGATGCCTTGGTCAGCAATTCCGCGAGGAGGCGGCTGTCGTCGGCCCCCATAAACTCGACGACGGCCTCGACCTCGTCGAGCGCGTGTTCGCGGAACCGGGCCGTCTGGGCCAGTCCCTGAGGTGACAACCTGACTCGTGTGGCCCTGCGGTCATGCTCGTCGGCGTAGCGTTCCACAAGGCCACGCTCGACCATGGTATCAAGCAGTTGACTTACTGTCGGCGGGCGTACACCGAGGCGTGAGGCCAAGTCTCCCACCCGTGCGCCGTCAGGCTCGTGGGACAGGCAATGCAGCACCTGGAACTCGCCGCGGCGTACTCGGGAGCCGAAGCCGGGGCCACGGCTGAGTGGGCCAAACGTGCGAATGGCCTCGAACAGGCGCTCGGCGATTAGTCGGGTCTGATCCTTGGCGGTCGTGTCATCAGTGATTTTGTCGACTATGATAGTACTCCTAATAGTTAGTAAACCTAACTATATTGTTGTCAGAGTCCATAGTCAAGTCGTCCATCGCGAATCGCAACCTGATCGACGAGGTCGGCATTGAACCGCTATACTGGAAGCATGCCATTCATGCCCACGACACGCTCCGAGCTTGCGGTCCAGCGACTCGACTCCGTCGACTTTGTAATCGTCAGCGCCGATGCCTATGTCGATCATCCATCCTTCGGGGTTGCATTGATAGGGCGCCTGCTTGAAAGCCATGGCTACCGCGTGGGCATTCTAGCCAGACCCGACCCTTCAGACGTGGAGTCTTTCAGGGCACTGGGAAGGCCGCGGCTGGCCTTTCTAGTCGCTGGCGGAGCGATAGACTCGATGGTGGTCAAGTACACCGCCAACCGCAAGCCACGCTCGGAGGATGAATACGCGCCTGGCGGCGATCCGCTGTTGTGCAGGGCCCCTGATGGCTCGATGCACTCGTACATGGTCAACGGCAAACCGACGATCGCCCGCCCGGACAGGGCCGTCATCGTGTACGCTGGCAAGTGCCGCGAAGCGTACAAAGGTGTGCCTGTCATCGCCGGCGGACTCGAGGCATCGCTGCGCCGCCTGTCACACTACGACTATGTATCAGACACCGTCCGCAAGCCCATCATCCTCGACGCCAAGGCCGACCTGGTTGTCTATGGCATGGCCGAACGAGCCATCGTCGAGGTGGCCGCCCGCCTGGCGCAGTCCGCTGGCTCGACGTTCGATCCTGCCAGCATGCGCGGCATTCGCGGCACAGTCTGGCGCACATCGAAGGAGGCCGACATACCGGCAGTCGCCATTCGTCTTCCCGACCACGAACAAGCCGCTTCAGATCCGCGAGCCTTTGCCGAGTCGTTCGCCGCGCAGTACCGCAACACCGATCCCGGCAGCGCGCGCCACCTGTGCGAAGTCGCGGCAGGACAATTTGTGGTGCAGGAACCACCGCAACAGCCCTTGTCGCGCGCGGAGCTCGACGCGGTCTATGACCTGCATTTCGAGCGCGCCTGGCATCCCGCGTATGACCGATACCAGGGCGTGCCGGCATTGACCGAGGTCAAGTTCAGCATTGCCTCAAGCCGCGGCTGCTATGGCGCGTGCGCGTTCTGCGCACTGGCTTTTCACCAGGGGCGCATCGTCTCAAGCCGCTCCAAGGCCTCGATCGTCGCGGAAGCCAGGGAATTGACGCGACTGCCTGGCTTCAAGGGGTACATCCATGACATCGGTGGCCCTACGGCCAATTTCAGGGGGCCTGCGTGCAAGAAACAGGCTCAAGGCTCGGCCTGCGTCGATCGTCGTTGCCTGACTCCGGAACCGTGCCCTTCGCTCGAGGTGAGCCATCGCGATTATATCGACGTGTTGCGGGCCGTGCGCGCCGTGCCCGGTGTCAAGAAGGCGTTTGTGCGCTCCGGCATCCGCTTCGACTATGTCATGGCCGACAAGGATGAGACATTCCTGCGCGAGCTTGCCGAGCACCATGTCTCGGGGCAACTCAAGGTGGCGCCGGAGCATGTGTCGGCGCGGGTGCTGGCGCTGATGGGCAAGCCGCCGCACTCAATCTACGAGGCCTTTGCCAAACGGTGGTCAGCAATCAACACCGAGCTTGACCTGAAGCAATACATCGTTCCGTACTTTATCGCGTCACACCCCGGTTCCGAGCTGGCGGACGCGGTGGAGCTGGCTGAATACTTGCGCGACTCCGGCTTCGTGCCCGACCAGGTACAGGACTTCTACCCGACGCCCGGAACCCTGGCGACCGCTATATATCGATCCGGGCTCGACCCGCTGACCATGGAACCGGTCTATGTGGCCCGCGGGGCCAAGGACCGATCGTATCAGCGAGCCTTGCTCCAGTACAACAAGCCGGAGAACCGCTCACTGGTACTTGAAGCGCTCAGGCTTGCGGGCCGGACCGACCTGATAGGCCACGGTCCCAAGTGCCTGGTATCATAGCGCCGCTCTTGAAGCGTATTCCTTCTCCAGGCTACGCAACAGCGCCAGAGTACCAGCGCAATCTGCTTCCAGATCTTCAGTAGACGCCTCGACGCTCATGCGGCCGTCATACCCAAGTTCTGACAGCGCGCTGAATATTCCGCGGAGTTGCGGCGTGCTTCGCTGTGGCCAGGTCCGGCCGGCAAGGCGGGCGGTATGGGTATGCATGAGTATTCCTTCTCCCTGGAGCACATCTTCCAGCGGCTCTTTTTCCAGTTCCAGGTGGTAGGTATCCAGAAGTATGCGTATGCGCTGTCTGTCCACCTCACGGACGAAGCGCACCATGTCGGCAAAGCTGGTCAGGATATCGCTCTCACCACGGTTCAAGTGCTCCATTGCTATGGTTATGCCGTTGTCCGCCGCTATCGGATCGAGGGTCCGCGCGAAAGAAACAAGCTGATCCCTGGCAAGCTCGAGTGAGTACCCTTCCGGCGGGTTGCGCGCCTTGCCGCTTCCAAATACCACGATGGCGATTCCCAAGGATCGCGCAAGCTCCAGCGATGTGCGCGCGTACTCGAGTGCCGTTGCATGGTCCGCGTCGGGCCCAGTCAGCCTGATAGATGCGGGCAGGAAGTTGTTGCAGGCGTCACAGGGCAGCCCGGAATCGCGGACTGGAGCCAGCACGCGTTCCCGCTCCGCGGGCTCAAGTCGCATCAGGTGGTTCATGGACAGCTCTACGTAATCGTATCCCGCCTTCGCGAGGATGGGAGCGGCCTCGGCTCCCGTTCCGTCGACGCCGCGCGCGACCCAGTTCAGACAACAGCCATAGCGCATTTCGCATCCCTCCAGGTATTTTTCTATCTTAGTGCGTAAAACTTTTTATTGACAGGAGGAAGAAACGGGTTTAGGTTCGTCGTCACAGGCAATCGTTTACTTATGCAATCGATTGCTTGTCGTGATCGGAGTGACATGAAGAAGCACTACGCGACCCTGAAGGATGTTGCCGAAAAGGCAGGAACCACCGCTGCCACCGCATCGTATGTGCTCAGCGAGTCGGGAAATCGCTATATCAGCTCCGAAATGCGACAGAGGGTGCTCGATGCCGCCACCGAACTGAACTATATCAAGTGCAGCGGAGCCAGCAGCCTGCGGGGCAAGAAGCGCAAGATCATTGCCGTATTGGTACCGCAGTTCGAGAACCAGTTTTTTACACGCATCGTGCTTGCAGTCGAGCAGGTCTTTGACAAGCATGGCTACATATTGTCCATCTGCAACACCTTCGATGATGCCGAGCGGGAGCGAACAATCCTGAACAGGATGCAGCAGCAGCGCGTCGACGGCTATGTGCTGACGCCTACCCGCGAAGGCACGGCGAATACCGTGCATCTCCGCAAGATGGGCGTACCCATCGTAATGGTCGACCGCCCGCTCGAGGGCCTCGACGATTTCTTCTGGGTGACGACCAGCAACTACCGTTGCGGCTATGTCGCGACCGAGCACCTGATAGACAAGGGACACCGGCATATCGGCTTCATAGGCTGGGACTCATGCATACCCGACCTTGTTGCCCGCCAGCAGGCTTTCTTCGATGCCGGACGCGACCACGGCATAGACGCCGATTCCTTCGTTGCGATCGATGGCGGCTTTACGCCTGATGAGGGCTACCGCATGACCAAAGAGCTGCTCGAGGAGCATCCGGACATCACCGCGATACTGTACGGATACAACATACAGGCCAAGGGTGGCATTCGTTGCCTCATGGACCTGGGAGTGGACATCCCGAAGGCGAAATCGGTTGTCATCATCGGCTCACCCGAGTGGGCGAGCGCGGGCCGCAACAATTTTACGCACGTGGACCAAGGCGATTACGAACTGGGATGCAAGGCGGCAAATCTCTTGCTCGAGGTGATAAACGGGGACGGCAAGGTTCCCGTCAGACACATAATACAGGAATGTACCCTCGTTGAGGGCGACACTGTATATGCGATAGGCGATAAGGAGAGGCAACATGATCTTTGACAGAAAAACGTTATTGATCGTCGCTGTGGCAATCGCGCTCCTGGCGATTCCAGCGATGTCGGCGTTCGCGATGGGAGACAAGGTAGAGGCATATCCGACTCGCGATATTTCGCTGACGGTACCGTACAATCCGGGTGGATCGACAGACCTGACAGCCCGCGCGCTGGCCGCCCCCATGGGCAACAAGCTGGGCGTAGCCATCACGGTCACAAATACACCGGGTGCCGGTGGTGCCACGGGTTCAAACATCGTAGCGGGCTCCACGGTTGACGGCTATACCATGCTGGCCAACGGCATGCTGGCTTTCTCGTCGATGCCCGTACTCGGAACGACGACCAAGACATTCCGCGAATGGGATATATGGCTTGCAACCTTTACACCGAATGTCATCGCGGTCAGGGCGGACTCTCCCTACAAGACGCTTGACGACCTCCTTGCCGACCTCAGGGCAAGGCCGGGTCAGGTAACCGATGGCACGGCGGGCCCAGGCAGTGGCGGCCACATCGGCGCCGAGGTTCTCAGGGCGGCGGCCAAGATAGAGTACAAGCTCGTCTCCTATCCGGGCGGAGCTCCGGCCATCGTCGCCGTGTTGTCTGGAGAAGTTGATTTTACGACACAGCTGCTCGTCGAGACCGAGGACATGATCAGGGCCGGAAAGCTCCGTGCACTTGCGTGCTTTGCAAAGGATGATATCCAGATAGCTGGTGGACCGCTCATCCCAAGCATCGGGAAACTGCTTCCTGCCGCTCAGGCCTACCTGCCGATGGGCGAGACCACCGGCATCGCCATTCCCAAGGGTCTGCCCGCTGCCAAGCTGGCGGTTCTCGACGCCGCTTTCAATGACGCGGTCAAGAGCCAGAGCTTCCTCGACTTTACCAAGAGCAAGGGCTTCGTCGTCAACGCCATGGGCCGTGATGCCTCGCAGACGTACGTAGAAAATCTCGCATCCACCGTAAGCTGGATTCTCTTTGACGCCGGTGTAGCCAAAATATCTCCGGAGAAATTCGACATCAAGAGAAAGTAAGTTTCGATTTGCGCCGGTCCATGCGGATCGGCGCGCCACAAGGGATGGTTGTTCGATGCAGACCAATAAGCTTTTCGATTTCATGGCCTCCTGCGTGATGATAGCGTTGGGAATCTATGTCTTCTTCGCCGGGGTCGCGATAAACAAGGATGTCGGTGGCATTTATTACGATGGGCCGGGATTCTTGCCCATCATACTGGGCGTCGCCCTGACAGGCTGCAGCCTTCTGCTGTTGTTCGCGAGTCTCAAAGACGGCGGCCTTGATGCCAGAATGGCCGAAATGAGGGTCTGGGGCCGCGAAAAAGCACACAGCAAGGATACCGCGATTTCACTGATCGGCATGGCCATCATGTTTATCTATTCATTCGTGCTCTTCAAGCTGCTTCCATTCTGGATTTCTTCATTTATATTTCTGGTCGGCATCATGGCATACCTGAAGGCGACCAGGCTCCTCCGGGGACTCTTGATTTCCGCATGCACGGTTGCTGTCATTGTCGTCTTTTTCCAGGTTGGCTTTCGAGTACAGCTGCCCTGATCGGGAGGAGGTCTTTACATGGCTCTTGAATATATGCTGGCCGCGACCGCATCGGTCTTCCAGCCGTTCAATTTATTGGTCCTGATACTGGCGACGCTCGCCGGTCTCATCATGGGCATATTGCCCGGGCTCAGCGCGACGATGGCCATAGCGCTCCTGACTGGCCTGACATACGGATTTCCCACCGGCCCTGCCCTGATAGCCCTTATTGGCATCTATGTCGGCGCAATATCAGGTGGGTGTCAATCCGCTATCCTTCTAAATATACCGGGGACGCCGGCATCCGCGGCCACCGCCCTCGACGGCTTTCCGATGGCAAAACGAGGCGAGGCGGGACACGCGATATTCCTGGCGGTCACCGTGTCTGCACTTGGAACCCTGTTCAGCGTCATATGCGTGCTGACCCTGACGCCGCTCCTGACAAGTTTTGCGCTCAAGTTTACATCATGGGAGTTTTTCCTGCTCGCGATTTTTGGCATCATGATATGTGGTAGCCTTACCTCCAACGGCAATGTACTGAAGGGCTGGATAAGCGGCATTCTGGGCCTGCTCGTCGCCATGATCGGCATGGATACGGTAAACGCGTATCCGCGCTTCTCGTTCGGCAACGTCAATCTGATGAGTGGCATCCAGCTCATCCCCGTGATGATCGGCCTGTTTGGCTTTCCGGAGATTGTGCAATCCTTTACCCAGGTCGATGCCAAGGTCTTGCAGATGACGTCGTTCAGGATGAAGGATGGATTCCGCAAGGTACGCAAGAACTGGTTCGCCGTGGTGCGTTCGGCCCTCATCGGTGTCGGTGTCGGCATCATCCCCGGTGTCGGTGAGGACGTCGGCGGCTGGCTCTCGTATTGGGCCAGCAAGTCGAGCAGCAAGGATCCGGACAGCTTTGGCAAGGGCAACGAACTCGGCGTCATTTCTGCGGAGACGGGCAACAACGCGTGCATCGGCGGCGCGATTATCCCCGTGATGTCCCTGGCAGTCCCTGGTTCCGCTCCGGCAGCCGTGCTGCTGGCAGCCTTCCTGATGCACGGGTACAGGCCTGGCCCGCTCCTGATGACCGAGAGTCCGCAATTCGTCTACCAGATAGCCATTTACCTGGTATTTGCGGCTCTGGCGATGTGGTTCCTGGCGCTTGGCATAGCGAAATTTTCAGTAAAGATCCTGGGCATCAACAAGAAGATCCTGATGCCCATCATCTATGTGCTCTGCGTCATCGGAGCATTCCTTATAAACCACAATGATTTTGATGTGCGCATGATGTTCATATTCGGGATCGTGGGATTATTGCTGCGAGCCACGAGCATTCCCTCCGCGCCGTTCCTGCTCGGCGTCATTCTGGGGCCTATGGCTGACTCCAATCTGCGTCGCGCCCTTATCATATCGAATGGTAGCCTGACGCCGATGCTTGCCCGGCCGATCTGCGTCGTGTTCCTCATCGTTATCGCTTTCATGATCATATCGCAGACTGGATTGCCGCGCCTCATCAAGAAGCTGGCAGGCCGCCCATGATAGGCATAGCGATCATAGGAACCGGCGATATTGCCGGCTACCATATCGAGGCGTACCGAAGCCTGGGTGCCCGCTGTGCCATCAGGGCCGTGGTCGATATCCTTCCGGAAAAGGCCAAGCAGAAGGCCGAGAAATACCGACTCGATTGCGAGGCGGTGGCGGACTACCATGACTTGCTCGATCGGACCGATATACAGTTGGTGTCCATCTGTCTGCCACCGGCTCTGCATTGCGATGTCTCCGTGGACTTTCTACTGGCTGGCAAGCATGTGCTCTGCGAGAAACCGATGGCCCCAACGCTTGAGGAATGCGACCGCATGCTGGCAGCCCAGGAAAGGGGCAAGGCCAAATTGTCTGTCGTCGCACAGAACCGCTTCAAGCCGGACATCATGCGCACCAAACGTATGCTCGAGACAGGCGCGCTTGGAGAATTGCTGTTCGCCCAGGCCAGCTCGCTATGGTGGCGCGGCGGCAAGTACTATGACCTCTGGTGGCGTGGAACCTGGGAGAAGGAGGGCGGTGGCTGCACCTTCATACACGCCGTGCACCACATCGATCTCCTGCTCTGGCTGATGGGTGAAGTGGAGGAGGTCAGTGCCATAGTCTCCAACCGCAACCATGGCAACAGCGAGGTAGAGGATCTTTCCATCACCACGATACGTTTCAAGAACGGCGCGGTCGGCACCCTCGTCTCCTCGCTGCTGCACCATGGTGAGGAGCAGCGCTTCATCATCGATGGTGTCAACGGCTCGATCGAGATTCCCCACAAGATATCGGTGAGCCGACAGCTGGATAATGGCTATCCCGAAGCCGACGAGCCGAAGCGGCTCGAGCTGGAAGCCTTATTCTCAGACTTGCCGGAACCGGTATATACGGCGCACGAAGGGCAGATCGATGACATGGTCAGCGCCATTGAGAATGACTGCGAACCTCTCGTCAGCGGGGTGGCCGGACGCAGGACCATCGAGTTCATTTCGGCTGTGTATCAGAGCGCCTTCAGCGGTGCGCCGGTCAGTCTGCCGATGACCGACAAAGATTCTTTCTATACAAGAGCCGGGATCATGACCAAGGCGACCCGGTTCCATCAGAAGACAGCGAGCGTCACAAGCTACGCGGATTCTGGCATATCGGTAGGCGGCTCGCTGTGATGCAGAAAAGTGATGGCATGAATTATGCGCCTGTGTCGCAAGCCAGGCCCGAGCCGGTCTGCGGAGCGGGAGAATTCATGTTTGCCGTTATCGGGCTCGATCATGGGCACATCTATGCCATGTGCAACGGACTCGTGGAGGCGGGCGCGACCCTGACGAAAGTCTATGACAAGGATGCGTCCAAAGTCGCCGCCTTCGTGCAGCGGTATCCGCAGGCAATCGTGGCGAAGCGTGAAGATGACATACTGAACGACTCCTCCTGTCGCTTGATAGCGAGCGCAATACGGCCATGCGACAGGGCTGCCCTGGGCATCAGGGTGATGGAAAGCGGCAAGCACTTTTTCGTCGACAAGCCAGGCATGCTCACCTTCGATGAGCTTGAACTGGCGAAGGCAGCGTGCGCCAGGACGGGTCGGAAGTACGCAATTTATTTTGGTGAGCGCCTGCATGTGGAAGGCGCCGTTTTCGCGGGGCAGTTGATACAGCAGGGCGCCATAGGTCGGGTGGTCCATGTGACCATCCTGGCTCCGCATCGCCTGAACAAGGCTTCCAGGCCGGACTGGTTCTTCGAGAAGGACCAGAATGGTGGAATCATCACTGATCTGGGTAGCCACCAGGTTGAGCAGTTCCTTGCCTACAGTGGAGCCAGATCGATTCGCGTCATGCACAGCACGCTTGCAAACTACGCGAACAAGGACAAGCCGAATTTTTACGATTATGGCGACGGCAACCTGCTTGCCGACAACGGAGCCACATGCTATTTCCGCGTCGACTGGTTCACGCCTGATGGACTGGGCGCATGGGGCGATGGCAGGGTCTTCATCATCGGTACAACTGGCACGATAGAGATACGCAAATACATCGATGTTGCCTGTTCGCCTGATGGGGACCATGTATATGTCGTGGACAAGGTCGGGGAACACAAGTATGAGGTGACCGGCAAGGTCGGTTTCGTGTTCTTTGGCAAGTTCATCCGGGATTGCTTCGATGGAACCGAGACAGCGATATCGCAGGAGCATACGTTCGAGGCAATGCGCGCCACATTGATGGCACAAGCCGCGGCTGACATCCTTGGTTAGTTAGTCGAACCCTGCATCCACCCCCTCCCGGCATATGCGGGGAGCCGGTCGGGTTTCTTCTTCAGTGGAGTGGCGGCCTGCTTGAGCCAAATCCTAGCAGCCTCGTCACTTGGCTTGTGCTGGCTGATGAACGGCCGGTCGGAATAGAGCCTCGCAAGCTGTGCCCTGATCGCCTTGGGGTCGATCCCAGCCTTCTCCGCGTGCACGGAAGCGTCGGTCTGTACCGATTCGACACGGTACGGCTTCTGGTAGTTGTGGTAGGCCATGTGGCAGGCGAAGCGCGACAGCCCGTTGGCAACGTTGCGGGTGAAGCAGGTGCTCTCGCGCCGGAACGCCGCCAGATCCTTGCGGAGCTCCCGGTCATAGTAGTTGACGGCGAACAGGGGATTGAGCACGGTGCGTGGCGCGGTCGACGGCCACGTCATATGCCGCAGCGACCCGTCATGCATCGCCATGAGCAGGGGCCCCGTGTCCATGATGGCAGCAGGGTAGTCGCGGTGCTCGTCGGTCCACAGCTGGAGATCCGGC
>DATKVB010000004.1:0-50830 GCA_035530295.1 bacterium | reverse complement strand
GAGCCTGTACTTCGATGCCGCCGCGCGCTTTCAGCGCGCACTACAATCCATTCCACTCGGCAAACGACGCGAAGCGCCGTACGCGATGTGGTCGGAGAGCATCAACGGCGCGAGCATACGGCAGAGCAAGCACGTCTACGTGGGCCAGACCCGCGTCTCGACGCGCCTCAACTACAAGGGCCATCCCGATACCGGCTTCGAGCAGGCGAACACCTACTATTACCACGGTGACCACCTGGGGAGCGCCCAGCTCGTGACCGACCCGGACGGGCAGGAGTACGAGCACCTCGAGTACACGCCCTACGGCGAACTGTGGGTGGAGAAGACCCGCGACGGCATCGACGCGATACCCTTCCGGTTCACCGGAAAAGAACTGGACCCGGAGACCGGCCTGTATTACTATGGAGCCAGGTACCTGGACCCGAAGACCAGCGTGTGGCTGTCAGCGGACCCGGCCCTTGGCGAGTACGTGCCCGGCGCCCCGACAGACGAGGAGGCAAGGAAGCGCAACGGGAACCTGCCCGGCATGGGCGGCGTGTTCAATACGGTGAACCTGCACCTGTACCACTACGCGGGGAACAACCCGATCAAGTACACAGATCCCGATGGAAAGGCAGTTAACGTTTTAGCTGGAGCATTTATTGGAGCTGTTGTTAGTGCTTCAATGAATGTGATAAGTCAATATGCCTCGGCTAAAATGTCCGGATCTAGTTTCCAACTAGATGTTAATCAGACATTAGCTGCTGCTGCAGGGGGCGCTGTTGCTGGGGCGATAACATCTGGGGCATCTGCAGTTGCGAGTTTGTGTTACCAACCAACGGCACAAGTAGCTACGGCTGTTGGTGGTGCGATTGCTGGAAGTGCAGGGAGTGTCGTTTCAACTATTGTGGAAAATGGTATGGGTGGAAAGCCGCTAACAGATGGAGTCAAGGAAAGTGCAGTTATAGGAGCAATTGCTGGAGGTGTCTCAAGTGCGTTAGTTCCAGCTGCGAAGGTTTTATATAGAGCACCGGCCCCTTATACTCAAATAACGGCAACATCGGTTGCCCGAGATACAATTAAAGAGCTTGGTAATGGAGCAAAAGATGAGGTTATTACTAGAAGTGTTAAAAGGGCTTTGGAATAGTTATGAGATTCAGTGATGTTTACTATAGAATTAATAAGAAATACTATATTTTACAACTAGTAATAACGATAGTATTAATAGCGAATGGGCTATACAATAATATTGTTATTAATATAATAGCTAGTAAACTAGCAAATTGTTTAATTGATCTGCGAATTGAAAATATTGCATTAGCTTATAAAGTAATAATTATGGTTGGTAGTTTTATATTAGTTAAGATATTGTTCTGTATAATTACCATAGTGCTTTATTTCATGCAATATCGCAAAGAGAATAGAAGGCGTTGAAATATTTTATTACCGCGAACTCCTCCGACGTTTCGACATGGATTGGCCCGAGATATCGACGCACTCCCTTCGCCATTCCACCGCGACGCATCTCCTTGAGAACGGCGCCAGCATACGGCACATGCAGGAGCTCCTCGGGCACCGGAGCATCGAATCGACCGTCCGGTACACGCACGTGATGACCGACGGCCTGGCCAAGGTCTACCGCAGCCACCACCCGAGGGAACACGAGCTTTTCGAGGCCGTGGATGACGAGTACGAGCGCCGCCTGTCGAGTTTGGTTGCCATACGGCCCAAGGAGGGCTAGAATACGAGCATGCAGGAGAGAGTCACGTCCCTGTAGCGATCTTTGACAAAGGGCCTTCAGGTTTTTGAATTCACGCAACGGAAAAGCGGCTATTTATAGGCGTGATCATGAAAAACCGAGGGACCGCTGAAGTTCACAGATCCGACGGGGATGGCACCTGTTGAAGGTTCAGCAATTACAAATAGGACATATTATGATTCGGCGACAAAGTCTTTAAGGGAAAAGGCACCAAGCCCTATCTGGCCAACTGATTCACGAAGAGTAACTTGGGAATATGGTCCTACCCATAAGCTTGGTATGGATATCGGGGGTATTGTCGCTGGTGTTGCTGGTGATGAAGTACGTGCAAGTCAAGGTGGAGAAGTAACAACATCTGGTTCACCCGAATGGTCTCCTTCTGGATCTTCTTATGTAATAGTAGCAGGTGATGACGGTTTGGAATATCGCTATGTTCATATGGCCGACCTAGAAGTTCAGCAAGGAGATCGTGTTGAACAGGGGGAACCTCTTGGTAAAATGGATGCTGTTGGAGCTCCAGGCGGTGTGCATTTGCACTTTGAAATTAGGGAAGATGGGAAAGCTCAAAACCCACGAAATTACTTACCAGAATGAAATTACACATTGAAGGGAGAAAACCATGAAGCACCTATCCATATTTGTATTGGTATTTATATTGGTATCATGCAGTAATTCAGCCAAGGGGAATGCAGAGCCGAAAGTAGTTCCAAAAGCTAATTCTGTTGTGCCCAGTTCTGTTGTGGCGGAAGTTCCTGTTATACCGTCAAAGGAAATTGTGAATGAAGACTCAAGTTTAAACATTGAATCTGTTGCTGTTTTAACTCCGGAAGCTGATCGATGGTTTATTGGAAAAACGATCGGAGAAGAGACAATAAATAAAAAAAACTGTACAATTACTACAGATGTTTTTGGCGCTACCTTTGGACCAATTGATGGCTATCGAAATGATTCTATGATTATTGGATGGAATAATCGCAATCGTATTGTATACATAGAGATAGTAACCAATTCAGTCAAAACAGTTGATGGTTTAACGCTAGGCTCATCGAAACAAGATATTCTTAACAAGTTCGGAGTGCCATATATTGAAACAGAAGACCAATTTCGATATCAAAATACCGATTTCGAAATTATTGGTATTCTATTTAAATTCGACAAATCGGATAAAGTCATTAGTGCTATTCTATTTACATACGTCTGACATTTTTATTTCGACAAGCGATCGTGTGCTTCCATGTTAACCTCAAGGCTATGATTTAAAGAAGGGTTCTAGCCCAAGAAAAGATCAGAGTTAACCTGCGCGCGGTACTCCGCAAGTCAGGTTGAACCGTTTTTTTCTTGCTCCGTTGGTTATCCCAACCCCGGCGAGACATTGACGATGGTCCCCGCAGGATATCCAAGCTCGCGGACAGTAGCCGTTGCAGCTCGACCATAGCGGATGTACAGCCTTATGGCTTTCATCCTTGCCTCGTACGAATACATGAACCACCTCTCTACGTGATCCAAGAAATCATCTGCACTCCCTTTGAGCCGACGGCATCACGCAGGTTTGCGTTCATCGGCAGTCGAAGCCAATGGCTCCGCGGCATCGATGCGGTCATTTTCTTGACGTGCGCTCGCTTATGTTCTATTATGAAACGTAATATCCCTGATCTACACATTTAAAGGAGTCATTGTGAAAAAGAGAAATTGGGTTTTGTTTGCTTTCGTTGCGATCATCGCGACTGTGTTGAGTGGTTGCGCCATGCTGGGTGCCATGGGAAAGATGGCGAGTGTTCCCAAAGAGGGAGCTCCTATTCCTGACGACAAGGTGGTCATCGTCGGCAGAATCGTTTTTACGCCGGAACCGGTTCAGAATATCGATGGAGACATGATTGCCCTGGGTGGCGGCGGAATCAAGCAAAGCGTTGATCTCGGCTTTACCTTTGCCGCCGACAAGAAAATCATCTTTGACAAGGGAAACGCCGATGTTCTGGCGCATGTCAAATGGGGCGAATACTTTGTCCTGACTGTTCCCCGAAAGACGCTCTTTCTCAACGCCATTGGATTTGTAACCGATTCCAGAGGGAACACCGTCAAATCGGTGATGGGTACGTGCAATGTGGGAATCAACATCGGGCCGGATGATCGCCTGATCTATATCGGGGACGTCAACTTCCGCTTCGGCGTCAAGAACTCGATGGGCGGAACAGGCAATGATGTACGGGTGCTGGACAATTATGATGATCTGAAGAAGTCCTTCACAATGACGTTCCAGGATGGATCAGGCGGAACGGTCGAGATGAAACAAGACCTCGCCGTGGTACCCGAAGGAAAGAGCGCTGTCGTCTATGATAGAGTCATTCAGACGACTGTCACGACAGGGTTCTAAGGTTTGGCTCTCAATTTAAAGCACCCGTTCCTTTATGGAGCAAGCGTCGTCATGGCGTTTGCCGTTCTGCTCGCCGGATGTGCCACGCAGCCTGAACGGTACTTCGTTCAGGCTGATGGCAATCCCATGCCCCCGATAGGTTCCAGAATAGCCGTACTTTGCGGATATCCGGATAGCATCACCCAGTCATACGCGTCGCTCGTGGCATCCACGTTCAGGAATTCTGGATCGTTTGCCGTTCTTTCTGATTCGGACATACGACGCGTATATAAGGACTATCCGGTGCCTATCGTAAGTAGCAGATCTTCCATATTGGAATCGGATATTCCGCATCTGGTCTCGATTGGAGAGGCCCTTTCGGTCGATTATGTGTTTACCCTCTGGGTAAACATGTGGGAGAATTCCTATAACGGCGTCAAGCAGAGTTTTGATATCGTGTTCGTGGGTTCATTGCTGTCTATCAAGCATGGCCAGTATGTAGGGATGTCCGGATTTGGATGGAGGGAGCGGCTCCCCTTGATTGATGCCGACATGAAAGCGCAGAAGGCCAGTATTCTTGAATCGACTCGGAAGGCTGCCGAACTGTTGTATCGGCACACGATGCAGGCGATACAGGATGGCATATAAAGATCAACGGGAACATCTACTCCAGGTCGAACGGCATCGCGTGGCTCGGGAAGATGTGCCTGCCGCCCAGCTTCTGTATCTCGTGCCAGCTGTGGTGGCTCGCGGTGTCGTCGGCCATGATCTGCGCGATAGGGTAGAGGTCGCCGATCATCACATCATGGTCACCGGTTATCAATGACACGCTGTCATCGGAATGGCCCGGTACTCCTTGTATTTTAGCATGATGGTACGTTCCATCGCGTCGATGCCGCCACTCTGGTTTTCAAAGAGCAGGCATACGATGCCGGCATCCTGAAAGTCCCTGACCAGTCCCGCGTGGTCAAGATGGAAGTGTGCTACCATCATCCATTTGATCTGTTCGAACCTGTTGCCTGTAGCCTTCATCGCCCTGGCATAGCCGTGCAGCGAGCATGGCCATTCCGCGTCGAATGCAAAGAGGCTCTTGCCGTCGGCCGCTGGCAGTAGGTAGCAGCGGGTATTCTGGTAGCTGAATGAAGACAGCACAATAGGCTCCGATCCGGTCTTGCGTGTTGTGGGCACCGCCTGTCTGGTCAAGAAGTACCAGGGGGCTCCTGGATCATTCCGATCGCGCCCTGGGGCGAACGAACTTCAGGTTGTGCATGCCCAACGGATTGGAATACCAGCCTTCCCATTTTTCGAGATTGATCATATCCTGCGATACGTAGTAATAGAATGGGATGATGGCTTGGTCTTTCGTGATCAAGCGGATCTCCGCTTGCTGAAGCACGCTCTCGCGCTCTGGCCCCGGCTTCATCGTAGCGGCCTTCTTTACGAGGGCATCATACATCTGATTGGCATACAGGCCATCGTTGTTATCCGAACCGACGAGAAACATTTCGAGGAACGAATTCGGGTCGAGATAGTCTCCTACCCAGCCGGCGCGCGCGATGTAAAAATCGTGTGTTCTCGAACGTGTATCGAGGAACCCACTCCATTCCTGGTTGATCAGCGTGACTTCGATGCCAAGATTCTTCTTCCAGGATTCCTGAACCCACTCGGCGATTCTCTTGTGGCCTGAATTGGTGTTGTATGTAACCGGGATTCTTGGAAAGCCCTTGCCGCCTGCGTAACCGGCTTCGGCCAGGAGTCTGCGGGCTTCGCCAACATTGAATGCCGAACCTGTGGCAGAGGTATAGCCCGCCATAGGCGGGACCAGGGAAGTAGTGGCGATCTGTCCGCCTCTGACAACCTTGGTGACCAGTTCCTGCATGTCGAGAGCCATGGCCAGTGCCTTTCGGACGCGGACATCATCGAACGGTTTCCGCGAAATGTTGAAAAAGTAATAGTAGGTGGCGTTCTGGGGAGACACCTGGTAATCCTGCCGAAGCCTGATCGTGTCAATCAGTTCCAATGGAATCGAGGTGCTCCAATCAATAGCGCCTGCTTCATATGAATCGAAGGCCGTGTGGTTGTCTTCAATCGGGAGAAAGATGATCGTGCTCAGCTTCACATTCCTGGCGTCCCAGTATGTGTCATTCTTGACGACCGTGATGGATTCCTGTGGCTTCCATTCCAGAAGCCTGTAGGGGCCGTTGGTCACGATGTTCTCCTTCTTGCTCCAGCCATCACCCTTCGCGGCGATAACATGCATCGGAAGAACGGCGAACACATAGTGAGCCATCATGTCGACGGCATAGGGCATTGGCTCCGGCAGGTCACACTGAAAGGTGCTGTCGTCGAGTGCGCGAATGCCGACGGCTTTCCTGCCGACCTTGCCGGCGTTGAAGTTGGCGGCACCCTTGATGAGCATGCTGATCATGTAGGCATATTCAGCGCCAGTCTCCGGATCGAGCGTCCGGATCCAGCTGTCTACGACGGTCTGTGCCTTGATCGGTGTGCCATCTGACCAGTTGGCCTTGCGGAGCTTGAATGTTACTTGTGTGTTGTCGGCATTCATTGCCCAACTCTCCGCCAACCCCGGCACTGCATGACCGGTCTTTGGATCATAGGTGACCAATCCTTCAAAGAGCGCCATGGATATGTTGCCTTCAGCAACCGACTCCATCCGGGATGGATCGAGAGTCCCCGGTTCGCTGCCATTGGCAATCCTGAAAACAACTTCCGGATTTTCAACCCAGGGTTCTACAACGAGCACCTTTGCGGGATGGACGCGGAAGAGCTTCTCTTGCACCTGCATTGTGGCGAGCGTCGCTGATTCTGAAGTCGCGTCCCCGGCGACCATCAGTTCAACATGCTCTATCCCTGCGATGATCCATCCACCATCTTCTGGCTTGAATGAAAGCAAGACTCTGGCCGACACGTTCCCGGCGTGCAGGGCTTCCTGGAACACCTTGTAGGCAGTGGCAATATCGTCGGCTGTGCTGATGGAGAAGTCAAAATCGGATTGGTAGGTAATGCCCTGAATATCGACGCCAATATGAATGGGCCAACTCTTGGTCGTTCTATTGAAACTGCCTGCTGAGAAGTCGGCGGCATCGACAATGAAAATGGCAGCGGCGAGCGATTCTTTGGCCATAGCCAGATCCCCGGCAAGCTGTGCGAGTGCCGGATCGGCAGTCTGCGCCTTGCTTGCCGCCAGTATTGCATCGTCATACGCTTTTGTCGCTTTGGCGCGTTCATTACGTATTCTTTGCGCATATTCAGCTTCATCTTCCCACGGCTCAATTTTCATCGCGTCAATATCGTTGAGCCGCTTGTCATACATGCCGGCCGCTGCGGACTCGCCGGATTGGTCACGCAATCTGCCTTCAAGCACAGTAACATCGGCCAGCACATTCTCAAGCGAAGTAAACACAACATGCCCGGGAGGCAGCAACGCAGCATCTTGAGCCGATGCCACCGTCATTCCTGATAGTAGCATTAGAATGAGCGACGTGAGATTCACCCTTGATTTTCGCATAGTTCGCATGATTGCTCCTGAATGGAAGGTTGCGGCCCCCGCGAGTATAGCATTCCAGATGAATTCGTGTTCATAAAAGTGGCGCTCAAACCATCATATTGAACCCGCAATCATGGCATATCCGCGGCGTTATCAAGCCTATATGCTGTTCCGCATCAACCCTCTTCCGTATGCCCAATAGCGCTGCATCATGGTCGGAAGTGGCACACATCGGGGCGTTTTCCTTGTGTATTCCGTCGCGTATCCAGCTAGATACGAGCCCAACGAAGCTAGATGCGCGGCGTATCAAGCGATATGCATGCACCACAAGCCTGGTACCGCTGCGCTTGCGCCCGCAGGTAGTATGGCGCATCCTGGATGACAGCACCACCTGTACCACGGCGCTTCCTCGCGACCGACTGCCATCGTCTCGCGTCGATACGCAAGGAGGCTCCATGTCGCTGACCATTACATAGCGCGCCAATACCCTGATAGGCAGGAAGAAAGAGTGGCGCTTTCACGTCAAGCACGCCGGTATCATCAGCCTCGATGCGTTGATGGAAGAGATGGCCCACTCGGTCGTCTGGGCGGCGCTACCGGACATAGCGCGTGCTGCTGCTGTACTGCCAGACGGTGTCGAGGCTGGTGGCCGATAGGTTCTTTGTGCGGGGGCCGCTGGGCGACCACTACCTGAGCGCCATTGGTACGGCGCGCAATGAGGATGACCGATTCATGCCATCGCGGCGCTCAAGCGGGCATGGATACCGCCTGCGCTTCAGCCTGACCGTAGCGTCGAGGCGGGTATCATCAAGGGTATCAGCTTCAAGCGCGAAAATGATGCCGGCAGCCGCAACCCGCATCCCTTGAAGCTGGAACAGATACGCGCCGACGGTGTCGTGTCGCAGGCAACGGACGAGCCTGCCGTCTTGAGTAGCGGCGCGTATGCCAGATTACATGGCGCGCTGCTCGGATTCGATCCTCCCGACGAGTCGCTCGGTGTGTTCCTGATGGAGCAATACGGTAGCGGCGCGTTCCGCTGCGGTCCCTACGCGAGCGTCAAGCCGAGCCTGGTCATCTTTGCCGTTGGGGCCGATGTGCCCGCTGGCGATTACGACCTGGTCGTACGTACCGCGACCAAGGCGGGTACGATACGTTCTGGCGTGTTGCCGCAAACGGTGCGGGTAGGGCAGGTTTGATCATGACGATTACGCGCAGTCCATTCCGGTTACGATACCATTTTGGTATGGTAACCGGCGAGGGCTTTGACAACGACTATTTCGACTTCTTCGACGCAATCACGGTGAACGGTGAAATAGCATTCAAATTCTAATTGACACGGTGCGGCAGCACTGACTATACCAATGTCTAATGGTTAAGTAGCTTAACCGTTAAGGAGCTTGATTGGTATGGCCTCTGTGGCGCTCGACGAAACGGTAGATTCTATTTTGAATACTTTGCCGCCGGTTTGGGACCGCATCCGCGCGAATCTCAGGTCGGCGGCCACGGCGAGTTTCGGCATTACCCTGGAGCAATTCCATGTGCTGCGTCACATACGCAAGGGCTATCATTCGGTGAGCGAACTTGCCACAAAGAAGCAGATCAGCCGCGCTGCCGTCAGCCAGGCAGTGCAGATATTGGTCGCAAAGGGATTGGTAACTCGACAGCCTCGGATGGAAGACAGGCGTTGTGTATGGCTTGAAATAACACCATTCGCTGCAAAGATTCTGGAACAGCACTATGAGGCCAATCGTGTCTGGATGCGTGCGCAGATGTCGGCTCTGGTGCCCGAAGAACGTGCCGTCATACGGAAGGCCATGAGCATTCTGCGGGAGACGTTCATCCCCGGTGAACAGTAAGAAAGGCACGCGGCACACCATGGGTGACATACGCAAGCTCCTGCATTTCGTGCGGCCGTACAGAAGACTGGCACTGTTCTCGCTGGCCATGCTCGTCGCCATGGTGATCCTCGATCTGTCGATTCCACGGCTTGTGGAACGCGTGATCGATGAAGGCATCAGGCGCAAGGACATGACCGTGGTCCTCGAGACATCCGCGATCATGGTTGGCATTTCATTGCTCAGCATGATAGTCGCCGTGCTGAACAGCAATTCGTCTATTCGTGTCGGCGAGAGTGTCGCGCGCGACGTGCGCGAAGCGATATTTGTGAAGATACAGAATTTTTCCTATGGCAACCTGGACAGATTCTCCACCGGCACGCTGATGGTCAGATTGACCAATGACGCGAGCGCCGTGCAGCGGATCACACAGGTGACGCTCCGCATAGGCACGCGGGCTCCGCTTTCAATGGTGGGCAGCATCGTGCTGATGTTCGTAACCAGTCCGACGCTGGCGTTTACGATGGTGCCGCTGCTGCTCTGCGCCGGCATGCTGATTTCGTTTTTCAGTTTCAGGATGGAGCCACTCTTCAGGAATGTGCAGCAAAGGCTGGACAGACTGAATACGGTTCTGCAGGAGAACATAGCGGGCGCCAGGCTTGTCAAGGCGTTTGTGCGAGCCGATCACGAAAACCTCCGTTTCGGCACCGCGAACGATGACCTGACCAATGGCACTGTCAGGGTCATGCAGTTCATGTCGTCGATGACGCCGGCATTGACCGTATTCATAAACATAGGCATGGTCCTCGTCATCTGGCTTGGAGGGCTCCAGTCAATCAGGGGGAAGCTGTCGCTTGGGCAGATAGTCGCCTTTACCAATTACCTGCTCGCAACGATGAATCCGCTTATCATGATGACGCAGCTGTCCAACACGTGGGCAAACGGACTGGCCTCCGCGAGGCGTATCAACGAGGTGCTCGATACGGTTCCCGACGTAGAGGAGCCTTCCGAGCCACGGAGGCTGTCCGGCCACAAGGCCAGCGGAGTCGTCTTCGGCGATGTCGGTTTCCATTACAATGGCGATACAAGCACACCGGTATTGGAGCACATCGATATCGATGGCGCGCCTGGAAGGGTGATAGCCATCCTGGGCGCAACCGGTTCCGGCAAATCGACGCTGGTCAATCTGATTCCGCGGTTCTACGATGTTACCAGTGGCGCGATACGGGTCGATGGACTTCCTGTCAAGACACTGGCCCATGATTCGCTACTGGAGCGGATAGGCATCGTATCGCAGGAGACACTGCTGTTTTCGGGTTCCGTCCGCGACAATATCCGCTATGGCCGGCCCACCGCCAGCGATGCCGATGTGGTTGCCGCGGCGAAAGTAGCCCACGCTCACGGCTTCATCCTTGAGCTGCCGCGGAGTTACGATACCAGAATAGAGGAACGTGGCGTCAACCTGTCGGGCGGGCAGAAGCAGCGCATTGCGATTGCCCGCGCCATCATAACGCATCCGGCAATCCTGATTCTTGACGACAGCACCAGCGCCGTCGATGTGGAGACAGAAACCGGTATTCAGGAAGCGCTGGCTGAATTCATGGATGGGTGCACCATCTTCATGGTGGCGCAGCGGATAAGCACGGTACTCAATGCAGACATGATCATTGTGCTTGACCAAGGCCGAATCGCGGCACAAGGCACACACGCCGAGCTTCTGCGATCAAGCGATGTCTACAGGGAAATTTACGACTCGCAGCTCGGGGGCGGCATCCATGAATGGCGGCATCCATGAATGATACATACCGTGGACCCGCGAACCTGAAGAGCAGCCTGCAGCGCCGCGGCGGTGGCAGGCCCGGCAGAATAGAGAAGGCCAGGAATCCACGCCAGGCGATGATGCGTCTGGTGATGTATCTGAAGCCGTTTACCCCATCGATCAGTCTGGTAGTCGGATTCATCATGGTGTCATCGATCATCGGACTCAGCGGACCGTACCTGATGGGTGTCGCAATAGACAGGTTCATAGGTGGCAAGGACATTCCTGGTCTTGTGCGTATTGCCGCGATGATGCTGGCCGCGTACCTCGCTGGCAACATCTGCATGGTACTGGCAAACTGGACCATGGCCCGGGTATCGCAGCATGCGCTGAAGAAGTTGCGCTCCGACCTCTTTGCCCATATTCAGACGCTCACCATGGAGTTCTTTGATACGCACGCCGCTGGCGGCCTGATGAGCCGCCTGACCAATGACATCGACGCCATCAACCAGGCCGTATCGCAGAACGTGACTTCGCTTGTCGCCAGCACGTTGACCATGGTGGGCATCCTGGTCGCCATGTTCGCGCTGAACCATTGGCTTGCCCTGGCAAGTCTTGTCGTGGTGCCCATCATGTTCTGGTTTACCAGGTTCGTGGCAAAATATACCAGGAAGGGATTCAGGGATCTGCAGAAGAACCTTGGCGACCTCAATGGCATTGCCGAGGAGGCGATAAGCGGCCAGAAGACAATACAGGCCTTCAGGCGCAATGACTCGGCCATAGAGTCGTTCAGGGTCAGCAACCAGGCCGTGTTCAAGGCCGGCGTCTACGCGAACTCGTTTGCCCTGCTGTTGATGCCGCTGACGCAGGTGCTTGGCAGTTTCTTCGTCGTCGTCCTGGCCGGCCTTGGCGGATGGCTGGCGCTGCGCGGACTCGTGACCGTGGGTACCATCGCGTCGTTCATCAATTATGGCCAGAACTTTACATCGCCGCTGCGGCAACTGGCCAACCTCTATAACTCCATACAGGCCGCTCTGGCCGGAGCGGAGCGTGTCTTTGAGATACTGGATACCCCATCGGAGGCAGCCGGCTCCGCAAAGCCTGACATGGCGCATCCTGTTGAAGGCCGCGTCAGCTTCAAGGAGGTGGAGTTTGCGTATACGGCTGGCTCACCGATAATCAGGGGCTTCAGCCTCGATGTGCAAGCCGGACAGACCATAGCGCTCGTAGGCCCGACAGGCGCGGGCAAGACGACCATCATCAATCTGCTTACAAGATTCTACGAGATCCAGAATGGCAGCATCTCCATTGATGGAATCGACATACGAGACATGCCCAAGGCTGAACTGCGCAGAAGCCTGGGTCTGGTACTGCAGGACACCTTCCTGTTCGCCGGCAGCGTACTGGAAAACATACGCTATGGTCGGCTCGATGCCAGTGACGATGAATGCGTCGAAGCGGCGAAGATGGCCGAAGCTGATCACTTTGTCAGGCAACTGCCTCAGGGCTATGCTACCGATCTGTCGGAACGCGCGAGCAACCTCAGCCAGGGACAGCGACAGTTGCTGGCCATCAGCCGGGCCATACTGTCCAATCCATCAATCCTGATCCTGGACGAGGCGACGAGCAGCGTCGATACCCGCACCGAGGCTCGTATCCAGACGGCACTGCTACGCCTGATGCAAGGACGGACCAGTTTTGTCATAGCACACCGTCTGTCCACGATCAGGGATGCCGACCTTGTTGTGGTCATAGACAGGGGACAGATAATGGAGCAGGGCAGCCACGATCAGCTGATGGCCATGCGGGGATTCTACCACCGCCTGTACGTGAGCCAGTTCAAGGGAAATGCCATATAGGCGGATTGGTTGTAGGACCCGGACCATCGGGCAATGGGCTATCAGGTACCGGATCATAGCGCATCCGGTACCTGATAGCGTCGGTTACTTTACGGGGTCAGTGGGAACGCGGAGGTATTCTATATAGTATGGATCGCCGGATATCTCCACCTGGTTCTTGTACAGCAGTTCTACCGAGGTGATGGTGCCAAGGCGCCAGTAGTCCTTGCGGTAGTCATCCGCCGGAATCTTCTCGTGATCAGCCCACCCAGAGAGATAGAACATGGGAGCTCCGACCACCATGTCCGCCTTTGTCGCCTTCCTGCTTCCGACGACATAGTTGACCCACTGCTTCTTGCCATCAGACACCCAGAGCGCTTCCGCCTGGTTCTTCGTAGCCGTGCTGGCGGGGGTCAGGATCTTGGCGACGCGGAAACTCGCATCGAACATGGTTCTGGAATCGGGGGAGGCGAGTACCTCACCTGACTGGTAGTCCACGACGGCGGAAGCTGCCGCGGTCGCTCCTATGCCGCCGCCGGAAGGAACCACGGCGCCAAGAGCGCCGCTCAGGGCTCCCTCGGCCAAAGACGAACATGATGTTGCCATCGCCAGGAGTCCCAGCGCCAGCAGCACATACATCAACTTCCTCATGTCTTGTCTCCTTTTAAGGTGTCCGGCGGCGGTTCAAGCCATTCTCCACCACCGGAAGCTGTTCACTAAGAGTTTTGCCGCGGCGTGGGCATTTGTCAAGTTGATTTTCCTTTCCGATGAAGGACAGAGAGCCCGCTTGCAGCCATCTTGACATTGATCCCGCGTATGCGATAGCGTTTCTATACAAGGAGTCATCATGAACTTCAGTAGAGCCTTCCTATGTTTGATGCCCGGCGGCCGCACAAGGCCGCAACCCCGCCCTTAGTACTCTCGTCACACCAACAACCAATCAATTTCCAGTCAGTATCAAATGCCTCATCCGCCTTGTGCCTCTCTGGCGTATGCAAACGCTTCGGTGACAACCCGGTGCTGGACAGCGTATCCCTTGAGGTTCCGCAGGGGTCGATATGCGGAATCATAGGCAGAAGTGGCGCGGGCAAGACGACCCTGATACGGATTGCCGGCCTCCTTGAGAAACCCGACAGTGGAGCGGTGGTCCATTTCGCTTCACAGGTCAACCAGCTGTCTGGATCCGGACTCGTCTCGGCGCGCAGAAGGGCCGGATTCATCTTTCAGGGTTTCAACCTCTTTGCCTCGCGCACGGCCTCTGGCAATGTCGCCTTCCCATTGGAGGCCGCTGGTTGGTCACGGTTGGATACGACAGATCGAGTGAGGGAGCTTCTGGATCTGGTCGGCCTTTCTGACAAGGCCGATCGACCGGTCAGCAGGCTCTCCGGCGGAGAACGGCAACGCGTTGCCATAGCCCGCGCGCTTGCTGGCAATCCGGGCATCCTGTTCAGCGATGAGGCAACCAGCGCTCTCGATCCGGAAACCACACGATCCATACTTGATCTGCTCCGATCACTGCGGGACAGGCTTGGTCTGACAATCGTCATGGTTACGCACCAGCTTGAGGTGGTCAGCCGCATTTGTGATGACGTAGCCGTCATAGCCCAGGGCCGGATTGTTGAACACGGCTCGTGCTGTCGCGTTCTTGAAAATCCAGACAGCGACAGTGCCAGGCGACTCGTCAGGGAGGCCATGGATGCTTGAAGTAGCACGTCTCCTTGCAAGGCCACTGATCGAGACGCTGGTGATGGTCATCGCATCAACGAGCATCGCGCTGATTGCAGGCGGGGCCGTCGGCATTGGCCTGTTCATCATGTCAAACCAGAGGTTGTCAGGCATATCACCGGTGTTGCGGTATGCTAAGCATGCAGCCGACCGGATCATCAATGTGCTGCGGTCATTTCCGTTCATCATATTGATGGTGATTGTCCTGCCGCTTTCACGGTTGATCGTGGGAACGAGCATAGGGACGATAGCGGCAATCGTGCCCCTGTCGGTCGCTGCCAGTCCGTTCATAGCGCGCATAGTCGAGTCATCGTTGTCTGAAATCGATGGTGGCGTCATTGACGCGGCATTCGCGTGCGGCGCCCGCAAGGGCCGCATCCTGTTCGCGATTCTTGTACCTGAGGCCTTGCCGGCCCTCGTTTCCGGTCTGACCCTGACGATGATAAGCCTGGTTGGCTATTCGGCCATGGCGGGAGTCATCGGCGGGGGAGGACTGGGCGACCTGGCGATACGGTACGGATATCAGCGCTTCAGGACCGACATCATGCTCGCGGCGGTATTGACAATCATCGTGCTCGTCGAGGGCCTGCAGGCGCTTGGAACCACAGTCGTCAAGAAGCTCAAGGACAGCCGCTAGCGCAATCGTAGCCAGACTCCACACCGGTCTCTTGTGTCTCCGTATGGGGGCATTCCATATATAGAGGAGGTTCATCATGAACCGGATACTTTCAATTCAGCGCTCTGCAATAATGCTGGCAGCCATGATGATGATGTGCCTGACCACCGGGCCGGCCTTCGCGCAATCGGCACAGAAGGCTGCAACGCTGAAGGTTGGCGCAACTCCCATCCCGCATGGAGACTTGCTGAATCTGATCAAGGCTGATCTGGCGGCGCAGGGCATCAAGCTTGATATAGTCGAACTGACAGACTATGTGACGCCCAATATTCTGCTTGCCGAGAAGCAGCTTGACGCCAACTTTTTCCAGCACGTGCCATACCTCAATGACTTCTGTGCGGACAGGAAGCTGTCGCTGGTATCGGCGGGACAGGTATTTGTCGCGCCGCTCGGATTGTATTCCCGCAAGTACAAGAATCTGGCCGACATACCTCCAGGGTCGGTGATTGCCATTCCCAATGATCCGACAAACGAGGCGCGCGCCCTCATAATGCTGCAGAACAAGGGGCTCATACGCTTGGCTGCCGGTTCAGGGCTCAAGGCGACTGTCCGGGATATTGTCGATAATCCAAAGCGTATCATCTTCAAGGAAATAGAGGCACCGCAACTGCCTCGCACCCTGGACGACGCCGCCGCATCCATAATAAACGGTAGCTTCGCGATGCAGGCTGGCTTCATTCCGGCTCGGGACGCCCTGATTCTGGAAGGCGCCGAATCACCCTATGCCAATGTCGTCGCCGTGCGTGCGGGTGACACCAATGATCCCCGAATAGTCGCGCTGGTCAAGGCGTTGCAGACCGACAAGGTCAGACAATACCTGGAGCAGACATTCAAGGGGAGTTTTGTCCCGGCATTCTGATAGCTATACGAGTTCTCTCCCTTGCGGATTGCGCATTGATTCTGGCATCATCGGCAGGCCGATTTGCTGGCACTGCAAGGGAGAGACATGACGACAACAGAACTATTGGCGCTTTACGACATCGAGGAACGCAGACAGGTCAGCATTCCTGGTTTCAGGCGCGAGGAGACGGCACAACTTGTAAGAATGGTGGACGAGGCTGGTGCTCACGCGTATATCGCTTGGTCAGACCTGAAGGCAGATACCGCGGAAATGGCAATAGAGCGGGAGATGGCCCACTTCAGTGGATTGGGTCTGGAGTTTGAATGGAAAACATACTCGCATGACAAGCCGGCCGACCTCGTAGAGCGGCTGCGGACTCATGGGTTTGCCGTTGAAGAGGACGAAGCCATCATGGCACTGGACCTGTCCGCGACAGACGAAATACACCGTGCCGATCCGGCCATCAGGATACTGCGCATCGACGATCCACGTGATCTGGGCGATTATGATATAGTGGAAAAGAAAGTCTGGGGAGATGACACCAAGCAGTTCATGGACTACCTTTCCATGAGTCTTCGTGATTATCCGGACTACCAGAGTATCTATGTCGCCTATGTCGCTGCGGAACCTGTATGCGCGGCCCGCATCAATTTCTCTTTGGGTTCGTCTTTTGCCAGTCTTTGGGGCGGTTCTACCGTCAAGGAGTTCCGTGGCAGGGGCATCTACTCTGCAATGCTTGAGCTGAGACTCAAAGAGGCGCGCGATCGTGGGTATTCATTTGTAACGATCGACGCGAGTCCAATGAGTCGCCCCATAGCGGAGAAGCGTGGATTCCGCCTTCTTGCCATGTCCAATCCCTGCGTGTTCAAACCGAACCAGGGTGGCTGAATATCAGAGCCAAAGCGTCTCGGGCGAGACGCTTTGGCTCGACTGTGCTAGTATCATAAAAACAGGATGCCGGTGTGAAAATCGATTCAAGAATATTCGTTGGTCTCTCGTCGTTCCAGGCATTGGCCATGTTCAGGCGTGGAATTTTCTATACCTTCCTGGCCGTATACCTGCGATCCAATCTGGGGCTCAGTGTTACCGAGACGACGCTCTTCGAAACCGTTCCAATGATCCTGAACGTACTCTTCCAGACCTTTGTATGGGGACGCCTGACTGACCGGTTGCAGCGCCGGCGCAGCCTTATCATTACGGGCGAGCTGCTTGCCAGCGTGGGCCACATCGTGATGTGGTATGCTCATTCCGTGGCGCCAAGCCCCCGCGCGTCAGGGTACGCCATAATCGTTGGCCTTACCATCATAGAGATTTTCTGGTCGATGTCCAATATTGGCTGGAGCGCCTTCATATCCGATGTCTATACACCGCAGCAACGCAATGCGGTGCAGGGACGGCTTGCGAGCATAGGAGGCGTCGGGCGCATGGTAGGCGCGATGGCTGGTGGTCTTCTGTATGATGGCGCCCGGTTGATGTATCCAGGCTGGGGTTTCAGATCAGGCGGCATCTTCTTCGTCGCATCATTCGTGATGCTGATCTCCGTCATACCGCTGCTGTTCATGCCTGAAGGTGGCATCCATTATCGCGCGGCTGTGGATACGGATGGCTCCGCCGACATGTGTGATGACGCGCCGGAAGGTGGCAAGGCCGCGAGCCATGCTGGTGGGCTCGGACGATTCGTCATGTTCCTCGGCGCCATGCTTCTGATCAATTCGGGTGTCAATACCATCGGCGCCTTCCGGGCGCAATACATGAGTCTGGCTGAAGGCTTGTCCGCGCCGGCCAGTACAATCAGCCTGGCGGCCAACGCGGAGTCAGCGGCCCTCATCATTGTTGGATTCTTTCTGGGAGCATTGGGACGACGCCTTGGCATCGGTCGCCTGCTGACGCTTGGCGCTGTGATGGGCATTGTGTCGCTGGTGGTCTTGGTGCTGGCGCCCTGTGTCGAGATCATCCTGGTCGCGGCGCTCTTCAAGGGATTGTCGGATGGCTGCATAGCCTCATCGTCGTACGCCTACGCTTCGACACTCATACCACCCGAGAAGCGCGGACGATACTTTGCGCTCTACAACGCGACATTCTTCCTGAGCTGGGGGCTCGCCGCCACGTTTGTAACGGGTCCGCTCATCGACTCGCTGATTGTATCGGGCGCGGGTGCCGTGATGGCATACAAGGCAGGATTCGCATCCGGGGCTGGCCTCGTGTCGCTGGGGCTGATGCTCCTCGTGGCGCTCTTCGTGGTGAGCAAGCATTCTGCACGCACTGCCAGGGCTGCATGAGTCACGCCGCATACGGGGTAATCACCGGCACGCGGTGCCGACGCTTCAGGAGAGGGCGCGGACAAGATGGTCGAAGACGGCTGATCTGGTCGCTTCGTCATCCTTTTCCTTGAGTTCACCGAACGCGGTCAATGGCATGAATTCCTTTTCGAATGCTGCCTTGACAGGCCCCGCATCGCTTCCCTTGCAGACCGTTATCAATCCCAGCTTCTTGTTCCTGAGTTCCGATGCATGCTTCTGAAGCCAGGAGCGCAGCGGCGGCACGATGCCAGAGGCCCAGATCGGCTGGACGATGACGACTGAATCATGTTTTGAAAGGTCTATGTCGGGGTCGCCTATATGAGTAGCCTTTTTTGTCGACGCCTGGTAGCCGGCACGAAGATAGCCCCATATTCCGGCGCGGTTCACCTTGTCTTCGATGACGCGAGCCTCGGTTCGTAGCCGCGAGGCGAGACTCTCCGCGATGCCCCGTGCGTTTCCTGTCCTTGTCACATAGACCCCTGCTGTTTTTGACATTGTGTTCTCCTTCAGGAAACGCTTATTTGCTTCCGCGATCTGCCTGCAATTACAGAGAATATATGAAATCATTCATGCAACGACAAGGAGTACCAAAGTGCCAGACCTGCAGAAAAGAGTACCTCGAAGCTGTGCTGCCTATTCATCGCCGAGGAAGGATAGCGCGTCGGTTTGCTCGCCGGCTCGGCCTCCACTTGCCGCGGAGCCGGCCCCGACGCTTGCCAGATAGGCGAAGTCCCTGACCCTGGCGGCATCGATGGCGGCAGCCTTCTCGTATGCTGTCTTGGCTCCGGCAAAATCCGATAGAGCATTGTATGCCATCGATATGTTGACGAGGAGGAGCTGGGCCGAGATGCTCGCGCCCCTGCCCTGGGCGTCAAGGGCCTTGGAGGCATTCTGGTAGGCTGCGAGCGCCTTGCGGTAATCCTTCTGTATGTACGCCAGATTACCCAGATTGACCTGGCTGCTGGTAAAAGCCGGATCTATGCGCAAAGCGCGCTGGAATGATGCCTCGGCATCCTTGATCCTGCCGAAGCGAGCATAGGCGACGCCCAGTGTATTCCAGTCCTTCTTGTCCCCCGACTTCGAGGCAGCCGATGCCAGTTGCGACAGAGCGTCATCGCTGTATTGCGCCAGTTCCTTTCGGTACGCGGCCACCAGTTCATCTCTTGAGCCATATTGCAGACCAAGATCTGATTCCTTCAGGGCAACCGGTTTGTATCTAGCCTGTGCGTCCGATGTCTTGTAGAAGGCGCGTTGCCCTGCATCGGATTCGTACAGCCTCCACAGCTCCGATCCTCGCCGCCATGCATCGAGGAATGTCTGTTTGCCCACCAGTGTAATCTCAACCGGGACCCAGAGCTCATCATTGACAACCACCATCATGCCACGATCGGGATTGATGTCCTTGTAGCCCCGGGCCTGCACCTTCGTATTGAAAACCGGATAGATATGGCCAGGCACGGTTATGAAGCCAGTCTCTATGCCGACCGATTCGAGCAGACTCGCGAACAGCACGGTCAGGTCGTCGCAGTCTCCGCTGCCCCGGACAAGGGTCGATCTGCCCAGGCTCACCGAGTCCACTGCCACGGCTCCGGTCTGTGCCTTGATGAATGGTGTTGATGGGTCAGCCTGGTACAGGAGGCCAAGCTTGCCCAGCGCGGCATAGATCTGCCCTGCGGTCTGCAAAGGCGTGTTGAGCTGCTGCAAGGTTTCAGACTTGAGGCTTTGTCGAACATATGTAGCATAGTTGCGCAGAGCCGAATCGGCGGGAGTGATGAATGCGCCGACCTTGCGGTCGTCATCCCACACGATGGCGGTTCTGTCCATCAAGTCATACGACAAGGGGAACCGTTGTTCCACCGGTCGCCCGCGATAGCGGTACCGGATACTCAATTCTCCCGCAAGCGGTGTTGTGCCTTCCGTGCGAAACACCTCCTGATTGAAGGCGGCAAGCAAGGCTACATCGATCGATGCATGAGCGGGCATGACAGGCACGCTCGCGACGGGCGTTGGGGCATCCATATAGCCAGGCTGAAAGAACGCGATCTCAAGATCGCTTATCTGCGACTTCTCGTCATTGGTCAGCGATACGGTGGCGAATGGATTTGAGGCATAGTAACTCTGCATTGCGGCGAATACGGCGGGCAATTTGCCGGACGACAGTCGCAATGCGCGAATCAGGGCCGTCGGCGCGTCGGGATCTTCGCCAAATCGGTATGACACCGAGAAGCCCAGGCCAAAGGAGAATCCATCGAACTCATCAAGAGGGCCCGTGCTCCTGGCCCAGCGGAGGGCCGGCCGCACATCCACCGCAAGATTGTATGAAGGAATGAGGCCCAAGCGCGCACCAGCATCGGCGATAATCGATATGGAGCCGACAGTCGAGCCCGGTGCCAGATTGGCGTAGTAGCTTTGGGATACGCCGCCAGCACCATCGAAGCCAAGCTCGAAGTTCTTGGTGAACCTGGTTGAGAATCCCAGGCCCAAAGCGCCGAACCATTCTGAATGGTCGAACTGCCCCGAACCTGCGCTCCCCGAGGCGAGCCAGCTGGATGTTCCCGCCCGCACCAGTGGCTGCACTGTGGGCGCGAATGGCAGCGGCGCGCGCAGCTCTGTTCCGAACTCCTTTATTGCATATCCGGATCCGAGTCCCGCGAGCGCCTGCACGCTTGTATATGCGGCGCCAACCGATAATGGAAATTTGTAATAGCTGTTCAGATCGGTTTCAGCACGCTGCGCATGACCTGTCATGACCATCGTGGTCAGCAGAATCGAAACGAACAGAAGTCGTAGTGCCGGTCGATCAGTGTCAGCATGCATGACATTCCTCCGCATCATGGTACCAGTTCGACGACGTACAGCTTTGTGGCGCCGTCGAGCGCATAGAGGTGATCCTTGTATACTATCAAGGCAGTTGGTGAGAAACCCGCTTGCGTCAGTGTGCTGAACTTGGCCGGTGCCAGTGGATTGGCAATGTCCCATATATCCAGACCGGCAGCCCCGCGCGCAACATAGGCATAATTGCCCCGAACGACCACATCGTACGCCGGTCCACGCGCCGGGTCGAACCAGATTCGAGCCTGTCCAGCGGCACTCCATGACCGCACGTTTGTCGAATCGAATATCGCCAGCCCGTCGAGTGTATCGGCGACAAGCACATAGTCCTTGGCTGTGGCGACAGCGACAAATTGCCCTGTGGTATATGGCTTGCCAAACCCTGAGAGCGCCACGGGCAAGCCAGGGTCGGTTATATCGACAACGCGCAATCCGGCGGCCTCATTGGCCACAAAGGCCAGATTGCCATTGATGGCGATCCCGCGTATTTCGGTAGTCGACGACGGCGAGCCCTGGCTCTGGGTAGAACCCACGACGGTCAATGCACCCTGCCTGGAAAGGTCCACGGCATTGAGCCAGGAGTTCGATGTGCCGACCAGGGCATAGTTGCCCGTGATGGCGATGGCCCACGCGTAGCCACCCTGGACGCCAACATACCAGGGTGGCATGACGGCTGGCGAGCCTGGGTTGTCGTTGTTCCACATCATGATGCCGCTCCGCTCTGACGCCACATAGGTTCGCGCTCCGGCAAACGAGAATGAATAGGGTGTGTAAGAACCGATGGGCGAATTGCTGCGGAACGTGGCGGCAGGGTTTGAAATATCGTATGACGCGGCGGCCCAATCCCCGCTGCCGCTCTCCGAGACGTAGAGATAGTCACGGAAGGCCGCGAGCCTCGCGCCCGTTGCCACATCGGTACGGGTCAGGATGATGCGGGCGGATGATGGATCATTGGCGCCGACTATCTGGAATGGATAGCCCTGGCCGGTCGACACGAAGGCGTTGCCGCCGCCCACCGATACATGTTCGGTATCACCTGGCACTGTTCGTATTGATACCGTTCTCAATGCGGCGGGTATCGTTATGTCGATTACAGCATAGCCGTATGAGCCAAGAGCTACAAACGCGCGGCTGCCATAAAGATATACAGACCCTGTCTGGGCCAGGTTGCCGGTTGGGTCTTCGGAATCGAGCAGGGTTGGGCTTGCCGGTGTGGATGTCTGGTAGGCATACAGGCTTGCGTTTGAGCTGAGCAACAGCACCGTGCCATTGAAGGCAGCGGATCTGCCATACGGCAACGCCGACGAGACACGGACAATAGTCGGATTGGAGGCGGTCCCATCTACGGTATAGAGGGCCGAAGCGTTGTTGCCGGTGACCACGAGGACGTCTGTCGATCCGCGCTCCGAGACGGCCACGTCGTAGTTCTGGCCAAAAATAGCCTTGTCACGATACGTGCCCCGCAGCACGGGAGCCGCGCGATTGCCCACATCGATTGCCACAAAGCCCTCATTGAACCCAGCGACAAATACCAGATCGCCAAGCACGGCCAGTCCTTCGGCATAGAAGTCGCCACCTTCAATGCCCAGTGACAGGGTCGAGACGATGTTCGGCGCTGCAGGATTGCTGATGTCGACAATGACAAGCGATCGCCACGAACTCAGGTATGCATAGTTGCCATCAACGGCGATGTGGCTCGGCTGGGTCATCGGTATGCTTGATACCTCGCGCGGCAACTCCGGAACGCGGACATCAAGTATTCGGAGGCCATAGTAGTAGTCCGCGATGTATACGTAGCCGTCGCGCCACTCCGATGCCCTGCTGAATTCCACTGCGTCATAGCTTGCAACCGCAGCATCGGCGCGCGAGGCGACCGAATCGACTGACGCCTCTATCCAGTCGCTCATGACGGAACTCGATGATGCGGGCTTGATCGCATAGAAATAGGTATTTCCCCGCACGGCTCCTTGATCAAAGAACACGGGGCCAGGAACCGGCCCGGATACATCCTCCCAGGGACCGTCGGGACTGGCCGCGCGAAGAACGTTGTAGAGCGGGATGCTTGCCACGACGCGCCAGCGCAGCTCGATGCCACCGAATGAACTGGTAGCCTGCGGCAGTAGATGGAGCGATGACAGCGGCACCGATCGCACGACAGCCGAGTAGTTTTTCCGGCCATCGGCGGTCTGGCCCTCCAGCAGCAGGCTGTAAAGCGAAGCGTTCTTCAATTGCCCCATTGTAAAAGGAGAGCTGACTCCCGCGATGGAAGGTGATATGGCGGGATCAGGTGTCTTGGCCGAAGGCTCAACATAGAGTGTATACGAGACGACGCCAGGTACCGGGTCCCAGCTCACCGTTGTCTGTCTGTTTCCTTCGATCGCGGTGAAGCTTGGAATCTCGTTGCCTGGAAACACCAACGGAAGGCGGTATTCGGATTGGTTGCCGTTCCAGTCAGTGGCTTTCAGGAGCACGACTATGTTCTCGCGCAGATCGTTGGGTTCCTCTATCGCAAAGGATCCGTTGGCGCCAAGTACGGCCTCTTTGGCTGCCGTATGGGATAGTATCTCGTAGCTGAGTTCACTGACCTTGCCGGCGTGTCCTTCAGTAGCCATGTCGGTGACGACACCGGTGATGGCTAATGTGCGTGAATACGATGCGTATTCTGCAGGAGAGGCCACCGTTATGGCAGGTGGTATCGCATCACGCGCACTGGCTACTATGTCCGGCATTATGGGGGCCGGACACGAAACGATTATGGAAGCAAGCGCGAAGCTGCCGACAAAGACCAACGATCTCCTGATCATGGCTGGTACCTCCCGGTATCCCGCCATAATATATTACAAGAATAGTCATAAAACAAAGGAATACAGGATATTGATCGCCTTCGGGCTTTCCGCCATCAAGCCGGCATATCAATCGCTTCGTGGATATACAATACCAGCGCTGTGCCGTATCCGGTCGAGCAGCTCCATAAGCTCAAGTGAGAACGACAGCGGTAGCAGCGGGCTTTCTTTCAGGCCGGCATCGAGGCAGGCCATCACATGGGCCGCCTCCAGTTCGTATCCCGAGCCCGATCCATGCGGGAAGGTTACCGTCGTTTCGGGTTTGCCATCTTCCTGGACTGTAACGGAGGTAGGTGCGTTGAATTTGCGGTTCAGCCGCACGTATCCGTGCTCGAACCAGTATTCAGCCTCGGTTGGCGAACTGGAGGCGAAGCTCGATATCAGTGAGGCCATCCGGCCATGCGGGTACTCGAACGACATTACTATCGATTCTTCCGATCCAGTAGGACTGAAGGCGGTCATAGTCTGTATCCTGTCCGGCTTGCCGAGCGCCGTCAATGCCATGAATACTGGATAGACGCCTATATCGAGCAAGGAGCCGCCTCCCAGATCGACATTGTACAGCCGTCTGGCCGGATCGGCGTTGGCCCTGAATGCGAAATCCGATCGCACCAGCTTGAGTGAACCCAGCGCGCCGGATTCGACTATGTGCATCGCATGCTGGTAGCTTGGCTGGAACCGTGTCCAGAATGCCTCCATCAAGAATGTGTCATTCTTGCGGGCGCACGTTATCATCTCCTGCGCCTCATGCGCATTGATGGCAAAGGCTTTCTCGCACAGCACCGCCTTGTGATGCTCAAGGGACAGCATCGCATGCTCCCGATGAAAGGCATGCGGAGTGGCGACATACACGATGTCCACGTCTGGATCGGCGACCAACGCCTCGTAGCTGCCGAAGGCCTTGTCGAAACCCAGCTTTGTCGCGAAGGCCTGGGCCTTGTCGAGCGATCTTGACCCAGCCGCATGGAGCCTGGCGTTTGGCAGCAGCGCAAGATCGGTGGCGAACTTTTCAGCTATTCGTCCACATCCTATAATTGCCCAGTTGTATGTTCTGCTCATGATCCTGCCATAGTAATCTATCAGTGGATTTAAACCAAGGCACCGTGTGTCAGGGCGATCATTGACGACCCGCGGACTGGTCGGCTAGAATCCGGCTTCGCACTGGTGTCTGGCCGGAGCAATCCACAGGGCAGGACTGAACATGAAAATAACCGCGCTGATTCCGGTCTACCGCGTTCCAAAACGCGCCGCCGACATACTCGGCAAGTTGCACGCGATGACCTACGCCGAAAAGGAAATCGTGGTCGTGGTCGATGGCAGCACCAACGCCGATATAGAGTCGGCTCTTGAACCATACCGCCAATCAATCACGGTTCACTACAACAACGAACAGCTTGGCAAGACCGAGTCGCTGAATAGGGTAGCGCTCAAGCATGTTACCGATGTGTTCCTGATCCTGGACAATGACATCGAACTGCCTGACGATCCGGCATATCTGGACAAGGTTGCGGCCAACATGAACCGATACGACCTCATCGAGATTCCCAAGGAAGCAATAGCCAATACATTCATATCACGCATGATGGCCATGGAATTCCTGTCGTTTGCGATGTTGTCGTTCACGATGGCCAAGCTCGCGAAGAAGTCGCCATCGATGAACGGTGCGGCATGCGCAATACGGGCCTTGCTCTTCAGGCTGCTTGACGGGTTCAGGCCAGTGATAAACGAGGATATGGACTTCGCCGTGCGCGCGTTTCAGCTGCATGCGTCATTCGGATACCCACGGGAACTGAAGGTCCGCAACGAGGCGCCTGATACGGTCAGGGATTGGATTGTGCAGCGGAAGCGATGGGCGCTCAACAATATCCTCTGGGTCAAGGAAAACTTCCTGCTCATCCTCACTCATTTCTTCAAGACCCCTGCGCTATTCCTGTCAACCGTGCTGTTCTTTCTGCCTTTCCTTGCATCGATAGTCGTATTCTTCATGGTCAGGAGGACCGGCCTTTTGTTCCTGTTGCCACTCATATTCATGATGTCACAACACCTGTATATTTTTACCGGATTGTTCCTGTGGCCATCGCACCTGCAGTTGATACTCGGCGGAGGCTGGTTGCCTGTAGCGGTTGGCCTCGCGATAGCCGCGCTTACATTCTTTGTTTTCTCGAGGATTCTGCGATTTCGATTCAATGCGATTGATTTTGTGCTCTACTATTTTATCTACTCTCCAGTATGGATGATGGCGAATGTCATCATGATAATTGCCTTGTTGCTGGGCATCGATATAAAAACCGATTGGAAAATCACCGCGTAATCCAGCACGATTGATCTTGACAGGTTGTTCGCCATGTCTGACTATTCAATCAAATTGGAGAGGATTCAGTCATGAAAGCAAGCATAAAGTCAAAGGCTCTGGTCTTTCTTGTCATTATTCCCTTCATTCTGATAGCGCTGCTCGCTGTCTTGTTGCTCGAGGTGCAGTTCAGCAAGGACATCAAGAACGCAAAGGCCATGCTGGAAGCCCACAGCGTCTCCATAAGGGAAAGCCTGCATATCGAGGTTGCGAGAAACCTTGAGCTGCTCAGGACCATCGCGACAAATCCATTGAGTGGACGCGTCATATCCAGGATGGCTGGGGTACCAGCGGGTCTCGATAATGATGATTATAGCGGCCTGGAGGAGTTCGATGCACTCCGGGACGTAATGGATTACACCTCCAGAAACACGACCCTTGATCTGGTATACGTGGCGAGTCGTGATTCTACCGGTCTTGTGATGAGCCGCGATGTCCAGCTTGCCACTGGCTTCGATGTACGGGGACGTGACTATTATATCGCTGCGATGGCTGCGCCTGGTACGTCGGTGATCAGTGAGCCAAGAGTCTCGGCGGAAAAGAGCGCCGAACCCATTATTGTCATAACCGCTGCCCGAACCGTTGCGGACTCAGAAGGCAAGGTTGTGGGAATCACCGCGTTCAATTATCGGCTCAGCCCGATCATCGCCATCATCAAGGCGCAGATGGCCGCCAACGACGTCGACATAGCCCTGTATGATACCATGGGCGGATATGTGCTCTGGAACGCTTCGGATGGCAAGGAATACTTCTACGATCCCAAGAAGGTAATTCCACTCAAAGACTTGTTGACATCATATGGATATACCAGTGGCGCTGTCGATGATTTGGCCAAGAGCCTAGCTGACAGAACCAGCCACTCATTCGAGGTCGGCACTGGCGCCAGGATATATATGACAGAGGCTGTTCCGATCCCGGATACCCGCTGGGCCATGCTCGTCCGTTTCCCGCGCGCGAGAGTCGTATCCGACGTGCTAAAGATGATTGTTCCACCCTTGCTTGTCTTTGTCCTTGTGTTCTTCATTGCGCAGTTCATTATTTTCATCCTCGCGATGCGTTCGATCGTCAAGCCACTCGTAACGGTCGGGCAGAATCTTGAAGCCCTTGCGGCCGCTGACGCCGATCTTACCGTGACGATACCGAGCCTGACAAAGGATGAGATTGGACAGGTTGCCAGTTCGTTCAACCAATTTACCAGCAAGATGCGTGAGCTAATCGTCGATATCAAGCATGCCATCGATGGCACGAATACCATAAAGCAGAATGTCACAGCATCGACAGAGGAATCCTCCTCCGCAATTGAGGAGATCAGTGCCAATCTCATTTCGATTCAGAAGCAGATCGAGGTGCTTGACCAGAACATCAAGGACAATGTCTCGGCGATAGAACAGGTTACCAGGAATATTGGACAAGTGGACGACCAGATCATCAGTCAATCGGCGATGGTCGAGCAATCCACCTCCGCAATAACCGAAATGATGGCATCGCTGAACAACGTGAACGGGATAGCCCAGACGAAGCAGAAATCGACCCAGGACCTGTCAGCCCTGGCAGAGGATGGCAAGGGCAATATCCTCGAGACGTCCAATACCTTCAAGTCCGTTGTCAGCCATATCATAGAAATACAGGAAATGGCGAGCGCCATCAACAACATAGCGAACCAGACCAATCTGCTGTCGATGAACGCGGCAATAGAAGCCGCGCATGCTGGCGACGCGGGCCGTGGATTCGCTGTTGTTGCGGATGAGATCAGGAAGCTGGCGGACTCGGCAGGCAAATCATCCCAATCCATAGGCAAACTGATCAAGGACATATCAGATGCTGTCCGGGTGACCGACCAGAATCTTGACCGGACCTCTGAGGCATTCGAGCACATCTCTGTTGAGGTCACCGGTACGGTCAATGCGTTCTCGGAGATAGAACAGGCCGTCTCGGAATTGAATATCGGCGGGCGGCAGATTCTTGATTCAATCAATGAGATCAACGATGTGACCGTTCACATACGCGAAGGTTCGCGTGATATCAAGGCGGGTACCAGGGTGATGCTGGATTCATCATCGAGAATCGAGGATGTATCGAATCGTGTGACAACGGGCATGGCCGAGGCTACCATGGGCTCAGCGGAAATAGTCCGGTCAATGCAATTGCTTGTTGAGCAGGCCCGTGATCTGAGCACGATCGTGGATGCCCTGAGGCATAAATTCGGGCAGTTCAAGACGGAGTAGGCAGTGGGGACAGGATTGGCAGCGTGAACATCATCATCGGACATGGCAACATGGATCTGGATTGTATTGGATCAATCGTACTGGCGCGGTACCTGTTCCCCGATCATGTGCCGGTCAAGAGCTATATGGTACATCCTGTTGCCCGCAATCTGATGAACATGTACGAGGAGAGACTTGGGTTCGCAACATCGGCCGATCTCAAAGGCCAGGTCGTCGAGCATGCCGTGGTCGTCGATACAGCTCAGATGTGCCGGATAGAGGAATACCTGCGCGGCGTTCGGAATCCTGAATCGATCGTGTATGAGGTGTTTGACCACCATCCAGCGGAATTGCGCGATATACATGCCGCCGTGATGCATGAACGGCTCTTCGGCGCCAATACCACGCAGCTTGGCCTGGAGCTGATAAGCCAGGGCGTCTTCGTTGAGCCCCCCGACGCAACCATCGCGTTGACAGCGATTTACGCCGATACGGGCAATTTTACGCACCCGAACGTAAACCGCGAGGATTTTGAGGTCGCTGCATTCCTGTTGTCCCAGGGCGCGTCTCTGAATCTGGTCAAGGATTTTCTCGTTCCGCTACGCGAACGCCAGCAGATCGTATTGTTTCATGAAATTCTGAACCAGCTCGAGAAGCGCTCCGTGCGTGGCCATATGGTGCAGACCTGCTATATGGAACTGGAAGAGGACACGCAGGGTCTGGGCGCGGTGATAGAGCAGGTTTTTGAGATTGAGCATGGAGAAATCCTGTTGGGATTTTTCTTCTTCAAGAACAAGGGCAAGATGCTGGTGATAGGTCGCAATAATAATGCGGCGGTCAGCCTTAATGATGTCCTGGGTGGCTTTGGCGGTGGCGGACATCGTCAGGCTGCCTCCGCGACAATCAAGACAGACGAGGGGCGCCTCCTTGTTGAACGAATCATTGGCTACCTGGAGACCTTGCTGGAGCCAGCAGTTACCGCGGCAGACATCATGTCCGAGATTGTCGATACCATAGGCCAGGATACGAGCCTGCTCGAGGCCTCGATGTTCCTGGAGCGGGTTTCCCATACCGGCGCTCCCGTTGTGGACGCCAGCGGCAAGCTGGTTGGCTTGCTGACTCTGCGGGATATCATGAAGGGCCGCAGAGGCAACCAGATGCACGTACCGGCGCGCACCTACATGTCCCGCAATGTGATCACCGCACGGCCTGACATGACCGTCCGCGAGGTCGATGAGCTACTATTCGAGCATGATGTCGGTCATCTGCCCGTTCTCGATAATGGACGACTGGTTGGCATGGTGACACGCTGGGACATTCTTGAGTACAAGCGCGATGACCGCAGGCGCAAAGCCGCGCTCCTGTGTGAGCTCTCCGGCGCGGCCTCGGCATAGGACGCGCCGCAAGAGTCACACGAGCGCTGCTGTGGCCTTAGTCGTCGTGCTGAAGGTCGCTGGCCGACTTCGTGGCGGCGTCGATCGCAGCCATCACCGAATCATCGAGCCTTGCCACCAGTTCCATGGCCTTCATGTTTTCGGATACTTGTTCCGGCCGCGATGCGCCTGTCATCACGGTGCTGACATGCGGGTTCCTGGCGCACCATGCGATCGCAAGCTGCGCGCTGGTGGCGCCAAGCTCCTTGGCGATCGGCGCGAGGGCCGCGGCCGCTTGAACTCGGGTCGGGGTCAAGGCGCTGTCCTTGAGCCAGCTGTAGTCCTTGAGCGCGAGTCGGGAACCCGCGGGAATGCCGCTGGAATACTTTCCTGTCAGTACGCCCGAGGCCAGCGGACTCCACGTCGTCAGCCCAAGTCCAGTGCCTTCATAGAGGCGCGCAAACTGGCGCTCGACGCGGTCTCGCACGAACATGTTGTATTGCGGCTGTTCCATGACGGGCTTGCGCAGGTTGCGCCTGTCGGCGATTTCCCACGCCTGACGGTATTCCTCGGCACTCCACTCGCTTGTGCCCCAATACGTGGCTTTGCCCGAGGCCACAATATCATTCATTGCCCAGACCGTCTCTTCTATCGGTGTGTTGGGATCGGGGCGATGGCAGAACAGCAAATCGACGTACTCCATGCCCAGACGCTTGAGGCTGCCATCGATGCCCTCAAGCAGTCGTTTTCGGTTCAGGGTATTCTTCTCGTTCGGCCCATCATGAAGCCCCCAATACAGCTTGGTAGAGACAAGATACGAGCCTCGCCTGAGTCCGAGCCTCTTGAATGCGGCTCCCATGATCTCTTCTGCCTTGCCTCCGGCATAGACCTCCGCGTTGTCAAAGAAGTTGACACCAGCATCGTAGGCAGTCTTGATGGAGGCAGCCGCCGCGTCTATGTCAACCTGATTGCCATAGGTTACCCATGATCCGAGTGACAACACACTCGTCTTGATTCCGGCATTGCCCAATCTTCTGTATTCCATAGTTTCCTCGCTTGTTCAGATGATCCTCAATTGAATATCAGCAGTGTCGCTTGTCCAGGTCAAGGCGATTTTGATTATTTCGCTGCAAGGTTACTATATCAAATTCAATAGTGCGGCATTATTATCTGGAGCATGAACGAATTGCATGCGGACGACATTATTGGTTCATGGATGAGCGATGGTTGGCGCTTTCGCCTGGAGATAGCGCGCGATGGAGAGTTCTACGCCGGCACACTCGCGGAAGGGCTTGAAAACGGCGAACAGGACGCAGCCAATCCAGATCCGGCTTTGCGGACGAGGCCGCTGCTCGGCTCAAGGCTCTTTGGCGGCCTGCGGTTTGACAATGGAGTGTGGCGTGGCGGCAGGCTGTACAACCCCGAGACGGGCAAGAGCTACGCCATGCGCCTGTCATTGAGCGGGCCGGATGTGCTGGATATGCGTGCCTACATCGGCGTTCCAGCTCTTGGCATGACGCAGCACTGGCAACGACAGGGGTATCGCCCGGACCTTGATGCCGCCAACATCGCATCGGAGGCGGGCTTGACTTCGGAACAGGCCTGGTCACCGGAGCGGGCTCAGGTCTGGTATGGTTCAGAGCCGTGGCCGGTAGGCTGCAACTTCATACCGTCGAATGCCATCAACCAGTTGGAGATGTGGCAGACAGACAGTTTTGATATTGAGCTGATTGGACACGAGCTCAACCTGGCCCACTCGATTGGCTTCAATTGCATCAGGGTATATCTACACGATATCCTATGGCGTATCGACAAGGTTGGCTTTCTGTCCAGGATTTCAAGTTTCCTGGATGCGGCACATGGTGCCGGTATTACGGTTATTTTCGTGCTCTTTGACGATTGCTGGAACGACAATCCCGTGCCGGGCAGGCAGCCAAGCCCCAAGCCCGGTGTGCACAACTCCGGCTGGGTCAGATCGCCGGGATCTCGCATGATCAATGATGAGTCCCAATGGGCCGAGCTTGAGGACTATGTAACGGGAATCATCAAGGCTTTTCGTTCGGATCAACGCATATACGCATGGGATCTCTATAATGAAATAGGCAATTCAGTTGGGTTCCTGCCCAATTCCACACGGTTGCTGGCCAGGACATTTTTGTGGGCCAGGCGGGCGAACCCCGAGCAGCCGCTGACCGCTGGAATATGGAAAGGATCATCCTGGTTTTCAGGGGTCAATGAATTTCTTGCAACCAATTCCGATATCATCAGTTTTCATGACTATTCGCCTACTGACACCCTTCTGCTAAAGATTCAGGCATTGTCCGCATACAAGAAGCCTTTGGTCTGCACCGAGTATATGGCTCGGACCCAGGGCTGCACCTTCAGGGACAATTTGCCTGTGCTTCGGACTCACATGGTTGGCGCCATCAACTGGGGATTGGTTGCCGGCAAGACCCAGACGATATACCCATGGGGATCTCGGCGCGGTGCGCCAGAACCGTCGATATGGTTCCATGACATATTCAAGCCCGATAGCACGCCCTATGATGGTGATGAGATAGCCTCGATCAAAGAACAGACCGCCAGCCCGGCGGCATTCAGAGCGGACCAAGCCCGGCGACACGACGAGGAGCGATGATGACTCATGGTTCCCTTGGCTTGCTGGCGATAATCGTCGTGCTGGCGATAATTGCATTCTCCGTACTCTCCTGCGCCAGTTTCAAGAAGTCGCTTGATACCGGAGGCCTCTCCGACCTCGCCAGCCAGGTTATAGAGGACGGTACGGCAAACGGTTCGTCCAGAGCCGGTCAGGCCGATCTTGAGAAGTACCTGGCCGCCCGCGACTCGTCATCGGCTGCACACTACCGACTGGTTTCGCGCGAACCGTTTGATCGCTGGAAACCGGCTATGCATGGCGACAGGGTGGTTGGAGAGCGGCTGCGCTTCAGGGCTGATTTGGATGCTTCCATTCCTGGCCCTCTTGGTACCCGTACATCATCGATGACCGATTCATATTTCTATTTCTTTCATGGCGCTGCCTGGTCGGGCCAGAAGGCCATCGTGTGGGCACCGGGGTTCGGTGTATCCGATTTTGCCTTTGTCTTCATCAGACGATTGATCGAGATGGAGCTGTCCAGAGGGTGGGCCGTTCTCGTCTGGGTGCCACCGTTTCATCTGGAACGGCAGAACCAAGGCAAGAGGGCTGGACAAGGCCTCATGACGCTGGATCCACGAGATCTTCTGGGTTCGGTATTGGACTCGACCGCCGAGTTGGCCAATGGAGTCAACTGGCTGCGCTCACAAGGCGTCACAAGGATAGGAGGCTGGGGCGGCAGTTTCGGAGCGGCCAGCCTGTTGCTCCTCGCCAGGAGCTACCAGTTCGACCACATCACACTGATGATTCCGTTGTTGGACTGGACGACGCTCTGGCAGAATGCCGCACTCGCTCCGCTCCGGCAGGCGTTGCTTTCTGCCGGATATGATGAAGACATCCTCCATCGCGCCTTCATGACTATCAGTCCATTCTGGCATACCCTGTTGACTGATCCACATCGGGTGCAGATTCTGTATGCAAGATACGACCAGTTGACGCCGGAGCATATAACGCTCGCCTATGCCGATAAGCTCAGAGCGGAATCATCACTGGCGGATTCCGGTCCGGTCGTCGACGGCTACGCAGAAAGCCATGGCACGATATTGCTGTGTGGAGGCATGTACCGCGCGTACGGAGAGTTCCTTGATGGGATCGACCAGTGAACCGCATTATTATGTCTTCGCCACTTCCTCTTAACAGAACGAAGTGATACAGTGCTGTGGCTGTAGCCCAGGAGGCATGGAACCATGAAATTGTCAAGTCTTTTAAATCCTGATCTCATTTGCGTCCAGTCATCGTTCGAGACAAAAAGCCAGGCCATTGATGCCATGATCCAGAAGATGTGCAAGCGCTTCTCGTTTGAGGCTGGCAATGAACAAATCGTCAGCGCCGTGGCCGATCGTGAAGCCCTTGGTGGCACTACCTTTGCGACGGGGATTGCGGTTCCGCATGGACGTCTTGAAAATTTCAACGATCTGGTGATAGGAATCTGCGTACCGACTACGCCAATTCCTACCGATACCGTGCCGATTCGCATGCTCGTGCTCATCCTGACCAACAAGTCATCGTCATCATTGTACCTGAACAGCCTGGCCGCGTTCGTCAAGCTGTCAAAGGATGAAGCAGCCTTCGGCCGATTGCTATCTACGAGCACATCGACCGAATTCTGGGAAGCCTTCAAGAAGATGGACATTGAGATAAAGAAGGAATTGACTGTCGCGGATATCATGACCCGGGATATCAAGAGTGTCACAGCGCACTCAACCCTGAAAGAATTGGCCGATATTTTCTATTCGCAGCGCTTCAGCTATATGCCTGTAGTCGATGATCAGGGCAAGTTCATTGCCGAAGTGAATATCCTCGACATGCTCAAGGTCGGTGTACCCGATTATGCTACGATGATTGGCAGCCTTAAATTCCTGTCGACATTCGAGCCGCTTGAGGGCCTCCTGAAGAACGAGGACACGTTGACGGTAAGCCAGATCATGAAGAAGCCGTCGCTGCACTTCTCTCCAAACACCTCGATCATCGAGGCTGTGCTGGAGTTTACCCAGAATAAGAGGCGGCACATTGCCGTCGTCCAGGATGAGCGCATCGTTGGCATTGTTAGCGTCATGGATGTCCTGAACAAAGTATTGAGGGGTTGATCATGTCAACAGCAATGTGGATAGGCCTTGGGCTCTTTGTGACCATCTATGTGTTCATCTCGGCTGAACTTGTCAACAAGACCATCATCTCCCTCCTGGGCGCGTCCCTGTTCATTGTGTTCCAGATCATAGGCACAAACAAGGCATTCAGCGTCATAGACTGGAACGTGATATTCCTGCTGATAAGCATGATGATAATCGTGGGCATCACCAAGAAGACTGGTGTCTTTCAATATGTCGCCATCAAGGCGGCAAAGTTCGCCAAGGGTGAGCCGCTCGCAATACTCGTGCTGATGTCGCTTATTACGGCCCTCTTTTCGGCGCTGCTCGACAACGTGACGACCGTGCTTATCATCGCGCCGGTCACCATATTGATCGCTGTCGAGCTTGGCATCAGTCCGATACCGTTCATTGTATCGATAGCGATCGCGTCGAACATAGGCGGCACCGCAACCCTCATCGGCGATCCGCCAAACATCATGATTGGCAGCGCGGCCAAGCTCGACTTCATGAGTTTCATCGTCAATCTCTCACCCATCATTCTTGTTCTGCTGGTAGTATTGTCTGGTATCAGTTATCTGCTCTTTGCCAAAAAGCTCCACGTTTCGAACGAAAGAAAAGCACGCATCATGGAGTTTGACGAGAGCAAGGCGATAGAAGATGTGCCACTTCTCGTAAAGAGCCTGAGCGTACTGGGCCTGGTCATCATAGGATTCCTCCTGCACGGGCTTCTCGAGGTTGAGGCATCTGTCATAGCGCTGCTCGGCGCGTCGCTTCTGATGTTGCTGACCGGCAGCAAGGAAGTGGATGAGTTCTTCCACGATGTGGAATGGGGCACGCTGTTCTTCTTTATTGGCCTCTTTATCATGGTTGGCGGCCTGGTGGAACTGGGCATAATGAAGATGCTGTCCGAGTGGGTCTTGGGCATAACCAAAGGCAACATGACATTGACGACCATTGCCCTGCTCTGGTTCTCGGGCGTGCTGTCGGCCTTCGTGGACAATATCCCATACGTGGCGACAATGATTCCGCTCGTGCAGAATATTGGTACGACTGTCGGGGCGGTAGCCATCGGTCCGGTCTGGTGGTCATTGGCTTTGGGCGCCTGCCTCGGGGGTAACGGGACACTGATCGGCGCGTCTGCGAACGTAGTGGCGGTAGGGCTGGCCAACAAGAGCGGGTACAAGATATCATTCATGGACTTTACCAAGTATGGTGCGCTTATTACCGTGGTAAACCTGATCATCGTCACATTCTATCTGTACATTCGATACTATCTTCTGTAGGCGGAACGAAGCGGACTCGACAAGAATGAGCCTATCGCGTACCATTCCAGCATACAGGTAATGAAGGAGCAAGTATGGCAGAAAAAGAAACCTTGGTCATAGCGTCCAAGGTAAAGGCTTACATCAAGGATGCTTCAGAGCTCAAGTGTTCTGCGACGGTCATCGACGTGCTTTCCGACAAGGTTCGCGCCTTGTGCGATGAGGCGATCAAGAGCGCCAAGTCAGATGGCAGGAAGACCGTACTGGACAAGGATTTCAAGTAGCATTCATTGATACATGCAAGGGGATGCCGATTGCATTTCGGCATCCCGTCTTCTGCTGGTATTCTCGTGCATGCGCGGCGAAAGGCATGGTCATCATAGCAACCGATAACTCTTGCTCAAGAAGTGGAACCCTGTCCGCAGACCAGAATCTGGCGACAGTCTGGCTCCCGACGGGATTGTCCAAAGGAATAGGCTTCAAGCCCTACCTCGTGACATTCAAGGCCGGTACGGCAATATCGTTCTACAGGGATGGCAAGGTGCAGTCAGGAACACTGGCTGGCAGTCAGAACCTGGTCAGGTCCTTGCCGGCCGACGGCCATCCCGATTTCGCGATGGTCGACGCCGGCACGTTCGTGCAATTCTCAAAAGATGGACTTGTGCTGGGGTATTGATGCCAGCGCTTGCTACATGATTCTTGCAGCGTCTATGGCATCGATTGTTGCGGCCCCTGTCATCAGCATCGCCTCGGCCAGTTCAGCCTGGACACGGTTCATATACAGCGTGACGCCCTCGGCTCCTCCGCCATAGACTGACCAGGTAAAGGGTCTGCCAATAAGCACCCCATCGGCACCCAATGCCAGAGCCTTGAATACGTCCAGACCCGTCCTGAAGCCACCATCGATCAGTATGGTCATGCGGTCGCCTACCACGTCGACGATATCGGACAAGACTTCGATCGTTGATGGCGTCTCGTCCAGGACCCGTCCGCCATGATTCGATACGACTATGCCGCTGGCGCCAGCTTCCAGTGCCTTGAGCGCGCCTGCCGGGGTCATGACGCCCTTGAGGATGAACGGTATCTTGACCGAGGCGGCTATCCTGGCCAGCGTCTCTACAGGCATTGGAGACACCGGTTTGCCCTGCATCGCGAGTACGATAAGGCCAGCGGCATCGATATCCATAGCAAACGCAAAGGCTCCGGCATCCTCTGCCATGCGCGCCTTCGTAACAACCTCCGCCAGACTCCAGGGCTTGATGGTCGGAATGCCATGTCCACCAATTGCCTTGATGGCATCGATGGTGCCTCTGTATACCTCATCCTTGACACCATCACCGGTAAATGCGGCCGTACCAGCGGCCTTGCATCCGTCAAGGACTGCCGCGGAATACGTCAAGTCATCGTAGGCGTTGCTGTAGTGAAGCCCGACTGCGCCGACCGGCGCCGCAAATACGGGCAGCGAAAATTCTCTGCCAAACAGCGAACTGCGGGTGGAAACGGGTTTCGGTTCGTACACCGTATCCATCACCAGGCGGATCTTCCTGAGCTCCTGGTAATTGCGTATGAATCCGAGGCCTGTTCCCTTGCCGCCAGGCCCTGGAATCATGCCCTTGCAGGCGATGCCGTTGCATTCAGGGCACACCCTGCAATATGGTCCGATGTTTGTCTTGGCTTTGGCCACAATTTCCTGGTAGGTCATGCTATCGAGCTCCTCGATTTGATTTGGTACATCAGTATAGCCTTGTTTGACTCATTAAGCACCCCGCAAGGGCGCAAGACCTGGCACGTCGAGCTCCGGGGGAATCCTGCTCGGACGGCCGGTCGCGTCGACGAAGGCCCATGTGACGCGCGCCTGGGCGACCGTCTCGTTGCCGGCTCGGATGATCTGGTCCATGACCCCCGACGCGGCTCCACGCTTGACCGGTCTCGATTCGATACTGAGCACATCGTCCAGCATCGCTGACCGCTTGTAGTCAATTTCTATTCGTGCCACATAGAGGCCGAATCCGGCCTTCACGGCGCCGGCATAGTCGAAACCAGCCGCCTTGAGATACTCGTGACGCGCGTATTCAAGGTAGTGAAGATAATTGGCATTGTTGACGTGGCCATTCATGTCGCATTCGTACGTACGAACGGTGAGCGTACAGGTATGGTGCATGGGTCGAGTATAGAATCGTCAGCGTTGTGATGGCAAGCACTGCCGATAGCAAACCATCGCCTTGGCGACGGTGAATCCATTGTGCTCATACAAACCCAGCGCTGTCTTGTTCGTGGCGTTTACTGACAGGAATGCTTCGGTGAACCCGGCCTGCCTGGCGACCTGTACGGCCTTGTTTATGATCGCCTTGCCAAGGCCTTTGCCGCGATGTGCGATATCGACCGAAATCGTTCCGATGAATGCCGTGCCGTCATCATCCCGTTCGACTCGCAGCGTTCCGCAGGAGTTGGACTCAGGATCACGCAGAATCAGAAGCCCGCCAGGTATGAACTCCTTGGATGCGACGAAATCCTGGATGTCCTCGGGTCTGGCATCGGATGAGCCATGAACCTCCCTGAAATTGCGGTTTCGCACCGCTACGAAGGCTGCTATGGAAGATTCGTCATCCTGTACGACTGGCTCAAATGCGTATCCGGATGGTAACTCGGGAGCGCTGGCATGCATGGTCGTCGTTCCCATGAGATAGACAGAGCGATCGAATTCGAAACCGATTCGATCAAGAACCGTACGGAAGGCTCCATCGATTTCTGGAAAGAACAGGTAGGCCTGGTCGACATACGGCTCGATAGCCTGCATCAGCGCGTGTGCCAGCATCCCATAATGTTCGACGGCCGGTTCGGCCAGGGCATGGAGTATGGCGACTCGCCCTCGGCGCGCCGATCGGAATGATGGACCGAGCATAGCGGCGGCAGCGCCCGTCACCGATCCGCTTTTGTCGGTCAGGACGAATGTCGGGTAGTCGTCGCCGAATTGCCATGCGGCATCGGGAATGTACGACTCATCGTGCTCGGCGGCATGTGCGGCACAGTAGCGCATAAAATCCGCCATGCACGCATCCTGCCTGTCCAGTATTCTGTGTATCATTGAACCAGTATATGATGCATTGTGGATCATGGCCAAGCATGCATGCCGAAACCGTGGTCTGGATGCCTTTGGTGCATACAAGGAGGAATGATGATTCCATTGTTTTCTGAACCGATCCGACTGCGCGGGCTTGAAATACCGAATAGGCTGTTCATGTCGCCAATGTGCCAGTATTCTGCGGTGGATGGCATACCCGACGATTGGCACATGCGGCACTATGTTGAACGTGCCATGGGAGGCGTCGGTCTTCTGACGCTGGAGGCAACTGCCGTGAGCCCTGAAGGCCGCATCACACCCGCCGACCTTGGGCTGTGGAGCAACGCGCATAGGGATGCCTTCAAACCGCTCGTCGAAGCGATTCACCGCGCCGGGGCGAGAGTAGGCGTGCAATTGGCTCATGCAGGCCGCAAGGCATCGACCGCGGTGCCATGGCTCGGCACAGGCCGCGTCGTTGAATCGCAAGGCGGGTGGGCCACCGTGGCTCCCTCTGCAGAGTCATTCGATGATAGCCATACCACACCCACCGCTTTGGGGAGGGAAGGTATCGATCGCATCGTAGCTGCCTTTGGTGATGCGGCGCGCCGGGCTGTAGAAGCTGGATGCGATACGGTAGAGATACACGCCGCACATGGGTACCTGATACATCAGTTCCTCTCTCCCCTGAGCAACAAGCGCACTGATGATTATGGCGGTTCACTGGAGGGTAGATCGCGCCTTGCTCGCGAAGTGGTCAATGCGGTGCGGTCCAGACTGCCCGACTCGATGCCCCTCCTGATCCGTGTTTCTGCGACCGACTGGATTGCGGGCGGTTGGGATGTCGATGAATGCGCCAGCCTGCTGCGGGATGTGTCGGCGCGTGGGGTCGATTTTATAGATGTGTCATCGGGCGGACTTGCTCCTGGTGCCAGGATGCCTGTTGGTCCTGGTTATCAGGTAGGACTGGCCGCGAGAATCCGCGCTGCCACAGGACTGCCCACAGGAGCGGTCGGCCTCATCACGACCGCGGAGCAGATTGAGCAAATCATGCTTTCCGGCGCAGCCGACGCCGTCTCGCTTGGCCGGCTGCTGTTGCGCGATCCATATTGGCCATCGAGAAACTTGCCGGCCGAAACCAGAAAGATTCCCAACCAGTATATACGAGCCTATCGATGATGCGGGCTATTCCATCTATGGCTACGAAACGGTTTGAGTGGACGATTTCCCGCGAGCAGGGTAGTATCGAACCATGAACGAACGAGACAATGCGCTTCTACGCGCGGCGGTGGATCGGGCATCACGCTCCAGGGCCGAAGGCAATCATCCATTTGGTGCCGTGCTGGCCGATGCGCGCGGTTCGATTCTGCTTGATGCCGGCAATACCGTTGGTACCGAGCATGATTGCACCGGGCACGCGGAGACAAACCTGGCCAGGGCCGCGTCCAGGGCATACGATAGGGAATTCCTGCGGACATGCACCCTGTACACGAGCGCCGAGCCCTGCGCCATGTGCTCGGGTGCCATCTACTGGTCAGGCATAGGCCGCGTCGTCTATGCGCTCTCCGAGTCTGACTTGCGCGCTATTACCGGAGACGACCCCGAAAACCCGACACTCGATATGCCATGCAGGACAGTATTTGCCAGTGGCCAGCGACCGGTATCCGTAGAAGGCCCAGCGCCAATCGAAGACGCCGCGGCGGTTCATGAGGGCTTCTGGAGAAAGCAACACTGATGAGACACCATGTGGAGGGAATATGATTGTTCACAACAGCGAAGTACGACCGAGCACACCGGCTCCTGGCATTACCAGAAGGGTATTGGCCCGAGGCGGTGGCATGATGATCGTGGAAGTGCGCTTTGCTGCGGGGACGCTTGTTGCCGAACACGCGCATCCGCACGAGCAGGCAAGCTATGTGGTTTCTGGTCGCATCGTGGTTACGATGGAAGGCAAGGACGAGACACTTGGCACCGGAGATTCATTCTATGTGGCTCCGAATGTGCCCCACTCGGTGCGTTTGCTCGAGGATAGCATCGTGACGGATACCTTCACGCCGCAGCGCCAGGACTTTTTGTAATGGCTCCTTGACTCTAGGAGCCTGTCGGACTTATGAACGCACGCAAGAATTTTAGGGGAAAAAACAAGGGAATGTAGATCAATGAAGTGCTTTTTGACCGGACTCGGCGCTCTGCGGCGCAAAATCGGCTCGTCAATCGGGCCATACACGAAGTATGGCCCGATTGACGAGCCGATTTTTCACTCGCAGATCACCTTCGCCCGATCAAAATCCTAAGTTTGACAGGCTCCTGGCGCTGGACAGTCCGTGTCGATTCGTGGATCATGGTTGCCAATCATGCATATACGAATCGATACACACACCCATTCAGTGGCCTCGGGCCATGCATATTCAACGGTTGACGATCTTGCGCGTGGAGCCAGGAGACGAGGACTCGCGGGTTTCGTGCTGACCGACCATGGCCCCGGCATGCCCGGCAGCACACATCCGTACCACTTCGGCAATCTGCGGATCTTGCCCAGGCGCATTCATGGAGTTCGCTTCTTTTCAGGCGTAGAGGCCAACATCATGGATCTTGAAGGTGGCGTCGATCTCGCCGACTATCTGTTGCGGAGACTGGATTTTGTCCTGGCGGGCTTTCATGACATATGCTTTGAACCGCGGAGCATGGCAGACAATACCAAGGCCATGATTGCCGCCTTGGCAAACCCATTGATCGACGCGATTTCGCACCCTGGCAACCCACAGTTTGCCGTCGATCAGAGGGCGGTCGTTCAGGCGGCGGTCCGGTATGGCAAGGCGCTCGAGATAAACAACAGCTCGTTTCGTATCAGGAAGGGCAGCGCGGAATCGTGCGCCGATCTGGCCACGATGTGCGCTGAAGAGGGAGCACTCGTGGTTTGCGGCAGCGATGCCCACTACTGGCGTGATGTAGGCAATGTGGCGCTCGCCCTGGACTTGATCAAGGCGGCCGGCATAGCCAGGGATCACGTGATCAACGCGTCAGAGCGTGTGTTCTACACTTTCATGGAGAGACGCACGAGTGAGCGGGCACAAACGGCTCCGGCCTGACCCTTGTTCATGGCATGCTTGAGGTCGGCGGGGCTTCCGGGCTACAATCGGGGCATGGATCAAGCCTATGTGCAATTGCTCGAGAAGAGCAAAGAACGCAATGAGTTCATCAAGCGCCAGATGAAGTACCTTGCCAAATTCAATATCAAGAACTTCGATCACGTGGTCGCCGATTTTGATACCGAGGTCTTCACTGAAATAGATTGCCTGAAGTGCGGCAACTGTTGCAGGACAATAGGCCCCAAGATGAATGAACCCGACATAAAGCGGGCGTGCAAGGCCATGGGGCTCGACCAGAAGACCTTCGTCAAGGACGTCCTCATTCGGGATGAAGACCTGGGATGGATGTGCGCGACAATGCCGTGTCCGTTCCTTCGAGCCGACAATGCCTGCGAGATATATGATGAGCGCCCGCGCGACTGCGATGCTTTTCCGTATACCCGGGAGCGTAACATCCAGAGGGCTTTGGGTCGGCTCGCGTTCAGTACCGAGTTCTGCCCCGCCGCCTACCTGATAGCCGAGAAGATTATCGAGCGTTACGCCCCCGGCATCACCAAATAGCCGGGCTTCCTTACGGGCAATCCGGCTTCTTGACGAAGAGCAAGTCGTAGGCGTCCATCGCTATCTGCAGCTCCTCGTTCGTGGGAACAACCAGAATGGCTGTAGGCGAATATGCTTGCGACACTGCGCCTTCCGCCGAGCCATCGTCACGGTTTGCCTCGTAGTCCATCATGATGCCGATGTTCTCCAGCCGATGGCAAATGCGCTCTCGCATTCTTACGCCATGCTGGCCGACGCCGCCGGTGAACACGATCGCATCCACCTTGACAAGCTCCGCCATGTACGCGCCGATATACTGGCGGACGCGATGGGCGTACACATCGAGCGCCTCGACGGCGTTGCGAATGCCTTTTTCACTTGCAGCTTCAAGATCGCGCAGATCGTTCGAAATGCCCGATAGACCCAGAAGACCGCTCTTCTTGTTTATCATCGTGGTCAGATCTTTGGGACTGTATCCCCGATCGAGCAGGTATCCAAGTATGGCCGGATCGAAATCACCGGAACGTGTGCCCATCATCAGCCCCTCGAGCGGCGTAAAGCCCATCGAAGTGTCAATCGAGCGGCCGCCCTCTATCGCGGTGATCGAGGCACCGTTGCCGAGGTGGCAGGTGATCAGGTTGGTATTCTCGGCCTTGCGCCCAAGAATCTCCAGCGCGCGCGCCGCGACATAGCGATGGCTTGTGCCATGGAAGCCGTAGCGGCGTATGCGGTACTTGTCGTATAGCTCCCGTGGCAGGCCGTAGAGGTATGCCGTCGGCGACATCGTCTGATGGAAAGCGGTATCGAAGACAGCTACCTGGGGAACACCGGGCATCAACCGCTCAGCTTCCTGTATGCCGGTCAGATTGGCCGGGTTGTGCAGCGGTGCCAGCTCGATATTCGCCTTGATAGCCTCGAGCACTTCGTTGTCGATACGCACCGAATTCGCGAAACGCTCGCCGCCGTGAACCACGCGGTGGCCTATGGCGCCGATTTCCTCGATGGACTGCAGTATCCCATGGTTCTTGTCGACGAGCGCCTGCCCTACGCTGACCATGGCTTGTTGATGGTTGTCGAAGACCGCGTCCTTCTTGATTGCGCCTCTGGGGCAGTTCTGCGTCAATATTCCCTGAGCCTCGCCTATCCGTTCGACTGAGCCCTTGCCCAGACTCTGCTTGTCGGGCATCAGAAACACTTCATACTTGAGCGATGAGCTGCCACTGTTCAGTACCAGTACCTTCTTTTGATCGCTGATTGCCATTTTGTATCGTCCCTTCCGCCTGTCTGCAGGCAGCTCGATGATAGAACAGCTTGACGGTTTCGGCAATCTATACCGTTATGATATGCTCGATACAAGGAGTCATCATGCAGTATGTACCGGCGGAGAACAGGTATGCGGCCATGCATTATAGACGGTGCGGCGGGTCCGGCCTCAGACTGCCGGCCATATCCCTTGGCCTGTGGCATAATTTCGGCCAGGACAAGAGCTATGAGAATGCCAGGGCGATGGCACGTACGGCGTTTGACCTGGGCATTACCCATCTGGACCTGGCCAATAACTATGGTCCGCCACCAGGCGCTGCGGAAGAGACGCTGGGGCGGCTGTTGCGTGATGATCTTGGATCGCATCGGGACGAACTGATAATCTCTACCAAGGCCGGCTACACGATGTGGCCAGGCCCATATGGCGATAATGGCTCACGCAAATATATGCTGGCAAGCCTTGACCGGAGCCTTGAGCGCATGGGAATCGACTATGTCGACATATTCTACTCTCACCGCCCGGATGACGAGACACCGCTCGAAGAGACGATGGGAGCCCTGGCACAGGCAGTGCGCTCGGGAAAGGCGCTGTACGTGGGCCTTTCGAACTATCCGGCGGACAGGACGCGAGCGGCGTCGGGGCTCTTGCGATCGATGGGAGTGCCGTGCCTCATACATCAGCCGCGCTATCACATGTTCGAGCGCTGGATAGAGCAGGAGCTGATCGGCACATGCGCTGAAGAAGGAATAGGCATAATCGCCTTCATGCCGCTCGCGCAAGGCTTGTTGACCAACAGGTACCTGCGCGGCATTCCCACAGACTCGCGTGCCGCGTCGTCCAGCCCGTTCCTGAAGGCGGAGCAGATCACGCCGGACATGCTGACCAGGATCAAGGCCCTCTCGGATATCGCCGCGGACAGAAATCAGAGCCTGGCACAGATGGCCATATCCTGGACTCTGCGAGATGCCCGCGTCACGAGCGCCCTGATTGGAGCCTCCAGGCCCGAGCAGATCATCGAAAACGCCGAGGCGGCGTCCAGGACTGACTTCTCCATGGAAGAACTGTCGAGAATAGATGCCATTACGAGCCGGTAGCCGCATTGGCGGTGTAGAATCGCGGTTACCGGTGCAACCATGAGCGCATCGACATGTCAAATCGCGCGGAGGTTCGAACGTGCCATATTCATATGATACGCATACCATCGCTTCCATCGCCCCCTTGGGTGCTGACCAGTATGGCGATAGCCCTGCCCTGGGCATGGTCGGCGAACCAGCCATCAGCTACAAGGAACTCGAGACGTGTTCCAGGTTGACCTCGGAGCGGCTCATCGGCGCTGGCGTCCGCCCGGGCGATCGCGTCGCGATCCTGTCGGAGAGCATGCCAGCCTGGGGTGTCGCGTCGCTCGGCATAGCACGTGCAGGCGCTGTCGCCGTGCCTCTGCTCGTCGACTTCCGGGCATCCCAGGTCTCCGAGATACTGGAACACGCGGGGGCCAGTATCGCGTTTGTCTCGAAGAAACAGAGTGTCAAACTGCAGCATTCAAGCGTCATGGCGCTGCCGATCGAAGAACTGGTGTCGCTTACGGCCGAACGGACAGACCAGCCGGCAGCGTCCACCAAGCTGCCGGACCCATCGCCGGACGACCTCGCTGCGATTGTATATACATCCGGGACGACCGGGAATCCCAAGGGAGTGATGTTGACCCATCGCAATTACATCGCCGACGCACTGGCGTGTGCCTCGATCATAGTCCTCGATACCACCGACGTGCTTCTTTCAATACTGCCATTGGCGCACGCCTATGAGTACACCATAGGTTTTCTGATACCGATGATGAGTGGCGCCTCCATACGGTATCTTGACCGGCCGCCTTCGGCATCAGCCCTGATGCCGGCGCTCGCCGCGGTGCGGCCAACCATTGTGCTGTCAGTGCCGCTGGTCATCGAGAAGACTTACCGATCCGCCATCAAGCCGGCTCTTGATGGCATGTGGGCGTATCGATTGCCGATGTTGCGGCCCGTGCTCGAACACCTGGCAGGCGCGAAATTATATCGGTCATTTGGCGGCAGGCTGCGATTCTTTGGCATAGGCGGAGCGCCACTCGACCCCGAAGTGGAGCGCTTCCTGCGTGCCGTCAGGTGGCCGTACGCCATTGGGTATGGATTGACGGAGACTGCGCCCATCATAGCGGCTTCCGGTGTCGGCAGGACCAGATCCCGCGCCGCCGGCCCTGCGTTGCCGGGAGCGGAAATCCGTATAGCTGATGAGCGACCCGCGGACGGTGACCCATCGGTGATGGTAGGCGAACTCCAGGTGCGCGGCCCGATGGTCGGCCCTGGCTATTTCCATGATCAGAACAGGACCGAAGAATCGCGCACCGCGGACGGATTCTTCAGGACAGGCGACCTTGGGTATCGCGATCAACAGGGGTACTACTATCTGCGGGGCCGCCTCAAGTCAATGATCGTGGGTGCGTCAGGCGAGAACATATATCCGGAAGAGGTGGAAGCAGAACTCAACTCCTCGCCGCTCGTCCAGGAATCGCTTGTGTATGGCGCCGATGAAGGGCTAACCGCGCTGGTATGCCTGAAGCCGGATGCGGTTACCGGCATGACCATCACCGAAGTGCTCGAATCGATCAAGAAAGATGTGAACAAGCGCCTTGCGGCTTTCTCGCGCATTGCCAGGATAGAGCACCAACCTGACGCCTTTGAAAAGACGCCAACGCAGAAGATAAAGCGATTCCTGTACCCGAGGAAGCCCGACGCGGAGGTGCGCTGACTGATCGGTCGTTGACCCTTGCCAGAGCGGCGCGTATGCTCTTCGCATGAGACGCGCCGCCCTGATCTTGTGTGTTTGCCTGCTCTGTGGCGCCTGCGCGGAGCCAATTCGATATGTATTTGACGACTCGATAACGCGCCTCGGAATATCCTTGCCGATGCCACCGCCATCGTGGCATGCCGACACCGCCGGACACGCGGATGTCGTGATACAGGGCCACGTTGTATGGGGGGCAGCTCCGGACTCACCAGAGCAGAGCGATGAATTGTCGTGCGTCATAGCCGACCACTACTACGCGATATCGACGGATTGGCTCGATGCCAAACCTGCCACACCAGCCACCGTATCAATGGAGCAGGCCGTCGCGAAGGCGGAAGCGCTGGAGACTATCAGTCTGCCGCGGGTCGTGGTGCCGTATGAAGGCTTGTACCCCGGACAACCTGGCTACGCGCTCCACAGGCGTGTTGTCGTATCGGGCACGCTCAAGCCCAGCCGCCGCGCAGACCGCGCCGCCGATCTCCGGCTTGCCGTGGCTGTTACCGCGTACATCGGCAGTCTTCCGCGGGCCACGTCGGCGCGCGGCCTTGTCTGGATCGGCGCTGTCGGAGATATGAAGCCGGGTAGCCTGACAGCCGCGCTTCTGGCAAAGCCCGATGGTCCGGCCCTGGTCTTCAAGCGGATGTTGCCCATCATGCTCTCGCAGGATCTGCTGGCAGGCAATCTCGAGACGGCGGTGACCTCCCGGGGTACCGAATGGCCAAAGACGTACCGTTTCCGCATGCGGGCAGATGCGCTCGGACCGCTCATGGCAAGCGGGGTCGATGTCGTCGAGATTGCCAACAACCATGTATACGATTTTTCCGCGACAGGCTTTGCCGACACGATTTCCGCGCTCAAGGCGGCCGGCATGCCGTTCGTCGGAGCTGGCATGAGTTGGGATGAGGCGATACGTCCTTTTGCGACTGAACTCTCAGGTGACCATGTGTCACTGTGGGGCCTTGCGGCGTTTCCGGTCGAGCGGACGGGGTTTTCGGGGCTTAGGGATGCGTCGGTTCAGCGCGGCCTGCCAGGGTTACTGTGGGCCGATGACCAATCGCTGCTGCACATTGCCGAATCCATGCGGGAATCAAGGATCGCAACTTCGGGCCACGATCTCGAAATTGTATCTGTGCACGCAGGCACCGAGTATGCCGCGGGCCCTGACGCAAGCCAGGCATCGCTTTATCATCGTCTTATCGACATGGGGGCCGATGTCGTGCTGGGGCATCATCCCCATGTGCTGCAACCGCTGGAGTGGTACCAGGGTCCACGGCATTCCGGCTTGATAGCCTATTCACTTGGCAACTTCGTTTTTGCTGGCATGGATGATATCCCGCCGGCTCGACAGACCGTCTTGCTATCGCTTGGAGTACTCGAAGGCAAGGTGCGCGCTATCAGGCTATTTGGCGGTCGGCTTGAGGGAGGTACTGTCGATGTGCAGCCTGACGGTGCCGCTGAACGGCATCTGTACGCTATTAGTCGCGCATGGAATGGCCTGCCGGCAGTAGAGTCTCCTTGACGACTGAAATGACCGGGAGTATGGTAGCTCCTTCTGGAGGAACCGATGGCCGAGATTATTACCGGAGACCGATACGATACACCGGTCGACGTGAAACCGTTTGCAAGCGAATTTCTTCTCCTGGGCAGTCGATGGAGCCCGTACTTCAACTTCTTTGCCGTCATGTTCCGCATCAGGGCATTGGCATTGCGCGGATTGCTCGATGATGAGGCATGGGAAGAGAGTTCGCTTGAGATAATGCATCGTCTGGAGCGTTGCGGTGCCAGGATGCACATAGAGGGACTGGACAACATCAGGAAACTGACCGGGCCAGCGGTGTTCGTCTCGAATCACATGAGTACCTTCGAGACGCTGCTATTGCCGGGCCTGATCAACCCCATCCGCCGCTGCACGTATGTGGTCAAGGAAAAGCTGATGCATGGACCGATATGGGGGCCGATCATGCGCGCGCGCGATCCCATCGCGGTGACACGCACCGACGCCCGCAAGGATCTGGATGCCGTCATGACCGGAGGCGCTCGTCACCTCTCAGAGGGTCGGTCGATAATCATATTCCCGCAAGGCACACGCAAGGATGTGTTCAGGCGTGGTGAACTCAACAGTCTCGGCGTCAAGCTCGCGGCCAGAACCGGTGTGCCCGTAGTGCCTGTGGCGCTCAAGACAGATTATTGGGGCAATTCTCCCGTTTTCAGGGGGTTCGGCCCGGTACGCCGTGACAGACCGGTCATGATATCATTCGGGCAAGCCATCGAGGTCTCCGGCAGGGGCAAGACCGAACACGAAGCGGTACTCGATTTCATGGAGACCCACCTGCGTTCGTGGGGCGCCGCAGTCGATTCCGATTCGAATTAATCACCGCGAATGCATGACAATTCCGGCGGAAACGCGTATAGTTATCGCGTGGAACAGAATGAAGAACTCAGACAGGTGACCGTCTCGGGTTCAGACATACTAGCCCAGTTCAACCTGCTCGAGCGCTCCGGTGCGCTTGGAGACCTGGAAGCACTGCGTAAAGAAAATCGGGAGCTCGATCAGCTCATAACCGATGCCTCGGCTCTTGTAGCATTGTCATCGGTTCCGCGCATGCTGGATTATGTCATAGAGAAGGTGCTTGAGCACTTTGTTCCGGAATTCTTGGGATTTGTCATCGAACCGCCACGGGGTACCAGACTCAGTCAGTTCTGCTACAGGAATCTTCGATTGACCGACGAGGTTGTACCGCTGGAGAGTTATCATCGACTCAAGGCACATTTTCTTGAGAAGCCATATTCTGCACGGTACGAAGTGATAGCCCAGGAACTAGGCCGCGATCACGCGCTTGATCCATTCAGTCCAGAGGTAATCTTTCCGATGCGCGGCATTGGCGGGCTATATGGCATCGTCGTGCTTGGCCACAAGGTAGTTGGAGACGAGTACAGCGACTTCGAGGCGATGTATGTTGACAGACTTACCAGGTTCCTGTCGGTCGGGCTGCAGAATGGCCTGCATCATCTCAGCTCCATAACTGATTCAAAGACCGGTTTGTACAATCACGAATACTTCGTGCGGCGGCTCGAGGAAGAATTGGCCCGTGAGTCCCGGCAGGGCAACCGCGCCTGTGTGATGATGCTTGATGTTGACCACTTCAAGCGTTTCAACGATACCTACGGCCATCTGCTCGGTGACAGCGCTCTTGAATCGCTCGCTACGACGCTGAAGTCAGCAATGCGCGCTTCGGACGCTGTGGCTCGCTTTGGCGGCGAGGAATTCTGCGTACTTGCCGTCGACTGCGATGAGTACCGGGCTATGGATATAGCCGAACGCATCAGGAGCGGCGTTGAATCAATGGCCATCCAGACTGGTGGCGAACCGCTGCACATAACGGTCAGCATAGGCATCAGGATGCTCGATCCGGGCAGGGGCGCGGAAGCCAACGTCGTACTGGATGAGGCGGACAAGGCCCTGTACGCATCCAAAGCCACCGGGCGAAATCGCTGCACCATGTTCAGGCCCGGCTTCCTTGGCAGGGCGTCACTGCTCAGGGTCATATCGTCCAACGCCGGTCACTGAATCAATCCATGAACCTTCTTGACTCCATCAATGCTATCGTGCCTGGATGTCGTGTCATTTCGATAGTCGGTGGCGGTGGCAAGACCAGTCTGCTCTTCGCTCTGGCATCGGATGCCAGAGAAGCGGGCCGGGCAGTGCTCGTGACGACAACCACGCGTGTATACGACCCGCGTGACGAGGGCCGCGCACTCGATGGCTTTATCCTGGATCCATCATGGGCCACCGCTGGCTCGAGTCTGCCGACGGCGACGGTCGGGCGCGCCAATGCAGGAGTAGCAAACGGCGGGTGTGTTGTCGTGGCCGGTTCTGGCGTT
>DATKVB010000003.1:0-559847 GCA_035530295.1 bacterium | reverse complement strand
CGGGGCCGAGTATTCCCAGGTCCTGGCGCACGCCGCGCTCATGCGGGAGATCGCGTCCTGCAAGGCCGCACTCGCCGTGGCTTCCGCGGTCATCAGGGTCGCCCACCTCGTCAGATCGATCGGCGCAACGTTCGACTCGGTAGGTCGCGTCAAGGTTCCGGAATACAGGGGCAAGGTCGTGGCGCTCGTGCGGCGACTATCAGGGACGCTCCCCCGCGACAGGATACTCTCGATACTGGGACTTAGCCGATCGCGTTTCTCGTCCTGGGCAAGGCGCACGGCCGACTGCCGCTCGTCCCCGCTGTCGTTATGCCGCCGCTCGTATCCCAACCAGCTTACGCCGAAGGAAGTCAGGACAATCAAGGCGGCGTTCTCGGATCCGGCGTTCGCCCACTGGCCGCTTTCGTCCATCGCCTGGGGCCTCGTCCATTCCGGTCGCCTGTCAGCCAATGTCGCGACCATCCTCCACTACGTCAAACGCATGGGCCTTGAGGGCTTGCACGGTATCAGGAAGAAATCGAGAAAGCGCGGAAGCATTATCGCACAACGACCGAACCAAGCATGGCATCTGGACGTCACCGTCGTCACGACGGCTAACAACCTCAAGGCCTACGTCCAGATCCTCATCGATGGCTTCTCCCGCAGGATCATCGCCTGGAAAGCCTCAAAGGACATCTCCGGTATGCGTACGACGGAACTTCTCCGCTCCGCGTCTTCCCAATTGGCCCAAGCACCTCAAGAATGCGTCTCGCTGATCGTCGACGGAGGGCCGGAGAACAACAACCGCCATGTCGAGGCGTACCTCGCTTCCGTTCCCGTCAGGAAGCTGATAGCCCGCGTCGACGTCTCGTTCTCGAACTCTATGATCGAAGCTGTCAACAAGATCCTCAAGTACCGGTATCTTTTCAGAAAACCCATCCCCGACCTCGAGCACCTTCATGACGCGGTAGCGAGCGCCGTGCTCGACTACAACGCCCGCCCTCATTACGCCTTGCGCGGCTTGACGCCCGATGAGGCCTACCAGGGCAAAGTATTTGATGAAGCCGAATACCGTCAGCGCCTTCGGCTGGCCAGGGAACAGCGTCTTCTCGCTAATAGATCGGAGCCTCATCCATGCCTGCCGTGGGATAATGCGATGGTGGAAACCAGTGAGTCGTCCGATATGGAGAAGACTTCATGAGTAACGCCCCGGTCGCAAAGCCTGTACGAGGACATCACCCGGATCAGCGGCCTTGCATAAAACACCCATCCCTGATTCTTCCCGTAGTCAAAGATCGCCAGAGCGCCTGTTCGTATTAGCGAACAAGGAGTGCTCATTTATAGCTGGTTGGAGCGGTACGGTCCTCGCTGGAGAACATACTACTCGGGCTCCCTGTGTTCAGATTCCAGCTCCGGTCCGGGCTACTCGCTGCGATCCCTGGCGCGAAGAAACAGCACGGGGTACTAACCTTACAGGAAACATCTGTCCCTGATTCTTCCCGTAGTCAAAGATCGCAAGAGCGCCCTGTTCGTATTATCGAACAATAAGTGCTGGTTTACAGGTGAGTGGAGCTGGGCAATACGCCAGAGCGTATCGTACCCGCCTTGGTCGAAGTGCGTACGACGAGGTCGTAATCACCCGCGGGCGCATCGGCCGGGATGCCAAAGATGACCAGGCTGGGCTTGACGCTCGCGTATTGTCCGCAGCGTAACGCGCCACTACCGTAGCGCTCCATCAGGAACACGCCGAGCGACTCGTCTGCAGGATCGAAACCCAGCAGCGTACCGTGCAATCTGGCATACGCACCGTTGCTCAGGACAGTGGGCCCATCAGCTGCCTGCGGCGCGGCACCGCCGGCATGTATCTGTTCCAGCATCTGCGGATGAGGATTGCGCCTGCTGGCATCATGATCGCGCTTGAAGCTGACACCCTTGATGATACCCGCCTCGACACTGCGGTCGGGCCTGAATCGCAGGCGATACCCATGCCCGCTGGAGGGCCGCGTTGGCATGAAACGGTCATCAGCCTTGCGCGCCGTACCGACTGCGCTCAGGTAGTGGTCGCCGAGCGGTCCCCGCACAAAGTACCCGTCGGACACCAGCCTCGATACCGTCTGACGGTACAACATCAGCACGCGCGCTATGTCCGGCAGCCCCGCCGAACTGCCCGAGTGGGCCATCTCTTCCATCAGCGCATCGAAGCTGATGACGCCGGCATGCCTGACGTGGAAACGCCACTCCTTCTTCCTGCCTATCAGGGTATTGGCCCGCGATGTAATGGTCAGCGACATGGAGCCTCCTCGCGTATCGACGCGATACGATGGCAGTCGGTCGCGTGGAGGCGCCGTGATATGGGTAATGCTGTTGTCCAGTATGCGCCATAGCGCATGCGGGCGCAAGCGCGGCGCTGCCAGGCCTGCAGTGCGGGTATCTGGCTGGATACGCCGCGCATCAGGCTTCATATGTCGTGTATCTAGCTTGATACGGAGCAGAATACACAAGGAAACCACTGTGATGCAACCTTGCTTTCGACCATGATGCAAGGCTGTTCGGTATATATAAGTGGTTTGATTACGGCAATGAAACAGGCTCGATAGCGGAACTGAACCCTGATGATTATACTAAGCGTGGCAACTCCCGATTCAAGGATGGAATACCCGCATGGCTGCTTCGATGTCTTCATTCCGCTACCGGAGTACGCAATACTACCTGCTGCCCACGCCTGACGGCGAAAGCCTTCTCGCGTTTGACGCGGGGTGGCCATGCTCGCTCCACGAATATGCCAGGGCGATGAAGGCTACAGGCAACAGGTTCGAACAGATCAAATGGATGATGGTATCCCACTTCCATCTTGACCACGCGGGACTCGTCAGGGACTTTCAGGATGCCGGAATCGTGTGCCTGCTCTTCGAGAACCAGGGCAGCGGCATCGACGCGATGGAACGTACCATCATGCCGAAATACAGGAACTACCGGACTATTGATCAGGACAGACTTCAGAGAATGAGAACATCAGAGTCGCGCGCATTTCTGGCATCGATTGGCATACATGGCGAAGTGATACAGACGCCGGGACATTCCGATGACAGCGTGTCACTTGTAACCGACAGCCATGACGCGATGATCGGAGACCTCTATCCTGTCTCCCAGATAATGCCGGACGATACAAAGAGCCATCAAAGCTGGCGGAAGATAAGGGAACTCGGTGGCATGCACATCTTTCCGAGTCACGCGATGCCGTTCGAGCTTGACCAGCAGGGTTAGCGCTCTTTGTCAGGTTCGTTGTGCGCGATCCAGAAGCCACCGATCCAACCACAGTCAGCGCAGCAAATCGAGAAGAAGGCTCGATTTCCACGCTGTTTCGGTCTACAATGAATACCAGCCATTGCACATGGCCACTATGAGTCGATGATCCGGAGGCATGAAGATGCGACTCTTTCCCGCTCGCCGCAATGTTGCAGCTGTCGTAATCCCGGGCGTACAGCCACGAGACGCCTTTGATGAGCTTTCCCGTGCCTCGGCGCTCCTGTCGGTGGGCAATGACTTCTCCGAAATACAATCAATACTGGTGGAACAAGCCTGCGATATAAGCCAATCCGACATCGCGGCACTCTATCTCTATACTGGCGACAGCGATGTCTCCGATACTGCCCTCAAACTGTCGTACCGCCGCGGCCCATGGCCGGTGCCTTCCAGCCTCGACAGATCGTCGGAGACCATAGCGTTCATCGAGGAATGCGGCGAGGCGGCGATACTCAACCAACGCCGGGAGTGCGCCCTGGCTGGATTGCTCCTCGACCCGGCCATGCAAGCCGGCATCGCGGTTCCGATATTCCTGCCGCGCTATAGAGCCGGCCTCCTTGTCCTGAATACCAGGACGGCTCGACACTATGGCAGGGCCAGACTCAATTTTTTGGGTTCATATTGCGCATTGGCCGCGGGAATGCTCAGGAGCGCCAGGCTGTTCAAAGAGCTCAAGGAGCGGGCCGCCGAGATCGAGGCGCTCGAGCGCTACCAGGAAAGCGTCTTCTCCTCGATGACCAACCTGCTTGTCACTACATCGCGGGACGGTTCGCTTCGTTTCTTCAATGAAGAGGCCGCGGATGCCTTCGGACTGGACACAGACTCCATAGGCAAGCCCGCCTCCGTCATGCTCAAGGACCGTCTGGACGACAGCGTGATTTCGGCTATAGACAAGAGCCTGCGTGAGGGTACTACCCTGCTGGGTGTCGAAGGCATAGCCACTGGCGAACGCGGCGACATCGATTTTTCACTCAACCTGTCGCCGGTCAGGGGCCGCCGTTCCGACAGGCACGAAGGCCTCGTGCTGACCTTTACCGACCAGACCAGGGAGCGGGAGCTAAAGGAACGGGTAGACGTGGTCGTGGAGGAACGGCGCGCCATCAAGGATATGTTCAGCCGCTACCTCTCGGTCGATGTGGTGCAGAACCTGATGGACTCTCCGGACTCGATAAAGCTCGGAGGCGACGGCAAACGGGCCACGGTCTTCTTTGCCGACATCAGGGGCTACACGACGTTCTCCGAAGGCAAGACACCCGAGTACATCCTGGGCGTGCTCAACGACTACTTCTCCGAGGCGGTCGAGGTGGTCCTCAACTATCGCGGCTTCATAGACAAGTTCATCGGTGACTGCATCATGGCCGCCTGGGGAGTTCCACTGACCTCAGAAGAGGATGACGCGCGCAACGCGGTCGCCTGCGCCCTCGATATTCAGAAACTCATAGAGAACCCCAAGCGCGGTTTCTTCAGGGGTGAGGCCGAACACCTGCGGGTCGGGATAGGCGTCAATACAGGATACCTGATAGCCGGCAACCTTGGATCGACCCGCCGCATGAACTATTCGGTAATAGGCGACACGGTGAACATAGCCGCCCGCCTCGAGGGCGTGGCGAAGGCGGGAGAAGTGATCATAACCGAATCGACCAGGGCCCTGCTCGGCAACGCCTTCAAGGTCGAGGAACGTGACACGGTCAAGGTCAAGGGCAAGGCTGAACCGATACGCATATACAGGGCTCTGGAGCAGAAAGTCAAGTAACGGGGGGATGGCACCATGCAAAAATTCTTTGATTCACTGACACCGGGGATGATATGGGTTTTGATCACCGGAGCTGTCGCACTGGTGCTCATGATCATTGGGCTTGTCGCCGAAATCCTTTTGAGGCACGCCGTGCGGAAGGCCGCCGTACAACCTTCCATGCATAAATTGAGCCGCTTTACGCTCGCGTTCAGGGAGCGGTTCATAATCAAACGCAGCGAAAAGGGATTCATAGGCGCGCCTGGTCCGTTCCCCGGCCTGCTCGAGAGGCTCGGCTACTACGAGCGCTGGATGGATGCGGTGAGGAATCACCATGACCGCCGCGCGGCTTCGAGGCTTCTCAGGTTCGCCCCCGACCTCGGGCTGTTCGACTGTTTCGTAGCCTCGCTTGCGAGCAAGGCCATCGCCAGGGATATGCTCGCCTGGATGAAGGGGCAAGGCGACGGCTTCACGCTCCGCAGGATAGCGCTCTCCGGCCCTGGCCGCGATTTCGACGGCGATGCGGCGATGCGCTTCCTTGGCGACAGGATGGACGAAGTACGTGAAATGCTGGGCGACCCTGAATGGGCGTCACGCGCCATGGCGGTTCGAATACTGTCGCATGATACAAACGAACGCTCAAAGAAGGGGCTGACAGACAGCCTCGCCGATCCCCACCCCCTGGTCAGGACTCTTGCCCTGCAGGCACCGCTTATGGGCGACCGTCTGGCATTCTATGCCGAGGCGTATGGCCTGTTCATAAAGGATTCATCGCAGGAAGTACGCCGTGCCGCCAAGGCCAGGATCATGGCCGAATTCCCCGACCTGTACGCGCCCGATATCGGCAAACTCTGTCCGGAAGAGACGATTCACGTCATAGAGCTGCTCGATCCGACAAGCGGCAAGGACGAGGAAATAGCCTTCAGGTTCCTTGAATCCGGAGATCCGGAGCAGCAGCTTGCGGCCGCGGAACACCTTGAGGCCCGAGGCTCGTTGCGACCGCTGCTTGAAACCGCGACATCAGGTGACACCAAGGAATTCGAACGCCGCGTCGGCTTGCTGGTCACGGCGACAACATTCCAGGTCAATGGATTCCTGTCGGCGGTCGAATCCATAGAAGGCGATGGAGCGTTCGAGGCCGCCGCCCGGGTTCTTGCCAAGGGAGGTGACCGCCGACTGGTGGCGGTACTGGCCAGGCGCTGGTTCGCGCGCATGGGCGACGCGCCCTTCCATCAGGAACGTATACGCGTATACCGCTTCGTGCTCGAAGCGATACGCGGCCGTGGCGATGAAGAGGCGTGCACGGTTCTTGCCGACGAGCTTGACGTCCGCCGCAACGAATCCGAATTGACGGCCGCCCTGCTCGACGCCTGCGCCGGAATACGGCAGACATGCATCTTCAATGCCCTCGTAGGACTGTACTTCGACCCCGACTTTGCCATGCGCGATGAGCTCCGGGCGGCCATCATAGGCCAGTCACCGGACCTGGTCGTACCATTCGCCCTGTCGCTCTTCCGTGCCGACCGCGCCGATACTCCGCGAATACTCCGACGCGATGCCCTGATTCTGGCCGGCAAACTCAAGCTGTCGTGGGCACTCCAGCGCATCATGGAATCCCTGCCAACGCTCGATTCGGACGAGATTGCATCCTTGGCGCCCATAGTCATCGGCGCCGATCCCGCGGCATTCAAGAGCAAGGCTCGGTTCATACTGGATGGAGTTGACGCTCCGTCCCGCGCCGCCATACTCGCCGCCCTGCCATCCACGGGTGATCGCACCTTCATGGGAGATGTAAAGAAGAGCCTGGGCGACGCCGATCCGGAAGTCCGTTCAGCCGCGGTACGTGCCCTTGCCGCGTTCCAGGAAGACAAGGCCCTGGCGACAGGCGGCATGGATCTGCTGCGCGATCCAGTCGAACGCGTCAGGGTAGCGGCCGTCGCGGCGCTTGCCGAAGCAGGTGGGGCCGTCGTAGTCAAGAAGCTGGCCGGCGTGCTTGATGACGCCAACGAGATGGATGAGGTCAAGGCTTCACTGATACGCGGACTTGGGCGGGCAAGCAACCAGGCCAGCCTGGACCTGCTCATCGATGAACTCGGCACGCGCGACCAATGGGCCAATGAACTCGGCACGGCCCTTTCGTGCCGTTCGACAGCCAAGGACCTGGCCCGGATCATGGAACGCTTCAAGGATTCAACCGGCGAACTGAAGACACGCATGGCCCAGAGCGTCCGCTCTATGGGCAAGCGTGGAGAAGAAGCCCTGGTCGAATTGCTGCGCGAGGAGATCGCGTCGCTGAAGCCATTCATAGTCGAGGCACTTGAATCGCTCGGCTATGTCGAGGCAAGGATACGGGAGCTCAAGCACCGGGACCCGGTGATGAGGCGCGCGGCGGCTTCAGCGCTGTCACTGGTTGGCAGCCGGGCAGCCTATCGGGGCATCGTGCTCGCGGCCAGGGATCCTGACACCGAGGTGCGGGTGGCCGTGACGCGCGCGCTCGAACGGCTTGCCGGGCCGGAAGGACAGGACATGCTGACCGACCTCGAACACGATCCCGATGCGCGTGTCAGAAAATATGTGCTGTGGGCCATGGAGCGCGTCAAGGCCAAGGCCATGTAGCACGTGGAGGCCGCGCGTTCCATATAGAGGACTACCGCGGCACTCCCACGAAGCGGGCTATAAAATCGTCGGCTGGACGCGTGAACAGTTCGTCTATCGAACCATGCTGTAGTATGCGTCCGTGGTTCATGATGGCGCAGCATGATCCTAGCTCCTGTGCCTCCAGGAAGTCGTGTGTGACCACGATGAATGTCTTTCCCGTCTCGGCCTGCAGGCTCTTCAGCATGTCACGCGTGTCGCCACGAAAGGCCGGGTCGAGTGTCGACAGCGGTTCGTCAAGCAGTATGACATCGGGATCTGGAAACAGGGCCCTGGCAAGCGATGTACGCTGGGCTTCGCCGCCGCTCAGGGTGTCAGGATGATGGTGCAACAGGTGGCCCAGGTCAAGGCGTGACACCAACGAGGCGAATCGTTCCTGCATGCCGTCGCGGCTTGCCGCCTTCATGTACCGTTCTGCGAAGCGTATGTTTTCCGCCTCGACATGATAGGCGCGCGCGCGTGGCGTCAATGAAATTCCCTGCGATGGTGCTATGGATGATCAACAATAGTAAATGTTCATCTCATGCTTGACGTTGCATCTGGACACACTACAATGGGATCAGCGCGACAAGGAGGAATCATGCAACAACCGAAGGCCGAGTTGGCCGACGCCGGAGAGCTCAACAACATCCTTGTCAAGCTGGAGAAACTGCATCATATACGCGACCTCTCGACACTGCTCGACAGCATACTCTTCGAGACACGTGCGCTTGCCTCCGCCGATGCCGGCTCAATATTCCTCGTAGAGGACAATCGGCTCAAGTTCAGCTATGTCCAGAATGATACCCTTTTCCGCAATGACTTCCTCGCCAACAAGTACATTTATTCGAACAGCGAGGTCACGATAGACGAGAACTCACTTGCGGGCTATGTTGCCACGACCGGTGAGGCCCTGCTCATCCCTGACGCATACAACCTTGACCCCGAGACTCCCTATTCATTCAATCCGTACTTTGACGAGATATCGTCATACAAGACAAAATCAATGCTTATCGTTCCACTCAGGACCAGCAGAAACGATCTCGTCGGTGTGCTGGAACTGATAAACCGTCTGGACTCGGATGGGACCGTACTGCCATTTACCACGAAGCAGCGGGCGATAGTCTCGCAGTTCGCCTTCTACGCGGGCGTCGCCATAGAGCGCGCCGTGCTCCTGCGTGACGTCGTCTACAAGATGGTCAGGATGATGGCACTGCGCGACCCGGAGGAGACTCGGCCACACGTCAACAGGGTTGGCTACTACGCTGTGGAGATATACAAACGCTGGGCCGCCGCGCACGATGTTCCCAAGGCGGAAAAGGACCACTACGAGGATATCCTCCAGATGTCAGCGATGCTGCACGACATAGGCAAGGTGGGCATCCCCGACGCGATACTACGGAAGCCTGGCCCGCTCGATGATGCCGAGCGCGATTACATGAAACTGCACGTGATATTCGGAGCGTCGTATTTCGAGAACCCGAGTTCCGAGTGGGATATCCTCGCAAGGGAAATATCACTTAACCACCACGAGAAGTGGGATGGTACAGGCTACCCGGGGGCGGTCACCGACATGAGCATTGACCGCCTTCCCTGCATTCCCGGCAAGAAGGGGCACGAGATACCCCTGTCTGCCAGGATAGTCGCCGTCGCCGACGTCTACGACGCGTTGAGCAGCAAGCGCGCATACAAGGAAGCCTGGGAAGAGGACCGCGTCCTTTTCAAGATGCGTGAAGAGTCAGGCAAGCATTTCGATCCCGAGATCGTAGACATCTTCTTTGAGATATACGATATCATTCGGGCGATAAGACAGAAGTGGGAATGATATCGGCCTCGCACTGAATGAACGTCCCAACGCGGTCGGTTTGCTGAATCGGGATATGACTGCGACCGATGGAGCAAGGCTCGAGTCAAACCACATATCCTGTCTCAAACCCATCATCATGTCACATGATTCTATACGTAATCGATATGACAGGAAGCGGAAAGATAGAACCATCAAAAATTCCGCCGAAATACCATCCTTCGGCATTCGTGAGGCGCAAAGGCAGGATGGCACCGATATCCCAGCTGATGCGGCTTGCCGCTATGCGAAAGACAGCCGCTGGCAGGATAAGCATATCGAGCGAATCCCAGACACCTCCGGTGTTCTGGGCGAGCAGCCAGGTTTCGGTGACGATGGATGCATTGCGCGCTATGATTATCTTGCCACCGATGGCAAGCGCGGCGGCCGCGAGGCTAATGGGTTTTTGAGGCGATAGCGTGAATGGAAGGCCCGCTCCAAGCGTAATATCGCGGTTGGGATGACCCATGGAGACCAGAGCATACGGCAGGATGACGCCGACCGGATCGACCCATGTGGCGCCGGCGAAGCTGCCGATGGAGAAGGCTACGTGTGGAGTGATAGGCGCCGCGTACCGCAGGCTCGCTATGGCACCAGGAATGCTGATCCCACCCCATAGGGAGAAGCCTTCGCTCAGGCCATAGGTGGTGGTCACCGCGATAATCTCCTGTGACGTGACATGGAGTGAACGCGGCTCCATGCCGAATCCGGTTGGCATTACGATGAGGCGATTGTTCGCGGCATCCTGGAAATAAGCGGCCGAGTCTCTGGAAGGATCCAGAATCTCGAACATGGAGATTTCGCCGCGAGCGATCTGAACGATTTGTCCTTCTCCGTCGACGAGCTCCAGCCTATCCGATCCGACGCCAAACAGATTGCCCTGAAACGCGCCACCACCGCGGGTCCTGATTCTGACGGTCTGTCCTATCGCGAGCTTCAGGTCTTCATCGCCTGGTGGCTGGAATTCTGGCGGAGCCACCTGTGATACCGCCGTGATGACGCACACGAAACACAGTATGAATGCCAGCATGGTACGCATCTTTCCACCTCGGGTGTGATAAGACACTCAGCCCTTCCGCTTCCGCTGTCAAGCATGTATTCGTTGAGTCCCCGCAAGGTGTTGGATCGCGCCACTACCGCTCTCTATATGTCTGTAGCCCGCGGCCTACCGGGAGGCCTTCAATCTCTCCAGAGCCTCGGCATAGAAATCCTCCACGCTCTCTATCATTCGGTAATCAGGATAGCCCGCCATGATCACCTCGCATATGTCCCGCGTATTGAGCCAGTCCTGCGTCTCCCTATACACCAGCAGTTTCTGATAGATCAATTCTACCAGGAATGGGTCTTTCGGGTAGGCCATCTGCGCCGCGTCGGCCAGGGCAAGGATCTGTCGCCGGGAGTGGGCGGAGGTGTCATGGTCGCCAAAGTATTCCGTGGCCTTTGTAGCCAGATCGCGGAACAAATACTGCAAGAACCAGGTCGCTTCAACGGGCATGTTGCCGTTCAGTACGTTGGGATGAGCACGGTAGAAGCCACTGGCCTCTTCCGCGTTCTTGAATCCGAATCGCTGTGGGTCGCGGACCATGTCGCCAAAGGAATAGAAGACGGGCGCGCTGATGCGTCGGGTCAGCTCGGATATATCGGCCAGGAGGTTGTTGATTTCCCGCTGGTAGCGCTGCTTCCTGAAGTCCTTTAGATAGCGGTAGGCGTCTTCAAGACCCTTGCCCGGTTTCAGGAAAGTCGGGTCTTCATGGGATGCAAGCCCGAAGAAATTCACCGCCTCGGTGTACCGTCCGGCGTCAAGCGACTCGATGCCGCGGTAGTATGATTCTGCGGCTTTGAGTGATGCCGTAGCCGGGACAGTGTGGGCCAGCGGGACTCCAAGGCCTGTGGCAAGTTTCTCCGCCAGCTCCCTTTCCATGTTCAGTGACTGGTCGACGGTTCCCGTCGCAGACGCGGTACACGCCAGTGTGCCACTTTCCACTTCCACCGCCTTGGCGTCGAGTCGCAGTTCTGCGCCCCTCGCTATGTACGACCCAAAGACAAGCAGGTTCGCCCCAAGCAGTCTGCCGATTCGAGGCATGCTCCGCTCGTCCACGAGGCCTGAAAGCGCGAGCTCCTGTTCCTGCAGAACCTTCTGCAGTTCCTCCCGTTCTATAATTGAAAAGGCAGCGCCGGCAGCAAGATCCGAGACCAGCATGTCAGCCAAGCCCTTTGAAAGCCACGCGGCATCAGGATTATTGGAACAAGTTCCTGTTTTTCAAGCACTCAAGGAAACGGACGAAGCAGACGCTCAGGAGGGCATTGCGCAAGCAGATCGCATTCGTGCGGCGAAACCTGGCGCGATCCTTAGGGATCTTCTTTGTGACTTTTTTGGCTATCGGTGGAATAGGACATTCAACCAGCTTGTTTCGGGACCATTCCACAGGATTCAGACAAGGACAGGCCGAATGGCGATATCAAGCACCGGGAACCTGCCCTGGACTACCTGCAGCGACTCTTTCAGGAAGCCCCAAGTGGTACGCGCCGTACAAGGGAAAGGCGCGGTTCCCTCGGGTAAATCCCACCAATATTTCCCTGCGCTCATCCGGGGAGTCAATCCCGCAGTTCCGTCCGGATTTGCCTGTATCGGTGCTCTATGGCTCCGAAGGCGGTGACGATTTCCGGATCGAAATGTGTCCCGCTCTCTTTGTGGATCATCTGGCACACCTCCGCGTGACTCAGCGCCTTCCGGTAGCACCTGTTGGACGTAAGCGCGTCGTATACGTCGGCCAGGGAAACGATGCGCGCCGACAGCGGTATGTTCTGCTCCTTAAGTCTGTCAGGGTACCCGCTGCCGTCCCACTTCTCCTGATGCGAGCGGGCTATCTCGACGCCCATCCGCAGGAACTGGTTGTCCGGGTACCGATTCTTCACAACGGCGAGCGTGTCGGCGCCAAGTTCGCAATGTCTCTTCATCACGGTTAATTCCTCGTCGGTCAATTTGCCAGGCTTCAAGAGGACCGAGTCGGGAATGCCTACCTTGCCTATGTCGTGCAGGGCCGCTGTCTGGTACAGGGTTTCGATGAAGGCGCTCGTCAGTCGCGTCGCATACATCCTCATCGCGAGCATCTGTTCCGCTAGTGCCCTGCTGAAGGTCTGCACCCGTTCTATATGCCGTCCGGTATCGGAGTCGCGCGTCTCAGCGATCTTGGCCAGAGCGAAGATCGTCGCCAGTTGCGACTCGGTAGCGGTCTTCACCTGTTCTTCGATGACCTTCTCGAGCTGCGCGTTTTGGGACTCCAGGTTCACATTCAACAAGCTCAGGCGAAGGTGCGTCCTGATGCGGGCTATCACTTCCTCTTCCTGGAACGGCTTCGAAATGTAGTCGACACCGCCGACGCGGAATGCTTCGACAATCGTTTCGGCTTCATGGTGGCCACTTATGAAAATAATCGGGATGTGCTTCAGTCGCTCGTCCTGTTTGAACCAGCGACAGACGTCCATGCCCGACATATCCGGCATGAGGAGATCGAGGATGATGAGGTCGGGAGGGTCAACCACAGATGCCTCGATGGCGTGCCTTCCACGCGTGACAGGCCGGGGGATCATACCGTTGCGCTTGATGATAATCGACAGCAGCCTCAGGTTGTCGGGCGCGTCATCGACGATCAGGATACTCTCTCTTCGTTCGGCATTCATGATCATGTTCTCCGTAGCCTTAACGATCCATAGAATTGATGATGCCCTGGTAGTCGAACTTGTCCGCCATCTCCATGAGCCAGCCTGCAAGACCGGGCGAGCCGATCCGGATGGCTCCGATTATCTGTACGATATCGTCGTATCGCGCGGCAATCGACGCTTCGCGCAGACTCGACAGGATTGCTGGAGAAAGGGCCCGCAGTGCTTCCTTGTCGAATGGCACCATGTCGTATTCATCAGCGGTGTATACATCCCGTTCGCGCATGGCGGTATTCGCATCCTCATCCAGCACTTTGCGAACTTTTTCCTGCAGATCCTTTGAGCTGAATGGCTTCCCGATGAAATTCGTCCCCGCGTCAAGCACGCCATGATTGACGATCGCGTCGTCGGTATAACCGGACATATATATGATCTTGATTGCCGGACGCTTCCTCATGAGTCTCTGTACCAGCTGTCGCCCGCCCAACCTCGGCATCACCACGTCGGTCAAGACGAGATGTATGTCGTTCGTGTACTGAGCGCTGATTCTGAGTGCGTCTTCGCCGTCCGATGCCAGCAACACCGTATATCCGACCGCTTCCAGCGTCCTGATCGCTATCTTCCGAAGCGCTTCCTCGTCCTCGACCACGAGTATCGTCTCGTTCCCGCGCAAGCTTGTCGAAAACATCGCGATCTTGGTGGCCTCCACGGCAGTGGCTCCCGATTCCAGCGGCAGGTAGATCTTGAACGTCGTCCCGTGTCCCAGTTCGCTGTATACCCAGATGTTGCCGCCGCTTTGCTTGACGATACCGTACACCGTAGACAGGCCCAGGCCCGTTCCCTTGCCCAGACCCTTGGTGGTGAAGAATGGTTCGAATATCCTGGCCTTGGTCTGCTCGTCCATGCCGCAGCCGGAGTCGGAGATCGTCAGCTGTACGTACCGGCCCGGCTTGACGCCGCTATGCGACGACGCGTAATCGTCATCCAGCACGGCGTTTCGTGTTTCAATCGTCAGCTTGCCCCCCTCGAGCATCGAGTCCCGCGCGTTGACGACGAGGTTCATGAGCACCTGTTCGATCTGGCTCGGATCGGCCAGCGTCATCCCTAGACCCGGCTCCAGCGATTCACTTAATTCGATGTCCTCGCCGAGCAGCCGCCTGAGCATCTTGTCTGTCCCCGCCACGATCTCGTTCAAGTTGAGCAGGGAGACTTCCAGGACCTGCTTCCGGCTGAACGCGAGGAGCTGGCGCGTGAGCGCCGTAGCGCGCTCTGCGGCGCTCCTCACCTCCAGGAGATCCTCCTTCATGGGTTCACCGTCCGGCATGGCTTCGATCACAAAACGCGAATAGCTCAGGATGACGGTCAGCAGGTTGTTGAAGTCATGCGCGATGCCGCCGGCGAGGCTGCCAATGGCTTCCAGCTTCTGCGACGCCCGGAGCTGCTCTGCGAGGCGTTCGTGATCTTCCTCTATCTTCTTCCGTTCGGTAATGTCGCACAGGACGAACATCGCCCCATCGTATCGCCCGTCGGCGCTCATTATGGGGTTCACCGTGATTTCGAGCCACTGTCCGCCGCGGCGGACGATCGATGTCTCGCGCTTAAGGTACTTCTTCAGAAGAGCACCCCGTTGCTCCGGAATCGCTTCCGCCGCTCCGAAAACGACCTCCCAGCAGTCTTTCCCGATCATATCGGTGATAGTCCGGTCGAAGAATCCTTCCGCAGTTCTATTTGACCTCAGGATACGGTTTTGATCGTCCAGTATCCAGATGACATCAACGATGGAGTCAAATGTCTGCTGCCATTCCCGGGAGGCCTTGACCGCGTCCTCCTGGGCGCGTACGCGCGCGCTGATGTCGCGTATGTTGCACTGGATCACCTCATGATGGTCCACGGTGTACGCGTTGCTGACGAATTCCACATCGATCATCCGTCCGTCGCTTGACTTCAGCGGAAGATCATCGTATCGGACGTATTTCTTGGCCAGCAGTTCCTCGAATTTGGCCTTGGACGCATCGATATCCTTGAACGCGCCGACTTCCCAGAGATGCTTGCCCATGAATTCCTTTTTGACGTGACCCGTCAAGGCAGCCAGGAAGGGATTGACGTCGATGATCGTCCCGGAATCCGCGTCGAGTATCAGTATACCATCCCTGGCCGCCTCGAAGAGGCGGCGGTAGCGAAGCTCCGAGGCACGCCTGAGTTCATCGCCCCGTTTCTGCTCGGTGATGTCCTGAACCGTGCCGAGCAACCTGATGACACGGCCTTTCGCATCCCCGGAAGGATGCACCCTGGCCGCGAAAAAACGGAACCCTCCGTCAGGGAGCCTGGCCTCGATATTGTACTCCCGATCCTGGCCCGTTTCGATGGCGAGCCGCGAATACTCGCGCAGCGCTTGCGCCTGTTCGGCGGAATAATACGCCGCCTCCTCCTCGGCGGACGGTGGTCCCGATGCCGGATCGCGCTCATACAGTTTGTACGTCTGGTCCGACCAGGTGAGACTTTGTTCGTCGATGTCATACTCCCAGTTCCCGACACGCCCGAGCGACTGGGCCTCGTTCAGCCGTCTCTCGCTCTCCCGCAACGCTTCTTGCGCCCTCTCCCGCTGCAGCCTCGCCTCGAGGAGCGGCGCGATCGGGCTGACCAGCTCCTCCAACGTGCTGACATCATCCTTGGTATAATCCGTTTCCCTGTTCGCAACCTGAAGGAGACCGACTACTTCGTCCCCGAGCAGGATCGGTACGGAAACGTATTTTTGTATGGCGATATGCCGCTCGGAGATGTCGGCGTACGGTTCGTTCGCCATGATCGTCCTTTTCTCGCGGACGGCGCGGGACCATTCTCCCTTCCCCCATGTTTTTCGCGAGAACCTCATTTTAATATGAGGAGTTTCGCCTTTGTCTCCAGCCGGTCGGAGCATCGTGGGCACGACCATGCATCCGTTCTCCTCGAAATACCCGAAGAAGCCGATGGGGCTGTCCATGATTTCCAGGATAATACCCAGTACCTCGTTGTACAGCTCATCACTGGAAACCGTGCCGAATGTCGCGGAGATGCGGATATGCGCGGCGAGCATTTCTTCCGTCCGTTTGTGCGCGGCTATCTCCGCGTCGAGCTTCATCGTCCGCTCGGCTACTTTCGCCTCGAGGTGCTCGTTCAGATCGCGAAGCTGGTCACGGGCGTCTATGAGCTCGCGGTTGCGGCTTACCGCGTTCTCGTACGTCGACAGCAGCAGATCGAGAATCTGCAGTCTGTCGGCCGTTATGAAGAAGCGCTGCCCGGCAAACTGGATGTTGATGCCCATCTCGCTCGACGACGTCTTGCGGATAGCCTGGTTCGCGAGGACGTTCTGGACGCGCGAGAGCAAGGCGTGAGCTTCGTATGGCTTGCAGATGAAGTTGTTCGCTCCCGATTCAAGCCCCTGGATGACGTCCCGCGGATCGGTGAGCGAAGTGAGCATGATCACCGGCATGTGCTGGAGCGACACGTCGGCGCGCAAGGCCCGGCAGAACGCGTAGCCGTCCATCTCCGGCATCATGATATCGGAGATCGCAAGGTCGATCTGGTTCGCCTTGGCCGCCTCGAGCCCTTCCCTGCCGTTGGCCACGGCGACGACCGAGAAGCCAGCTTCCTCGAGGATGAAACGCAACGATTCCAGCTGCGTGGGACTGTCTTCCGCAATGAGTACGGTGACCTTTCCGTTCATTTTTTTTGTGCTATGAGACATCGCTTCCCCCCTTGTTCCCGTCGCGCCGGACCACCATACCCAGGAGTTCGGCGATCTTGACCGGCGGCAATACGAAGCGCGCGGCGCCAAGCTTGACGGCCTCGCCGGGCATGCCGAACACCACGCAGCTTTCCTCGTCCTGCGCGATGGTCAGGGCGCCAGTATCAGCCATCGACTTAAGTTCCTCTGCGCCATCCCTTCCCATCCCCGTGAGGAGCACGCCAGCCGCCCGGCGCCCGTAGCGTTCCACTACCGAACGAAACAGGACTCCGACCGACGGACGCAGGCCGTTGACCGGATCGTCCCGCTCGATCCGGATCTCTCCTCCCAGACCCACACGCATGTGGCTGTCGTCCGGAGCCACGTACACGTGTCCGGGAAGGGGGCGGTCGCCTTCGGCGGCCAGGTGGACGGGCAGCCTGGAAACCGAGGCGAACCATTCGACAAGACCCGCGGTGAACCCGGCGCTTATATGCTGGACCACGAGGATCGGCGCCGGAAAGTCCGGAGGCAGACCGGACAGGACTTCCAGCATGGCAGGGGGCCCTCCGGTGGAGGCTCCTATGGCGACCATGGTGATATCATGCCTTTCGACGTAGTCCGGTACCGGCGACGCGATAATGGGAGCCGCGGCCATCGACCGGTTCCAGCGTCGCACCAGCTTGATCTCGGACATCAGCTTGAGCGAACTGATGACGGCCGCGGTCTCGGCCTCGGCGTCCGGATCGCCGAAGCCGCCGGGCTTCTTCATCACGGTGAGCGCGCCCGCCTCGAGCGCGAGCATGGCCGTGCGCACCTGGTCGAAGCGCGCGGTGGACGTGCAAATGACGATCGGTATCGGATTCGAACTCATGATTCGCCGGGTCGTCTCGAAACCGTCGATGCCCGGCAGGTGGATGTCCATCAGTATCACATCCGGCCGCTTCTTCTCGACGCTCGCCAACGCTTCCTCGCCGCTGCAGACGGCGTCGATGATCCGTATCTCCGGGTCCGAACTCAGGACATAGACGAGGTAGTCGCGTATCACGTGTGAGTCTTCGACCACGAGCACGTTTATCATTATTCCTCCGATATAATCAGCGACTCAATTCGTCGAATCACAGGAACCGCCGGATGATTTCCAGCAGGTTGCCTTGGTCGAAATCGCTCTTGACGATATAGGCGTTCGCACCGACCTCGATACCGTATTCCCGGTCCTTCGCCGATCCCAGGGCCGTGACGAGCACGACGGGCAGCTCATGGAGTTTCTTGTCCGCGCGGACCCTGGAGGTGAGCTCGAACCCATTCATACGGGGCATGTCGACGTCAGAGACGAGCAGGTCGAAAGACTCCGTCTTGAGTTCCGTGAGCGCGTCTATACCGTCCACCGCCGTCTTCACGTCGTACCCTGCTCCCTCGAGGATGCCCTTCAGCATGGTCCGCGCCGTGATCGAATCCTCGGCGACGAGCAGGCGCCCGCGACGCTCGACCTCGACGCCGCTTTTGTCGTCGAGCGGTGCCGGTTCGCCGAGCGTTATCGCGGATTCGACGAGGTCAGCGGCGTTGAGTATAGGAACGACGGCTCCGCTGCTCGCGATGGTGGCGCCCGCGACGTTCCGGACCCGGGCGAGATGACCGCCCAGGCTCTTGACCATCACCTCCCGCTCTCCCTGTATCCCGTCGACGATGAACGCTATCTGGCGCCCCGCGGCTCGTACCAACACCACAGGGAGAGTCTCGCCGTTCCCGTTCCGGTCCGGTCCCGACAACTCAAGGACGTCCCGCAGGCGCGCGAGCGATACGGGGCCCTGGTCCAGGCTCAACATCCGTCTATTCTCGACCTTGCTGATATCGTCCGGCTTGACCCTGCCCACACGAGCGACGTTGGCCGTGGGGATCACGAAATTCCCGCCGGCGACCTCGACCAATACGCCGCGGAACGTCGCGAGCGACGATGGCACGAGCAATCTGAATACCGTGCCGTCGCCCGGTATCGAAGAGACCGATATCGCTCCGCCAAGCTTCTCGACCTTCTCGCGGACTATCGCCAGCCCCAGTCCCCGGCCGGACATGTCGGTGATGATCCGACTCGTCGACAGCCCGGAACGGAAGATGAGCTTGTGAGCATCGGCTTCGTTCATCCGTCGCGCCTCGTAGGCATCCATCATACCGAGCCTGACGGCTGCTTCCTTGATCTTGCCTGAGTCGATACCGGAACCATCGTCCGCCACCGTCAACTCAACGCGGTTGCCCTCGATCGATCTTGCCGTGATCGTGATGGAGCCGCGGCTGGGCTTCCCGTGTTGCTTACGCGCTTCAGGTTTCTCGATGCCGTGATCGACACAATTGCGCAACAGGTGGTTGAACGGATCCTTGAGCTCGTCGAGCACGCGACGATCGATCTCGATGTCCTCCCCCCGGACCAGGAGATCCACCTCCTTGCCCTGTTCCCCCGCCAGGTCGTGAACCACCATCGAAAGGTGGCCAAACAGATACGAGCACGGCATCAAGACTAGCTTTTTGGCGTCCTCAAGGAGTCTGTCGGTGATTGCCGCCAGCGAAAGCGCGTCCTGCTGCGTGGAACCGGCCAGTTTCTTCAGCGAGCCCTCGAGCGTTTTGGTGTAGTGCGCCTCGGTGTCGAGCAGTTCCGATACGGTGATCGTTTCACCGCTTCGCCGCGACCGCGCCGTTCGGTGGACGCGCCGCTGGTTCCAATCGGCCAGGTCGGCGGCGAGCGCGCGCAGCTCGGCCGCTCGCGCGTTCGCGACTATCCTCGCGCCAACGAGCTCCTCGGCCTCGAGCAATATGGCGCCCAGCTTCCTGGTCGGGACGCGAACGCTTTCGGCCGCGATCGATACGACGGTTTTGATTCCGATCGGGTTGATGCCCGGTGATGGTTTGGCGATCGTTGGCGCGGCCGCCACCGGAGCGGAAACCCGCATGTCAGACGCCTCGGGGATGACGCGCCTGATCGCCGCGAGTGCCTGTTTCAACTTTTCATCGATCTCCAGCGGCAGGGGGGCGCCGGGGTTCAGACACAGGGTCGAAAGAACTCCGATGGATACGTGGATGACATCGAACATATCCTTTGACGACGCGATGGCCTTGCGCTGCATCGCGGAAAAGATGCTCTCGAGTTCCGTGCACAGCGCCTCCGCTTCCGGCAGACTCACCGACCTCGCGGCGCCCTTGAGCGAGTGGGCCTCCCTGAAAACGCGTTCCACTATCGCGGCGAGTTCGGCGTCGTCCGCGTGCTCCATCGCGACGATGCCGGCGGCGATGACTTCCAGATGCTCTGCCGCCTCGACCCTGAACGTTTCCCGCAGGCGCCCGAGGAATTCTTCCTTTTTCCTGTCCATCGATTCCCCTGCCGTTCTTTACGTCGCTATGCGCTGACGCTCGACCAGAACCTTCAGCCGTACGCCCAGTTCCTGCAGGTTGGTCGCCGAGGCCTCGAGCTGCCTGGTCCCTGACATGTTTTGCGTGGTGGCCTGTTTGATGTTGGCGATGGCCAGTGCTATCTGGTCCATGCCGACGAGCTGCTGCTGGCTCGACGCAGCGATCTGCGTGGCCGCCTGCGACGCCTCGATGACGCTGTTCATGAGCGCCCTGATCGACTCGCCGGCGTCGCCCGCCTGCTTTACGCCGAGCGCCACTGCCTTGGTCCCCTGCTCGGTCGCCAGCACGGCCGCGCTCGTCGCCTTCTGCACCTCCATCAGGATGGTGCGCACTTGTGTGGTCGCCTGCCGCGATTGTTCCGCCAGGCTCTTCACTTCCTGCGCGACCACGCCGAACCCCTTGCCGAATTCGCCCGCCCGCGTCGCCTCGATGGCCGCGTTGACGGCGAGCAGGTTCGACTGTTCCGCCAGGTCATTGACCACGGCGATTATCTCGCCGATCGCCTGCCCCTGCTCCGAGAGATGGACGACGGTCTCGGCTATAGACTCCATCTGCTCGCGGATGCGGTTCATGCCTTCGAGGGTGTCGTTGACGGCCTCGTTCCCCTTTTCCGAAACGGCACTCGCCTTCTGCGCGCTCTCCTGGACCGCCATCGCCTTCTGGTTGGAGACATGGGCGGTCTGCTTGACCTCCTCCGCGGTCGTGGACGTCTCGCTGACCGCGGTCGCGGTCTCCGCCGCGCTCGCGGCGACTTGCGAGACCGTCGCGAGTATCTCCGTGGACGACGACGCGAGCACACCGAACCCCTCGCGGAGTTCGCGGTTCATCTCCCGCAGGTTCGTTATCATGACGCGGAGCGCCCGCCGCAGCATGTCGACTCTGTCCGACTCACCGTCTGCCTCGATGGTCACGGTCAGGTCGCCGCCGGCGATGCGCTCGGCGGCCGACGCGAATCCTGACAGCTTTTCTATCATGGTGAGGAACGCTTGTTGCAGCGCGCCGACTTCGTCCGACCGCTTCCGCGATTCGATACTCACGGTCAGGTCGCCGGCGGCGACGCGTTCGGCGATGGCGGTGATCTCCCGCAGCGGGGCCGCAGTCAGGCGGTTCATCAGCCATACCATGAAGATGGAGAACAGCGTCGCCGCTATCGCCACCGCGATGAAGACCCGGATGGTCATGGTAAACAGCCGTCCCGATTCCACCACGGCCGCGTCGGCATTTTTCTGGAGGTCTTCGCCGATGCTCATCAGTTTTAAGCGGATCTGTTCAAAGCGCTGGTCCTGCACCCCGGCTCCCAGGACGCGCGCCTCGCCCTCCCTGCCGACCTTGATGAGCCTGAATTCCTCGTCGCGCCCATCCCTGTAGGCGGCCAGATCCTTTTCCAGCGAACCAATCAAGGCGAGCGTATCAGGAAGGTCCCGGCTGGATACAAACGACTTGACACGTTCGAGGCCCAGTGCGATGTCCTTCGATCGATCCTCGATCTCGAGCCTGATAGCGTCTCTGGCCGCGCCGTCCTCGCCTATGATGTACTCGAGCATCGAGCCTCGGATGCGGTTCTGGTTGGAACGGATCTGCACGGCTTCCATCGCCGCCGCGTCGCTCCGATCTACTTCTTCTCGCTCTATCTTCTGCATCGAAGCGAGCGCGCCGTAACCGACAGCGGCGAGGACTATCAGCGAGGCGCATATGACGCCAAAACCAAGTATCAGTTTCGTCCTCATCTTGAAATTCCTGAACCCACCCATTGATTCCTCCCGTCTACTCCATTAAATCAGTCACCTCATCGATTGCCCTGCTCGTTGACCCTGAGAACGTCGTCCACGAGCAGCCTCCCCCCGTCGAGCACAACCAGGCCCTGCCCGGCGACGCCTTTGAGGAAACGCTCTCGTACGGCGGTGAGCGTCGGCAGCCCTTCACGCAGGTCAGATGCGGCCACCGCACGCACCCCTTCGATGGAGTCGGCGAGCAGCCCGAGTTCGTCGTCGCCTTCGCCGAGCACGATGACCCGGTTGAGTTCGGTAAGCCCCCTGGCCGGCAACTCGAAAAGCTTGCTCAGGTCGACGATAGCCAGTATGCGGCCGCGCAGGTTCATCACCCCCGCCACGAATGGCGGCGTGCAGGGGATCGCCGTCAGGTCCTTGAGGTGGCAGACCTCGCCGACATGGCGCGTCTCGATACCGTAGGTTTCTCCCCCCAGGAAGAATACCAGAAGCTCCAGTCGTTCAGTTTCGTCTGGCCTGGCCGCCGGTATCGCCGCCGCGAGCGCCCGTTCACGGAGGACGCGCCGGGTCTCTTCGGGATCGCGTCGGAGCCCTTCCGAGCCGGCGGCCGCGGCGCTTTCGAGCCGCCAATGGATCGCATCCCAATCGATCGCCCGCTTTTCCGTGTTCATCGCTGTCCTCCTAGGTAATCATGGCCCGAACCGATTCCGCGAGACGGCCACGGCTCATGCCGTCTGACTCTGGTACGACCTCGTCCACGCCGCCTGCGGACAGGAGTCGGAGCGCGAGTTCCAGGTGGCGCGTTGAATCCTTCTTCCTGCCGAGCCGCCTGTAGAGGCCGCCCAGCGCGTGATGGGCAAGAACGAAATCCTGATCGAGGTAGAGGACCCTGCCGAGCGCTTCGATCGCCTCTTCCGTCAGGCTGAGCTCGTCGCATATCATCGCGTACAGGAAACGCGCGGCGATACTCGTCGGTTCGGCGACGATGGCGTCGCGGCACGAGGCGAGTGCCTCGCTGAGGTTGCCCTGGTTGGCGCAATCCCGCGCCTGTTCAAGGTAGTTTGTGTCTTTAAGAACTGGAGCGGGCGCCGCTGACAGCGAGCGAGTCGCTGCTTTGGCGGCCTCCGTAATCGGCGCGACCGTCGCCGCTGGTTCAGGCGACGGGATTGGCCGGGCATATGCCTGCGCAACAACGGGTTTCGGCTCGGCTGGTTTCGCGGGGCGTCCGGCGCGGATAGGCCGCGGGGCCTTGCGGTAGTATGCGAAACCGCCGCCGTCCTCGACGGAGAACATCGGGAACAGGGAGGCGCTGGCCTCGACGGGATTGACGAGAAGGCAGCCGCCCTCGACCAGGCATCGATACAGCCGTTCCACGACCATCTTCTGCTGCTCCAGGGAGAAGTACATGAGGACATTGCGGCAGAATATCACGTCCATCGCGTTAGTATTGTTGCACAGTGATGGGTAGGCGTCCTCGGCCAGGTTGAGGTTGCCGAAATGGACAATCTTCTTGATCGACGGATCGACGGCGGATCGATTCCCGGACGCCGGAGAGAAAAACCGTTCGCGATGCAATCCGGGGGCGCAGCGGAACGACCACTTGGAATAGAGGCCCGTCTCGCCCATTGAGAGAGACGTCTGGTTGATGTCCGTGGCTAGTACCGACACATTCCATTCGCTTAAGTCCGGAAGCGCACGGGCGCAGGTGATGGCGAGTGAGTACGCCTCCTCCCCGGTACAGCACCCGGCGCTCCACAAACGCAGATTCCTGCCCGCGTCGGCGCGGCTCGCGATGAGCGGCGGCAGGATCTCCCGCTCGAGCGCCACAAAGCTGGCCGAATCCCTAAAGAAATACGTCTCGCCGACGGTCAGGTGGCTCGCGAGCGCCGCAACCTGGCTAGGCGAAAACTCCGGCTTGGCGAGCCAATGCTCGTAGGTCTCGGGTCGTTCGAAGCCCAGCTCCCTGCCAGCCGCCACGAGTCCACGGGCCAGGTCGGTCATGCGTTCCTCGGGAAAGCAGAGGCCCATGCGTCTGGCGACACGGTCACCGACCTCGGCAAGGAGGGTTCTGTCATACGCTTCTATCATGGGGTGGCTCCTTTCAAGGCGCGATCGATTTCCGTCTCTTTCTCCAGGGAGAGCAGTCGTTCGAGGTCGTGTATCAGGATCAGCCCGTCCCCGACCTGGATCGTACCGTCGATGGGTTCAAGCCTGGGTGCGATGTCGACGGCCGGCGTACGGCTATCCGGAGAGGCTTCGAGCACTCCCGTCGTTTTGTCGACCAGGAGGGCTACGGTGCGTTTCCCGGCCGTGGCTATGATGAGCTGGTCCGACAGCTGGATGTCGCGCGGCGCGTGGTTGAATCGCAGGCGCATGTTGATCACCGGGATGACGAGACCGCCGATATCGACTATCCCAACGACGATGTCCGGTGCCTTCGGAAGCGGCGTGATGGCCACCGCCCGTATGGAACGCTGGACCCGCTTGAGAGGCAGCGCGTAGCGCTGATCGTCGAGTGAGAAGATCACCATGGCCTGGTCAATCATGATTGCCTTTCGCTTCGGAGACGACCTGCAGCAGGTAGCGTTGCCCGCCCGAAATGAACCTCTCGAATCGGCAATCGAGCCGTATATCCAGGCCCAGATCTGCCCTGAAGTCGATGCGCGAACGGTGGCCCTGTCCCGTCGTCATCGTCACGTTAGCCGAATCGAGCAGCCCCGCGTCTTTCCATGCCCGGAGATTCGTATAGTTTTGCGAGAGAAGCTTCTCTATCGTGGTTCCCAGTATTCGCGCCGATGCCCTGTTGGCCGATACGCATTGCCCGTACTGGTCGAAGGTGACGATACCGACCGGCGCCGATTCGATGATATTGCGCGCGTATTCGAGGATCGCGGGTATTCGGCCCTTGTTGTCGTCATTGACCACACCCGACATTGTTCCACCCTTTCGATCCGCGGAGGCATCGGCGGACATTCTATCTTAAGGGTACTCCGCGCGGTCGTGGATTGTTATAAGGAGGATGCTTGAAATGGCGTAGGGGAAAGCACTACAGGGGTATGGCCATCAGCCAATAAGGTGGTTCTCCAGGGCGTACCGTGTTATCTCGGCGATCGTATGCATGCCCATCTTCACCATGAGGCGCGAGCGGTATGTCTCGACTGTCTTGGGTGACAGGAAAAGCGCCTGCGCGATCTGCGTGGTCGTCTTCCCGCTGGCCAACAGGCACATGACCCTGAATTCGCGAGCGGAGAGTCGCTCGTGCAGTGTGCGGGCGTCGTTTTCGACGAGCCGGGTCGCCAACGCTTCCGCCAGCCTGCCGCCGATGTAGCGACGGCCTGTAGCAATCGTCCTGACCGCCTTCACGAGTTCCTCGGGAGCGGATTCCTTGGTGAGGTATCCGAGCGCACCGGCTTCCAGCGCGCGCACGGCGAACTGCTCCTCGGGATGCATGCTCAGGAAGAGGACGTCCGTCTTCGGCCTGTGCCGGCGCAGCATGTCGATGACCTCGAAACCGCTCATTTCGGGCATCGATATATCCATGACGAACACGTCCCATTCCAGGCGCAACGCGATGTCGAGAGCCTCGCGCCCGGTGGCGGCCTCGGCGACGACCTTCATGTCCCGTTCGTCCTCGAGTATTTCCTTGAGACCGCGACGTACGACATCATGGTCGTCGGCGATAATGACCCTGATCATGTATCCTTCTTGATGCTATCAGCGGGAATCCTCACGCTGACCCTCGTGCCGCCGGCGTCACCCGCCTGGGCGATGGTAACCTCCCCGCCGAATCCCCGTGCGCGTTCACGTATTCCGATCAGACCGAGCGAGCCTGGACTCTCGGCTTCGGCCGTCGTGATGCCTCGGCCGTTGTCGACTATCGAGAGTGTGTGGCCTGTATCGGAGCTTGCGCACGAGATCTCGACGACAGAAGCCTTGGCATGTCTCGCGATATTCGTAAGCACCTCTTGCACGATCCTGAAGATGGCCAACGCCACCCCTTCATCGAGCGACTTGTGAAGCGTCGTGCACGGATGGGCCACACACTCGATCCCGGTCCGCGAAGCGAATCGCGATACCTCCGACTCGAGCGCCGGCCAGAGACCCACCTCGTCCAGTATCGAGGGCCGCAGGTCGGTGGAAATGCGATGGATGGTCGTGATGGCGTCCTCGATGAGCACCCTGAATTCGCGAGCCTTTTCGAGCATTTCCTTTTTGAGCGGCTTGTCCTCGATACGCGAAACGCGTTTGGCAATCCAGTTCAGGTCGAGCTTCATCGCCGTGAGAGCCTGGCCCAGATTGTCGTGCAGTTCGCGGGAGAGCGCCCGACGCTCTTCCTCGCGAACCGACTGCAGGCGCGCCGCCAGGTTCCGGAGCTCTTCGTGAGACCTCCGCGTATCGCTTTCCGCATGTTTTCTGGCGGCACGATCCATGACTGTGCCTTCATGCTCCAGGCGGCGTCTTTCCTCGTTCTTGACGTCTCCAGTTTTGTTGGAAGATAGAAAGTGATCACTATTTTCATTCATTCTTTTTTAACTCCTCGCGATCAAATCGTTCAACCTGATGTATATGACGAATGCCTTTTTCAAGGCACCAGAGCTAAATTGTAATCCAAAATGCCATCTTTCGCCAATTTCGGATGGCCATGGGTACCTTGCGGCGATCATTGAACGTTAGTCGCGGAAGATACTGTCATGGCAGATCTCAAATACGCTCGATTCTGAGTTCTGCATCGCCGTACTTGAAGAGGCCATCACAAACCCCGGAGTGCCGGCGATATTCAACACGGATCAGGGCAGCCAGTTCACGCCAGAGGCTTTCACCGCCACGCTCGAAGGCCATGGCATACGGATCAGCATGGACGGCGCTAACCGTACCCTGGACAGTATCTGCATTCAACGGTTCCGGGCCTCACATGACTATGAGGCACCAACTCAAATATACGAGAGCAAATTCCAGGGGAGCGATACCGGATTCCGTGCTTTTGCATAGATACGCGAAAGAGCTTGAATCCATCTCATTGCGTTCAAAAACAGGTGGTGACAGAAGGGTTCATCATAGCTCCGCGGTCTGGGCAGGGGGTTCACAGCGTGGGCCGGGAATCAGTTTCAATTGACCCATTCGTGGATACCGTACTATCGTGCAAAGGTGCCAGTGAAGCTGGCAAATATCGTTTCCATGCAGGAGTACCTATGCGCAAACTACTTTTCACTATGATCGTGGTCTTTGGCCTTGTCGTTTCCGTCGCGGCGCAGAACACCGTCATCGACTCGAAGGGCGCTCTTGGGCTGCAATTCAGCATCGGGGGGAATGGCAATCTGGGATTGGGTGGAACGGTGGTCGCTCTACCCACGAATTCATATTACGGCATCGGTGGCAGGTACTTCGTCGCGGACAAGTTCGGCCTTGGACTTGCCCTGTACATTGCGGGCGATGATACCTCTGCGACAGACACCCAGAATTTCTTGTTCGGTATACGCCCGAACCTCTCCTATACGCTGGTCAAGAAGGGCCCCGTCGCCCTCTATACTGGCGGATACCTTGGCCTGGGTATACATAATCGCGCGGTCGTCGGCACTAGTACTTCAACCAACGTCTTCGACATCGGCGGTCAGCTCGGGGCCGAATGGGCGATAGCGCCCCAGGTATCCATCGCGGCCGAGTACGCGATCGGCGTTACCTTCGATGACGGCGACACGTACTGGGGTGGTGGCAACACCCGCGCCTGCCTGACCTTCTACTTCTAGCGCTACGCGCGCCTGAAGAGGGGGAGACCTCCCCCTCTTCTACCTTCTTCACTTCCTCTTGTAGTTCTTGATCTTGCCCCTGATGTACGCCGACAGCTCGTCCTTGTGCACCCGTTCCTGCTCCATGGTGTCGCGGTCGCGGACGGTGACGGTGCCGTTCTCCTTGGAGTCATAGTCTATGGTGACGCAGTACGGGGTGCCGGCCTCGTCCTGGCGGCGGTAGCGGCGGCCAATGGCACCGGCCTGGTCGTAGTCGGTGGCGTAGTCATGCTTGAGCGCCTGTCGGATTTCCTGCGCGAGTTCTGCAAGGCCATCCTTCTTCATCAGCGGCAGGACCGCTACGGTTATCGGCGCCAGTTCAGGATGGAACTTCATCACGGTGCGCCAGTCGTCGTCGTTGCCCTTGTCGGCGACCTTCTCTTCCTGGTAGGCGTCGCACAGGAGCATGAGGAGCTGGCGCGTGAGCCCGGCACTGGTCTCGATGATGTAGGGTATGAAGCGCTCGTTGCCGTTGTCCTGGTCTATGTACTGGAGGTCCTTGCCTGAATATTCCTGGTGGCGCTTGAGGTCGAAGTCGGTGCGGTTGTGCACGCCCTCGAGCTCCTTGAAGCCCATGGGGAACTCGTACTCGATGTCGTAGGCGTCCTTGGCGTAATGGGCCAGCTCGTCCTTGCCATGCTGGTGCCAGCGTAGCTTTGCCATGTCGACGCCGAGCTTCTGGTAGTAGGCCCAGCGCTGCTCGCGCCAGTAGTCGAAGAACTTGACATCGTCACCTGGCCTGACAAAGTACTGCATCTCCATCTGCTCGAACTCGCAGGTGCGGAATATGAAGTTCTTGGTGACTATCTCGTTGCGGAAGGCCTTGCCGACCTGCGCGATGCCGAACGGTATCTTCATGCGGTTTGACTGCACGATGTTCTTGTAGTTCACGTAGATGCCCTGGGCGGTCTCCGGTCGCAGGTATATGAGGCCGGTGCCGTCATCCACCGGGCCGATGTTTGTCTTGAACATCAGGTTGAACTTGCGCGTCTCGGTCAGTTCGCCGCCGCATTCGGGGCATACCTTGGCGGCCAGCTTGTCCGGGTCTATGAGGTCGGCGCGGAAGCGCTGCTTGCACTTTTTGCAGTCTACCAAGGGGTCGGTAAAGTTGGCGACGTGGCCGGAAGCCTCCCAGGTTCTGGGGTGCATCAGTATGGCGGCGTCCAGGCCGACGATGTCGTCATGGAGCTGGGTCATCTCCTTCCACCAGAATCGCTGGATGCGGTTCTTCAGTTCTATGCCCAGGGGACCATAGTCCCAGGCGCCAGACTGGCCGCCGTATATCTCCGAGCTCTGGAAGACGAATCCGCGTCGCTTGGCGAGCGACGTGATCTTGTCCATGGTCACTTCTCTGGTCTGTTCTGGTACTGCCATGCTGTGCTCCTCGCCTCGCTCCCGCATGGCGCGCGGGAGGGGTGGTGGTGTCGTCCCGAAGAACGCGGGCGGAGTATAGCAGTATCGCCCCAACGGGGACAAGCGAGGGCGGGCAGAGCGACCGGCACCCTCAGCTCGTCCCAGCCGAGGTCCGCCTGCCCGCTATGGCCGCGTTCAGCCCCAGACCCGCCAGGACTGTCAGCGTACCGATGACGGTGCGGATGTCCAGGGCTCCCCGATAGACCCAGTCGAGGGCTACGCCTGCCAGTGCCTGCCCGCTGAACATCAGGAGCGTGGCATACAGGGCCGGAAGCCGAGGAAACACGAAATTGGCCAGGCCGACCATGATCACGCCCAGAAGCCCGCCGCCAAGAGCCAGTACCGGGCCCGCCTTCGCAACAGCGGCCATGAATCCATCAATCGAGCCGACTCCTGAGGCCGAACCGGAAAGGCTCCACAGGACGGCAATCAGCAGCGTCGTCGCGAAGCCGGTGACATAGTTGGCCCTGGTGCTGCGCAGTATGCCTATGCTACCGGCAAGCTGGGCGTTGAGGATGAATGAGAAGGCGGGAAGCATTCCCGCCAGGAGGGCGAATGGCGCATACGCGATGCTCTGGAAGCTGAATCCTGAAATAACGATGATGCCTATCAGCGCAAGCGCAAAGCCAGGCAGGGCTCCAGGGCCTAGTGGATACTTCTTTCTGCCCAGGAATCCCGTGGTATCGACAAAGAGCGAGAAGGTGGTCTGTCCCATCAGCGACAACGATACCGCCAGTGACGTATCCATGTTGGCGTACGCGACATTACAGGCAAAGATCGTGCCTACTCCCACGATTCCGCCGGCGTAGATGTGCAAGGGCGGCCGACCATGCCTTGATCGTTCACGCCTCGCCGCTATGACAAGGCTGACGGCTGCAAGGCCAACCAGATGCACGATCAGGATGGAGCGCAGGTTGCCCGCCTCTGTGGAGAACCGGCTATTGATGGCGTTCATAGCGGTTATCAAGACTCCTATCATGGGAGCAAGAAGGTAGTGCACAGTATCCTCCATGTGTGCCCCAGTATCAGTCTTCAGCGATTGCCATCCTAGGACATATGTCCTATCGTACAACACTAGAAGCGCACAGGAGAACTCGGCATGGATGACATCGAGACTTACATCAAACGCTACGCGTTGCGCGAGCTCTTGTCGCCTGACCTGATAGACGAACTCAAGCCAATCCGGCGGCACAGCGGTGAGTACCTGATAAACGCGGGTGATCCCGTTGACTGGTTACTCTTCTTCGTAGAAGGAAAAGCCAAGGTCTATAGCCGTATGGAAAACGGCACGTCGCTGCTGATCCGGTTCTATCGTCCCTTTGACATGCTCGGTGACCTGGAACTTTTCGCTCTTGATCGATATCTGATGGATGTGGTCGCCATATCGGATACCCTGTGCCTGGGCTTGCGGTCCGATATCATAAAGAAGCGCGCCTCCGACAACGCTCTGCTGTTGACGCGGATATGCGAACGTCTGGGCAGGAAGCTGGCCGACTCCAATGTCGCGGCAGCCATAAACCTGCGGTATCCTGTGGAGAACAGGCTGGCCGGCTACCTGTTGGCAACTATGGACGACAATGATCATTCGACCATGGCGGCTTCCGTCCCATGCGCTACGCACGACCTCGGAGAACTGGCCGATCTTCTCGGCGCCAGCTATCGTCAGCTTGGCCGGGTGGTGCGCAACTTCCGCGATCAGGGCATACTGGAGGCGCGGCGCGGACGCCTCGTCATAGCCGATCGCCGGAAGCTTGAACCACTTGCCAAGGATTGTTACCGATAGCGCCGCGCTATTGTAGACGCCAGCATGCTACAAGAGCCCGTACACCCCACCGACCAGGCTGAACACGAGGGCGATGGCGAGTGCCGCCAACGGCGCGAATACGAGGCCCGTCTTGAGCATGTCCCTGATCGAAAAATACCCTGTTGACCAGGGCAGCACATTGACCGGGCTCGTGGTCACGAGTATCACCGCGAGGTTGGCCGCGAATCCGGCGGCCAGCGCGTATAGTCGCGGATCGATGCCGATGATGGGACCGAGCGACAGCACCAGCGGCACGATGATCGTACCGGTCAGTGTATTCGAAGAGAACACCACCTTGACGGCGAGCACGCCAATGACGACTGCCGCGATGCGCCAGAATGGAGACAACCCACCTATACCGCCGAAGGCTATCTGGGCCACCCATGCGGCCGCTCCGGACTTGTACAGCGCCGTTCCCAGCGCGATGCCGGTCGCTATCAGCATGACGCCGGCCCAGTCTATGTCCTTTTCGATATCTTTCCAGCGGAACGAGGTGACACCTGGAAAGAACAGCGCGGCCGCGCCGAGCACGGCGACGAAGCCTACGCTGGGGCTGAACCCGGTTGCCTTGCCAATCAGCGGGGCGGCAAGCCACAGCACGACGACGGCCAGGAACACAATGGCGACGGCGTACTCGTCCCGCTGCGATGCTGCCGTGGTCGCAGCGGTTTCGGCGCCAAGACTGGCGGCATTGGCCAGGCGCGGTCGCTCGGGAGGCGATATGGCGGTTATGACGAACCACGCGACCGGCAGCAACAGTATGACGACGGGAATGCCAAAGGCCATCCAGTCAATGAATCCAAGGTTGAAATGGGCCAGCTCGGCCATGAATCGTACGACGACCGGGTTTGATCCGGAACCCGCCGGGGTCCCACAGGCACCTATCAGCGGGCCCCATGCGACCGCCATCATCAACGACCGGCCAAAGCGGCTGGTTCCCGGTGCCTCGCCCTCGGCCTGCAAGAGGCCAAGCGCCAGAGGCAGCATCAGGGCCGCGGCGGCCAGAGCCGTTACCCACATGGCCAGAGAGGCTCCCGCGACCAGGAAGCCAAAGATGATGGCGCGGGTCGAGTCACCGGTCAGTCGCAATACACCGCGACCAAGCCTCGCGGCCAGCCCCGATTTGCCCATGGCGGCGGCGAGCGACAGGACACCGATAAAGAATACGATCGACTCGTCACCAAAGCCTGTCTTGACGAGGTCCGGCCATGTCGATACTCCGAGCACAGCCATCAGCGTCATCGTGAACAAGCCAGTAATATGGAACGGCAGCGCCTCTCCAACCCAGAGCACCAGCGCGAATGCCAGTGAAGCCAGAGCTCTCCGGCCCGCGACGGTGAGCGCCACGGTGCCGCGTGGCTGTCCCGCACCGGGCAGGAGCAGTATGGTCATGAACAGGGCTATGCCTATGGCAAGCACGATGAGGCGCTGCCATACCGGGTGCTGTTTCTTTTGATTCGGGTGGTTCATCGGTTGCCGCCCGCACTGGGCCTGTGCCCTGACAAGGCAGTCGCCAAGAGCGAGCCAACCTTTGCCGGTCTGTCGGCGACCAGCGCCCCGACGCTCTCCAGGAGGCGCGCCTTGTCCAAGGCCGAGCCCGAGCCTCCAGAGCTGATGGCGCCAGCATGGCCCATACGCTTGCCAGCCGGGGCGGTCCTGCCGCCGATGAAGGCGACAAGCGGCTTTGTGAACGATCCGGAACGTATTGCCTCGGCCACTTCTTCTTCCATCGTGCCGCCAAGCTCGCCTATGATGACCACGGCGTCCGTATCGGGATCGGCCTGGAAATCCGGCAGGTATTCGGCAAAGCGGCTACCGGGAATCGGGTCGCCACCGACACCGATAAGGCTGGACACGCCATAGCCACCCTTGACGACCATCGCCGTAACCTCGTTGGTCAGTGAGCCTGATCGTGTCATGACACCGATCCGGCCCGGTTTGTAGACGCGCTCTATCCAGAATGGGAACATGCCCATCATCGCCTGTCCGGGGCTGATGACGCCGGATGTGTTGCCGCCAACGATGCGTGCGCCGAACCTGAGCGCGGCGGCCCGTATCATCGCCGCTTCGTGCAGCGGTATGCCATCGGCGACGGTCACGATGGTGCGGATCCCGGCATCCAGAGCCTCCATGACGGCATCCATGGTCAGGCGCGGCGGAACGAATATCATCGAAGCGTCGGCACCGGTCGCCGCCACAGCGGCACGCACGGTATTGAACACTGGCACGCCTTCGACGATCTGGCCTTGCTTGCCAGGCGTCACGCCCGCGACCACGGTGGTGCCACAATCGATCATGTGCTTTGTCCAGAAAGCGCCTTCGGAGCCGGTAATGCCCTGGACCAGCACCTTTGTGGTTCTGTCGATGAATATGCTCACCGCGTGCCTCCTTTGGACAGCCTGACGGCGGAACGGACGGCTTCCTCGGTGTCGGATAGCGGCTCGAGTCCAGCCGCCCGCAGCGTGGCCTGTGCTTCCTCCTCGCCGGTGCCGCGTATGCACGCGACTATGGGGCACCGCGGCTTGAGTTTGGCTATGGCCTCGGCTATGCCGGTAGCCATCACGTCGGCGCGGGCTATGGTGCCAAAGGTGACTATCAGAACGACCTTGGGGTTGTTGCCCAGGCACAGCTCCATGGCCCGGACAGCCTTGCGATAGTTGGGACCGCCGAACTCCAGGTAGTTGGCTATGCTGCCACCTTCGTAGTTGACCAGATCGTAGACTGTCGTCGTAAGTCCGGCGCCGGCGCACATCAGCGATATGTCGCCATCGAACTGCAGGTATGGTATGCCCTCCTGGGCGGCCTCATAGGCTATGTCGGAGTCGTAGTAATCGCGTCCAGGCTCAAGCTCGGGATGGCGGAACATCGCGTTGTCGTCGATGGCCAGCTTGCCGTCGCCAGCCACCGCCGAACCATTGGCTAGCAGGAACAGCGGATTGATCTCGGCCAGTTCGGCATCGTGGGAGCGGAAAACCTGCCATAGCTTCTCCATGACCGCTGCTACGCTCCTGGCTTCCTTGCCGTCCAGCCCCAGACCATAGGCAATGATTCTGGCCTGGAATGGCCGCAGTCCTTCGAGCATGTCTATGGACTGCCTGCTGATTCGTTCTGGAGCCGTCTTTGCCAGCTCTTCTATGTCCACGCCACCCTCGGCGCACGCGAGTACAAGTGCCGTTCCGGTCAGCGGATCCAGTGTTATTGCGAGGTATACTTCCCGCGTACATGACACGGCTTCTTCTACCAGAATGCGCTGTACCTTGTGCTCCGAGGCAAAGAGGCGCCGCGCCTCATTGCCGGCGGCGCCGGCCTCACGGACCAGTACGACCAGGCCCGCCTTGCCGCGCCCACCGCGCAGGACCTGCGACTTGAGCACGCGCGGCCAGCCCACATCCGCCGATACCACCGTAGCCTCGTCCATGGCCAGGGCCGATTTCGGGATGGCTATGCCAGCCGCGGCGAAGGCCTCCTTGGCCTGGTATTCAAACAACTTCATAGTGTGCCCCTACTCAATGCTTGTTCCGGTGACATGTGCCGCCGCAAGACAACAGCCTTCAGTGCTTCCCGTACCTGGCCAGATAGGCGCCAAAAATCTGTTCATCGGTTGGTCGGTTGGCCGCCAGCGGCAGTGAAAGCCACGTAACGTTGATGAAATGCTTCCAATGGATATTCTCCGTGGTGATATTGCCACCCCATGTGCCGCAACCAAGCGTGACCGTGCTGGGCATGCCGTTGGCGAACGTGCCGCCGTTGCCGGAGGCCATGCCCTGCCGCACCATGATGCGGCTGGAATGCATTGTCAAACCCATGCGCTCGATGTAGTCATTCCTGGAGCTGAATATTCCTGAACTGTGGCCGGTGCCGCACGCGTCACAGATCCGCACCACGGTAGCAAGCCCCTCATCGAATGATGAGCACTTCCAGAGGGTCAGCACCGGGGAAATCTTCTCCTGGGTGAACTTCTCGTTCTCGGGGGTGTCGCTCGCCTCTACCATCAGAAACCTGGTGCCATCCGGTACGGCGAAGCCTGCATCCTTGGCTATGGTTATGGCGGTCCTGGCTATTATCTTTGGATTGAGGCCTTCGTGGCCGTCCTTGCCGGCCACCCACAGCCATGACCGCAGTCTGGCCTTTTCTTCCGGTGAACAGAGGTAGCCAGCGTTGGCCCGCATGGCCTTGACGAAGGCGTCATAGACAGAGGCGTGCGCTACGACAGAGTTCTCACTTGAACAGCTGGTCGCGTTGTCAAAGGCCTTGCTGACGGCTATCTTTGCCGCCGCGTCCACCGGGTCGGCGTCTTCGGCCAGTAGCTGGACGGCGTTGCCTGGCCCCACACCATAGGCGGGTGTACCGGAGGAATACGCTGCCTTGACCATGGCGCCTCCGCCCGTGGCGACGACGAGGTCAACCTGTCGCATCAGTTCCTGCGTCAGTTCGACGCTGGGCTCTTCTATGACCTGGACAAGATCCTCGGGTGCGCCAACCTTCTTCAAGGCCTGTCTCATGAAGGCGACGGCCATGCCGGTTGACTTCTTGGCCTTTGGATGAGGGGCGAATATGACGGCGTTGCGCCCTTTCAGGATTGAAAGCCCATTGGAGGCGGGGGTTGCCGTCGGATTGGTCACCGGAGCAAGGGCGCCAATGACGCCGACAGGCTTGGCATACTTGCGTATGCCGCGCTGTTCGTCCACTTCGATGAGGCCCACGGTCTTGGCCGTGCGTATGTCGCGGAGCACGCCGAGCACCTTGTTCTTGTGCTTTGTTATCTTGTCCGCCACCACGCCCATGCCGGTTTCCTCTACGGCGCTCGCGGCCAGGGCGGCTATGTTGTCGTCGTTGTATACCGACCAGCCTACCGCGACGCAGACCTCGTCGATGCGGGCCTGATCCCAGGTGGCGGCCACGGCCTGCGCCGCCCTGGCCCTGGCCATGCAGGCCGCTATGATTGTCTCGTTGTCGCTCATTTGAAGTTCTCGCCTTCCAGCTCGACGACCTTGTTGAACGCGTTGGTCAGGAAGTCCTTCTTGAACTCCATCTTCTGGGTAAACGCGACGGCCAGCCAGGCGTCGACTATCTGCGTTCCGAGGAATGGAGCGGTTATCCAGCCGCCCATCGTTATCACATTGGCGTTGTTGACTATTTTGGCTCGCTCGCCGGAGAACAGGTCATCGACGACGCACGCGTATACGCCCTTGTGCTTGTTGGCAACTATGGCCATGCCTTGGCCGGTGCCGCATATCAGGATGCCCTTGTCGGCCTGCCCATTCTGCACCGCGCGCGCTACCTTGGGCGCCTGCACAAAGTAGGGTTGCGGAGCGTCGGCACTCTCGATGCCAAAATCCAGGAGTTCGATATCCTTGCGGTTCTCCTGGATATGCTTGACTATCTCCCGCGCCAGTGGAAAGCCTGAAAGATCTGATGCTATGGCAAGTTTCATGATTGCTCCTTGAAGAAGAGTGGGATTGGCAATGCCAACCGGAACGCCCAGGCCTGGCCTCGCGCCCGGTGGCACAATGGAAATCAAAGACTCTTGACGGCGTTGACTATGTGGGGCGCGGTCAGCTTGAAGTGCTCGGCCAGCCAGTCCTGGGTGCCAACTTCACCGAATTGCTCGGCACCTACACCAATCCTGGCCAGTCTGGCTGGCACACCGGCCTCGGCGAGCAGTTCCGCCACCGCGCCGCCAAGGGCTCCGGTAATGCGGTGATTCTCGCAGGTCACCACGCGGCCACTGGCCCTGGCGTGCTTAAGGATCTCGGCCTTGTCCAGCGGGGCCAGCGTGAACGCATCTATGACCGCCGCCTTGATGCCCTCCGCGGCCAGCATATCAGCGGCCCTCATCGCCTCGCCCACCATCAGCGCGCCAAGCGCCACGATGGTGGCATCATCGCCCTTCCTGAGCACCTTGGCCTTGCCGAACTCGAAGCGCTCGCCCGCCGGATAGCGGTCCGGCGCGGGCTTTCTCTGGAGCCGCAGGTAGGTACAGCCCGACCGCTTGGCCGCCATGCGTACCGTCGCCTCAAGCGATACAGGATCGGATGGCTCTACGATAACGAGGCCCGGAATCACGCGCATCAGTGTCAGGTCCTCGAGCGGCATGTGCGTGCCACCGTTGTACGCGGCGGTGACTCCAGGGTCGGTGCCGACCAGCACGACATTGAGCCCGGCATAGTTGGCCGAAAGAAAGAACTGGTCGTATGCTCGGCGGCTGGCGAAGCACGCGAACGTGGCTGCGAATGGTTTCTTGCCGGTGGCTGACAGTCCAGAAGCAACGCCGACAAGATTTGCTTCGGCGACGCCAACATTGAAGAAGCGATCCGGGTAGGCCTTGGCGAATGGCCCCGTGCCGGTCGCCTTGGCGAGGTCGGCCTCGACGACACAGATGCGCGGGTCGTGCTCGCCAAGCTGCACCAGCGTCTGGGCATAGACGGCCCTCATTTCCCTGTCAGCCATTGATGGCCCCCTCGGTGTTCATCGCCTTGAGTACGGCTTCCAGCTCGGCTGGCCCGAATGGCGCGTTGTGGCTCTCGGCCTTGCCCTCGAATGCGGGTATGCCCTTGGCCTTGATGGTATCGAGTACTATCATTACCGGCTGACCGTGCGATGCGCGCGCCTCGAGTATTGCCCTGTCGAGCGCTGCCAGGTCATGGCCATCGACCTCGATGGCCTTCCAGCCAAAGGCGCGCCACTTGTCGGCCAGGTCGCGGAGCCCCATGACGCTGTCGGTGGAACCATCGATCTGGAACTTGTTGTAGTCGGTAAACGCTATCAGGTTGTCAAGCTTGTAGTGCGCGGCAAAGGCAGCGGCTTCCCAGACCTGCCCCTCGTCGCTTTCGCCATCACCGATGATGGCCCAGCATCGACGCATGCTTCCGTCCGGCCTTGGGCCGTCCATCCTGAGCCCAAGAGCTATGCCTGTTGCGGCGGAGAAGCCCTGGCCGAGTGAGCCGGTGCTCATGTCTACGCCTGGTGTCAGCTTGCGGTCTGCGTGGCTCGGCAGCGAAGTGCCGCCACGGTTGAGTGTCTGAAGGAGTTCGCGTTTGACGAAACCTTTCTCGACAAGCGCTGCGTAGAGCGCGGGACCTGCGTGTCCCTTTGACAGCACGAACATGTCGCGGTCCAGCGCCTTGTCATTGGAGGCGTCAAGGCGCATGTGCCTGAAGTACAGCATGACCAGCGTCTCCACAACCGACATCGAGCCGCCTATGTGGCCAACGCCCAATGACGCTATCGATTCCAGACAGCCCCTGCGAACGGCGTTGGACAACACGACCAACCGCTTGAGTTCCGCCGCCGTGGCTGGAGTCTCCGGGGATCTTGTCGTCATGTCGTCACCTTGGAGGCGGTGCCATCCATGAAGTCCTTGCTCTTGTCGCCAACCCAGTATCGCTCGCCGGCTATGCACCAGATGAAGCACAGCGGCTCGTCGTGGCTGAACACCGGATGGTAGTTGAGCAGCGGAATGGTAACATGGGAGCCAACCTCGACCTTCTTGACGAAGAACATGTTCTCGTCGTCAGGGTACACTTCCATGGCGCCGCTGCCTTCTATGAACGAGTAGCACTCTTCCTGATCGGTGTGGTTGTGCGGCGGCCAGGCCCGCGAGTGATCCTCATAGAAGGTGTAGCCAGCCATGAATCGATCGGACTGTTCCGCGACATCGAACATCAGGTGGACCTTCTTGCGCTTCAGGAGCCTGATCCTGGTCGGATCATCCCGCAGTGCGTTCCACTGCATGTGCTGAACTGGATGCTCCTTCTCCGCCTTGGCCCGGTACATATAGAGCCTGCCAGGCTCCGAGCCGGCCTGCACAGCGAACTCAGCGCCGCGCGTAATATAGAGCACGTCGTAATGGGCCAGCTTGTACGCCTTGCCCTCGACTTCGACCGTGACGGCGGCACCGATGTTGAATATCAGCGTCTCCTCGTGCTTGTGGCACAGGCTCGTCATGCGCGCGTCCACTATCTCCAGCTCGGCAAGTGACAGCAGCTCGAGGTTCGAGCTGCTCTGATTGAAAATTTCCCGCATTACGGCACGGCTCTCCCGCGCGTCGAACAGCTTAGCTTCTTTCAAGGCCATATAGACTCCAATCTGTTAAAACCTTTAACTTATTATATCACTATGCTTGGTTTAGACAAGTGGTTTCTATCCGTATTTGTTAAATACTTTAACATATATCGGCGAGTATGCTATGATGCCGATATACTACAGGTCGAGGCAATGAATACATGCCTTGGAGGACTCGATGAGACGTGCTGAATCAGACCATAGAAGTGATCACCACAGGAGTGTCCGGACATGACGCCTCATGGTTTCAGTTCACCTGACCTGCGAAAGCGCAATCGGGCTGGCATCCTGCGACTAATGCACCGGCACGGCAGCATTGCCCGCAACGACCTTGCCAAGGAGCTCGGGCTGACCCGCGCATCGGTTACGTACCTCATAAACGAGCTGCTGTCCGATGGACTCGTGGCTGAGGGCGCGGCCTCGGAGGCAGATGGCCGCGTAGGTCGGCGCAAGATATTCATGCATATCCGCTCGGACGCCGCATGCGTCGTCGGGATAGGCGCCGATTCTGAGCGACTGCAGATTGTGCTTGCGGATCTGTCCGGGGCCGTGCTGGGAGTCCGCAACCTTCCATCGCCCTCCTCGAATGAAAGCGACGCCATGGCTATCGAATCGGCCCTTGTCATGCACGTCAGCCATGCGCTGGCCGAATTGACCACGGAGGCGCACGGGGCTGCGGTTCTGGGTGCCGGCATCGTCGTAACGGGCCGTGTCGACTCGGACGCCGGCGTCTCGCTCCGCGAACCAAGACTGTGGCCAGGACCAATCAATCTTCGTGAGCCGCTTGAGCGGGCACTGGGCGTGCCGGTCGCCGTTGACAACAACGTACGGGCACTTGCGCTGGCCGAACTGCTTCTGACCGATGCCAAGACCTCGTCTCCGGCAGGCCTACTCTTCGTCAAGTATGGGCCAGGAGTCGGAGCCGCGTGGGCGGTCGGCGGCGTTCCTTGGCCTGGCGCTCACTTCCGCAGCGGTGAACTCGGGCATACGCTTGTGGAGAATGACGGTCCTCCCTGCGCCTATTGCGGCCGCAGGGGATGCCTCGAGTCGTTGGTTTCAGCCCGAGCGCTTGCCGATACGATGGGTCTTCGTGGTGGGCGTGTAGAGGATTTATGCTCTATGCTGGAGGCACATGATCATCATGCCTTCGCGACCCTGGCTACCCGATTTGCCCGCGCCATAGGAAACGCCATAGAAGTCTGTGACCCGTCCGTCGTTACGCTCTACGGTGCGCCGTTTCGCTCGGGCACGCTCTTTGACGAGATTGCCATGCGCGTGGAGTCAAACGAGCGCCCCTGCGAGATACGGCGTTCCGGGCTGGATCCAGATTTGCCAGCTTTGGGCGGCGCTGCCCTTGCCCTGGACAAATTCTTTCTGGGCCAAGGGGCATAGGGAAAAAAAAGCCCATCCGTGGTATGCACGGACGGGCATTCGATACATCGGGTAGGGAGTCTACTTTACGCGCTCGATGAAGGAGCCGTCACGGGTGTCGAGCTTTATCTTGGTGCCGATATCGCAGAACAGCGGAACCTGCACCACGTAGCCTGAATCCAGGGTCGCTGGCTTGGTGGACTTGCCCGAGGTGTCGCCCTTGATGCCTGGCTCGCAATAGGTGATGGTGCGGTCTATCGCTATGGGCAGGACTACGCCAACCGGCTTGCCCTCGTAAAAGGTAATCTCTACATCAAAATCATCTTCGGGGGTAAGGTACTGGGCATTGTCGCCAAGATCATCCTTGGCAAGCTCATACTGCTCGAATGATGTCTGGTCGAGGAAGACATAGGTATCGCCATCGATGTATGACAACTTCATATTGTGAAGATCCAGATCGACCTCGTCGAATTTCTCGCCTGAATCAAGGCCAAGGTCGGAGGTGCCACCGGTCAGGAGGTTCTTGACGCGCATCTTGGTGACCATGCCATTGCGTCCGCCCTTCTGCCCGAGCATGCGCTGCACAACGAGCACATCCTTGCCTACCTTGAAAATTGATCCTACGCGAAGCTGAGAAGTTACTAACATGAGTGTTCCTTACACCTGTGGATTGCGGCCGATTCTTGCCGGAATCACATGAATCGGCTCGATCGATTGCCTTTGCAGGCTATTCTATACGATCTTGTGGATACATGTCATCAGGTGCGCGGCCATGTTGCCGTTGGACGCCAGGACAGCTGACCAACCCGCAAAGCCTGTCTGCAGGCTGGAAGCGGCTTGCAGCACCGGCAGTATCGATTCGGTGCCGATCACATGCGGCCCATCGGTCGTCCTGTCGTTGAAGGCAATGAAGGTTTCGCGCAATGGAGCAAACAGGTCTGGCGCAAAGTATGGGGCCATGCGCTCAAGGAGGGCTCGCACCTTGACCAGCTGGTACGCGTCATCCTGTGGATAGGCGTGCCACAGGAATGGCCTCCCCGAAAGCGCGGCCCTGGACAGCGAGTCCTCGCCTCGCACTATTGAAAAATCAGTGGCCACAAGCAGCGCATCCCAGACCAGCTGTTCCAGAAACGGCAACCGCTCGAGCGCAAAGGGCCGACCAGCGTTCTGCCACGCGGCTTCAAGACACGGCTGGCTCTTGCCATTTGCCGCGAATACCACGACCGGCCGCTGTCTTCCAAATTCGGCGATGTCGGCAACGATGCGCGAGTAGTCACGCTCGTAGCCAAAGACGACAATCCAGGTATGCTGTTCCGACGCGAGCTCGGCGGCGATGCCTAATCGTCGGGCCAACTCGACACGCATGGCCTGTCGGCCGCGTGAATCAATGCCATGCCCGATCGAGTCCAAAAAGTGCCCGTCAAGGATGAGCCCGCCGGTATTCGCGGTAAAGCCGGGCATGAACATGTACTTTCTGACAAGCGGTGATCGCGTCAACGACGGCATCAGGTGAAATTCGTCAGCATAGGGTTCGGCTGTCAGGTACTCGATGTTTATGATTGTCTTGGTCGCCAGGTCGGCGGGATCGAACAGCATCGTCTCCAGCCACTCGGGGCGGCCGCACGCGAAGGCCTCCAGGACGACGCGGGCAGGATCGCGTTCATAGCATGACCGGTACGACATCAGGGCATCGGCATGCCATGACAGCACCGTCCATCCACGAACCAGCTGTACATTCTGGCGCGGATCCACTTCGGGACACAGGGCGTTGAACGCTTCCAGGTTGTCTACGATTATGCGCAGGGTCGGAGGATCATCCAGCTCGCTGAGCGCCCGTGCCAGGCGATATGCGACACCGATGTCGCCAAAATTGTCCACGACCTTGCACAGGAGATCGATTGTCATGTGGCGCAGTATAGCCTGTTGTCCCAACCGATGGCACCACCCTTCCCGACCGGCCGGTTTTGCGATAGAGTCGGATCCGTGAATACGACACTGCTTGCCGATGGCCTTGCCGCACTCAATCTGCAGCATGACGGCTACATATTCCAACGCCTCCTTACGTATCTGGGCGCCATCGAGGAATGGAACCCGGTCTGGGGACTGGTCGGGGCGTCGGGCGATGAGCTGATAATCAAACACATTCTTGACAGCCTCGCACCCCTGGCCCATATCGACCGTCTGGCCGCTCAGGTCAAGTCATCGGGAAGCCGCGTCAGCCTTGTGGATCTGGGCACCGGCGCCGGCTTGCCTGGCATTCCGCTGGCTGTGGCCAGGCCTGGCTTCGATGTTACCCTGCTCGACCGCATGACACGCCGCATACGCTTCCTCGAGGCCATGCAAGTTGCACTGGCTCTGGACAATGTCGACATCGTTGAAGAACAGGTGGAACGAGCCAAAGGCTCCTTTGATATCGTTACATTCCGTGCGTTCAGGCCTTTCGAGCGAAAGCTGTTCAAGCGGGTATTCTCTGTCTGCTCTCCTGTAGGCTTTGTAGTCGCCTACAAAGGCAAGGCCGAAAAGGTCCGTTCCGAGCTGGCCGAGGTAGACGGCCTGTATGAAAGCGCCGAAATTGTGCCGGTCGCGGTACCGTTCCTGGATGACGAGCGCTGCATAGTCGTGATGCGTCCGGCGAAGCGCCGCGCATGACCAACCTTCAGTTGCGCGACGCCTCCACCATGAAGGACCTGTCGAGCAGCTGGTTGCCCCAGGAGTCCTTGACGACGAGCCGGTACTTTCCCGGTTCGTCGAAGCGGTAGGCTGGCAGGCTCATCGACGCCTTATGCGCCAGCCGGACCTTCTCCTCATGGATCTGTTCAAGCTTGTATGTCCTGGGATTTATCCTGAAGAACAGAACGATGAAGCTACCTTCGGCCCCGGTGCCATTGGTCAGCGCAAAGGCTATGCTGGTGCCCGCCGCGGTCGGTATCTTGTCGGTAAAGGAAGCCTTGACGGCGGGGATGACAAATCCGATGTCGACTATAGGAGCGTCAGCGGTGATGGTCGTGGCTGCCGACGCTGACGGCTTTGGTGTTGAAGGTCTTGGCACTGGAGGCTTCGGCGCTGGAGTCGAGCCAGCCGCCGCGACGGCTATGAAGGTCCTCGCAGCTATCAGCCTCGGCGCCCAGTACCGGTCGGTCATCGGCGACACGATGACGCCAGTTTGTGGTCCTTCGGATACCGCGTGGATCACGGTACCATCTCCCAGGTAAATGGCTACATGGCTCGGTGACCCGCCTACGGTATCGAAGACGAACACATCGCCGGCCTTGGCGGCAGACGCCTCCACCGGCATGCCTGCCGTGTAGAACCCACGGGCGCTTCGTGGTAATTCCAGACCGAAGGCTTCGCGGTAGACATACCGTACAAAGCCTGAGCAATCGAAAGCCGCGGGCGACTCGGCGCCGTACACATACGGAACGCCGCGATACTTGAAGGCGACTTCTACTATCTTCTTTCTGGTTGCCTGCTCGGACGGTTGCCCGAATACCAGGGTGACCTGCAAGAGAAGCGCAAGCACCGTCGCGGTTTTCTTCATTGTTGCACCATTTCAGGATACGACTTCAGGAACCGCACGATGGCTCCGTAGCGCTCAGCCTGACCAGACCCTGGTGCGCTCATGTCCGCGAGCAGCGAAGCCATATAGGCCCCAATTTTGGCTCGGTCCTCCAGAGCGATTGAATGATCGGAAACAAACAATGTCGATAGAAAGGCACGCGCCTCCGCATCATCAAAGGATGGCAGGATGACCGACAGCATCGACAGAGCCGTGGGTATGCAATTGACGCTATGCTGCCTGACGTAGAGTATCGATTCGGCAATCGCCGTAGCGCGATTGCGCAACGCGGCCAGTTCGGCCGAATACGTATCAGACAGGCCCGACTGGATCAGGATATCGGTCAATTTGCGGTAGGTATAGCACACGACCAACACATGCAGACTGGGCACGCAGAACAGGTGCGGGTCCACCGCGTAGACGAATGCCAGCCTCGGATTGGGAGCCCTGTCCGGCCGCCGTGTCGTTGAGAGGCATTGGCCATAGACCAGCGCCGCGTCGACATAGCAGCGTTCAAGACCAGTCATGAAATCCAGTATGGCGCTATTGAAGCGGCGTCCTTCCCGACGGCGGACATAGCTCAGGGCTGAGATCCACATCTGCACGAATCCCAGATACGTATTGATCGCCTCATAGCGTATGGGCACACGCGCATCGAGTGGGTGCTCGATGTTTCGGATAGCAGGCGCCTTGTCATAACCAGCACGCAGTGCGCGTCTATAGATGAACTGATCGATGAAGAATTTTTTGGAGACGGTGACGCCAAAACGCACCGTCCGCCTCAGGAGCCGCCAACTCGTCAGAACGACCAGTACCAGGTACAGGGTACCGCCCGCAAGGACCGGGCTCGATTCATCACGCGCCAGCACATTCATCGTATGGCCTGATGTGCCGATTAGAGGATGTCACGGATTGCGGGCAGGCTCCTTACCGTCACCGTCGCCCGTATTGAATCGATGCCCTGGTTGTCCTCATGCTCAACCATGGCCATGTAGATGCTTGGCATGCCGAAGCGGTTGGCCATCTCGATGTCCTGCGACAACCTGTCGCCTATCATCACGCACTCCGATGGCGCGTGCGGTATCCCCGACAGGACAGCCTGCATGAATTTCTCATGTGGCTTCCTGTAGCCAATGTCGCTGGATACGAAGACCGCATCAAAGAACTCTGACAATCCCAGGTTGGCCAGGATCTTTTCCACCAGCACTCGTGAGACGTTGTTTGACAGCAGATACAGAGGATATTTGTGCTGTAGATATTCGAGTATGGCCTTGGCGTCATCGAATCTGACCGTTATATCCAGTTCCGGCTTTATGAACAGGAACTCGAGTTCATTCCACAAGGCGGCATCGAGGTGGTCGATTGCAACGCCGTGGCTACCGAGGAAGTCACGCAGCTGTCCGCGTATTTCATATTCTCGCAGGCTTGTCTTGGCTTCTTTTCTGAGCCGCTTCTTCTCATCAATGAATTGGCTTGTGAGTTCATCAGACCGAGAACCGGAGATCCCGAGCCGGCCAAGCACGCTGATGATGCCAGCCGCATTGATGGCTTCCCATTGTCCGCCAATAGGGATATCGCACAGCGTTCCCGCAAGATCGAAGCAGACAGCCTTGACACCCGCAAACCGTTTCTTGTCAAATTCCTGGGTCATCGTTACCATCGTTCGAGCCATCCCCTCTATTGAAAATCCGCAAGGCGGCGTCTGCAAGCGCGTCTCGACTGTATGCCATGAAGGATCAGTATCCTTCTTGATGCCTCGTCCAATCAGTTCGACAGCGTCATCAAGCGAGCGTGGCCACCATCCATATCCCTCAGACTCAAGCCATGTCGCGCAAAGTCGCTCGTTGGCCATCGCCTTGAGAACCAGAAACGGCCGCTTCAGATAGAGTGCCTCAAATACCACATTGAGTCCAGCCTTTCCGGCCGACACATCGGACGCATAGAGCCAGTTCTGCATGTCCGCGGTAAAACCCAGGATTCCGAGATTGAACGCGGAATCGGCGGCGGTGATTTTCCATTGGACATACCAGCTCTCGATCTCGTTACGCAGGGCGTCGTTCTTGCCGCATACCGCTATGACCTGGACAGGCATGTTGCGGGATGCCAGCGCACGTATGAGCGACCAGTCCCCAATGCCTTCGCCACCGAACGACAGCAGGATAGTAAAACAATCACGCAGGCCCAGCGATTCCCGCACCTGTTCGCGCGGCTGAAACTGAACCGCATATTTCTGATCTATGGGAAATCCGGTCATCGCCACCTTCGATACGGGGCTGCCCGCTTTGATCATGGATTGTCTGCCCGCCTCGGTGGATACAAAGAACATCTCCACGAGATCACTTCCGTACACAGGGTGGGATGCGATGACCTCGGAATTGTAGCCAAAGACAGGAATCTTGCGGCCACCGACCCGGACCCTGGTACCGTTCTGGCGATACCACATGGCCGTGCCGCGCTGCAACAGGCGCTCCACCGGGAACAGCGGCAAGAAGTGGGTGGCCACCACAAAATCCGGTCTCTGCTGATCAAAGTAAGCAAGCATGCGAGGGCCGAACAATGGTATCATCAACGCGAACACGGGACGGAAAAAGTGCTCGCCGATGAAGTAGGTCAGCCGGAAAAGCCATTCGTGCCTGAGCATCCAGCGCCAGTTATTCTTGATTCCGCGATCAAAGCGCTTTGCTCCGATCACGTCGAAAATGTCGACTATCTGCGCCTCCACCCCAGCCTTCTGCAACTCACCGGCAATGGCGATGGATGGCGACTTGAAACCATAACCGGTTTCGACATATAGTATTAGCGCTTTCATACGAGAAACACTATCATGCAAATCCGAACGGTTGCAACACCGAAGCAGGAGAATGAACATTAACAAGCCGCGCAAGATTTTCAAGAAGCGCCTGCTCATTCTGGAGCGCAACAGCCTTCGCCCCAAAGTGATAAACAACATCAAGCTCTTTCTTAACATGGTCCACTACTTTCTGGATTATTATGTCATCAATTCCTTCCGCTTCAACGAGATTCAGAATGATCTGGGCGCCAGCTTCACGACCATAACACGGCACAACAACACGCTGATCAAGAGAGCCGATGCTGCCGGCGAGGCCAAACTGATAGATGAAATTCTATGGATCAAGCGCTTCGAGAACACCGGGCTAGCGGGAAATCTGCCGACGATCCACCGGTTTTCCGTTGAGCCAGGATCGGTCTTCTATGAGATGCGCTATTACAATTACCCGAATTTAAGGCGCATCATCCTGTCGCAGATGAACGCATCATTCTTCATTCGGATGCGCCTCCGATATCTGCTCGAGATAATGCACACGTTTCTCTGGATTCCCGAGAACTCGATTCCAGCGCCTGATGACTTCGTGATTGCGGAGCATCTGAACAAATATGATAAAAGATTTTCAATGCTGCTTGAAAAAGCGCCATGGTTCTCGAGGTTTCTGGAATCAGCTACCATCATGGTCAATGGCGAGGCTCTGCTCAACGCGCATACAATAATCCAATCCATTCGCGGCAACGATTCGATCATGGCCAGCCTGAAACCGGAACGCGTCTGCATTGCGCATGGCGATATTCACTCGAACAATATTCTGTGCGGCATCGCATGGTCGAACATGATATTGCTCGATTGTCGTGGAAAGTCAAACAGCGGAACGCCATATTTCGATCCAGCCTACGACATCGCAAAGCTGTTCCATGATTTCAGGAGCCTCTATTCACTGATAGAGCTGCACCGCTACTCATTGTTCCATTTTCCTGACACAGGCACTGGCGGATCAGTAGCAACACCGTCGCTGGAGTTCAAATTCCTCGACAAGGAAGCTCAGGAGCGATTCGGCACCTATTATCGATACATACGCGACATTGTCTCCAAGGATTTTGTCGAGTACGGCAACCTGATCGAACGCGCTGAATTCATAGAAGCCATGCTGTTCCTGACAATGATACCGTTGCACCTGAGACTGAAGGACGAGGCCATCGCGTGTTACCTGACTGGGGTGCGCAGACTCAATGAATGGCTTGGCACTTATCATCCCGAGCATCTGAAGACTCTGATTTCAAGCGTGGGCCTGCCCGAGGAGCAAGCATGAAGGCGGTTATTCTGGCGGCGGGACGCGGTACCCGGCTCCTGCCATATTCAAGCATTCTCCCCAAGCCACTGATGCCCATCGAGCGCGACTCCTCGGGAGCCTTCAGTCCAATAATCGACAAGCTGATACAGCAGATCAGGCGCGCGGGCGTTGACGAGATCACCATAGTCGTGCAGTACAAGGCAGCTATGATCATGGAGTATCTGCAGGATGGCGCGGCGCACGGAGTCAGGATATCGTATGCGTACCAGGGTGAACTCGATGGAAATGCAGGGGCGTTCTACAGAGCCAGGCATCTGGTCGAAGGCGATGATGTAATAATAACCGACAGCGACAACTATTTCAGCAACGACGCGATATTTGCCGACATGGCGGCTCTGCATGCGCGCACCAAGCCAGCCGTGACGGTCGGAGTCTCCCGCGTTGCCGTCCCCGCTAAATTTGCCATCATCAAGACTGACTCCACCGGGCGGGCACTGGATATATTCGAGAAGCCAAAGGACGACCCATCATGGGGCAATCTGGCCAAGAGCGGCATGATGATACTATCGCCGGATGTGACCGCAATGGATCGTGACATATCGCTCAGTCCGAATGGGGAGTTCACTACCACCCAGATAATAAAATACTGCCTGGACGCCGGAAGGCCCGTCAGCCTGTTTGACATAGCCGATGGATTCCATGACATTGGCACATGGGACGAATACGGGCAGGTGCTCGCGACGACCCTGGCCTTGTCGCAGGATCGTCGCTGACGCACAATCCTGTCAGTGCTGCTGTTTCTCTATCTTGGCCCAGGTGTCGCGCAATGACACCGACCGGTTGAAGACCGGCTTTTCGTTTGTTGAATCGGGATCGCAACAGAAGTATCCGAGACGCTCGAACTGGAACGCGTCTCCAGGATTGGCGGCTGCCAACCCCGGTTCGCCAAAGGCGCCCGCCACTATCTGCCGCGAATCACGGTTGACCGTGGTGACCCAATCGACTCCTTCAGGCACTTCCATCGGGCGCTCGGCGGTGAACAGCTTGTCAAAGAGGCGCGCCTCTATCGGGATCGCGTGCTCTGCCGACACCCAGTGTATCGTCCCCTTGACCTTGCGGTTGTCAGGCGCGTTGCCACCACGGGTCTCAGGGTCATAGGTGCAACGGACGGCGATAATATCGCCGCTGGCTGTATCCTTGTCAAAGCCGGTGCAGGTAACGATGTAGCCGTAGCGCAAGCGCACGGAATTGCCAGGGAACAGCCTGAAATATTTTGGCGGTGGAACCTCTGCAAAATCGTCGCGCTCTATCCAGAGCTCGCCCGAGAAGGGAACGATCCTCTCGCCCGCGTCTGGATTCTCGGGGTTGTTTATGGCCTTCAGCTCCTCAACCGTGCCTTTCGGCCAATTCTCGATGATCAGCCTGACTGGGTTCAATACAGCCATGACCCTGGTCGCGCGCCTGTTCAGATCCTCGCGCAGGCAATGCTCAAGAAGCTGGATATCGACGAGGCTGTCCGTCTTTGCGATGCCTATCCGTCCCAGGAAGTCGCGGATCGCCTCGGGAGTGTAGCCGCGTCGGCGAAGACCGGCGATGGTGGGCATGCGGGGGTCGTCCCAGCCAGAGACGACGCCATCCTGGACGAGCCGCAGCAGCCAGCGCTTGCTGAGTACGGTATTGCTGATGTTGAGCCGAGAAAACTCGATCTGCCGTGATGGAAACACGCCGGCCTCACGTATGAACCACTCGTACAGCGGGCGGTGAATCTCGTATTCCAGCGAACACAGCGAGTGGGTCACGCCTTCTATCGCGTCGGAGAGCGGATGCTGAAAATCATACATGGGATAGATGCACCACGCGTCGCCGGTGCGGTAGTGGCGCTCCCGGCGTATCCGATACATGACAGGGTCACGCATGACAAGGTTGGGATGCGCCATGTCTATCCTGGCCCGAAGCGTCCTGGCCCCATCGGCGAACTCGCCCGCCCGCATCCTGGTGAACAGATCGAGATTCTCTTCGACGCTTCTATCGCGATACGGGCTGTTCCTGCCCGGTGGCGTCAGCGTTATATTGTTCTTGTCCGGAACGGCGGTGCCTCTATATTCGCGTATCTCCTGATCGGTCAGGTCATCGACATAGGCGACGCCTTTCTTGATCAGCTTTATCGCTAGCTCGTATAACTGCTCGTAATAGTCGGAAGCAAAGAGCACGCGATCCCTGCAGTCGATGCCAAGCCAGAACGTGTCGCGCTTGATTGCCTCGACGTATGACATGTCTTCTTTTTCAGGATTGGTATCGTCGAACCGAAGATTGCATGTTCCGCCGAAATCCTTGGCCACATAGTAATCGATGGTAAAGGCCTTGGCGTGTCCTATATGCATCCAGCCATTGGGCTCCGGTGGCAAGCGGGTCCTGACATAGGAATATCGTCCGCTCTTCAGGTCCTCGGCAACTGCCTCGCGGATAAAATCGGTACCGATGCTTTCTGTTTCACTCATTCTGAACTCCTTGTACAATTGTCTAGACGGCAGCCCTCAGGGATTCTAGCGCCCTGGCCGCCCGAGCCAGTGCCTTCTCCATTCCAAGCACCGCGATGCTCTGGAACAGGGGCGGACTGACCTTTGTGCCCGTTACCGCCACGCGCAGCGGCATCAGCATATCCCCGAGCTTGAGGCCAAGCTCCTCGGCCCTGGCGCGGAAGGCCGCCTCGGTGCTGTCATGATCCGACAGGTCGACACTCGATAGCAGGTGCATGGCGGCTTCAAGGGCCATAGCCGTGCGGGCCGCATCGAGCTTCTTGGGCAGCAACTCGGCCACAGGTGGCGTATCCGGCTCCACGAAAAGGAATTTCAGGGCCGCTGGCGCGTCGGACAGATACTTCAGGCGCTCCTTGACAAGAGGTGCCGCGGCGAGCAGCACGGATGCCTGCTGCGCGTCGGGCGGCGTCGCGACGAGGCCAGCCTCGGCCATGAACGGCGTGATGCGCTCCACGAGCTCCGCGTCGGAAAGCAGGCGGATGTACTGGCCATTGAACCACTCCAGCTTGACATAATCGAAGACCGCAGGAGCCTTGTTGATGTGCTCGATGGAGAAAAGCCGCGACAGATCCTCCAATGTGAACAGATCCCTGCCATCCTCGTACGAACAGCCAAGCATCGCCACATAGTTGATAAGCGCCTGCTCGAGATAGCCCTTCTTGCGGAATTCATCCACCGCGGTGGCGCCATGGCGCTTTGACAGCTTGTGTCCATCGGGGCCCAGGACCATAGGCAGGTGGCACAGTTGCGGCGGGTCCCAGCCAAAGGCCTCGTACATGATCATGTGCAGCGGCGCCGACGGTATCCATTCCTGGGCACGCATCACGTGCGTTATGCCCATCAGGTGGTCGTCTACCACGTTGGCCAGATGATATGTCGGATAGCCATCACTCTTGAGCAGAACAGGATCCGGATTGACGTCGGCGTTCTTCCACTCTATATGGCCCAGCAGCAGGTCGTCGAATCCTGTCACGCCATCGAGCGGGATCTTGAGCCTGATTACATGTGATTCACCGGCCTCCGCCCGTCGCCTTGCTTCCGCTGGGTCTATGGACCTGCACGTCCTGGGATAGCCAAAGGCGGCCGGCGTGTCGGATTCTTCCTCCACGTCGTCATCGTGCGATTCGTCGGCGCAGAAGCAATAGTATGCCTTGTCCATGTCGACAAGGCGCTCGGCATGTTCGCGGTACAGGGTGAAACGCTCGGACTGCACGTACGGGCCAGTGGGGCCGCCGACATCAGGGCCTTCGTCCCAGTAGAAACCCAGCCACTTGAAGGTGTCGTACAGGTTCTTGACATACGTATCGGAATATCGAGACCTGTCGGTGTCTTCAAGTCGCAGTATGAACGTGCCGCCAACCGAACGGGCGAACAAGTAATTGAACAGGGCGGTGCGTACACTGCCTATATGCTGGAGCCCCGTTGGAGAAGGGGCGTATCTGACGCGGGCTTTCATGGTGATGCTCCTGGTACGCTCTGTATCTGCGCGAGTATAGCGGGCACGATAGCCCAGAATCAAGCGCGGGCGGCCAGAGTTTTGCTCTGGAGCCGCGATGATTATTCCGATATTATGATGGATATGAAAGCAATCCGAATCGCCAGCCTGGCCGCCCTCGTCGCGTTAGCGCTCACCGCACCGTTGCTCGCCCAGCAAGACGGCGACACGGTCTTCGCTCCGTACCCCTCGCACATACGCGTCGGCGTTCGTGGTGCCGATGTCGTTATCACCTGGGAGGACAGCCCGGACGTCACCGCTGGCTATGCTGTCTACCGACAGGCTGACTTTCCCGACGCGTCGCGTTTCCAGGACGCACTGTTGCTCGGTTACGCCGATTCTGGTAGCTCCGAATTTGTCTATACACCCACCGACGACAAGCCGTGGTACTATTTCGTGCTGGGCAGGGTTCCCGAGGCGGATCGTGCCGGCGGAACCGCTGAATACAGGCTGTTCATACCGCTTCGCAACATCCCCCTGGAGACCGTGTCGGTAGCACCCGCCACTCCGGAAAAACCCCTGACTCCTGTACCTGCCGCACAGCAGCCACCACGGCTCTCAGGAATCATCGCGAGAACCGAGGGTGACTCGATAGTAGTATCTATCGATGTGTCAGGCGATGTAGGCCGCCTGATCCTCTACCGGTCAACAAAACCCTTCATGGGAGCATCGTCGCTCCTCGATGCCGCCCTGACGGCCATAATCGACAAGGATGCCGGGCCATATCGCGACTATCCAGTTCCCGGCGTCGATTACTATTATGCGATCATACCGGAGCACGATCTCATAAGCGGCAGCATAACGCTTGCCTCCGGGGTCAACACGACTGCCGTGCCCGTATCGATAAAGGCCGGCGTGTACCGCATAGGGCTTCCGGCTACGGGCGCTACATCGCGAAGCATGCCACTTCCCTACCTCGTGTTGACGCGCGGGTTCGAGGATGCCAAGCCTATAGGCATCGACGACCCGACACCGACAACCAGGCCCCTGTCTGTCGAGACCGAGAAGGCCATATCGATGCTCGACGCTTCCTATGGATCAACAACCAAGGCACCACGACCGCCAATCACCATATATCCTGAGGATCTGCAATCGGGAGGCGGCGGCGAGGAATATGCGCTCCGTTCGATTGTTTCATCATATCTGGCAAAGGGCGACTATGCCGAGGCAACGAGGGAGTTTACGCTGTACCTGTCGCTGCCAAGATCGCCTGCAAACGCTAACCGCGCGCTCTTCTACCGAGGCCAGGCGCAGGCCATCATCGGAGCCTGGCGCGAAGCCTTCTTCGATCTGCTGCAGGTTCAGGATTCGTACTACATCGAGTGCGCGGCCTGGTTCGACTACATCCTCGAGGCGTTGCGCGACTGAACAAGCCCGCTAGAACCCGAAACGATACTCGATAACGTGCCGGTACTGCGTGCCGGGACGCAGTACGCATGCCGGGAAGTCCGGGCGGTTGGGGCTGTCGGGAAAATATTCAGCCTCGAGGCAGAATCCAGCATGCTTGTCGTATATAGACCCCCGCTTGCCGCGGACATCGCTTATGAAGTTGCCTGAGTAGAACTGCACGCCGGGCATGTCGGTGTACGCCTCGAGCGTCCTTCCGCTTCCCGGTTCAACGACGGAAGCTGCCTTGATAAGCCTTGAACCATCCCAACCATCGATGACATAGCAATGATCGTAGCCTCCAGCGGCGGCGATGTCCCGGCCGATTGGTTTGCGCGTCCTGAAATCAAATGGTGTGCCGTGCACCGGCAGCGGCGCGCCGGAGATGGGTATGAGGGATTCACCGACGCTGACATAGCGCGAGGCGTTGAGTTCCAGTTCATGTTCCAGAATCGAGCCATCACCCTCGCCACGCAGGTTGAAATATGAATGATTGGTGATACTGACTGGCGTTGCGGCGTCGGCTCTGGCTTCGTATCGGATCGCGAGCGTATTGTCGGAGCGCAGCGAGAAGATGGCAACCACGTCGAGCCGACCCGGATAGCCCTGGTCCATGTCAGGGCTCGCAATCTCCATCCGCACAGCCGGGTTGCCGTGTTCGGTGAAGGCCTCCGCATTCCAGCAACGGCGGTCGAAGCCCTTCAACCCGCCATGGAGATGATTCTTGCCATTATTGGCGGCCAGAACGTATTCCACTCCGTCAAGAGCGAAACGGGCATTGCCTATCCTGTTCGCGAACCGGCCTACCGTAGCTCCAAAATAAGGATGCCTTGCCGCATAACCGGCAAGAGTCGATGAGCCCAGTACGACATCGAGCTCTGACCCTGCCCCGGTTGGAATTCCAACCGAAGTTATGATGGCGCCGTATTCTGATAGCCCAACGCGCATTGCGCCGTTGTCAAGGATGAAAAGCCTCGGTTCGCTGCCATCTGACATGACGCCAAATGGCACTACTCTGATGGGATCAGACATCGCGCACTCCATTCCTGCTGTTGCATCTGAAATATGCCATGAAAATAAATTCGAAGAGACTGTGGGGCAGAAACCATTTCAGCGTGATGGCAAAGCGATTGAACCAGAGGCCCACGGTGTACCGCGCCCGGAGACGGTCTTTCCGCACGAGCCTGAGAATCAGTCTCGAAAAGAGAACCGGGTCGGCCCCCGCGCGCTCGCCATCCTCGATTACCGACATGGCACAGCGGCCTGTTGCCGCGTAAGGGCTCGTATCAGCAAGACCAATCGTCTGGCGCGCGGTTATGAAACCAGTCCTGAAGTCTCCAGGCTCTATCAGGGCAAGACGCACCGGAAAACCATGAAGTTCCAGCCGCATGGACTCTACAAAACCTTCCAGAGCGAATTTGCTGGCGGAATAGTACGCGTTGAATGGCAGACCGGTGCGGCCCGCCAGCGAGCCAACCACCAGTATCGTGCCGCCGGAGGCGCGCATGGCAGCAACCACTTCATGGACAATACGAGCCACACCCATGAAGTTTGCATCCATCTGTCGGATCGCGTCCGGTATCGGCGTCTCTTCGACCGGTCCGGCTATGCCAAACCCGTGGCTACATATAAGCGTGTCGATGTGCCCTTCCTTGGCAAGCACATAGGATACGCCACTGGCTACGGAATCGTCATTGGTCACATCCATTCTGATGAGCTCGAAGAACTCATCGGCGCGCCGATGTTTGGTCTCGGGTGTGCGGCTCGTGCCATACACGATGTAGCCCTTCTTGGCCAGATACGTGGCGCATGCGTTGCCCAGGCCGCTCGACGCGCCGGTGACCAGGATTACATGGTGGCGCCGTTCAGCCATGCGTCGGCCCGCCGCCAATCGCCGCGATAACGACATCGGCTATTCGTTCCGGAGTCATGCGCTCGGTATTGATGACCAGGTCAGCGAAATCATATCGATCATTGTCTATGCCATATATCGACAGATAGCGCTCACGGTCAGTCTCGTCGCGGCGCTTCGTGAAGGCCAGGACTTCGGCGCTGTCACCGCCTTCCCGCCGGCGTATGCGTTCCGAGCGGACCTCGCTCGACGCGTGCAGGTACACCTTGAGTGCCGCGTCCCTGACCAGCCATATAGCCAACCGCGAGCCTATGACGCAATCACCTTCGTGAGCCATGGCAACCTGACGCTCGTCGAGTGTCCTGTCGTAATTGGCATCGGCGCTCGCCATCTCGAGGAGTCTGACAAAGGGAACGCCGAGTTCCTCTGCCATTGTATGGAACGTATAGTTGACGAGCCGCCGGCGCAAACGCTCCGAAACCAGCCGCGACACGGTTGAGTTGCCGCAACCGCTCTTGCCAGAAATTGCGATGATGGATACCTTCGCCGCGTCAGCCATGACAGGATTCATTCAATGTTCCTTGCCTGCTCGCGGATGTTCTCCACGGCATCCTTCATCGATATGACAGCGCCTGATATGCGGACATCGGCGCTCTTTGAGCCAATAGTGTTGGCCTCCCGGTTCATCTCCTGACATATGAAGTCGAGTTTCTTGCCACAGAGCGGCTCATTCATGGTTGTACGGAACGCGCCGATATGCGAACGCAACCTGACTATCTCTTCATTGATCGTGTGCTTTGCCAGATAGGATGCAAGTTCGGCAAGGATGCGGTTTTCATCAACCAGATCACCCATTACTTCCTCGAACCTTGAACGAAGTGTTGACCGAAGCGACGACTCGATGTCGGGAACGGCCGATTCTATCGTATCTAATGCCGATTCGAGCGAGCCCAATTTCTGCTCAAGGTCAACCTTGGTTGCGGCGCCTTCCCGTTCGCGCTCCGCATCGAAGGCGTCTAGACAACTTGACAAGGCAGGAGCCAACGCTGCCCAGAGCTGTTCAGCATCGACTGTGCGCTCGTACGCGAGCATCCCGTCAATTCCCAATAGATGCGAGAGCCGCACCGGCTCATCGATTCCCGCCGCAGCTCCCAGCCTCCGTATGGCCTCTGCCACCGATGCCGCGCTTGATACATCGACGACAACGTTGGTAGGCATGTCGCCACCAAGAACCCTGATGGACAATTCGACCTTGCCGCGCCCAACCCGGGATTCCACGAACTCGCGCACCTGGCGCTCTATAGGTCCAAGATATCCTGGCATCTGCACGCTCAGCTCCAGAAACCTGTTGTTCCAGGACTTGGCCGTCAGTGATGCCTTGATGGCCGGAACATCGATGCGCGCCGCGCCGTAGCCGGTCATGCTTTTCATGCGGATCCTTTCATCGCCATCGATCCGGAGAATTCTTCATGGAGCGCCCGACCCAACTTCCAGTTGTCACCGGCTCCCATTGTTATGAATATATCTCCATCATGCAATTCCGACCGCAGGAAAGGCAGCGCTTCCAGCGGTTCATCAAAATACCTCGCCTGTGCGCCATGTGCCAGTGAGCGTTCATGGAGCAGACGTCCGCTGACGGATGGGTCGGGTACCTCTCGGGCAGATGGATAGATACGGTGCATTACCACCAAATCTGCGGCTCTGAACGATGAGGCGAATTCCTCCAGCAGGGCTCCCGTTCGGGAATATGTGTGCGACATGAAGTCGACTACCAACCGCCGCTTCGGATAGAATTCCTTGAGCCCCGACAGCGTCGCGTCGATCGCCGTGGGATGGTGAGCGTAGTCGTCCATGAAAAGTACACCCATCGCCTCGCCCAGGATTTCGGAACGGCGGCGCGAGCCGGTAAACTGATCCAGTGAAAGAGCCATGGCATCGAGTTCGGCATTGGTCAGGGCACGGCCTGACTCCCTGTCCGCCACAATCACGGAGCAGAGGGCGGTAGCGGCGACAGCATCGAGAGCTATATGCCTGCCGGGTATTCGAATGCGCCACGGCCGGTCAAAGCCGCGCAGCGTCCATATCCCACGCTCGTCGGCGACTCGGTACGACTCGATGCCGAATGGCCCCTCCGCGGAGAAACCGTAGGGCGTGCCCCGCAGATCCGGGCGCGCGTTTCTGGCCCGTGTCCATACATCAACCGCACCAGGATTGTCGGCGCAGTATACAACCGCGCCACCCTCCGGCAGCGACACCAGGTACTCGACAAAGGCCATGGCTATGGACTCGTAGTCTGGATAGTAATCCTGATGATCGGGTTCAACGCTGGTCAGGACTATGCGGCGCGGCCTGAACGAAAGAAAATGCCTGCGGTATTCGCAGGTTTCAGCTATGAACAGATCGTCGCCAAGCGTCAGGGTCGATCGTCCACCGAATGTACCGACCGCGCTACCCGCGAGCACCGAGGCGGGCAGATGCAGGGCGCGAGCCAGAGTACCGGCCAGCGCCGTCGTCGTTGTCTTGCCGTGCACCCCGCAGATGCCGCTTGAATCGCGCAGCGCAGAAAACGAGCCAAGCGCCTCGGGATAGGTCATGGTTGGGATGCCCAGTTCGCGCGCCCTCAGCAATTCCGGGTTGGTATCGGCCCTGTAGGCTGCCGAATGGATGACGAGATCCAGGTCTGGCATTATGGAGTCTGCCGAAAAGGCTCCTACACGTACACCAATGGCCGCGAGGACTTCGTCGGTATAGAACACATCAGCCACATCGGAGCCACTGACCAGGGCGCCAGCGCCAACAAGCAGTTCGGCGAGCGCGCAGACACCCGTACCCTTGGCGCCTACAAGATGGATACGCGAGCCAGCAAGATTGATGGGCAGTGAGACTGGCATACTTGTCATTCCTGTATCGAAAGCAGAATCTCCGCGCTCCATGTCGCGTCGGAGGACAGCTCGAGAGGCCAGGTGAGGAGCAGCGAAGTGCCTTGACGGGCGGTCATGCCAATAGCGGCGGCCGTCATCAGCGCCGGAACGCTCGGCACGATGGAGACAGCCTTGACGGGCCCAGCTCCGCGCACCATTAGCCTCGAAGGAGAGCCAAGCGACAGGCCCCGCTCCGCCGATAGTCCGGACAGCTCGATATGCGCCGTATCGGCAAGAATAGCCTCAAGCGGTTCCGGCCCGAGAGACAGATTGAGTTCGACACCGAAATGAAAGACCGCTGTGGCGTCTGATCTATTCTGGATGCTGTAAGCCACCTTGACCGTCTTCTTGTTGAAGCTGAAGCGTTTGGTAATGGCTATCGACCGTTTGGCGCCGCCGATGCCTACAACGCCGTCCTTGACGAATGACATCGAGGGTTGCTGGTCCACATCGGTCATCTCGTCGTAGTGGTGTGTCGAAAAGGGACCAATGTCTCCCTTCCATGGCGCCACCGCACGATCCATATCGGGTGCTTCGGCATAGAGCCTGTCGACGAAGCACTGTTTCCTGGATGCATCGCCCTCGGGAGCGTCCGCAAACAGGTCACAAAGGTTTCTCCTGGCCTTGAGTGCGTCGAGTTCGGATATGACGGCGCCACGGGCATGGACATAGACGTTGAGTTCAGTACCCTGATATATGTATTCCTTGCCGCCATCGAAATCGACGTCGGCCCTGACGATGCCAGGCGCAAATACCGCCTTCTGCCTCGTCGTCATCTCGGCGTCGATAAGCGAGCGATAGGCAGTCTCTCGAATCGACGGATTGTCGATGCCGCCACCGGGAGACATCCAGTATGCATCGCCTCCCTGCCCCTTCCAGAGATCTTCCACCGCGGTCTTCTTCCTGGATTTGTCACCACGCAGTTGGCCAATCAGAAGGTGTACATAGTACATTCTGGAATAGAGCGCCGACACACCGGCATGCCGCACGATGGCTGCCCTGAGACTGCCACATGCGGCGGTCGATCCGGGCGCCGCGATTGCCCGCATGAATCGTGTCGAGGCGGATCCAGGAAAATACAGCTTGGAGGTTACCCGCCTGGTCTTGAGGTAGCGGGAAGGCGTGGTCGTCTCTGCCTCAAGCGAGTTCTTGCGGAACCACGCAAAGGTGCGCTCCATATACAGGTCGGGCGACTCGAGCCCAGAAGCCTCCCAGAGCCCTTCGATATGCTCGCCTTGCAGCATCAACACGGTCAGGGCACATGGTTCCGCGGCCTCGGCTGCTTCAACGAAACCGCAGGGTTCACCAAAACTGGACGAACAATCACGAACAGGCAGGACGGTCAGGCATCGTCCCTGATCCTCGGTAACCACGGGCGCGAGTTCGATTGTCGCATGGCCGCTGGCCTCGCGGAATTGCCTGTCAAGCAGCAGCGTGTAATCCATGCCCGATGCCTGCAAGGTCGAGGCAAGCCAAGGCTCCCAGGCATATTCAGTAAGCCAGCAACCCCGCGGTCGTTTGCCAAAGCTCTTTCGGAGGTACGTCGTCAGCAGTTCTATCTGTCCAAGTCTATCCGATCCGGGTATGAGTGGCAGCAGCGGTGCATAGAATCCACCACCGAGCAGCTCTATTTGCCTCCTGGCGCTCATTTCCTCAAGAAGCATAAGGTACTCGGGATGCAGGGTTTCAAGCCTCTTAAGGAGGCTGCCCGAGTAGTATAAGGCAGCCTGGATTTCGGGAAACCTGTTGAGCACTGACAGGAACGGCCTGTAACACGTCTGATAGGTTCTCTCGAACGCGTTGTCATCGAGGCCTTCAGGAAGATGATTGTATGTTCCAAGAATCAGATGCGTTTTTAGCATGCAGGATCATCCTTTGGTGTCATTGACCGATGATTATAGCGCAGTTCATGGAGGCGCGAAAGGCTGAAAGTCGGAGTGCCCTGCCATACTACCCCGAAATTCTGGAAAAGAAACTGGCGTCCACCCCCGAGAATGCCAGAGCCATCAAGCCAGCACTGATGAACCGGATGGGAGCGCCCCGGAATGTTGCCGGAACAGGTTCCAGATCGAGCCGCTCCATAATGGCGTCCAGAAACCTGGTTGCGGCGAGGTAGCCAAATGCAGCCATCGCACCCCCGCCAAGCAGGAGCCAGACCGATGAAAAGCACTGACCCGCCGTCATGGCTGCGGCATAGAGCACCAACGTCATCTGAAAGCTGTTATCATCGAAAGGATCGATGAAGGGCTTGTTGATGGCTGCAAACAGGGCGCGGAGGGCAGCATAGGCACCAAAAACAAAGAGCGCAAAGGTGATGGGAGCTATCGATTCAAGGCCCATCGGTGTCAGCGAATATCGAAATAGCAGTCCATCGAAGACCGCAGCTACCGCTGCGGCGATGATGAAGGCAAAGGAAGCCCCCCATGATCCAGCGTGCTTGGCTCTGGTGCCTGGAATCACGCCCCATTGCACCAGAATGTTGCCTCCGAAAGTAAAATAGAAAGCCAGGCCGAAAATGCTCATCGATCGACTCCCCTCGAGGTGGCTACCCGGAAGCCAGCGGCCGCGAGGCCCAGCAGCACCATGGCGCCCGCAGGTTGGGCCATGACAGGCAGAAAGACCGATGGATTCGTCGCCTGCGCGATGGAGACTCCCCCGGACGCCATGAGTTCCCGTACGAGCCCAACCAGCACGATAGCGGATCCGTACCCCAGCCCCCTGGCCATATTCTCCCAGGCGCGTTCCCGATCTGCCATTGAGGACGGAACAACAGCGGCGTTGAAGACCGGAACGGTATACGCAGCCAGAAAGACGCGGGTAAATGATGATTCGAACAGCAGAGGATCGATTATCCGTATCAGTGTAGCACAGACGCTTGAGGCGATCATGGCGCCGGCCATCGAGAATGCGAATATACGACGCTGGCCAAATGACACCGGCACCAGCAGGGCTACCGCAGAGGCGGTGCTGTGAACAACCAGGAATGTCATACCGAGCACCAGCCCGATCAGAAGCCCGTTGGAAAACACCAGGAGCGGAGTCAGCCCCACAAAGGCGGCCCAGGCTCTTGTCGTCACGGTTCGGTTCTCATTGCCCATTGATGGCCTCCGTTCTGGATCGTTCCAGCGTCGCAATGGTCTCAAGCGCGTCGACTATCATCGGTTTGAGTGCCGGATCGATCGGAGAGTCATCACCATGTTTGGCAACCCCCGCGGCCCGCGCGAACAGGGCATCGAGCCTGGGGGCGTACGAGAATCCGGCGTTTGCGCCCAGCGGCACCACCGACACCAAAGAGCCGTCGGCGTCTGACCGGGCGATGGCGCGATATTCTCCACCCTGGCGCTTTATGGCTATCAGGTAGGCAGAGCCGTGCCTGGCAGAGACGGCGCGACCGACTATCTGGCCGGTCCTCAGGGTATTCCAGACTGAGTGCCGTGCTGGAGCATTCAGCTCCGCGTCCGCTTGCTGCGCCAGATATGCTCCCGCCTGTGCGGCGGCATACCGTGATCCAAGTCCGGACGCCGTACCACACAGCACCAGCAATACAATCCCTATGGCCAGGTTCTTGTCGAATCCGGAGCCATTCATACGGAACCCGCCTTCCCGTTTGAGCGTCGTGGCATAGTACCTGCTCGCTCCATAAGCGGCGTTATCATGTTCATCAGCAGAATCGCATAGACAACACTCTCGGTATAGGTGCCCCATCGCCTGAAGACGAAACACAGCGCTCCTGTCGCCGCTCCATATGCAAGGCCGCGCGTTCTGCCCACCGGGGAGCTGACAGGGTCCGTTGACATGTAGAAGGCCGCCAGCACGATTCCGCCCCCCGATAGCGCGTAGAGCACATCGCCGGCAAAGAGGTTCTCGCCAGGCAGTCCAGTGCCGAAGATGCGCGCAAGCAGGCCAAAGGTAGCGAGCATGGCCAACGGTATCTCCACCTTGATGAGCCTCATCGCGATGAGGACTATGGAACCAATGAGGACGAGGAAGAGAGCGCTTTCCCCAATGGCTCCGGGCTTGAAGCCCAGCAGCATATCAAAGTAACCATCGGGCAATCGGGCTCCGAGCCTGGAGAACAGGATATCGTTCAGAAACCTGGTAATAGCGGTATCGACACCGGACAGCGGATATCCAGCACCACGCAACGCATCCATCACCCGGCCATCCAGTCCGCCGGTCAGCCCCCTGGCAAAGGCCAGCGGTGTCGACGCGCTGACGCCATCCACGCCGGAGATGATTCTGGGCAGCACGAATTCGCGCATCGCCGCCGGCCAGTTGGCGTAGGCAAAGGCTATGCCGCCCAGGGCAGGATTCATCCAGTTTGATCCAAGCCCGCCGAATGCCGCCTTGACTATCAATATCGCAAAGAACGATGCCACGGCCGGGATGTACCACGGGATGCCAGGCGGCATCGCGGAGGCGATGAGAAGGCCCGTAATCACCGCACTGCCGTCTCCGAGCGTCCACTTCCTGAGCAACGCAGAGGCGATTGACTCCGCCACTATCGATGCGACCAGCGCAGATATCCATACTTCCAGGGCCTGTCGTCCATACAGCGCCGACGACCACGCGACAATGGGCAGCAACGTCATGACGCATATCCATGAAGCCTTGCCGCTGGTCTTCCAGCCGTGTATGTAGGGTGGCCAGAGGCCTGCCTGTGAGCGTGCATCGATCATTTAACCTGTCCACCTTCCCTCGCCGTATCAAAAATATGCGCCAGCGGAATGCGCGAGCGGCATACGTAGGCACAGGCACCACAGGAGGAACACCGTTCAAGGCCTATAGCGACCGCGTCATCACGACGCCCGGCCCTGAGCAACTTGAGCAACAGGAATGGATCCAGCCCCTCGGGGCATGCCACGACACAATCGCCACAGCGGACGCAGGCGCGTTCAGGAGCGCTCCTGGTCTCGGCCGCTGTCAGGGCCAAAACCGCGCGCGTCGACCTTGTCACCGACACATCAAGGTCAGCGGCAAGCCTGCCGCGGAACGGTCCGCCTATCACCAGGCGCGCGGGCTGTCCCAGAAAGCCGCCGCACTCCTCGATCAGGTCGCCTATGGGGGCGCCTATCCTTGCCTTCAAGATGCCAGGATGCTTGATGGCACCACCGCCGACATAGACATATTGCTCGATGTGGGGTTTGTTTGAAACGACCGCGTCATGGAGCGCTACCAGCGTGCTGGGCTCCAGCACAAACAATTGCCCAGTCTGTTCCATTCCAAGCGCGTTGGCTATCTGGCCTCGCATATCCTGCGGAAAACGTCGCCTGAACAGCTCTATCGACGCTTCAAGTTCCGAGGCGGCCATGATGGAAGTGAGCTTCTGTAAGACTTCTGGCGAGACGCCTTCATCGAGGGCTACGATGACCCTGGAGGGCAACGCTACGCGTGCGGCTATCGCCCAGCCATCGACGACATCTTCTGTGCGCTGCTCCATGAGCGCTTCCTCGGTTCGCCGGTACGGATCCATCTCAAGAGCGCTTATCACCATTATGGATCCTGGATGATCGACGTGTTCTGTCATGACATCATGCAATGGTCTGCCGCTGGATACACAGACAATGCCTTTTTCCTGGATGATATGCGCTATGTCAGCCTTGTTGAGCGACTTCCAGAGGTACCGTTCCGACCTCTTGCCAAGCATGCTGAAGGAGCCTGCAAGTGAAATCACGATGACCCTCGACTGATATCCTCCAGGCGTTGTGACTGTCTCGATTCTTCTCACTATGCCGGGTATTGGCGAATGAACATTGGCAGAGCCTTTTCCCGTCGACCTGGCCAGCAATTGACCTTCTCGAACCTCCTGCCCCACTGAGACTACCGGCAGCGGCTCGATGGAAACCTTGGCATCCTTGAGCACGACGATGGCATTCATCGGCAGAAAGGCGTTCTCTATGGATGCTGGCCTGTAGGGCACACGGTGATCTACCGCGACGCCCCCGTGCCTGAATTCGCGAACTCTGGTCATGCAACGTCCTATCATCTCGATCTTGTCAACGTCATTGCGCGAGGCTCACACTATAAAAACCCGGGGCCAGGCGATGCAAGGGTGTCTACTTGCCGTCCTGCCTGGCATGTTGCCCGGTGTTGACCCTGAACGCCCAGTCTTCCGACAGTATGGCAAGCGCCTGTCCTGGCAGGGCCACGGCTTGCTCTGGCCCCTGGCTGTTATGGCCGGAAGTAGCCTGCCCGCCGACAATCGAGCGATGCATCGTACCGGATTTTTCAACGTATTGGTAGGCCTCGGTGAATGTTTTCTGTCCCCAGACGGCATCGCCAATGCGCCCCCAGGTCAAGGCGCGCTGATACGCAATGTGCTTTTCGAGGAGATCCCGCCCATCGATATGGTCAAGCCGCAGGCTTCGTTCAAGGCGCAACCCAGGTTCGCCGGATGGCGTATCCTGGCCGCCAGGAACAAGAGCCGCAAGGATGCCTATGACGAGCGCTGGGATGGCGAGTCCCATTGTCAGGAGCCTCGCCTGGCTACGCAGGATATTGGCTGTCAGCGGCACAAAGTTGGGAGATTTATGGATCCATCGACGCCTCAGGAACAACTCGACGCGCGGCCATGTGTACATGACAAATCCGCCCAGGGTGGCGGATACGAGAAGATGGAGTCCACTGAGAGGATCGAGGACAAGCATCGCGACAGCCAGCAGGGCATGAGTGATGAACAAACCCCGAACTGCACTCATGGCGCGAGCTGATCCAGCCTGAACCCACAACATGGTGACCGATTGGAGCACCACGGCCAGAATGGCTGCCTCGGGGCTGTCTCTGACCAGCATCGGGAGCCAGGCACACACAAGCAAGGCACGTCTCAGCCGATCGCCCTTCGGTCGCCTGATGATGAGCCATGCGCCCCACCCACAAACCGGTATCCACAACCACCCGCTCCGGAAGGGTGCGCCATCAGGAGCTATCAATGCCCAGCTCGTACCCAGGCCTGCAAGGGCGGCCGATATTGCCGCGTCGTCATGTCCCTTGGCGGACTGCACATACAACAAGCGCCACGATGTACCATCGGGGGCCAAGGCGATAAACCGGCGCTCAAGCTCATCGAACAGGGGGGTTCTGCGCGGATCTCCTGGACGGGCACGTGACTCGGCCTCGGCGAAGGACACATCGACAATGCGTGAGAAGTCACTCAGGGGAATGGCCGTATTCGCCGCAGCCCAGACCTTGTCGATCCCGGCGGTCTTCAGGGCATCGAGCACGGCAGGTTCCGATGAGGTAGCGGGAATCGCTATGACGCTGGCTCCAGTCGCCTTCCCCGCACCGATTCGATACAGGCCAATGCCAGTCGCTACGGCAAGCATCGCCACAACCACGCCAAAGATGACGGGCGTTCGTGCGGTAGCGCGTCCTATCGCAATCACGCGTCCTACAGTGTCTTCACCGCAAGCGCGATGAAAAAGCCCATCAATCCTCCGACCACAACCTGTGGAAAGGTATGGCCGTTGATCTCCTTGACAGGCTTGAAAGGGATATGCAGTCGCTTGGACATCCTGACTCCGAGTATATTGAGAGCCTTGGCCTGTACACCGGCCGCGCGCCTGACGCCCATCGCGTCCCGTATGACTACCAAGGCAAAGAACAAGGCCAGCGCGAAAATATCGGAGGAAACGCCATCGGAGAAGCCTATCGCGGTTGCTATGGCGATGGCCAGGGCGCTGTGGCTGGATGGCATGCCGCCGGTCTTCCAGAACAACGTCGACATGATCTGTCTGAAGCCGGCCTTGCGATTGGTCAACAGGGCGATAAGAGCCTTCGCGAACTGGGCCACGAAGAGACTCATCGCGGCGGAGAAGAATACGTCGTTTCTCAGCAAGGCCGTTAAGGCAAGCGCCCTGTGGTGTTCCATTGCAAGAATTTCAGTTATAATGACGAACCTTGTCAAGCCATATTCGCGCAAACCAGTACCAGTATTCGTAGACCGGGATTCAGGACGCCATACCATGCCCTACACGACACAACGCTTTATTATTGGCCCCGATGATGCCGATCGACGCCTCGATAGAATAATAAGGGCACTGTACGCAGACAAACCTCTATCGTTCGTGTATCGCCTTTTCAGGGATGGCTCGGTGCGCCTTGCTGGAAAGCGTGCCGTCGGCTCGACCAGAACGGCCGCTGGAGACGTGGTTGAGGTTAGACTGGACGCTGCGACATCCGCGCCACGGACTCGTTCATCGCCTGATCGCGCCAATCCGGATGCCTCCCGCCGTTTCAGGAACATGATCGTGATCGAGACTCCAGATCTGGTCGTCATCAACAAGCCGGCTGGCATTCTGACGCACGGGCCGGATGGCATAGACACACTGGTACGCGCATACTTTGCCGAGAAGATGGCTGAATCGCTGGTATTCGTGCCAGCACCACTGCACCGGCTTGACCGCAACACCTCGGGTGCGCTTGCCGTCTCGGCCAGCCTCAATGGCGCTACGGCCTTCAGTCAGGCTCTGCGCAATGGCCTGATACACAAGACGTATCTTGCGCTTCTGGGAGGTGACCTTGACCGGGCCGATGAATGGCAGGATTCTGTATCGCGGGATACCGATACAAAAACCAGCTCGACCGGGATCGATGGCAAGCATGCAGTGGCCCGTGCAGAGCCGCTAGTACGAGCCAACGGCTGTACACTGGCCATGATCCACCTGGAGACAGGCAGGACGCACCAGATCAGGGCGCAAGCCGCCTCGCGCGGACTCGCCTTGCCGGGCGACACCAAATATGGTGGAAGACCGCTACAGGGTGGATATATGCTCCATTGCCTTCGACTGGTGACCCCACCCGGTGTTGGATCGGCAGAAGGCCTTGACATCACAGCTCCACTTGGCGGCGAGGCCATCGGCCGCCTCCGTACGATACTGGGCAAATTCCTGGTTTCTGACCTGCCGGCAGGCATATTCCAGATCGATGGAGCCAGTTCGTAAAAACCCGTCCGATTTGCTTGATTATGCCACCGCATCGCTGTACCCTGAGACAGTAAAGGGGGATCCATGTCAGACAGAAATGTTACACCGCTACGTGGACCGGTCAAGATCATGACAGTAATCCTGATCGCAGCCGCCGTGGCAGTCATAGTATTGTTCTCCACGAGTTTCTTCGTGGTAGACCAGACAGAGCAGGCCGTCGTGCTGACGTTCGGAAAATTTACCGAGATTGCCGAACCCGGACTCCACTTCAAGTGGCCATTCGGTATCCAGAAGAACTTCAACGTCAAGACGAGGGTCGTTCAGGCCGAGCAATTCGGCTTCAGGACCGAGATGGCCGGAGTCCAGACGAAGTATGAGGATCGCAAATATCCCGAGGAATCGACGATGCTCACCGGCGACCTCAATATTGTCGATGTGGAATGGATAATCCAGTACAGGATAAGCGACCCCAAGGCGTGGCTCTTCAACGTAGAGGATAGGCAGAAGACTATCAGGGACATCAGCCAGTCAGTCATCAATATGCTCGTCGGTGACAGGACCATTCTTGATGTCATGGGCTCGCAACGAGTGGCGATAGAACAAGCTGGCGCCGAGCTGATGAACGCTACCTTGAAGGACTATGGGCTCGGAATCGACATAATTGCGGTCAAGTTGCAGAACATCGTCCCGCCCGCTGGAGTGCAGGCCGCATTTGAGGATGTGAACAAGGCCATCCAGGACATGAACAGATTGATCAGCGAAGGCAAGGAAGCCTACAACAAGGAAATCCCGAAGGCCACGGGCCAGGCCGACGCGCTGGTTCAGGTCGCCAAAGGCTATGCCGCTGAACGCGTGAACAGGGCCAATGGCGATGTCGCCAGATTCAAGGCGGTCTACGAAGAATACAGGAAGGCACCTGACGTTACGCGAGATCGCCTGTACTACGAGATGATCGAATCGGTATTCGCCAACGAGAAGGGCATTGAACTGATCGATAGCTCGCTGGGCAACTTCTTGCCTATCAAGAGCTTTGGCGCTCCGGCCGGAGGTACGAAATGAAGAAGCTCATAACCATCCTGGTCATTGCCGTCATCGCTCTTGGCCTGGTCGTACTGATGGGACCTTTCTATATTCTGCAGGAAGGTTACCAGGCGGTCATCGTCCGTTTTGGGCAGATAACCAAGATCGAGGCCGATGCCGGGCTCAAATTCAAGTCTCCATTCGTCGATACCGTTGTAACCTATCCTAAAAAGGTTATGTCCTGGGATGGTGAAGCGCAACGGATTCCCACCAAGGAAAACCAGTTCATCTGGGTTGATACCACCGCCCGCTGGCGCATTGTCGATGCCAAGCAGTTCTATGAATCTGTCTCAACGCTGACCGGTGCGTACGGCAAGCTCGATGATGTGATAGACAGCGCTGTTCGTACCGTCATATCGTCGAACTTCCTCAGGGAAGCGGTGCGCAATTCCAACGAGATACTGCAATCCACATCCAAGGAGACATTCGAAACAGGAGATGCCGAGGGATCTGACTCGCTGCGCCAGCTTACCCAGACCCAGGCGTCCTACGAGACCATAGACAAGGGTAGACGAAGAATATCCGAGGATATGCTGACAATCGCCCGGCAGCTCACACCCGAGTATGGCATAGAGATCCTCGATGTCGTGCCGAGGCAAATCCGGTACAGCGACGAGCTGACCGAGAGCGTCTACAACAGGATGATCAAGGAACGCAATCAGATAGCCCAGGCCTTCAGATCGTTCGGCGAGGGCAAGAAATCTGAGTGGCTTGGCAAACTGGATAATGAGCAGCGCTCTGTCCTGTCCAAGGCCTATGAGCAATCGGAAACGATCAAGGGAACAGCCGATGCGCTGGCAACCAAGATATACGCCGACGCGTATGGCCGAGACCGAGGATTCTTCGACTTCTGGCGGTCAATCGAATCGTACCGTCTGACGATGCCAAACTTCACCAAGACGCTCTCTACCAAGATGGATTACTTCAACTACCTGTACGGTCCCCGAGGCAGATAGAACTTCCAGCTGGCAGCTGCCAGCCCATTGAAAAGGCCGTCCACGATTATCCGTGGACGGCCTTCTTTTTCATGGCCTTGTAATGCGACCGGCTTCACGAGGAGCCCGGACCGTCATTCGTGTCAAATCAACCCAGGAATGAAAGCATGACGCCGGCAGCCACGGCGCTACCGATGACGCCGGCGACGTTCGGGCCCATCGCGTGCATCAAGAGGTAGTTGCTGGGATCAGCCTTCTGCCCCACCACCTGCGAAACGCGCGCGGCCATGGGTACCGCCGAGACACCGGCCGAGCCGATCAGCGGATTGACCTTGCCGCCTGAGAACCAATTCATCAGCTTGCCAAAAAGAACACCAGCTGCCGTCCCGCAGGAGAATGCGAAAAGGCCAAGCGCGATGATCATCAGCGTCTGCGGTTGCAGGAAGCGCGCGGCGTTGGCGGTGGCGCCAACCGATATGCCGAGGAAGATGGTCAGAATGTTGATGAGAGCGTTCTGGGCCGTGTCGGACAGGCGGTTTGTCAGGCCCGTTTCGCGGAACAGGTTGCCGAGCATCAACGAACCCAACAGCGGCACTGCCGCTGGCAGGATAAGGCCGATGAAGATCGTTACGGCTATCGGGAACACGATCTTCTCCACCTTGGTGACTTCGCGGAGCTGATCCATCTTTATGGCCCGCTCCTTCTTGGTGGTAAGCGCCATCATGATGGGCGGCTGAATGAGTGGTACCAGCGCCATGTATGAGTACGCGGCAATAGCTATCGGCCCCAGGAGTTCTGGCTTGAGCTTGCTCGTAAGATAAATTGCCGTCGGGCCATCCGCGCCACCGATGATGCCAATGCTCGCAGCCGCTTTCAGATCGAAACCAAGCGATGGGAACCACTGACCAAGATAGAAAGCCAGCACAAACGGCACGAAGATGCCGATCTGAGCCGCTGCTCCCAGGAGAAGGCTCTTGGGGTTTGCAATAAGCGGACCAAAATCGGTCATGGCACCGACACCCATGAAAATGAGCGGCGGGTAAATGCCCATCTTTACCCCGTAATACAGATAGTAGATGAGGCCGCCCGACATGGATTCGGTCGGAGCGTTGAATACGCCACCAAGGGGAAGATTGGACAGGAGCATGCCAAACGCGATGGGTACGAGCAGCAGAGGTTCGAATTTCCTGGCAATGCCCAGATACAGAAGAACACATGATATGACGAGCATGATGACTTCACCGGGTATGAAACCGAGCACCATCATCTGGCTGGCACCAAACCCGGCAAAGCCGGTCGATTGAAAAAACGTAAGTATATTCTGCCACATGGTGTTTTCCGTCGCCTCGCTTACGCGAGGTCAACCATTGGATCCCCCGTATTGACCGTTGAACCGGCTTGGACGCGGATCGCTGCCACGACGCCATCGGACGGCGCAGAAATTTCGTTCTCCATCTTCATGGCCTCGAGGATGAGCAGAACATCGCCGCGCTTGACTGATTGGCCTGGGCTCACCTTGAGTGACAGCACGGTGCCCGGCATAGGCGCCTTGATCGTTGCTGCACCAGAAGGCGCCGAGACTGCCGCTACCGGCGCCGCGGCCTGGACGACAGGCTGAGGGATCGGGGCGGGTTGCGCAGCCGGCGCGGGCTGTGCGACGTTCGCCACTGAACCGGCTTCCTCTACGGCAACATCATACGACTGTCCATTGACGGTTACTCTATAGTTCTTGATCATGACATAATCTCCTTAAGGTTGATGCTGTCGCGGCTTACGCGCGACCACTTGCAGTGCCCGATGCGACGCGATCCACATATCCCCATACCGGCGTGTTGAAACTTGCGTGCTGTATCGAAGCCAGCCGTATTGATGCCGCGGGCACGCCGCTTGAGACGGCGATGGCCGCGATGATGACAGCAACGATTGCCGGATCGATGCCCTTGGCGATGCCGCGTTCCGCAAGTATGGTTGCCTGCGCCGGTTTGGCGTCACGGACAAATATCCGCTTGAACAGACTCACCATCAGCACCAATGATATGAGACATATAAATACCGTGCTTATGCCGATCAGCACGATTGTCCACATGAACGAAACCGTTTCCATAGGATTTCCTTAAACGGGCGTGTTGCCGTGCTTCTTGGCCGGGCGACTCTCGCGCTTGCCAAGAAGCATGGTCAGGGCCGAAGCAAGCCGGGCCCTGGTATCCGAGGGATCGATGACATCATCGACATAACCGCGCGCGGCGGCCTTGTAGGGGTTGGCGAAATTGCGCTTGTATTCCTCTATCTTGTCCTTGCGGGTCGCCGCTGGATCTGACGATTCGTCGATCTCCTTCTTGAAGATGATGTTGGCGGCACCATCGGGTCCCATCACGGCGATTTCGGCACTTGGCCAGGCGAGCACCTGATCGGCACCCAGATGCCGTGAACACATCGCTATGTACGCGCCGCCATAGGCCTTGCGTATGATAACCGTCAATTTTGGAACGCTCGCCTCGGAGTAGGCATAGAGCAGCTTGGCTCCGTGGCGTATGACGCCACCGTGTTCCTGGCCAACGCCAGGCAGGTAACCAGCGGTATCGGCCAGCGTTACAAGCGGAATATTGAACGAGTCGCATATCCGTATAAAGCGGCTCGCCTTGTCTGATGCGTTGATGTCAAGCACACCGGCCAGTTCTTTTGGCTGATTCGCTATGACGCCTACGGTCCTGCCGCCGAGCCTGGCAAAACAGGTGACTATGTTCTTGGCATACAGGGGCTGCAGTTCGAAGTAGTCGCCATCGTCGAATATCCTCGATATTACATCGCGGATATCGTATGGCTTGTTCGGTGAGTCCGGTATGATCCCCGCGAGATCAGGGCAGGAACGGTTGACAGGGTCGGCACTAAGTGCAAGCGGAACATCCTCTATGTTGTTGGCCGGCAGATATGACAGCAGCTTCTTGACACCCGCTATCGTTGCCTTCTCGTCGTCGAACATCAGGCTGGCAACTCCGGAGGTCTGGCTGTGCACCAGAGCGCCACCGAGTGCCTCGGCCGTGACATCCTCACCGGTTACGGCCTTGATGACCTGCGGCCCGGTGATGAACATGTTCGATGTCTTGTCGACCATGACGGTAAAGTCGGTCAGCGCCGGCGAGTATACCGCTCCGCCTGCGCACGGCCCCATGATGACCGAAATCTGAGGAATGACGCCTGAAGCGAGCGTGTTGCGGTAGAATATGTTGCCATACCCGAAGAGCGCGTCAACGCCTTCCTGGATGCGCGCTCCGCCCGAATCGTTGATGCCGATGCACGGACAGCCGACCTTCATCGCCATGTCCATCGCCTTGCATATCTTGGCGGCGTGCATTTCGCCCAGTGAGCCGCCAATGACGGTAAAGTCCTGTGCGTAGAGGTATACGAGTCTGCCGTTTATCGTGCCATAACCGATAACGACTCCCTCACCCGGCGCCTCCACATCCGCCATGCCAAGATCGGTGGCCCGATGTTCCACGAACGCGTCGATCTCGGTAAACGTGCCGGGGTCAAGGAACGATTCGATGCGCTCGCGCGCGGTCATCTTGCCTTTGTCGTGCTGAGCCGCGACTCGCTTCGGTCCGCCGCCCGCCAGGATCTTGTCCCGGCGCCCGGCCAACTCCTTCAGTTTCGCTTCCATATATTTGGCTCCATCCTTCAGAGAAATTGCTTCGATAGTATCAAGAGCGCTGACAAAGTTCTATCAGTACACCATTGGTCGCCTTCGGATGCAGAAACGCGATACGGGCTCCACCAGCCCCATAGCGTGGCTTCTCGTCTATCAAACGGACCCCTTTTTCCTTGAGCTCCGCAAGCGCCGCGTCTATGTCATCTACGCGAAACGCTATGTGCTGGATGCCCTGTCCCTTGTTCTCTATGAATTTGGCGATGGGTCCATCAGGTGCTGTGGATTCGAGCAACTCTATCTCGGTAGATCCCAGTGGCAGAAAGGCTGTACGCACCTTCTGCTCTTCCACTGTCTCGGTTCCATGCAATTTCATGCCCAGCATATCGGTGTAAAACTTGAGCGATTCATCGAGGCTTGCGACTGCTATGCCAATGTGATCAACCTGTACGACCATTCTGACCTCCTCTATGTTATCTGTTATCTGTTACCTGTTATCTGTAAGCTATTATCGATTGTTTGCGGGACAAATGCTACGATCGAACGAGGCTGGCTTGCAAGAGGTCGAGCGCGTCATAGAAGTCAATGCGCTTGTCAAGTACTGCCCTGGAAAGCTCCATCATTGATTCGCTCGTGCCTTCACGCTCCAACGCCGCAAGAACACGCTCCGCAGTACCTCGTCCGAGCTCCCAGGCAAGATTGCTCTCTCGTCTGTATCGCAGGAATCCAGTCGCCGCAAGGGACGTTTCGTGTCCCTTGATCTCGTCAACCAGTTCGACTATGCCCTGCCCCGTCTCGGCTACTGTCGCGACCACCGGTGGTATCTCCAGATTCGGATGCCCCGGCACCTGCGAGGCTGCATGGTGTCCCGCGCCTTGGTCGGAGAGCCCGGATCGTGATGATATTCCGCCTGCAACTTTGGAAGGATCGAGGGCGGCGCGGGCCGCGAACAGGTCCGAGAACCGCGTCGTGGCGCCATTGAGCACGGCAGTCTCAAGCATCGACCTGATCTCCCGTATGACGCGCTCTGCTCCGTCTTTGTCCGCCTTGTTCACACAGAAGACGTCCCCTATCTCCATCACGCCAGCCTTGATGGCCTGGATGTCGTCGCCGAGTCCTGGTACCGACACCAGCACGACCGTGTCGGCTATCCTGACGATGTCGACCTCGGACTGCCCTACGCCGACCGTCTCGATGATGATGTCATCGAAACCCGCCGCGTCGAGTACGCGCGTCGCTTCGGAGGCGGCACGGGACAATCCACCAAGATGGCCACGGGTCGCGAGACTGCGTATGAATACGCCATCATCGGTCGCGTGGCGCTGCATCCTGATTCGGTCACCGAGGATTGCTCCCCCGGTAAACGGGCTTGACGGATCGACGGCGATAACGGCTACGCGGCGACCGCGTTCCCGCAGGATGCCTACAATCTTGTCGGTCAGCGTACTCTTCCCCGCGCCAGGCGGGCCGGTAATTCCGACGACGTGAGCCTTGCCGCCATACGCGTGCAAGGCCTTGAGGACTGCAAGCCTATCGGGATCTTCCCGCTCGACCATGCTTATCAAGCGGGCTACGGCGCGCTGATCCCCCGAGCGAACGCGCTCTACGGAGACTATTGAATCATCCACGGCCTATTTTCCGCGCTTCAGGTTGTTCTTGATGAACTCGATGGTTTCCGTCGTTGGCGTACCCGGCGTAAACACTCCGGCGATTCCCGCGGCCTTGAGCCCGGGAATGTCGTCGTCAGGTATGACGCCGCCGCCTATGACGAGCACATCGTCGATCTGCTTCTCCTTGAGGAGCTCCATAACCCGCGGAAACAAGTGGTTGTGCGCGCCTGACAGGATGCTCATCGCTATCACATCGACATCCTCTTGTATCGCGGCCGATACGATCTGCTCGGGAGTCTGCCTGAGGCCGGTATAGACGACCTCCATGCCAGCATCGCGAAGCGATCGGGCAATGACCTTGGCTCCACGATCGTGGCCATCCAGTCCGGGTTTGGCGACGAGTACGCGAATTTTCCGTTCCATGACTACCTACCTTGCTGTTACCTGGTTAGAGGATGACCTTCTGCTGGTACTCGCCAAACACGGCGCGCATCACATCGCTTATCTCGCCGAGCGTGGCATAGGCCTTGACCGCCTCGAGTATTGGCGGCATCAGATTCTCGGTTGTCTCGGCCGCGTGTTTCAGTGCCTTCAGCGCCGTCTGAACGCGGGCATTGTCGCGCTGTGCCCGAATTGCCTTGAGCCTGGCAACCTGCTGTTCGCCGACTATAGGATCGACACGCAAGAGGCCCTTGGGTGATTCTTCCTTGATCTGGAACTTGTTCATGCCGACAACGACGCGGTCACCCGATTCTATGTCCATCTGACAGGCATAGGCAGCATCCTGGATTTCCTGCTGCACATAGCCGCGCTCGATCGCCTTTACCGCTCCGCCCATCGAATCGATCATCGCAATGTAGGCTTCCGCTTCTTTCTGGATTCGATCGGTCTGGCTCTCCACGTAGTACGAGCCTGCCAGCGGGTCGATCGTCTCGGTGGCTCCGGATTCATAGGCAATGATCTGCTGCGTGCGCAACGCAATGCGGACTGATGCCTCGGTCGGCAGCGCCAGAGCTTCATCCCTTGAGTTGGTGTGCAACGACTGCGTGCCGCCGAGCACCGCGGCCAAGGCCTGTATGGCCACGCGGACTATGTTGTTGTCAGGCTGCTGGGCCGTCAGGGTCGATCCGCCCGTCTGCGTATGGAAACGCAGCATGAGGCTCTTCGGGTTCTTGGCGCCGAATCGATCCTTCATCACCTTGGCCCAGACGCGCCTCGCTGCCCTGAACTTGGCGACCTCTTCAAACAGGTCGTTGTGGGCATTGAAGAAAAACGACAGCCTGGGTCCAAACGAGTCGACATCGAGTCCGGCCTTGATCGCGGCATCGACATAGGCGATACCATCGGCCAGCGTGAATGCCACTTCCTGGGCTGCCGTAGAGCCGGCCTCACGGATGTGGTACCCGGAGATGGAAATGGTATTCCAGTTGGGCACACTCTTGGAGCAATAGGCGAAAATGTCGGTAATGAGCCGCATCGATGGCTCGGGCGGATAGATGTAGGTTCCGCGGGCAATATACTCTTTCAGAATGTCATTCTGGATCGTGCCCTCAAGCTTGTCTGCCGGCATACCCTGCTTCTCCGCGACCGCGATGTACATGGCGAGCAGCACAGCCGCCGGCGCGTTTATCGTCATCGATGTTGAAACCTTGTCCAGCGGTATGCCGTCGAACAAGGTCTCCATGTCGGCCAGTGAATCGATGGCGACGCCGACCTTGCCAACTTCTCCCTGCGACAGCGGATGATCTGAGTCGTACCCGATCTGTGTTGGCAGGTCAAAGGCTACAGAAAGACCGGTGGTACCCTGTGACAGCAAGAACTTGTACCGCTTGTTTGATTCTTCCGCGGTTGAAAATCCCGCATACTGGCGCATGGTCCACAGGCGCCCGCGATACATAGTATTCTGAACGCCGCGCGTGTAGGGGTATTCACCGGGGAACCCTATATCCTTGACGTAATCGCGCTTGCCGTCGTCCAGTGGCGTATAGAGACGCTGCACTGGCGACTTTGATCCGGTAGAAAAGGTCTTCTTGCGTTCCGGGAATTTAGCCAGGGCCCTGTCGACACCGGCTTCGTAGGTATCAAAACCCTTCTGTACGTCGTCGCTCATCGATCCTGCCCCCCGCTTCGCTGTGCCTGGGCCGCCAGCTCGAATCCCGCTCGCAGAGCCTTCAGGTTGAGTTCTTCGGTTCCCTTCGGAACCCTGTTGAGCACGGCCTTCTCCAGCGTCTCCGGCTTGACTATGCCCGACAGGCCACCGAGCACGCCCAAGGCCACGATATTGGTCACAATCATCTTGCCCACCTTCGCGGTGGTCTCAAGAATTGGTACGGATGTAGTCCTGGCTTTTATGGCCGGGTCAAGCGTCACCGAAGAGTCCACGATGATCAGGCCCTTGCCTTGAAGCTTGCCATAAGTTTTATAGGCATCGGCGGTCAAGGCCAGAAGGTAGTCGGGATCGGTAGCCTTGGGGTAGTCGATATCGAGCTCCGATATGACTACCTCTGCCTTGCTCGAGCCGCCTCGGGCTTCCGGGCCATAGCTCTGCGTCTGAACCGCGTTCTTGTCATCGAGAATGGCCGCCTCGGCGAGCACTATGCCCGCAAGGAGGAGTCCCTGGCCGCCGGATCCGCTTAGTCTGAATTCTGTGCGCATTCGCGTACTCCTCCCTGGAAGGTATCGAACTTTCTCCTGACCCCATCGACCAGCGCGTCATACGCGGCGGTATACTCGGGCGCCGGCTGGTTGAAAAGCTCGCCAATCAGGAACTTGCCCTCCAGCTTCTCTGGCGTCATCACCGCGGCCGCCTTTACATTGACTGCGCGCTCCTTGTACCAGTTAAGCATGTCGACCGCCGAACCCAATTTGTTCTTGCGGCCAAAATAGGTGGGACACTGCGATACCGCCTCTATCACCGAGAAGCCCTTGTTGAGCAGGGCTTTTTCCATCAGCTCTTCGAGCAGCTGAGCATGGTACGATGTGGACCTGCCAACATAGGTCGCGCCTGAGGCTATGGCCAGCTTGGCCAGATCGAACGGGCGCTCGACATTGCCGTACGGCGCCGTGGTGCCGAACATGCCAGTCGGCGTCATGGGTGAATATTGACCGCTGGTCATGCCATAGATGTCATTGTTCATCACTATGGTGGTTATATCGATGTTACGCCTGGCTGCGTGGATGAAGTGATTGCCGCCTATCGCCGTGCAGTCACCGTCCCCGGTCATCACAATGACCTTGAGGTCCGGCCGCGACAGCTTGATGCCAGTGGCGAACGCGAGCGCGCGGCCGTGGGTCGTGTGCAGTGTGTCAAAATCGAGGTATCCAGGCGCGCGGCTGGAGCAGCCGATGCCCGAGACGACGACGATCCTGTTCTTGTCAAGCTTAAGCTTGGCGATTGCGCGTACAAGCGCGCCGGTTATGGTACCGTGGCCGCAGCCTGGGCACCAGATATGGGGGAGCCTGTTCTCCCTGAAGTACTTGAGCATCTCACTCATCGCTGGCCTCCCATTATGGCAGCCAGAACTTCTTCCGGCCTGAAAAGCTCGCCGTTCACCTTGCCCAGGTGCTCGACAGGGGCCCTGCCCGCCACGATGCGCTCAATCTCGAGTATCAGCTGACCAAGATTCATCTCGGGCACGATGACCCGCTTGACTCGCGATGCCAGTTCGCCCAGCGGTTCTTCCGGGAAGGGCCATATCGTCTTTGGCCGGAACAGGCCGGCCTTGATGCCCTTGGCACGGGCCTGGCGGACGGCTGAAAGCGCCGACATGGCCGAAGATCCAAAAGCGACCACCAGAACGTCGCAATCTTCGACTGACTCTGTAAAGTAGTCACGTATTGCCGGCTCGGCCTTCTCGACCTTGCGTTGGAGTCGCCTGAGCAGCGTATCGGCCACATCGGATCGGTTTGATGGAAAACCGGTTTCGTCATGGAAGAGCCCGGTCACATGGTATCGATAGCCCGCGCCAAACGGAGCCATCAATGGAACACCGCCGTCGGCGTCTGCCTTGTACGGCAGATAACCACCTGGAGAAGATGGAGCAGCTCGTCTGGACACCTTTATGTCCTTGAGATCCGGCAGGACAACCTTCTCGCGCATGTGCCCTATCACCTCATCAGAAAGCACAATGACAGGCACCCGATAATCCTCTGCTATATTAAAGGCCTTAATGGTCAGTTCGAAGCATTCCTTGACATTGCCCGGTGCCAGCACGACGACTGGATGATCGCCATGGGTGCCCCAGCGCGCCTGCATCACATCGCCCTGGGCCAGCGAGGTAGGCATACCGGTCGACGGCCCCACGCGCTGCACATTGATGATGACTATTGGCACCTCGGTCAGCGAGGCATACCCGAGATTCTCCTGCATCAGCGAAAAGCCCGGACCACTGGTAGCGGTCATCGCCTTGCGGCCGGTGAGCGACGCGCCGATGATGGCGGCTATCGAGCCAATCTCATCTTCCATCTGTATGAACTTGCCACCGATTTTCGGAAGCTCTTCGGAACATAGCTCGGCGATCTCTGTCGACGGCGTTATTGGGTAGCCGGCATAGAAGTCCAGCCCGGCGGCGAGCGCACCGAGCGTACAGGCCTCGTTGCCCTGCATAAGCTTGGCGTTAGTCATGAGCAGCCTCCGGAGCGATGGAATAGTCGTGATCCGATGCATTCTTGCTTTGCGCCGCGTCTTCGACTATTTCTTTGATTTCTATGGCGAAATCCGGGCATCGAATCTCGCAAAGCCTGCACCCGATGCATTGATCGGGATGTTCGGCAAATACCTTGCCGTTGCGCAGCGACAGGACCTGCCTGGGGCAGAACGCGACGCAGATATTGCATCCTTTGCACCAGCGTTCCCGAATAATGTGATTGAAACGTTTCTTTTGTTCGCTCATATCCTACGCTCGCATTGGGATGTATCGACAGGACTGTCGATACTGAACAGGGTATACTCAAAATCCGATCTTGTCGTCCAAAATCAGAAATTGACAACATTTCATGTGGATTCCATCTAGTGGAATATCTATATACAACTACCGAATATTGAGATTATACACCTCATCGCGCTTCTGTCAAGAGCGACGCACAGCGCATGATGTACCACCATGGAGCATTGATGCTATGTATGCTTGCAATCATTAATCGTTGTTTCAATTGCAATTGCAACATCTGACGTTCGAGTCAAGGGCCGGGAATAATAATCACATCATGCGTCAATGCTCTTGACATCAATGCGCACGATGATATAATTCCATTTGACAATATCCGATTCCATTCTGTGGAATTAGATACAATCGCATGATGACCGAATTTCAGAGGGAATATGGCAGAAAACGACACACCGGTCAGATCGATTGAGCGGGCGCTGGACATACTCGATTGCTTCGAGCCAGGTCGGCTCGAGCTTTCGCTGACCGATCTGGCCAAACAGATAAACCTGGCGATGAGCACTACATCGCGTATCGTCGCGACCCTGGAGAAGCGATCATTTCTGACGCGCAACACCGAGACCCAGCGATATTCTCTGGGTTCCCGACTGGCTCAGATCGGAGCGCTGGGGTTATCGAACATGGAGCTGCGCAAGATAGCGCTGCCTTTCATGCGTGAACTGAATGCTATCTACAATGAAGGTGTCAGCCTGTATGTGGTTCAGGGGGATGAGCGTCTGTGCGTCGAACGGGTCGAAAGCACAAGGCCCTTGCGGCGAGTCATCAATGTCGGTGACAGGCATCCGCTGACGCGTGGCGCAGCGGGCCGCGTCCTCCTGGCGTACCTGCCGCCCGAAAGGCGCCAGTCACTGTTGCTCGGTGATCCTTTTGCGACGGAAGACGCTTTGGAGGAACTCCGGCGCAGCGGTTACACGGTAAGTCTTGGCGAACGTGAGGAGGGCGTCACGTCCATAGCCGCTCCCATACAGGATGCCAAGTGCGAAATTGTCGCGGCCATAGCGATGTCCGGGCCTTCGGTCAGGTTCGAGGGGTCCGGCTTCTCGGACAAGGTGGCCAAGGTCAAGCGGACATCGGAATTGATTTCGGAGGCGCTTGGCAGGTAGGTTCCTGACGTTCGCCCCCCATGCTTGGCCAAACGTCCGGAGACTTGTATACTCAATGCATGTGGTCGTTCTTTCGTTCAAGCGACCGATCCAGCAATCCTATGGAGTATCCCCATGGCTCAGCGCATCATGATCCGCGATTTGACGTTACGGGATGGCCAGCAATCGCAATTTGCCACCAGAATGACACAGCAGCAGGTAGACAGGGTTCTGCCTTTCTATAACAAGGCCCACTTCTACGCCATGGAAGTGTGGGGAGGAGCCGTACCGGACTCGGTGATGCGCTACCTCAACGAGAATCCATGGACCAGACTGGAGAGCATTCGTGACGGTATCGCCGGTGCCTCAAAGCTGACTGCCCTGTCTCGCGGACGGAACCTGTTCGGGTATACGCCGTATCCGGATTCGGTAATTGAGGGCTTCTGCAGGAATTCTGTGCGGTCGGGCATCGATATCATGCGTGTCTTTGATGCGCTCAACGATATCGACAACATGACAAGCACCATACGTTTCGTCAAAGCCAATGGCGGCCTCGCGGATTGCGCCGTGTGCTATACGACCGACCCGAAGTTCACCTTTGGCGACAGGTGGCACGCATTCTTCAAGGGAACAAAGATACCTGGGACGCTATTCGGTATTCCGTACTTCATTCGCAAGGCCAAGGAATTGGCGGCCGCCGGCGCCGATATGATCACCATCAAGGACATGGCCGGGCTCATAGAGCCCGCTACCAGCGCCAAATTGATAAAAGCCCTCAAATCGGAAATAGGCATACCGATTGATCTGCACACCCACTGCACGCCCGGTTACGGCACGGCGAGCATCCTGATGGCGATGGTCAACGGCGTCGATATCATTGACACCGCGGTGATGAATTTCTCCGGCGGCCCCGCCGCCCCCGGATTCGAGATTATCCAGCTGTTCGCCGATAGACTTGGGATGGATACCGGAGTCGACCTTGCCGCTGTTGCGGACATAAACAGGGAGCTACGGGGCATTCGTTCCGAACTGGCCAAGTTTGACCAATACAAGCGCATGCCCCCGGAAATCGACCTGACACACTACACGCCGAGCCAGGAATTGAAATCGATGCTCGATGGAGCGGTGGAAGCCGCGGTCGCAGGCAAGGCGGATGAAACGCTCAGGCTGTGCCAGGCTATAGAGGCCGCGTTCAACTACCCCGAACCCGACGCAATCGTCAAACGAGCGCAGATACCCGGCGGCATGTACACGAACATGATGGCGCAGCTCAAGGAATACAAGCTCGAGCAGCATCTGGACGAAGTGCTCGATATCGTTCCTCAGGTAAGACTGGATTCGGGAGTTCCGCCTCTCGTGACCCCGACCAGCCAGATCGTCGGTGCCCAGGCCGTCAATTGCATCGTAGACAAGTCACAGGGCAAACCCTTCTATACCAACGTCTCCAAGAACTTCATCGAGCTGGTCAAGGGCTCGTATGGCAAGACGCCGTTCCCGGTTGATCCAGCTTTCCGCGAGAAGATCGCCGGAGTCCGCGAAGAAACGCCATACGATACCAGCGCGTACAAGAAGCAGAACAACCCTGAATTGGCCGACTGCGGAGGCGCCAGACTGGCCGCCAACGAGAAAGAGGAGCTGCTCCTCGAGCTGTTCCCAAGCGTGGCGGACAAGTACCTGCAGGGCGTCCGCAAATCCGAATGGGCCGCAACCGAAGCGAAGCGCGTGGCCAATCTGCCGCCTCCCGCCCCGGAGAAACCGGCGCGCTACCCCGCCGCCTTCTGGGAAGAGGAGCTGACGCTGGCAATCGAGGCATAGTCGCCACCGCGCAGGATCCGGGAGGTTTCCGTTGGCCGTGTTTGTCAATCGCTCACTCAACCTCAAGCAGATTGCCATGATCGGCTTTGACATGGACTACACGCTTGTCCGCTACGACAGCGTCGCCTTCGAGTCGCTCGCGCACAACCGCGCGGTGCGTTTTCTTGTCAGTGAACATGCGTATCCAGCGGACCTGCTGGATCTGGAGTTCGATCCTGCCCGGGCCCTGGTTGGCCTCGTGATAGACAAGCGCAACGGCAATCTCCTCAAACTGAGCCGTTATGGCAAGGTCAAGATGGCTTGCCACGGCCTCCAGAGCCTTGACTTCCGCACGATGAAGGCCATCTACCAGAATGTCGCCGTCGAACTATCGGATCCATCCTTCCTTCCGCTCGATACCCTCTTCGCCATATCGACCGGCGTGCTTTACTCGCAACTCGTCGAGCTTAAGTCCCAGGGCGCGAGCCTGCCCGATTTTGCCACGCTTGCCGCGGATGTCGGGGCCGCGATCGACGCGGTGCATCGCAATGGCTCGATCAAGGATGCGGTACGGGCCGATATGGGCAGGTACGTCATCCGTGACCCGCTGGTGCCGGCACTCCTTGAGCGCTACAAGGATTATGGCAAGAAACTGATGATCATAACCAATTCCGACTACAACTACACACGAGTACTGCTCGAATACGCGCTTGATCCATTCTGGCACCATCACACAAGCTGGCGTAACGTATTCGATGTGGTGATAACGCTTGCCGACAAACCGCAATTCTTCGAACGGCCTAGCCGCTTCCTCGCTATCGATCCGGACAACGGGCTGATGAGCAACTGGGACGGCAAGGTCTCATCGGGCCTCTTTCAGGGAGGATGGTTCAAGCCGCTGCAGGAGGACTTGGGACTCGATGGTCGGGAGATCCTCTATATCGGTGACCATATATACGGTGATGTCGTCTCGATCAAGAAGCGATGCGGATGGCGGACAGCCTTGGTTCTTGAAGACCTCGGCGCCGAGCTGGCAAGCCTCAAGGCAGCCAGAGCCTTGCAGAATGAAATTGATGCCCTGATGACGCGCAAATCACGTATCGAGACACAGGTAAACCGCATGGATCTGGAGCGCTACGCCGGCCGCTCTGTCGACAGAAGACAGCTCGATGGTCTCTTTGATGAATCCGACCAGATCAACCAGGAGATTTCGGAGAAGCTGTCGGCGCATCGCACCTTCTTCAATCCATATTGGGGCGAAGTCCTGCGGGCGGGCCACGAGGAGAGCCGCTACGCCGGCCAGATTGACGGGTATGCCTGCATATACATGATCAAGGTTTCAGACCTGTACGAGTATTCTCCCAAGACCTTCTTCAGGCCACAGAGGCGCTTGATGCCTCATGAACTGGACGAAGTCTCTGGCTCACAATCTCTGGAGCCAGGCAGTCAGAATTGAAGCTGAATGAATGCCCCACCGCGGTTCTCCATCACCAGAGTACCCTTGATCTGGGCAGAGAGTGAACGTATGAGGGTCAGCCCCAGCGAATCACCCAGATGCATTTGCCAGTCTTCCTTGAACCCGGGTCCATCGTCGGCTATGGTCAGAATTCGCTTGCCACCGGAATCGACGTTCAGGGCTACATCCAGTTGCCCCTTGCGGCCACCGCAGAAGGCATACTTGAAAGCGTTTGAGACGGCCTCGTTGAGTATCAAAGCCAGCGGTATGGCAGTATCGAGGTCGAGCTTTACCGATTCCAGCTCAAGGTTGACTCGTACACCTGAGACCGAAATCTGGTACGCGTACTGCAATTCATCACAGACGAGCCGCACATATTCAGCGCCATCGAGCCACGAGAAATTCTCCGAACGATAGAGCAACTCATGCACCTGGGCCATTGCCAGAATGCGATGCTGAGTCTCCTCGAAGAGCTGACGGTCGTGTTCCGATTTCAGGACAGACGACTGAAGTTGCACCAGGCTCGATACGACCTGCAGGTTGTTCTTGACACGATGGTGTATTTCTTTGAGAAGAATTTCCTTCTCGACGAGTGACTGCTGAACCTGGATGGCGCTGGCCCATTCCCTGGTCGTGTCCCTGATGATAAACAGCACCCGGTCAGCCTCTATCAATGTAGACCGGCATTCAAAGTGATGAGGCACTCCATGGATGTCCATATCGTATTCGATCACTGCGACGCGCGCCCCGCCAAGGGCTGATCTCAGGTTCTGGCTGAAAAGTCTGGCGGTTTTCGGGTCACTGAACAGCTCGTCTATGCTTTTGCCGATCTGTTCCTCACCAGGCAGCATCAGGATATCTGGATTCGAGGTGATGAACTCGGTGAATCGACCATTGGCATCGGCGATGAAGAATAGATCCGGCAGCGCAGAGATAAACGCCAGGTTCTTGCGCTCACTGGCCCGCAACTCCCGGTTCTTCTGGAGTAGCTCCGCTGTCTTCCTGCGCACCTGCAATCGCAACGCCAGAAGAAAGGCGACCAGCACCATGACCAGCGCAAGCACCGCAATGCCTACGATCAGGAAGATGCGCCGGTCAATGTGGCTCGAAAGCGGCCTGCCCATCCATCGATCCTGAATCTCTGCGCGGGTCTCTTCCGGAATGTCGGCAAAACCTCTCTCAAGCACGGTGTACAGGTCCGACCCATCGGCCAGAGGCTCGCGGTTCTTGTGTACCGCCCGATGGAAATATCCCGTGTACAGGTTGAAGGTGCCCCTGAAATCATCCTCCAGACCATACTTGTATATGTAATACAGAGCGGGCGGCTCATCGACGCACATCACGCGAACATCGCCGGCCCTGGCGGCCTTGATGATCGCTTCATAGCTCACATACTGCATCAGGTCCTTGATGCCGTAGCTCTGCAGGATGCCTATGCAGGCATCACCAAGTTTGACAGCCACCCTGAAACCGCGCAGGTCACGCGGCTCGGCCATGCCGGATATCGAGCGGTGAAAGAATACCGGCACCCTGAGGGTCGCGTATGGCGGCAAGAAATCATACAGCCTTTCGCGCTCGGGTGTCCTGAAGACCGAATCCAGCACATCGGCATGACCTTCCGACATCTCTCGCTGGGCGAGTACCCAGTCCATGGCCCGGAACTCGACGGAGCGGCCGGTCTGGACAGAAAAAGCCTTCCATAGATCCGGTATTATACCCTGTATCTGTCCGGAATCGGAACGGAATGAATAGGGCGGATACGAATCATCGCAGACAACGCGGATTGGCGGCATCGTTGCCGACGTAGCTGTACCGGAGGCTTGACCAGACAAGGCCGCAGGAACCAGAAGCACTGCCAAGCATAGTACAACGCGCGCTGTCCGATACCGTGGTGTCATGATCATACGAACACCTGCCGCCTTGAAGATTAGTCCTGTACATAATCAATCAGATCAATACTAGTATAAAGTCGTTGATCTTTCGACTGGAATTACGCTCAACCCAGGCGCTTCCTGACCGATTTGTGCCAGAAGAGCCGCAACTGCTCGGCAAGCCTCCACCCGTGGTACGCGAATGGCCTCAGAACATAGTCCCAGGCACCCGCGTAGTGGCGGACTTGACCTCCGAAGCCGGTCTTGAAACGGTAGAGCCCTGACATCGGGTGGTCTGGATCGTCCACAGGCGGTATGCCATAGAAATCGTATGACACGCAGCCCGCTTCCCTGGCGGCCCTGATCGCCGCCCATTGCAGCGCGTACGCCGGCATCAGGTTGCGATGCTCGTCACTCGATGCGCCGTATAAATACGTGGCCTCACCGCGATAGAAAACGGTAATTATAGCGGCAAGTGCCCGCCCCTCGTATCGAGCCATCCACAGCCGCAGGTCGGGTCGAGGCTCGGCCGGGTTAGTCGGTTCAAGCGAAAACAGGCGCTGATAGTACGACCGAGGATGAATGGCTATCTTGTCGCGCTCGGCAGTTGTTTCATAGAGGGCATAGAAATCGGGCAACCCGGATGCACCCTCGGATGCAACCGTCACGCCTTTCTTGTCTGCAAGTTTGACGTTGTATCGCCATTTCGGCTTCATGCCGGCCAATAGCTCATCATCGGAGCGGTCGATGGCAAGCGCGACACTATCCGGAGGCTGGACATCGGAAGCCTTCCGTAGCGGCGCGCCGAAGCCAGGCCGGTAAGGGCGCGCTGACGAATCCAATGTTTCCGGCTCATACCAGGCCGGGTCGAAGCGAATGAATGCACACGAGCCAGGCAGGTCGGCGTGCAATGATTCCGCCAGGGTAACCAAGAGCGAGCCGCGATCGCTCTCAGCGACGGCAACATCCGGCCCGTGTGGCACGTACGCGAAAGACAACCCCAGACCAAGACTGCGCACCAGTACGCTCAGCGCAAAGGGAGCGGAATCGGATCCATCGAGCCGAACATCATAACGCGCGTATCCCCATGCGGCGAGCGACTTGAAATCGGCCCAGAAACGGCTCTGCAGAAAGACAGGCGATACCGCGTCGTCGTTTCTGGTCAGCAACGCGCGCATCAACCTATTTCGCCGTCACTAACCTTGGCCAGCGAAAAGGCCGAACCCGCCGCGGTCAGGGCCTTGGCGCCAACAATAGCGCTGGCTCCTTTGGCGGCTATCGGAACCGAGAAGAAGGCATCGACGTCGATCTCGGCATCGGTGGGTGTCCCGGCATCCTGCCCCTCCAGGATCACGCGTGTGCCTGGCGCCGCCCATGGCGCGTCGAGCACCTCGACGACTTCCTTGCCCTCGGCGCCAGAGCGCGATGCGGCAAGCAACATGCCCCTTGATTCGACCCCGCGCAGTTTGGCCGGCTTAAGATTGTTGACCAGCACGATGTGCTTGCCCAGCAGCTCTTCCTCTTTGTAAAACGGCACGAGTCCGGAAACGATAACGCGTTCCTGACCGGAACCATCGTCAAGCGTTTCTATGTAGAGCTTGTCCGCCTTGGGATGGCGCTCTATCTTCACGATCGTCGCCACGCGCAGGTCTATCAGCCTGGCAAAGCGTTGTTCAACCGGCAGGTCGGCATACAGGACTGGCTTGGGCTGAACGGCCTTCTCCGGCGCAGCGGTAGCTGTGGACTTGTCGGCCGTATCTGGCTTTTTCGGGGCTGGTGATGCATCACCGGCGACCGGAGACTGTGCGTCGCGGGCGGCCCGCTCTTTCTGTGAACCGGAGTACCGGACGCGAAGCTCGGCGATACGGTCCGGATCGAGCTTCTGGAACAGCACACCGACATTGGTGACCCTGGACAGTCCGTGCAAAGTCCCTACATCGGCCCAGCAGAGTCCCGGCGCTCCGGTCGCCTTCGAGACGGCAAGCCCGAAGAACCCGGCCAGCTGGTCCATGGCCTGTGGCATATACGGATGCATGATGATGGACAGGTCGCGCAGCACGTAGCAGAGGTCTGACAAGAGGCTCGCGGCTTTGTCAGGATCCGCCGTCCGGGCCTTCCATGGCTCTTCCGCCTGGAAGCGCTTGTTGGCGATGTCGGCTATCTGGAATGCGGTCCTGAACGCGTCGCGAAGCTCGGCGCGTTCAAGCTGGCCGGCGGCGGTGGACTCCAATGCTCGTACCTCCGACCAGAAGGCTTCATCAGGCTTTCCGGCGGGAATCACACCGTCGTAGAAGCGCTGGACAAACGCGAGTGTCCTGTTCGCGAGGTTGCCCAGGTTGCCTATCAGTTCGCCATTGACACGTTCCATGAAGTCGTTCCAGGTGAATGTCACGTCGCTCTTTTCCGGACGATTATAGAAGATGTAGAAGCGCCATACGTCGGCCGGAATTCCGGTCTCCATCACATCGGTGCCAAAGACGCCTATGCCCTTGGACTTGGAGAACTTGCCTGATTCGTAGTTGAGATACTCGGTGCTTGACATGTGGTGGAGCATCGTCCATTTCCTGCCGGATCCAAGCAGCGTGCTCGGAAAAATGACCGTGTGGAACGGAATGTTATCCTTGCCAATGAACTGGAACAACTCGACGTCATCTGGGCTCATCCACCATGATTTCCAGTCAAAGCCTTTCTCGTCGCCGAGCGTAGCGGTTATGCTCAGATATCCGATAGGAGCGTCGAACCAGACGTAGAATACCTTGTCCTCAAAGCCAGCCTTGGGTACCGGTATGCCCCACTTGAGATCGCGGGTTATGGCGCGGGCCTTGAGCCCGTCTCGTATCCAGGCCTGTGTCATCTGCACCGCGTTGTTCGCCCAGAAGCCCTTGACGCTGGCTTCCTTCATCCAGGTCTCCAGCTTCGGCCGTATGGCTGGCAGGTCAATGTACAGATGTCTGGTCGAACGGGACCGCGGTGTCGCGCCGCACGTTGAGCACTTGGGTTCCTTCAGTTCGGTTGGCTCAAGCAAAGTGCCGCACGATTCACACTGGTCGCCGCGGGCGTCGGCGTAGCCGCAATGCGGGCAGGTGCCGCGGACGTAACGGTCCGCAAGGAAGCGGCCGCAGGCGTCACAATAGAGCTGTTCTATGGTCTGCTCGGTAACATACCCGGCCTTGTCTATGTCATTGAACAAGGATTGCACGATCTCGGTCTGGCGCGGCGTGGAGGTGCGCCCGAATTTGTCAAACGATATGCCGAACCACTGATATATAGACTTGTGAATCTCATGAAAGCGCGAGCACAGCTCGGCTGGCGTCACGCCTTCCTCGGCGGCCTTCGTCTCGGTCGCCGTGCCATACTCGTCGGTGCCGCACACGTACAGAGTCTCGTAGCCGCGCAACCGGCAGGCGCGGGCGAACACGTCGGCTGACAGCACCTGGATAAGGTTGCCGAGGTGGGGAACATTGTTGACATACGGTAATGCGCTGGTTATGAGGCGTCGTTTCATGGTGCGGACACTATACGAGGCCTAAAAACGCCTGTCAACGGAGGACTCTCTAAAACACTATTCTTGCCTCGACGCTGAACTGGTATCCGAAACCCCATAGAATGGACGAATCATACACCGCGGCGCTCTGTGCAAGACCGGCGGCCGCGCCTATGGTCAGGGCGTCGCCCGCGATGACCTTGGTTCCATAGTCGAACGATATTCGCTCTGTCAGCGGCGCGTCCACAGCGGCAGTCCGCGCTATGGTCGCCTTTATTTCAAAGCTGTTTTTCAGTTTGGGCGGCAAGGAGAATGTAGTATCCAGCCATGCCGAGACCCAAGATTTCGCCGATGCCTCGTCTGTCGATTCGGCTGCCGCTGAAGGCTTGGTCACCAGCGCCATCAGGTCACCAAGCCAGGTCCTGGATGGCTTCGTAAGCATGGACAGGCCAGCCGATCCGGACCACGGAGCAGAATCGCGGGCGACAGCCCATGAAATACTCGACGTGGCGACCAGGGCAGAACCCGAGGCGAACTCCAGGTTCGCGGCCCCATTGTACGCGACCGAAGGCAGGATGGCTCCATCCGACGGGTAGTACTGGAATGCAAGGTCGGTCTTCGACGAGTACTCGTCAAAGGTGATGGTGCGGAATGTTGGCATGGCACCACCGACACAGAACACATTAGCGGCGGCACCCGACAGCGTCATCGCCAGGGCGTCTGATTCTACAAGACTATCATCGGTTTGCTGCAGCGCCCGCGTGAAGGTGACGCGAGCGGCGCTTGGCGCCAGCATGTCGATAACACCATAGCCTATGGGTCGGCGCACCTCCATGCCCATCAGTGCCTCATGACTGGCCGAGGTCGCGCCTGTCGAGAGCCGCGCGAACTCCGGGAACGCCGGGGAGTCCCATAGCTCCACAAGCGGCATGGTCGACCAGAGTCCGGCCGCCGCGTTGATGTCTGCCGCGAGTTCCGACAGGTCATCCCCGAATGACGCGGCGCTGGAGGCACGATCAAGTGTCGTCCTGCGCGTGTAGAATGGCGACAGCGTCACAAGGCCGATCCTGAACGGCACCGTGGCTGTCGCCTCGGCGCTCGTTTCCACGCCGGAGGTCAGGTCGTAGGAACGATTGACCTTGGCTGTGAGCATCGAACCAAGCATGGAGCCATTCGCCTCGAGCCGACGCGTCGAAGCCTGCGATTCCTGGGCGGGCATGGCCAGGCTCCATGACCGCAGCCATGAGTCCGGTATGCCGCTCTCGTCCATGACCGACACCGGGGCATAGAGGCTCGCTGCGCCGGTCAAGCTCAGGTAGCCGCCCACCGATGCTCTGGCCTTCCACGATTGCGTGAAAACCATCGCCTCTTCGGCAGACATGGCCGACGCGCCGACCTGCAGTGGTCCCGCCACGGCGGACGCGTCGAGCGATCGGGCATACCGGTGCAGCGCCTCATCCCTGGAGAACTGGTCGGCAATGTGCGTCGGCGCCGAAGCTGAAGGCAAGGCCACCGAGTAGCCAAGTCCCAGGGAACCGACGCCAGAGGCATAGGCCGGCGACGCTGACACCGATGCCGAGACGGCCGTGCCTGACCAGCCCGCCTCCGCGGCGGAAGCGAGCGCTGGATTGTCATCCACTGTGCCCGCTGCGGTCAGCATCACGTAGAGGCCTTGTTTCCTCGTCGCGTCGCCCAACGACGCGGTGCCACCAGCCAGGACCGAAAAGCCATCGGCCGCGCCATCGAGCAATAGCTCGTCTATCTGCACGGTACCCTCGGTAAAATTGGTCAAGATGATTTCGGCGACACCAGCGACGTCGGGTATGGAGAATGATCCGGCCGCCCCCGCTATGGCCACGCTGGATCCGTCGGGCGCGACGCACCTGACGACGGGAGCGGCCTGGTTCATGTCCAATTCGATACGACGCCAACCTGCGCCATTCAGGGTAATATCGAGTGGCAGAGTGACCGAGGCGCCGACCGTTCCGTCGCCGACCCTCACCGTTATCGTCGAGGCCGTGGTCACAGAATCGACCTTGATATAGAAGACCAGCCGCTTGAACGATGCCAAAGGCGCGTTGTCTATGTAGCGCAGGAATCGAGCGGAAGTGGTCGCCGTACTTGCCGCAAATTGCAGTGCCTTGTTGGCCGCTCCATTGGAATGGAATTCAGACAAGGGATTGGGAAAAACCGTAACCAGGTCCTCGGCCGTGATGATTCCGACGGCCAGGCCAGGGTAGCTCGCAACTGGCCTGAACGGCGTAAGCCAGGTCAGGGTTCCGCTCGAGGTGGTGCCTGAATCTTCCATGCCCGCCACCCGATAGCGGCCGTACGCTCCGGCCCTCTGGTACCTGGCCATGGTCTGCACCGAGAATGATGCCGCGTCTGTCTTCTTTTCCACGCTTGCGGACACGCCTGCCCACGCCGAGCGCAGGCTGCCTGCCTCGTCATAGCCCGGTCCGAACATGGGCCACCTGCCGCCTATCGCCGTTGCCCAGTCAAGCCCCAGCCACGGAAACCGTGTGCCGACGCCAAAGGCCAGCGCGCCGTCGGAGCGGTCGGAACTCGCGACAGCGTACCGCACCTGCACGCTCTCGCCTGACCTCGGTGGCGGCTTCAGGGCAAGGGTCCGGCTGGTCTCGTCATACGTGAACGACGGCGACTCAACCCCATCGCGGTATACACTTATGGTCCCGGCGACGGTACCATCGTCGAGCATGATCGTGTCGGCCGATTCGACAACACGCGCTATGATCGCGTACCCGTCGCCGGCTACGTAGCTGCTCGTCGTCGAATCGTCATATATCCATGGTGAGTCTGAGATGAACGGCGTCATGTATTCAGGGGCCGATGATGGCACTGCGTCATTCTTGACCACCTGGACGAGGCCGGCCGCGACGCGGCTGACCATATACGCGGTATCGGTCGTGCCCGTGGCCAGACTGCGGACAAAGAGCTGGCGCGCCGAGCTGGTATCGGGCAGCGCGTACAGGTTCCGCGCCTCATAGACACTCGTCGCGCGGACTATGGTTCCATCGGTGTTCACCGTAATAGTGTAGAGCGTGTCCGATTTCGGGCCACCACTCCCCGACCAGCTGGCTTCCAGGCTGCCCTTTGGCTCGGCGTTGAGCAGCACCACTCCTGTGGCCAGGGACACCGAGTACTCGTCCGATCGCAGTGTGCGCGTGCCTGCGGCCGTCGTATCGGTCAACTCCAGCGATGCAATATTGGTATCACCGAGCACGAACCTGCGGCCGCGCACATTGTCGCGCGGCGCTATGGCCGTTTCGTCGACCTCGGAGCTGCCAAAGAAGGTCCTGGTCTTCCAGTCGAGCCCATCCCAGCGTACCATCGCGTCTATCGATACCGAGCGCTGTGGATCATAGGCGGACAGCGCCATGCCGAACGAACCCTTCGGTGATCCGAATGCCATGTACGGGTATGCGGGCATGGTGATGCCGGAATTGCCAAGCCTGGCGGACCGGACTAGATCACCGTCGCCGCCCTCAAAGGCCAGGAGGAACATCGAATTGGCCGCATCCTGGGTAACATAGGTCTCGAATATCCATTTCTGCCTGAATCGAAGGAACGCGTACAGGTCCGGTGTCTGGGTGAAGAGGAATGGCACCGCGTTGAATCCTGATGCCGACGAACCTACTGACCAGGTGCCTGAAGTCAAGGCCGAGGCCTCCCAGAAGCCCTGGGCAAAGACTTCTACATCCTGATCTCCAATCCGGGTGGAAAACAGGCTGGAAGGCGGCTCCACAGGCAGCACCGATATCAATTGCTGTGCACGCGCGCCTTGGGCGCATACCGCCGACAGGGCCAGTGCGAACGAGAGGATGCGAAGTGGAAACGGTCTTTTCTTTATCATCGTTCGCGTATATCATTGTAGACCATGGAACGGGGTGTTGAGAAGTCAGGAATTTCTACTCGTGCGCAGCTTGTCTCTGCGCTTGATACCCTGGCAGTTGCATCTGTGGGCTTGTCCCTGGTGGGGTCGCTACTCACCGCGGCGGGTGCCAGCTGGAACACGCGCGCCTATTTTGCGATTGTGGCGATGCTCTTCGACATCATCTTCACGGTGGAGTTTTTCTCAAGACTCGCCTCTGGAGAGCGGCCATGGCTGATCGGTATCGGTTCGGTCCTGCCACTGGTGGCGGTCTCGGGGCCGTTCCTGTTTGGCTGGGCGGCGGCTGATATGGGCGCCTCGGCCGTCAGGGGCTTCTGGCTGGCCGGCCCTCCGGCAAGCGCATTGGCGGTAGTCGGCGCGCTGCGGATCCTCCGGGTCGGACGGACTCTAGGTCCGCGCGGATCGGCGCCGCGTTTGACCCCGATACTGGCAGCCTTCATCGCCGCCTGCGCCGTCCTTCTTGTGGGCGCCATCGCTCTCCAGGAAACGCTGCTTCCTGGTCCGGCGCTTGCCGACAAGGAGCGTCAACAAACGGCGCTTGCGTCAATAGCCGAAACCACTACTGAGAATGGGCGGCTGGCCGCGGCGAAGGCCGCGGGCGTCATGGCATTGCGTGTACATGGACTCGTCATCATGCCGGTAGATCATGTCGTTTCACCCGCTGACTATGTGGTAGAACGGCTCGGCACTATCGAGGCCTGGTTCCCCGCGACGGCCAGGATCATGGCTCGCGGCGCGCTCGAGGCAATACTGGCGTTGGCCGGCCTCGCCGCCGCCGCAGCCTATCATGTCGTGGCACGCGTCCGCCTCGATTCACGCGCAAACCGAAACCCGCATGACCCGTATGGAGATGAGCAGAGGCCGGATTCGCACTCTGGCAGGCCCGACACTCCGGCAGGAGTCGAAGAACTTGCAGGCATTCTGGGAAAGCGGCCGCGTTGATCGTCTCGATGCTGCAGATCATAATAGAAATTCCCGAATCGGGAAGCCTCAAGGACAAGCGGCGCATAGTCAAATCAATAAAGGACAGGCTCAGGATTCGATTTCATGTCTCGTGCGCCGAGACAGACCTGCAGGAATCATTGCGTTTTGCCCAGCTCGGCGCGGCGATAGTATCCAATTCAGCGGAATTCGGCGAATCGGTGATGCGCAAGGCGCTCACCGTTGTTGAAGGCGAATTTTCTCTGCGAATCCATGATTCGGCCATAGCCAGCGAGCGCTTTGACTGAGCGCCCGTCTGGAACGCATCACTCGACAAGAGGCATTTTTTGAGCTACGGTTCTATACTATGAAGCATTGCTCAATCGCCTGTGTGGCCATCATCGTCCTGACCCTCAGTTCATGCATTGGCATGGACGCCAGCGCCAGGATTGGAACGGATGGTTCCGTTGATGTCTCGATGATTTATACGGTTTCCACCGCCGTCGACGAGCTGGGCAAGCTCGGCGCCAGGACAGGCGGAGCCAATGCCGCCTATTTGCCACTCCCGGTTGGCCAGGCTGACCTTGAACTCGCCGCCACCCGTGCCGGTGGACAGGTTCGATCGTGGTCAAGAAAAGACGGCAACGACTCGTTCACGATCACCGCCGCTCTGCGCTTTCCTGCGGCTGCTGCGTTTGCCCTCTTCCTTGATCCCGCCGGCTCCCACGCCACCTATGCCGAGGCTGGAGGGAAGTCTACCCTCTCCATGACGCTCTTTGACGGCGTCAACCCAGCGGACCCGGACCTGGTTGACTTCATTCGCCTCGCATTTGCCGATTACATAGTGGCAATCAAGCTGGAGCTGCCCAAGGCCATCACCGCCTCCAAGGGCTATACAGTCTCAGGCAAGGTTGCCTCGTTTTCCATGAAAGCCGCTGATCTCTATGCGTCCAAGACGCCGGTCGCGATCAGCGTCACCTGGTGATAATGAGAGGTGCTGCCATGAAGAAGATCGCGCTCGTCCCCTTGACTCTTGCCATCATTGCCCTGTCCGGTGCCTGCGTTTCGTCTCCGCCGCCCGCATCAACCGCATCGAGCGTCCAGCCTGGCAGCGTCGAATCGAATGCAGGCACGGCGCCTGATCGGGTCGATGCCGAACTGGATGGGCTCGTCGCCAAGGCCCGTGCCTCGATAGATGCCAACCATCTATCGGAAGGCATCAAGTTCTATATATCCGCTCTGGGCAAGGCGACCAAGGCTAACAAAAAGTCAAGGATCGATGAGATATCAGGCACTCTCAACAACATCGGCGCGAGGCTTACCGTAGAACCGCACGAGTCATGGCTGTTGCCCGATGGCTCGCAGCGATCGGGCGACTCACGGAGCGCCGCCCACGGAACTGGTTTGATGCCGGCGGTATACCTGTACGAGAGCTATGGGTATGCCAAGAGCGCTGTACCCGACGCGTTCATACGCTTCGAATTTGTGCAAAACGACGGCAATCTCACCGCGTCGGTTGCCACCGACGCGAAGGGACTGGCCAATACCAGCATCACCTCGCTGACCGCGCCGGGCAAGGACGCTGTCATCCGGGCATATCCGGTGTTTACATCCGAGGGATACAGCTTTGCCTTCAAGAGCGTCTTCAGGGACTTCGGGTACGCGGCTCCGCCCAACATGGCAGTGGTCGCCGCGCTCGAGAAGACGCCAGCCGGTGACAGCGCCAACCCGCGTGTGCTGGACGCCGTCGCGACATCGCTCAAGCCACTGGGTGTGGATGTCGTACCATTCAACGGCGTGCTTGCTTCGGCGCGGTTCCGGGCTGCCTTCGATGGCGATTCCACGGCGCTCACGGCTCTTGCAGGCACCGTAAAGGCGGGATACTTCGCGCTTGTCTATGTCGAGGTCGGCACTCCATCGCGGATGGAATTTCAAGGCAAGGTGTACAACATCTTTACCGCGAACGCCAAAGCCACCATACGCATAGTCAGGGCGGATGGCACGGTGGTGTTCGCCGAATCCAAGGATGGCATACGCGGGCAAGGCGGCAGCGACCAGGCGTCCATCGATGATTGCCTGGTCAAGGTTCGCGACGAGCTGTCGGCCATCATATCCAGCCGATCGGCAGATATTCGCAAGGCATTCGCCGAATAGATCCTGACAGTGGACAGTGCCCGGCAGCTACCGGTCTGGATGTCCGGGTTCGGGTCTCTTGACGAGCCGAGCCCTGGTCAGGTTGCCAAGGCCTCGTCTGGCTGCCTCCAGGGCAGCCTTCTCCACCCTGGCGGACCTGTCCGCCGGCTCCTCGAAGAGTAACCCTTGTCCAGAATCCGGTTCGTCGAGCCTGGCAAGTCCAAGCCCGACGAGCCTCAGCGGTTTGCCGCTCCAGCTTCTGCGTAATAACGCCAGTGCCGCCGCGTAGATGTCTGTAGAACCCGCAAAGGCAGACTGCCTGGTCTCGCGTGCGCTTATCGTTTCGAAATCGCCATACCTCAGCTTCAGTACGGCGCAACGGGATGATCCCTGTTCGGCGTACAGTCGCGCCGCGAGTTCTTCCGCCATGCCAAGGATAGTCGACTCAACGCGATCGGTTTCTGCCACGTCATGTTCGAATGTCAACTCGGTGCTGATGGACCTGGAGGCGGCTTCGGTTCCGTAGATCCCAGGATCGATGCCGCGAGCTACTGTGTACAGGAAAGCCCCACCTGCCCTGCCGAACAAGGACGCCAGTGTCGCTTCGCTCAGGGCCAGCAGGCGCTCCATCGAATCGACACCGACCTCCTCGAGTCTGGCCCTGGTCTTGGCGCCGGCACCCCACAGGTCCTTCAGGCGCAACCCCCGCATGAACTCCGCCTCTTTGCCGGGGATCACGATCACCAAGCCCCGAGGCTTGCGGAGGCCGGAGGCAATCTTGGCGACATACCTGTTGGGCGCCACACCGACTGAAATGGTCAGGCCGGTAACCTCATGAACCCGTCGCTGAATGGCAGCGGCCGCCTCTTCAGGCGGTCCCCACAGTCGCTCTGTACCGCTCATATCGAGGCTGGCCTCATCGATCGAGACTCTCACGACATCAGGCGTGTAGTTGCCGAAGATCTCCATCACACGGGCAGACATCTCTGCATAGCGCTCCATGCGGACCGGCATGAATGCTGCCTGCGGGCATCTCCTTCGCGCCTCGGATATCGGCATGGCGGAGTGCACGCCAAACGCACGAGCCTCGTATGAGCATGTGCTTACAACGCCGCGATGCCCTGGAGAGGCGCCCACGATGACCGGACACCCTGCGAGCGCAGGATTGTCGACAACCTCCACCGAGGCGAAAAACGCATCAAGATCGATGTGAAAGAAGATACCCACGATCAACCTGCCGCGACCCTGATCACCGCCTCGCATGCGGCGCCAGTGACAGCGATGGCTACCCACACCAGCGCGGTGCTCCGGCCACGCCTGAGCGTAGTCGCCGATGAGGTGGCCGCGACAACCCATAGACCGAAAGGCGCCGCAAAGAGCGATACCAGTATGACTCCTTGATGGAGACCGGTGATGATCCGGGGGTCAACGAACGGCAGCATGACTCCGGAGATCGCGAAAAGACCCAGCATGGCGCCGGCGGCGTTGCGCGCCGCCATCATCACCAGGAACATCGAAAGCAGGAGCATGGGAACCAGCGCCGGCATCACCGCCATCGCCACCAGTGCATCAATGCATAATAGCATCAATGCGGCGACGGAAGCCTCGTACCGGCCATGTGTGGCATGCAGTCCCAGCCTTGACAGCAACCCGGAGACAGCGTAGAAGACGGCAAGCGCGACAGTCAGCCGTATGCCAAGAATGATGCCATGCAGAATGGATTGCATCCAGATCGCGGCCATCAGAGGCTGCGCCTGCAGCCCGAACCGAAGAGCAAGCCATTGGGCCGCCTCCACAAGCACATGCGCACCGACGATCGCCGCCAGCGCAAGCAGTATGGCCATGGCGGCTTCCCGGATAACGGCACGACCAGATATGGGCTTTCGTCGCAGCGGCCCGAGTGAACCCGCAAGCGCGATCATAAGCGCGCTTCCCAGGATCATCGATACGATGGCCCGATCGCTTATGGTCATCGCGCCGCTTGGCAACGGGTACCTGAAGTAGTTTGTGTCGCGGTCGTCATCGAGGCGAATCGCTCCCGAGGCCTGCGCGACCGCAGCAATGAGTGATACGTAGTCGGCCTCGCCAAGCTGTTCCACCTGTCCGGACAGGCTCACCGATCCCAGGGCTACCGCCGGCAAACCAGCCTCCAGCCATGGCGCAAGTGCTGGATTGCCCGCGGACAGGCCCGCCACGGCATACATCCCGCCGACAGGATTCTCTCTCAACTTCAGACCGAGTGAACTGGCGGCTTTCCTCACGAGCGTCAGGGTCTGCCGCGGAGATTGGTGTCCACGCGACTCCGCGTCGAGCCGCGCGCCTATGCTTGGTCCGTCGATGTCCAGAAGGATGATAGCCCCGATACGCGCGTCAGCCAGAGCTTCCATAATGCCTGCCCCGCGGACGAGCGGGGCTCCTGGTGTCATATCAGTCACATGAGCAGAATGTTCTGCGCCAACGGGGCCAATCAGCAGCACCAAGGCACCCTGAGGCGGAGGGCTGTCGACGAGTCGCTGAAGAACGGCCAGCCAGGCAGCCTCGGGCCAGGGCGTGCCGCTGACTGACTGTGCCTGCGCGACTATCGCTATGGGTGGATCCCGGACGATGGCAGCGCCTGTGGGCCTGATTACATAGCCAGCGACGAGACCGGAGCCAGCGCCGGCTTCATAGGCTATGGCTATGCCATGGCTGGACGCCACAATGCTCGCGGCCAGGTTGGCCGCCGATTCTTGATCAAGCGCCGCGCGGTAGCCTGATATCACGAGCGGAGCCGACGCGACGTCTTGCGCCTGGATCGAGCGACCAAAAAAAGAGGAAAACGTGACGATCGCTAATAGAAACACCTGTCTTGGCCGAAACATGTCGTAAGGGGATAGTAGGAGCGGGACGCCATCAGGTCAATACCGTTTTACACCGCGACTTCGATCGGATATACTTTGACGATCAGGGGGCTTTGTCCGGATGAGTTCGCAAGAGCGTAAGGCCATCATAGAATTACCTGTCAAGGTCGTTCTCACCGACATAGGCACAACCTTTTTCATAAAGAACAACAAGAAGCTCAGAAAATTCAAGCTTGCGGACAATGTTGAGGAATACGGCATTCTTCTCGATCACTTCACGCCCATAAGCCTTCAACGTATGATGCTTGCCGATTACATATCAAAAGTGGAGATAGCCAACAGCGAGTTCGTAACGATCCGGCAGGAAGTGATGGATATTTCCAAACTCGTTACCTACACCATGATGTACCGGCAGTACGATGTCTACATTTTCCAGCGTGTACTCGCCAGCGATGTCATCAAGAACTGGAACCGCAAGAATCCAGCCAACATCATCGATGACAAGACCAAGCTCAATGACGCATACCTGCAGAGTATATGCAAGGACAAAGAGCACGATATCGATGAAATCAAGCAGTCGGTACTGGCTCCAATGCATGCCTTTATCAGTCGGAACTCGAATTTGCTGCCCGAAGAGAAGAATATTCAACTGCTGCTTTCGGAGAAGTTTCTCAACACGCTGCGGCCTTTTACCTGGTTCATACTCGCCAAGTTCAAAGGCGCCGATGGCTATGATGCCCTGATCAAGGAAGTTCGGGCAGGGCTAGCCGAATATATGGAAAAGGCCAAGATAGCGGAATATGTGGCACTCAATGTGATGGAGCTGGCGGCCAACGCCGAAAACAACAATCTCAAGCGAGAGGCGAAGCTGCTGTTCAAAGGCGCCGTCGACATGAACGCCGTTCTGTTCGATGCCAACGTGCGGCGACAGGTCATTGATTCACTGCAGCATCGAGGGGAAGTCGTCTCCATATCCTGGAAACTCGGGTCACGCGGGACATCGATAGGCACGCAAGGCCGACTGCATATCACGATATACAACAAAGAATCGGAATATGAGAAAAAGAAGGAAGCCTTCGACGAAAAGAAGAGCGCAGATCTCAAGAAGAAGAGCCTCCAGGATTTTTACAAGGAATTGCCTGAGGCTGAATCAAATACCGACCTCGGCTTGTATTATTTATCATACCTTTCGGAGGCCTGCGAAAAGGTGAACGTCAAGTTCGAGTCCTTCGTCAACCAGATTTCAGGCTCGGACCTTACCGTCATTACTCTTGCAATCAATATATAACTACCCCGCCAGTATCCATTTCCTTTGAGTATCGTCGCCTTCCGTGCGGTTTCTTGACAGAGATTGTAGTTTCATATAACTTTACATATTGACGGAGGTTTCCACTCAATGGCAAAGATCAAGTATGTGTACTACTTCGGCGAGGGCAAGGCCGAGGGTGATGCAAAGATGAAAGAAGTGCTTGGCGGCAAGGGCGCCAACCTGGCAGAAATGACCAATCTCGGTATTCCCGTACCTCCGGGATTCACCGTCTCCACCGATGTCTGCGCGGCATTCTATGAAAACAAGAAGAAGTACCCCGCCGGCCTCGAAGAAGAAGTAGCCGAACACCTGGCACGCCTTGAAAAGTCGATGGGCAAGAAGCTGGGCGACCCGAATGATCCACTTCTCGTTTCCGTTCGTTCCGGAGCGGCCCAGTCCATGCCTGGCATGATGGATACCATTCTTAACCTCGGCCTCAATGACAAGGCTATCGAGGGTCTGGCCAAGAAGACCGGAAACGCGCGCTTCGCCTGGGATTCATATCGCCGCTTCATCCAGATGTACGGCGACGTGGTGCTCGAGGTACCGCACGACGATTTTGAGCACGCCCTTGCGGCCGCCAAGAAGGCCAAGAAGGTCGAGCTCGATACGGCGCTTACCACTGACGATCTCAAGAAGCTGGTTGAGACCTACAAGGCAATAGTCAAGAAGCATACCAAGAAGGACTTTCCCCAGGATCCCAGAGAGCAGATGTTTGGCGCCATGGGAGCCGTCTTCGGCTCGTGGATGAACGATCGGGCCATCAAGTACCGCGATCTCAACAACATCAAGAACCTCAAGGGAACCGCGGTTACCGTGCAATCGATGGTCTTCGGCAACTGGGGCGATGATTCGGGCACGGGCGTCTGCTTCAGCCGTGACCCTTCTACCGGCAAGAACGAGTTCTACGGCGAGTACCTGATGAATGCCCAAGGCGAAGACGTTGTCGCCGGCATCAGAACTCCCGAGAAAATCGCGACCCTTGCCAAGCGCAACAAGGTAGTCTATGACCAGCTTGTCGCAATAAAGAATCGCATGGAGAAGCACTTCAGCGACATGCAGGACATGGAATTCACGGTCCAGCAAGGAAAGCTCTTCATATTGCAGACCCGCGTTGGCAAGCGCACCGGAGCCGCCGCCGTCAAGATGGCCGTGGACATGGTGGCCGAGAAGCTCATCACCAAAGAAGAAGCACTGCTTCGTGTTACACCCGATCATATCGACCAGATGCTGCACCCCGCCATCGATCCAAAGGGAGCCAAAGCCGCCAAGGTTCTGGCGAAGGGTCTGAACGCGTCGCCGGGAGCCGCCTGTGGCCAGGTCGTATTCAGCGCGGCCGATGCCGAAGCATGGGCCAAGCAAGGCAAGAAGGTTCTTCTTGTCCGTAAGGACACGAGCCCCGAAGACATCGGCGGCATGGTTGTTTCGGAAGGAATCCTGACCACGACGGGCGGCATGACCAGCCATGCGGCGGTTGTGGCTCGAGGCATGGGTACGCCATGCGTATCCGGCGCCCAGGCTCTGCAGATAATCGGCAAGGTCGCAACCGTTTCCACCGTCAAGTTCAAGGAAGGCGACTGGATGACGATCGATGGTTCAACCGGAGCCATATATCAGGGTCAGCTTCCCTTGGTCGCCGCCAAGATAAGCAAGGAACTGGAGATGTTCCTTGGTTGGGCTGATGACGTTCGCGAAGGTTCCGCCCGTGGCTCAATCAAGGGCTTCGGAGTCAGGACAAACGCGGATACACCCGCCGATGCCAAGCGCGCCTTTGACTTTGGCGCACAGGGCGTTGGATTGTGCCGCACCGAGCATATGTTCTTCGAGAAGGAAAAGCTTATCCACTTCCGCGCCATGATCGTCGCCGATGACGAGAAGGCCCGCAAGGAAGCGCTCAAGAAGATACTGCCGCTCCAGAAGAAGGACTTTGTGGGAATCTTCAAGGCAATGGAAGGCAAACCTGTCACCATCCGCCTTCTTGATCCGCCATTGCACGAGTTCCTGCCCCACACCAAGGCCGAAACCGAAGAGCTTGCCAAGTTCATCGGTGTAAAGGCCAAGGATCTGCAGCCCAAGATAGACAGGCTGCACGAGGCGAACCCGATGCTTGGCCACCGCGGCTGCCGCCTCGCCATCACCTACCCCGAGATCTACGACACCCAAGTCGAAGCCATCATGCTCGCGGCCGTCGATTGTGCAAAGAAAAAGATCCCCGTCAATCCGGAAATAATGATCCCAATAGTCTGCGATCCCAAGGAGCTTCAGGTTCTGAGGACAAGCACACAGCGCATTGTCGATGAGACACTGGCCAAGGCCGGGCTCAAGATGAAGGTGCTGATCGGTACCATGATCGAAGTGCCCAGGGCGGCCATTCTGGCCGACCAGGTCGCCAAGTATGCCGACTTCTTCAGTTATGGTACTAACGACCTGACCCAGATGACGTACGCCTTCAGCCGTGACGACGCAGGTTCATTCCTGCCCGAATATCTGAAGCAGGAAATTCTACCCAGCAATCCGACCGAGACAATCGATGAGGAAGGTGTAGGCTTCCTGATGAGGCATGCCGCCGAATATGGCCGCAAGACCAAGGCCGACCTGAAGCTGGGCATCTGCGGCGAGCAGGGCGGAGATCCGGCAACGATCGACTTCTGCTACCGCATCGGCCTCAACTACGTGTCGTGCTCACCCTTCCGCGTTCCAATAGCGCGTCTGGCTGGAGCTCAGGCTGTCATCCGTAATTCAAAGAAGTAATCGACTCCGCTCGCTAGACTGAAAAGCCCGGCTTCCTTGATGGAGGCCGGGCTTCTTTATATCTGAACCACATGGTGGTTATCGCACCGATCAGTCCCGCATCATTATTATTGCCTGGTATCGAGCAGGATGGTAACAGGGCCCATGTTCGTATAGGTCACCTCCATCGAGGCTCCAAAGACACCGGCCGCGGTAGCCGGCACGATACCCGCTACAAGAGACTTGAAATGCTCGTATAAAGCCTCGGCGCGTCGGGGCTCCGCCGCGAGGCCGTATGACGGTCGCTTGCCCTTCTTGGTGTCGGCCAGGAGGGTAAACTGCGATACGGTCAGGACACCGCCTCCAGTATCGATGACCGACAGGTTCATCTTCTCGTCGGCGTCCTCGAATATCCTGAGTCCGCAAATCTTCTCGGCCAGCCGGGCGGCATCTGACTCGTCATCATCCTTGCCGACACCGAGATAAACAAGCAGACCGTGATCAATATGTCCGACAGTACAACCCGAAACCGAAACAGCCGCCGATCTGACGCGCTGAACCACCGCTTTCATGCCAGGTTCCTCTCTAACGGGGTATTGAAGAAGCCGAAAACGACTTTTTCAATACTTCCTTAAATTGCGCAATTGCGGAGAAAACCGCAAGGTTTTCGAGCAACTGCCTGGCAGTCTTTTGAAATGCATCGAGTATTTCAAAAGACTGCTAGAGTTCGTGCACAGCCAGACATTCAAGATAGAATTTCTTGCCACCCGACGATTTGACTCGTGCCAGAACCTCAATGGCGCCCTCAGGTGTCAAGTCCAACGCAAAGGCTGCTTGTACCTGCACAATTCCTTCGAGTTTCCGTTTGTCATGGTAGCCGACGAGCAAATCAAATGTCGCGGACGTTGTGCTGCCAACAACATTTGCCGGCAGGCCCTTCCAGACGACACCGACTCCCTCATAGAGCTGCGGATTGGCCGCGACATCGGCGTAACTGTATCGATCGGGCATGGACAGGAAGCTCGGTTCACGAACATACGTTGCCAGCATCTGGGCCTTGGCCTTTACCTGTCTGGTTGCGTTGGACAGCAACAGACGATTCAATTCAACGAGAGCTGCCTCATCCCGGTATTCTGCAAAGAGGCGCTTGGCTCTATCGAATGTCGCAACCGCTTCTTTCTCTGTAAGGACTATCTCAAAGCCGCCCTCGGAACCAACAGGCCCGGCAGCCTCTTCAGGACTCAGCACGACGGCGGATACCCCTGCCCTTCCTGGCCTGGCGTTCCGCATCATATCGAGCAGAACCGGTCCACCTCTCACGGCGCCTATGACGACAACCACACAGAGGGCCGCTATCATGAGGCCGCCAAGGCGGCGCGGCGGCTGTGGATAAAGCCGCCTGAGTCGACGGGACGAGGCGGCACGCTCATGATTCTTTGTGGTACGGACGAGATCGAGTCCGAATCTGGCCTTGCGGTCGCGCGGGCGCCGCTCAAGCATCTCCACATAAAGCTGCACGGCCCTGTCGGTCTCGCCACGGCGAATAGACACGGCGGCCAGACCATACGCCGCGTCTGGATCGCGGTAATCAAGACTCTGCGCGCGCCTGAAGCACGACCAAGCGCCCCCGACATCTTCCTTGTGCAGGTATGCGGCGCCAAGCAGCACGCTGAAGCGCGCATTGTCCCGATAGACGCTCGTCAGCGGCTCAAGCAGATTGATCAAGTCTGCCCAGCGGCGGCGGCGGTATAGACCTTCCGCTTCCTCGAGCGGATTTCTGGCGACAGCGCTCAATACGCGACCTTGCGCGCCTCGAGACGCTTCAGCGTCGCCTCCAAAGAGGCCTGATCTTCGGGAGTGAGCGCGCTGCCCGAAGAGAGCGCCGCGTCTATCGCGTCAAGAACGGACCTGACAGCGATAAGGTCAGCCATGGCGTCCAATGGAGCGCTGTCGGCGGCGGCGACAGAACCGGCGGTTGCCTGCGGCGCAATGACGGCCGCGCGCTGCGGGCGTGTAGTCTCATTGCCCAGAATCGTGGCTATGGTTCTTGAAGCGCCAGGCCGCACCACGACTGGATCGTAGTACAGGGCCAGGGCCGAGTCGTTCACCGAATACGGCAACAGAGTAAAATTTCTGGAGGGGTTGGCCTCAATAGTCCATGGTGCGTCGTTAAGGCGTTTCCAGTTGGCCGCAACAACCCGGTCGGGTCTTGTTGCGGGAGCGGACAGCGCGACCTGCAGGCTCGCACCGGCGTCTCCGGGGCTCTTTATCCATTGCTCAGTGGAATCGGCTCCGTACATCACCTCTGTATTCAGCACTATGCCAGACTGGGCAATAAAATGCGTCCCAGCCTTTTCACCAAGCCAGGTATCAAACAGGTAACGAAACCCAAGAGCGCTATCCTTCTGGGACACATTCTCGATTGTCGCGGTGATGGCGATACCATCGGAAAGCGTTGCGCCGGTTGATGATGTAAAAGAGAAGCTTTGCCGAACGACACAGAAGGAAGACCGGTATTCGATGCTGATGTTACCCGAGGCGTCCTTGCCGACAGTGGTGCGGAATTCGGGGCTGTCGCCGAGCCTGTACGCCTTCTGATCGACCAGGAGCGTCGGATAGGTAGTCCGGGTCTCCTGGTCATACAGCAGAGGCACGTAGCGGTTCTTCGTCACATCGGCCAGAAAGTACAGTGCGAAACGACCGGATCGCTCGTCCACAACCAGTCGCATCCGTCCATCACGCACATCAAAACCAAAGACCGAGGATCCAAGAGCGCATGCCAGAATCAAGAACGAAAGGAATCGCTTCATTTTCCGCCCCCCGAGACCGTTCGTTCGGCAAGTTTTTCCAGGTAGAACTGCATCAGGACGAGCGCCCGCCGCTTCAGTTCAAGGAGTTCACGCTCTGATGGAACGCTCGAAGTCGCTGCCGCCTCGGTGCCGGTTGGCGTGCCTGCCGGCTGGCCAATGGAAGCAGACAGCTGCCGTTCCAGTTCAGCGACGCGTGAGTCCTTGTCCTGCAATCGCTTGGCCAGATCATCCATTGCCAGTTTCAGGCTGGCAACCTGGTCTTCCAGAGAGGCCTGCGTCTGCTCAACGCCGCGTTTGGCGTCTCCATAGCGCTTCTGGTACACCTCAAGCGCCTGCTCATAGGCCTTCTCGCGCCGCTGGAACTCCTCAATGATTCTCAATGATTCCTCATGGCTCCATTTGAGCAGAGTCAGGAGTTCATCCTCGCGATACTTGAACTGGATCAGGCTCAACCGGTATTTGGCTGCCTCGGTCTTGACGCTGTCCGGGTAGCGCTCGCCTATGGTTCGATAGAGTTTTTCCGCATCAGGCAGACGACCGAGCGAATAGAGACTCTCTGCCGACCAGAACACCGCCGCGGGCACGAAATCCCCCGAAGGGTATGCCGCAAGGTATGCCTGGAATGATCGCAATGAACGCTCGTAGTCCTTCTGGAGGAAGGCCGCCCGCGCTTTTTGGTACAAGAGCTCGGCCGTCTTTGCATTGCCCGGGAAGGTAATCAGGAACGATTCCATCGCCTTCTCGGCGGCGGCCGGGTTGCCCGACGCGAGCAAGGTCATAGCCGACCAATAAGCTCCATCGGCCCGCAGGTCGCCAGCCGAAGGATCAAAGAAGAGCGCATCGAAGAGAGGCTGCGCCTCGGAGTATCGGGCATCAGCAAACAGCTGGATGCCGCGGCGCAAATCATCGGCCGCCTTGGTCGCGGCTGCTGGCGCCGGCTGCGCTACCGCTGCGGAGACGGCCAGGACTGTAGCGACCACAAACGTGGCAACGCGGGTACGGTTCATGCGTTCGATCCTTCCTTCGATATAGTATCGGCGTTCATGCAGTCTGACTGGAGCCTCGTCGAGGCAGTGTTGAAACCCAGCGCACGAGGGCTACCGGATCCTGCGACTGGAAAAAGGCGCTGCCCATAACAAGAACATCGGCGCCCAGTGCCACGACCTCCGCGGCCGTATCGGTGTTGATGCCGCCATCGACGGCGATTTCATAACCGCCATGATCGCGTTCACGAAGTTCATGGAGTTCCGCCACCTTGCGCATGGCATGCTGGATCAGCTTCTGCCCGCCGAATCCCGGATTGACCGTCATGACTAGAACTATGTCCACATACGGCAGCAATTCTTCAATGGCCCAGACAGGCGTCGATGGCACGAGCGATATACCTGCCTTTCGTCCCGCGGCATGAATCCGTTCGACCAGCCGATGGGCATGAACGCATGCTTCGATGTGGAAGGTGATGGCGTCGGCTCCGGCACTCACGAACGAATCCACAAGCGACTCGGGTTCGACTGTCATTAGATGTACATCGAAGAATCCTTTGGATGCAGGCCTGAGATCGGCTATCATCTTGGCGCCAAAGGTCAGATTGGGCACAAACCGGCCATCCATGACATCAAAATGAATCCACGGCGCGCCAGCCGCTGCGACAATCTCAAGAGCCGCGCCCGTATTCGAGAAGTCAGCAGCCAGTATTGAAGGAGCAACAATGGTCGTTCGCATGGCGGGATTCTAGCACGGTGTCGAGCTACGCTCAAGGCGAAAGGCCGTATTATCGTTGCGCGACAGCTAGATTCATTGACTTATTTGAATAATTTCATGTACAATCAAAACAATACGATGGATATCCAAGACAGATGACACGGTCCCCAGGCGTGGAAACGCTCATTTCAGAAGCATACGATTTTCTCTGCAAACTCGATCTCGATTCCGCTCAGGCTTCGCTCCAGAAGTCGCTCGAGCAGGATTTCGAGGATGAGGAATTGCTGTATGCCATGAAATGCGCTCGCTGGTGGGCCGATGCCGTTGCCAGGGCCAATGACATCGCCGATCCGTTCGAAGCGGGTGAGTTCATCAGTGCCCGATGGAAAGCCTTCAGGGCCTTCGTAGCCAGGCTCGGTCAGCCACGGGAACGCGCGGTCTCCGCATTCAAGCAGTTCGCTTTTGGACTGGCGCTGGCCAGATACTCAGTACTCGCCAATGACGGAGAAAGCGCCGATCCTGAACTGGCTCTGCGTCTCGGACGTTGCAGCAAGGGTCGAGGCGATTACGAGTCGGCAGTACGCTACCTTGAAGGCGCCGCAAAGGTCCGACGCGATGATCCGGCGATTCTGGCGGAGCTGGCCGATTCCTATGCACTGATAGACGAATCCAGAGCATCGAAAGCCCTGTTCCGCGAGGCCTTCTTTATCAACCCGCAGCGCATCGACATGGACCTTCTGGAATCGAGCACGTTTGCCCGTCTCGCAGAAAAAGTGGCCGAGTATGGCAAGACCGGCGTCGAAGCGGCCGAGTGGATTCCGGTGCTTGGCGAGCTGCATGGCGCATTCTCGGTAAAGCGGGAACTGAAGCCCGTCGAGGTTGGCAAGCTGAAGCAGTCAATATACGAACTGGAGACCGAACTCGCCGCCGATGGCTCACGCCGTGGCATTCTGTTGCCGCGGCTCATCAACAGGTACTTCTGGCTGGTCGATCACTACATGAACCGCAAAGAGGAAAAGTCGAAGATAGACGAGATCCTCCTTAAGATAAAGCTACTTGATCCTATTGTTTGCAAGCAATACACAGCCTGATCCAGGAAGAGGAGACCGAGATGGCCGATTCGCCTATAGCTAAGAAACTCCAAGAGATGCTCAATGAAGAGAAATGGACGCGGGCGACCCTGAGCGGCTACACCGTCAACCAGATCAAGGAACTTGACAGCCTCTTCCATGATGCCGCGCTTGAAAAGGCACTGGATGAGGTCCGGGATCTGTGTGCCGAGCACATCAGCCACAGCAAGAACAGCATCGCCGCGCTGTACCTTTCGGGAATCATATCGCTCTCGCGCCAGCAGATAGACGACTCCAACATGGTGTCACTTATCAATATATTTGCCGACAACCGCAAATGGAATGTTGTTGAATATGTCTGCCAGCGGATCCTGGATTACGGAGAGAATCGCAACGCCCTGTTGAGGCTCGCCGAATGCTACGAGAACGACGAGAAGATCGACGAGATGTACGCGACATGGGAACGGCTCGTCCGCGTCGATTATGAAGAAGCCGATATCGTCAAATTGATCGCCGAGAAGAAAGAAAAGGAAGGCGACATCGAAGGCGCGGTAGACTATTACCGCAAGGCCTTGCATCGCTACATCAACAAGGGCCTCTTCAGCAACGTCAAGGAGATATGGAACAAGCTGATAGAGCATGCCCCTTCCGACATCGAATTCTTCAACCATGTCCAACGCAAGATCGCCAAGCAGATCAGCGATGACAAGGCTGCCTCGCTGCTGACCGATCTGTACAAGTACTACAAGAACGCCGCCGACTGGGATACAGCGATTGCGATCCTCAAGACCATCATCGACTACGATGACAAGAACCCGGCCGTCCGCAAGGAAATAGTAGAATGTTACAAGGCTAAATATGCCGAGCATTCGCATGTCGATGAATACATCAGGCTTTCCAACCTTGCACAGTCATACCGCAACGTACACGAGGCGATTGCCGATTTCGAGAAGCACATATCATTCGATGTAGGCAATTTCGTCTATCACCGGACCTGGAATATCGGCAGGATCAAGAGCATAAAAGGCGACGAGATTTCTATCGATTTTGCCAAGAAGCGTGACCATACGATGGGTTTGAAAATGGCCGTAGAGAGCCTCGTTACCCTCAAGAAGGATCATATCTGGGTACTCAAGGCCATATGGACCAAGGAAAAGCTCCATGAGACCATCAAGAAAGACATCCCGTGGGCCCTCAGGACAATAATCAAGAGCTTTGACAATAGGGCTGACGTCAAGAAGATAAAGGCCGAACTCGTCCCATCGGTATTGACCCCGAGTGAGTGGACAAGCTGGAGCTCAAAAGCCCGTGAAATCCTCAAGACCGATGCCATGTTTGGCAATGCTCCGGAATCAGTGGGCATCTTCATAGTCAGGGACAGGCCACTTTCATACGAGGAAAAGATTTACAACCAGTTCAAGGCCGAGAAGAATTTCTTTGCACGCATCCAGGACCTGCGCGATTTCATGGAGAAGGGCGATCCAGATTCCGAGCTCCTCGCCGAGATGCTGCAGTTTTTTACGGGGTACGTCCGCTCGTACGCCCAGGTTACCGAGCAGGTGGTGGCGGCATATCTCTTCCTCAAGGAACTATCCGCCAGACATCCACATCTCAAGAACATCGTTACCCTTGGCTTCAACGACCTGATGGCCGATTGCGATGACATCATATCAATATATCTAAACCTCAAGGATTCTACTCTCAAGGTCTCTCTTTTGACCCATATCAAGAATTTCATGCCGGATTGGGCCGACATCTATGTCAAGCTCTTTCCATATGCGCTCTCCCGCCACATGATAGACGTGCTTCTCGAGGCCGGCGAATCAGACAGGCTCAAGGGCATGATCATCTCGATTGTCGAGAATTATCGAGACCATCGCGAAGCATTTATCTGGATAGCCAAGAATCTGTGGGACGAGAGCTGGGTCAAGGAGCTGGGTCTTTCATACGACAAGATGTTGATTACGCTTATCCATATCCTTGATATCAGCTACAAGGAGATTGAGAACCACCGCGACACGACCGACAACAAGCGCATCAACAAGCAAGTTGACAACATACTGTTCAAGGATGGCCGACTGGTCGCCTATCTGGAGGCGGCTGACAAGGACGACACCGAGCGGATCTTTGCCCTCATAACCGATGTCAAGGATCTTGACCCCGCCATAAAATTATCGCTACGGAAGCAGATCACCGAGCGCCACCCGCTCTTCAAGTTCAGCGATGACGAAGAGAAGGCCATTGTGTCGAGAGGGCTGATGGTCACGGCTGCAAAATACGAGGAAAAGACCCGATTGCTCGCTCATATCATGAACGTCGACGTACCGGCGAATCAGAAGGAGATAGCCTTCGCGCTTTCTCTTGGCGACTTGCGTGAAAATTCCGAGTACAAGGCGGCCAAAGAGAAGCAGGACGAGCTCAACGCCAAAGTCGGCAAGCTCAAGAACGAAATAGAGCGCGCGCATATATTCGATCCATCGACCATCTCAACGAACAAGATATCATTCGCTACCGAGGCATTGTTGCACAATGATGCAGATGATGAAGACGAGACCTACATTATTCTAGGCCCATGGGAATCCGACCCCAACAATCACATCATCTCGTATCTGTCCCCACTGGGTAAACGCCTGCTGAATCACAAACCTGGTGACAAATTGTCCTTCGTGATTCACGACAGGAAGTTCTCGTACACGGTCAAGGAGATCAAGGCTGTAGCCTTCTGAACCTGCGTTGCCGGGCGCCGAATGACGCCCGGCGATCACATCGAGCCTGATAGGCGGGGTGATTCACCATGAAGAAACGTTTTGCCATTGCGATGCTGGTTCTGCTGATATTCGGCACGCTGCCTGGCGTCGCCCAGGATCGGGTGGATCTCATAGTCCTCCTGGATTCGTCGCAGAGCATGATCCCCTACTACAACCAGGTTGTCGACTATGTGCTGTCACAGACGGTCCGGGAATACATGCGCTTCGGCGACGCGTTCCATCTCCTGTCCTTTTCCGATTCGACGCAGGTAGAGATCGCGCAAGTCCTCAAAACGGAACAGGATCTGAAGAGTGTCATCGCGCGGTTGTACCTCTTGTATCCGCTTGGCAAGAATACAGATCTCGTCACTGCGCTCAAGAACGTCTATCAGTATGTGGCCGATCTACCCGAATCAAGCGCCAAGTACATAGTGCTCATTACTGATGGCATGCACTCACCGGCGCCCCGTTCTCCGTTTGCCGCGCTCGATGCCGCTGGCGTCAAGGCAGAAATCGACCGTGTGGCGTCAGATATCCGGGCTCACGGCTGGACAATGCGCATCGTCCGTGTGCCGTTCGACACCAACGGCGCTTCGACGGCCGCCGGAACCGCGGGCTCGGGAACCGGAGCCGCAGTGAGCGGCCCATTTTCAGGCAAGGAAGCGCCTTCAAGCTCGCCCGGATCGGGTGATTACCTGTCCGAGGTTGCGGCTGCGGTCGGGACTGTTGTCACGACATTCGATCCACAGAACAGCGCGGCCACAATCAATGATACGATAGATCTTCCAGTCATCGATTTTCCGTCTGATATGGGCGTCAAGGATTATGCCTTCACTATTCCAGTTGAAATCCATAACCGGTCATCGCGGCAGATCTCAATAGAGCTGACCAGACTGCTCCTTGAAGATGGAACTGATATCCTCACGGCCAAGGAGTTTGCGGAGGCCGCTCCGGGCAAGAGCACCAGGCTCATCCTGAAGGTCAAGCTCCCTGGCTCAATTCCAGCAGGCGCAACCACTTTGAGTCTGGAGCCGCGCTTCGGCGATGGTCTTCGGGTAAGCCCCGGCATTTCCCATGTGAAGGTTGAGCTGAAGACCTCTCCGCTCCATGTATTCTTTAGAAGTTCATTTCGCATCATCATGTTCATAGCACTGCTTGTCATAGCGAGCGCTGCTGTACTGCTCGTCGTGCTGTATGTAAGAACCCTCCACAGGAAGACAGAAGAACCAATAGTCGATGCCATGATCGACTCCGCGCACTCTGTGCAAGTCTCGCACTCCGCGCATGTCTCGCCATACGCGAAGCAGGCAGCTGAAATGGTGGCTGTCTCGGCGGCGGATGAAGCGCGCGAGCAGGCAGCGATACTCGCGGCCGCGAGCGGTACAGGACAGCACCAGCGTGCGCAGCTTGTCGCGCCGCCTACTCATCGGGCTGCTCGCGAGGATGCTCTTGCCACCGCCCAGGCTGACGCACATGCGCATGAGCGCAAGGCGGCCGAGCTTCTTCAAGCTGCTCAGCCAGGTGAGAGCTCCAGCCAGGAAGCGAAGGCCGCGGCTGTACTCGGAGCGTGGCAAAAGCCAGGACCGTCGAGAAGATCCTTGCCGCTCGCCGCCAGCACCCAACCAGTGCAATCGGCATCGGTACGTGCCACTGTTGCATATGAGCCAAGAATCCAGAAACCAGGTGCGGCAAGGCTTATGCTGCATGTCGCGGATCAGAACCCCAATATCGGTCGCCGCAACATACATGCCATTCATGCCGGTGGCAAGAAATCCATCGGGGGAGGATCCAGCGATTTTCTGATATTCCTCTTGCCTGTTCCACGAAATATTGCCTCGGTGTATTTCGATGGTGTCAATGCGACACTTGTCCCTATTCGCCCAGAATTCTTCCCCGATCTGGACGGCCCGTCGGAGGAATGCATAGGCAAGGATTTCAGGGTATTGACCGCCAGGGGCAAGGAATTGCGCATCAGGCTGGATCTATATGAGCCGCCGGTTGACAGGATCAACAAGTTGCTGCATTGCCTGGAATCCCCCGGCATGCCTGGAAAATCCTGAGACAAGCCTCTTACGGAATAGTGACAGGTGCGCGAAGCCGCTCGACTGCCAAGGCGGCCCTGCGCTTCACCGCATCGTTGCTGTCTCCATCGGCCACCGACTGAATTTGCCCCAGCATCGATGTGGCTCTGTTGCGCTCTGCCCACGCTATCGCGCCAAGCCGCACTGAGAAGTCCTTGTCAGTCAGCAACAATTCCACAAAGCGCTGGGCATCTGGTGCGTCGACTGCGACGGTCGCCCGGGCAAGGGCAGTAAACAGGCTTCTGTCCTTGTCTTCTTGCGCTGTGCCAAGCATAGTGCGCGCCTTGTCCCTTGCTCCTGCCGCCCCCTTGGATATCAATCCAGTGAACGCTGCGGCCCTGTATTGCACATCGTTCTTTGTGTCCCCAAGATAGTCGAGCAGAAAGGTATCGACGCTTGCCCCACCTATCCGTGCCAACGCGGCCAACGACGCTTCCCGCACGGCACGCTCAGGATCATATGAAGCCTTGTACTCAAGATACGGTATGGCAGCCGCGTTGTCCGTGCTTCCAGCCGCCTTGCAGGCTGCCAGGCGGGGTATCACATTGGCATCCCGAAGGCCTTCAAGAATGGCTGACCGTGCCTCGGGCACATTGAAAGTGCCAAGTGCTGTCAGCGCGGAACCGCGCACATTCGGATCGTTTGAGACAGATGCCTTTATGAGAATTGCCACGCCTCGCTGATCCCCCAGATTGCCCAGCGCCGTACACGCGTACATCCTCAGGGTCTTGGCCGATTCTTCGGCGGTAGCGATAGTAGACAGAAACTCGAATGAGGAAGCAGCCTTCATGGTTCCCAGTGCCAGCACGACTGTTTCCTTTATTGACTGGCTGATTCCATCTGACTCATACACGGTCCTCAACGATTCGACTAGATCGTCCGAACCAACAGCCCCGATCAACTTGATAGCCGCTTCCAGATATCGGCTCTCATTTTGCTTAAGAATCTCGGCGGCATCATTGAGCGCGGCCGTCGACTTGATGGCTATCAAGTACGAGAATGCTGAAGCGACAAGGGTATCGGCATTATCATCCCGCTTCGATACAAAGCCGGCAGCTCGAGACTCCGCATCGTTCAACTTGAGAGAACCAAAGTACTCAAGGATGGAGCCTCTGAGTTTTGGGCTCGTTGATCGATCGAGCACCTCCAGCAGAGCCTGCGTGTATTCTGTATTCTTCTCTGTCTGCAATGTCGAGAGCAACTCGACTACCTGGGATTCGATACCGTACCGCAAGGTACTTAGGCGTTTGGTCGCTTCATCGGGAGCGGGATCCGCGCCTGTAATTGCTACGGCGATAATCAACAGCGCACACGCCAACAAACGTTTCATCGCCACTCCCCTGAGCAATGTCATTGCCTGGCCTGATATCGCACAAGAAACTCGCGCTTGAAGTCGACGAACCGGCCTTGCTCTATACTGTATCGGATGCGCCTGATAAAATCATGCAGAAAGGCAAGGTTGTGATAACTGGCAAGCATCGAGAACAATATTTCGTCGTTCTTGTACAGGTGCCGGAGATACGCGCGGGAATATTGCCTGCATACCGGGCATGAACATTCCGGATCCGCGGGACTGAAATCACGCGTATAGCGCGCTTGCTTTATTGATATCGGCCCTTGGGCGGTGAACAGAAGCCCATTGCGCGCCGTTCGCGTTGGAAATACGCAATCGAACATATCAACGCCACTCTGTACCGCCTCAAGAATATATTCGGGCGTGCCTATGCCCATGACATATCTCGGCTTGTCTTCCGGAAGCAGGGCCGCTGTATATGCGAGCATTTCGGCGTAAACCTCAAATGGTTCTCCGACAGACAGACCGCCAATCGCTATGCCAGGCGTATCAAGAGCGACGATTTCCTGGGCGCTTCGAGCGCGAAGGTCCTTGTAGAAGCCACCCTGAACTATACCAAACAGCTTGCCCTGAAAGTCACCCCTGGTCTCTTCCCAGCGGCGCTTGGAACGGGCGGCCCATTGGCTGGTCAATACCAGCGCCTTCAGCGTATCCCGCTCATCGGTGCCCCAGGATGAGCATACGTCAAGCTGCATGAATATGTCGCTTGAGAATGCCGTCTGAATGTCAACCACCAGTTCGGGTGACAGGAAATGTCTTGAACCATCGATATGTGACTGGAACTTGACACCCTCATCGCTTATTTTCCTGAGCTTGGCAAGCGAAAATACCTGGAACCCGCCTGAATCCGTCAGGAAGTTGCCTTTCCATCCGGTAAAGCCATGCAAGCCACCAGCCTCACGAATGAGCTCATGTCCCGGCCTCAGGTACAGATGGTAGGTGTTGGCCAGTATGATTTCGAAACCTATCTGCGCGAGCGAATCCTTGGAGACAGCCTTGACCGTCGCGTTGGTTCCGACAGGCATGAATACCGGGGTCTGCACTCGTCCGTGCGGCAATTCGACTATTCCGGTACGGGCCAGACTCTTGCCGTCCCGAGACAACTCCTTGAAAATACTACCAGCGGCCATCGCGCATCCTCCAGAATCGATAGTGTGACATTATGCTTTGCGCACCCTGAAGAGCACGACAACAATAATCATAAAAATGGTGAGCGGCGAAAACGCTCCGGCGAACGGATCTATGCTTCCTGTCTTTGCCAGCAACATCGAGACCATCTGCGTTACATAGTACAGCGTCGCGGCAATGAGGCTGACCAGAAGGCTCATGAGAAGGACATTCTTCTTGTAGAATCCCGCCAGCGCCGCCGACAGCAGCGTAACGATAAGTGGCGTCAGGGCAAAAGCGAACCTGCGATAGTATTCGGCTATCTGTCCTGAACTCGGAAGACCGCTGCGCTTCATAAGGGCAAGCTGGGCTCGTGCATCGGACAGTGACATCTCTTCGATTGGCCTGCCACCGCCCTTGAATGAATCCGGTGGTTCCGCAAGCTCAGCGTCGTCCCAGGTACCATAGCTGGCGTCAACGAGCGAGTCACCCTTCCAGTAGAAGCGCCTGACTCCGTTGAATACCCAGCGCGCGCCGTTCCATGAGGCTGATTGCGCATTGAGTCTTGAGACGAGATGGCCGCCGGTATCACGCTCGACGAGTATTACACCAGTCATTATCAAATTCCTGCGATCATAGTACTTCATGTTCCAGACGAAACGTCTGTTGGAACCGAGTATTGTCACATTGGCGCTACCTATCGGCTCGCTGATCTTGAAGAGCGATCTGGATAATTCCTTCTTGGCAGCCATGGTCGGCAACACAACCATGTCGTCGAACGCCAGGAACAGCCCCGACAGCAATACAGCCGTCAGGATCAGCGGCATGATGAATGAGAATAGCGGTACACCTGATCCAAACACCATGGCCAATTCATTATTGGTGTACATCGTACCCAGAATGTATGATACAGAGAACAATGTCGCCATCGGCAGCGACCAGCTGACGCACTTTGGCAAGTAGAGCACCATTGATCTGGCCACTGATGCTATAGGCGCTTCATTCTGAACGTACTGCACGATATTGACGAAGAGATCCGCCATCTCGACAAGCAGAACAAAGAAGAGAAGTGATACAAAAAATACTGGAATGAACGATGCAATCAGATAGAGGTCAAGCGTGGTCGATCGACGCCCCAGGCTCATGAGCTGCTCCGCATCACGAGAAATGGTATCGATGCTGCCAGTACCAGCACGTCGGGTGCCCACATGGCGAGCAAGGGGTCGAAGCCAGCACGGAGTCCCATCGTCTGTCCACCGATGAGTAGAGCCCAGTATCCGACGGCGACGATAAGTCCTATGCCAAATCCGACTGCCCGCCCGCTCTTTCTGGCCCGTGCTCCCAATGGAAATGCCAGGAAGACGAAACAGAGCGCGCCTGCCGGTATAGAAAATTTCTTGTGATACTCAAGCCGGTAGATATCGAGAGATCGATCACGCACCGGCTTTGATTCGAGCATGACATATGCGTTACGCAGAGTCGATAGCTGTGTCAACGAGGAATCCAGCCCAGCCCCAGATCTGGAACGCTCCGCATATTCCGCCAGCAACTCCGAGCGCTTCCCTTCAGCTTCCATGTCACGGGCCAGCATCCTTGTGGCCAGGGCGATCTCCTTCTTCTTGATTGCTTTGGCAACGTCGAGACTGCTCATCTCCCGCGGCCCTATGCCCGCAGTAAAATCAGCGAAGCTTGTAAGAAGCACATTATATTCCATCGTTGTTGCCGTCGAATATTCGAAGCGTTGCGGCTTTCCGGGATCACTCTCCTGGACGAACACGGCACCGAGCGCAAGCGTAATGACACCTGAGGCACCGCCGCTATCCCGCAGCTCTGCAGTGCCAGCACTGATCACTCGCGATTTACCATCTTTGGTCGTATCGAATATCACAATATCCTTGATCGTGCCACCATCCATCGCACCGGTCACGATGGTAGTGTCTTTGTAGTGTTTGACCGAATATGGCATCAGCTCCAGAGCGGGCGAGCTGGTAATCAACTTGCGGTACAATTTGCCGTAATTAATCGTGCCAAGCGGCAAGAAATAGTCGTTCATCACAAACGACACCATGGAGAAGGCCAGTCCAAGAACAATGAAAGGAACCATGATTGATGACCGTGATATTCCGGAGGCGCGCATCACCAGCAGTTCGCTGTCGCTTGCAAGCCTGCCCACGGCCATAAGGGCGCCAACCAGCGAACCGAATGGAAACGACATGGCAACAATGGCGGGCATCGCGTATATGACCAGCCGAACCACGTCTCCAACAGGCGCCTTTTTGGAGAGGATGTCCTCTGCCATCAGAAGCAATTGATTGATGAAGAAGATGATGAAGAAGAACAGGAAGGCAACGATGAAGGCGAGCATGAATTCCTTGCCAACATACCGCCACAGCGTCGGATGGACGCGACGCGTTTTCATCTACACTCCCGTCGATCCGAAGCCGCCTTCACCACGGCTGGAAGCATCCAATACTGGTGCCAATTCGAATCGCGCGCGGCAGACCGGCGCAACGACCAGCTGGGCGATGCGGTCTCCAGGTGCGATCACGAAATCTTCGGTGCCATGGTTTATCAGGATCACCTTGATCTCCCCACGATAGTCCGAATCAATGGTACCTGGCGCGTTCAGACACGCAACCCCATACCGCGCCGCGAGTCCAGAGCGGGATCGGACCTGGGCCTCGAAGCCCGAAGGCAACTGCAACCTGAGTCCTGTGGGGATCAGCGCGCGTGATCCTGGGGCAAGAGTCATCGGGCTGTCCAGAAAGGCGCAGAGATCAGCGCCCGCGGCTCCAGGTGTCTGGTAGGCCGGTTCCCTCGCTCCTGCGGCCAGATTCATGCCAATCGATTGTTCATCCATGCTATGCATCCTTGGCCTGTGGCCCGTCAAGAGCCTCCTCAAGCACCGCGCCAAACAGCGAGGCTCCGGCTCGCACCGTGCGCTGGCCCAGTTTGCCATACAGCAAAACGCTCTCTTCTGCAGGATCCAGAGCCTGACGTATCAGGTTGTCGACGGCATGCGGCGAGAGAGCGTCCTCGACGCTCAGTCTATCCATAGTTACTGATACTGGTTCCGTCCGGCCTTCGAACATGAATTGGCGCGCTATCCTTTTCATACGGTATTCCGGATCATCGGAGGCAAGCTCGAGCAACCCCCGAATTCTGGATACAGCCTCACCCACCTCGATGTCGGTCAATCCATGCTCATGCAGGGCTCTGGCTTCACGAAGGTACGCCTCGGCGAACCGCGGCAATTGCGCTGGAGTGGTCGACGATGCCACGCCCCAGAGTCCAGCCATCCTTGAAAGGCTGAGGGACGACGAAATGCCATAGCACAGACCATGTTCCTCACGCAAGCGCATGAACAGGCGTGAACTCATGCTCTCGCCATATGCTGAACTGGCGGCGCTGAGACGCCAGAAATCGTCCTCTGATGACCCTGTATCGATAGGCAAGCCGGTCAGCACGTATACCTGGCTTCCGGCGGCCTTGACCATCCGCCTCGATTTTCTGAAAGCTGGAGCGCCAGGATCCCAGGCCATGGCGCGGGCTCCATTCCTCGCCGGTACCGCGGCGCGAAGAGCTTGTGCAATCAGGTCGGGCTCGACAGCACCGGCAACGCTTATCACGATGGTGCCGCGCGCGAAACGTTCATCATGAAACGCCAGCAATCCATCAAATGTCGCTTCACGCAGGTCCTCGACCTTGCCGGCAATGCGCCGCGAGGCAGGATGCCCCTGATACACCATCGCAAAGAACTCATCCTGGGCCGCCTCTTCCAGGTCATCCTCGGCGGCCATGATCTCGTTTACGATGACGTCCTTCTCGCGCTCAAACTCAGGCTTCAGAAAACGTGGCCTGAAAATCATGTCGAGCAGGATTTCCAGCGCCAGAAGCGCGTGTTCCGCAGGGATCAGGCAATGGACGCACACCGTCTCCCGTTCAGTAAACGCGTTGAGATATCCGCCAACTCTATCTATTGCCCGTGACAATTCCTCGACGTCTCGACCACCGGCTCCCTTGAAGACCATGTGTTCGACGAAATGTGACAGACCGCGTTCATGTTCCCGCTCATAGGCAGACCCAGCCGCAAACCACAATCCAAGCGCGACGCCTGAAGCCTGTGGCATTGGATCGACCATGAGTTCAACACCAGGCGCTATCGCATATCGATTAATCTGGACGAATTCCTGGGGCATGCGCATTCCTTATACAAAGAAGGCCGCCCTTGCGGCCGGCCTTCTTCGTGAGTTTCGTCTCTGGCCCGGGCCCGGGTCTATTTCTTCTGTTCTGCGTCTTCCAGAGCGTCTACATACGAAAGGTTCAGCCGCCCAAGCTTGTCGACCTCGAGCAGCTTGACTGGTATGACTTGCCCCTCTTTGACGACATCGGAGACTGAATTGACCCTGGTGCGCGACAATCTTGAAATATGAACCAGACCTTCCTTGCCAGGAAGTATCTCGACAAAGGCGCCGAAGTCCATCACCCGCTTGACAGTGCCCTGGTATATCAGTCCGACCTCGGGATCCTGGGCAATACCAAGCACGGCGGCCTTCGCGTCAGCGGAAGCCTTCTGGTTCGATCCGAAGATGGTCACGGTGCCGTCTTCATCGACATTGATCTTGACACCATACTGCTCGCACAGGGCCTTGATATTCTTGCCGCCCGGCCCGATGATGGCGCCGATCTTGTCCTGGTCAATCTTGACCGAGATGATCTTGGGAGCGAACTCGGAAATATCGGACGCCGGAACAGATATCGTCTTGTTCATGATGCCGAGTATGTGCAATCGGCCGCGCTTGGCCTGAGCCAGCGCCTTGGTCAGGATTTCTGTGGACACATTGGCAATCTTGATGTCCATCTGGAAACCCGTTATGCCCGCCTCGGTGCCGGCCACCTTGAAATCCATATCGCCGAGATGATCCTCGTCACCGAGGATATCGGATAACACTGCGTAGCGGTCGCCTTCCGTTATGAGGCCCATCGCAATTCCCGCTACCGGTGCCTTTATGGGAACGCCGGCGGCGAGCATGGACAGCGTACCGCCACAGACTGACGCCATCGAGGAAGAACCGTTGGATTCAAGAATCTCGGAGACTATGCGAACCGTATACGGGAATTGCTCTTTTGAAGGAAGCACACGTTCGAGGGCACGCTTGGCAAGATGACCATGGCCAATCTCGCGGCGTCCGGTACCCAGGCGTCCAACCTCGCCAACAGAGAACGGCGGGAAGTTGTAATGCAGCATGAACCGCTCACGTCTGTCGCCCTCGATATCGTCAAAGACCTGTTCATCAAACGTGGTGCCAAGCGTGGTAACCGCAAGGGCCTGGGTCTCTCCGCGCGTAAACAGGGCTGAACCATGCGTTCGGGCCAGAACGCCGATTTCGCAGGTGATCTGCCTGATGTCCTCGGTACCTCGACCGTCGACGCGCACGCCCCTGTCAAGGATCCCCGAGCGAAGCACATGGTACTGGATGTCTTCCATCAGCGCGGCGAAGAGCTTGTGCTGAATCTCGTCGCTGCCAAGATCATTGGCAAAATTTGTCTTGGTCTCCGCTATCGCGGCCGCGACTGCCGCGTAGCGTTCCTGCTTGACCTTGGTAAACAAGGCCTTTGACAGCCGCTCCTTGGCGAATGATTCAATTTCAGATTTCCTGACCAGCTCTACCCGCAACGGGGCGAGCGCCAGCTTGGGCTTGCCTATCGCATCGCGCATCGCGCGGATTACGCCGCAGATTTCGGCGATCGGCTTCTTGGCAGCCTCGATGGCGCCAATCATCATCTCTTCGCTGACCTCATCGGCGCCACCTTCGACCATGGTGATGCCCGCTTCCGAACCGGCCACGACGATTTCAAGGGCCGACTTCTCTATCTGGTCATAGGTCGGATTTACTATATAGGCACCATCGACATAACAGACCCTAACAGCTGCGATCGGGCCATTGAACGGGATATCGCTGATATGCACCGCGGCGCTGGCGGCGTTGATGGCCAGGATGTCTGGTGGATTTACGAGATCGGCCGATATGGTCGTCGGAACTACCTGAATTTCACGACCAAAAGCCTTGTCAAACAGGGGGCGCATGGGACGGTCTATCAGGCGTGAAACAAGGATTTCGCGATCCTTCGGACGCGATTCGCGCTTGATGAACCCGCCGGGAATTTTGCCGGCAGCATAGTACTTCTCATTGTACTCGACGGTAAGCGGAACGAAGTCCAAGCCTTCGGTAACCTTGTCGGAGCAACAAGCCGTAGCTATGACAGCCGAGCCGCCAAAACGCGCAAACACGGCACCGTTGGCCTGCTTTGCCATCCTGCCGGTCTCGAGGATCATGTCCTCGCCGTTGAGTTTGTATGTACTGGTATGTATCATGAATGTATGGTCTCCATGGGCCTTCTATGGGCCCAGCAACAAGGCGAGCCCCGAAAATCTGCATGATTTCCGAAGTCACCCGATGGAAAAACGAGCCCGAACATAAGCGTCCGGGCCCGCGTTGACAAGGTTACTTGCGGATATTGAGCTTCTCGAGAAGCTCGCGGTATTTCTGCAAATCGGTGCGCTGGAGGTACTTGAGCAGGCGCCTGCGCTGGCCGACCAACATCAGCAGACCACGTCTGGAGTTGGTATCTTTCTTGTGAGTCTTGAAATGCTCGGTCAGATGCACGATGCGCTCGGTAAGCAACGCGATCTGCACCTCGGTTGATCCGGTATTCTTCTCACCAGCACCGAATTCCTTGACAACTCTGGCCTTATCCTCTTTCGTAACTGCCATGTCTATAAACTCCTTGTTTCCGTTTTCATGCGATCTTTGGGCCAAAGGCCAGAAAATCTGGTTCAACGCCACCGGACCAACCATTGATGGGCCAGAGCACCGTACCATCGAGCCGCAATGTTGCCTCGACATCCTTCTTGACATCCGAGCCCAGCAATGTGGCCTCGTATATTCCCGGAGCAGGTTCAACCACACCACGGCCGCGAAGCGCTGCCATGGCATCAGAACCATCTGAATTGATGCCTATACCTCTGAGGTCCAGCGTGTAGGGGCGACCCAGCATGGCGAGAGCCAGGTCCGTCCTGCCGTTCTCTATGGCCGAGCGTATCCTGCTCGAACTGACGATATCGCCCTCAAGAGTCACCGGTTCAACAATCTCGGTACTGACACCCAAGGCACGAGCGATTGACTCGAGCCCCTTTGCATCGGTCGACAATTTATGACCGCACTTGAAGTCGCTACCCACAACGAACGTACGAACGCCGCAGAACCTTACGAGGGTCGAGACAAATTCACTCCCGGCCAGTTTACTGAAATTCCCGGAAAAGTCAATGAGCACGCACAGCTCGATGCCTGCATCTTCGAGAGCCGCCAGCTTCTGCTCTACTGAAAACAGGTCTCCTGAGAACCGGTGCGGACGCGTAACCTTCTTTGGATTGTCCCTGAAGGTGACGGCGACAGGCATGAGTCCCGGCGCCATGGAAACGACCCGGGATACAAGCGCGCGATGTCCCAGATGCAATCCGTCAAAGACACCGATCGTCACGGCGGAACGTTGCGGCATGGCGACACTGCCTGCAACCATGTCAACCCAGGTGACAACCCGCATCATTCGTCACCCATAACGAACGCGTACTGCCAGGTGGATTCCCGCCGGGTTACAATGCCAAGCAATCGTTCATCCTTGTCAAAGACCGCCAATGGCGAGCTTGCGTCCAATGCAGAGAAAGACGCAAGCCTGAAGAGCGGCAACCCATGCAAAAACACCCTGGCTTCTTCGTCGGACAGACGCACTACCCCAAGGCCCAGATCCTTGGCATGAGACTCGTCGAGTGTCATGATCGAATCAGTGCCAAAGCGTTCGACATCTATCGCATCTGCTACCCTGAATGGACCGGAAAAGGTCCTGCGCAGGGCCGAGAGTCTGCCGCGGCTGCCACACGCGAGCGCTATGTCCCTGGCCAGGGAGCGTATATAGGTGCCCTTGCTGCATGACACACCTATGCGGGCAACCCCATTATCATACGATAGAAGATTCAAGGCATGAATAGTGACCGGCCTGGGGACTGGCTTTACATCCTGTCCCTTGCGCGCACGCTCGTAGGCGCGCTCACCATTTATGTGAACGGCCGAATAGGCTGGAGGTGCCTGCAGTATATCACCTCTAAAGCCCACAAGCGCCGCTTCCAGATCATCGCTTGGAGGTATGGGGCCCTGTGCAATGACTTTGCCGCTGGGATCGAGCGTATCGGTCTCTTCCCCGAACAGAATGTCGGCTTCATATCCCTTGCGCGCGCCCATGAAGTAGTCGGAAAGCCGCGTGTATCGGCCAAAGAGGCAGACCAGTACCCCGCTCGCGAAGGAATCCAGTGTGCCAGCGTGTCCGGACTTGGTGTCCGGCCCAAGCCGACGGCCAAGAGATGACAAGACGGAAAAAGAGGTTGTGCCGACCGGCTTATCGATGATGGCAAAACCGGAATGGCGCGTTTCAACGCCATTGGTCACGAAAACAGGCCCTTGATCTTCTGGTCCATCTCGAAACCTTCTTTGATGCCCGAGTCCGGCATGAAGACCAGCCGAGGAGTCAGCCGTATGCGCAAGCGCTTGCTGATACCCGACTGGATGAACCCCGCGGCATTATTCAGGCCGGCAACGCCCTCGTCGAGAGCGCCGCCTTCCTTGAAGGTAGAGACATACAGCTTCGCGTGCGAACCATCACGGGCTACTTCCACCCGCGTTATGGAAAGAAACGTGTCGACCCTTGGGTCCTTGATATCCCCGCGCATCAGCAGTGCCGATACCTCGAGGCGCAGAGTCTCCTCTACGCGCTTACGCCTTATCTCGTCCATTATCCGTATCGCTCAGCTTCCTGCTTATCTGTATGAACTCGAATATTTCGAGTATGTCCCCAACCTTGACGTCGGTCCAGTCTGCCAAGCCGATACCGCATTCGTAACCAGCGGCAACTTCCTTGACATCATCCTTGAATCGTCTGAGCGAGGACATCTTGCCCGAGTGCAGCTCTACCCCATCGCGTATGACCCTTACACTCGCATTGCGCTTGACGGTGCCTTCAAGCACATAACATCCGGCAACCGCGCCTATCTTGGGCACCTTGAAGACCTCGCGGACTTCCGCCTCTGCTATGTCCTGCTCCTTGATTTCCGGAGCGAGCATGCCTTCCATCGCCTGCTGTATTTCCTCGACAGCCTTGTAGATGATGTTGTACTTGCGTATTTCCACCTTCTCCTGGTCGGCGAGTATCTTTGCCTTTGGCGTCGGACGGACGTTGAAGCCGATTATTATGGCGGAAGAAGCACTGGCAAGATCCACATCGCTCTCGTTGATGGCGCCCGCGGCTGACCTTATGACAACAAGGCGAATTTCCTTGGTTGACAGGCGCTCAAGCGAGGCCTTCAAAGCCTCCACCGAGCCGTGTACGTCTCCCTTGATAAGAACCTTCAGTTCCTGCACGGCACCATCATTGATCGTGTCATACAGGTTATCCAGGGTTACTTTCTTGAGCGTCTTTGACTCTTCCGAGCGCTTCAGTTCCTGCCGCTTTGAAGAGAATGACCGCGCGATCTTTTCGTCATCCACTGCCTCGAACGGATCGCCTGCGTCAGGCATGCCCTCGAAGCCAATGACCTCGACCGGAGTAGACGGCGTCGCGGCATCGAGCTTGACACCCTTGTCGTCGAACATCGCCCTGACCTTGCCAGGATAGATGCCAGCGACGAAGCTGTCTCCGACGTGCAACGTGCCACGCTCCACAATCACTGTGGAGACAATGCCACGCCCATGATCGATCCTGGACTCGATCACCTTGCCCTCGGCCCTGCAATCATAGTTCGATGTCAACTCGAGCACTTCGGCAGTCAGAAGGATGCCGTCGAGCAACTCGTCGATACCCTTCTTCTGCAGGGCGGAAATCTCGCAGAACATGGTCTGTCCACCCCAGTCTTCTGGAATCAGGCCCAGCTCCGACAATTGCGTCTTGACCCTGTCCGGGTTGGCTTCTGGAAGATCGATCTTGTTTATCGCGACAATAATGGGAACCTTCGCCGCCTTGGCATGATCGATGGCCTCAAGCGTCTGAGGCATCACACCATCATCGGCCGCGACGACAAGGATGACTATATCGGTAATCTGCGAACCCCGGGCACGCATCTTCGTAAACGCTTCATGTCCCGGAGTATCCAGGAATGTAATGCTTCCCTTTGGAGTCGCGACCTGATACGCGCCTATATGCTGTGTTATACCGCCGAACTCGGTGGCTATCACATTGGTCTTGCGGATCGCGTCGAGCAGCTTGGTCTTGCCATGATCGACATGGCCCATGATTGTGACGATGGGCGGCCGATGCGCGAGGTCCCCAGGCTGGTCGACTTCCTTCTCGATAAGGGTCTCATCATAGAGCGAGACGATATTTACTGTGCATCCATACTCATTGGCAAGGATTGTCGCGGTATCGGAGTCTATCTGCTGGTTGATCGTCGCCATGAATCCAAGGCTCATCAGCTTGCCTATCAGCTCGCTTGGCTTCAGGTTCATCTTTCTCGCAAGCTCGGCTACCGAAATGGTCTCCATAATATCGATTGTCTTCGGTATCGGATTCGCCTTCGGAGCATCGGACTTCTTGCGCTGAAGATGAAGCTTCTGTTCGAGGCTCTCTTCCTTGCGCTGATATGAGGGTTTCTTTGCCTTGATGAACCGTTTCGATGTAGTCTTCTTGTCGGCGCCCATCGGCGGGGTACTCGAACCACCCGGGCCACCTGATCTGCCTGGGCCACCGGGCCTGCCGGGGCCACCCGGACCACCCGGGCGCGGACCATAGCCGGGGCGTGAACCTTGATATCCACCGGGGCGCGGGCCACCGGGGCCGCTCGGACGCTGTCCTTGATAACCGCCGCCACCCTGGTAGCCGCCTGAGCCTGCGGGTCTCTGTCCCTGGTAGCCGCCTGAGCCAGCGGGCCGTTGCCCCTGATACCCGGTGCCGCCTTGGTAGCCGCCGCCAGTACCCTGGTAACCTGCAGGCCGCTGCCCTTGGTAACCGCCACCAGTACCCTGGTAGCCGCTCGGCCGCTGTCCCTGATAGCCGCCACTGGAGCCACCACCCTGGTAGCCACCGCTCGAGCCACCCCCCTGATAGCCGCCCGAACCACCGCCGGGATTGCTGCCCTGATAGCCGCCGGAACTGCCGCCCGGATTGCTGCCCTGATAGCCACCGGGACCTGACGGCCGCTGCCCTTGGTAGCCGCCCGAAGATGATCCGGATTGGCCTGATGGTCCACGGTATCCGCCAACTCGGCCGACAACACGCGGCCCCGTGCCTGCAGGCCTGGTCGTGTGCAGTCCAGATGATGCTGGTCTATGTTCACCGGCTGATGCCGAGCGTGGAGCTTCCGCTGTCGCAGGAGCCTGAGCATCAGCAGGTCTTGGCGCACTTGGCGATGCCGCTGCTGCCGGAGATGCCGCCGACGGCTGCGCCGCGACCGGAGCTGGCTCGGCGCCTTCCGGCTTGTCCTGATGGTGAGCCACGACCCGGGCCGCTGGCTTGCGCGCTCCTGCCGACGATGGTGTCTCGGCATCAACCGCGACCGCGCCGACTGGCTTCTTCTTCACCACGACAACCTTGCGCTTCTCCACAGGAGCTGGAGCCGGCGCGGATATCGCCTCAACCGGCTCTTCCGCCTTTGGTTTCGCTTGCTTGATGAGTACTGGCTTGGGCTTGTTCTCGTTATTATCGGACATCATTCACCTTCAGGATTTCTGGTCTTCCTCATCCTCGTACTCGAACGAGAGGGCAACCCCGCATTGCGGGCAATGGGTCATGTCGGGGGTCACAGGCGCTCGACAATCCGGACACTCGTACACTTCGGTTTCTGGCTCCTCGGCCTCCGCCGTCGTTTCCTGCTCAGGCCCCGTATCCGGCTCCTGATCCTGGTCGTACTCTTCCTCGATGACCTCAATATTTTCCTCTATGATGGCCCGGATCGCCTCGAGATCTCCGGCGGCAACGCCGGGTATAGCCAGCAGTTCCTCATCGGAACGCGCAAGAAAGTCTTCAATCATCTCGATGCCGGCCTCGGCAAGGACGCCCGCGACGCGAAGGTCCACTGATGGCAACTCATCGATCCGCAGAATCTCTTCTTCTTCACCGAACAGGCTCGACGCCGCGCGTCGAGCCTCGCTTGAAATATCAAGATCGCGGAACTGATCCTCTGTCTTTACATCAATGCTCCAGTCACAGAGCCTGTTGGCCAGCCGAACGTTGAGCCCCTGCTTGCCTATCGCAACGGACAGCTGGCTTTCGTCAACCACGGCCAGCGCGGTGTGTCTGGCCTCGTCGATTATATACACGTCGCGAACATCGGCGGGCGAGAGCGCATTCTTGATGAAACGCCTCGGATCGACATCGTACTTGAGGACGTCTATCTTCTCGCCCTCCAGCTCGCGGATTATATTCTGGATTCGTATGCCCTTGAGGCCGACGCAGGCGCCAACCGGGTCAACATCGTCACGCCGTGAATAGACCGCTATCTTTGTCCTGTAGCCTGGTTCACGTACGATCTTGAAGACCTCAATGGTCTTGTCATAGATTTCCGGGACTTCCAGTTCCAGTATTTTCTGCACAAACTCAGGATGGGTGCGCGAAAGCACTATCTGGGGGCCATTCTTGCTGACCTCGGCTATCAGAGCCTTTATGCGCTCGCCAGGCTGATATGTCTCGCGCGGCGACTGAAATTTCTTGGGGAAAAATCCCTCGACCTTGCCAAGGTCGACAAAGATGTTGCCGTTTTTCTCGCGCTGGTAGTAGCCAATGATGATTTCGCCCTGCTTTGCCTTGTATTCGGCATAGAGGGTGTCGCGGGAGATCTCTCTCAGGGATTGCCGCGTTGTCTGCTTGGCGAGCATCACTTCCTGAAGATCGAATTCCTTCGGGTCTATTGGTATTTCAAGGATATCGCCGAGTTCGGCTCCATCGACCAGTTCCCCAGCCTCTTCGAGTGAGACCTCAAGTACTGGATCATCGACCTCGTCGACAATCGTTCGCTTGGCGAGAATCTCGACACCATCATAATCGCCTGTAAAGCGCACAACGGCATTTTCGGCGGTGCCAAAACGTTTCTTGTAGGCCGCCAGAAGCGCGTCCTCGATGGTCTTGAGGACGAGATCCTCAGAGATTCCCTTTTCGTATATGAGTTGGCGTATCGCCTCCGCCATATCTGAAGCCATGGCTTACCTACCCTCCTGAGAGTAATCGAGCTTTCCTTTTCGAATGCTTGTCAATGAAATAGATTGATCCCCGTCCGGCGTGGCAATGACCACTGTCGAACCATCGAACGATACAATACGGCCACACAACTCTGAGGCGTCATCGAAGAACAGGCGTACGCCACGTCCGATGAATATGCCGTATTCCCTGCTGGACTTGATAGTCCGGTCTATGCCGGGCGACGCCGTCTCCAGATGGAAATCGGATTCGCCGAGCACAGCCTCAAGCCTCGCCTGAATCAACCTGTGGGCCCTCGCACATTCGTCTATACCTGTCCCGGCCGTGCCATAGACCACGGCAAATGCCCTCGTAGCCCCACCCTTGGTGCGACTGACGCTCAAGTCCACCAAGGCAAGACCAATGCCTGAGACAGTATCCGCTATATCTTTGTAGAGTTCTTCAGACTCTGTCATACCCTATAAAAAAAGAGCCGCTGGAACGACTCTTCTTAACTACCTACTCTAAGAAAAACCATGTCTATACATATAATAGCCTTCGCGACATCATTCGTCAATATGGCAAGATATCCTCAGTCGGCCGCGATGGTGACCGCATCGACCCTGGTTGCCGATGCTGACTTCAGACATGCCGCGCATGCCGAGAGCGTTGCGCCCGTGGTCAATATATCATCGAACAGTACGGGGTCTGCAGGCACCACCATGCCCGTAACGAGACGTATGGTGCCGCGCATGTTCGCTGCCCGCTCTTCCAGGTTAAGAACCTTCTGCTCGGCAGCCGCGGACCGAGCAAGCGCCCTGAGTACCGGAATGCCATGCTTCCGCTCCAGGATTGCCGCGATGGCTTCCACCTGATCCCAGCCCTTGCGCCTGAGCTTGCCAGGGCGTGGCGGTACTGGAATCACGACCCTGCCGCGGAATCGCGCCGCAATGACCTCGGCCAGGTCTTCGGCAAAGAAGCCTGAGAGGCTCCTTCTGCCACCACTCTTATACGCAAGTACCAGCAAACGCACATCGTCGGCGTACCGGAACAGCGGGTAGACTGTGTCAAATTCATATGATGATGCCCGGCATCGCGTGCAGCGCCCGTGGCGGGATATCAGCGGTTTGCCGCAAACAGCACACCGTTCCCGCCTTGCATCCGCTGCGCGCTCATTCCTGAGCTGCAAGGCGCACGATCCGCACAGCGGCCATTCGGCATCAGGATGTACCCGACCACCGCACAGCATGCACGTCTGTGGCAGCGCCAGCGATATGGCTATTCGAGCGAGGCGCGGCACAGTAGCCCGTGTGAACATACCGACAATACGCAGCGCAATGCACCGGCACTTTCGGACTGGCTTCCAGCAGTTATACGCCTTTGGCGGTTGGGCCTTTTGCCAAAGCCTTCCGCATAGCGGCAAGTCTGGAAAGCGCCTCGAGAGGTGTCATTCTATCGGAATCCAGACTTCGCAACTCATCAAGCACAAGCTCTTCTACAGAGAAGAGCGCGTCAGGCGGAGGTGTCCTGCCGCCTTGCGCAATGGGTGGCGCGGGAACACGAGCGTCTGCCCGTTCACCTGAAAGCCTCGTCTCATCGGCCTCGAGCGATGCGCGGATCTCCCTGGCCCGCCCCACCACGCTGTCAGGAACTCCGGCCAGCCGGGCCACGTGTATGCCATATGAACCCGCCGCGGGGCCATTGACCACCCGCTTCAGAAAGACGACCTCTCCCTCGCGTTCCTCGACGGCCATGGAGAGATCGATGAGTCGCGGATGCCTCAGCGCCGTCAGCTCATGATAGTGCGTGGCGAACAGGGTCCTGGATCTGCAGGTGTCCAGCACATGCTCGCTGACCGCCCAGGCAATGGACAAGCCGTCGAGTGTGCCGGTCCCCCGGCCAACCTCGTCCATGATGACGAGGCTCCTGGGACTTGCGCTGTTCAGGATGCTCGCAGTCTCATGCATCTCGAGCAAGAATGTCGATTCGCCGCGAGCGAGGTTGTCCTGGGCGCCTACCCTGCAGAAAATCCTGTCCACGGCACCTATCGTGGCGGAGCGTGCCGGAACGAAGGATCCAGCCTGCGCGAGCAGCACGATAAGCGCGTTCTGCCGAAGATAGGTCGACTTGCCGGCCATGTTGGGACCGGTCAGCAAGGCAAAGGCCGTGCCATCTCCGTCCAGGCTCACATCGTTTGGCACGAATTCGCCGGCCTGCAGATATGCCTCGACGACGGGATGCCTGCCGCCATCTATCGACAGCTTCAGAGTTTCATCGACCTTCGGCCGTACATAGCCACGCACCGTGGCGGCCCATGCGAACGATGCGGCGCAATCAAGCGCAGCCAGCTCCGCGGCGGTATCGAAAAGCCTTGATGACTGCTCGCGCAATGTGCTGCATAGTTCACCGAACAGTGTGCGCTCAAGTTCTACAATCCTTTCGGCGGCGCCATTTATCTCGGATTCAAGCGCGCCCAGCCGTTCTGTCGTGTATCGCTCTCCGGTGGTCAGTGACTGCCGCCTGATGAAGTGGGTCGGGGCGTTCTGAGCCGCGCCCTTGGACAGTTCCAGGTAATACCCTATGACTCGATTGTAGCGGACACGCAGGCCCGAGAGCCCGGTCGCCGATCGCTCTTCTTCGAGATACGCCTCGAGCACGCCATGCGCGTCGGCCCTGAGGGCGCGCAGTTCGTCGAGTTCCTTGCTCCAGCCATCACGCATGACCAAGCCATCCGCCGGCGACAAGGCAGGATCATCGGCGATGGCGTGGGAGAGGGTATCGACAAAGGCTACCAGAGCGACGCGTCGTTCCTGATCTGCGCACACTGTGAGCGCCAGCGGCGCTGACGCGGGCAAGGCCGTGTTCAACGACAGAGCCGCCGATACCGTATCGCGGAGCGCCATCATGTCCTTCGGGTTGGCACGGGCCATCGACAGCCGCGACGCAAGGCGCTCGAGGTCACGACAACCACCAAGTGCCGACCTGACACGCTCAAGTGAGCGCTGATCACGATACAGAGACTCAACAGCGTCAAGGCGCTCGTTGATCGACAGTGTCGAGCGCAACGGTTGCTGAAGGCGCCGCCGCAAGGCACGCGCACCCATGGCGGTGCGCGTATAGTCAACCACGCCGAGCAGGCTGAAGGCAGTTCCACCATCCCGCAGGTTGCGGTCGATCTCCAGATTCTTCTGGCTGGACTCGTCGATGGCGACGAACTCACCATCATCCGCGCCGCCGAGCGATCTGAATTGCGATGGCTGAACCTTGACTGAGTCGCGCAGGTACTCGAGCAGCGAGCCAGCCGCAGCAATAGCCGGATCGGCGTCATCGAAACCGAATCCCTTGAGGCTCGCCGTACAAAAATGCCTGAGCAGAGCGGCACGCCCCTGCTCCATCGAGAATGTCCAGTCGGGGTACCGATTGAGCACCATGTCCGGCCGCTCCGAAAGAACCCGTGCTATGGCCTCGTCATCGAGCACCGACTCGCGCACAATGGCCTCGCGTGGAGAAAGCCTGTACAGCTCTCGCCTCAATCGCTCTATATTGTTGCGCGCGAATGACTGGGCGCGGAACTCTCCGGTAGAGGCATCAGCCCACGCAAAGGCGAGCTTGTCTCCGAACGCGCCAAATGCGACGATGTAGTTGTTGGCGCCCGACTCGAGGTATTCGTCGTCGACAACACTACCCGGAGTGACAACCTCTATTACGCCGCGATCTATGATGCCTTTGCCCTTTCCTGGCGCGGTCAACTGCTCGCAAATGGCCACTTTCTTGCCCGCCTTGAGTAGCCGGCCAATGTAGCCTCGGGCCGCGTGATGAGGTATGCCGCACATTGGGGCTTCCTGCCTGTGCGTCAGCGTCAGGTTGAGTATGGAACTGGCCTCTATGGCATCACCATAGAACATCTCGTAGAAATCGCCGAGCCTGAAGAATAATATTTCATCACGGTGCTGGGTCTTGATGCGGTCGTATTGTTCAAGGAGTGGTAACTGTTCGGCCATGGCCGTTGCATTATAGGGTAACATGGACTAGGATACAATCAAGGGTTTGCCGTTTGCATGGCGCGCTTGCTTTGCGTCGTGGCACCGTCAGCATCCGGAAAAGTTGAGGCGCATGTGGAAGAAGCCGTTTTCCTGAAGGAACACAATAACCGCATCTATATCAGGGCGCAGGGTCACGTGACGGCCAATGCCTGCCCTGAACTCAAATCCAGGGTCTTTGACCGCCTCGAGGCAAAACCAGCCGTAGAGGATCTGTTTCTGGATATGTCAGCGTGCGAGTATATGGACTCTACCTTCATGGGACTCATCGTCGGTTTCAACAAGCGGTTCATGCGCTTCTCCGATCACCCGATTCACCTGTCTGGACTGAGCGAAACGTGCCTCAAGTTGCTCAAGACCATAGGCGTGGCAAGACTGGTCGACATAGCCACCGATCTGCCCAGATTTCCCGAGCCGCTCGAGCGGCTCGGCAGCGGCAGAAAAGCGGGCGCCAGCCTGGTACTCAAGGCCCACGAAGAGCTGATAGAGCTTTCAGAGGAGAATGAACGTAAATTTTCAGCGCTCAGATCGGCGCTGAAAGACGCCGTCGGCGACAACGACGACGACGAGTAGCGAGCCTGTTCAGGAACCGAGCAGAGCCTGGATTACCTTGTCGGTGATGTCTATCATCGGGCTGAACCACACCACCGATGCCCCCACCGAGTCGGCGTTGCGCGAGCTGATGACCAACGAATAGCCTTCGGTCTCGGACAAAGACTGCACAGAGCGGTAGAGCATCTGCACAAAGGCGTTGGTGTTTGAAAGCGCCTGAGCCTTGGAGTCCAGATCGGCCTGCTTCACCTTTACATAGTCCGACAGGAACTGCGCCTTGCGGTATAGCCCTTCATCAAAGGTCTTGAGGGCCTGGCCATCGCCTGAAGCGAGCACGTCGAGCCGCTTCTGCTGCAGATCCTTGATCTCGTCACCAAGCCGCTTGATCTCGTCCTGCACGCGCTGCTTCTCATCCTCGAAAGACCGCACAGCCTGAGAATCCTTGTAGTACGTCATGTAGACCTTCTGCAAGTCTATGACGGCGACGCGCGTGATCTGCTGGGCAAACAGCTGGGAACAGAGCAACGACAGCGCGACAGCGACAATAAGGCGTTTCTTCATGCGGGGCTCCCTTCAAGTGTGGCAAGGCGACTCACATGGGATGCGAGCCGCCCGGCCATCGATATTCTAGTCCAGATTGGTGGTAACGCTCAACACGAATTTCCAGTCGGCGCTGGCCGACTTGAACCCGCTGTCGTTATCGAATGCGAACAACTTGGCGAAATATATCCTGAACGGGAACTGCAGGATAATGAAGCGCAGGCCAAAGCCGGCGCTGTACGCAAAATTCTCCAGGGACATGCCTGAATCATAGCTGGTCGTGCCCGCGACATGATCATTGATGTTCAGGAATCCATCGGAACTACCAAGGAGGGCTGCGCTCAGGAACCCATCCAGAGCCAGCACATTGGGAACAAGCGGCATTCTGTATTCGATCCAGTTGTCCCACAGGGTCGTACCATAGTCGGATGATAGCTCTGACCATCCGCGCCCGACGAAGGTGCCATCGATGGCGAGCTTCTTCGAATCAGACGCTACGAGTTCTGTTCGCCATGGTTCCTTGAACAGTGTAGAGAACTTGGTATGCGCTCCGAGCACGCCCTTGAATGACCACGAATCGGTGACCGGCACGTTGAACAGGGTCACGAAGCCGTCAAGCCGCGTATCGCTGCGCAGGAAGTGGTTGATCTCACCATCGAACCAGCCGGTCAGGCCCAGCTTCTGGCTGGCATAGTAACCGCTGGACGGGTCATACCAGAGGTTCAGGTTGTTCAGGTAGACCCGACCATACAACGTATTGGAGAACAGGAACTTGTCCAGGTTGTCTGAGATTGTGCTGTCCAACGGCTGGTACACATCGGCGTCGTAGGTTTTCATGCCAAGCTCATGGAGTATGCCAGGTATCAGACCAAGCGTACCGAAGGGAGTATTGAATCGATACCCGCTCGAGTAGCCAAGGCTGAATGTCCAGGTGTCGTACTTCATCAGGTACTCGTCTGGCACAACCTTGCCTGCGGCAACATAAGCGTCATAGGATCCATACGGATCGGGATACGGCAGTGGATCGTCATACGATACGCCGCCGGCGAGCTGCGGCGCCTTGAGGGCGGCGTGCTTGAACGAGAAATCGATAGCCCCGGACCATTGTTTGCCAAAGAGCCAGTCGTCGCTGAACGAGAATGTCATGTCCTGGGAATCGAGGGCGAGGTTGGTCTTGAGTGCGACCGTCTGCCCGTTGCCCAGGAAGTTGATGTCGCTCCAGTTGACGAGCCCCGTTATGGGGAAGCTGCCAGCGGTGGCGCTCGGGGTATAGGTCAGTCCGAACTGGATTGAGGCGGTACTCTGCTCCTCGACGCTGACTATCAGGTCGACTGACATATCCTTGCTGCCCTGCTCATACGATGGCACGATTGAAGAGAAGAACTGCGTGTTGTACAGGTTCTTGAGGCTCTCCAGTACCTTGGTCTTCGAGAAGATGTCTCCTGGCTCCAGCGATACCAGACGTTTGAGCACGAATTCCTTGGTCTTGGTATTGCCCTTGAATATGACATCCTCGATATGGGCCTGCGGGCGCTCCTCGATCTGCATGGTATACGCTATCGAGCCGTTCAGTTCATCGCGGGACTCGACCAATTTGAAGCCATTGAATATGTAGCCATCGGCAAAGTACAGGTCGGAAGCCCTTGCCTGATCCTGCATCAATCGCTCGTAGTTGAGGATGGCGCCAGGCTGCAGCTTGATCTGTGCCGCGAGCTGCTCGGTGGTGTAGAGCGTATTGCCGGTGAAACTCATGCCGCCAAATGTGTATTGCCGGCCCTCTTCGATGACGAACGTCAGGGTAAGGCGCATCGCGCTGCCCTTGCCCGATGGTGTTGCATCGCGACGTACATCGGCGACCCTGGCATCGACATAGCCGCGCTTCTTGTAGAAGGCCTCGAGTTTCTGCTTGCTTTCGTCAAGCTTGGTCTCGCTGAACTGGCCGGCCTGGAAGAGGCCCTTTTCCTTGATGGTCAATTCCCCCTTCAGCGCTGACGCCGAGACGGCATTGATGCCTTCGAACTGAATCTTCTCTACGATGTTCTGGACGCCTTCATCGACGGTTATGGTAACATCGATGCTGCCATCGGTTCTGGCCGCGCTTGTGGCGCTGACCTTGGCATCGGGGAAACCCTTGCTTTGATACAGGCGTCGCAGGGCTATCTCGTCGAGTCGCAACTTTGACTCGTTGAAGATTGTCTTGGTCTTTACCGTCAGGGAGTCGATTATTTCGGTTGTCCTGAGGCCGCTGTTGCCAACGACAAAGACTCCGGCGACCGCGGGTTTCTCCGTGACCTTGAATGCGATGATGACCGTCGAGTTGGTCGCATCCGATGGCACAGCCTCTGGTGTTATGGTATCGAAGTAATCCAATTCATACACGCGCGCCAGTATTGACGCCCAGAGCTGGTCATCAAACACCTTGCCCTTGAACTCGGCAATGATTGGTTCAACTTCCTTTGGTTCGACAAGAACGAGACCATCAAACCTGATATTCTTGATCGTCTTGCCGACATACCAGTCGGATGGCTGCGCGAACACTGTCGCTCCAGCCGCTATCAAGACGAGCATTGCCACGATTCGCTTCATACCGATGACCTTCCTTATTTCAGTGGGATTCTCCACAAGAACGAAAATGACTGATCTTCTATGAATAGGGTTTCAGGATGCTTGGGTTGGATGCTCCAGTACAGGGTAAAATGGGGTGCCTTCCATTCGAGGCTGAATTCGGAGTCTAGACTCAACGTGGTACCCGTTGCAAGCGGATCGGAGGACAGCGACAGCATAGCCTGGAAGAACAACTTGTCGCCGATATACTTGCCACCGACAATTTCGGTGTTGTCAAGATAGTCAGCAAGCGTCGTCAGACTGGATGTCCCCGACAGCCCCGAGAAATCGTAGAGCCATCGCTGGAATACCTGCGACCTGATCATGAACAGATCCAGACCCAGCACATCCTGCAGGTTTCGTTCCAGCACCGACATGACATTGAGCTGTGGAATCAGGTCGCTGTTTTCGACAAGTGCCCGGCCAAGGTCAACTTGTCCATCTGATGATACTCCAAGCAGGTTCTGCCCCAGCAACTGGATGATGGTAGCCTCGGACATGGTCGGTACCGATTCCAGCGTAAACGACAGGTCGGACAATCGACGGTCAGTCGCGCGCAGGGTTATGAGGACGGTGCCCGTGTCGGATCGACTCCTGGTCTCGGCCTCCAGGCTAACCTTGGGATCAAACTGGTCGGAATTTTCATCAAAATCCATTGTCGCGTTTTTCAGGTAAAAATTGCGCTGGATATAGAAGACCGATCCGCCACGCAACAGCGCGGTTCCCTTGAGGCTGAAATCTCCGCTTAGTGCGTCGTATATGACTGAGAGGTGACTCGATGGATCGGTCTGGCCATAGAGTATCGGAAGGCGCTTGTCAGGGAAATACACCCTGACCGCCTTGCCGAACGACAAGTCCAGGCCAACCTGCAGCGGTGACTGGTCCGTCCTAGCGGCGGATTTATTCTGAACGAGGCCGGTGGTCAGGACAATGTCTCCTGAATTGATTGTTATGGAACCGCGCACGCTGGTCTGGTCCGGATTTGCCAGAATTTCTAGCGATGTTCCAGCTCGGCCCTTGATATCCATACCCAGCAGCTTGGTTGCCAGTGGCACGAGTCCAGTCCCGGCGGTCTGTACAGAAAGATGCAGGTCGTTCGGAATACCTCCGTGCATCGCCAGTTCCATTCGAGTTATGACAGTCGTACCAGAGCAGATGATGCGAGGCTGGTATGTCTCCAGCGTCCTTCCGGTGAAGTAGAACGGTTCCTCTATCGGACCTAGCGGAGCCTCGACATAATCAGGCACTGAAAGGTAGAAATTCTCCGGCTGGATCACGCCCTCAACCGTCGGGTCCAACAACTTGCCCCTGATCCTGAGTGATCCAGTGGCCACACCGGAATCGCAGCTGACAACCGGCAGCGCCAGCACGCTGAACAAGAACGGCAGATCGACCCTGGCTTCAGACACATCGAGGCTTATGGCACCATCAGCATACTTGCCCTGGGCTTTGAAAGCCATCGGCAAGGTCGCGGCCAGCGACGCAGCCATCGTCCCGTCAGAGCCCAGATGAGCGGCAATCTCTTCGTTGCCGCCGATGGAAATGTTGGTATCTCCGCGTTTGTACGACACCAGGAACGGAACATCGCTCAGGGAACCGGACTCCCATGTGGCACCGGACACGCTGCCGCTGACCGTATACGAGGCCAGCGGCGGGGCGCCCTTCGCGCTCGATGATACGCCGGACGCGGCGAGCGTGCCCTTGAATAGACTCTTCCCTAGTGCCAGCTCTACATCGCACGACAGCTCCGCGGCCGCAGTAGCGGTATGATAATCGAAGCTGAGCCCCGAGAGCTTCTGGTTTCCTATCCGCACCTGAGTATCGTCGAGCCGCACCATGCCTCCATGATAGGAACCGTTGCCCATCGCATACGGCAGGCCATTGGTTCTCTGCCCTGCGTTCATAGTAAATCCAAAATCAACACCTGGTTCCGATACCGTGCCGGTGATTGTCCCATCGGTGTCCACTAGACCGCGCAATCCCGTTATGGCAAGACGGGCCAGCGGCGAGTGGCGCGCTGTCACCCTCGCATTGATGCCGCCATCTCCCCGATATTCGCCATTCAGGACATACGATTCGCCTTCTGTGCCCGATGCCTGTCCGTTGATCGCTACTCGAAAACCGTCGCCAAGCGCCCAGGTTACGTCGAATGCGCCGGAGACAGCCGAATACGGATCAGAGTACGACAGCATGCCGAATCTGCCGCCGCGCGCGTCGAAGGCGCCGCTCGCCTTGATGACGCGTTTTGTTCTGGCCACGCCGGTTCCCTGGGACAAGGATGCGCCTTCCAGGACTACCTTCCAGTCATCTGCCATCACGAATCGGGCGGTCGACTCAATCGACGCGAGCACTACGCCATCAGAGACGGGAATGGGCATGTCGGTGACGCTCAGGCTGCCAATGACAGCTCCCGAATCGCGGCGAGCCATGAAACGCAGTCCGTAGTCACCCGTCATGGAGACCGTGCCGCCAATAATCGTCCCCGTGACGGCGTAGGGAACACCCTGCACCTGAATCGCGGTGGAGAAGGCGCTGCCGCCCGATGAACCAGGGCTGTGATACTCGACTGATGCGGTGCCGCTCACCGTTCGTCCGCCAATAGTCCCGTCGAATGACCTGATCTCCAGTCTCTCGGCACTTCCAGAGAAGCTGGTGACCCCGAAGCCCTTGACCACGCCATCGTAGACCAGGAGCAGCGAAGAGGAATTGAACGAGAGGCCTTTGAAATCGCTGAATACCGATATGTCTCCCTCGAGGCCCAGCGGCGCCAGGGCTTCAGAGCCTGCGCGGCCGATCAGCCCATCGAGCAGGCCTCGATACGAGCCGAGCCTGGTGGCGCCGATATGGACCGCCGCCTCGAGATATGGCTCGCCCGCCAAAGTTGTCGTTCCATCGATGACCAGCCGCCCCAAGGCGGTAGACGCGGCTGCCTCCTGGGGTGCATCGGCGCGCACCTCCGACAGCAACGTAGCGCCGTCATTATCGTCGTATGGCAGAGCCGCGTCGAGGTGGAACAGCAACGCGTCCTTGTCCAGTTCGATTGATATGGCGGCATCATGCATGGCCACGCCTCCAGCCGATAGCGTCGACGCATACGCAAACCACGAGGCTCCCGCTCCTGTTACGTCCATAGCTGTCTGCGCCCTGAGTCCGGGAGCCAGCAGCCATGACGCCTCGAGCTTGCCATGAGCGGCGAGCGTGGCCGGGGAGACATCGCCGGAGAAGCCAAGACTGAACCGTGAATTAGCCAACGTCGCGGTCCCGACACCAAGCGCATCCCAGGTACCTGAAGCGACAAGCGTCAGGCGTGGATGCCCACCCGCTACTTCGAGCGGAACCGTACCGGAAATATTGACAGAGGCAGTCGTACCAGCCGCGCTCAGATCGGTGGCAATCTTGATCGAACCAGAATACGCGGCAGCCAGCCAAGGACCAAGCGTAGACAACGAACCGGAAGGCACAAACAATGACTTCGGTCGCCACGCGGTGAAAGCGGAATCAACCATCAGCATCTTCGACACGCTGTCCCAATGAGCGCTGAGCCTTGCAAGCCCATCGCGTGGCTCCAGGGCCATATCGATCCCTGCATCACCCAGGCTCGCATCCAGACGCAACGGAGCAAGCCGGCCACCATCGCTGTCGGCCGATATGATCGCCGAGATTGTCGCCTGGGGCCGGTCGAGCCTGAATGTTGTCGATATGGAAAATGGCACGGTAGCGCTGGCAATCGACCAGCGGCGCGTCGGATCCGAGCCGCGCGCCGTGCCCGCCGCGCTGACGCCTATGGATCCATCTTCATGCGCTATGGCGTCGAGCGCCTTCAACGATGCCTCGACAAAGGCTCCTGAATCCATATCGATGTGCACGCTCGCCATCCGGATCTCCAGCGACATCGCTGGAAGCGAACGTCCCGACTGCGTGTGGCCAAATCGGGAGTTCAGACTCTCGACAAGGTTCTGCAATCCATCCGGGGTAGTATCAAGCGACAGCCCATCGATTCGGAGGCCCAGCGGCCTGAAGCTGCCACGCAACAAGGCGGATACATCGTACCGCAACTCTGCCCTGTCAATGCGGGCCAACGTTTCGTCATGAGCCGAGGATGCTGTGACCGACCTGATATCAATATTCCGTATGACCAGTGAGCCAAGGAATCGAGGTGACGCCGATTCATACGTTACCACGAGCCTCGAATCCCCAACCAGCGTGGCCAGCCGTCGCTCAAGCAGGCTCGAGACATCGGTCCTGAGCCGCTGTAGGAGCGTCGGCGCGACCAAGGCCCATCCTGAAGCAATGGTGAGAACAATGATGATTGCGACGACGATGGGCGCCGGGGCGCGATGCTTCACAGAGTCAAGAGTACCACAGAGCCAGGTCTTGCGCCAGAACGTGCTCCAGGGCTATGCTCCGACCGCCATGCATGAAGCTCGAACCATTATTCCGGGATTCGTTGTCCTGGAAGGCATAGACGGATCAGGTACAACCACGCAGCTTGCCCGGCTGGCACGTCGCCTTGATGGCGCTGGCCTGCCGCATGCCGAATCATTCGAGCCAACCACGGGGCCAGTCGGTCGACTGCTCCGGGAAGCGCTTTCAGGTTCATTTGCCGCATGCCCCGAGACGGTAGCCAGGCTCTTTGCGGCTGACCGAGGAGAGCACATATCCGGTACCGGCGGCATTCTGGAACTGACCTCCGGCGGGACACTGGCGATCAGTGATCGCTACCTGTTCTCGTCTCTGGCCTACCAGGGCTTGACCTGCGGGTCGGAGTTGCCTGCATCCCTCAATGCCCCGTTTCCGCTTCCAGAGCTATTGCTCTTCTTCGAGCTCGATCCGCAGACCGCCATGGAGCGCATGTCTTCCAGGACGGCATTCGAAATTTACGAGAATCTGGAATTCCAGAGGCGGGTCGCCGCTGCATATACCGACGTGATGGACTCATTCCAGAATTCCGGCATGACAATCGTACGGATCGCCGCTAATGAGACACCCGACCGCATAGAAGAGACGATCTGGTCAAGCGTAGAACCTCTGGCACGCAGGCTGACCAAGGCCCGGTAATATGGGTGCTACACCGATGGCTTTGGTCGGCCGATACTAGAAGCGTATGAAGCGAATAGCAATCCTCTGCGTCATCCTCTTATCGACCTCGATGGCTCTCCATGCCTACCCTGTCTATTTCAAGGAACAATACTTTCGCCTCTATCATACGCACTATATCCAGTATCCCGATGACACCATCGAGAACATATACTGGCTCGAGCAGGCTCAGAAGGCGGATTTCTGCAATCCGCTCTACGCTCTGGCCAAGATAGAGGATCAGCGCCATTGGGAACGATATCGTTACCTGCTCAACATGCATATCGAACTCAAGCTTATAGAGCAACATCTGCTCCTGGGTTCAAAATTCGACAAACGGGTCGCATACTTCTTCAATGCTCCATGGAAGCGTGAAAATCTGGACAGCCTCAAGACCGCCGAAACAGCGTACAGGACTGCCCTGGCCTACTGGGCGACGGCGAAGGACTGGGCGCTCAAGGCCGAATCGGTCAAGTGGATCCATCTGCCCGAGGCGCAGTTCTGGGAAGACGAAGCGTATCGCATCGCCAACGGAGAACTCGACTACGAACGGATCATCAATCGTGAACTGGAACGGCTACAGACTGTCCGTGCCCAGTTCGAGGCGATGGACGAGGCGACCTATTGAACCCGATATCATGCGCGCTGCTCGTTACCGGGGGCGATGCGCCACCATGGCGGGCCATGAAGAAGCGAATGGCAGAATTCTCGTTTGTCTGCGCCGCCGATTCAGGGCTCGACGTACTGAGGTCATGGGGGGTACGACCCAATCTAGTCGTAGGCGACATGGACTCGATAGCCGACCCGGCGGTGCTTGCCGAGTATCCGGACGTGCTGCCCTTTCCACGGGACAAGGATGATACCGATACCGAGATAGGCATACGGGAACTGCGATCGCGGGGTTTCGGCCGTGTCGTGCTTGCCGGGGGCGGCGGAGGCCGGCTGGACCATCTGCTTGCGGTGCGGGCACTGCTCGAGCGGCCCAATGGCCCTGATGAATGGCTGACTCGATCCGAGCGCGTCGTCAGGCTTGAAGAGCCAACGACTTTCAGGGTCACAGCAGGAGCGACCGTCTCGGTCTTTCCGCTCGCGGGCGGCGCCTCTGGCATGAAGAGCCATGGCCTCAAGTGGCCCCTGGATGGGCTGCGGTGGGATCAAGGCCACTTTGGCGTCTCGAACGTGGCCACAGCGGACAGCATAGTCATAGACCCCGGCGAACGTCCGGTCTTTGTCATTCTAACACTTTAAGGAAGACTGATGAGTGGCTTATCGCGCCCCTGCTGCGGGAGCCATCGCCAGAAACGCGGCCGCGAGCTGCTTCCGCGTTTCGAGCGGATTCTGCACAAGCACCCGCATGCCAGCCATCAGTTCGGCAATCCCAATTTCGCGCGGGTACCGCGGGATGATGTGCATGTGCAGGTGATCGATGCTGGCGCCCGCCGTAAGCCCCATGTTGTAGCCAATATTGTAGGCCGACGGCCCATGTGTGCTGTCAAGCACATCGAGGCAGAGCCGCGACACCGCGTCAATATCGACCCGTTCCGCTTCGCTCAACTCACGTATGTCTCGCACATGGCGCCGTGGAAACACCAACAGGTGACCAGGATTGTAGGGATAAAGGTTGAGCGAAACCATCGTCAATGGTGTTTCATGCACGACCAGGCTCTCCACGTCGGGCGAGCCTTCACACACAAGGCACAGGATGCAACCTTCGGGCTTGCCGCCCTTCAGATAGCCCAGCTTCTCGAAGTTGAAGAAATAGTCCATGGTCAGCGCCCCGCCGCACGGGGTGGGAGGCCCGCCTGTATTGACAGATAGTCGACAAGAGCCGGATAACGCTCCAGGAGCTCACCATAACGCTTCAATACGTCTATCTGCACCTGCTCGGTCGCCGATTTTGACGAAGCGGCGGCCAGCGCCGGTTCAACAGAGGCGCGGAATCGCTCGATGTACGAGGCATACAGACGACGGGCATCGTTATAGAGATCCATATCCGGCACACGCGATGACAGCACTTCAACGTCACGGACATCGAGCAATGGCCGGCGCGATGATACCAGCGCCACAAGCGAGGGGCCATCGATCGAGGTAGGACCGCCGGCTGCACCGGAAACGGCGCCCCGCAATTCGGTGGCGGCAAGATCAAGCTCGGCATCGAGCCATGCCGAAAGCGCGGCGTCGTCCGCTATGCCCCAACGGCTGAACAGCTCAGGCAGGGCGGCAGGCTTGGGCGAGGCTATCAGGCGCAGCGTTATTGCATACGAGAAGTCCGGCTCCCCGGCCATGAAGGCGCTGTAGGCTGCCGCCGAAGGCAGTTCACCGGATAGCTCGACATGACGCTCTGCTGAAGCCGGAGCGAAGGCAATAAGCCGCATATTGGTGGGCAGAAAGGCCGCCGCGCTCCAGCGAAAGCTCCCTGGTGCCATCACAGCTGGGTCGACACCACCTGTCTTCGTGACAATGACGGCATAACTGCCTGGCTTGATCCGTACAGGCAGCCAACCGATCATGAAAATGGCGCCGCCAAGCACCACGAGTAGTATGAGCGTAACTGCGAAGCGTCTCATCCATATGGTTATACATGATATTGCGCCCTTTTGCCACCGCGTGCTTGCCCTCAATGTCAGGCTAAGCTACAGTACGGTCATGTCGGATGAAGCGATCCTGTCGGTCAGCGCGCTGACCTCCATAATCAAGAATATGCTCGAGGAAACGCTGCCTTCGGTAACGGTCGAAGGTGAGATATCGAACTGGCGGCCGGCGGCCTCGGGCCATGTCTACTTCACGCTCAAGGACGAGGCGGCCTCCATGCAGGCCGTGATGTTCCGGGGCCGCGCGGCGAGGCTGGCCTTCCGGCCGACGGACGGCAACCTGGTCAGGGCCCGCGGCGCGCTGAGCGTCTACGCGGCGCGCGGTCAGTACCAGTTGGTCGTCGATTCGATGACGGCGGCCGGCTCTGGCGACATTCTGGCCATCATTGAAGAACGCAAGCGGGCCCTCGCGGCCGAGGGTCTGTTCGATGCCGAACGCAAGCGGCCGATACCCGCGTTTCCATCAAGAGTCGCCGTCATAACATCGCCGACCGGAGCAGCCCTTCGTGACATACTATCCGTCCTGGGCCGCCGCAACGCCGGCATCAGGGTAACGATCCTGCCCGCGCTGGTGCAGGGTGACGAGGCGCCCGAGGCAATAGTCCGCCAGATCGAGATGGCCAATCGATACAGCCTCGGCGATGTCATAATAGTCGGGCGCGGCGGAGGTTCAATAGAGGACCTGCTGGCGTTCTCGGACGAGGCGGTGGTCAGGGCTGTGGCCCGGTCGGCCATCCCCGTCATCAGCGCCGTTGGCCACGAGATTGACTGGAGCCTGTGCGACTACGCGGCCGACCTGCGGGCGCCAACCCCGAGCGCCGCGGCGGAATTGGTTTCCGACAGCGCTTCCTCGGCTGCGGAGCGGGTGCGAAACGCGACCGGGACGATAGCTGTCAGCCTGCGCGCGCGGCTGGAACGTGCCCGGATACTTGTCGACACATTTTCCACCGAGCACCTGGAGTTGAGACTTGAACGCGCGCTGCAACCGTTCCGACAGCGCTTCGATGACGCCCGCGAGGCACTGATACAGGGGGCCCGCGACGCGTGCATGCGGGCGCGCCATAGACTGTCGATGGCAGAGTCCATCGTACAGACATCGAACCCGATGGCTATCCTCTCACGCGGGTTCGCTGTGATCAGGCGACCAGGACATACGCAGGCGGTGCGCACGGCATCGGAGGTGACCGCCGGCGATGCCATCACCATTACATTTTCCGTCGGCGAGGCTGACGCGAGCATCACGGAGGTCCGCGCATGAAGAATTTTGAAGAACGGCTGCAACGCCTCGAGGAACTCACGGAGCGCATCAGGGAGCCGGAGTTGGCGCTCGAAGAGGCGGTCGCCATATTCGAGGAAGGCGTCAAACTGTCCAAGAGCCTGGAGAAAGATCTCGATAAAATAGAATCGCGGGTGGAGATTCTCCTGAACCAGCCTGCGGGTCCGGACGAGAAGCCGGAACTGGGGCTCTTTGATTCAGGCGATGACAACCAGCGGTAATACGAAGGGCAACAGCGATCGGTCTGAATCGGCCAGATCCAGCCCGGATAGACTATCGATGTCTACCCATCCATAACGATCATGTTCCCGTAGCGCCGCTGGCTCGCCTTTGAACGTCACCATGATGGCGGCAAGCTCATAGTCTTTGCCCTTGTTGCGGAACATCGACTCGCCTATCACGGGCCCTACCGAGATGGCAAGACCGAACTCTTCGTCGTACTCGCGTATTGCCGCATCGGCATCGGTTTCCCCGGATTCAACTTTGCCACCAGGAAATTCCCACTTGCCGCCCATATCACCGCCAGCCACTCTTCTGGCGACAAAGACCGTTCGTCCGCGGACGGCGATGCCGGCTATCGACCTCATTTACAGGAACAGGACGTTGGCGAACAGAAAATGAACGAAGCCACTGGACATGGCGACGATTCCGACTATGCGGCTGTTGGCGACGAATATGGCGTCGAGCTTCTCCAGCGTCTGGGTGGTGACCTTGGAATTGGCCTTGTAGAATTCAAGCAGCATGGTAAAGCCTGCCGCCATTCCCGCGACCGAGGGCACAAAATCGCCTATCACGGGGATGTCGCCCCGCATAACCGTGAGCAACTTGAAGAATCCGACGGTCGTGCACAGGATACCAAGAACCAGGCGTATGGTCGAATCTCTCAGGAATTCCCTGACACCATCGAACTTGGTCCCCATCGGCTCAGTGTTGTACGAGACGAGCGCATAACCGGCAACGATATTCATGAGGACGCTGAGCAGGTAGAACTGTACCATGGCGCCATCCTCCTTGTGCCCCGCGGGACGAATTTCTTGCAGTAGTGGAGCCTGATGGCTCAACCTCGATTCGATTTTTTACCAGGAGCCTGTCGGACTTAGGATTTTGATCGGGCGAAGGTGATCTGCGAGTGAAAAATTGGCTCGTCAATCGGGCCATACTTCGTGTATGGCCCGATTGACGAGCCGATTTTGCGCCGCAGAGTGCCGAGTCCGGTCAAAAAGCACTACATTGACCTTCATTCCCTTGTTTCTTCCCCAAAAATTCCGGCGTGCGTTCATAAGTCCGACAGGCTCCCAGGTTCGAATACCAAACCATACCGGAAAGCATGGGCGCGGTCAAGGACAGCACCTTATTACGGGTTGGTAGCTGGCTATTCAACGCTTGCGGCCAGTTCGATGCTCGCCGTGGTACCATCGCTCCTGGCGGCACTCGCTATGATGGCTATCCTGTCCGGTTTCCTGGCTGTTGCGAAACGAAGGCGAAGCTCCTCATCGGTTGCCTGTATCAGGCCAATGGCCGATCCAAGGCCGTCGCCGGCCTTAATCTCGACTGCTGACCGCCTGGAACCTCCGAAGAGCGGTCGCTCCCGGCGAATGGTAACATAGACATTGCCTTCAAACCAGAGCGCCTTGGCCGATATGGCGTTGCCATCGACGGAACCACTGTCCTGGCGTCCGGCAATGAAACCGAGCACCAACGCGGCCATGATCATGAACACGACGGTAAAGAAGAGGAACATCAGGCCCGGTGTCGCGGTCAGGGTCTTGATGACGCCTTGCCGCTGTTTTCCGTAATGGTCAACCACAAACCGGGCGTTCCCGCTCGCCTTCTCCAGGCGTTTTTCCCGGTTATAGTAAAAGGCCGGCTGATCCTTGTCACGTGTTTCCATCGAGTCTCCTCCCGTAGGCCAGCGTGGCCGCGGGTGCGAGCAGGGCCTCGGCCTCGAAGAAGCCATGTGTGCCCGCGGCGATTCCGGCCAGCCCATGCACAATGACGGCCGCCCGAGCAGCATCGAATGGATCGGCACCGCGCGCCAGAAGCCCACCAACGAGGCCGGCCAGCACATCGCCGGATCCAGCGGTCGCCAGCGCCGGATTGCGTCCATCCCAGACAGCCAGCGCACCCGTGGGATCGCCTATCCATGTCACCGAATTCTTGAGTATGACAACCGCGCCCAGCCTGACGGCGATTTCCTGAACTATGGTTGCAGTATCGAAACGTGTCCGGCGCATGATGCGCTCACGGATTGCCTTGTCGCCGGCATCGAGGCCCAGCGCCGCAGCCGCCACCGCGACAAATTCTCCGGGGTGCGGGGCAATGACCAGCGGATGGCGCCGTATCGAAGCAGACCGAGCCGCAAGCAACGCCAGAGCATCCGCATCCAGCACCAGCGGAGCCTCGGCTTCCCATAATCCATCAAGCAATCGCCTCGACAGCTCATCGATGCCCCATCCCGGCCCGGCTACCAGGGCGGCAAAATGCCTTTGACCTGGGTCGGATACGGGCCGCACCATCTGCGATACAAGCATGCCGGAAAGCGTGCCAACGAGCTCGTCACGCGCTATCAGGGTGACGCTGCCGGCGCCAGCAGCAGCGCCAGCCCGTGAGCAGAGCACGGCGGCCCCAGTCGAACCCACCGCGCCCGCATATACGCCAAGCGCACCGCGGTCGCCCTTGTGACTGTCCGGGTCAAGACGCGGAAGCAATCGCTCCAGATCCGCGCCATCAAGCAGTTGCGCCCCTGCATCACAAGCCGACTCGCGGGAGAATACACCGTCGACGGCCGATATGCGGCCAGCAAATTTCCTGTAACCAGGGAAATAGAGTTCTGCCTTGATTGGTTCGACACAGAGGGTAAGTTCCGAACCAACCGGCGGTTCAGGATCAAGGTCAGTCGATACGAGCGGACCGACGCCCGAAGGAATATCGATTGCCACAATCGGGCAGCGGGCCAGTTCAGCCAGTCTGGTCAGGGTTGACAGGGCCGGACGTCGCGGCCCACGGTAGCCAATGCCCGAGATACCATCGAGCACGATACCGGCCCGGTCGACGATGGCGGCCGCGCCGGTATCGTCGGGAGATATGATGGCAACGCCGGCGGCTTGTGCCGCGGTCCTCTGCCGTTCAAGCACGTCGCTGGTGGAGTCTCCAACCACCGCAACCAGCCCGGTCAGCCCGGAATCGGCCAGCTGTCTGAGTACTGCCAGTGTGTCACCACCATTGTTGCCACGCCCGCACAGCCCTACCGCCGGCACTGTTGATGCATGCATAGCCGATACCAGCGCGGGCTCTGCGCACAGAGACGCCACCATGCCCCGCGCGGCCGACTCCATGCGCGCGTCATCGGATAGAGCCGACCCTTCGGCAGCATCGCGATCAAGCCGCAATGCCTGGGCCAGCGTGAAAAGCGGCGTCACGGAGCCAGGCCCCCGATCATCTTGTCAAAACGCCACCATACAAAGCGGGCCTCGTAAGGCGAGCCGAGCATGGCTGACAGAATGCCATCGGGGGAAAGTGAAAACGCTGTATATTCCATCTCATCGGGATCAATGCGTAGCGAGAATCGTCTGAAAGATCTCGAGCGCATATCGAAGAGGCCATAGTATGTCGAGCCGTCGTCATCGGCGGCCATCAGGAATATCTGCCCTGCCGCTGCTCCAGCCAGCTGCCATGCGCGGGGCACACGCTGATCGTCGTGCTTGCGCTCGGCAATCGATTCGAATCCTGGCAACTCATAGCGCTCGGTATAGCTTCCCGTCGATCCATCCATCAGCCATGCCCATGACGAGGAAAAATCGATGCCCGCCTGCGTGTGCGTCTCCTGGTCTATCACCTCGCGATAGTAGTCTATCTTCAACAGCAGTCCCGATCCTGAAGGAGCGGCAACGATGCTGTCCATCGAGGCTATGCTTGACGCCTCCTCGGGAGGACGGGGAAGATCGTCGCGCTTGACCGATATGGTCGACATCAGGGTGCCACGCGGATCAAACCGGAAGACGGTCCAGCCGACACCTGTCAACGATACGACAATGCAGTCATCCGACGGCGTTATATAGAGGCCAGAAAGCATGGGAAATGGGGTACCGCCAACACCTTCCTGCCCGAGATAGTCCAGATATTCGCCATCACGGGAAAAGCGCAACACCACGAACTCAAGGCTTGCCTTCATCCCGTCATCGTAGGAACGCCTGTTCTCGGGCACGCGATCCTCAACGAAGATCGTGCGCTTGGAATCGACGGCTATCTCTCCGGGTGACGAGAACGGGTATGGCCTGGCGGTTCGTCCCTGTACGGCCGAGCCGGCCTGGGCAGGCTGCAATGTGACTGGAGGCGGGTTCCTGTCGGGGTTGTAGACCATGGCGAGCAGGTCGCCGAATGAAGAAAGAGTCAGGACCTTGGCCGCGTTGCCATTCGACACGAAGAAGATTCCATCGCGCATGGCCAGCCTGGTCTTCTGTGGAGGAGCCTTGTTGTCAAGATTGAATAGGTTCAGCTGATCTTCGAGAACACCATACCCCAGGGAAAATAGCGGCTCACGCTGCAACGTCGTAACGGTTCTTGAATCTGCACACGACGCAAGATTCAAGAGTAGCACGATTATCAAGCCTATGACCGCTCCCGCAGCCTTGCTTCCACGATAGCTCTCTAGCACGCAAAGACCTCCGCCCCATGGTGCGGTTCGCCTTGACCGCTCATCCTGAAAAGATATAGATTAACACTCATGGCGTTCAACCCCCTGACAGCGCTCTTTGGCTCAAAGCGCGAGCGAGATATCAAAGGTCTTCTGCCCCGACTGCATGCGGTCAACGCGCGCGAAGCGTGGGCGATGGCCCTAAAACCGGAAGATTTCCCTTTAAAAACAGCGGAATTCAAGCGACGCATTGCTTCAGGCGAAACGCTGGAGGCGATTCTGCCCGACGCGTTCGCTCTGGCCCGCGAGGCGGCGCGACGGGTGCTCGGTGAGCGCCCCTTCGACACGCAGATACTCGGCGGCATTGTGCTGCACGATGGCAAGATAGTCGAGATGAAGACCGGCGAAGGAAAAACCCTTTCGTCGGTTTCGGCGGCCTATTTGAACTCCCTTGATGGCAAGGGCGTCCACGTCGTCACCGTCAACGATTACCTGGCAGAGCGTGACGCCGGCTGGATGGGTTCCGTTTACTCATACCTGGGCGTCAGTGTCGGCGCGATACTGTCAAACATGGACAACGATGCCAGACGCAAGGCCTATGCACAGGACATCACCTACGGCACCAATAACGAATTCGGCTTTGATTACCTGCGCGACAACATGGCGATGGATCCGTCCAGCCGTGTGCAGCGCGGACACCACTATTGCGTCGTCGACGAAATCGACTCGATACTGATAGACGAGGCCAGGACGCCGCTTATCATCTCCGGTGCTGCCGAGGACGATACCTACAAGATCAACGAGGTATCTCGACTCGCTCCGCAGCTTGTAGAGGTCGAGAAGGATCCAAAGACCGGCGAGTATCCAAAAGAAGAACAGGGTGAAGAGCTCAATGGCGACTACAAGATAGAAGAAAAGAACAAGAAGGTCTCCTTCACCTCCGATGGACTTGCGACTATCGAGACCATGCTCAAGAAGCGGGGGCTGATACAGGGTTCGCTGTTCGACGAGCAGAATTTCGAGTACGTGCATTACTTTACCCAGGCGATACGCGCCCGCGAACTGTTCCACAAAGATACCGAGTACGTCGTCCAGGAGGGTCTGGTCCAGATAGTGGACGAGTTTACCGGACGCATCCTGCATGGTCGCCGCTATTCCGACGGCCTTCATGAGGCGATCGAGGCCAAGGAACGAATCAAGATAGCCAGGCGCAACAGGACGCTGGCCACGATTACCTTCCAGAATTATTTCCGCATGTACGACAAGATTGCCGGTATGACCGGAACAGCTGAGACCGAGGCCGTGGAATTCCAGAAAATATACGAGCTCGACGTTGTAGTCATTCCGACAAACCGCCCGGTCGCACGCCTCGACGAAGACGACCTGGTCTTCCTCAACGAGGCCGAGAAGTTCGAGGCAATATGCGACGAGATAGTCGAGGCTCATGCAAAGGGCCAGCCGATGCTTGTCGGCACGGTCAGCATAGACAAATCGGAACGGCTGTCCGCGGCGCTGACCAGGCGCGGAGTACGGCACGAGGTGCTCAACGCCAAGAATCACGCGCGCGAGGCGACGATCATTGCTGAAGCCGGAGCCAGGGGCGGAGTGACGATCGCGACCAACATGGCCGGACGCGGCACCGATATAAAGCTTGGTGGCAATCCGGAGTACAGGGCCCGCAAGAAGGCAGGCACCGCTGCCGATGAGGCGACGTACCGTGCGGCACTCGCGGCGGAATATGCGACCTGGCACAATGACTACGAGGAAGTCAAAGCCGCCGGAGGCCTGTATGTTCTTGGCACCGAACGCCATGAATCAAGGCGCATAGACAACCAGTTGCGCGGCCGATCGGGCCGACAGGGCGACCCCGGCAGGTCGCGGTTCTTCATATCGCTTGACGACGACCTCATGAGGTTGTTCGGGGGAGCAAACCTCAAGGGCCTGATGATGAAGGTTGGCATGAAGGAAGGCGAGCCTATATACCACCCCTTGCTCAACAAGACCATGGAAAACGCCCAGAAGCGTGTGGAAGAGCGAAACTTCGACATCCGCAAGCATCTGCTCGAGTACGATGATGTGCTGAACCAGCAACGCTCCTTCATCTATGCGCAGCGCGATACCATCATCAAGGATGACGACATTGCGGCGCGCGTTATGGGCACGGCCCGCGAGATGGTCGATGTGTTCCTGGACGCGCATGCCGATGGTTCCAAAAACGACCCCAAAGGCGCATGGATCGCCTTGCAGGACTCCTTCAAGGAGTCATTCGGGTTCCAGCTTCCATTCAAGTCCGATTCCGTGGAATCGAGGAATGCCGACACACTGCGCGTGGCCGCCAACACCGAGCTCGATCGTGACATGGAAGAGAAGCTGGCCATGGCCGGCACCGACAACCTCAACCATTTCCTTCGATGGAAGTATCTGGCTGCGATAGACCAGCGTTGGCTCGACCATCTCGAAAACATGGAAGCCCTGCGCGAGGCGGTATACCTTCGAAGCTACGCCCAGAAGAATCCATTGCTCGAGTACAAGCTCGAGGGTTTTGACCTGTTCGAGGCGATGATAGAGGACATCAGGCGCAGTGTAGCCAACACCCTGTTTCTGGTACGCATCCAGCGTCAGGAAGACCGCAGCGTCAGACCGGTCGTCACGGGTGGAGAAACCCGGCACGACGAGGTGGGTCGGTTTGGAGGAGCGGACGCGGCACAGGAGGCCAAGGCTCAGGCGAGCTCAGGGGCGATGGCCCAGGGAGCGGCCCCACGCAACGCCACGGTGGTACGCACCTACCCAAAGGTCGGCCGCAATGATCCATGTCCCTGCGGCTCTGGCAAGAAGTACAAGCACTGCCACGGAGCTTGAGATTCGATAGAAACCTGAACAGCGAGGATACGAACATACGAGCGGAACGCGATGTCGCTTAACTGGCGAGAGATAGACCTGGTGCTGTCGGAGCTCGACATCGTCGGGGCACAAGTCCAGAAGATAGTGCAGCCATCATACGATACGCTGGTGCTGTCGTTGTACAAGCCAGGTGTAGCGACTGAACTGCTGCTCTGCGTAGCCCACGGAGCATGTCGGCTGCACGCGACCACGCTGCCAGTTCCCAAGGCGGAGAAACCGCAACGTTTCATGGAGCTGCTCAGATCACATATACGCGGAGCCAGGATTGAGTCGGTAGAACAACTCGGCTCCGAGCGAATCGTCAAGCTTGCCATAGGCCGGGATGATGAGGCGTGCCTGTTGTACGCACGGCTATGGTCAGGTGCCGCCAACCTCATACTGACCCGGACCGATGGCACCATAATCGATGCCCTGGCCAGGAAGCCTTCCAAAGGTGAGCTGACCGGCGGACATTATGCTCCCAACGTGGGCGACGCTCCCAAACGTGAATTCGTCGTGCGGGACCTTCCTGGCGACGGCTCCTTCAACGAGCGGGTCGACACGTACTATGCCGAGCATGGCTCCGAGCTGTCACGGGTCGCCCTTCTTGAAAGGGCGCGCAAGTATTTTGACCAGCGACAAGCCGGCCTTGCAGCACGGGCTGAGGCGCTCCAGCAATCCATCAACGAGTCCAAAGACGCAGAGCGATACCGGGAACTGGGCGACATACTGATGGCCAACCAGACAGCGCCGGTAAGTGGCGCCTCGGTGACTCTCGATGATTTCTACCGTGGCGGCTCTGTCATCATCAGGATCGACCCTGCCCACAGCGTTCTGGACAACGCCCGCGGCTGGTACGAGAAGTCAAAGAAAGCCAGGTCCGGCGCAACCGACTCGCAGGCCGAGCTCAATGAAGTCACCACGATGTTGGGGATGCTCGCCGCTGAACGGGCAAGGATTGAGGCGGAACAGAACCCTTATGCCATCAGGGCTTTCCTTGCCAGGAGGAAGACCGCTCCTTCACAGGCGGCAAAACGCTATCCAGGCCTTTCGCTTGAGCGTGATGGCTGGCTCATCCTCATTGGCAGGTCCGCCGCAGAGAACGACGAGCTGCTACGCAGGCATGTCCGCGGCAACGATCTATGGTTCCATGCGCGTGATTACCCCGGATCATATGTCTTCGTGAAGAACCGGCCAGGCAAGAGTGTACCACTTGAAATCATGCTCGATGCCGGTACACTCGCCCTGCACTACTCAAAGGGCAGATCCGCGGGCGCGGGTGACCTGTATTACACCCAGGCCAAGTATCTGCGCAGGGCAAAGAATGGACCCAAAGGTCTCGTGTTGCCGACTCAGGAAAAGAACCTCAGGATCAGGATCGATGAACCGCGGCTGCGGGAACTCAGGCGGCTCATCGGCAAGGACGACGAATGAGTCTGCCGGAACTCCGTTCTAATTGCTGGCTGCCTTGACCGGCGCCAGCCGCTTCGGGGCAACAATCTTGATCGAAAGGGTCCTGTCCTTTTCTCTGACCCTGGCCGTCGACCCCGGGGGGCACGAGCCTTCGACCATGATTGCCGCTAGCGGATCCTCGATCAGCTTGGTGATGAGCCTGCGCATTGGCCTGGCTCCATACGCCTCATCATAGCCATCCTCGACCAGCAGATCGATCGACTTCTTGTCCAGATCCATGGCCACTCCGCGCTCGGCAAGCCGCCTGCGTAGATGAGACAATTCGAGATCGAGCACCAGGCGCACTTGCTGCTGGTCGAGCGGATGGAAGACCACCACTTCGTCCACACGATTGATGAATTCCGGATTGAAGAGGCGCTTGAGCTCCGCGAGCGCGGCAGACTTCACGGCGGCATAGTCGAAACGGTTCGATTCGGCCCCGAATCCAAGCCTGGCGCCACGTGTCAGTTCCCGCGTGCCCGCGTTGCTGGTCATGATGACAACACAATTCCTGAATGAGACAGCATGCCCCAAATTGTCGCGTAGCTCACCTTCTTCCAGAAGTTGCAGCAGCAAATTGAAGACGTCGGGATGTGCCTTCTCTATCTCGTCGAACAGCACGACGCTGTACGGCTTGCGTCTGACGCGCTCGGTCAGCATGCCACCTTCGTCGTATCCAACATATCCGGGCGGTGCTCCTACGAGCCGCGATGCGTTGTGCTTTTCCATGAAATCAGACATGTCGATACGGATCAGCGCGTCCTCGCTGCCAAAGAGGCTCTCGGCAAGGGTCTTCGCGAGCAAGGTCTTGCCTACACCGGTTGGCCCCAGGAATATGAACGACCCTAATGGCCTGCGTGGATCGGATATACCCGCCCGCGAACGCCTCACAGCCGAAGCCAGCACCTTGACCGCAAAGTCCTGCCCGACGACCCGGCGATGCAGCTCAGCCTCGAGGCTCGACAGGCGTTCCGATTCGCCATCGGCTATGCGTTCCACCGGAATGCCGGTCATCTCTGATACAACCGTGCGCACGTCGTCGACACCGACAATGACAGCGGCGCCATTCGCGGCTACGGTCCGCGCCTTCAGCGTCTCCAGCTCGGATTTCAGTTCCCTGACATGGTCGCGTACTTCGGCTGCCTTCTCGTAGTTTTGGGTAGACACAAGTGCCAGCTTCTCTTCTGTCATCCTGCGTATCTCGGCTTCTATGGTTCCAAGCTCGGGACCGCGCACCGGGCTCTCCACCTTTTTTCTGGCTCCAGCCTCGTCGAGCACATCGATCGCCTTGTCAGGCAGGAATCGATCGCTTACATAGCGCTCCGCGAGCCGTACCGAAGCCTCCACGGCGTCACGGGCGTACCGTATGCCATGGTACTGCTCGTAGCGTTCCTGGATGCCCTGCAGTATAGCTATGGTCTCTTCTATGGTCGGTTCTTCGATCAGCACACTCTGGAACCGTCGTTCCAGAGCAGCATCCTTCTCAAAATACTTGCGATATTCATCGAGCGTCGTCGCACCTATGCATTGCAGTTCGCCGCGCGACAAGGCGGGCTTGAGCATGTTGGACGCGTCGATGGTGCCTTCTGCGCTGCCCGCTCCGATAATCGTATGCAGCTCGTCGATGAACAGGATGACATTGCCGGACGCGGCTATCTCCTTCATGATTCGCTTCAGCCGCTCTTCGAATTCTCCCCTGTATTTGGTGCCCGCGACGATTGAGGCCATATCCAGCACCAGGAGCCGCTTGCCCAGGAGTCCGTCGGGCACATCGCCACGAGCCATACGAAGCGCCAGCCCCTCGACTATGGCCGTCTTGCCAACGCCGGGATCGCCTATAAGCACCGGGTTGTTCTTGCTCCTGCGTGACAGGATCCGCACCACACGTCGCGTCTCTTCCTCTCGGCCGACAACCGGATCTATCCTGTCCTCGCGAGCCCAGGCTGTCAGATCGCGCGAATGCTCATCGAGCAAGGGCGTCGCGCCACCCGGCGATCGTTTCGCGGTCGATGGCGCTCCTGGCTGTGCCGCAGCCGGGAATCCACGCACCAGGGAGCCGGGCTTGTTGTTTTCGCCTTCATGTGGCTCCTGCCTGCCCGCCGACAGCAACCTGAGCGCGGCCCTGAGCTGTTCGTAGAACACGCCATAACGCGACAAAAAATGCTCCAGGATAGAGCCGCTCTCGCGCGCGGCGGCAATAGTCAGGTGTTCGCTGCCTATATACTCGCCGTCCATCAGCCGTGCCTCTTCCGCTGCGGTCTCGAGCATCGACTTGAGCCTGCGTGACAGCGGGGCGTCACCGAGCAGAAAGCCGCCCTTCCTGCCGGAGGCCGCTCGTTCCAGATCAATGGACAGTTCACGCAGATCCATCTTAAGGGAGTCCAGCATCCTGTAGCCGGTACATTCGCCTTCGCGCAGGATCGCCAGCAGCACGTGTTCCGGCGCAAGCTCTCCCGCATGAAATCGCCGTGCCTCTTCCTGGGCCAGCACAGTCAATATGCGCTGAGCGCGTTTGGTCAGACCCTTAAACATCACGATACCTCTCTACTAAAGCCGATGTTCGCCGCGGCATGACGCAACGCACGCGCTCTGATGGCGGTCTCTGGTTCATTATCGGCAGACTGCGGTGGCCTGCCATTGGTCGATGGCGGCTTGATTCTGAGCGATATCCACAACTCGCCAACCGTGGCCAGATCCATGCCCTCCAAGGCGCCGCAGGCGATGCCCAGACGCAGACCCGATATGATATCCGCGGCTTCATCACGGGTCAGCAACCGTGCACCTTGGGCGTTTCCGAGCGCCCGGCCTATGACGTCAAGGATATCCCACGGGCTGTCACGCAGCAATTGCTCCCTGGCGCGGCGCTCGTACTCGGCAAGCGCGCGGGCCGCGGCGTCGAGACGAGCCAGCGTCGCTCGCTCCGGATCGTGATATGCCGCCGGTAGTGAAAGCTCGAACAGTGAACCTGCCGACGCTCCGAGTCCGGAGTACGCTCCGGAAATCATGAACCCGGCCTCCATCGCGCGCTTGAGGGCCGTCTCCGCCAGCCCCGATATGACGAGAGCCGGAGCGTGGATAAGGACCGAAGCAGCCAGAGCAGTGCCGCAGAAGCCAGCTTCTGACATAATGTAACCAATATCAGCGTCAAAGGCCCATCGGATAGCACCGCTGGATGCAAGCAGGGTATCCTCGGAATTTGACACATCGTGCCAAGCTACGGCGGTATCGAGGCCCGGATGAGACGCATGCAGCGAAAGATGGTTGTTGTCATTGATGGTCGCCCACGCGGGTCGCTCTGAGCAGAGAGCGACAGCATTGGCGTCGTCCAGCAAGTACGGTCTGGAATACAGTTCCCGCTCCGCCAGGACAGATTTGAACGACGGTTCAAGATCCACGGCCTGAGCCACGACAAAACCGGATGCCCGCAGAGCCGCGCATAGTTCCAGCCCCAGGCTTCGCCGCTGCGCTGCGTCGAGCGCATTCGGAAAACGCGTACCCTCGACATTTCTGTCAAGCGAGACCGTTGAACGTAGTACCACATCGAACTCAGGATACGATCCTGCGGCGACGGGACTGACGCTCGGTGAACTCAATGTCATGAGTCCCGGCTCCTGGATGCCTTGATGCGGTCACGTATGCCGGCCGCTTCTTCGAAATGCTCAGACTGTATGGCGGCTTCCAGTTCCGCATTCAGAGCCCCGAGCGCCCGCTCCGCGTCGTCCGGACCATGATACCTGTCAACGGGAATCTTGCCCTCATAACGGCTGGTCCGGCTGGATCGTCGTTGCATGGCAAGAATCTCCGGCTTGAAGGTAACGGCGCAGCTCGGGCACCCAAGCTTTCCGCCAGAGCGGAGGCGATCTATGGTCATGCCACACACCGGGCAGGCTGTTATGGTCAGCCCGGCCGCGTTGCCAAGGTATCCGCGCTCGACAGCGCACGCCCTGCACAGGTGCAGTTCGCCATCCGAGCCATCAGGCTTGATGAAGAAGACTTGGTCGCTCGAACCGCAGACGTCGCATCGCATACATCTACTATATTGGATAATCGTCGCCGGGGAAAGCGGTATGCCTTCGGCGCCTCAGCATACACATTCGCTTGTTCCACTGCGGACAAGAATGGTAGTATCGGCCATGAAGTCGAAAGGATAGGCCATGAAACGATCGATCATAGCGCTGCTTGCAGCAAGCGCATGCCTCCTGCCCCTTTCCGCCATGGGCGGCAAAGTCAACACAGTTCCGAGCCATCCAGCGCTCGAACCCATAGTCATCCAGATCGGAGCGATCAAGGGCCCTACCGGAATAGGTGCCATCCGGCTCTTCGAGGACGACCCGGTGCTGCCCGACAACGCGAGGTTTGGCATCCAGGGAGTAGCCTCGGCCGATGCGATGGTGGCCAAGATGCTCTCTGGCGAGCTTGACGCAGCGGTCTTGCCAGTCAACATGGCCGCAAAGCTATACAACGCGGGGCAACCATACAGCCTGCTTGCGGTGGTGGGCAACGGCATGGTCAAGCTGGTTACGACGGATGCCACCATAACCTCGATAGCGGACCTGAAGGGTCGCGATGTCTATGTCGCGGGCCAGGGTGCCACACCGGAATATCTCCTTCGCACGATCATGCCAAAGTATGGCATCGACGCCGACAAGGATGTACACCTCATATTCAACATGCCCTACCCGGAACTTGCCGCGAGCGTCGTCGCCGGTCGTGTTGCGATCGCGGTGCTACCTGAGCCCTTCGCGACCCTGGCCCTCAAGGGCAATGCCCAGGCCAGGGTTCCGTTCTCGCTGTCGGCGCTCTGGTCAAGCGTGACAGGCCAGGCCGACTATCCCATGAGCGTATTCGTCATACGCGCGCACCTGGTTGCCGAAAGGCCTGAAGCCGTAGCAGCCCTGCTGGCCGACTACCGGGCCTCGATAACCAGTGTCATCGGCGATCCAGCCGCCGCCGGCGAATTGGTGGAGCGGTATGACATGGGTCTGAAGGCCCCTATCGCCACCGCGGCCATCCCATCCTGTGCCTTCGTGTTCATTCCAGCGCTCGAGGCGCGCGCCTCCATAGAAGCCCTGCTGTCGGTGTTCCTGGCCGCGGCTCCGGCTTCGATAGGCTCGAAGCTGCCAGACGAGGCCTGGTACGCCAGCGTCAAGCGCTAAAGGAAGCCGGCTCATGGCGCGGCGGGATGGTATCGCGTACAAGGCCGATGGCCTTCTTGCGCTCGCCGTCATCGTCGCGCTGTGGAAGCTTGCCTCCATTGGCATCGGAGCCGATATAATACTGCCGGCCCCCGAGCGCGTGCTGCAGACCTTCGTGCACGTCGCTTCGACTGCCAAATTCGCCGCGGCCTTCACTGCAACCGCCTGCCGCGGACTGGCGGCATTTGGCATATCGATGGCGCTCGGACTGGCGCTCGGACTCGCCGGCGGAGCCTCCCGCCGCGTCGAAGCGCTGATGGCGCCTGGGCTGACTATCGTGCGCGCCACACCGGTGCTCGCGGTGATCCTCCTGGCGCTTATATGGTTCCCGGCCGGCGTCGTGCCGGTCTTCTCGGCCGTCGTGATGGCGTTTCCTGTCGTCGCCGCGGATGTCGCTGCCGGCATCAGGGCCGCGGACCCCGGGCTTATAGCGATGGCTGATTCCTTTGGCGTATCGAGGCAAAGCGCCCTGTTTCAGATCAGGGTACCGTCGGCTATGCCGCACGTCATTTCGGCCGCCAGAAACGCCGTGGGGTTATCCTGGAAGGTCGTCGTCGCGGGAGAAGTCCTCAGCATGCCGACCCATGCGCTCGGCACCGGCATGCAGGATGCCAGAATGGCTCTCGAGACTGCGGAGGTGTTCGCCTGGGCCGCCGCCGGTGTCATCCTGTGCGCCATAAGTGATGCCATTTTTGACAGCCTGGCCCGGAGGATCGCGTGTCATACACGATAAAGCAGCTAGAGAAGCACTATGATTCAATATCGGTACTTGCCGGCCTCGATCTTGCCATACCCGATGGGGCCATTACGGTGGTGCTCGGTCCTTCGGGATGTGGCAAGACTACGCTGCTCAATATACTGGCCGGTCTCGATGATGATTATTCTGGCTCCATCGACGGCTTTTCAGATGGTCGTGCCAGCTATGTCTTTCAGGAAGACCGACTGCTGCCCTGGCGCAGCGCTCGTGACAACATCGCGTTCGTACTGCGTCCATTGATGGAAGCTGGCTTGGCGCGCCGGTCTTCATGGCAGGCGCTTGTCGCGGTGGGGCTCGAGGATCAGGCGGACTCAAGGCCGGCAGCCATGTCCGGAGGTCAGCGCAGGCGCGTCGCTCTGGCGAGGGCGTTTGCATACCCATCGGATTTCTTGCTCCTCGATGAGCCATTCTCATCCCTCGATCTTAAGACGCGCATCGCGGTGATGGACCTGTTTGTCGATGTTCGCGCCAAGGATGGAAGAAGCGCCGTGGTAGTTACGCACGATGTCCGGGAGGCTATCTATCTTGCCGACAGGATCGCTGTGCTTTCAGAGCGGCCCGCCAGGGTTCTCGATGTCTTCGATATGAGCCTTGACAGGTCAGAGCGTTCGTACACCAGCGGCGCCGCAGTCGAGCTCGAGACGCGGCTCTATCGAACCATTCTGTCCTGAAGCAGCTTGTCGATCGAAGAAAGCAATTCGTCATCGGAGCATGGCTTCTCAAGACAGGCATCGATGGGGGATTTCACCAACTCTGTCCCCTCACCTTCGTGCGATCGCAGGAACAGGGCCGGAAGCCCCGCGATGCTCGCGCGCAAGCGCATCGCCAGACCAGGGCCATCGAGCAAGGGCATGGTCATATCGCTGACGAGTATATCCGGGCGCAGTTCGGGTTTTTCGGCCAGCAGGAGCGCTTCTCCCGGATGGCTGGAGCACACGACCCGGTACCCGGCCCTGTCCAGAAGCGCCTGGAGGATGGCACGCACCGAGTCGTCGGTCTCGACAAGCAACACGGTTCGTCCACTGCCCATGCTGTTCCTGCCATCACGCGAAGCGTGCTGCGTTGACAGATCCGCCTCAGGGCTATCTCCGCCAGCCTCGAGTGGAAAGAGCAACCGCACCGTCGTTCCTGCCCCTACCCGCGATGTCAGGACAATGTGACCGCCAGCCTGTTTCATTATGCTCATGACAGTCGAGAGCCCAAGACCGGTGCCACGCTCGGGCGACTTGGTCGTGAAGAATGGCTCGAATATCTGAGGCAACACCGCCGGATCGATACCCGTGCCCTCGTCCTCTACCTCTATATAGCCCCATGTTCCCGCGGGGATAGGTCCGATGACACCCTGGCTGGCGGCTTCGAGCGTAGCGGTGCCGGCAGCCACCAGTATTCGGCCGCCCACAGGCGTGGCATCTCTCGAATTGGCTACCAGGTTGACCACGGCCTGTTCGATCCGTGTCCTGTCGGCTCGAATCAAATTTGCATTGGTATCGTCGGCTCTGACCACCAGAGCCGCCCCATCACCGATGACGCGCTTCAGCATTTTCTCCAGCCCCAGAAGCATCCCAGATAGCCTGAAAAGGGTTGGATCAACATCATCACGCCGTGAAAAGACAAGTATCTGCCTGGAGAGGGCGGCAGCCCTGCGGGCTGCCTGCTCAATTCCATCGAGCTCATCGATGGAACGGCCTTCGTCCTCAAAATCAGACCTGAGCAAGCGGACATATCCAAGCACCGCCGTCAGCACATTGTTGAAATCGTGCGCGACTCCTCCGGCGAAACGGCCTATCGTCGATAATTTCTGGGCATGCACTACCTGATCGAGCAGCGTCCGGCGCTCGGTAACATCGACAGCCTGACACTGATATGCGGCGGTACCATCGGACAGTCTGATAGGCACAGCGTTGAACAGCGCCCAGGCGTCGCGTCCATCACCATGCCTGACCCGTACCTCTCGAAGCCTGAATGGCGTGCCGTCACGGATGGCATTGAGAAGGCCACCGGCATCGTCATCATCGGCGAAAAAATCGCCCACACGACCAGCCCCCGGTGCAAGAGTCTTGAATGCGCGATTTGATTCCATGATGGCACCATCGGTACCAACCAGAAACGCCGCGGCGATGCCATCCTCGAACAGGCCACGGTATCGCTGCTCGCTGGTGCGCAGTCGCCGTTCCATGGCTGCCCTGAACAGTCCTATGGACAGCGCGGTCCTGAGCTCGCTTGGGTCATATGGTTTAAGAATATACGCGTAGGGCTGCGTCAGCTTGGCCCGTTCGATCATCTCATTGTCGTTATAGGCGGTAAGCAGTATGACCGGAATGTCCCAACGTTCGTTCAATATGGACGAGGCTTCTATGCCGTCCATTGCACCTTGCAGATAGATGTCCATCAGCACCAAGTCGGGCCTGTTCGCATCCATCGAAGCAAGAAGATCCTCGGCGGAAGCGAATATGCCTGATACCTCATAGCCGTTCTTCTTGAGGAAGGCCTGAATGTCGAGGGCGACTATGTACTCATCCTCGCATATTGCTATGCGGGCAATCGGCCCGGACCTGGTGATAGTCGTCATGGAGTCCTGATCAGCGGCTTGAACCCAACCTTGGCCAGCGTAGTGCGCACCTTGAGTCTGTCCATGGGTTTGACCATGTACGATGTAGCGCCACCCTTGGCGTATGCTTCAATTACATTGGATGGATCGTCCAGGGCGGTCGTCATGATGATTATCGATTCCTTGGCCGGGGGTATGCCGTGGTCCTTTTCGATGTTCCTGATGCGCTTGAGGGCCTCTTGACCATCCATTTTAGGCATCATGATATCCATCAGTATCAAATCGTAGCGACGGTCCTCTTCAAGAGCCAATGAGAACGCGTCAACCGCCTCCTGCCCGTCGACGACGGCATCGGTATCCCCGTAATCGACAAGCAATCTCTGTATCATGACCCGGCTACCAAAATCATCTTCAACTACAAGAATTCTGGGCATCATTTCCTCCCGGTTGTGGCACGTGGCTCTGCCGAGCCACGATCAGCGCTATTTCTGATATCCATTGCATATGCCAGGGCCAGCCTCGCGCAGGCAACGGCGCCACAGTTTGTATATCGGTTGTATTGGTCCTTGATGTGCCGCTCAAGCGCCGATGCGTCTTCGGTGTGGCTTTGGCCATGCATGAGGATGAGCAACTCCTGCAGTGATTCCTTTAGCCCCATCCCGTTCGCCTCGGCAGTCGCACGACTGACCAGGAGGCCATAGTCCCTGGCAGGTTTCCGTGGCTCTACCGGTTGATGTCGATGGATTTCTGCGGCACCTGTCACCGCAGATGAGCCTCGCCCGCTCAGCACATTGTCCAGCGCTTTGGCGAAATTTGCCAGGCTCGAAGGGTACGGCAGGCGGATGGTTTCGCCATCACGACCATCCAGGGAATGCACAGCATACGGCCCACCGATCAATATCAGTGGCCGCAAGCCACCGGCGGTTACCGCTTCCCGTTGGGCAGGATTCGCCTCGAGCCACGCCGATTCGGTCGCAAGAATTACGAGGGGGTCACCATCGGAATCGCGCGTCTCGTCAACCGGCATCATCCGCAGACCAAGATGCTCGGACCAGCGTTGGAACTCATTGTTCAAGGCAATGGCGCCAAACAGGCCTACAAGATTATTGGTTCCGGTATGCCGCGAAAAAGCCGGAGGAGCGTCAGCTGGTATCGGTATATACAGCGAAAAGGCAGAGCCACCCAGTTCCGGCACTGAATACTCGAGTCGAATGCCCATAAGGTTGGCCAAAGCCCTGGCCAACGACAAACCAAGCCCAAGTCCGCCGGTCGCGCGCGTTATGGAATCGTCACCCTGCCTGAATGCCTCGAACAGCCTGGCGCGCTGCTCTTCCGGTATGCCCTTTCCGGTATCGGTTACCGCCAGCCTCAATTGCGCATGGCTGTCCGATACCTGAAGGCGCTCTGCAGAAAGGCATACGAACCCCGCATCGGTAAATTTTATGGCGTTGTCCAGCAGGTTGCGCACCAGAGTGGACAGCCTTTCGGGATCGCCATTCATGGAGGCCGGCAAGGCTGGATCCAGTTCCAGCCGGGGATCCAGCCCCTTGGCATGGGCATCGAAGGCGAAGGGTTGCCAGCATGAGGAAAGAAACTCGCCAAGCTCGAATTCCTGCACTCTGGGTGCAAGAGCGCCAAGTTCTACCTTGGTGTAATCGAGAATCGTGTCGATAAGGGTCTGCAATCGTCTGACGCCCCTGTCCGCCAGTGACAGGTATTCCCGGCGTTCCTCTTCGGACACGTCGCCGCCAGCAAGGTCGATGCACCCCATTATTACATTGAGCGGAGTCTTGAGCTCGTGACTGATATTGGACAGGAAACAGGTCTTTGCGCGGTCGCTGGCTTCTGCCGCCTCTTTGGCACGCTGCAAGCCATGTGCGTACCGGAATTTGGCTATGGCCAGTTCAAGCACTATCCTGATTTCGCGCTCATCGTATGGCTTGATGATATAACCGTATGGCGCGGCGCTCTTCACTCGCAGCAGCGTGGCTTCATCGGTAAAGGCGGTCACGAAAACGATAGGTATGCCCGATTCCACTCCTATGCGCTCTGCCGCCTCGATACCGTCCATGGCGCCCTTGAGCTGAATATCCATAAACACGATGTCTGGATGGGTAGATCTGGCAAGGCTAATGGCATCGTCGCCTGTCGCGGCAATTCCACAGATCGAGTAGCCAAATGCCTCCATTCGATAGCGCAGATCCAGTGCGACGATCGCTTCGTCCTCGACAATCAGTATAGACGTAGCGGGGCTATCGATCATGGTATGGTTTTCGCGGCCTGCTCCGAACTACGGGCAAATGCCGCGTCTACATCGAGCATCACCAGAAATGCGTTGCCGTTCCTGGCCACACCTGATATGAAATCACCCGAAGTCTTGGCGCCCAGGGCCGGAGCGGGCCCGATAGCCTCCGGGGCGATGTCGACAACTTCGCTGACGCTGTCGGCGAGCATGCCTATCATGACATCCTCACCTTCGTACTCGATCTGCAGCACAATGACCGAAGGCGACGCCTCAATCATTATTGAAGTGCCTCCGAACCTGAGCCTTGGATCGACGACCGGAATGACGCTGCCACGGTGGTTGATGACGCCACGCATGTGATCGGCCACATTCGGCACCCTCGTGATGACAGGAGTCTCGAGCACCACTTCCACCCGCTCAACCGGAATGGCATACACTTCGGCTCCAAGTGAGAATGTCAAATAGCGTCCGGCGACTGCCTTCATGGCGCCCATCGCCGCTTACTCCGCAACCTTCTTGACAACCGCCAGCAGTTTGTCGGCGCTGAATGGCTTGACTATCCATCCGGTTGCTCCGGCTTCCTTGCCCTCGTTCATCTTGGCGCCCTGCGATTCTGTCGTAAGCACCAGGATGGGCACGAACTTGAATTTGGGATTCTCGCGTGCCTTGCGTATGAAGGTGATGCCATCCATGTTGGGCATGTTGACATCGGTGATGATGCAATCGAAGCGGCCGACCTCATCCAGCCGTTGCAGGCCTTCTACGCCATCGCCAGCTTCGGTCGTCGTATAGCCTTCTTGCTGCAGAATATACGATATGCTCTGTCTGATCGCTGCCGAATCATCGATAATCAAAATGCTCTTTGCCATGATTCCTCCCGAACTCCAGGACATCCATGGTCCCGGACTTGCTGTATTTTATAAGAAGCTTCGGATCATCGAGCCGAACGCAGAACCTCCGCCGCTATCTTCTCCAGGGGCAGCACGATGTCAACACCACCAATCTTGATCGCCTCGTTGGGCATGCCAAAGACGATACACGAATCCTCATCCTGAGCGATGGTCCAGGCCTTGGCATCGTGCATCTCCTTCATGCCCTTGGAGCCATCGTCACCCATTCCGGTCATGATCACGCCAACCGCATTGTTGCCGGCATATCGAGCGGCGGAACGAAACAACACATCGACACTCGGCCGGTGCCTGCACACCAATGGACCTTCCCTGACCTCAACATAGTACCGCGCGCCTGATCTCTTGAGAAGAGTGTGCTTGTTCCCCGGCGCTATCAGCACCCTGCCACGGATGACCGTATCGTTATCCGCTGCTTCCTTTACGCCAACACGGCAGAGGCTGTCGAGCCGACGCGCGAACGCTGCCGTGAAGTGCTCTGGCATGTGCTGAACGATCACCATGCCCGGCGTATCCTCAGGCAGCACCTCCAGAAATTCGCGCAATGCCTCGGTACCTCCCGTGGAGGCGCCAATAACGACTACTTTTTCAGTTGTCTCGATCAGGCCATGCGCCGTCGGAGCCGCCAGCATGACATCGGCGGTGAGCTTGGGCGCCACCTCGCGCAGGGGCATCTCCTGATGCCTCGCCGGTGGAATACGGCGCTTGTTTCTGGACGCGTATGCCGCCTTGACAGCGTCGCAGATGGACACGCGTGACTCTTCCAGAAATTGCTTGGTGCCGAGCTTGGGCTTCTGGATTATCTCAACAGCCCCGTATTCCATGGCCTTCAGGGCATTTCCGGAGCCATCCTCGGTCTTGCTCGAGCAAATGACGACCGGTATGGGGCTTGTCTCCATGATCTTGCGCAGGAAAGACAGGCCATCCATGCGCGGCATCTCGACATCGGATATGATTACATCGGGCTTGTCCATCTCCATGCGCTTGAACGCGAAAATGGGGTCAGGAGCGACAGCGATCACCTCTATGGCCGGGTCCGAGTCGAGCAGATCCTTGAGGGTCTGTCTGACAACCGCCGAATCGTCAACGACCAGCACCTTAATGCGTTCCATCCCGTTCCCTTCATGCATGACTATACGCGCTCGTAGACCGTGGGCGCAAGGCTGACCAATGGCAGGTCCATGCCGGTCAGTGTCTCGGAGTGCCCGAGAATCAACGCACCGCCGACACTCAGGTACTTGCACATTCGACCCAGGATGCGCTCCTGTACAGGACGCTCGAAGTATATTATGACATTTCTGCAGAATATCACGTCAAAATGGCCTTCGAATGGAAAATGCTCATCCATAAAATTGAGCCTGATGAACTCGACCTTGTCGCGAAGCTCCTTCTTTATTCTGACTTCGGATCGATCCGGATCCCGACTGCGCAACAGGTACTTCTTGCGGTACGAGGGCGGCACGGGAGCAACGCGCTCGATTCCATACACGGCGTTTGCGGCCGAATCGAGCGCTCGCGTCGATATGTCAGAGGCGACGATGTGATAATCAAAGTCCTTGTGACCCAGCCTGAATTCTTCAAGAGACATGGCCAGTGTATAGGGTTCCTCTCCCGTGGCACACCCGGCGGACCAGAACGCGAATCCGGTGCGCCCCGGGTGCCTGGCCATCAGTGAGGGCAGCAATCTTGAAACAAGCACATCGAAGTGATCCGGTTCCCTGAAGAAATCTGTCTTGTTCGTGGTCACGGCGTCGATCATGTGGATGATCTCGCCATCGTCACCGGCGAATATGCGGTCTATGTACGCATCGAATGAGCCGAGGTTCAGCACGCGGAGTCGTTTCTGCAACCTGCTCTCCAGCATGACGCGCTTGGTGTCAGGCATCCTGATGCCAAGCTCCCGTTCGATATAGGCTGCGAGCCGCTTGAAATTCCTCTCCGAAATACCAACACCGGTCATTGATCGTGACGAATCGCTCAACTCGCCCTGGCCTTTGGTTCTCGGGCCGGCGCAAAATCAGCCACCTTCATGCAGTCGATGATAAGCGCGACACGACCATCTCCCATGATGGTGGCGCCCGACAGCCCGACAGCGTCACGGTACATCCTGCCAAGGGGTTTGATCACCGTCTGGTTCTCACCGACGACGGCATCGACCACCATGCCGACCCGCGATTCCTGCACATTGACAACGACAATCTGACGGTGCGCCGGCGTCGATCCTGGCACCGCGAAGAAGCGTCGCAGGTCGACATACGGTATCAGATCACCCCGGTATCGCAGCAAGCGCGAGCTTTCTGAATCATCCTCGTCGCTCGCTTCCACACAAGCCTCGACAAGCGAAAGTGGTAGCACGAAGTACTCATCGGAAACGCGCACCAGCAAGCCCTCGATGATGGCGAGCGTCAAGGGAATTTTGAGGATTATGGTGGAACCCCTTCCTGGTCTTGAATCCACCTGTACGGTGCCGCCCAGGGAATCTATCTCCCGCTTTACGACGTCCATGCCGACGCCACGACCGGAGACACTGGTTACGGACTTTGCGGTGCTGAATCCTGGCCTGAATATGAGCATCAGAGCGTCAGCCTCACTCAGTTGCTCCTGTGCGCCTACAAGGCCTCGCTCCACAGCCTTGGCCCTGATGGCAGCCAGGTTCATGCCGCGACCGTCGTCACTGACCGATATCACCACGTTGGCGCCAGCATGCTCAGCCTTGATGCAAATGCTGCCGCGCTCCGATTTTCCAGCGGCGCGCCTGTCAGCGGGCGACTCCAGCCCGTGGTCAAGTGAATTGCGTATGATATGGATCAGCGGGTCGTTCAAGCGCTCTATGACCGTCTTGTCAAGCTCGGTATCGGCACCAACCGCGACCAGTTCAACATCCTTGCCCATCTCGGATGATAGATCCCTGACGACACGCCTGAATTTATTGAAGGTAGAACCTATAGGCAGCATGCGCATGCCCATCGCGTTGTCGCGCAACTGCTCGACGAGGCGATCAAGCTGCTCCGCTATTGACGAGAGCCCGGGATCCAGGATCTCCGTCGAGGTGCGCAGCAGCCTGGCCTGCATCGTTACCAGCTCGCCTACAAGATCGACCAGTTCGTCGAGTTTCTCGCTTGAAACGCGTATCGACGTGCTTGGCCCTTCAGCCTGTCGCTCCTGCGCGCGCTTGATGTGGGCCTGCTCCGACAAGGCAGATTCGAGTTCAGTGTTGGACACGATGTTGCGCTCGACCAACACCTCGCCAAGCTTGTGCTGCGAACGCAGCGCCTCGCCGATGTCTTCCTGCCTCACGGTTCCGCGATCTACAAGAATTTCACCGAGTCTTGGAGCGGTATCAGAAGAGAGATCACCAAGGGCAACCTCTTCTATCTTCACCGCTGATGAACCTTCTACAAAGATGAATATATCCTTGATGGCATCGATGCCAGCCGTCGTCGTCAGCATCGAATTCCAGGCAACGTAACAAACCTCAGGATCAAGTGATTCCAGCAGGGGGACGCGCGACATATCGGGAACGCTTGAAAGCTGCCCCAGGGTGGCAAGTTCGTCGAACAGCCTCAGGACACGCGTGCCGTTCAGGAAGATGTCAGCGGATGGCTCGAATCGAATGCGGTAGGTGCGTGCGTCTCCCTCCGCCTGAACGGCCATCTTGACAGCGGCGGGTCCTGCCGCAGGCGGAGATGCCGGAACAGGAGTTGCCTCCATCACGGCACTGTCCGCTTCCAATCCTGATGCCGCAGAGCGGAATTCATCCATCAGTGCCAGCGCCTCATCGTCGAAGTCGGCCGAATCACTGTCATCCGCCAACAGTCCGCGTATCTTGTCCCTGGCGCGCAGAGCCAGATCTATGATATGGCTATCCACAGCCCGCCTTCCGGATCGGCATCCATCAAGCAGACTCTCCAGATCGTGGGTAAAGTGACCAGCTTTTTCGAAGCCAAACATGCCGGCGGAGCCCTTGATCGTATGGATGGCCCTGAATGCCGCATTGATCAGCTCCATGTCGGCAGGCTGCTCCTCAAGCTCGAGCAGGGTCGCCTCGAGCTGAACCAGCAATTCATCGGCTTCTTCCCTGAAGGTCTCCTTGAATTTTTCGTTCATCTGGAAGCTCCCTTGAAATCAGGAAGCGCCAGTGAAAAGTACTCACCAGCCAGAGGGCCAACCCTGGAGAACCCTGAACTGACCAAGCGCCCGCACAGCTCTTCCGAAGCAATTCCGGTCAGCCGTATTGAACCTCCGCGCGCCGTGGCAGAGCTGGCAGCGGCATAGAGCACCTGCAAGGCAGGGAGATCAATTTCTGTTGCTCCTGATAAATCGACCTCGACAATACGAGCCTTGGCAAGCGCATCGCCCAGTTCACGCGCCAGATCGGATGCTCGGTCGATGGCATAGCTGCCGCTCAGTTTCAGCGTGCGGGTCCCGGAAACGGCTGTCATGGATTACCTCCGCGGTATGCATGCCTTCACAGACGGCACACCACGAAAATCAGTCTAGCCCGACACGCACCGCATTGCAAGGATTTTCAGCGTATGACCTGTGCGTAGAGGCTCCCGCCGATGTCGAGGATCCTGTAGGCGATGCCATTCTTCGAGCCATATCCCACTCGTATAGCATCGGACGCGAGCTCGAACGGTTTGACGCCAATCCACAAGACCCGGCCGCTGGAGTCCGGCGTCATGGGCAAAGGAACACCATTCTCCTCGACACGCTCTATCGATCCCGCTCTGTATAGAATGGTTGTCAGACTCGACGATTCATTCCGGGGAAGAATACTGTACAGGCTGCGTCCATCGGGCATGGTCTGCATGGCAAGATCGACTGAACCATCGGAATCATAGTCCCACGCCTTGATGAAGGGCGCGACCAGAGTCTCCCGGTATTCATAGAGACCATCACCATTGAAGTCCACTTCGATGTACAGAGGATGCGCGGTTCCATCGGGATCGCGTCCCCAGACGCGCTTGGCTTCTGCATGACCATCACCGTCCAGATCGATGCGCTCATCGGACGGCAGTCCTCCGGAATAGATGGCCATGCCGTTCCTGCCGAAGGCATCATGCCACCAGCTTCGTTCAGGAATACCATCGTAGAGCTCGGCGGCAGCGGTACTTCCCGCTTCGCGTGTCTCCGCTGCATAGGCTGCATGAGCGACGCTGCGCTCTACAAGCAGAGCAGTATCATCACGCCTTATCAGATATGGCGCGCCAGAATCCTTCATAATCGAGTTAAATTGCACAAGTGGTGCGGCCAGAACCGAAGGCCCCAACGCGTAGCTGCGGCTGCCCGCGGAGTCAGAGTATTCCACTCGCCCGGCATGTGGCCACGGAGCATATCGAATGGACACCATCATGGAGCCGGCATGCACGATCGCCGTTTGCGGTTCGCCGGCGGCGAATGTCATTTCGGTCTCAGGGCGTCCATCCTGATCGGCATCCAGGGCCCATACCGCAGGCTCACCGGATTGATAGCGCGTTATTGACTCGGGGAATCCGTCACGATCATCATCGCGTACGATGATGCCGGAGTAGCCGAAAAAGGCCTGACGGAAGCCATTGCGGCTTTCATCGCTTGACAGCAATCCGAGCAAGTCACCGACATCGGCAGGCGTCGGGGCATAGACGCCTGCAAACATCTCGGCAATCGCCTTTGCCTCGCCAACCAGGCCATATCGCAGCGCCAGCACCGTCGCCCGCGGGTTCTGGCCACCCATGGCACGATATTCCCTGACAAGAAGACGGCCAGCCTCGATATTTGGAGCATAGGGGGCCAGAGCAACGAGTATGGAGGAATCGATCGTCTTGAGGGATTCAAGCGCGCCGAACGCCGCATCGAGTACCCGCATGTCCGCCGCCAGGGCATACGGTCTGTCAGCTGCCTGGAGCCAGAACAGAAGCGGCCGAGGGTCGGCTGGATTCCGGCGCAATGATTCCAGCACATCGGAACGCGAGAGAGCCAGGTTTCCCAGGACAAGCGCGGCCCTTGACTCCACATACAGGTATTCGGCGCTGTGGGGTAGCCCCGAGAGCATGCGCATGGCCTCCCCTGCCCTGCGGGTTCGCACCAACAGCGAAGCATACAGGAGGCGTGTGTCATAGGCAGAATTGATCCTGAAATCGTTGCTCGCCAGCGCGGTTTCGAGGCGCGGAATTGCCAAAGCGGGCTCTTCGCCCGCGGAGAGCCCCGCAAGAGCCCGCATATAGTTGGCATCCGCGTCAGCCGGAGCGTATGAAAGCGCCTCGTCAAGCAGCCGAACCGCTTCGGCACCATAGCCCAATGTCATCGCGTCACGGGCGCCCGAGGTGAGCGTTGCGGCTATGGCCGAGTTTCTGACCGCGGCATCCGCGTGCACCGGAGCCACGATGACACCGATGGCAAAGGCCGCGGCCAGCAGAATGACGCTAGGCTTCGGTCGTCTTGGGAGCGCCGAATCCGAACATGACCTTGATGTCTTCATCGAGCAGAGTCTCCTTGCGGATCAGCTCCTCGGCGAGCAGGCCGAGCTGGTCGCGATGCTCGGTCAGGATGTCAAACGCCTTTTTCCTGGCCTCATCGAGGATCCTGAATATCGCGCGATCGATGCGCATGGCCGTATCTTCTGAATAGTCCTTGTGACGGGCAATTTCCTTGCCCAGGAAGATAGGTTCATCCTCCTGGCCATAGGCGATGGGTCCTAGCTCCTCGGCCATGCCCCATTCACAAGCCATGCGGTGGGCCATATCGGTCGCCTGCTTGATGTCCTGGGTCGTGCCCGTCGTGGTCTCTCCGTATATTATCGTCTCGGCGGCGAACCCGCCATAGGCAATAACGATGCGGTCGATGACCCAGCCGCGCGCGCGCGAGTAGGCGTCGTGCACAGGCAGCGACAAGGCCAAACCAAGAGCCCTGCCGCGCGGCACAATAGTCACCTTGTGCAGCGGATCGGCATTCGGCAGGTAATAATGAAGCAGAGCGTGCCCCGCCTCGTGGTATGCCGTCGCCTTCTTTTCTTCCTCTGAAATGACGAGTGATGTGCGGGCGATACCCATGAGGATCTTGTCACGTGCTTCTTCGAAATCCTGCATCTCGACAAGGGACCTGTCCCTGCGAACCGCAAACAAGGTAGCCTCATTGACCATATTGGCCAAATCCGCACCGCTCATGCCCGGGGTCGCTCGAGCCAGGCGCTGCGCATCGATATCGGGCGAAGCCGGCACCTTGGCCATATGGATCTTCAGGATGTCCTCGCGCTCCTGGATGTCGGGCATAGCGACAACAACCTGGCGGTCGAAGCGGCCTGGCCTCAAGAGCGCCGAATCGAGCACATCCGGCCTGTTGGTGGCGGCAAGTATGATGACACCATCCTTGGTATCGAATCCGTCCATCTCGACAAGCATCTGGTTAAGTGTCTGTTCGCGCTCATCGTGGCCGCCACCATAGCCGGCGCCACGAGTGCGGCCGACAGCGTCAAGCTCGTCGATAAAGATGATGCAAGGAGCGCTCTTGCGTCCTTGCTCGAACAGGTCCCTGACCCGGCTCGCGCCGACCCCTACGAACATCTCGACAAAATCTGAGCCCGACATGTGGAAGAAAGGCACATCGGCTTCGCCCGCGACGGCCTTTGCCAATAGCGTCTTGCCCGTGCCCGGCATGCCGACAAGAAGCACACCCTTGGGTATGCGCGCACCCATCTTGACGAATTTCTGGGGATTCTTAAGGTAATCGACGACTTCGAGCAGCTCGTACTTGGCTTCCTTCTGGCCGGCGACGTCGGCAAAGGTGGTCTTCTTGTCATTTTCCATGTAGCGCTTCGCACGGCTCTTGCCGAAACTGAAGGCCTTGTTGTTGCCCTGGCTCTGGCGCATCATCATCCATATCAGGAAGAAGGCGAAGAACCACGGAAATAGTTCACTGAGTATGCGCAGCGGGCTTATGTCGGCAACGGCTCCCTCAATCTTCACGTCGTGCGATTTGAGTGCCTGCAGCAGCCCAGGATCGGCATACGGAATCAGGGTGGTAAATTCCTGGACAACACCCGACTTGCTCTTCAGCGTTCCCTGAATGGTCATCTGATCGACAATACGTACAGAAGCCACGTTTCCTTCATCGAGATGGGTCATGAACGTCGAATATGGTATGCCTGGTTTGGCGGCCGTTCCATCAAACATGAAGAGGCCAATTGACACGGCCAGCAACCCGAGGAACACGACAAGCGATATTCTGGTTCCCTGGGGCGGCCCGGATTCGGACTTCCTGGGTATCTTCGGCGAGTTATTGTTGTCAAACTGCATCGCTGCGCACGACTCCTTTCAGATCAAACACAAGAAAATCTGTCGCTCCGGTATCATTCAAATGATCATTTCTTCTAAAGACAGCACGACCCTGGGCTACGCCGGGCGTCCCGGATGCTCCATGAAGCACGGCGACAATGCCCGATCGATCCTCCACTATCATGGCCAGCCCGGATTCACCGGTATCGCGGCGGCGTTCGGATAGCAGCGCATCAATCATCTTGAGCCCACCCGCCGTCATGATGGCGTCGCCGGGGCGTCGTGAGCGGATCCACAATGGCCACTCGAACGAGTCCAGACGAAGCCCGGGTGCCAGGTTCGATGAGTATACCCTACAGCCGGCCGCCTTGCCTATTCGATATGAGCCGACGCCATCTATGCGGACGGCGAAACCGACTTGGTGTTCCCCACTTCCCTCGGCTGGCGCCTCGGGCAAGGCTCTGGCTGCAATGTGACTCTGGCTCCTGACAAACTCGATTCCGCGGCCCGAGGCCAATAGTCCAGTCATGGGCTTAGCTGTGGCCGCGGCAAGCACAAGCCGCCACGGCAGGCGGGCAAACCCCTTGCCGGAGGCCAGTTTGTAGAGGGCACGGATCCTGACCGCAGGCGGTGCCTCATCGAAGCGCCTGGCATCGATCCAGCTACCAACACCCTCACCGTTATCAGGTTCGGCGGGTATCAACAGCGATTCCGCATCGGCAGACAACGCGTCATCATCGATACGCATCTTGCCAGCGACTGTCGTCAGAGCCGTCCCGCATGAAGGGAAAACGGCTTCAAGCATCGGCAGCAGATCATGCCTGACTCTGTTGCGCAGGTAGTCGTCGCCTTCATTTGTCGAATCCACCCGGTAGGGTTGGCCAAGTGCCCCAAGGTATGCCATCCCGTCCGCCTTCGTCACCGAAAGCAGCGGTCTGGCTATGCGTCCGTTTCGCATCGGGATACCGCGTAGTCCGGATGAGCCTGATCCAGCAAAGAACCGCATCACCATAGTCTCCAGCACATCGTCCGCGGTGTGACCAGTCAGGATGATGTCGCAGCGCTCCGACGCTCTGGCTCGCTCAAGAGCCTTGTATCTGAAGTCTCTTGCCGCGGCTTCCACGCCACCGCACTGGCTGGCCTGTGCCTCGATGTCACCTCGACGGGCAGACTCGATCACAAGCGGTATCCCAAGCCCATCGCAGAGCGCGCGTACGAATGCCCGCTCTTCTTCGATCTCATGCTCGGGCCTGATGGCATGGTCAACCCAGCACGCCACCACTTCGATACCACGTGAGCGCACCTGCTCGATAGTGGCGCGGAGCAAGGCCACGGAATCGGGGCCGCCAGACAGGGCTACGAGGATACGGCTAAACGACTCGGGCACGACGACTTCGACCAGGAACCGATTCAAGGCTCTGCTGGCCGCCTTCGGATCGGCATCGCCTGTCTCAGCTGTTATCATCATGACATGCTCCGTATGCGCAGTGGCGAACCAAACAACACGGGGCCGTCGATTACGACGGCCCCGCTGCATTGACGTTTGAAGGGGATGTTACTTGGCAGGTTTTCCGGGCTTCGCGGCGGCCGGAGCGGCGCCAGGGGCGCCGGCGGCTGGAGCGGCACCAGGGGCAGGAGTGGCGCCAGTGGCACCCGCTGCAGCGGCGGCTGGAGCGGCTTCCTCTTCGGGAGCAACTTCCTCTTCAGCCTTGGCGAACTTGACCAACACAACCACCTGATCGGCGGCGCTCAGCACCTTGACATCCTTGCCGGCGACGATGTCGCGGACGTGGATGGAGTGATTCGCCTCGAGGGCGCTGATGTCGATCTCGAAGCGGCCTGGCATGTCCTTGGGGAAACACTCGACCTCGACCTCGTGAACCGGGTTCTCGAGGATACCGCCATTCCGTACGCCGATGGAGGAGCCGATGAGATGTACCGGCACCTTGGCGCGCATCATCACGCCGCTTTCGACCTCAAAGAAGTCCACATGCAGGATCTTGCCATGCAGCCAGTCAAGCTGCCTGTCTTTGATGAGGCACTGATGGGAATCGGAACCGACGTTCAACGTGATGATCGTACTTTCCGATACGCCCTCAACCGCCTTCTGGAATTCCTTGGCGGCCAACGAGACCGTCTTGACGGTTCCGTGGCGATTATACACGATCGCGGGAATGCCGCCATTTCTTCGCAAGGCGTTTATGGCACCTTTGGTAGTAAGTTCGCGGGCGTCCGCGTTAACAACATGCTGGCTCATGAATACTCTCTCCTCGCTATAGGCGTAATGTATCGCGTTGGGACGGCAGGATTCGGACCTGCGAATGGCGGAACCAAAGCCCGCTGACTTACCTCTTGTCGACGTCCCAATGGTACGTCGCCCTGAGGGACGTACGGGACACAGTTATATCGCAAAATCAGGCATCGTGTCACGGGGGTAGCGCACCTTCAGGATTCAAGGTCAATAGATCCCGCCTCGATATTGTCACCGCGGTCGTATGATTCCAGGATTGCGCCTTGCAGTCGCGCCCGGAACTCCGGGCAAATGGGATGAGCTATGTCCTTGTAGTCGCCGGACTTGGTCTTGCGGCAGGGCATGGCGATAAAGGAGCCGGTCTTGCCTTCTATGACCTTTACATTATGGATGACAAAGCAGTCATCGAAGGTAACCGTCACATAGGCCTTGAGCTTTCCTTCGCCGTCTACTCTACGGATGCGGATGTCGGTGATGTCCATGCGGCGTCCTCTCCTTGCCCTTTTCGCGATGCAATTTGATTCTATATCGAGTCCGGTAGCTGCGCAAGCGGAAAGGCTATGGACGATCCATACTGCACCGACAGCGATTTGAGCGCCCGCACGGCATGTTCCTCCGAGTCATACACCCCGAAGCAAGCGCTTCCAGACCCGCTCATCGCGGCATACAGCGCGCCTGTAGCCTTGATCCTCCCGATGCACGCGCCTATTCCGGGAGACAGGCAAGCCATTGGCCGCATAAAATCGTTCCTGAAAGACCAGCTCCCGGGTGATTCAACCGCATATGATATGGCAAGCCGTCCCAATTCCTGGTCCAACAGATAGTCGGACATCAAGGACGATGTCGTGCAGTCCGCTCGGGATTGATCAAGCCAGGCATACGCCTCCCTGGTCGATATGGGGAAACCCGGGTCGACGATGACCACAACGAAATCCTGCCTGGCCTCAAGCGGCTCAAGAATCTCGCCGCGCCCGCTGACAAGCGCGCAGGCAGAGCCCATAAAGAATGGAACGTCTGAGCCTATCATGGCGGCCAGCTCCAGTAGCCGCGCGGAGGATGCTGCGCCGGGCAGGAGGGCCGAGAGAGCCTTCAGCGTCGCAGCCGCATCACTTGATCCGCCACCCAGTCCGGCACCCATCGGGATACGCTTGTCCACCTCGATGCGCGCACCCCATGGTATGATTTCAAGAGCTTCATCGGCCAAGAAGGCAGCGGCGGCCTTATAAACGGTATTCTGTTCCGGCGCACAACCGCAATCACCGACAACCTCGATGGCTCCAGTGCGCAGCAGCGTCACGCTTACCGTGTCAGCCAATGAAACAGCCTGGAATATACTCGCTATGGTGTGAAATCCATCATGCCTTCGGCCTCCAACAGCCAAGTGCAGGTTGATCTTGGCTGGTGCGGAAAGCGTTATGACAGTGCTCATGGGCCCAGTATACCGGTACCCCAACATCATGGCCAGCCATCGAAAGAAAACGTACAAATCATGCACGAATATAGTTGACAGACCGCTCGGGTCTCTTTTAGATTTCACCCAACGATGGTTGGACAAGCCACGGTATCGGGAAGGTTTTAGTCCCGATGATTCACTGAGGAGGACTGAAATGGACCCTATGCGGGACACGGCGATGCCGATAGACGCGTTGGAGCTGGCGCTCGTTGGCGTCGGCGATTACGTTCAGGCTCCCGAGGCTCCTTTCGTCCGGTTCGACGACTATGAAGAGGAGTACGAGGACGACTTCGAGGAAGAAGACGACTTTGACGACTTTTCAGAGGAAGAGGAAGACTTCGACGACGAAGATGATGACGACTTCGACGACGAGGATGACGACTTCGACGACGACTTTGACGAAGAAGACGAGGAATCCGACGACTACGAATACGAAGACGACATAGACTACAACGACTTTGACGAGTAGTACCTCTATCGGCCCCCAGGAATCGCCGCCGCTCCTGTCTGGAACGGCGGCTCTTTTTTACCCTCTCAGCCTGGCTGGCCTTGCGGAACGGTTGGAGCGGCAGGAGCGTCAACCGGTATGATCACGGCACCGTACCACAGCTTTTCAAGCTCATAGAAGGCTCGCGCCTCCGCCCCCATGATGTGCACAATAAAATCGCCAAAATCGATCAGGCACCAGGCTTCATCCTCGGCTATCCGGGGCTTGCGCAGTGGAGAAAAGCCCTGGCTGGCCAGGAATTCTTCAGCCTGACGGGCGAGCCCCCTCAGGTGTGTCGAACTGGTGGCGCTAGTAACGATAAAGAAATCGGTCCAGGTCGACAACTTCTCAAGATCGAGTACGACGGTCTGGCCGCCATTGTGCCCGGCCAGCACCGCAGCGCATCCAAGTACTGCTTCACGTACGTCAATAGACACAGTTCCTCCCATTAAAATCCTTGCCCAGAATGATGACGAAGTCGGCCGGGCTGGCGCTTGGAACATCCTCGCCCTCGACCTGCCGGCACTTGATCAGATTTGCCATGGTCGTGGCCGAAACCCTATCGCCATACCTATCGATCACGCGGGTTTTCGATTCGTCACTTGACGGAGCGTTTCCAACCGACACAACCTCGTATCCGAAACTCTGAAAGATTTCGGCGGCCTTCTGGGCAAGTCCGCGTACACTCGTTCCATTGAGAATCTCCAGCGTAAATACCTTGTCGGCAATGGCCGTCGCATCCGCGTTGAGCAGTGCGTTCAGCGATTGCTTGACAATATCCTTGACCAGTTCCCCATCGTAATGAGGAAAGAGCAGTTGCTTCCCTTCCACGGAGCGATATGCCCCTGTCAGCCGCTGCAGGACTATTCTGTCGGCTTCCAGCTTGGCCAGCTCTGCCAGAAGCCGCTTCAGCGAGCTCCCTTTGAGGTTTGTCCTGAACAGCCGGCTGATGGACGGATACACATCATCGCGCATGATGAACGCTGATCGCTCACCTATCCTCCGGAGCATCGCCTGAAAAAGCGTCTGCCGCTTTGCCACGACCTCCGCATCGGGCATGTCAGGGTCTTCATATGAGGCGTATATTCGTGTCTTGCTCCCATCCAGTACCACGAATCCAGAAGGCAGTACGGCTGGACGATCGTTGATCCTGGTATCGATGCGGTTGGGAATGAAGATGGAGAAACCATCGAGAATATCCGCCAGCGCCGACAACGAGGCCTCATCAAGAATCAGATACCAATCAATCTCGGCTCCCGTCAGCTTCTGTACTTCATCAAGATAGGCCTTCGGTGAAGCTGGATCGTAGAGCACATCAATACGGTCCACCCTGTTCAGCGACTTGATGATGAGTCCGGTATCGGGGGGCACATCGAGTAGTGCCGCCCGCGAATTGCCCGGGTAGTACATCAGGATGCCGGTCGATGCGGGACGACCGTTGCGCTCCAGTATAAGCGCTACATTGATCATCCTGGATTCCTTTACCGCGTCCTCGACGGGATCAGTGTGGATCGATGAAAGCATGACGACCATCGCTATCGCTATGGCCGCGACAATGGCGATGAGGAAAATAGCGCTCTTGTCAAATACTGCTCGGGCCATCTCGATACGCTCTTTCAGGTTTTCTCATTCTAATCCAGGGATGTCATAGTCGCAACCACGGCAGTACGAACAAACATCGCACAGCATTCAATACGCTCTGTATCCATACAATCCATGGCTCTCTATATAGGTGACAACATCTTCTGAAACCAACTGGCGCCAGGGTTTTCCGGACGCGATCCTGGCCCTGATGTCAGTCGACGATATCTCCAGTATCAAGTTGTGCGCACTTCGATGCTCATAAGGCACTAGCTGCCCCGTCCGTATGGGCTTGTCAGCGCAGGCCGCGCGGCGCGCCACGATCAGCTCGCACATGTGGGCCAGCTTTTCCGAGTCGAGCCAGGTGCCAAAACCGTCCACCAAATCATCACCTATGACCAGTCCAGGCTTGCCGGATGGTCTCCAAAACTCATTGATATGATCGATGGTGTCGATCGTGTACGATATGCCACCTCGCCCTATCTCGCAATCCTCCACTCCGAACAAGGGGTCACCTGAGACCGCAAGCCTGACCATTGCCAGGCGCGCGTCGGCTCCGGGGTCATCGACAATCGATTTATGGGGTGGGATAAACGATGGAACCAGTATCACCCGGTTATAGCCGAACTCATAAGCCACTTCCTGACCCAGGAACAGGTGGCCGAGGTGTATGGGGTTGAACGAACCGCCGAGCACCAGACATTTCATGCAGGCGCACCGGTCCACGGGTCGCGATCTCCGGGCTGTTCGGCATCCATGACGAACTTCAGAAACTGCAGTGACAGCGCTTCTATGCCTTCGCCAGAAAACACCGAAATGCCGACGACACGTTCATCCGGCAAGGCCTCGGCGAGCTGTTCCAGCCGGCCGGTGGTTTCAGGCAGGTCAAGCTTCGTGCCGATTACGATGCGCGGCTTGGCAATCAGATCTGCCGAGTACCCCTCAAGCTCGCCAAGAAGTATCCTGTAGGCGTCAAGGAAATTGTCATCGGAAAGGTCAACCAGGAACGCCAGCGCGGCCGTCCTGGATATGTGCTTGAGGAACCTGATACCAAGGCCCGCGCCTTCATGCGCGCCTTCTATGATGCCCGGAATGTCAGCCAATATAATGTCTCGATCGCCGACGGTCAGGACGCCCAGATTGGGTATCTTGGTCGTAAATGGATATGGGGCGATCTTGGGCCTGGCGTTTGTGAATTTGTCAAGGAGGCTCGACTTGCCTGCGTTTGGAAAACCGACAAAACCAATATCGGCCATCAGCTGAAGTTCCACCTTTATCTCTACCGATTGCCCCGGCTTTCCAGGCAGGGCCGTACGTGGCGCCTGGTTCGTGCTGGATTTGAAATGCACATTGCCCCAGCCGCCATTGCCGCCACGCAAGAACACCCAGCGACCCTCGCCGCTCTTGCCGAAATCCTTCAGAATCTCGCCAGTCTTGGCGTCCTTGATGACCGTACCGGGTGGAACCGGCACTATGGCATCTTCACCGTCGGAGCCGTGCATGTTGCGCCCCATGCCATCCTGGCCAGAGCGGGCCTTGAAATTATGCGCATAGCGCAGATGCACCAAAGTACGCAGGTTACGGCGCACCTCGAAGATCACGTCACCGCCCCTGCCGCCGTCTCCGCCGGAAGGACCACCCATAGGGATGTACTTCTCGCGGCGGAAAGCCACGCAGCCGTTACCGCCATTGCCGGCTGATACGGTAATCGTCGTCTCGTCCGCGAAATATATCATCGCTGTTGCGGGCCTCCGAAGCCCATAAAAAAAGCCGCCGCCCGGTTTTCTGCCGGTCGCGACGGCCATTGTCGCGGCGGACGACAGGCCCGTCGCGTTGACTCGCCGCGCTGACGCGGCGAAAAATCACGCCTGTACTGGTTCGATGCCGGCGTACTTGCGCCCGCGGAACTCGCTGTACACGACTTTGCCATCGATGAGCGCAAAGAGGGTATCATCCTTGCCAATGCCCATGTTGGTTCCTGGATGGATCTTCGTTCCGCGCTGCCGAACGACGATGGCACCGGCGCGAACCGTCTCGTTTCCGTATGCCTTGACTCCAAGATGCTGGGGGTTGGAATCGCGGCCATTGACGCCCTTGTGTGGCATATCTCTTCCTCCGTTATACTTCTCTGACTACTTCAACCATACCCGGATATTCCCGTTCGACTCCTGAAAGCCCAATCGAAAGGAAATCCGATACTCCCCTGAGCCGCTGGGCCGCATCAGGTGGATAATGACCGATCTCAAAGCTTATCGAGCCCGGAGCCGCGGCCTGGCCGTGGGCAACAACACCGGAAAAACTGACCGAAGTCTCGTACGCGGTCCGCAACAGCACGGTTACCGCGGCGCACGCCGGATTTTCTCCAGCGCGCGCGGTGCCTGCATGGCCTTCAGCCTCGGCGTACTTGATGACACCGTCGGGCCAGTAACCCAGGCGAACCCTGACCCGATCAGACCCCAATGATATCCTCGACCGTAAGGAGCGTATACTGCTGCCTGTGGCCCTGTGTCCTGCGATAGTCCTTCTTGGGCTTGTACTTGAAAACGATGACCTTGTCGCCCTTGATCTGGGACTTGATCGACGCCTTGATCGACGCACCCTTCACATACGGTGCCCCTATCGATATGGTGTCGCCCGATACCAGAAGGACCGAATCGATGGTAACCTGCGTTCCGGCCTCACCGTCAATATGATCTACCCGAAGCACGGCACCCTTTTCGGCGCGATACTGCTTGCCCTGTACTTCTACGACTGCGTACATCCTGTCAACCTCTTATGTTTCGTATGCCGAAGCCGAAGGACGAAGAGTCCCGCTCGGCCGACGCGTACCTGAATACCGGCCTCGATACAGGCCGCACGGAGCCAAAGAATGGCGAACCGGCGCGATTTTATACTATGCATGGACGGCCAGTGTCAACCGAAGCGCTGGAGCGAGGCTACATTGCCTCCAGAAACGGTATGCACAGCAATTCAAGCCCATTCTTGAGCACGACCAGTACTGACTCCGACAATGCCAGTCGCGTCGCCGCCAGATCCCGGTCATCACAGGTCAGTATAGGCTCGTCATGGTAGAACTTGGAAAAGGCGCTCGCAATCGCATACATGTGGGCCGCAAGTATCGCTGGATTATACTCGGCACCGGCCTGTTCGACAGCCCCGGGGAAGGCAGCGATGAGCCTGACAAGTTCCCACTCGGCATCCGCCACCAGCAGCTCCGGCTTGATGGCGCCGTGGCCCGACTTGCCTTCACCCTTGTCGCGCTTGCGCAACATGCTGGAGATTCTGGCGCCCATATACTGAATATACGGTCCGGTATTGCCGTTGAATGACAACGACTCCTTTGGATTGAACACCATGTCTTTTGTCGGCGTGGCCTGGGCTAGATAATAGTGAACGGCGCCCAGTGCTATCTTCTCGGCGGTCCCAGCTGGATCTTCGACGGCATCTTCCCTGCCTTTGGCCTGGATCTCCTCGAGCGCAAGTTCCCTCAGTGAATCAAGCAGGGTGTCGGCATCGACCACGGTGCCTTCGCGGGTCTTCATCCTGCCTTCCGGCAGGTTTACGAGGCCATACGACAGATGGTACAGATTCTTCGCCCATTCATAGCCCAGTCTCTGCAGAATATGGAACAGCACCTTGAAATGGTACTGCTGCTCATTGGCTACAACATACACCAGGCGATCGAACGGCCAATCCTCGTGACGCTGGACGGCCAGACCTATGTCCTGCGTCATGTATATGGAAGTACCGTCCTTGCGAAGGAGTACCTTCTCTTCGAGGCCTATAGGCGACAAGTCTATGCGCACCGAGCCGTCTTCCGCCCTGAAAAAGGCGCCGGAGGCCAGCCCCTTCTGCACTTCTTCCTTGCCTGTCAGGTATATCTGGCTCTCGTAATAGTATTTGTCAAACGAAATTCCAGTGCGCTCGTATGTCTTGCGTATGCCGCCAACGGCCCATTCGTTCATCTGCTTCCAGAGCCGCAGGGTCTCCGGGTCGCTGGCTTCCCATTTGACCAGCATCTCCTGCGCCTTCTCCTCAGCGGCGGGATCATCCTTTTTTAGATCGTTGAACTTGACATAGTAGTCGCCGACGAAATGGTCACTCTTCTTGCCTTCATCTTCAGGACTGCGGCCGCCGCCATAGACCATATACGACAGCATTGACTTGCAGATATGCACGCCGCGGTCATTGACCAGGTTTATCTTGATGACATCGGCGCCATTGGCGCGCAGGATCCGGGATATGCTCTCGCCCAGGGCATCGTTGCGCAGATGGCCCAGATGCAACGGCTTGTTGGTATTCGGGCTCGAGAATTCGATCATTATCCTGGTGCCGTCAAGTGAGGTGGATCTGCCGTAGGCGGATCCGGCTTGCATCGCACCCAAGGCCGAGGCCGCTATCGATGGCCGATCGAGCGATACATTGAGGTATGGCCCTACTGCTCGCGCGGTACCCGCCGGAAGGCTGCCCCCCTCGGCGGCAAGACGCTCGGCAACCGCGACGGCTATCTGCGGCGGCCCCATCCGGAGCGCCTTGGAGAATGGAAACATAGGAAAACCTATATCGCCAAGCTTGGGGTCAGGCGGACTCTCGGCGGCGACCGACGAAGACAGCGAGGTGTCCGCTCCCTTGTCCTTCAGTACTGCGGCCACAGCCTCGATCACCGCGACCTTCCAGGCGTCTCGTATATTCTTCAATGCATGCTCCTCGATTGATGGGACGCAGTGTACAGGAAAGAAGCCTGTTATTTCAACGCCACCGGATCGATCACGGCACTTGGGTCAATGCCATGAAAGACGCTTCATCGATGATCGGGATACCCAGAGCCGCAGCCTTCTTGTTCTTCTCCGAGCCGGAAGCCGGATCGTTTGTGACCAGATACGACAGTCCTGCAGCTACCGAGGCCCGCACGCTGCCACCGAGCGATTTGACAAGAGCCTGTGCCCTGGAGCGTTTCATCATCGTCAATTCACCGGTAAAACAGAATGAAAAGCCTGCAAGCGGACCTCCGGCCATCGCTGGCCGCTTGATGCTCACGAAGCCTGAATCAAGCACCGAGTCCATCGCCGACCCCAGGAGGCGCAAGCCTTCGACCAATACGCCCGCGGTTATGTCGCCAAATCCTTCCACCGCGGCAAGAGCAGTTGCCTCGGCCTGCCTCAGTGCTCCAAGCGTCGTGAACCCGGCCGATACCGCCTTGTCCACCATCAATATGCCGATCCCTTCTATGTCAAAACCGGCGACAAACTCCGCAAGCGACACCTCATTGCGCGCGTGCAGATTCTGTACGATCTTCGATGCGCTGGTGACTCCCATTCTATCGTAGGCAGCCAGCTCCTCGACGGTCAGCGTATAGAGATCGGCTATCTCTTTGACCCGCCCAGCGTCAAAGAGCCGCTTGAGTATCGTTGTTCCAAACTCCATGACATCGACTGTCGCGAGCCACTTTTCCAGTCGGTGCAGGGACTTCTTGGGGCAGGCGGCATTCGGGCAGTACAACCGCGTGCCATCGTCGACCAGAACCGAGCCGCATGAGCATATCGATGGGGGCACGATATCCTGGCTGTCAGGCGGATTCTCGACCAGCCCCTCGATCTTCGGGATGATTTCTCCGCGCTTGACTACGACGACTCTTGAACCAATGCGAAGCCCCATGCCGCGCAGGGTGTTGGTATTGGCCAGACTCGCGCGCCTTACCGTGGTTCCGGCGAGCCGTACCGGCTCAATGATGGCGACCGGCGTATAGGTTGCGCCTGATTCGCTCCACTCCACCGCTACAAGAGTCGTAGTAGCCTCTTGTAGCGGGAATTTGAACGCTATCTGGCGATCCGGTCGCGCGCGCCGCATATCGTCGATGTCGACAGAACGAGCCTTGATAACCAGGCCATCGATGTCGAACTCCATGGACTCCCTGCCATCCATGACGCGCGCCCTGTAGTCAACGATGGCAAAAGCATCGCTGAAGACATGCGCTTCGACCGTATAGAATCCAGCCGCGGCAAGCCAATCCAGTTTGGCAAGTTCGTCGTCGAATGGAGGCACCGGAGCAGTCTGAAACAGTGATCCGGGCCCGGCATCGTATAGACCGCGGGGGGCAGCGTCATAGCAAATGACGCGAAGCCGCTCCGAGCCGGCCCCATCCTTGCGCTTCATGATTCCATTGGCAGCGTTTCGGCAATTGGCCTTGTCCTTGAAATACTCGCGGTGTACCGATCGTGCCATCACGACCTCGCCGCGTACCGCGCCGCTCCATGGTTCCGCGAGCGCGACCGGAACCCCTGCCATGCGGCGCGCGTTTGGCGTTATGTCATCACCGATGGTGCCATCTCCGCGTGTGACCGCCCTGACGAGCCTGCCGTCCTCATATTGCATCTCGAGACTGGCACCATCCAGCTTGTGCTCGACAACGTATTCCGCCAGGGAGATCTTCGCGCACCATGCCAGAAACTCATCGGGATCGGCCGCCTTGGCCTGGCTGCCCATTGGCAGGACATGAGGTACTTTGGGAAAACCGTCCGCAGCATCGGCTCCTATACGAGCCAGCACCGGGCTGGCCGGGCAGAGCGACCGTAGCTCATCCCAGAGCTGGTCGAATTCGGCATCGGATATCTCCGGCTTGCCGTTATAGTATAGATCCTGATGATGCACTATGAGCCGCTCGAGCTCGGCTATCCTTGCCTGCGTATTGTCGTCCGGTGTCATCGGAATGCTACCTCAATGTTCATTGTACCGGCGCTTCCGGGATCGGGTCAACGCCGAGCGTCGCTTGACCCGAACGGCGCCCGCGGGCTACGGTATCGCGTGCCCCGTCGGTGGCCGAAAGAGAGCCCCATGTCCATCGGTATATCAATAATGAAAAACAAGATGGCCGTCATTGCGCCGGCGGCATTCATCAATAGTCTCGGTATCGGCACGATGTCACTGGGTATCATATTCGCCGTCAAGGATCTGTACGGCGCGAGCCCGGCTGTTATCGCGTCTCTGGGAGCGCTCTGGTCCTTGTCCTATTTCTTTGGGTGCATCGTGCTGCGCAGGATAGCGTCGAGCATGAGGCCTCGGACGTCGATGCTTGTCATGCTCATCGGCAGCACCGCCATCATAACCACCTTCATCATATTCCAGGGCCTCGTCCAGGCTTTCGTGGCATACACTGCATACGGCTTCATCATGGCCTTTTTCTGGCCCCAGGTGATGGGCTGGCTTTCCAAGGGCTATGAGGGAGCGCAACTCAACCGCGCGACAAGCCTCTTCAGTTTCTCATGGAGTGTAGGCGGCATATTCAGCTCATACATCGCCGGTGTACTCTCGGAGCGCGGCAAGATGCTGCCCATTATGCTGTCAGCAGGCTTGTTCGGATTCAACGCACTGTTCGTGCTGGCTTCACACAAGTTTCTGCCAGACGATGAGACCGAGGCTGAACAAAGCAAGCGCGCTGGCGACACCGTGGACAGGTCGACGCCACTCCGATATCCGGCATGGCTGGGAGCCTTCCTGATCTACGCGGTGATGGGTGTGATGTTCAATGTGTTTCCAGTTTTTGCGCGCGACAGACTGGATCTGAGCGAGTCATCGATTGGCCTGATCCTTACAATCAGGGCCTCGGCGACGGCGCTGGGCTTCTTTATCGTGGGACGGCTGACCGTTCTGCATTTCAAGCGCGCAGCACTGCCCATCCTGACGGCGGCAAGTGCCTTGATTGTATTGATGCTGGTATTTCAGCACAGCGCCGCCGGGTTTGCTTTGTGCTTCGGCATCATTGGTTTTCTTCAGTCCGCCATGTACAACAATTCGCTCTTCTACGCTACGAGCGGCGCACTTGACCGGGACAAGCGCGCCAGCGCCCATGAGGCGCTCTTGACCTTTGGCCAGGTCGTAGGCTCCATATCGGGAGGCGCACTGTACCAGCAGTTCTCGATGCCCGTCGTGTTTGCAAGCCTCGCGGGGCTACTGGCGGCGGGTACCGCTGTCCAGGCCACCATGGTCTCAAGCCGCCGGGAAGCACGCCACAATCGACATATCAGCTCCCGCTCTTGACAAACGCGTCCTTGAAGCCCATCGACCTGACCTTGACCAACGCGACGCCGCTCTCGTCCCTTGACAACGGTCCGACGAAGACCCTCCAGGTATCCTTGCCCTTTTCGTTGATCTTCTGAACCAGTACGGCGAATTTCCTGCCCAGGACCGAGGCTGCATCACGAGCGGCAGCCTCGCTGGCATACGCGCCAATCTGTATGTAGTAGCGCCCCTTCTCCAGCGGCGTTGTGATGATAACCGCACCTGGTGGTGATGCGGCTTGAGCCACCGCAGGCGCCGCTTTCGGTGCCGTCGGGGCGACCACTGCCACGGGCGGCTTCGGAGTCGTCGGTTCAATGGTGACAACATAGTCCCGTGGCGCCTCGAGTGCCACGGATGGCGCTGGCTGCTGTGCCGGTTTGTCTGCTATCGGGGCCGTTTCCGGCTTGTGCTCCAGGGCGTCCGCAAGGCTGGCGGTAGCCGTTCCGCTATCAGGATTGAGCCCTGATGAAGAGACTATCTGCGGGACCTCTTCCGGAGCCACTTCGGCATCGGCAAGTTCGACCGAGGTCTCGGCCGCTCCATAGACAGGCGTCTCGAGCGCTACGGCTGAAGGGCCCGCATTGTCTTGAAGCACCAGCTCGCCTTCAGCGAGGCTGGTCTGTGGAATGGATGGAGCGGGTTCGGCCAGATGAGCCAGAACTATCTCCGGCATCTGGTCAGCCTCTAGCTCCGGCCAGGCCAGTTCGGTTGCCGCATCAGTCAATGTCAAGGGAGGCGCCATTCTGCTGTAGGCGTCGGCATGTTCAGTAGTCGGTATGGAAGGATCCGCCAGTGAAGCGCTGGTGTCGTTGCCAAGCATCTGCGGAGCGGAACGGCCATACGCAAGGGCACTTGCCGAAGTTGAGGCATCAGCGACTGGTTCCGGATCGACCAAGGCCATAGAAATCGCAGTACCAGCCGGAGCACGGGGACCGCGCCCCGCGACTTCCGGCATCATGGCAGGTGCCTCGTATTTACGTGGAGCCACGGGGGCCGCAACCCGGATGGGTGTCTCGTCGGGGACAGGCAGGACCTGGGCAATAACCTCGGGTGATGAGGCAGTCGTCGCGGTACCGCTCTCTGCCGCAGCTGCCGCAGCTGCCGCAGGAGCTGAGCCCGGAGCCGGCGGTTCCGGAAGCTGTGGAAGCACAATCGTTCGTACCGGGCGCGGCTTGGCGCTTGCCACGGATTCGGGGCGCTCGACTCCGCGCGGCGCAGGCTCGGCGACCGGGAGCACCGGCGATGTTGCGACTGACGGCGCGGGCGGCACATCGCGGCCGATGGATGACGGTTTGGCTGGCACGACTGGCTTTGTCGGCGCCGCTGCCGGTGCCTCTATGGCCTTGGGCGCTGCCGTTACCGGTGCCGCGGGCTGTTCGGGAGCCACGGATGTCGCCGCAGGTTGGGTTGTGCCCGTAGTCGCTGGCGTCTGGGGCGCAAGCTCGTATCCGAGCCGTTTGAGCTCTTCGGCCGCGAGAAGGCGCGGATTCATATCGGGGTCGAAGGCGCTACCGCTCCTGGTTGTCGGCGCAAGCTCAATCGCGCTCCTGGGTTCGGCTGCCCGTATCCGTGCCAACCGACCTGGCTGGATTCCCAGTGCGGCGGCCGCCTCAGCGGAAAGCATCATGAAGACGCCGGATGATTCAAGGCCCCTGGTCACGATGACGGTAACCGACCGGCCATTCTCAAGGTTGGTGACATCTATGGTGGTATTCCGCGCGAATGAATTGCACGCTGCGTAATAGCCGGAAGACGGGAAATCACCCACGGTCCCGGTCATCGCGCTACCCTCCCATGAGGATGCCGACGCCAAGGCTATCAGTACCAGAGTACCGACAGCCAGGGCAATTCCTCGCTTCGCCATTTTCATGATTCCTCCACAACAGCCTGCCAGAACATCCTTCACCGCTGAATTCCATGCCTCAGCTGGAAGGGAAACACGCCGCGGCCACAGCTCCGCCGACATCCATACACGCTTTTTCCACATCCGCATCCAATGCGGATCCCGGAATTTCCGACGGCACTTCGCCGGACCCGGCATCGCGGCCATCCCGTATGCCTATCAACCGGTAACGACATGACGGCACCGGATTCTGTCCGTCATAGGTAGCAAGAATCACCAGAACATAGTCGATCATGGCTTCCGCAGCATCAGGCTCCGGCACGTACTGCATGAAAGCAGCGAGGTCTCCGGTTACCGGCCTGGCATTGGTGCCTATCTTTCCTGACTCGAAGAACGCGTCCAGTGCGCCGGCGATGACGAATTCGGACTGGCGCGTCAAAGTGATTCCGGGCGCTGGCGCCGCCTCGATCAGCGACACTTCTACCGTCTGCGCATTGAGCGCAGCTACGCCAGCCAACATGAGAACCACTGTCGCCACCCACCAAACCTTCTTCATGGTTATCCTTTTCTGTATTACCTATCGGAATCCCGGGCGACACTATTAACGCACAAACGGGAGCGACTCGCTCCAGCTTGCCCTGGCAAGCGCATTCGTGTTAGTTTCTGAGTAATATGGAATATTACGCCGTTCAGGTCTGGACCGGCAAGGAAGACGATTTTGTCGCGCGCATCACAGCTGACCCGCGCCTTCAGGCAAGGGTCATCCTTCCAAAACGAGCAGTCATGGTCAGGCGCGGCGGCAAGAACATTAAGCAGGAGCGTCCGCTGTTTGCCGGGTACGTGTTCATAGCGGTCGAATCGGCAGAACTCGAGGCTAACCAACGATGGACGCTTCGTTCGTCCAATTTTTTCCTGCGCATGTTGCCTTCGACGCGCGAACCCAAGCCTGTTCAGGAGAAAGACCGCAGGCTTCTCTCCCATTTCATGTCGTTCGGGAAAGTGGCCGATATATCGAAGGTGAGCTTCGACGAAAACGATCGCATTGTTGTGATCGAGGGTCCGCTCAAGGGTCTGGAAGGCTTGATCGTCAAGGTGGACAAACGCAAGGGCCGCGCCAAAATACGGCTGGACATGTGCGAAAATTCGTTCCTGGTCGACATGGGCTTCGAGATACTCGATAGATCGACGAAAGGATCCAGTAGTGATGATGGGACACATACCCGAGAACCCTAGGATCTATATCATCGGTGCCGGTTTCGCAGGCAGGGCCATAGCTCGCGAAATCAAGGAAAAAGCGGTCTTTGGCTCTATCGTGGCGTTTCTTGACGATGATCCATTGAAGGTCGGACACCGAATCGATGATGTACCGGTGCTTGGGCCTATCCGGGATGTGGCAAGACTGCTGGCGCGGACTCCTGCCGACGAGGCGATCATAGCCATACCCAGTGCCTCGCGGGAATATCTGCGGGAACTCTACTACATATTGAAAGAAGCAGGCTTCTCAAGGATACGCATCGTTCCTGACGTAGCCCAGGTCATAGAGGGCGATGCCCACCTGGTACAGGCTCGAGAGATTGATCCGCAAGATCTGCTGGGCCGCAGTCCCGTGGCCATCGGGCTCAGGAAGAGCATCCAGTGGCTGTCAGGCAGACGCGTCATGGTAACCGGAGCCGGGGGATCCATCGGCTCGGAACTGGCCAGGCAGCTGTTGTCGGCCGGTGTCGAACGCCTGTACCTGTTTGGCCACGGCGAGAATTCGATATACCAGATAGATCGCGAATTGCGGGCCTTGCAGGCCGGTGGCGTCGGCGTTTCCACTGCCATTGTGCCGGTCATAGGCGAGCTCAAGGATCGCGTTTATATGGAAAACATCATGCTTCGATTGAAGGCCGATGTCGTATTCCACGCGGCTGCCTACAAGCATGTACCGATGATGGAGGCCAATACCATAGCCGCCATAGAGAACAACGTCTTTGGCACGCAGAACCTTGTAGACGCGTGCCTCGCATCCGGGGTCAGGCGCTTCGTCCTGGTCAGCACCGACAAGGCTGTGGAGCCGCTGTGCGTCTATGGCGCCTCCAAATTCCTGTCCGAGCGAATCACGATGCAGGCACAATCCGGGGCTGCTTCCGGCCAGCACTACATGGTTGTGCGTTTTGGCAATGTGCTCGGATCACGCGGCTCCATTCTTCCGCTCTTCAAACAGCAGATAGCCCAGGGCGGGCCCGTTACCGTTACTGACCCACGAGCCAGCCGCTATTTCATGACGATCCCGGAGGCATGCTCGCTGGTGCTGAAGGCTGGCGGGGTTGGCTCCGGAGGATCGTCATACCTGCTCGACATGGGCGAGCCGATCATGATTCGCGACCTGGCGGAACAGGTCATACGCTTCTCCGGCTTCGTGCCTGACCGCGATATACGGATCGAGTACATCGGGCTGCGACCAGGCGAGCGGCTCGAAGAGAAGCTGGTGGCTGATGACGAGCGCCTCGAGCCAACAAGCTATCCGAGGATAAACAGGCTCCAGCGGCTGAATGGGACGTTCAATCTGGATGCCGCGCTGATGGCACTCAGACCGGCATGCTTTGCGACACCCGAGGCACCCGAAGCCTACCGCAACAGGCGAGTGCTGCGATCGGCACTGCGTTCCTATATACCTAGCGTCGAGGAGAAGCCCGATGAGCCAGAATACTGATTTCATACCGTTCGCGAGGCCATCGATCGGCACCGAAGAAGAAGAAGCTGTTCTCCGCGTTATGCGTTCGGGGTGGCTGACAACAGGCGCGGAGACGCTGGCATTCGAGCAGGAATTCGCTGATTTTGTCGGCGCTCCCCATGCGATGGCGGTCAATTCGGCAACGAGCGGCCTGCACCTCGCGCTCGAGGCTCTGGGCATAGGTCCGAATGATGTGGTCATCACGAGTCCGTATACCTTTACATCGACAGCCGCTGTCGTGCGCCATCTTGGTGCCGAGGTGGCGTTCTGCGACACGGCCCCAGGCTCGTACAACATCGATCCCGATGCGCTGGGACGCATACTCGCCTCCACGAAGAACTGCAGAGCCATCATCGCGGTGCACGTTGGTGGACTGCCCTGCGACATGAAGGCCATCAAGGCGCTGGCACAGCGATATGGCTGCGCCGTGGTTGAGGATTCGGCCCATTCGTTCCCATCAAAGACAGCCGATGGGTACGCGGGCACCATCGGCGACATCGGCGTCTATTCATTCTACGCTACCAAGACCATAACTACTGGCGAGGGCGGCATGGTCGTAACCAAGGACGGCAAGCTGGCCGCAAGGATCGCCATGATGCGCATGCATGGTTTTGACCGGGTAGCCTGGGATCGTTACACCTCCAAGAAGGCTTCCTGGCAGTATGCGGTAAAGGAAGCTGGCTTCAAGTACAACCTTCCTGACCTGCTCTCCGCGATTGGCAGGGAGCAGCTCAAGAAGGCCGGCGCGTTTCTTGAGCAGCGCCGCGCCATCGCTGCGGTGTATGACGAATCCTTCAAGGACATTGCCGGTCTTGAGGTACCGCCACGCGGCGAAGGCCATGCCTGGCACCTGTATTCACTGCGTACGCGACCCGATCGGGGCGGGCCGGACCGCGACATCCTCATCGAGAGACTGATGGAACGCGGCATAGGTACTTCGGTCCATTTCATTCCATTGCATACGATGCCCTACTATGCCGAGCGCTATGGCCTTTCCGGCCAGTCATTCCCCAATGCGATGACCATGTTCGAGCGCACGGTCAGCCTGCCCATCTGGCAAGGCATGGGTACCAGGACAGCACTCCAGGTCGCGTCGGTTGTCAAGGAGATAGCCAGGTCGTCAGCCACATGAAATCCCATGCGCATGGCATGAGGGATATAGCCCGATTGTCCGACTTCCCGGTTGCCGACGCGCTCTACGTCGGTACCGTTCGGTCAGCTTCCTCCTCGGGCACGATAGTATCACTCAGCCTGCCACACCTGCCCCGCGACTACAGGAGCATAACCGCCGATGACATCCCTGGCTCCAGGACCATGAGCGTTTCTGGCGCTGATGTTCCGATTCTGGCCTCTGGTTCGGTCGAGTACAGAGGGCAGCCAGTCGCGCTTATAGCCGGCCCCGATAGAAGCAAGGTGATGGAGGCGGTCGCGATGTCCCGAGTCAGACTCGAAGAGACAGAGCCCGCGTACTCATTCGAGTCATTCGATTCGTCGCGGCTCGTCGCTACGGCGGACGTGGAGACGGGTGATGTGGATGCCGCGGTGGCCCAGGCTCATCATGTAGTCGCGGGGGACTACCGATTCTGCCCACAGGACCACTACTACCCCGAACCGCAGGGTTCGGCAGCCGCTTTCGATTATGACAAACTGGTCATCCTGTCATCGACGCAATGGCCTTTTCATGTCAGGTCATCGGTTGCGGGTGCATTGGGTGTCAGCCCCGATGAGGTTATCGTCCGCTCAACCCTCCTGGGGCCGCATCTCGATGGCAAGCTCTGGTATCCATCGCTCATAGCCTGCCATGCCGCGCTGGCTGCCAGGCTATGTGGCCGACCTGCCCTCATGCTCCTTTCCAGAGTCGAAGATTTTCTATATACGACCAAACGCGCGCCCATGATAGCATCGTACCGCGCGGGGATGGATGAAGCGGGCCGCCTTGTGGCCCTCGATGCGCGCATCGTGGTCAATATGGGTGCCCACGCGCCCCTGGCCGCTGAAATAGTGCAACGCATCGTTGCCTCCGCCGTGGGCGGATACTCGTGTCCGGCGGTGCGTGTCAATGCCATTGCTGTCAGGACGAATCTGCCGCCCATGGGCGCGTTCGCTGGTCTGGGAACGGGGCCGGTAGCGTTTGCGATCGAACGACTTGCCGAATCGTGCGCCGGCTCGATCGACGCCGACCCGTCCGCCTGGCGATCGATCAACGCGGCAGGCAAGGGCGACCTCACCCTGAAGGCTGCGCTGAAGCGATCCATACCATACGATTTGATAGCCGGCAACCTGCTCGTAGCCAGCGACTATCCTCGCAAGCGCTCATCGTTCGAGGTGATACGCAAGCGGCGCCCCGACCCTTCATCGGCACCGGGGTTCGGGATAGGACTGGCGTTCGGCCATCAGGCCGCGGCTGGTACATTTGGCCGCATCGGATCAGACGCCCCCTCTGTCGAGGTAACGCTTTCCAAGGACTCCCGGCTGCTCATCAAGACGAGCTCGGTACCCTCATCCCGCGCCGCGCTCGAAATATGGAAAGGCTCGGCGGCTCTGTCTTTGGGTCTCAGACATGATGCCGTGCGGATAGAGACTTCATGCACCGACTCCGTTCCCGATTCGGGCCCTGAAACGCTATCCAGGAACATCGGTATCGTCAGCCACTTGCTTGAAGCCGCGTGTGAAGGCTTGCGGACAAAACGCTTCAGGGAAGCACTGCCCATCACCATCCGCAAGAGCCAGCGTGCGCGCAGCAGAACGGCGGCTCCCGAGTCACCCCTGGAGGAAGCGTCCTGGGCCGGAGCGGTTGTTGAATTGCAGCTTGATCCAGTCGATGGGTCGCCAATCATACGAGGCATATGGATGACCGTCAGGGCTGGGCGCATCCTGTCGATGGCGGAGGCTACACGAACAATTGAACACGACGCGGCCGTGGCGCTTGGCCTGAGCATTGGCGAATACCTCGATCTATCACATGGCCCCGCTGATGAAGACAGCATTCGCCGCTACCGTCTGCCACGCTATGGCGAGACGCCGCCGATTCATGTCGAATTCCTGGAGGATGAGACCAGCCCCAAGGGAATTGGCGAGCTGGCGTACACGCTTGTTCCCGCGGCCTTCGCCAACGCGATGAGCCAGGCTCTCGATGCGCCAGTCAACGAGATGCCGTATCGTGCCTCCCAGCCGCAGGAAGGGGTTCCGCGATGACAATCGATTTTATCTTGAACGGCGAAGACGTCAGCATGAAAGCCGAACCTATGGAACGCCTATCCGACCTGTTGCGAGACCGATTCCAGCTTTCCAGCCTGATGAGTGATTGTCTCGAGGGCCGGTGCGGCAAATGCCTCGTCTTCCTTGGAGGCCACCTGGTCAATTCCTGTCTGGTACCGGCATTCAGGGTGCGCGGAGCCGAAATCATAACCTATGAAGGATTCAAGAGCACGGACACCCACGAATTGGTACATACGAGCTTCGGCCAGGAAGGCGTCGAATTGTGCGGGTTCTGCGACGCAGCTGTCTATATGGCCGCGGGCTCACTGCTGGACGCGGCGGCACAGCCGCCCGAGGACACGATCATGGAGACGATATCGTCGGTATATTGCAGATGCGCAACCCCATCGGCAACCTTGCAGGCGGTGCACACCGCGGTCGACCTGAAATTCGGCGGGAAGTACGGCCGTGCGCGTTGAGGACGTAGCCGCTCCGCAATCGCTCGCCGAGGCGATTGCCTTCATGAAACGAAGACCCCAAGCTATGCCTTGGGCCGGTGGCACCTTGATAATGACAAAGGGTGACAGGTCGGGCGACGACAGGCCGGTATCGATTCTCGACTTGCATGGCATCCCTGAACTGACCGCGGTACATCGCTCCGACCGTTTTCTGGAACTCGGCGCCTGTGTAACCCTGTCTACCATTCTGTCTTTGCCAGACAGTCTCGCGCTGGATCCGCTCCGCGAAGGCATCAGATCGATAGCCACGGCCAGCGTGCGCAATCTGGCTACGATAGGCGGCAATGTCTCCGCCCACGATTTCTTCATGACCTGCTTCTCCGCACTCGCCTGCATGGACGCCGCCGTCGAACTGAGGGATACGACTGGAGCGCGGTGGGCCGGCATCCATACCCTGATTGGGGAGGATGGCCGGCCAGCCTTCCCTGTATCGACAATCATGACACGGATCCGTATTCCAAGCCTTCATTGGGACTTCGCAACAATACGACGACTCGGCGAGCAGACACGGGGCGAGCCATGTCCGGCATCGTTCTCCGCCGCTGCACGGGTTGAAAAAGGAACCATCATGGAACTGCGACTGGTAGCCGCGGGCCGGACAATAGTCCGTGACAGGAGTCTGGAGTTGTCCCTGATAGGCCAACGTCTGCCCCTGACTCCCAAGTTGATAGAGACGGCCGAGGCAGCGGCCTCTGTGATGGCTCGCGAGCGCGAACTGGATGCCGTTCGGGCAGACCGGTACGGCTCGGCTGTGGCGGCCTTCCTGTACGATATGCAGGGTCAGTCCCGATGAGCGGCGACGCCGTGCCAAGGGGCACCCTGTATCTCGTGCCAGTGCCGGTTGGCGATGGAGACCCGTGTCTCGAGCTCGCGCCTCGCGTCGTCACAGTAATACGCGGCATGGCGGATTTCGTGGTTGAAAACGACAGAAGCGCCCGGCGATTCCTGTCAAAGGTTATCGATCAGCAGGCACTCGACGCGGCGCGTTTCTACAAGCTCGACGAGCATACCCAGCCACAAGAATTGCCTGCACTCCTGGAGCCGCTGTTGGCAGGACGGCACGCCGGAATCATATCGGAAGCGGGCAGCCCCTGCGTCGCCGACCCCGGAACGGCACTGGTCGAAGCTGCCTGGAAAGCGGGCATCAGGGTGATTCCGTTGCCTGGCCCCAGCGCCATACTGATGGCGATTATGGCTTCAGGCCTGGGTGGCCAGCGATTCTCGTTCAACGGATATCTTCCGCCCGAACCCGCTGGACGTGAGGCCGCACTGCGCGAACTGGAGGCTCGCTCCTCCCGCGATGGTTCAACACAGCTCTTCATCGAGACACCATACCGCAATGACGCTATGGCCTCGAGCGCGGCCAAGGTACTGCGGCCGGAGACCCTGTTCTGCGCCGCGACAGGACTGTCCAGCGCCGATGAGCGCGTGATACGGATGGAGGCCGGCCGCTGGCGGGCGGCGACACCGCACATAGGCAAGATACCCACCGTATTCCTGCTCCTGGCCCTGCCTGTCGCCGGACCGATCCGACCCCGAAACGACGCGCCTCGCGGAATCCCGCCGCGACGACGCCGTGGCGCTTGACGATTTTATAAACACGGGTACACTGGAAGGCGTATGCAGCAGACCCAAGAAGATATCAATATACAGTTTCAAAACGAATCGGCTTCGATCAATCCATTTGCCCAGACGCGCATGGGTCTCAAGGCCGGCCTGACGCTCATCAAGCTCGATACATACAACATCGTGTGCGTCCCGTATCGGCTGTCGATGCGCGGCGCCATACTCATCGCCTCGTTCTCGAGGGAAGAGCTGTCGCTGTTCCAGCGTTATGTCAACGGTCTGGCCGGGCTTACGCTCGTATTCCAGCCCGCCAATTCGCCTACCCCGCTCAAGATATTCGCGCGTTGCGTACTCAAATCGGTCAGCGCCATGAAGGGCCGTGAATCGATTGGACTCCTGGATGTCGAATTCAAGCCATGTCCACCCGATCTGCTCACCATCCTTGGTGACTACTTCATGTTGCTTGAAAGGCTGAAGGTCGAGTATGAGGATTTCAGAGGCAAGATCATACCCATCAATGCGGAGACCGCCAGGAGTATGGGGTTCAACAATTATACGACCATAGGCATCGGCGCTAGCCAGATCAAGGTCGCCCTGTTCGGCCTGGCCAGCGATACACTCGACTTTTTGGTGCCGATGAATGGGCCCGCGGTCGAAAACGGCACAGCGATACAGGCCAAGCTGTTCTTCCAGAGCTTTCAGTTCGCGGTGCCCGGCAGCATCCTGACAAACACACGGCTGCAGAACGGGGTCCAGAAGGCGCGGGCCTCCATCCAGTTTTCCCCGGAGCTCGTATCGATCATCGAGAGCTATCGCTTCGCGGAGCGACTCACACCAAGAGCGGGCGCACCCGCCGCGGCATCAACCAGCCAGGGCCGCTAGTTTTTCGCGGATGAATTCGCTCTTCTCTTTCAGGCCTATGGGTCCGGTAGCTATCATCAAGACATTGGGCCGGTGTGGATCAAGCTTGATCTTCTGACCGCTTTCCTTCATCAGGCGCAACAACCTGTCCACCGAAATCTTCGATACCTTGGAGAATTCCACAGTCACGAAGCCCTTGCGCTCCTTCAGCGTGGCGATCGACAGCTTCTTGCACAGAATGCGTATTTCAGCCAGAGCCAACAGGCTCGACACGTCTTCCGGAACCGGGCCGAATCGGTCCTCAAGTTCACGGTACAACGATTCCAGATCATCCTGCGACAGGATGGAGGCTATCTTCTTATAAATTTCCATCTTGACCGCCTGCTGACCGATGTACTCGTTCGGAATGAATCCGCTGTACTCCAGCTCAAGATACGGTTCTTCCTCTGGATTGTAGCCCTCGTCTGAAAGGCGGGCCACAGCCTCATCGAGAAGCTTTAGATACAGATCAAAGCCAACCGAGTAGATGTCGCCCGACTGCTCGCGACCAAGCAGATTGCCGGCACCGCGGACCTCCAGATCCTTCATCGCTATCTTGAAGCCGGAACCAAGATCGGTGAAGTCCGATATGATCTGCAGTCGTTTCATCGCCAGCTCGGACAGCGCACGGCCGTCAGGATAGAACAAGTATGCGTATGCCAGCCTGTCGGAGCGGCCTACCCTGCCCTTGAGCTGGTAGAGCTGGCTGATGCCATATATGTCAGCCCGGTCAATGATAATGGTATTGACGTTGGGAATGTCTATGCCGTTCTCTATTATGGTTGTTGAGACCAGCACATGGAACCCGCGATGGATGAACCTATGCATGATGTCCTCAAGCTCGTGCGAGTCCATCTGGCCATGAGCCTTCTCGACCATGACCTCGGGCACCAGCCGCTGGATGAAGGCCACCGTGTCGTCAAGCGATTGCACGCGGTTATGCAGGAAGAATACCTGGCCATCACGCTCGACCTCCCGCCGTATCGCGCTCGCTATGAGGTCGGGCTGGAATTCATCGACGACCGTCTGGATGGGATGCCTGTTGCTGGGTGGCGTCGTCAACACCGACAGGTCGCGTATCTTGAGCATCGACATATGCAGGGTCCGCGGTATCGGTGTCGCCGTCAGCGTCAGGCAATCCACGTTCGCCTTCAGTTCCTTGAGTCGTTCCTTGTCCTTTACGCCGAATCGCTGTTCCTCATCGACGATGAGAAGCCCCACGTCCTTGAACGCGACATCCTTCTGCAGAATTCGATGCGTGCCGACAAGCACATCGATGGAGCCCTCCGCGACCCCGGCCAGCGCCGTCTTCTGATCCCTTTTCTCTACAAAACGCGACAACATGCCAAACCGTACGGGCAGGCCCCTGAAGCGCTCCTGGCAATTCTCGTAATGCTGCTCGGCCAGTATCGTCGTCGGCGCAAGAAAGGCGACCTGTTTGCCGCCCATTACCGCCTTGAACGCCGCCCGCATCGCTATCTCGGTCTTGCCATAGCCAACGTCGCCGCAGACCAGGCGATCCATGGGGCGCTCGCTCTCCATATCACGCTTGACATCATCGATGCATGTCAGCTGGTCCTGTGTCTCTTCGTACGGGAACGCAGCCTCGAAGGCGGTCTGCCACTCGCCATCCGGCGGAAATGCGAAGCCGCGGGCCAGCTTGCGCCTTGAATATATGCGGATGAGGCGCTCGGCCAGATCCTCCACCGACTTCTTGACCTTGTTCTTGCGGTTTTCCCATGATTTTGAACCCAGCCTGTCAAGCCTTGGTTCGTCGCCCTCGTTGCCGATGTAGCGCTGAACAAGATTGGATTGCTCTATGGGTACAAAGACGCTTTCTTCATCGGCGTACTCTATCTTTACGTAATCGCGGGCGTTGCCCAGCACCTTGACACGCTCTATCCCGGTGAATCTGCCTATGCCGTAGTTGACGTGCACTACAAAATCGCCCGGATTAAGCTCAACGAAGGTGTCGATGACCTTGGAGCGCGCGGTCTTCAGTGATTTCGGGGCCCGTTTCCTGCGTCCGAATATCTCTCCCTCGTGGACAAAGGCGATCCTGGCAGCAGGTACGGTAAAGCCCGCCGACAGCCCCTCGGCATGGACAGCGACCTCGTCCCGCGCGATAAGTGATGTGATGCGCTCCGCCTGCATCGCATTCTCGGCAAAGACGTGCACTTCGTAACCGGCTCGCAGCAACGAGTCAAGCTCATCGCGGAAATAGTTGACATTGCCAAAGAACGACCGGGGAGCCTCCGAGCCGAACGCCAGACGCCCGGCGCTTTCCGTGTCCTTCAGCGACCAGGTTGACAGGGTGCGTGGCAACGAAGTCACCACGGTCTCGAAATCGACCAGTATCGACTCGGGCGGTGGCGCCGGACCATCGATCATGGCCTTGCGGTAGAGCCCCGAGTATTCGCGCTTGACCGCATCGGTCTGACCAGCCAGTCGCTCGCGCTCCACCAGGACGACAACATCATCGCCGCCCAGATACTCGAACAGGCTCGAGGGGCGACCATATGCCAACGGGTACAGCGTTTCCTCGCCGCGGGCCTCACCACGCTGGACAAGCGATTCAACGATGATCGCCACGGCCTCGGATCTACTCTCACCACCAGGCGCCGGGCATGCCAAGAGCGCCAGGCCGGCCTTCTCCGCCAGCTCCGCAGTCCATACCAGCTCGCGCGCTGGCCTCAGGAGCACGGTCTTGGGCCGGTCCGGCCTGGAGGCTTGTGATACCGGCTCGAAACGCCTCAGTTCCTCGACTTCATCATACGCCAGCACGATACGCCACGCATCCTCATCGCCTGGCATGAAAATATCGATGACCTCGCCGCGCAGCGCAAACTCGCCAGGAAGGCTGACGCGCGGCACACGAAGGTATCCCCACGACGCGAGCCTGTCTGCCAATGCGACAGCGTCTATGGAGTCGCCGGCGCGCACCCGAAACAGACCGCGCTCGAAAGACTCTCGCGGCGGGACAGGTGTCATTACGGCGCGCTGGCTTGCGACCATGACGCGTGGACCTTCGTCATCGAGCATCGCCGCAAGCGATGCCGCGCGCTGGCCAAAGGCCGCAGAACGAGGCTCGACAGGGCGGTACGCCGCGGTCTTCCACCATGGGAAGATGGTGGCTGCGACGCCGGCGGCCTCGCAATCGTTGGCAAATGACTCCGCCTCAAGGTCCGTGGGCGTTACAACGAGGTATCTGCGGTTGCGTGTTCCCGCCGTTGGCCGCCCTGAATCGCGTGCAGCGGCGGCTACGATGAATGCCGCGAACGGCACTTCGAGCTCGGAGCAATCTACAGGAAAGGCACCAGCCTTGAGGCGTTTCAACACCTCTGATACGGGTTGATAGCCGAGAAGCCGTTTTGATGCATTTTCAAGTCGTAAGGAGTTCATGCAAATCGTCCGACAATCATAAAGGATAGCGCGCCGCCTATAGTACACGAATCGCGCCGGCGCGCACAAGGAGACGTAGGTGTACCCAAAGAGTCGCGTCCTGGCCGCGCTGTTCGCCGCGTTCGCCTTAAGCCTGGCTTCGGCTCAGGCGGATGTATCTATTGCCTTTTTTGACAAGCGCGTCTATGTTCCGGGTTCCGAAGTCTTCATAAAAGTGACGATTCGAAACGGAACCGCCACGCCATGGCGCTTCAAGTTGGCCGACGAGAAGCGTCTGTCGGTGGGATTCGATGTCAGGACCATGTCAAACCGGGCTCTTGACGCCAGTGATTCATGGAAACGGACCATGTCATCGAGCGCCCCCATCTTCTACCGGGAACTCGCCCTTGAACCCGGCGAGGAATACTCCTTTGTGGAGGATTTGCGGGATTATGTCTCGATTTCCGAACCTGGAGCCTTTGTAATCAACTGCTTGGTGTACCCGGAACTGATACCCCATGGTTCCGCCGGCAGCGCCATCAAGTCAAACTCCCTGTCGCTGTCGGTCAGGCCGGGCGCGCCATCACCGGCTGTCGCGGAATCGTTCAGGGAAGGTACAGCTGAAATTCTCAAGGCTGAAAGGATCGGCCCCGATGAAGTGGTGAGCAGGACCATCCACGCCAGGCAGAAGAGCCAATGGAACGAATTCTTCCTCTATCTGGATATAGAACGACTACTCAAGGCCAATCCTGACAAGAAGCGATCATTCGACCGCGAATCCGATGACGGGCGGCGCAGCATGCTTGCGGCATACAAGGCTGACCTTATGGCAAACATGGTCGATTCCGACATCGTTGTCATTCCAAGCTCCTACCAGATAATCGAGACCAGATATGGAGAGTCGTACGGCACCGTTGCCGTCATGGAGAAGTTCGATTATGATGGCTTCAAGATGGTCAAGGAATACAGGTACGAGCTGGAGCGACGCGATGATATCTGGTACATCGTCGCCTATACTGTCATGAACAAAGGCACTGAATGAAGGCTCTGCTGGTCGTCGAGGACGATGCCATAGCTGACATAGTCCGATTCTATATCCAGCCTCTGGGCCTCGATGTGATCAGGTATCGTGATCCCATCAAGGCTCTGGACAACCTCGACGAAATAGCCCCGGATGCGGTCATCATGAGCGCCCGGGATTTTCCGCGCCACTGGAAGACCATTGTTGTCGACATCAGGGCATCGCGTCCCAAATCCGCTTGCGCCATTATCCTGCTCAAAGGCGCCTATTTTCCGTTTGAAGAGGCGGCCAAGGCCGCCTATCTCGAGGTCAACGGCGTCATCAAGGAAGATCTGGCAGACAAGGTGGAGCTTGGCAGGTTCCAGGCCATACTCAAGCGCTATATCCACATAGAGGATGCGCGAGCCTCCGACCGCTACGTGCCATGCGCGTGGGACAGGCTTGGATTCATCATGTCGCACCCATTCACGTTCATGCCGATTCCAGGAAGAATAGAACTGCTGTCAACCAGCGGATTGTCCTTTGTACCCGATTCACCTGCCTTGGTCGCGGATCTTGAACCAGGAACGATTGTGGAAGACGCATCGCTCCGGATCGATGATCGCATCCTGACGCTGCAATGCAAGTTGCTCAGGAACTCGGGAGCCCTTGCCTTCTCGCTCGAATGCGGCGACGACGAGCGCCAGGTAATAGCCGAGTACCTGGCATCCGGAGCCGAACGCGAGATGCAATCACGGTTGAAACAAAACAGTTTTTCTGATAGTATTACTCAATGATCACCGAATCGACCTGCGATGGAAAGTTGCTCTCTGAGTACGCAAAGAAGCTCAAGGCCGTGGGACACCCCATCAGGCTCAAGTTGCTGTGCCTCATAGCCCGTCAGGAAGACCCGTGCGTCACGGATCTATGGCAGTGTCTCAAGCAGCCCCAGCCCGTAATCTCACAGCATCTAGCCATACTCAAGGAGTCGGGCATCGTTTCGGCAGAGGTCCAGAAGACAAAGCGGGTCTATTCGATAGCGGACCCGTTCATCCGCGAACTTGTAGCCAAAATACTGGATGAAACGATAGAGGAAATGCCCCTCTAGTCACGGCGCACTGCGACGCACGGCGGTAGAAGGATCGGCCAGCCTGGCGGAAGCCACCGATGATTGTGGCAGGATGCCGACCGAAACTATCGCCTTCCAGAGCTGGATGGCGTTCGTGCGGGCTCCCGCGATGTACATCGCATCAGCCAGTGTCAGCATTTGCCTGTACAGCCTTGCGGATTCAAGAAATTCCGTCACTTCTGACCTCTGCAAAGCCAGTTTCATGAAATTTTGCAGAGTAGTCCACGAAAAATCCCTGTCCTTGGCCCTGAGCATATTGACGGCGCGCGTCAGGGTCATGTTCAGGGCTACGGCAGCATGCAGCATAGCTGCAGCCCTGCCCCTGTCAAGATAGAATTCAGCCAAGGCGGCATTCGCCTCAAGCGCGTATGTTGGCTCTATCCGGTACAACACCATGAAACGATTGAAACCGCCATCGACGAGAGTGGCCATCATCGCATCCTCAAGATATGGATCCAGGGATGCGTCACCAGCCACGATGGCATTCATCTCGTTCTCCCACGCCACATAGTCATCGCGTGCGCCATACAGATCGGCCATTGAATACATGATGGTGTATTGCTCGTCGGGAATCTCGAGTGAATCGCGCATGGAAAGCGCCCGTTGCATCTGGCTCTCGGCGAGTGCCATCTCGCCCTCGAGCATGAAGACCTTGCCCTTCCAGTACTCTGCCTCGGGGTAGCGCTGAAGACGCGCCACAACACTCCTCATGGCCTGGATTGAGTCATCGAGCGATTCGATTGGCCGATACTCCAGAACCTGCAGCAATACTTCTATGAACGCACGATGGCTTTCGGAAATGCGCTCCTTGCGGATGGCCTCAAGCAGTGTCTTGGTCGAAGAGCCATGTGATCGCACGATAAGCGCGTAATCGCGTTGCAGCAAGTCTTCAGCAGCAAGATTTGCCAGAGCCAACTTGATCGAGTCATTCGCCGTCTTGATGGTCTTTGCACTCAGAGCCTTGTCCAGCCTATCGGCAGCAGCGGCGAAGGCGGTCCTACGGACATTGATAGCCCTGTCAAAGGCAACGATCGCATCGCCGAACCCCCTGGAGGCATATGCCTGCTTGCCGCGCTCCAGACTGAGCCATGCCGGATCGGTATTCCTGTCGGTTATAGTCTGTGCGGGCAATGAGAGTGTCACACAGAACAGCAGTGCGCAGCCAAAGGCGCTGGCTCCGGAAGTTTTGATCATAGTCGGGCAAGTTCCTCCCCGAATACAGTATCGGCTGTTTCCGGCGTGCACGTTCTGACGATTTCTCCCTTTCTGAAGATGATGATCTTGTCGCCCGCGCCGGTGATGCCTATATCGGCGTGCCGCGCCTCGCCAGGACCATTGACGACACAACCCATAACCGCGACGGTGATCGGCCGCCTTATGGAATAGATCCGGTCGCGCCAGCGCTCGACAAAGGCATGTGTGTCAAAACCCGCACGACCACACCGCGGGCAGGAGACGATGTCGGCGCTCTCGCGTCGGCCTGTGCCAAGGGCTACGATTTCAGTACCGGCTATAACCTCATTCTCCGGCTCGTCCGACAATGAAACCCGTATGGTGTCGCCTATGCCTTCTGCCAATAGTGTATGGATGGCTATGGCGCTGCGTACACAGCCTTGAACAAGCGGCCCCGCCTCGGTAACACCGATGTGCAGAGGAATGTCGAATCGCTCGGCAAACAGCCTGTTCGCCCGAATCGTCTCCTCGACCCCACTGGCCTTCATCGAGACAATCACGTTGGCAAAACCCAACGCGTCCAATGCGGCCACCTCGCGTTCCGCTGCCGCGACAATGGCGTTGGCCCGGTCAGGCTCATCCTTCAGGTCAGCGGGCAGGGAGCCTGCATTGACTCCTATCCGTATCGGCACCCCCTTGTCGGCCGCCTTGGCAGCGACCTCCCTGAGCTTCCACGGCTCACCGAGATTGCCTGGGTTTACACGAATCTTGGCAATGGGAAAATCCATGCACCGGAGCGCAATGCGCCAGTCAAAGTGCACATCGGCGACCAGCGGTATATCCACCATGGGGGCAAGAGCACCAAGCAACTCGGCCTGGTGCATGTCAGGAGTCGAAAACCGCAATATGCCGCAGCCAAGACCTGCAAGCACTCGGACCCGCTCAGCGACAGGCCTGAGCCCATCGGCGGTCAGTGGCGCCTTCCACATGGTCTGGACGGACGGCCTGTGCCCCCCGCCGACCAAGACTGAACCAACCTTGACTATACGTGTTTTGCTCGACATATATCCATTATACCGAAGGCCGGGGCATCTGTCACAGTCATGCCACAACCTGCTTGCTATCAAAAAGGGCGGAGGCGAGGAGTACTACTCCACGCCTCCGCCTTACAATGCTTGATCAAGAGACAGACTCAGATTGCTCCGAACGTAAAGGCCATCACGAAGAGCGCTACGGTCTCGCAGAGGCCAACCACCGTGATGTACTGTCCGAATCCCTTGCCTGTCTCACCAAAGGCGTCGCAGGAGGACGCGCTGGCAAGGCCCTGGGCTATAGCCGACATGCCCATCGCGATACCGCCGATGACGCCTGCGGAGAGTAGAAGGAATGGATCTTTGGTCGAGGTCATCATACGCTGCAACAGGATGAAGCCATAGATTGTCTGCGTCAATGGCGCTCCCGCGAATACCACGAGGAGGAACGATGCAGGCTTGTTGGCCAGATAGTTGCGCTTCCAGGCGCCGATGGCGGCCTGTCCCGCGATGCCAGCGCCGATGGCCGATCCGATGGCCGACAGTCCGAGTACGGCGGCTACGCCGATCATACCGATATTCATGAGAGGCTCCTTTCCATTTCAGCCCGTTCCGCCTGAACGGGATCCTTGAACGGTTCATATTTATAGCCGGACCACTCCATACCGAGATGGCCCGAAAACTCCAGAACATTGAGACGAACACCATGGACGACCACGGACAAGAGGCTCATGATCACATTGAGCCCATGGCCGAATACCAGAAGCAGGATGCCGGCCGCGTACAGTACCAGATGACCGAACATCGGGCCGGCCATGTTGTTTATGGTCTGGCTTATCGCCAGCCCCGCCAATCCTACGGCCCACAGACGGATGTACGATACGATGTCCGCGAAGATGTTGACGATTCCGAGGAATATCGAGACGATGTTCGCCAGGCTTCCGATGACGCTCTTGACGAGGCCCATCACGATGCCATGGCCGCTTTCCCAGTTGGCGAACATGAAGTTCAGAATGAATCCCGCAAGCACCAGGTACAGAGCCCACATCGGAATGGGATACTTCGTAGTACTGATGACCAGATTGAGCACCAGGAAGAACATTCCGTCAACCATGATCAACTGCCCGAACTGGGCTATGAACTTGGGAGACGGGAAGTCCCTGCGTATGTTCTTCAGGTGCGCTATGGACAACTGCACGAGTCCAAGCATGAAGCAGAGCACCTTGACGTTGTCACCTGACTCCGGATTGGCATTGGACAGCCATGGCAACGCCAGCGATTGGAGAACCGACGGCACCTTGTCCGGCGATACCCCGAACCATGTCATCGTCAGCGCTCCCCATACGACAGTGGCGCCTGTCAGCACCAGCATCAGCCGCATCACATCGGGCACGCGCTTGCCACTAAGCCTGGTCTTCAGCGCCAGAGCCAGTCCCAGCAGGAAAAATATCGTCCCGTAGCCTGCATCGCCGAATATCATCGCAAAGAAGAAGGTGAAGAAAAAGAGGAACAGGCCAGAAATATCGTATTCACGATAATTGGGGACCGTTCCCAGAAAATCGAAAACCGGCGCTATCATGCGCACAAGCGCGGGATTCTCCACCTTGGTCGGAGGCTGCTCGTCATCCTGGGGAACATCGAGCAGTAAACCCCAGCCAGCCGCCGCTGCGGCCTTGACCAGAGCCGGCTCATCGGCCACCGGCACCCATGCAGAGAACCAGGCCACTCCGTCGCCTGTTGGCATGCCGGAGTGGGCCGCCTCGAACATGATCTCCCGTTCAACCTTGACCAGCGCCTTGGCCAACCCCACCGCGTACGGTGCCTTGGCCGCGATGGCAGCCTTGGCGGCCTCCGCCCGTGACCGTTCCTCGGAGAGAGCGCTCTCAAGAGCGGAAAGGCTCATCGCCGGTGCGGCAAATTCAAGACACTCCGCGGGCAGTTCCACCTCGGGCTCCGCCAGCAACGCCAGCCTGACGATTCCCTTTACCGAACCGAGAGTGACGTAGTCCAGGTCGACGGGCAATTCGCCCAGCTTCTTTGCAGCAAGCTCAACCAGCCTGAATGCTACGCCGCGTGCCGCAAGTTCCTTGAGCATGGCTGGGTCGAAATCTCCCCATGGCCTGACACGCTCTATCTCGCGGACGGTACCGACGGCCTCATCGAGAGCGGCCTTCATCTCGCCTTCGAGGCGTCTGATATCGGCAGCCAGTTCGATGCCCGCCTGCACATCCATGTCCTGGACGGCCGGCCCGGCTTTGGATTCGGATATCAGCCCCAAGGCGCGTGACATCGAGTCCTTGGCGGAGACCAGGTCTTCATAGGCCTGACCGCTTCCGGCTATCGGCTCAAGGTGCAACACGCCAAGCCTTCGTAGTTCCCGCAACGACTGGCGCTTGTCACGATCGACGAGCACGATGAACGCGTGCTTCATTGGTGCTATCATGATGCCGCCCTCTCGACCTTGCGCTTGGCCATCTTGCCCCTGACGACCTGCGCCGTCTGCTGATCGCCAAGGTAGATGCCAATCTTCTTGATGTTCGATGCCGTTTCAGGGATCTTCACCTTCTCGAACAGATTGACGCGCTGTGTCGTCGTACGCAGCTCCTTCTCCAGCCTGGCTATCTGTTCCTCGAGTACCTTGATCTCCAGATCGAGGGTCAGCATGCCACGAAGCCGTTCAAGCGCGCGGTCCACCCAGAGCGGTTTCGAGAATAAATCGTAGTCATCAATTACAAAGTCAGCACCCTTGAAAAGCGGGATGTCGACTCCGGCAATGTTGCCAGTGGCTGTCCTGATGGTGCCGGCGGAAATGATCCAACCGCCGTCAGGCCGGCGGATCGCGTCTTCCTCACCGAAGACGGCTACCCAGGCATTGAACTCGGCCAGCTGTCTGTCGCGCTCGGCGGCCACAGCCCTCGCCCGTGCCTCTATGCCCCGGATCTCGGTCTGCAGCTGCTGCTTCTTGAGCTGAAGCGTCGGCAGATAGCGCTTGTACATCTTGAGCGCGTCTTTCTGCTTCTTCAGCTCGTTCTTTGTCAGCTTTATCTTTGCCACGTTAGCTCACGCCTTCTTGGGCCAGAATTGCTCGATAAGCTTCGACTGGAGGCCCGTTTCCTGAGGTTCGAAGCACGATGCCAGAATTTCCCAGCCCTTGTCCAACGCGCCTTCCAGCGGGATATTGACCGACAGATCCATCATCTCTTTTTCAAACAGCTCGCCGTACTTCAACAACTTGACGTCCCAGGCTGACATCTGGAAGCCCATGGACTTCTTCTCCAGCGTATCGCGATAGGCGGCGAACAGCTTGATCATGCCGTCCATGATGGCGCGATGGTCCGCCCTCGTGCGCCCATTCACCTGTTGCTTGAGGCGTGACAGCGAGCCGAACGGTTCGATTCGTCCGCCCTTGAGGTAGAACTGCCCCTCGGTTATGTAGCCGGTATTGTCCGGCACCGGGTGCGTCACATCGTCACCAGGCATGGTCGTGACAGCCAGGATCGTGATGGAGCCCGAGTCGGCGAAGTCAACCGCCTTCTCGTAACGTGACGCCAGCTGCGAATACAGGTCACCTGGATAACCGCGGTTTGACGGCACCTGCTCCTGCGTTATGGCGATTTCCTTCATGGAGTCAGCAAAGTTCGTCATGTCTGTCAGCAACACCAGGACATTCAGCCCCTTCAGGGCAAAACGCTCGGCCACCGCCAGGGCTATGTCCGGCACCATCAGGCACTCGACCACCGGATCCGCCGCGGTGTGCACGAACATGATGGTCTTCTGCAGCGAGCCGCCCTCTTCGAGCGTATCCTTGAAGAAGAGGTAATCGTCGTACTTGAGGCCCATGCCGCCAAGGATGATCAGATCAACCTCTGCCTGCATAGCTATCCTGGCCAGCAACTGGTTGTACGGCTCGCCCGAGACCGAGAATATCGGCAGCTTCTGGCTCTTGACCAGGGTGTTGAACAGATCGATCATCGGAATGCCGGTTCGAATCATCTCGCGCGGTATGATGCGGTTGATAGGGTTGACCGAAGGGCCGCCGATGGGGATCAGGTTCTCGTGCAATGCAGGCCCGTTGTCGCGTGGCTCACCAGAGCCGGTAAATATGCGGCCCTTGAGCTCGTCGCCAAACGAGACGCGCATAGGGTTGCCCAGGAAGCGCACCTCGTCGCCCGTGGAAATACCACGACCACCGGCGAAGACCTGCAGCGATACCAGGTCATCAGATAGCCGGTTGACCTCGGCGAGCGACACACCGAAGCGTGTGCTGACCTCAGCGAGCTCTCCATAGGCTACGCCCGTGGCGCGGACGCTGATGACATTGCCCTTTATCGATTCGATGCGAGAATATACCTTCTTCATGTCCGTCACTCCAGGCTTTCGATGATGTGGGCAGCGGTCTTGTCCAGGCCCGAGACACGCTCGGCTATGAAGGTAGCGAGTTCCTCGTCGGCCTTCTTGAACGCTGCCGTTCCCCATTCAATGCCATTCATGTCCAGGAAACGCTGGCGCAACTGATTGAACCAGGTCCGCGACGTATCCTTGTCCTTGAAGTCGAATGAAGAGCCGAGAACCCGTACCGATCTGGAGAACATCGCCTGCTGGCGCTCCGGTGATACGGCGGCGTCGACCGCGTCAAATGAGTTCTGCTGTAGATAGACGGCATCGAGGAACTCGCTCTTGAGGTATACCATGTAGTCATCGATGCTCGTGCCTTCCTCGCCGACGACCTTCATCATCTGCCCGACCTCGGCGCCGCGCGACAGGAATCCATGTGCCCAGGAGACCTGGTTGCCGTCCAGAAGCCCTTTGTACTTTGACCAAGAATCGAGCGGATGGATGGCGGGGTACTTGCGGGCATCGGAACGCTCGCGCGACAACCCGTGGAAGGCACCGACCACCTTGAGTGTCGCCTGCGTTACCGGCTCCTCGAAGTTGCCACCTGCCGGTGAAACAGTGCCACCGATCGTCACCGATCCGGTCCTGCCATCCTTGAGCCTGACTATACCCGCCCGCTCGTAGAATCCAGCGATCACGGATTCCAGATACGCGGGGAATGCCTCTTCGCCCGGGATCTCCTCGAGCCGGCCCGACATCTCGCGCATGGCCTGTGCCCAGCGGCTTGTGGAATCGGCGAGCAACAGCACGTCGAGCCCCATCTGCCGGTAGTATTCGGCCATGGTCACCGCGGTATACACCGAAGCCTCGCGTGCGGCGACCGGCATCGATGAAGTATTGCAGACGATTATCGTCCGCTCCATGAGCGACTTGCCGGTACGCGGATCAATGAGCTCCGGGAACTCCTTCAGGGTCTCGACAACCTCACCTGCCCGCTCGCCGCATGCGGCGATGATAACGATGTCCACGTCGGCGTTACGGCTCGTCACCTGTTGCAGCACCGTCTTGCCAGCGCCGAACGGGCCAGGAATGCAATAGGTTCCGCCCTTGGCCACCGGGAAGAACGTATCGATGATGCGGTTCTTGGTGACCATAGGCTCAACGGGCTTCAGTCGTTCGGCGTAGCAGTCGATGGCGCGTTTGACCGGCCACTCGAACATCATCGTAACCGGTATCGCTTCTCCGGCATCGTTCAGCAACGTGGCTATGGTCTCGGTTACGGTATAGCGTCCCGCTGGTTTTATCGATTGCAGCGTGCAGGTGCCCTTAAGGCTGAATGGAACCATGACCTGATGTACGAAGGCACCTTCGGGAACCGTTCCCAGCACATCGGCTCGTTCTACCCTGTCGCCAGCCTGGGCCAGAGGTGTCCAGTCCCATGTCGATTCGCGGGAAAGCGCGTCGAGATACACGCCTGGCTCCAGAAAGTAGCCGGTCTTGAGGGCTACTTCCGGAAGCGGATTCTGCAATCCATCGTAAATCTTGCCAAGCAGTCCGGGCCCTAGTTCAACGGCGAGCATTTCGCCGGAGAACTCCACCGAATCGCCAACCTTGATGCCCTTGGTCATCTCGAAAACCTGGGTTTGAACGATGTCGCCCTGGACGCGGATTATTTCCGCCTTGAGTCTCTTCTGGTCAACGACGATGAAGGCAACTTCGTTCATGGAAACGGCGCCGTCGACGCGAACACTGACCATGTTGCCGTTCACTCCCGTGACCGCGCCTTTGGTGTTAGTCATTTGGTCTCTCCGGATTCGTCGCGGTAGTCCGCGGTATCGAGAACGGACCGATAAACGGTCCGGTAGCCTTCTTGCCCCCGCTGGATATCGAAGCGCGCGCGGCGTTCGAGCACCTGCAGGTGCAGAGCATAGGCAATCAGGTATTCCATATTGAAGAACTTGTTCACGGCCAGGGTCTCGATCAGGGACCAGCGCTCCCGCTCTATGAGCAACTCGCCCTGTAGCGGATCATCTGCCTGGAATGCCGCCTGAGCCGTTCTGGCGCCATCCCATTCCGGCTCGCCAGGCCGGACATGCTTGTCCACTGGCTTCTGCAGCCGCCCCGCGCGAAGCCTGGCCAGGTCATTGCGCAAGGCCAGCTCCCAGCGATAATAGCGGGCCAGGAGCGGCGACGACGAAACGGAAACTGGGAAGGATCCATCCTCCGGCAGAAAGAGCCGCGCACCGCTGAGCACCGCCATATCCTTGGCAGAAAGGAACCGTGAAGCTTGCTCCATGAATTCCTCATGCGATAATGGCGGCGCGGACGCGGAGGCCTGAAGCGCCGGCAAGGTGGCCGAGAAATAGAAGTACGACGACATGGCGGCGCTACTTCGCCGCCTCCGCGACGATGGAAGCCAATCGGGCGTTCAAATACGCTCCGATCATGTCGGCCACCGAAGCCGCGGAGAAATCATAGTATACCGCACCGCCCTTTTCGGCGATTCTGAACCCGGCCTTTGTATCCTTGAGCGGCTTGATCTCCAGCCCCTTCTTGAATGCGACACCCAGTTTGTCCCTGAAATATGCATCCAGAGCCTTCAGGTCCTTGGCGGGAAGCAACACGGTCAGATCATCACGACCATCGCGCGACCAGGCTTCGAGTATGGCCGGCAACGCTTTCTTGATTACGTCCGCGTCGAAAGATGCTTCAATATCGGACTTCACGATAAGACCGAGCGTCTGTTCTACCTGTCCGCGAAACGCGAGCAGAAGGTCCCGCGAGGCCTGAACCAGGGCGGCCTTGCCCGATTCTTCAGTTCGAGCCGCATCGGCCTTGGCGCGCTCGACAATCGCCTTGGCTTCCTTTTCGGCGGCGGCTATGATCGAGTCGCGACGTGCCTCCGCATCCGAACGAATCTTCGCAGCTTCTGCCTCGGCGCTTTCAACTCCATCTTTTTTTATCCTGTCAAGAAGTTCCTGTACGCGAATATCCATGGCTTCCTCTTTCTATCGTAGCTATCGGGATGCCGGTTCTATTGCATCCGACGACAAAAACATACGAACCTTACGCATTTTTCGCTTGAGCTGAATATGGATAGCCTCTGGATCTTCCATCCTGGCGACTAGACTCTTTGATTTATCCAGCAGGGCGGCCTCAATTTCATCCACGTCTTTATAGATCGCCGGATCGATTCCGTCAACAATACCCATAAAATTGGCCAAGGCCTCGATCTCACGGTTCAGGAACGCCAGGTTCTCATCATGGACATAGTGCGTTATGTCCTCGCGCTGAAACCGTGCGTCATTCAATTGAATCCGACATCGTATGTCATCCAGCATATCTTCGAGCTCAACCTTGACGACCCTCAGGAAATGTCTGGTATCGGACACGTTGAACCTCCGCAAGACGCCGCTTACTATCGAGCAAGAAACGGGAATTTGCAAGTACCACCGATGCCAATGGCCACGCGTGTTGACGCGCCGGCCCCCCGAATGGTATCGTCGCACACGTTCAGCCGCCCATAGTAATGGACGTATTCCGGCAACGACCACCGACCTGCGTCAGTCGTATAACGGCTATTACCCCAGCCTTCCAAGCTGGAGACGAGGGTTCGACTCCCTTCTGACGCTATCCAATGAGAAGCCCGCCACTTGGCGGGCTTTTTCTGTAATCGCGTCAGAAGGGAGCCGAACGGGTGCGAGCGCCGAGCGATAGCGAGGAATAGCGGCCATGGAAGGCCGCGAAAGCGAGCACCCCGGCCCGGAGCGAGGTGCCAGGATGGCACCGATGCGTAGGGGCGACTCCCTTCTGACGCTATCCAATGAGAAGCCCGCCACTTGGCGGGCTTTTTCTGTAATCGCGTCAGAAGGGAGCCGAACCGAAGAACCGTCGCGAGCGAGCGCGATAGCGGCGAAGATGCGTTGGCTTCGCCGCTTAGCCAGCCAGTGCCCGATGGGCCTCGGCCAGGGAACTTATGATGTCTATGTGCTGAGGACACTTGGGTAGACACTCCCCACATGCGACGCAGGAATCGGCGCCCTTGCCTTCGGATACATACGCCTTTTGATACCATCTGGAATTCTCGGATAGCCGGTCAAATGCAATGGCGGAATCATATACCGAGAATACATCGGGGATGGCCACACCATTCGGGCACGGCGAGCAGTAGCCACAGCTTGTACAAGGGACAGGCATCTTTTCGCGGTAATAGGTAGCGGCCGCCGAATAGGCTGACAGCTCCTTGCCCTGCAGTGTATCCGGTTCCATCGCGCCAGCCACCGCGCTGTTTTCAAGAGCTTGTTCGACGGATCCCATGCCGGAAAGGGTGGTCACCACCTCGGGTCGATCCAATACAAAGCGCAAGGCCCATTCTGCGGCGGAACGGCTGTGCCCGGTTGCGGCAAAGATCCTGGACACCGGTTCGGGCAGCTTCGCCAGGGCACCACCACGCAACGGTTCCATCACTATGACGCCGATATTCCGCTCCGCGGCGTACCGTATGCCTGCAAGCCCTGCCTGATAGTCCGTATCGAGATAATTGTACTGAACCTGGCAGAATTCCCAGCCCTGGTACCCATCAGTTATGCGTTTGAATACATCATGCGAGTCATGGAACGAAAATCCTATGTGGCGGATCCGGCCTTGCGCCTTGGCCCTCTCCAGCATCTCAAGGCCACGATGTTTCAGTATAGTCTCCCAGCGTCCGGCGCTGAGCGCGTGAAGCAGGTAAAAATCGATGTATTCAGTTTGCAGCTTCTCAAGCTGTTCGGCAAGGAGCCGTTCCCAGTCCTGTTCATTTTGCACCAGCCACACCGGACATTTGGTGGCAAGGAGCACTCTTGACCTGAGACCGTGTCGCTTGATGATGGTGCCAGTGACGATCTCACTCTTGCCATTATGATACGGATAGGCGGTATCGACGTAGTTGACGCCTTGCTCAAGTGCGCTCAGGAAGAGCCGTTCGGTGGCGGCTTCATCGATATGGGAGGGGTCATTATCCAGAACGGGCAGACGCATCATACCCAGTCCAAGGGCCGAAACGGAGAGAGCGGGCATCATGGGGAATTTTCTGTATTTCATGCCATTACTCTACACTGTCGAACAGGTACGGGACAAGATTCGCTGCCGGTTGCGATGGCATCCCTATGGGTTGACGGATAGGAGCTATCAACACTATTGCCCCTGGCTCAAGGGCGCTCAGGAAAAGCTGCCCGGTAACGGCTTCATCGATATGGGATGGGTCATTATCCAGAACAGGCAGACGCATCATACCCAGTCCACGGGTATCTCTTACTAGAATATCTGAAAACGTGCTACGGCAAGATGATTCTCAGAAACAGGCTTAAGTCCTATTTGGCAGGACAGTCGCCATGCCGGCATTGTGCCGTGATACGGGCACGGCTGTGTGGCCGCTACTGCCTGCTCCCAGTGGCAGTAACATTGTCCGATTGACACAAACGCACAGGTACGCCCCCGCTCCCTCACGGTCAACGTTTGGCGGTTTCGCATCCGACAACTATTGGTTCTATTCGTGGAACGGCAACGCATGGATCCAGAACTTTGACAACGATAATCAAACCAAAACAATAGTAACAACAAGAAATCGGTACTGACCGGGCTATCTCCGACAAACGAATAGTCGCCGAATACAAGGGTACCGAGGCTGTGATAGCCCCGTTCAAGTGCTAAATTTGACCTTTCGCGCAGTTTTGTTTGCAGACTGGCGTCGGTGGGTCAAAATCAACCCGATACTAAAGTGATCAAGGAGGTTCCCGTGAACAAAATGCTTAAGAGACTGGCTATCCTCGGAATGCTGGCGTTGGTCGCCTTGCCGCTGCTCAGGACAGCAAGCGCCCAAGCCCAGGAAAAGGAACTCGTCATCTATTCCACGATCTTCGCGGAATATGCGGACACGATGAAAGCTGAGTTCGAGAAACTCAACCCAGGGGTCAAGGTGTACGTTATCAACCCGGGTGGAACCGAGGCGATGATAAAGAAGCTTGAGGCCGAGAAGGGCAACCCGCAGGCCGACATCATGCACTCCGGCGACACAGCCAATTATCTGTACGCGAAAAAGCAGGGCCTTCTGCAGGCGTTCGAGCCCAAGGTCAAGGGCTTCGTCCCGTCACTCAAGATAGGCGGGAAGATACTGCCGCTCAGTGACAAGGACAACTACTTCCATGTCTTTAACATGATGTTCACCGGCATCATGTACAACGAAGACCTAGTCAAGGAGAAAAATCTGCCTCTGCCGAAGAACTTCAAGGACCTCGGCAACCCCATGTACAAGGACATGGTAATGTCCGCCAACCCGCTCAAAAGCTCAACCGCCGTCACCGCCATCATGGCCAGCTACCAGATCTACGGGGCCAAGGTCTGGGATGTATGGGACGCGATCAACAAGAATGTGTCCTACTATTCCAATTCCAGTTCGGCGATCTACACGCTCTGCGAAAAGGGCGAGTTCGCCTTCACGATCGGCCTCTCACGTCCGGCTCTCGTGTCCCGCAAGAGCGGCAACCCGGTCAACTTCATCTTCCCCGAGGATGGCGCTATGGTCGCCGACAACGCCATGGGCGTGGTCGCCGGCGCCAAACACCCCAACCTCGCCAAGAAGTTCATCGAATTCATCTTAAGCGACCAGATGCAGTCCTACGGCGCGCAGTTCCTGTACATCCCCGTCAAGACGGGTGTCCTACCCGCGTCGGATCCAGCCTCGCTCGAGTCGGTGAGCTCGAAGATCAAGGTCATACTGACCCCCGATTCCGTCCTCGCAGAGAAGGCCCGCCCCGAGATCGAGCAGAAGTTCGGCGAATACATCCGCCTGAAGTAGTGCCAGCGCAGGCTGCCGCGGCTCGTGCAGACGAGCGCGTCAGCCTCTCGTCCATAAGGAATACCGCTCATGACCAAAACCGGACGGATCCACAGCGACCCGGTCGAAATACGGCTTATCTACGGCCTCGCCATCGCATTCGTCGGCCTGTTTCTGGTGTACCCAATCGTAAACCTGATAATCTCTTCGTTTGTGTCGGTTTTCGGAACGACAGAACCGCTGCCGCCCAAGTTCTTCTCCTACATTCTCAAGGTTACCTGGAACACGTTCTTCCTCGCGTTTCTGACCACTGCGGCTAGTCTCGTCGTATCGCTTCCGCTGGCGCTGCTGGTAACCAAGTTCAGGGTGCGGTCCGCCGGTGTGTGGATAGGCCTGCTCACCATCCCGCTGATCACCCCCGCCTTCATCTCGAGCTTCTCGGTTATCATCCTGCTCGGCCGCACCGGCGTGCTGACCAAGCTGCTGAAGCTCGCGGGCATCCAGTTCCCTCAGATCTATGGCCTGCTCGGCCTCGTCATCACGCAGACCCTGCACACGATACCCTATTCGCTCCTGGTCCTCATCGCGGGACTCAAGACCGTACCCCGCCATATCGAGGAAGCGGCGCAGTCGATGGGGGCGGGCGTCATGAAGACCCTCACCTCCATTGTCATACAAGGCATCTACCCCCACATCCTGATGGCAGGCGTGATGGTGTTCCTCACCTCGATAGGTGACATCGGCGGACCGCTCATCATAGGCGGCCGTTACAAGGTCATTTCCATGGAGATCTATTCGAACTTCATTTCGTACCTGGGCGACGAGCGCATACCACTGATCTTCTCCGCGTGGCTCATTTTGCTCTCGTGCATCCTGATGGTCGGCGTCAACAAGCTGATGCGGCTGACCAACGTGAAGGGCAAGTTCCGCGTCGGCATCATGGAATATGACAAACCCACCGCGCGCATCGCCGGCACCGCGTTCATAGCCTTCATGAGCCTGGTGCTGATGCTGCCGTACATAGCGATCATCATACAATCCTTTGCCACCCGCTGGAATAACTCCTGGCTGCCCTCAGGCTACACGCTCAATGCGTACAAGAAGCTGCTCGGCGAAGGCGGCACGATACTGAAGACGCTTATACTCCTGGGAACCGTCACCCCGTTGGCCGTCTTCCTCGGGATCATATTCGGGCAGATGTACAAGACCAGGCCGCGCCTGCGATGGTTGGGCTACATTACCCTGCTCCCGTTCATCCTGCCCGGGGTCGTCATTGGCGTCAGCATGATACAGGCCTATTCGACCGTGAAGTTGTTCGGGCTGTCGCTCTCGGGTTCGGCCCTGTTGCTGATAGCGGCGATAACGATACGGCGCTTGCCAGTCATACTCAAGCCCATAGAGGCAGGCTTTGCCAAGATAGACCTAGGCCAGGAAGAAGCTGCCCAAAGTCTAGGCGCGGGAGAACTCAAGGCCTTCACCAGCGTCATCTTTCCGCAGATACGCATCTCAGTCTATTCCGCCATCGTCATCGGCCTCATCAAGGTCGTCACCGAACTGGCGTCGTCACTTATCATATATCCGCCTGGCTGGAGGAACATGTCGCTGTATGTGGCGTATTATGTGTCCGAGGGCTTCATATCGCAGGCCTCAGCGATGGCCGTGCTGATGATAATCCTGGTCGGTCTTGGGACCGCTCTGTCAAACCACCTTTCGAACAAGGAGCATAAAAAATATGTCTGACATCCGCGTACAGAACCTGGTAAAGACATTCGGCGCGACCACCGCTGTAGACAGATTGGACCTCGAGATACAGAAGGGTGAGATGGTCGCGCTGCTCGGCCCCTCGGGTTGCGGCAAGACGACATTGCTGCGCATGATAGCTGGCTTCGAGACTCCGGATTCCGGCAGCATCCGGCTCAACGGCACGGTCATCAACGATCTGCCGCCCCAGAAAAGGAAGATAGGCGTCGTGTTTCAGGACTACGCCATCTTCCCGACGATGAGCGTTTTCGACAACATCGCGTATGGCCTCAAGATAAAGAAACTATCCAAGGAAGAGATCTACAAGGACGTGATGGAGTACCTGGGCCTCGTCGGGCTCGTCGGCTACGAGAAGCGCATGCCTTCGCAGCTTTCGGGAGGACAGCAGCAGCGGGTCGCATTGGCGCGCGCCCTCATTACCAAGCCGGAAGTGCTGTTGCTCGACGAGCCGCTGTCCAACCTCGACGCCGCACTCCGCCTGCGCATTCGCAAGGAGATACGCAAGCTCCAGCAGGCGCTGGGCATCACCGCCATATTCGTCACGCACGACCAAGAGGAAGCACTCTCGATAGCCGACAAGATCTTTGTGATGCGCCACGGCGAACTGATGCAAGGTGGCAGTCCTGCCGACATCTACTCGGCTCCCGCCAACGACTTCGTCGCCGACTTCATAGGCAAGAGCAACATCCTTTACGGCAAGGTCACATGCAAGAGAACAGACACGCTCACCGTTTCGGGCAAGGGCGTCACTTTCGATGCGGCCGCTGCCGGTTTGCAGGACGTGGCAATCAACCAGGACGTGTGGATATCGATACGCCCCCATCTGGTGCGCCTGGAACCTGGGAGGGAGAACGGCTCCGGCGGGGACAGCATATCCCCCGGCACCATGAACACGGGAACCGGGACGGTCACCTATGTCGAATACCTTGGCAACTACACCAAGGGCGAGCTGCGGCTGCAGGACGGGTTCGACCTCGAGTTCGAACACTACCACTTCGACCCCGCGGCTCGCGATAACACAATCAGCCGAGGCGACCGGGTGGCATACGGAATAGCCAAAGAAAACATACTCGTCGGCACAAACATCCGCGGCATAGAATAGCGGATACGGTGCTATACTCGCTTGGATGGTGAAACGCAGCACAGTCGGCAGCAGCCCCTCGGTCATGAAGATGGCGGAGGGTGTTGCGCTCTTTTTGTTCATGGCAGTCTCGATGATGCCTGTCCTCGTCATACTCGCGGAAACACTGGCGAGCACGCTCGATGCCGGCTTCACCATGCCTGCGAGCTTCATCCGCTATGTGAACCGGGTGACAGGCAATACCTTGCTGCTCGCGCTCACCGTCACCGCCGTTTCGTTGCTGGCAGGTGTGCCGGCCGGCTTCTTCCTGGCCCGCCTCAGGCCGCGGGCGGCGGGTATATTCCTCGTACTGTTGACGATACCGCTCGCCGCGCCGTCACTGGTGTCCGCGGTGATGGTCCGCGGCCTTTTCGAGAGGACCGGTTTCCTGTACGCTTGGGTTTCCCGCCCGGGCCTCACCCTGCCTTCGGCTTACGGCTTTTCGGGACTCGCGGCAACCCAGCTTTTGCACACCATCCCCTACACGGTCCTCCTGACGCGCGCTGGTTTCTTGGCCATCCCCAGGAGCATCGAGGATGCCGCTTATTCCCTGGGCGCGAGTCCCGCTGCCACCTTCTGCGGTGTGCTCATACCCTTCGTCTTTCCCCACATCCTGACAGCCTGTACAATGATGCTCCTCTACTCCCTGGGCGACTTGGGGGCGCCGCTCATCCTGGGTGGACCGTACAAGGTGTTCTCCTCCGAGATCTATGTGAACTTCATATCCAACTGGGGCGATAAGCGCGTCCCTCTGGTCTTCGCCGTATGGGCGATCATCGTGTTTCTTGCCGTGCTCATGGTCATGGCGCGGGTCAAGGCGCTGTCCGTGGCGCGGCAAGGCAAACCCGACGGACGCTGCCCCGAACTCAGGCCGGGAGCCCGGCGGGCGGGGACAGCTTATCTTGTGCTGCTGTCTTCGGCCATGCTGCTCCCCTTCCTCTATGTCTTTACACGGGAACTGCTCGTGCCCCTCCCAGCGGCCAGTACAAGCCTGCCCCCTCTGGTGCACGACTGGAGCCCGGTGAGAAGCACACTGCTCCTCGCGCTCTTCGTCGTGCCTCCCATGCTTGCCGCTGCTGTCTTCATCGCGAACGCGGTCAAGTCGAGGCGGCGCACAGTACTACTGTCGGGAATCATACTCGCGCCTGCCGTCCTGCCCGGAGTGCTTCTGGGCTTCGGACTGCTCCGCAGCCTCAACGCCCTCGGCCCGGCGCGCCTCTCCACCCCATGGCTTGTATTCATCCTGGGCGTGGCGCTAGCGGTGCGCGGCCTGCCATACGTCGTCATCGTCCTTCAGTCGGCGATAAACGCCTCGACGATACCCCTCGAGGACAGCGCCAGGAGCCTCGGAGCCTCGCCGGCTGCAGCGTTCTTTACCGTGACGCTACCGCAGATCCGCCCCTTCATAGCCGTCGCCGCGGTCGTGGGTGTCTTCACCTGCGTCACCGAGCTTTCCGCCAGCCTTATCATCTATCCGCCGGGCTGGCAGACCATGTCTATGTTCATCGCCTACTACATGGAGGAGGGCTTCGTACGCCGCGCCGTCTTCATGGCGCTCCTGCTGCTCGCTGCCGTCGAGGCCATGCTGGTGCTGTCGGGAATCCTGTCCGCCAGGAGCACGCGGATGGCCAGGCCTCCGGCCCAATCGTCGCGGGACAGGATGGTGTTCCTGTCGGCCTTCGCCGCGTTGGATCCTGACACCCTGCACCCGATCAAGCCAAGGCGACGACGGGAAATGCCACGGTCTCCGGTACTTCTCGTCCGGCTAGCCTGGTCACGCTTGCGGCCCCTCGTGCAAGGCGTCGCCCGCCGGCTTCACCACGTGGGCGGAATGCGGGGCTCCGGACAAGGGCGCCTGCGGGCCGAGAACGCGATGCTCAGGGAGGAACTCGCAAAGGCCGAGCAGCGGCACCTGAGCATGCAGATCAACCCCCACTTCTTCTTCAACACGCTGAACACCATCGTCAGCCTTGTGCAGAAGGACCGCGACGCGGCGATAGGTACGATAGGCAAGCTGTCATCGCTATTCAGGTACGCCCTTGACGCCTCTGACTCGGACACCTTGCCGCTAGCCAAGGAAATCGAGTATATACGCACCTACTTGGAGATAGAGAAGATGCGCTTCGGTGACAAGCTGCACTACACCGTGGCTGTCCCCGACGGGCTGTTCGGGGCCGCGGTTCCGCCCTTGCTCATCCAGCCCTTGGTCGAGAACGCGGTCAAGTATGGCAAGGACGCCGACGGAGTGGCGTACCTGTTCCTGTCGATACGGGGCGAGCGTGGTGCACTCATCGTCCAGGTGGCCGATTACGGCGCGTCGGGCGCGGGAGCGGAGGATATGGCGGCCTCCGAGGGGACCGGCCTCCGCACGGTAAGACAGCGGGTGGAAGCGCTCGCCGGCGGCAGCCTGCGGTTCATCAGGAACAAGCCGCAGGGATTAATCGCTGAGTTGCGCCTGAGCGTGGAGGGAACCCATGGTCAAGATACTGATAGTCGATGACGAGGAGCCGGCAAGGGAAGTGCTCAAGAACTACCTTGCCGACATGCCGGGCATCGCCATCGTTGGCGAGGCTGAGGGTGGCGCGCAGGCCCTGCGGCTTGTTGCCGCGCTACGGCCGGACCTTGTCTTGCTTGACGTCCAGATGCCCGGGCTCGACGGCATCGGCACCGCGGCCTCTCTGCCACCTGACACCCTGGTCATCTTCGTCACCGCGTACGACAGCTATGCGATACAGGCTTTCGAGCTCCACGCTTTTGACTACATCCTCAAGCCGGTGATGAAGGACCGCCTGGAATCGGCCGTGGCCCGCGTACAGGAAAGGTTTGAGTCGACGTCTGACAGCACAGACCGCGCCCCCGGCGACTTGGGCGCCTTGCTTGAATATTTCAAGGCCAAGCAATCCTACGCGACCCGTCTGACTATCCGAAGCGCCTTCGAGTACCTCGTGATAAACACCGAGGACCTCTCCAGCATCAAGGTCGAGAATGGTCTCGTTTTCGTATACTCCAAGGGCATCAAGTACGTGTTCGACACCTCGCTCAGGAAACTCGAGCAGCGGCTCGACCCCGCGATGTTCCTGCGCCTCCATCGCAATGCGATGGTCAACAAGAACAAGGTAAAAAAAGTATACCCCTGGAAGAAGGGCCAGTACGTCGTTGAGACCGATGAAGGCGAGAAGCTCTTCATAAGCCGTGACCACCTGGCCCGGTTCAAGCTGGACATGGGCTGGGACGTCTGACGGCTTGCGATACTGTTTTAGTATCGGGTGGCAGAGAAACAGGAAAAGGAGCCCCATCTGTCCGTTTGTACCCGTTCGCCTCCAGAACGAGCTTTGGTGTCGGTATAAACCCCTGTAATCGACCTCTATACGGAAAAGGATACTTCCTCCCTACGATATCTACCTGAACCGCCACGAACGCTGCAACGGCACCGGCTACTCTGACAAGCTAGCCGGAGACGACAAGAAGCGAGAAAGCCCAAGCGATTCTTGAGGTCATCAACTCAATCCTTAATGAAAATCAAAAGAATGATGCCATCGACATAGTTAATCCAGAAGTGAAAGCAACCGAGTTTCCATAAAACCAGTATATAATAGCCAATCGCTCGCTTAGACGAAATCAGCCAAATCCTATTAGGATTCATACCCGAAACAGTATTGGATACGGCTACGAATCCGCATTGGATTCTTCAAGGCGAAGCTGTGCAGAAAGCATCTTGCCAATTTCTCAATCCCCCGGTATGGTAGCATCGCGACGCCGCGCACGCCCTTGTATGGCGATACCCCGCACGGCGCGACCGCAGAGAGGCTACGAAACCTCGACGCGATTGCACGGGGAACCATATCGTTGTACAGGGGTGCTACAATGCGCAATTTCTCGTTTGAAGAGGCCCTCCAGAGGGTCGGGTACGGTCGTTTTCAGCGTCGGCTCCTGGTCATCTGCGGACTGGGTTGGGCCGCGGACGCCATGGAAGTACTGCTCGTCTCGTTTGCCCTTCCGGCGATGTCGCTGGAGTGGTCACTCTCCACGGCTCAGAAGAGCCTTCCGGCCACCGCAATATTCCTCGGCATGTTGGTCGGTGCCGTATTCTGGGGCAGGCTATCTGACCACATAGGCAGGCGAGCCGGCTTCGTGCTGACCATCGCGATTGACTCGATCTTTGGTCTCGCGTCGGCCTTCGCTCCGGGCTTTGGCTGGTTCCTGGCGCTTCGCGTGATGACAGGATTCGGTGTGGGAGGTACCCTCCCCGTCGATTACGGAATGTTCTCCGAGTATCTGCCTGTGGAAAATCGCGGCAGGCGACTGGTCATGCTTGAGGCGTTCTGGGCGCTCGGCACGGTTGCCGCCGCTGGTATTGCATGGCTCATCGTGCCGCACCTGGGATGGCGATGGCTCTTCGCGGTTTCAGCGCTTCCCGGTATCATTCTCTTCGCAGTCCGCAAGAACGTCCCGGAATCACCACGGTATCTCTTTGCTCATGGCCGCGAGGCTGAGGCCAGGGCCGTGCTGGAACATGTGGCCGCCATCAATGGGACCACGCTCCCCACCGGGGATCTGGAGCCGCCAGTGCTCGCCAGGGAAGGCCGCATGGCTGACCTGCTGGCTCCCGGCTTGCGAAAGACCACAATATTGCTATGGCTTGTCTGGTTCATGATATCGATCGGTTATTATGGAGCATTTACCTGGCTGCCCACCTGGTTCCGTTCCAAGGGCTTTTCGTTGCCCTCTGTATATCCCAATGCCTTCATCATGGCCTTTGCGCAGATTCCAGGCTACCTGTCCGCCGCGTGGCTCGTGGAGCGCTGGGGCAGAACCAGGACCCTGGGAACGTATCTGCTGGCAAGTGGTGCCTGCGCGTGGCTGTTCGCCCTCGCGGTGACGCCCGCCGCCGTCGTCGCGAGCGCCATCCTGCTGTCGTTCTTCGCCCTGGGAGCCTGGGGCGCCCTCTACGCCTACACGCCGGAAGCATATCCGACAATAATCCGCACCACGGGCATTGGAGCGGCGAGCGGTATGACAAGAATCGCGGGCGCGATAGCGCCATCCATAGGCGCACTGGTCGCGGGTGGCTCACTGTCGTTGCCGCTCGCTGTTTTCGCTGTTGCCTACGCGGTGGCTGGATTCGCGGCGCTGGCTCTGCCTTCCGACACAAGGGCCACCGTCCTCACGGATACCGTCCAGGATGCGGGAAACCAGGCACGCTCGTAATATCGGAGTATCGCTGGACACGAGTGCCAGCCCAAGGCTCGGGCGCTCGTGTTCATGGCAGTTCTATCAGCTCGATGAATTCCTCTTTCTTGACCTGGTCGACTATCCAGGAGCAGGCGGCAAACGCTGGCCCGCGGCTCGTGCTGGAGACGATGGCCAGGAGCACAGACTCGCCCGCGCCTATCGTTCCAAGACGATGCACGATAAGCACCTGATGTACACCGAACTCATCGATGGCAAGCCTGGCTATCCCCGCAAGCCTCTCGTCCACGTCGACTACCAAGGGCCTGAGTTCCACAGCGGAGAAGTTTTCTATCTGTTTGCCAGGACGCTTGACCCGGCCATGATGCAGCACAACCGTGCCTGTGGAATCGTCCTCGCGTTGCACAAAGGCCCGGTACAACTCCACGTGGTCAAAAGGCTCCTGGGTGCTGGCTACTGTTATCATCGGCTGACGGCTCATGCTATTTGGCTACAGCCTTCTCCTGGAAGATCATGTCCTTGCCTACGATCTTGATGATGGCGGCATCCTTGTTGACAGGGTCATGGGTCGGACCGATGACGATGTGACCGGTGACTCCCTGCACATCGCAACTCTCGAGTGCCTTCTGGATCGATGCACCATCGATGGCCTTGGCGCGCTGGATGGCATCGACAACCATGAGAACGGCATCATGGGCCATGTAGGTGTTGAGCTCAGGGTTGATGCCGTACTTGGCCTTGTAGGCCTTCTGTAGCGGGGCGACGGTCGGGTCATTGAAGTCGAGCTGGTTGACGAAGTAGCAGCCCTCGAGCGCATTGCCCGCGAGGGGTATCAGGTTGTCCGATGGCCAGCCATCACCGCCAAACATCACCTGGTTCATGCCGAGGTCACGAGCCTGCTTGGCGCTGAGCGCGACGTCGGTATAGAAGTTGGGAGAGAATATGATATCGGGATTCGATGCCTTGATGCGTGTCAGCGGCGCCCTGAAGTCCTTTTCACCGGAGGTGAAGCTGACTTCGGAGACTATCTCGCCGCCAAGCTTGACAAAGTTGGCCTTGAAGAACTCGCTGAGGCCAGCGGAATAGGCATCGTCAACAGACATGAAAATGGCTGCACGGCGCTTGCCCAGTTTCTCGTAGGCATAGGTCGCGGCGACCGCTCCCTGGTACGGGTCGGTAAAGCACGCGCGGAACATGTAGGCGTTGACCTGTCCGGCCTCCGTGACGGTCACCTTGGGATTCGTGGCGACGGTCGCGACAACAGGAACCTTGGCGGCGTTGGCTATCGGGGCGACCGGGATAGCCTCACCCGAGGCGTTCGGCCCTATGATAGCGCATACCTTGTCCTGGCTGGTCAGTCGTTTGGCGACATTGACGGCCTCGGTTGGATCGCCCTTGTCGTCATACCCGATTACCTGAATCTGGTATTTCTTGCCACCTACGTCGAGTCCACCCTGGGCGTTGTAATCGTCGGCCATCATCTTGACGGTGTTGAGCTCGGCCACACCCCAGAGCGCGTTGTTGCCGGTCAAGGGACCAAACCAACCCAGCTTGATGACGTTGTCTTCCTGCTTCGTCGCGCAACCCATCATGACCATGGCGGCGACCAGCACGGCGAAAATGACTTTTCGCATACTATTCCTCCCCATCAATGCAAAACTCTCCATATAGTAACATAGAATGGCCCCGATGAGCAACGCCACCAAGGACTGCCGAGCCTCAGGAAGTACGCTCCAGCCAGCGGACGGCGTACCCTGGTACCATGAGCCTCTCGTCCAATGGGTCGATGTTCATATGGCTGCCACCCACAGGATCAAATGCGCGGACCTGGAATCGCCAAGCCTCGGGCACGGACACGCGCGCCGGCTCGCGGGCACAATTGACCAGCACGAGCAAAGCGTCAGAGCCGCTGCCTCTCTCCACCATGAACACCGGTCCCGGCACGGCGAACGCTGTGCGTGGCGAGGCGGGAGCGAAGGCTTGCCGCCTGAAACGCTCCCGGAGCAGAGACGTCAGCCCTGCCAACGAAATGGCGCGCATCGAATCGGGATCGGCAAGATCGGATTCAAGCGCATCGAGCGCCGGACGTTCCCTGTTGATGGCTCGGTTGTATCCAAGGATGCCAGGCCCAGACTGCCAGTTCCGCGAGCCAATCACCGAGTGAAAATAGATCGCGGGAATTCCATCCATCGCGCAGGCTATGGCATAACTGGCTATGAGGGCTCTCGCCCGTTCCTCGTCGTCGGCCTCGGGACGCGCGATGGCGTCGGCCCATGATATGTTCAACTCATAGGGCACAGGCCCGTTGGGTGTCGCCTTGTACGAGACGAGTCCGCCGCGCTCGAGCACGGCGGCTACGGTCGGGGTAAAATCATCGACAAGGCCAAGCGCTGGGGTAACGCCAATACCGTCGTGCGATGCCAGGAAGTTGAGCATGGTGCCGCCTGCAGGCACCCGCAGCCCCGCCGCCCAGCGTGACAGTGGGCTGGCATCGCCCGTCGCAAACGCGTGCAGGACAAGCGGTGGCAGGCTGAAGTTGTAGACGAGGTGGGCCTCGTCGCCGGGTACGTCGTCGCCGGGTACGTCGTCGCCTCCATGGCCAAAATAGGCCATGTTCTGGGCGTGCGGCACGTTGGTCTCGGTCAGTATTGACAAGTCCAGTCCAAGGCCATCGATTATGGCGCGCAGTATCCTTACTATGGCATGGGTCTGCGGGAGGTGGGCACACGAGGTGCCATCCTGCTTCCATAGATAGGCTATGGCGTCGAGTCGCAGCATTCTGGCTCCATGCAGCGCATATTCCAGGCTTATGTCGACAAATTCCGCCAGCACGGCCGGTTCTGAGAAGTCCAGATCAACCTGATCCTCACTAAAGGTTGTCCATACCCCCGTGATTCGCCCATCGTCGAGCCGCACCGGGGTAATCAACGGGTGCGTGCGCGGCCGCAGCACGGTGGATGCGTCGTAATCGAGGGGACGCGTGATGAAGTAGCGATTATATGGCGCCTTGCCCGCCTTGAACGCCTTGAACCAGCTCCCCTGCGCACTGGCGTGGTTGAGTACCAGATCGAAAACGAGTCGATGGCGGCTCCCCAGAGCCTCAATATCGCTCCAGGAACCAAGTACCGGATTCACCGTCCTGTAGTCCATCACTGAGAATCCATCATCGGATGAATATGGATAGAATGGCAGGACATGCAGGTAGTCAAACAGCCCGTACATGTGCCGTTCGATAGTCGCATCGAGCCGTTTCAGGGCCGTTTGGGGATTTTCATTGCCGGAGCGTGGCGGAGCAACCATGTCGCCGTACGCTATGAGGAGCGCATCCTTCTCCGTATAGCGTCCGGAAGCGGAACCCTGAAGCGTGGTATTCTTCGCCGTTACCAATGGCGCAAGCGCCGATATCCTGGTATCGAGCACGGCATCCAGGAGGTCGCGAGCCTCCGCGGCGCGTTTTCCGTATACCAGGCCAAGCAGGCGGTCAAGCCTGCGATTCATGACATCATCGACATGTGTCGTATGCATGGTAGCAGTATAGACTCCCCGGACTCAAACCCGCAAACTGCCCCATTCGCGCAGTGCTGTTCTCCTTGCCGCTTTCTTATTATATTTATATTTTACTATTCTTACATGCTTGACTATATATATGTTTTTTAATATATTCTGTTTGAAAATCAGGAGGATGAATTGGCACAGGAAAAGAGAATCGTGGTAATCGGCGGCGTGGCTGCCGGCGCTACCGCTGCGGCTCGAGCCAAGCGCATGGACGCCACCGCCAAGGTGACCATTGTCGAGGCTGGACGCTATGTATCATTCGCCAATTGTGGATTGCCATATTTTGTATCACGCGATATAGAGAAGCGAAGTGAGCTTATACTGCAGACGCCCGAGGGCTTCCTGGCGCGTTATGGCGTCGAGGTGCTTCTGAATACCAGGGCCGTCGGAATTGACCGTGGCGCCAGGACTGTCGCCATCGTCGGCCCCGAGGGCAACGGCAGCATTCCCTACGATGCTCTTATCCTTGCGCAGGGTGGTACTCCGTTCATGCCACCGATCCAGGGGCTGGAAGCGGACCATGTATTCCGCCTGTGGACTATTCCTGACATGGACGCCGTGCACAAGTTCATAAACGAACGCGCTCCAAAACACGCGCTTGTAGTGGGCGGCGGATTCATCGGTCTCGAGGCTGCCGAGGCGTTCATGGAACGCGAGCTGTCGACGACGGTAGTCGAGCTGACGCCGCACGTTATGCCTCCAGCCGATGCCGAATTCGGAGCCATGATTGGCAAGGTTTTCGCGGCTTCCGGCGCAACAGTCATAACCGGCAGGTCGGTGAAGTCGCTGCGCCCCGGCGTCGCGACGCTCGATGATGGCACCGAAGTACCGGCAGATCTGGTGCTTGTCTCGGCTGGCGTCAAACCGAATACCGAACTGGCCAAGTCAGCGGGTCTGACTATAGGTGCCAGCGGAGGCCTCGTCGTTGACGAGCACATGCGCACGAACGATCCGTTTATATGGGCCGCCGGCGACATGCTGGAGATCATCAACCGCGTAAGCGGCAAGCCTACCCGCGTTCCGCTCGCCGGACCTGCGAACAGGCAGGGCCGCATCGCAGCCACCAACGCGCTGGGTGGGTCCATGCGGTATGCCGGCGCCATAGGCACCAGCGTGTTCAAGTCATTCGACCACACGTTCGCGATGACCGGGCTTTCCGAAAAGGCGGCAATCACACAGGGAATCGACGCAAGGTCGGTTACCGTGCATCGAGACCATCACGTCGGCTACTATCCCGGCGCGGAGGAAATCAGCCTCAAGCTTGTCTACGAACACGGCTCCGGCCGGCTGCTCGGCGCCCAGGCCTTTGGCAAGCTCGGTGTTGACAAGCGCATCGATGTGGCTGCCACGGCTATAGCCGGCAAGCTGACCATTGACGACATGGCCGAGCTCGATCTGGCCTATGCGCCGCCGTATGGCGCCGCCAACGATCCTTTGAACATGGCCGCATTCGTGGCGCAAAATGATGAGTCTGGCTACGCGCCGGTGGTATCGGCGGCAGAGGCCCTGAAACTGGCAAAGGCAGGCACGGCCACCATAGTCGATGTGCGCACCAATGGTGACAGGCGGAGGCTCCCGGTCGATGCAGGAGCCCATATTCCACTCGATGAGCTGGATTGGCGCATCGATGAGATACCTGCGGGACCGCTCCTCTTGCTGTCCCGCGCCGGCTACGAAAGCCATATAGCGCTCAGGAAGTTCATGATGGCTGGGCGAAGCGATGTCAAGAACATCACCGGCGGCGCTCTGAGTCTTTCGCTGGCACCCGGATTTGTTCCCGGAACCAATTAGTACTGGATCTCGTGGCCAATGATGGCCTGACTATAATTATGGAGGAATATGATGGCTGACCCAATTCTGGATATGATCAAGAGCGGAGCGAAGATTGTCGACGTCCGCACGATGGAAGAGTTCGAAGATGAACACTATCCGAACGCGGTATGCATACCGGTCAACGAACTGCAGGCGCGGATAGGAGAGCTGGGCGACAAGACAACGCCGATCGTCGTGTACTGCGCCTCCGGCTCGAGGAGCGGATACGCCGCGCGCGTGCTTTCGATGGCTGGCTTCAAGAAGGTCGTCAACGCGGGCGGACTGTGGGATATGCCGAGCGATGTGGGCGCCGCGTCACTCGAAGCCTGATATCGGGAGCTTCTGACTCGAAATAACACAGGGGCGGCTGGCTTGATGCCGGCCGCCCCTGTTCTTTGCATCGGGAATCAGAGCCCCGATTCCACCGCGGCCATGGTCTCTTCGCACAATGCATCGGCGCGTGATCGCAGTGCCGCTACCTTCTGACGCATATCCGCGGCGTACTGCGCATCGTTGACAGAACCAAGATTTATGAGGACATTGAGCGCGGCCCCATGGGCGCCCGCCCTGGCCATCAACGCCGCGACTCCGGCGTCCGAGGCGGAGTTCTTGTTGCCGCCGGCCGCCTCCACTGATAGTTCCAGTGCCTCGACACACGCGCTGGCTGTCGCCAGCGGTACCGCTATAGCCTGCTTGTATCCAGTCTGGAGCGCCTCATCACGGGCAGCCTTCTCGGCCGGACTTGCCTTGGGCAGCTTCATCGCCTCCATTACGGCGTTGAACGCGTTCGTGTCATCATCAACGGCGCGGACCAGCGTCGACTTTACCGACTGGGCACGCACCGCAAGTTCCGACATGGAAGCCCACGTCGACTCGTAGCCCTTCTTGCCGACGGTCAGATTCGCAACCATAGCGGCAAGAGCGGCGGCCAGCGAGCCGGCCAGCGCGGCTACAGAGCCGCCACCGGGAGCCGGCGAGTCGCTTGATACCTCATCGACAAAGGCTCCAACATGCATGGAGACGAGCGGAGAGGTAGCCCTCGCGACATAGTCTATTATCTTCTTGGTCGAGTCGAATGGCGCAACCGAATCGAGGCCCAGCGTCGTGACGGCCAGCTCTATCAGCTCTGGCTCCGGCGCGCCCGCGCTCTTGCCCATGCGTCCCAGATAGTAGCGCCCCGCCTCGACCAGTGGCTCGAGCGGTACAAGGCCGACCAGCTCGCTGCCGCAGACGGAAAGTCCCAGTTTCTCGGCTTCTTCCTTGACGGTCTCGTAGACGGCATGGAGCGGAGTCTCCCGGTAGTTTGTCAGGTTTATCGACACCTGGGCCTTGCGGTACGTGTCGATATACCAGCCTATTGCGCGCACGTGCCTGAGCCGGCCCGGGATCATTACCTTTTCGCCGTTGGCATCCTTGACCATGTTTCCGGCGGCGTCACGTGCCGCGCGGCCACCCTCGCGGACGGCAAGAGCCACTTCGTTGGCCAGCTTCCTGTCTCGCGTATTCAGATTGACGTTGTAGGCTATTAGAAAATCCCTGGCGCCGACAACCGTGGCTCCCCATCGGGGCACAAATGACGCGGGGCCGTAATCGGGCTTCCACTCAGGCTTGGTCAGCTTGTCTGCCAGCGCCTCGTACTCGCCCGATCGTATATCGGCCAGACTTCTGCGCTCAGGCCTCGTGGCGGCATACTCATACAGGTACACCGGCACCGACAGCTCGGCGGCCATACGCTCCGCGGCCCGCTTCGCTATGGCGACGCAATCGTCCATCGTAACGCCAGACACCGGCACAAAGGGGCACACGTCAAGCGCGCCCATCCTTGGATGCGCTCCTGTATGCCGAGCCATGTCGATGAGCCCGCTGGCCGTTGATGCCGCGCGTACGGCCGCCTCGACGACGGCATCGGGATCGCCGACAAAGGTATACACGGTCCTGTTCGTATCGGCTCCGGGATCGACATCAAGGAGCGATACTCCCGCGACCGATGCGATGGACGTGGCAATGGCATCGATAATGGACTTGTCGCGTCCCTCGCTGAAATTTGGAACGCATTCTACAATCTTCATAGCACTCATGGCGGGCACCTCTCTTCGGGCACCTCACGCGTCATCGCGGCGCGATAAGGGCGCCCGGAGCATAGCACGCTGGCAGTATGCTCGTGAAGGCGCCGACCATGACAGGCGGCTCAAGAACCAGGGCTCACTATGCATAATCCACATTTGCTGGCATAGTCATATAGAGAGGTGGTGCAGCCTGATGCTTGCCGAAGGTAAACAACCGAGCGGAAACAGGAACAGTCGGAGAGTCGCAATTTACCTGGAGAGCACGCTTGTAGGCATACTCTCCGGCCTGATCATAGTCTTGTACCGACTTGCGATCGCCTCGCTGCAACACGCCAGAACCTCGCTGCTACCGCTGATGACAGAGTCCTGGATGATGATGGTGCTCTGGCTGCTGGTGGCCGCCGGACTGGGCCTCTTGACCGCCCTGATGGTCCGCAGCGCTCCGTACATCAAGGGTTCGGGCATACCCCAAGTCAAGGCCTTCCTGATGCGTCGGATCAATTTCAGGTGGCAGCGTGAATTGCCTTTCAAGTTCATAGGTGGCAGCCTGGCGTTGGGCACAGGCATGTCGCTTGGCCGGGAAGGGCCTTCGATACAGCTTGGGGCACTCATCGGCACGATGGTCTGTCAGATTACGCGGCATGAGGATGACATGCGCTTTCTTGTAACCGCGGGTGCGGCGGCGGGCATATCCGCGGCCTTCAACGCTCCCCTGGCTGGGGTGTTGTTCTGCATAGAGGAACTGCACCGCAATGTCTCGCCGACCATGCTGACAAGCGCGCTCATCGCTTCATTCAGCGCCAACGTAGTCGTATTGCTCATCTTCGGCGCCACGCCGGTTTTCGGAATTACCGTGATTCAGGTGCTTCCTGTCAATCTGTACTTCTCCACCATCCTCTTCATAGGGTTGCTGACTGGCATACTGGGCGGCCTGTTCAATGCTGGCCTCCTCCATCTGCAGACAGCATACCAAGGGCTGGTCCCCAGCGAAACGCTGCGCATCGTCTCCGCATTCCTGGTCGCGGCCATTATAAGCGTGGTACTGCCATCAATCACCGGTGGCGGCGATCATATGGTGGCATCATTGGTACGCGCCGAGTTCCCATTCGCGGTGCTCCTGCTCCTTTTGGCATGCAAATTCGTGTTCACGCTGGTATCCTATGGCTCCGGATCACCCGGAGGCATATTCCTGCCCATGCTCGCACTCGGCGCCATGGTTGGCGCGGCCGCGCAAGGCGTGTTCCAGGGGCTGGGCATAACAACGGGGTACCTGAATAATTTCATACTGCTTGGTATGGTTGGATTCTTCACCGCCGTGGTCAGGGCCCCAATCACCGGCGCTGTTCTGATAACGGAGATGGCCGGTTCGTTCGCGCATTTTCCGGCCTTCATACTGGTCTCGGTCATCGCCTCATTCGTCGCGATAGGGATGAGGAGTCGCCCGATATATGACTCTTTGCTCGCCCGCATAGCGCCGGGTTGCCAGGACGATGGCCGATCGCGGCCGGTTACGCTGCACATTCCATTGGCCGAAGGGTCGGTGCTGGAATCGATAGAGCAGGCCCGAGCGCTTATGCCGGAGGGGTGCATTCTGACGGCGGTCGAACGCGGTGAGGAAGAACTCTATCCAGGCAGGGATCTTGCGCTGCATCCGGGTGATGTGCTGCACGTTGTGGTCGAACTTGGCAAGGCCCATCACCGCAAGGAGCAGTTGCTGGCATTGGGACAGCCATCGGCAGACTCAGTTGATGGCGATTGATTACCGGAAAGGAGTTCGTCATGACAGTCGAAGAGGCTTTTGATAAGGCACTCCAGTATGAGAAGGCCATCCGCGATCAGTACATCGAGGCCGCCAGCGGTTCCATAATCCCGGAGGCCCGAGCACTCTACGAGACGCTGGCAAAGGATGAAGGCTATCATGTGGCCTACCTGGAGCAGCAGCATGATGTCTGGAGGCGCACGGGCAAGGCCGACGATGCGGAGCCACAGCGCGCGTTGCCTCCCGTCCCCGAAGTGAGCGCCGCCATCGCAAGAGCCAGGTCCAGCTTCTCCGCAATTCCAGAGGGCGGCCAGATGGGCGCACTGCAGAACGCGTTGCATGCCGAAGAGGCGACAAGCGCGTTCTATCGATCGCTGGCGGGGCAGTTCCCGCCAGACATCGCAACGGTATTCGCGCGTCTCCTTGAGATAGAGGATGGGCACACCGCGATTGTCAGGGCCGAGCTTGACCTGGTCAGCGGTACCGGCCACTGGTTCGACGTGCGGGTCTTCGATATGGAGGAGTAGGTCGGCGCCCCATTCGTTGACCTGTCACCTGCTGTCGGATATCATGGGACGTAGCGGCATTCATGCATATTGGATGCCCAGCCTGACCGGTATAGGTCGGACAAGCCACAATCAACAGATCTCCGAACCCTGATTCCCTCGAGGACAGCGTGCCTGCCGACGGAGCCAGGGTCGATGGGTGGCCGGGGAAACCCGACCGCCTCCCGCCCGGCTTTCAAGCCAGGGCATTGGAAAGGGGAAACCATGCAACTCACCTCAAGGCGAACGCTCGTTCGCTCGGCAGCCATCTGCGCCGTTCTGCTCACCGCGGCCGTCCAGGGCTTCGCTCTCGGCGGAAAAGAAGCCGCCGCGCCAGCAAAACACGTGACTCCGGCCAATCCGCGTATAAGGCTGGCCACGACGACCAGCACAGAGAACTCCGGCCTCCTCGCGTACCTCCTGCCTTTCTTCACTGAGGACACTGGCTACACGGTGGACGTCGTCGCTGTTGGTACCGGCGCCGCGCTGAAGCTTGGAGAGAACGCCGACGCAGACGTTGTCCTCGTCCACGCCCGCGCCCAGGAAGACGCGTTCATGGCGGCAGGCCATGGAGCCGAGCGCCGCGACGTCATGTACAACGACTTCATCATAGTTGGCCCCAAATCCGATCCGGCCGGCCTCTCCCACTCCACCAGCTCAATCGATGCCTTCACGAAACTGGCCGCCGGTGGAACGCCGTTCATCTCCCGGGGCGACAAGTCCGGAACAAACATCAAGGAACTGGATATATGGAAGGCCGCAAAAATAACCCCGAGCGGCTCCTGGTACAAGGAAGCCGGACAGGGCATGGAACAGGTTCTGCTGATGGCCGACGGGCTCCAGGGTTACACGCTGACCGACAGGGGCACCTGGATAGCCGTGAAAGACAAGACCAGCCTGGTTATCAGCTATGAGGGCGAGGCGGGACTCTTCAATCCGTACGGCGTCATAACGGTGGCACCGTCGAAGAATCCGGCCATCAACGCGTTCGGCGCAAAGGCGTTCCTGGACTGGATCACCAGCAAGCGCGGACAGGACTTGATAGCCAGCTACAAACTGGGAGGCCAGACCCTGTTCTTCCCGAGCTACAAGCCCTGATACTTTGGACTCGATACGAACCGCGATTGCCCTCCTGACCGGGGGTGATCGCGAGACCTGGATGACCATCATGACGAGCCTCGGCTTCTCGTTGTGGTCAACCACGTTCTCGGTAATTCCGGGCGTGCCACTGGGAGCCGCGCTGTTCCTTGCTCGATTCAAGGGCAAGCGTGGTGTGGTAGCCATTCTCAATGCAACCATGGCCGTGCCTACGGTTGTCGTGGGGCTGTTCGTATATTCATTCATATCGCGATCGGGACCACTGGGCTTTCTGAACATAATGTTCGCTCCGGGTGGAGTCATACTCGGCCAGACCATGCTCGCCTTTCCGCTCGTCATGGCGATGAGCTACACGGGATTGCAGAAGCTGGATCATCGCTATGCCGAGACACTTCTGACTCTTGGCGCCGGTCCATGGCACCGTGTCATGGCGGTGATCAGGGAAGGCCGGTACGTCATCGTCCAGGCTGTGCTCGCCGCGTTCGGACGCGTCACCGGAGAGGTCGGCGTATCGATGATGCTGGGTGGCAACATTCGCTGGTACACGCGGACGATGACGACGACTATCGCCCTCGATGCCAGCAAGGGCGAGTTCGAGCGGGCAGTATCGCTCGGCGTCGTACTGCTCACGGTGGCGCTGGCCATCAACTTCATGTCCCATCTGGCGGTCAGAAATGTCAGATAGTCCGGTTTTCGAGGTATCCAGGCTGTCATTCCGCTACGAACACGCCCTCGCCGTTTCCTGTGAAGCGCTGAGGGTGAGCGCCGGCGAAGTTGTGGCTTTCGTGGGGCCGAACGGCTCGGGCAAGACGACCATGCTCAAACTGCTCAACGGTATTCTTGGACCATACCAAGGGACAATCGCCTTCATGGGGTTGCCGCTGAAGCGAAATCCGCACCTTCGCCGGCGTAGCGTATATCTGCATCAACACCCGGTGCTTTTCACCGGCACGGTGCGCGACAACCTCGAATATGCCCAGCGGCTCAAGCATATGAGGCGCGATGAGGCTACGATAAGGCTGGAGCGGACCGCGGAACGATTCGGAATCGAGGCGTTGCTTGAACGCGATGCCGGTGCGTTGTCGGGCGGCGAAACCCAGCGAGTCGCGATAGCGCGCGCCGTCGCGGCCGGAGCGGATGTGCTGCTCCTCGACGAGCCTACATCGAGCCTCGATGCCGAAAGTGACGCGGCCATGCGGACGCTCCTGCTCGACCTCAAGCGGGACGGCGCGACCATCCTGTTCAGCGCCCATGACCCCGAACTGGTGCACCTTATTGCCGACCGCATCATCTACTTTACTCCCAGCAAGGAGATACATCATGATTCACCCCGATGAGGCCGTAGCGATGATGGCGGGCTTTCTCAGGTCACCCAAGGTGGAAGCGGTCCCATTGGCATCCGCGCTCGGGCGCATCATAATGGCGCCGATTACCGGGACTATGGATCAGCCACCCTTCAACAAGTCAGCTGTGGATGGATGGGCCTGGAAAGCCGAGGGGGATCAATCGATGCCCACTGGCCCGTTGCGCGTGCGCGGCGTGCTGGCAGCCGGCCGCGATGGCCTTGGCGGACAGGGCACGGACGCACCGCTTGAATCAGGCGAGACAGTACGCATCATGACCGGCGCCCCGGTGCCGCACGGAGCCACACGCGTGCACAGTTTCGAGCTGGCCGCCGAGGCCAACGGCCTCGTCACCTTTTCCAGGCCCGAGAGGATAAGCAATATCATCCACCAGGGTGAGAACTCCAGAACCGGTGACCAGATCCTCTCAACGCGGCTCCTTTCCGCCCAGGATCTGGCGATTCTGGCCGCCGACGGCCGCGCGACGGTCGATGTGGCTGTCAGACCGCTCATAGGCGTGCTTTCGACCGGAGCCGAACTGCTTGAACCGGGGATGCCACGCTCCGGGGCGATGATATACGACTCCAACCGCCCGCAGATCCTGGCCCAGCTCGCCTCGCCAGCATTCCAGGTGCGGGATTTAGGCCACCTCCCCGACGATTTCGCCGCCACCTTGGCGGCCGTCAGATCCGCTCTGGATGTTTACGACGTGCTCCTGTTGTCCGGTGGCGTTTCGATGGGCGACTTCGATTACGTGCCAAAGGCGCTGGCGGCCGCCGGCGCGACCACCCGCTTTCATGGTGTGGCGATGAAGCCTGGCAAACCGACTTACTTTGGCACGACCGACCGTGCCTTCGTCATCGGACTCCCGGGAAATCCCGTTTCCGTTTTTGTCAACACTGAAGTACTGGTCAAGACTCTCCTCTTCGCGCTCTCCGGGGCTCCGTACCGGCCGCTGCTCGTGCCGGTACCGATGGCCCAGCAGTTCCGGCGCAAGAGCACCGAGCGAGTCGAATTCATACCTGTCCGAATCGATGCCGATGGCGCCCATCCGGTACGTTATGGTGGCTCTTCGGCCATACAGGCGCTCGGCATGTCCGATGGTTTTGTGCGGCTGGAGATCGGTCAGGACGGCCTGGAGATGGGAGCGATAACGCATGTTCGACTCGTTCGGTAGAAATGTCCACTATCTACGCGTCTCGGTGACCGATCGATGCAATCTGCGCTGCGTATATTGCATGCCCGCCGAGGGCGTACCACTCGTGCAGCATGAACGGATACTGAGCCTCGAGCGTATAGCGCTGGTGGTAGAAGCCGCGGCCTCGCTGGGCTTTGACAAGGTGCGGTTGACTGGCGGAGAGCCGCTCGTGCGCAAGGGCTTGCCAGCGCTGGTAACGATGATCGCCTCCATTCCTGGCATCAAGACCATAGCGATGACGACAAACGGCACCCTCCTGGCTCCGGTAGCATCGGACTTGGCGCGACGCGGTCTTTCAAGCGTAAATATATCGCTCGACACACTTGATCCCGACCTGTATGCCGCGATCACCCGCGGCGGCAACGTGCATGAAGCAATAGAAGGCGTACGCGCGGCTCGCGCGGCGGGGCTTCCTGTCAAGCTCAACGTCGTCATTGGGCCAGATGGAGACACGGAAGGACCATCAGCATTGCAGGAATTCGCGGCCAGGGAAGGCTGTACCGTACAGACAATACGGCAATACCGGCTGGATGAGGACAAATTTGACGATGAACGATACGACCGTCCATCACCGTGCGCCATATGCAATAGAATACGGCTCCTGGCAACGGGAGAGCTCAAGCCGTGCCTGCACGGTGACGCGGCGATACCGATAGACTGGAACGACATTCCATCGAGCATACGCGCGTGCGTGGAGTCGAAACCGGCATGCGGCAGCCATTCGAGCGAGCATGTCGTCAGTTCCATAGGAGGATAGATGGCCACAGGAACCGAACTAACCCACATCGACGGCGCCGGTAAGGCGAGCATGGTCGACGTATCGGGCAAACCCCGCGTCAGGCGAACCGCGCGAGCTGCGTGTTCAATCATGATGTCGGCTGAGACTATTGCGCTCGTTCGGGCCAACGGCATGGCCAAAGGCGATGTGCTCGCCACCGCGAGGATAGCGGGCATCCTGGCCGCCAAGAGAACCGCCGAACTGATTCCGTTGTGCCACAACATCGAGATCGATCGCGTGGCCGTCGATTTTGTCGTCGGAGATGACCGCATGGACATCGAGAGTCAGGCCATCTGTACAGACAAGACGGGCATCGAGATGGAAGCACTTACAGCCGCAAGCGTCGCGGCGCTGACAATCTGGGACATGTGCAAGGCCGTCGACAAGGGCATGCACATCGAGGGGCTCAGGCTTATCGAGAAGACAAAGGAGCAGGTGTGAGAGTCGCGGTCATAACGGTATCCGACCGCGCCAGCCGCGGCGAGTACGAGGACATGTCGGGGCCGGAGATGGAAAGCGTCTTTCGGACGCTTGTGCCCGGCGCGATCGTAGAACGAGCGATAGTCCCTGATGAGAAGCCCGCCATCATCGAGGCGCTCGAGCGGTACGCGGGTTTTGAATGGATATTCACCACCGGCGGCACCGGTCCGGCCCCGCGCGATGTGACCCCCGAGGCTACGCGCGACTTCATAGACCGCGAAGCGCCCGGACTGGCGGAATACCTGCGCCTGAAATCACTGGAGGAAACGAGCCACGCGGTGTTCAGCCGTGGCATAGCCGGCCTCCGTGGTGCCACCTACGTGGTCAATGCCCCTGGTTCGGTCAAGGCCGCGCGGCTGTGCGCCACGATCTTCGCCCCACTCCTCGAGCATGGCATCAAGATGGCTCTGGGCCAGGGGCATTGAGGACCCGCTCCGGGCGCGTGTAGACAGTCGGATGCTTGTCGCCTATGCGGCCGATAATGGTCACGCCGGCACGCTGTGCCAGCTCGAAGGCTGTCGTCGTCGGGATGCTGCGAGACGCTATGACCGGTACCTTGGCGGCTATGGCCTTCAGTATCATGTCGGCTGCTATGCGGCCGCTTGTCAGGATACATGACGAGGAAAAGTCGACTCGATCGATAAAAGCCCGGCCTAGTACCTTGTCTACGGCGTTGTGTCTGCCAACATCTTCCCTGACAACGAAATACGCTGCTCCTTCAGGCGGGCCTTCAGGAGCGCCTGCCACCGATGCTGCCGCAGTGGCCGTCGGCACGGCGGCGCTGTCGGGCAGGGCAAGAGCCGCGCAGTGCATGCCACCGGTCTCGCGGAACATGACTGCAGCGCCGAACATGGCGCGGGACCATGCCTGCACTGTAGCCAGCTCTATGGAAAATCCCGACGGCATCGCGTCAAACACGGCAGCATCGGCGACAACAGAGCCGGAGCCGCATCCGGAGGCTATCACCTGACCGAGTCCAAATCGATCCGGATTGATGGCGCCAGGCGCGACCACCGTCATTACGCGGAGATCGGCACAGGCGCCAATGGTCAGGACGCGCGCTGCGTCGGAAAGCATGCCGCGCGCCACCAGGTGGCCGACCGCCAGATCATCAAGATTGCGCGGTGTGCACATCAGCACGGCTATCCTGGTTCCATTCGCTACCAGCTCGACGGGCGCTTCGGGCGCCAGAGGCAGGTTCTTAAGCCGATACATAGCGCCGCCACAGTTCCGCAAGCCTGCCACCTACGCTCTCAAGCTCTATCGCTATCTGCTTGGCGCGTTTGTAGTCCCTGGCGTCAAACGCGGCGGAGGCTTCCTTCTCGAGTCTCTGCTTATCAAGCTCAAGTCTCTCGATGCGTTGCTCCATGCCGGTATCGCCGGCCGACGAAGCTGAGCGGTCCCTGCGTCCTCGGTCCTCTATGCTTCGTGTGCCCGTGTTCCGGCGCGCCATGCCGGAAGAACCTACATCGCGCCAATACTCGTCAAAGCCTCCTTCATATTCGATAAAGTGCCTCTCTTCGATGAAGACAACCCGCTGGGCAACCTTCTCCATGAAATATCGATCATGGGATACGACCAGAACCGTGCCTTCGAAGTCGGCAAGCGCGTCCTCGACAGCCTCACGGGTCGGAATATCGAGATGGTTGGTTGGCTCGTCCAGGATCAGGAAATTGGCCTTGAGCGCGGAAGCGCGCGCCAGCTGCAGACGGTTCAGTTCGCCGCCGGAGAGGCTGTCTATGCGTTTATCGAGGTCGTCATAGGTAAACAGGAACCGTCCCAGATGGGCAAACGCGTCGCGCCTGGTGGGCAGTATCTTGAGAAACTCCTCCTCAACGGTCTTGTTCCTGTCGAATAGTTCCTGCGCCTGCGCGCAATACCCCACAACCATGCTTGGACCGACACGCAGCACAGGGTTGTCCCACGAGCCTTGTTCCACTATGTCCCGCACCAGGCTTGTCTTGCCGGAGCCATTGGCGCCGACAAGGGCAACCCGCTCGCCATTCATCACGGTAAAACCCGATGGTTCCATAACGACGATGTCGCCATATGTTTTCGAATATCCTTCGACACGCAATGCCAGATCAGCCTTGGACGCCTCACCAAGAAATGTCACCTGGGCATCGCGGTTGCCAATATCAGGCCTTTCCGTCGCATCGGCCTTGACGCGCTCCAGCTGGCTGCGCCTCGCCCGGAGGCGCTTTCCCCATGCGGGGTCAGGCCTCGAACGTGCTATCTCCGCGAATCGCCGCACCAGGGCCTCAAGCCGCTCTACCCGCTTGCGATCAGCCTGCCAGTCCTGCCCCTGACCCGCGGCCTGCCTCAGGCGCTCGAGGCGGTACGCAGAATAATTGCCAGCGAACCGGGTCAGCCGGCCGGCTTCCAGTTCAAGGACCGAGGTCACCACCTTGTCGAGCATGCGGCGGTCGTGTGATACAAGCAGCACGGCGCAGGGCAACGATGCCAGAAAAGTCTCCAGCCATGCGAGCCCTGCCATGTCCAGGTGATTGCCAGGTTCGTCAAGCACGAGCAGGTCTGGCATCCGCCGCACCGCCCGCACCAGCGATAGCACATTCTTCTCACCGCCAGACAGTGACGCCGCTACGGTTGAGGCGCGATGCCCCAGCCCCGCCCGGTCAAGCAACCGCGCGGCTGCCTCCTCGGCCAGATCGCCTTCTTCGGCGTCATAGGCCTCGCGCAGGTCGCCATATCGCCTGAGCAGCGCACGACCGGTCTGCTCATCGGCACTCTCCATCTCCGCGGCGAGCAGCTCCAGCTCATGGCGATGATCCATGGCGTCGCGGCAGACGAATTCGGCGGCTGTTTCCATGTCCCTGTAGGCGGGTGGCTGCTGTGATACATAGGCAATACGTGCGCCAGGCTGGTGTCTCTTGACACCAGTATGATCGTCATCATCACCGATGAGCATGCGTATCAGCGTTGTCTTGCCGCAGCCATTACGGCCGACAAGTGCCACCTTTTCTCCTGGCTCTAACGATAGTGTCACATCCGAGCATATCGGAACTCCACCAAAATCCTTGCCGAGCCCTATGGTCTCGATGATAGCCATACTCTACCTTTCATACGTGGCCGGAAGCAATTCCGGCCGATGATACCATACAACGCACTCGATTGGACGCCAAGCGCTGAGCTGTCGTATAGTGCATGCATGATCGATGAGTTCCTGTTTTGCGATTGGGACGAGGCACCGCCAGCTATGGATTTCGAGATGCCCTATGGCGACCTGCTCGGTCGCTGCGCCGGCGTCGTTGACTCGCTGGCCGCCGGCCATGGAGACCGTGATGATCCAGCCAGCTGGCAATCGGCGCTCGAGCTGTATGTCATGGCGCCGGCCATCATCAATGTGGTGCTCAACTATTCAGTCTGCATCCAGTTTGGTCTGCCCCTGCATCCCACCGAGTATTTCGAGGTTGACCAGCAGGGTACGGATATTGGCTGTTACGGCGAGGGGATGGAGCTTGAAGCGTTCGATCTGCTCGAGCGCGCCATAGCACTGTCCAGGGCGGCGTACAGGCTTGATCCAGGCTTTGCTGACATGGCCGCCAGGCTCGAGACCGACGTGCCACGCATGCTGCGGGGCTTCCTCTATACGTCGCGCCGCGACAAGTATACCTGGCGCGCCGCAGAGCCGGCCAAGGTGAGAGCGCTGGCGACATCGGTACTGGCAGTACGGCGGCCCCGGCTGGCTATTGGTGCGGCCCATGGCTCGATCATGGCCGGCCTCTTGCTGGCCGAGATTCTTGCATGCGATCTGTGGTTCCTGCGGTTCAGCATGTTCAAGCGCAATGACAAGGCCCCGGTAGTCTCGCCGCGCGACGAAGCAAGGATCCGCTCCTATGGCGATGGCACCGATATTCTTGTCTTCGACGAGGATTCAGCCTCCGGTACGACGCTGGGGCTGCTCGCCGCGCGCATCAGGAGCATATCCCCGCTTGCCAGGACCGGAGCGGTCATCAGGCACCAGAGTTCGACATTCCGCCCTGATCACGTTGGCCGGATATGGTCCGATTGATTGGTCTGATAAGCCAGCTGCGATGCGGATGCCCCCTGAAATCCTCGGGTATGGTGCGCGCGCTGATGTCTTCGACGTTGGCCTCCGGAATCGATGCGGAGTCGATCTTGAGGGACCGGGCATTGGTAGAGAAGAATATGGTTCCGTCCGGATCAAGCACCGACAGGCAGGCGTCGACCAGGGATCGCCAGTGCCGCGCTATGTCCAGAAAGCCGTCCATCTTCTTCGAGTTTGAGAAGGTAGGAGGATCCAGCACGATGATGTCGTAGCGGGCGCCTCGGTTGGCTTCGGCGGACAGAAAGGCCACGACATCGGCGCGCACGCCCCGGTACTTGCCCGTGTCGAGCCCGTTCAGCGCAATGTTTCGCTCAGCCCACGATAGATACGTGTTGGAAAGGTCAACAGCGACGACGGATTCGGCACCGCCGGCAAGGGCGTATACCGAGAAGCTGCCGGTATAGCAGAACAGGTTCAGCACCCGCCGTCCTCGCGCCATGTCCCTGATCATCGCTCTGGCTGGTCTGTGATCCATGAAGAGTCCGGTGTCGATGTAGTCGGCCAGGTTGACTATGAACGATAGCCCCTGTTCGCGCACCGCAAACTCGGGGATGTGGGCTGCGAGACCGCGAGCGCCATTTGCAGAGTCATCATAGCCGTACTGTTCGTCGAGCCCGAGCCGCTTGCGTGTCTTGATGAATATTGACGATCGATCGAGGCGCATGGCCGAGGCCGCAGCATCAGCCATCATATCCAGCCAGGCTGTCTCTTCATCTTCCGGCTTGTCATAGGGCCGCTCGTACAAGTACAACACGGCGGCATCGCCATACCGGTCAAGCGACAGTGGAACTTCCGGTATGTCGCGGTCATAGATGCGCCAGCAGTCACTATCAAGGCGTCTGGCCATCCTGGCCAGATGCCTGTCTCGCTTGGCGACGCGGTTCTGGAAGAATTGCGCCTGTTCTGTGTCCTTGGCGCTCAGCATCGACCATCGGGAGATTCGCTGCGCATGCGGTTCTTCATGGACAGCATCGCATACCCGGAGGACAGGTCTTCATTCTGAACGACAATGGTATCGGGAAGCTTGAGCTTTACGTTGGTGAAGTTCCATATCGCATTGACCCCCGCGTCAACGAGTGCCGCGGCAACGTCCTGAGCACCGGATGATGGCACCGTCAGTATGGCAACCTTGACGCCCAAAGCCGGCAGGCGCGTCTGCACTTCCTGGATTGGGAATATGGGCGTTTCGTGGATTCTGCCGCCTGCCTTCTTGGGGTCTGCATCAAAGGCCGCGACAATGTTCAGCCCGTGGGCCTTGAACTCAGGGAATCCGCAGAGGGCACTGCCAAGATTTCCAGCGCCTACAACGACGGCGTCGACGGTGCGATCCCATTGCAGGTATGACTCGATAGCGGCTATCAATGGCTGGACGGGATATCCTCGCTTCGGCTTGCCAACAACACCGGTGATGGCAAGGTCCTTGCGCACCTGGATAGGTTCGAGGTTCAGTTCCAGCGCTATCAGCGTTCCCGACAGGTATTCGTCACCATGCTCCAATGCCTGTTTGGCTATCAGCAGGTACGAAGGCAATCTTCTTACAGATGGTGCGTATGATACTTTGCATTTGGTCATGCGGCGCCTCTCATGGTGAATATAGTATTAATCGAATAAAACTAAAGATAACGATAGCGGCAAGAACAGCATAAAGTCAAGAAAATAACGGCGTTTGCAATAGAAAAAAGAAGGCTCCGTGGAAAAAGGAGGTAAACCACGGAGCCTTATGTAGTCTTATACCAACTACAGTATAAATATACGATATATTCGATCTTTATGCAAGCCGAGCGGATGGCACGGCGTCGGCCTGGCTACTTTTGTTTATGCTTTTCATACTGTATAAAGGGTAGTACGATAGATCGCTGACAGGAGAAAAAAAATGAGGATGACCACAAAAGGCCGGTATGCACTCAGGGCCGCCATAGCGCTTGCCAAGGCTACTGATGGCGTAGCGCCTGTGTCGATCAAGACTCTCTCCCAGGCGGAAGACATATCGGCGGAGTTCCTGGAGCAAATATTCTTCAAGTTGCGCAAGGCCGGACTGATCGAATCGGTACGTGGCCCCGGTGGCGGATTCCTCTTTGCCAAGCCGCTCGCTGATATCACCCTCAAGGATATAATTGAGGCCTCCGGCGAGGGCGTTGAACTGGCGGCGTGCGCCACTGGCAAGCCCGACGCTTGCGGTCGATCGTGTCTGTGCATAGCCGGGGATATATGGCGGGAGATGGCCGAGCATCTCGACTCGTTCCTTGCAGGCATGACCATGCAGGACATAGTCGACCGCACAAAGTCCGCCGTCATGTGAGTTCTGGTAGTCAGTCATTCTACGCCGCCTGTTTTTAGCGTCAGGTTGCGTTATATTGTAGGAACAGCATACACGCTGCGCAACAAGGAGGTTCTGTCCATGAAGAAACTCGTACTGGTCACGATGGCCATATGCGTGCTCGTCATTCCGTCGGTATTTGCCGATGATTCGGGAGGCCTTGCCTTCCAGGCTGGAATTTCACTGGGTACCGATGTCATCATCGATGGCGCCGGAAATCCCGAGACCTGGAACACCCTTGGCTTTCAGCCAGACCTGTCTATCGGTCCCTTTGGCATTGGCTTCGATCTGACGATGCGTTTTCACCTGATGCCTGATGCCAACACCGCCATTACCATATTCCCTGGAGACTGGGTTCCCGATTACGATGGCTCAGGCAAGAGCATCCTTGACCTGTACCTGCCCAAGATCATGTATGTCCGGTACGGTCTGCGTGGCGATGACCTCTTTGCCAAGCTCGGTTCGATAGATGACCTGACTCTTGGCAACGGCTTCATAGTCGGTTCATATTCCAATACCAGGTTTCTTCCCGGCCAGCGGATATTCGGTCTTGACCTGGGGCTCGATGGCAAGCTCTTCAACTTTCCGTACGTCGGCATAGAGCTCCTGACCGGCAACCTTGCCAGGTTCGATGTCGTCGGCGGCAGGCTCTTCGCACGCCCGCTCATCGCCACAGGCATGCCCATACTCGAGAATCTACAGGTGGGAACAACGCTGGCGATGGACAGGATGCCGGGCCTCTATTCGACCACCAGCTATGATCCGCTCTATGTCTATGGCGTCGACCTTTTGCAGCCTATCCTGACAGACAAGGCTTTCCCGCTCGCAGCCTTTACCGAGGTAGCCTTCGAACCCAAGGGCCGGGCCGGGTACATGCTCGGAGTCGGTGGCCGTCTCATAAGCATAATAACCTATGGTGCCCAGCTCAGGTTTCTTGGGGCAGGATTCCTCCCCACGTACTTCGATGCCAATTACGATCTGTTCAGGGCCGACAAGGCCGCCCTCATGGCCGCGACACCCTCAGGCGATGGTTTCGCGGGCTGGCTTGCCAAGGCCGGCATGAGCCTTCTTGATGACAAGTTGTACTTTGATGTATCGGTTGACGGGCCGTTCCAGGCCATTCCGGCTGTCGACACCGACAGTTCAGCCGACTACCCGCATCTGCGCGCCGTTGCTGGCATGGCGGAAGGGATTCTGGGCGGCTTCTTTGTGAGTGGCTCCTACGACAAGTACTTTCTGGGCAGAAACAGCGGTTTCTTCGCTGACCTTGTCGACGCGAATGACGCGGTCATAGCTGCCGCCTTCAACTACAAGACAGGTGCCGCTGTCTTCACGCTGCTGTACAACTTGCGCTACAACGCTGAGACAAATGGCTTTGACGTGACCTCGAGCCTGCAGAGCTCGATCAAATTCTGATGGCAAGGGGGTTCTGGATATGCGGATAAAATCATCGATCATGGCCATGGCCATGTTCCTGGCGATGGGCGCCATAGCCTTCGCCCAGGCTGGCCAGACATTGATTCTGGAATACGTGGACGGTTCCAACCTGACCGTCGTCTACCCGGATCTGACATCATACAGCTACTCGAGCGGCTCCATACAGGAAGGTGATGCCGTTCCCGTAGGTTCTACGGTCAAGACCGGCGCCGGCACCAGTATCGAACTGAAGCTGAAGCCCAACGGTACGGTCATCAAACTCGCGAAGATGACGACGTTCAAGGTGGAGACACTCGGCACGCCACAGAAGGACCAGAACGGCTTTACGCTGGTCGGCGGCAAGATACGAGCCGTGGCCGCGGTTGGATCGCAGTACACCGTCTATACGTCCAGCACGGTCGCCGGCGTACGCGGCACCGATTTTACGATGGCCTTTGAGGAAGGCGCCAAGGCCACGCTGCTTGTCACCAAGGGCGCGGTCGAATTCGCGCGGCGCGCAGCCGACGGTTCCGCGGCCGATGCCATCATGGTAGCGGCGGGCCAGTTCGCCGACTTCTTCAAGAGCTTCACCCCGGCGCCATTCACGCCGGAGCAGCTGGCGGAAGAATATGGCGATGTGAACATAGATCCTGCGCACATGCCGGTACAGGCTGAGGACACGAAGGCCGAGTCGGGCGACCAGCAGCCAGCCGAGGCGACCCCCGCCCAGGCGGAACAGGCCAAGTCGCAAACAAGCAGCGCCTTCATGGAATGGCTCCGCGACTCGCTGGGCATGGAGATAGGCTCGATTACCATCAATGGCGATACCTGGGCCAAGGCTGTCATCCAGCCGACCATAACCCTGGGCAAGCTGAAGGCGGGCCTGTACCTGCCAATCATATATTCGGACAACCTGTTTGACCCCGCCACCTGGTACAGGCCCGCGGGCAACAACGAATGGTCGTTCGGTACCGACATAGGCTGGTCGAGTGACCCGGCACACGCGGCACTCGACGCGGCAACGGACCTGGCGCTCAAATTCAAGTTCATCGAATACGGCAAGCCTCTTGTCGACCCGTTCTTCCTGAAGGTCGGCAACCTGAACGATTTCACCATCGGACACGGCTTGTTGATGCGCAACTACGCCAATGACTCTGACTTCCCGTCTGTCAGGCGCATAGGCCTGGAAGTCGGCCTCGATCAGGGCTCTTGGGGCTTCGAGGCGATGACAAACGACCTTACAGACAACCAGATTCTTGGCGGACGCCTGTATGTCAGGCCCATCCCGGAATCCAAGCTGGCACTCGGCATATCCAGTGTCGTCGACCTGTACCCCGCGTCCATGGTTGATGCGACCTTGGTGCCAGACCTGTACGGCGACCCCATGTTCATAGGCGCCGCGGCTGACCTTGACTTGCCAATCATAGCGACGAGTATCCTGGGCATACGCTTCTTCGCCGATGGCGGCGCCATGGTGCCGTATGTGCGCAATGGTGGAGTCGGCTCGGGTGATGCGGGCCTCCGTTACGACATGGTCTACGACAACGGCACCATCAAGAACTGGGGCGCCATGACCGGCTTCATGGGCAATGTCCTCTTCATAGACTGGCGCCTGGAGTACCGGTACTTTACCGGCGCGTTCAGTCCCTCGTTCTTTGATTCCGGCTATGACCGCAGGCGCGGCGAACTTGTCAAGGAATGGGCCGCATACCTCTCCGGAGCCACCGCCATAGACCAGTCCCCGTCGATCATGGGCATATACGGCGAAGGTAGCGCGTCGTTGATAAATGACAAGCTGTCGCTGAAGCTCGGATACTTCTGGCCGTGGTCAGCGAGCGCGACGAGCCTCGACGAGCAGCTTTCAACATCGGACGACTACTTCACCGCCACACTGGTCGTCAAGAAGGGCCTGATTCCAGTCGTCAACGTATCAGGCGCCATACGCTACGAGCGCCGACACCTGATCCAGTCGATAATCGACGGAGCGTCACTGTTCGACGAAAACACGATATTCTCAGGTGAGCTCGCGGCACCGGTTCCAGGTGCACCTAACCTGGATCTGGCGCTGGTCGTATCCACCATGATATCCCGCGATCTCAATGGTGATGTTGAATACACCACCAGCGGCAATCCGAAGATAGTGCCGGCCGTGACGCTGGAGACACGTTTGCACTTCTAGCGGGTCCGTATTCCAGGCCTCCAGGGCCGCTCCTTGCGGAGCGGCCCTATTTTTTCTCCGGTACTCAACGGCCCGTGACAGCAATCGCTTCCTGGTGTATACCCTACCATATGAGCGTACCACGGATACGGGTTCTGGATCCTCAGACCGCCAAGCGCATAGCCGCTGGCGAAGTGATAGACAGGCCGGCGGCCGCGCTCCGGGAACTGCTGGACAATGCCATTGACTCAGGCGCGACAAGAATCGTAGTGGAGCTGGAAGGCGGCGGCGCCGAGCGTCTGCGCGTCGTCGATGACGGTTCCGGCATGTGCCGGGAGGATCTGAGCCTCTCGATCATGCCCCATGCCACATCAAAGATAGCGACGCTGGACGACCTGTTGCGGCTGTCGACGCTCGGATTCCGTGGCGAGGCGCTGTCGTCTATTGCGGCTGTGGCGAGCGTCGAGATGATAAGCGCGGAACACGACGACGAGGCATGGCGGCTGGAATCGGAACCTGGCGAGCAGCCAACCATCACCCCCTCACGCGGATCGCGCGGCACCGCCATAACTGTGCGCAACCTGTTCGCGTCGTTTCCGGCGCGCAAGAAATTCCTCAAGAGCGCTGCCGCCGAGGCGTCGGCATGCCGCGCTGTATTCCTGGACAAGGCCGTCGCCTGGCCGGATGTCGACTTCAGCCTGCGCTCTGGCGGCACCTCGCTCCTGGCGCTCAGGCCGGCGACCAGGGTGGAACGCGTCCTTGCCGCGCTGGTGCCGGATCAGCCCCCGGAGCTGTTCAGGAAGCTCGTAGCCCAGGGTTCAGGTTTCAGGGCGCGGATCATAGCGGGTCTCCCCGCCGTCTACCGGGGTGACAGGCGGCACGTGCAGGTCTTTATCAATGGCAGACGCGTGCAGGAATACGGAATAGCCCAGGCTCTGGAATATGCCTATCGCGGAGCCCTGCCCGGCGGCGCGTGGCCGCTGGTATGGGCCTTCATCGAAGTAGACCCCGAGCAGGCTGACTTCAACATACACCCGGCCAAGAAGGAAGTCAGGCTCAAGAATATAGACGATATACGGAGCGGCGTGATACGAGCCATAAGAGACTATTTGGGGTCGCAATCGAGGCACTCGGCCGTAACTGAGTATACAACAGCCTTGTTCGATGCACCCGATGCCAGTGGACAGGTCTGGGAACGACCCTTCGAGACGGTGCGGGCCGAAGAAAGGGCTACATGGTCGGCCATCGCCGATGCCGCCATCCGCGCCCGCAATGAACCCGGAACCGCGCTCGATGCTCCATCAGACTCCCAGGTCGATGCCACGGCCAGCCCTATCGACCGATTCAGATACCTGGGGCAGGCTCTCGGCGTATTTCTGGCCTTTGAGGATGGCGACGAGCTTGTCCTTATGGACCAGCATGCCGCCCACGAGCGGGTGCTGTACGACCAGATCATGGCCGGCGGCGTGGTGTCACAGGACCTGCTCGTACCGGTGGTCTACGATGCCGAATCCGACGAAGAGGATGCGTACATATCGGCCAATGCCGCATCGCTGGCCGCGGCCGGCTACAGGTTGGCACGCGAGGGGCGGTCCTGGTTGCTGGAGTCGGCGCCGGCCATGCTGCCCGAATCGATGACCGGATCCATATTCCAGCTCTTGCAGACGATGCCCGACCCCGCCGAATTGCTGCGCGAGACGGCGGCCCAGTCTGCGTGCAAGGCTGCCATCAAGGATGGCGACGCCCTTGACCATACCGGCGCCATCGCGTTGATCCGGGCCGCGCGTGCATTACCGGAGCAACGCTGCCCACACGGCAGGCCCATATGGCTCAGGCTTGGCCGGGAGTATCTGTTCCGCGCCGTGCGGCGCATAGTCTAGCAGGTCAACGCTACCGCAGGCTGCCCAGAATCGATTCTGCCTCGGCCCGCGACTTGAAATCCGGTTTGCGGGCAATCAGATCGGACAGGGTCTTCTTCGCGCTTGCGCTGTCCCTGATGGCGACATAGACCTTTCCAAGCTCGAACATGGCATCCCAATTGTCCGGTGCAAGCTTGAGCAGCTCCAGATACGCGTCGCGGGCCTTGGGTAGAGCCCCCGACTGCACATACGCGCGTGCCAGGTTGAGCCTGATAGTGGTATCACGCGGTGCCAGCGCCAGCGCCGCCTCGTAGTGGAATACGCTCTTGTCATAGAGCGACTTGGCCCCGTAGGCGTTCGCGAGGTTGTTGTTGGCTTCCAGAGAGCGCGGATCGATCCTGTAGGCCTCCTCGAGCACGGCCAAGGCCTTGTCGACAAAGCCTGACTCAAGATACAGCCGTCCCAGATTGACGCGCGCGTCGACCGCCTTCTTGTCAAGCTCCGCGGCCTTGGCATACGCCAACAGGGCGCCATCGACATCACCGGTCTTTTCGGCCGTCAGCCCCAGCTGATACTGATACAGCGACACAGATGGGCTCAAATCCACCGCCTTCTTCGCATACGGCAGGGCTTCGGCCCCCTTGCCCAGGTCGTACTTGACTTTGGCAAGGTTGTAGCTGGTCAGCGCGTCGGGAGCCAGCGCCATGGCACGGTCGAAGACCTTTTCGGCTTCTGCGTTCTTGCCCGACGCCGCGTATGTCACGCCCAGATCCTTGAGTGCCGGCACATTGTCCGGCTCGAATGACAGGGCTGTCTGGTATGACTTGATGGCCCCAGCGGTGTCACCTCGGGCCGCGAGGATCCTCGCGGTCTCGATGTGGGCGCGCACATAGTCGGGCTTGAGCCGTATGGCCGAACCAAAGGCGCCCAGAGCAGACTGATCGTTCTTCATCGCGCGGTAGGTCATGCCCAGGTTGAAGAACGCCGGCTCGTACGTGGGATTGAGTTTCAGTGTTATGGACTCGAAGGCTCGCTGGGCCTCGGGAAATTTCTTGACCCGGTAATACGCCTTGCCAAGCTCGTAAGCATACAGGTAATTGTTTGGATCGAGCTTGACAGCCTGTTCCAGTTCGCTCTGGGCCAGATCTGGCTTCTCGAAATCGTTGTATAGCTTGCTCAACGTGTAGTGTGGCCTCGCGTCGGTGGGGTCGTTGCGTATGGCTTCCTGCGCCGTACGCTGGGCCTGTTTGACCGAATCGAGCCCCTCCGGGCTTGCAGGAGCTCGCTTGTAGCCATCGTAATAGCCTTCGGCAATTTCCGCGTATGTCTGGGCGGCAAACTTGGCCTCGCCCGCAGGCAATGTAGCAACAGCGCTGTCAAACGATTTCTGCGCAGTGCCATAATTACCGGCAGCCATCGCAGTGCGGCCGGTCTTGACCAGGGCATTGATCGCCTCCATGCGGTCGCGCATTTCGCGGCTCTTCTTGGCCAGCTCATCTTCGGCGGCCTTCTTCCTGGCCGCCTCTGCCTCAGCTTCCGCCTTCAGCCTGGCATCTTCCTCGGCCTTGCGCGCAGCCTCGGCCGAGGCCGCCGCTGAAGCTTTGGTGTTCGCTGACGCCTGGTCGGCCGCTGCCTTGGATGTGGCACCCTGTGCGACGCTGGTGACAGTCCGCTCGAGTGACTTGCCCAGTTCGCCCAGGCTCTGTGCCAGAGCGCCTGTGTCGTTCGATCCGCTGCGTGAGGCATCGTCAGCCTGGGATTTGGCGCTCATCTTCTTGGCCAAGGCCTCATCCTGCAGCGCCCTGGCATCGGTGTCGGCGGGATTCTTGATGATCAGCGTGTCGAGCAGATTGAGTGCGCGGTCATAATCACCCCGGTCTATATATTCGCGGGCCAGAGCCAGCATCGTGCCGCGCTCCTTCTGCCCGGCTCCCGATGCGATCGTCAGCGCAAGCGCCGCGGCTATTATCAGAACTACCGCGATGCCGCCGAATATCAATGCTTTCCTGGCTCGTTCCTTCATCATCATGCTCCTTGCTGCCCGGCCTTGTCTCAATCATCAAGTGACGTATCGGAATCATAGCTCTGGACGTCGCCAGAACCGGCGGAGAGGTTGGTTGTCGATTCAGCCGCTTGAAGCAGGGATTGTGCGACGGAGTCGAGCATCGCCTGTCGGGCCTGCTCCTCAGCCAGTTTCTGCGCCTCGGCCAGGGCCTTTGCCTGAGCCGCCGCGGTGGCTTTGGCGCCCAGCAAATCCAGGAGACGCCGGATCTCCGCGGCCTGGACCGAACCCGGTTCGAGGCTCAGATACAGCGAATAGTCGGCCGAAGCGCCTGCCTGATCCCCAAGCCGCATGCGCGCGTTGGCCCTATTGAGGTACGCGGGAGCAAAGTCATTCTTGGCGGCTATGGTCTGATCGTAGTATTCGAGAGAGAAGGCATTCCGACCCTGAGCAAAAAAAGAATTCGCTATGTTGAACAGGAACATGTGGCGGTACTGAATCGATATGCCCAGCCCCTTCCTGAAAGCGGCGATGGCATCATCCCATCGATTCAGCTGCTGGTAGGCTATGCCCAGATACAGGAACACCTTCTCGTCCGCTCCAGCTTCCTTGGCGGCCTGTTCAAGCACGGGCGCCGCTTCCGCCGGTTTATTCTCCATGAACAGCCGTATTCCGTTGTCCTGAAAATCAGAAGCGGCGATCAGCGCTACAATACCAAAAAGGTACGCGAAGAGGAGAACGCGAGCGCGGAAGCGTATTGAATTCTGCATTGATCGCATCGTTGCTCCTTTATATTGATGACCTTATCACAGCGCGCTCTGGAAATTCAGCGAAGACTCGTATACCATAGATGAGGATACCACGCGGCGCCTCTCATTTAAAGCGCGTGTCACGGTACCGATACCGTTGGAACAAGGCGGGCCGATGTCGTTTCTCGTCATCCTTATCATATTCTTCGGCGTTGCTGTTGGCATTCTGAGCATCTTCCTGGTCAGGATGATAATCATGCCAAAACGGCTATCGGCCGTGATGGATCTCCTCAAGCAGGGGCGCAGCCAGGCAGCCCAAAAACTGGTCAAGGCCATACTGGCCAAGGAACCACGCAACCAGGTAGCCCACTACTATATGGGCAAGATTTATCTATCGGAAAACAAGCCCGAACTCGCGCTGATGGAGTTCAAGACGGTCAGCGGAATCGGTCAGTTTGGCGGCGATATACCGGAAACCGAGTTCCGGCAGCAGATAGCGGTATTGTATGAGCGATTCGGCCAGCTTGAGGAAGCGCTCAAGGAATATATCCTGCTCGTCAAGGGTGACCCGACAAATGCCGAATACTACTACCACTGCGCGCGCATATTCGACACCCGCGGCAAGACCGACGTCGCCATCAAGTATGGCCGCAAGGCCATTGAACTGAATCCGCGACACGGCAAGGCACACTACATCCTCGGTGTCATCCTGTACAAGACAAAACACCCGCTCGAGGCGAGGACAGAGTTTGAGGCTGGCCTCAAGTATGATCCTGCAAACTATGATGGATACTACTATCTCGGCAAGCTTCTCAAGGAATCAAACGACTATACAGGCGCTCTGCTCGCCTTCGAGCGGGCCCAGAAGAGTCCCGAACTCAAGATCAAGGCTCTGGTTGAGCGCGGCGGTACCTACATGAACCAGGGCTCCTATGAAAACGCTACCATCGAGCTCGAGCGTGCCATCAAGCTCACCAAGGACGAGGGCGCTACAGAAACCCTCTATGGGCGCTATTTCCTTGCGTTGTGCTATGAGAAGCTCAAAAATTTCGACAAAGCAATAGAGCAGTGGGAGAAAATATACTCAAGGAAACCGCAGTTCCGCGATGTGGCCGAGAAATTGACGCAATATCAGGAGTACAGGACAGACGATCACATGAAAGACTATCTGACCTGTGGTCAGGAGGATTTTGTGGAGCTCTGCAAGCAGATCACAGCGAATGGCCTCAACCTGGCCATTCGTGACATCATAGCGACACAGGGCGGGGTCGACTTCATAGCGGTGGAGAACGATTCCGGCAAATGGCTGGCCGCAAAGAAGATGCCCCGACTACTCAGATTCCTCCGCGTATCGGAGCCTCTGGACGAATCGTCCATCAGATCGTTGCTTGAAAACATGAAGAAGCTTTCCATCATCAGGGGTATCGTTGTTACCAGTTCAAATTTTACCAGAGCGGCCATTGAATTTGCAGAGAATCGATCCGTTGAGCTCTACCACAAGGAACAGCTACAGGAACTGCTCAAGAAGGCAAATGAAAACTCCTGAGAATTCTGGTAACCTTTGCATGATTATTTCGTTATATTGATGACATGGTCGTGCCAATGGCATGGCCATGTTCCTCCTTTCCGTGGTGTTCCCCCGGGCGATTCGTCGCCCGGGGGTCTTTCTTGATACCAAGCAGTCGGGATGATGCTACCCGCCGCGAGGTTGACAGAACATCGAATTTCAAGCTATTTTGTTGATCAGCCCAAGGCGGAAGGCATTCCGTCAACATGCTGGCTAGTTCCCCAAGGAGTTCGTCATGGGACAGGTAAGTAAGAACTCTCGTACGTCGAGCACAACGCATCACTTCTATTGCCCCTGCGGCGGCGAAGTGGTGATGAAGACCTTGTTCGAAGATGGTCGAGTCAAGAATGTGGCCGAATGCGAGAAGTGCAAGCGCGTCGAGCGCAGGCCGAGCGATTTCAACTGAGCAGCAATCCATCGGACAGCTCGCGACCGCCCTCCGGGGCGGTTTTTTTGTCTTTTCGCCACCCATAGAGGCCACGTGTCATCTTCGTATCCTTGACAGAGTGCCATCATTCTGGTAATTTCTTCTACCGACGTTAATTCCTGTCGAACACAAATTCAGTTGCGACAATCCGAATGGAGGATATTTTGGCTAACAAATTTTCATCGGCCGAGAAGCGGCACAAGCAGGACGAAAATCGACGCATCCGCAACAAGAAGGTCAAGAGCAGCGTCCGCACTGCTGCCAAGCGTGTTGTCGTTGCCGCCCATGCCAAGGACAAGGATCTCGCTGAATCCACCCTCAAGGACATGATCAAGCAGATTGACACCGCCGCCCGCAAAGGCATCATCAAGAAGAACACCGCCGCTCGCAAGAAGTCAAGAATGCAGCGACTCGTCAACGTCCTTGGCGCCTGATAGCGTCTAATTCCCGTCGATCGCCATCGCCATGCTGGGAACGGGCGCCTAGTCGTCCATACGATGATCAGCAGACGATAGCGCCACGGCTTTTCAGGAGTTGCGGCATGGCAAGAAAAGTCACGAAGGCCGAGCTGATAGACGCCCTTCACGAACGGTCGTCACTTGGTCGAAAAGACATACATCTACTCATCGATGGGTTGTTCGAAGAAATCAAGAAGGCCATCCTCGATGAGAAAGCCGTCGAGTTGCGAGGCTTCGGAACCTTCGAAGTACGCGTCCGCAAAGGGCGAAAGCGTGCCCGCAACCCAAAGACCGGCGAGCCGGTCTCAGTTTCGGATCATGGTGTCGCCGTCTTCAGACCCGGTCGTGAACTCAAGCAGGAGGCCTGGAAGATAGCCTCGCAGTCTCCCTCCGCGACGGATGACGCCACAGCCTCCCGGGAGTAATGCCAGCCGGCGTCTCATGGACCTGGCTCTCTTTCTAGCATCGCTGGCCCTCTCCATCATTGCTTCAAACGGTATCCTGAACCTTGCGTCTCTGGTATGCATCGTTCCGATGCTGTTCCTGGTGCGAAGGCTTGGGCCTGGCTTTTCTGTTGCCGCGGGCGCCCTGCATGGAGCGCTGTTGTATGCGGCAGGCTGCTCCTGGCTCGGCAATTATCACGCAGCGGCTCTTCTATTCGTTATCGGCCTCGAGTCGTTCTGGTTCGCCATCGCGTGGGGCCTGATCGCAGTCGCGCTGCGTTCACCGAGTCGAATGGCCCCGCTCTTGGCCGCTCTGCTATGGGCCGCTGTCGAGATAGCGCGATCATACGGATTCCTTGGGTTTCCATACATGACGCTGCCCTACTCGCTCGCCGACTCCGCCCTGGCATTGCGTATCGCCTCGGTCGGCGGCGTCGCGCTCGTCGGGCTATTGGTAGCGTTAGCCAATCTATCGCTGTACTGCGCCATACGGCATGCGCTTGAATCCTGGTCCCGGCATGGTGCACTCAGTACTGCCCTGTCAGTCCTGGCGCGCGCATTCTTTTCCATAGCGCTGCTGCTGGCAATAATCGGCTTTGGCCATGCGCACGACCAGGTCGGCCTGCGCGACACGGGATTGCGAGCGTCCACGGCTCCAGCGTCTTCGGCGCCGTCCGACACGATCCGCGTGGCGCTTATCCAGGCCGCCGCATCGGTCGACCTGCCCACCACGGGCGGCTCCTCGACCGGGCCGCGCGAATGGGCGCCAATGCTACAGAGACTGGAATCGCTGAGCAGGCAGGCACTTAATAACCACCCCGACCTGGTCGCCTGGCATGAGACCGCGATTGTCCCTCCAGTCGACTGGTATTACAGGCATCGCCCAGACCGCGACGTATTTCAGTTCGTGGCGGAAGTCCGCTCTTTTCTGGCTACGTATCCGGCACCGCTCTTGCTTGGCGCGGGATACGCGTCTCCTGACGATACGGCACGACACACCGAATACAACTCGGCCATCCTGTACTCGCATGGTGACGCCATGCAGCGGTACGACAAGATGAAACTCGTGCCCTTTACCGAATACTTCCCGTATGAGCGCTATCTGCCAGGTCTATCGCGCTGGATCATTGCTCGGTTTGGCTACTACTGGACCCCCGGAACCCAGCCTGTTGTATTCAATCTGGGCGCAGCGCGCTTCGCTGCGCCGATATGCTTTGAGGATTCATTCGGCCGCCACTTCGCCTCATTCGACGCGCCTGACTTCTTTGTGGTTTTGACCAATGACTCGTGGGCGCGCTCAGCCTTGATGCAGGACCAACACCTCGCCATGTCAAGATTCCGCGCGGCGGAGACCGGTTCCACGGTTCTGCGCGTAGCCGAAACAGGCTCGACCGCGGCCATAGCACCGGATGGTGCCGTCATCGCGGCGCTACCTCCATTCAAACCCGGTATTCTGTACGTCGATGTCCCGCTGCGCAAGGCGGTGACCACCATGTACGAGGCAGGCGGAAAATACCTGGATGAAGTCATCATTGCCATGGCGCTTGTCTTTGCGCTGATCATGGCATTCGACAGCCGCAGGATCAATCGGATTGACAAGAACGGCAGCGTGTAGGAAAATATAATCCACTTCCGCATGCTTGCGGAACCATGGATTGCGCTGTCGCGTCCACACGCATCGGGGAAATGGAGTCATACTTGGACACGAAAAAGCGGATACTCGTCGTCGACGACGAGCGGATCAATTTGGATTTCTTCGATGTCATGCTGTCCAAGCTAGGATTTGACGTTGATTTGGCCGAAAACGGCCATGAAGCCCTCGATGCCATTCGTCGACTGAAGCCCGATCTTGTCATCCTTGACAACATCATGCCCAAGCTCAGCGGCTGGGAAGTGACGCGGATTGTAAAATCATCACCTGAATATGCAGAATTCGCGGATACCCCAATAATCATGTTCTCGGCCTTGGACGACGTCAAGGACAAGGTTGAAGGGCTTGAACTCGGAGCCGACGACTACATCACAAAGCCGTTCAATTTCGCCGAGGTGCTTGCCCGCATCCGTGCGGTCCTTCGTGCGCACGATCTCTTGAAGCAACTCGAGAACAGGGAGCAGCGCATCCATCTCGGCGACGCGGCTATTGATGAGCTGGTATCCGCCGTGGCTGGGTCCAAGTCGACGCTTGACAGGATATTCGAGGCGCCCGACCTCGAATCGGCGCGGGAAATGGCGGCCAAGGCATCGGCAAGCCTTGCAAGTCTGGAGAAACGCATAGCCAGACTCAGGGACGAATCCGACACGCTGCGCAAGAAGGCAGCCGATATTTCCACAATGCGCCGGACCGCCAAACCATAAGCCCGCCAGGAGGGTCGTATGATCAGCGAAGAGAAGAAACGCGTCCTTGAGCTATTCGCAGAAGGCAGAAAGTTGTATAAATTGATGCGCTTCCCCGATGCTGTCGAGCGCTTTTCTGCCGCTCTGGCAATAGACCCAAACGATGGGCCATCGAAGGTATACCGTGAGCGTTGCGAGCATTATGCGTCCAATCCCCCCGAAGAAGACTGGGATGGCGTTTTCGTGATGAAGCACAAATAGGAAACAGGGAGCAGATGCCAAGACAATCCTCAATCAAGAATGAAGCCGAAGCCACGACGACGCTGGGGCCTACGACGAGCTTCTCCGGAAGTCTGCACTTTGATACCAGCGTGATGATTCGTGGCACATTCGAAGGCGATATCGATGCCAAGGGCGTGCTTTATATCGACGAAGGCGCCTCAATCAATGTTGGCAGGATCAGGGCAATGAGCGTCATAGTCGCGGGATCGGTCCGTGGCGACATCGAAGCCGTCGACAAGGTCGAGTTTCGATCAAGCGCCCAGGTTCGGGGCAACATCAAGACCGCGAGGCTCCGCATCGCCGATGGAGTCCTGTTCGAGGGTAGATGCGAGATGGTCCATGATGGTGAGGCGTTTGATCCATTTGCCAGGAAGGCGACCCCCGTATCGTGACAGCAGCGGAGCTGGCCAGAGATGTATTGACCGTGCTCGACAGCCGTGGATTGACCCTGGCCAGCGCCGAGTCCTGTACCGGGGGTATGGTCGCTTCTGCCATAACCGATATTCCTGGAGCCTCAGCAGTATTCCTGGGCGGCGTGGTAGCCTATTCCAATGATAGCAAGCAACGGCTCTTGCTGGTACCGGCCCAGACGCTCGCGACATACGGAGCGGTATCGTCCCAGACAGCCCTGGATATGGCCAAAGGAGTAGCAGGCGCGATGGGCTCGGACTGCGCCGTATCGATTACCGGCATAGCCGGCCCAGATGGAGGCTCGGCGGAGAAGCCGGTGGGTACCGTATGGTTCGGTTTTTCCATACAAGGCGTGGCGACTGCCGAGCTGGCGCATTTTAGCGGCGATCGCCGGGCTATCAGGCAGGCAGCAACTTCATGGGCACTGGAGCGCTTGCTTGTACTCGTGAATCGAACGAACGAGCTTGACAATCCGCGCAAGGCGGGAGTATCGTTTCCTTAAGGAAAATGATTTGCGCGCTTCTGCGCGCGGCGAGGCCCAAGGCGGTCTTCTGCCAAATATCTTCCGGCCGGAAACGGAAAAGCCTACACAACGCCAGGGACGTCTCCACGTGAGTCTACCTATTGATTGCAGCCGCGATACAGGCGGCGCGTTGTCATAGATCCATGTTTCCAGTCGACACCTACCATGTAATGGAGAAACTGATGGCAATACTACGTAAGAGCCAATCGGACGAATCGTCCGGAGAGCCCGACGTACAATCCCAAGCCGAACTCGGGCTTGATGAAACCACAACCTTGAACGAGCAGGACGACGATACCGAAACGGCGCCCAAGGCACAGGCTAGAAGACGCGTTGTCAGGCGCCCGGCACCGCGAACGGAAGAATCACCGGCACCGGTTGTCCCAGCTCAGGCAGCGCCATTCGTCGGCTCAAATGGCAGCAGCCATGGCGGCCCTGGCTTCGCGGCAGCCCAGCGCCGTGACCATAGTGAGCACGACGACGAGCCTCGATTCGAGACGCGTTCCAGCGTCGTTCCTGGCTTTGTCCGCAAACAGGATACTTCGGAGAAATCGCGCGACGACGCGAACAGGCCCGAACAGCAGGCCGACAGCCGCCTTCGCTTGTCGATAAACGAGCTGACCAGCATGGGTTTCAAGGAACTCAGGGAACTGGGCGGCGGAACGGGACTCAATCATGAAGAGATGATGGTCCTCAAGAAACAAGAACTGATATTCCAGATTTTAAAGACCCATACCGAGCGCGGCGGCATAATCTACGCATATGGCTCTCTCGAGATACTGCCCGATGGATATGGCTTTCTGCGTTCACCGCAGAACAGCTACCTGCCTGGTTCAGACGACATATACATCAGCCCGTCGCAGATCAGGTTGTTCAACCTCAAGACCGGTGACACGGTCTATGGCCAGATTCGGAGCCCCAAGGAAGGCGAGCGCTTCTTCGCGATGCTCCGGGTCGAGCAGGTCAATTTCGACGAGCCGGCGGTTGCGCAGAACAGGATACCCTTCGAGAATCTGACTCCGCTGTATCCGGAAGAACGCTTCAACCTCGAGACGACGACCGCCGAGATATCAACCAGGATAATCAATCTGTTCTGCCCCATCGGAAAGGGCCAGCGAGCGCTCATCGTTTCGCCACCCAAGACAGGCAAGACAATACTGCTGCAGAAGATAGCCAACGCGATTACAGCCAATCACCCCGAGGTATACCTGATAGTGCTCCTCATCGATGAACGCCCGGAAGAGGTCACCGACATGGAACGTACTGTCAAGGCTGAGGTGATATCATCGACATTCGACGAGCAGGCCACCCGGCACGTTCAAGTTTCGGAGATGGTGCTGGACAAGGCAAAACGACTGGTGGAGCACGGCAAGGACGTCGTCATCCTGCTCGATTCCATAACGCGTCTGGCCCGCGCGTATAACCAGACCGTTCCGACCAGCGGCAAGATCCTGTCCGGTGGTGTAGACTCCAACGCGCTGCACAAGCCCAAGCGCTTCTTTGGTGCGGCACGCAATATCGAAGGCGGCGGTTCACTGACGATCATAGCGACGGCCCTTGTCGATACCGGTTCAAGAATGGATGAAGTGATATTCGAGGAGTTCAAAGGCACTGGCAACATGGAGATCAACCTGGATCGGCGCATGTCAGACCGCCGGCTGTTCCCCGCCATTAACGTCAAGAAGTCCAGTACCCGTAAGGAAGAATTGCTCCTGCCATCAGATGAGTTGCAGAAGATTTGGATACTTCGCAAGGCCCTGAGTCCGATGGATGACCTTGAGGCGACCGAGCTGCTGATTGACAAGATGACCAAAACCAAGAATAATGAAGCCTTCCTACGCTCCATGAATACCCCTATGGGTGATTCCTGAATCAGTTACGTAGGTATTTCGCCGTCATTCAGCCGGTATTCTGGCATGCATGACCGGCGCGCGAGGAGATCACGATGAAGAGCGGCATACATCCAAAGTACGAGCTCACGACGATCACGTGCGCGTGCGGCAATGTCATTGAGACCCGTTCGACGGTAAAGAATATTCAGGTGGAAATTTGTTCCGCCTGCCATCCCTTCTTTACCGGCAAGCAGAAACTCATAGACACCGCTGGACGCATCGACCGCTTCCGCAAGAAGTACGGCATCAAGGAATAATGCCAGACGTCGAGACGTTTCGTCTTTTCTGAAGAAGGGCCGGCGGCACCAATACTGGTGGGCCGGCTCTTTTGTTTATGGGCTCAGGGCAGCAGCTCGAGGCTCTCCAATATCATTGACATCCGTGCCACCGCCCGCCCGCGGTGCGAAACCCGGTTCTTGTCTTCAGCCGACAGCTCAGCGACACTGAGCCCAAGTTCTGGCAGATATACTATCGGATCATAGCCGAATCCACCATGGCCACGGGGCGCTTCAAGCAGCACACCTTCACAGGTCTCCTGCACGATGTACATGCGGTCGGGCGACAGGACGAGGCTCATGCAGCATACAAACCGGCACGAACGATTCTGGCAGCCCCGCATCTCCTCCAGCAGGAGCGTATTCCTCGCAGGAGAATCCAGCGGCGTCGAGCCATCGGCAGAGCCATATCGCGCGGAGAGTACCCCCGGCCTTCCTGAGAGCGCGTCGACGCACAGGCCCGAATCATCTGCGAGCACAGGCTTTCGCAACAGATTCCACAGTGCCAGGGCCTTGCCGGTGGAATTGTCCCTGAATGTGTCGGCATCTTCCGGAAAGTCGAAATCCAGGCCCGCATCATGCGGAGACCGTATTTCGAGCGATGGCAACGCGAGCCGTATTTCTTCGAGCTTGTGCTGATTGTTGGTGGCCATGTACAGAAGCATCTTTCCTCCAGCGAACGGCATCAGCCGCCTCGGTCAGTATACAGGCCTCTATATTGTTTGAGAATCCTGACGACGCCGCAATCGACAGTTCCCTTGGGTATGCCCAGCAACTCGGCAACCGCCTTGTTGGAGATGATGGGAGTTGATCTATCCAATAAAGCGATGGTCTTGATGAACTGAGTATGGTCCTTTTCAAGTGCTTCTTCGAGACGCCTGCGCTTGTATGGATCAGTCTCCCGAGACAGGCGGCGCCTGCACACGCCCATGCGAAGCCAGGCCGCATCCCTGCCCCGCCTGCGCGACAACGAGCGCTGTCTGAGTCCAAGCCCGCGCGATCGGGCAAGCTTCATGCAGGTGACAAGCTCTTCCTGGTCTATTCCGACAGCCTTGGCAATGACAATGGCCTGGCTATCATCGAGCATGTTGGCGCACTTGATACAGAGGAATTTCATCCTTCGCCTGAACGCTACCGCCGATGGCGCAGTGTCATCGAGTCGAGGAAAGGCCAACACGGCGTCGCAATCCTCAAGCTGAGCTCCATGTTCATCCAGCGCGTCGATTTCGCTGGCATAGCGAGCCTTGCGATCAGCCAGAAAGATGGCTTCCTTGTCGCAGCTGCACGCTTTCTTACGGCGAATCGAAAGTGCCATGAATCGAATCGATGTCTTCAGGAAAGTGTTGAAACTGGCGCCTACGTCCTGGTATCGATCCACAATTCCAACGATTCGCGTCCAGTAGCGTTCAAACAGCTCTCCGACATCCTCTTCAGAGTGAAGGCCATAGTAGCGGGGATGCGCATACATATCCCGGGCAATGAAGTCGAGAATTGTGGAGTCTAGACCATCCTCGCCACGCTGCTTTCGCTCTACCAACTGGGTTACATCAGTATCAGGCATCGGCCCCTCCCATGAGCCCGACCGAGGCATGGCGACATCGCGGCGCGTTCATCGAGCCAGAATCAATGCGCATGCAGCCGGGCTCACTACTCTGCATGAACCGTACCAGCTATCGGACAGGGGTTGAGGTGGTCAGGACTAATGCTCTGTGCAACAATGATATGCTGGAAGCCAAAAATGATTGGAAGCTGCCGGAAAGCCTGCCATTGTTGATGGCCGCGGCGCCTCTGTTACATCACGTTACACAATGTGGTCCCTGAAGGCAGACTCAAAGGCAGCGGAAACCAGTTCCACGACATCATCGGATTGCCCTTTCATGTGTAGCCCTGCCGCGAGGCGATGGCCACCGCCGCCGAACACAGCCGCGATCGATGCGACATCGATGCTGGCCCGCGACCTGAAACCGACGGTGCATTCAGCAGCGTTCTCTTGCCTGACTACTACCGCAACCTCGATGCCGGCGACGGTTAGCAGCAACTGGTACAGCATGTCCGAATCGCGGCCTATGAGCCCGTATCGCTGTTGATCGTCAAGATTCATGCTGGTGATGACCAGCCTGCCATCGTAGCGCAGCTCGGCGCGGGTCAGCAGCTCACCCATCAACTTCCTGGATTCAAACGGTTTGCCGCCATTCATCGCGTCAAAGGCTTGTTTGGGGGAGGCTCCAGCCTCGACGAGCCGCCCCACAGCGGCGAAGATGTCGCCTGACCTTTGGTCAAGGTGCCTGAAGAAGCCGGTGTCGGTGCATATTCCAAAGAGCAGGTATTCTGCTTCATCGGTGTCAGGATGCTCACCCATAGCTTCGATAATCAGCTGTATCAGGTATGCCACAGCCGGGGATTCGGGGTCGACAAACTGTGCATCGCCAGCCACGGTACCCGCGGCATGATGGTCGATGAAGGCAAGAGGCGCGCCGGCTGGCAATTCCTCGACAATGGGCCCAATGCGTGAGAGTGAAGAACAGTCGAGCACGATGATAGCCGGCTCTGGTTCGCCAACCACCGGCGCCGGAACGTGATCCTGAAACTGCGAGGCGAACGGTGCTATCTCAGTCCTGGTGAATGGTCCCGAGGAAAGCAACAGCGTCCGTTTGCCATGTCGCCTGAGGAACGATGCGAGGGCCATCTGGCTGCCCAGACAATCGCCGTCCGGTTCCTTGTGGCCAACGATGTAGAATGACTCGTGGTTCTCCAGGAATTGGATGAGGCCGGATCGATCAAGCAGTGCCTTGGTATTCACAGGGAATCCATTCAGCGGAACCTGGTTGCGGCGTCGAACCGCTGGTCCCGATTGATGCGGGATGGAGCCTTCAACAAAAAAGAGAAGGCCGAAGCGTGATGCCTTGAAGGCTGCACGCTTCGACCCAGTATAGCAATGATGATGAACGGCGACTAGTCAATACTCGAGTTTGACAGAATCCACCTTGAAGTGGTCACCAGGATCGCCCTCGATGGTGCCCCAACTCGGATCCTTCATGTTCTGCAGAGTGAACAGCTTGACATGGCTGAAGGATCCATCCGATTTGTAATAAACCACCATGTATGGATACTGCGGGCCACGCCCCCTGATCATGATAGCCTTGCCGCCGGGTACAAACCATGATGATGGAATGTAGAGCTCCGCTACGGAGGCCGAACCCTTCCGGTACACGACCCGGTAGCCCTGAGAATGCGCATACACGCGGACCACATCGACCCGCACCGGATACAGGTCGGACTGCTCGCGTATGGATCCTGATTTATCCAGACTACTCTCCTGGCCCGCAGCGGTCGCCTGCGCAAAGACGATCGAACCTGTGGCCGCGAAGAGCAGCGCGATCATGACTATCATAATTCGTTTCATGCGTTCCTCCATGCCAGCGTTCCGGGAATCCGTCCCCGGAGCCGCGCCGCCATGTGCTTATGCCAGACTCGGCCACACCATGCAGGCGCGATATTTAGTAGTATAAGATGCTCCGTTCATATCCGCAATGCGGCATTTGAACAAATTTCCAGGCTATGCGGCACTTGAGAATGATTCCAGCCCGATGGCATACTGATGGCATGCACGCTACATCAGCATCAGCACAGAGACTCTACGATATACTGGTGCCGCTCTGGCCAGAGGCCGGAACGGTGTTGTCATACGGCGGCTGCTTTGAGCTACTGGTTTCAGTGATCCTCTCGGCACAATGTACCGACGAGCAGGTAAACAAGATAACCCCAGCGCTCTTCAGGGCGTTCCCGGGTCCAGCAGAATTCGCCGCGGCTGACGTGGCAGCTGTCGAGGCTCTTGTCAGAACAACAGGTTTCTATCACACCAAGGCCGCACATATCATCGCCGCGTCCCGGATGATCATCGAGGAATTTGGCGGCAAGGTTCCGCAGACAATCGAAGACTTGATCCACCTGCCTGGAGTGGGGCGCAAGACCGCCAACCTCGTGGTCAGCGTCTGCTTCGGCAAGCCCGGCATCGTTGTGGACACGCATGTGCTCCGGACAGCGAGGCGTCTTGGGCTTGCGCCGACTGACAACCCGACCGTGAGCGAACGTATGATCGCTGCCGCCATCCCTGAATCGCATTGGACGGCTTTTTCGTTCGCGCTTAACAGGCATGGCAAGTATGTATGCCGGGCACGCAAGCCATTATGCGCAGAGTGCGCCGTGCAGACGCTCTGTCCTTCAGCCGCTGAGTATCTCTGAAAGCGCCTGTGCGCGTATCGGCGTCAAGGAAGCATGAGTGGTACTGATCCCGTAGCTGAATACGCCTTGACTCACTTTGGCATAGCGTATCTGTATCCGTATCAGCGGCTGGTCATAGCAAACGTCCTCGACTCGTTGGATGCAGTCGATGGAGAGACTGAGCGGCAGGTAGTAATTCTACCCACAGGTGCTGGAAAGAGCCTCTGTTTTCAGCTGCCTGCGGCGCTCTGCCCCGGCCCGACACTTGTCATGTATCCACTGCTGGGATTGATGGCCGATCAGCGCAGGCGGCTGGAAGCCGCTGGCATTGCCACCGTCGTCATCAAAGGCGGTATGACCGCTGCCGACAAGGACGAGGCATTTTCCCGTATCCGCTCAGGCACTACCCGTCTCATCTTGGCAAATCCGGAGATTGCAGCCGTACCCTCGATATTGAACCGCCTTGCGCAAGTTGGCATTCATCATTTTGTCGTTGATGAGGCCCACTGCATAGCGGAATGGGGCGACAGTTTCAGGCCAGCGTATCGCTACTTGGGCGATGTGATAAGAGCGATCAATCCACGGGTGGTCACCGCGTTTACGGCTACCGCTTCCCCGCCTATTCTGGCACGCCTCGCCTACGTCCTGTTTGGAGACGCACCGTACCGGTTAATTGCCGGCATGCCAGATCGCCCAGGCATCAGATACGAGGTAAGGCCGACACTCTGCATGTCCCGGGAGATCAGATTCGTGCTCGCCTCACTGCCGCGCCCCGCACTGGTATTTGTCCGGTCGCGGGCGGGAACCGAGTTGCTCGCTGAATCCCTGCGAGCGCGTTTGCCGTGTATCGATACCCGTTTCTATCACGCAGGATTGGACAGAAGCGAGCGGGCGGAGCTCGAAGCCTGGTTCATGGCCTCCACAGACGGGCTATTGTGCGCGACCTGTGCCTACGGCATGGGCATGGACAAGTCCGATATACGGACCGTGATCCACTATGGACCGCCTGCGTCGATAGAAGCTTATATGCAGGAGTCTGGCAGAGCAGGAAGAGACGGCGGTCCCGCGTTCGCGGTCCTGCTACACGAAATCCGCGAGGATCGCGGAATGGATGGAATTAGCCTTGGAAAGATCATGGATGGGTCTGCTGTCGTACCGGAGCAGCCCGCCACGGATGAGATCCAGCTTTCTGGCGACGAGATGGCGAAGAGGCGGGCAGATATGATGCAGAGCTATGCTACGTCCGCGCTCGGATGCAGGAGAACGTTCCTGCTGTCGGCACTCGGCCATCCCGATGCCACCTCTGTGGCATGCCACTCATGTGACCGGTGTGATGGCACTTCTGTAGAAATAGCGGACGGCATGGCCGAGATACAAGCACTGGCCAGGCGTCATCCAAGAAGGTTTACATCCCGGCAAGCCTCGGCATTCGCTGTCGGCGATCCCAGCAGCATTGGCGCAGCCTTGCGCGGTTCAATGCATGAATGGCGCGCGGAGGAGGCACACGAGGCGATGGAAAGAGCTATTGCGGCAGGGTTTATCGGGCGACTACGGCGAGGACCATGGCAGCAAAGACTGGTCCCGAAAATCGAACATCAGTCAGGCAGCTCTTCGTCATCATCATCTGCCGATGGGGCGATAGCCGGCGGCGCTTCATCGGCTTTTGATTTGCGGTGAGGCCTGAAGCCCAGCTTTGGCCGACCTTCACGCCGCCATGGATCGGCCACGTAACGGACAAGCAGCCAGAAGAACACACATGCGGCCAGTGTCGCCAACACCTCCCAGCGGCCCATCACCTTGAAGGCCAGACGAAGCCTGTCGATTATCGAGAAATCATCAGCCATGCTGGCCTCCGAGCTCGAGCGACGATTCGTCACAGATAAGGGACTCCCCGCTCTCGGCATAGAGCGACTGTTGCAGCGTAATGAGCGCATTCTGCTCGGCGTTCAGGAAGCCAACCCCATAGTACTCGTTATCCTTGTCATCAAAGCGACGGGCGACACGTCCGGTCATTGTCACGATTGCGTGACTCGCTTGACGCGATATCCGTATGTCCATCACCGTGCCATGCTTCAGCTTGACCGCGAACGTGGACTTGGGCATGAGCAAGAGGCATCCTGTCGCGGACAGGTTCACGACGCGCGGCTGGTATGGATCAGGCTGGAATGATTCATCAATCCTGTAATAGTTGTTGACCTTGAGGCTGTAGGCCAGGATCTTTGAAAATTCCCATGCAAAGTCGACAGCCCGGAAGTCAAGACAGACTTTTCTGTCCTCATCATTCATGAGGTATATGTAACCGATCGCGTACTGGTAATACAGGATGGGACAATAGAGCTCGGATACAACATGCTCCGTGGTTTTCTGCGAGTGGCTGCGCTCAAGTTCTGACCCCTCGAGAAACACCGAGGGACCCTCGAACGCATCAGCCATGGCCTGTGTTATGAGCCGGCCTTCCGGATATGGATCTGTCGAGGGCAAGGGGCTCTGCATGCTCGGTATCAGCAGCGTACGTCCAAATTCGGACACCAGCCGTTCTTCTATGCTCTCGGGCTTGCGATCCTTGTTGAACATCACAATCCCGCTCCGGGTGAACATCGTTGAGCTCTTGGCCTTGAAGCTATCCAGAAGGCTCGTTATGGAATCGGTCTGAAACCCCACACTGAGAGCGGGCATTTCCAACTCTGAATACTCGCTTGATTCGGGACAATCGATCCTTACCCGTTCATTCTGGAGGAAAAATTCCAGCTGCATATCCTGCGGCGGCGCCACCCTTACAGATTTTCTCTGTGGCGCCTTGAACAGATTTTCGGGCAGGCTGAGCACTAGGTCAGCCCCGCTCACCCGCCTGACCTTGGCCGCGAAAGTTGCGCGCTGGCCCTGGTAAGCCAGGTACACCGATACAGAATCCCATGCCTTGAACTGCTCGGCGCCAAGGGCGGTCGCACGAATGCACAGCAGCTCTTTGTCAAACGACTTGAGCGAGCCTTCGAGCTTCTTGCCGGAACCAAAGACAAGCACCGGGCTGCCTGCCTTCTGGATCTGGCTGAGTATGAATTCTTTCTCGATGAATGTGACGACCTTGGCCATATCCATACCTACCATCTTTTAGTGATCCACCCACATGTGCGGGTGGGCCGGTACAGTATACCAGATCGGCAGGAATCCGTATAGAAACGATGGATTGAAAGTAGTATAATCGTATCGAAATGAAACACTTGATTGGCGCTTGGGGGGATTATCACATATTCGGCCCCCCTTCTGGCCTGATTCAAGTCAAGGAAGGGAGCCGCTATGAGCGAATGGAAGCGGATCGATGAGACCAGCGTATGGAGCGCCATTTCGGAGCGCCAGGCCGAGCGACTGGCACGAGTGCTGAACCCGGATCGTATTGCGCGCAGAATCATCAGAACCGGCGGTGGGCTGGATTTTTCATACGCGGCTATGGATGCCGATGACGAGACGATTCGACTCTTGGGTATGGCTGCCGTGGAGCTTTCCTTGATATCCCAGTTTCGAGCGGTAGCCTCAGGCGCTGTCATGAACCCAGGCGAACATCGCATGGTATTGCACCACGTGACGCGAGGCACGCCCTGTGGACCGGTAATAGTCGAGGGTCGTGATTACAGAAAATTCTATGAGACCGAACGCCTGCGCGCCGCGTCATTCGCCGACAGGGTCCGATCCGGGCAGATTGCCGGCTCGACAGGCAAGCGTTTCGAGCGCGTTGTCCAGATCGGCATAGGCGGCTCTGACCTTGGCCCCAGGGCGCTCTATCTGGCGCTGGAGCAGTGGGCGCGCGAACGAGGGCGGTTGCAGCTCAGGGCATCATTCATAAGCAATGTCGATCCTGATGATGCTAACGGCGTGCTGGCGGGTGTTGATCCCGAGACGACCCTGTTCATCCTGGTTTCAAAGAGCGGCACAACGCAGGAGACTCTTGCCAACGAGGCACTGGTCAAGGCGCACCTCGCTTCCGTGCCGGGACTCGATCCGGCGGGCCACCTCGTGGCCGTCACCAGCGAGACGAGTCCACTCGCGCACAATCCCGGATATCTTGACTCATTCTATATCGACGATTACATAGGAGGCCGCTACAGCGCCACGAGCGCGGTCGGCGGTGTCATCCTGTCGATAGCGCTGGGGCCGGATACGTTCCTGGGCATACTTGAGGGTGCGGCTGAGGCCGACAGACTGGCACTGGAGCCAGAAATTTCCAGGAATGCCTCGCTGCTGGACGCAATGCTTGGCATCTACGAGCGGGATGTGCTCGGTCGGCCAATGGTCGCCATACTACCCTACTCCCAGGCCCTGTCGCGCTTCCCGGCGCATCTCCAACAGCTGGACATGGAATCGAATGGCAAGCACTACGACCGCTCCGGCACACCGCTGACCATGGCCAGTGGCCCTGTGATATTTGGTGAACCTGGCACCAATGGGCAGCATTCGTTCTACCAGCACCTCCATCAGGGCACCGACACCGTGCCCCTGCAGTTCATAGGCTTCAGGAAGAATCAGACTGCATTTGACCCGGAATTCGAAGGCTCAAGCGCAAGGCACAAACTGAACGCCAACCTTGCCGCCCAGATCGTCGCGTTCGCTCTTGGCAAGGACGATGAAAACCCGAACAAGCGCTTCTCGGGCGGGCGCCCCTCCAGCCTGATACTGGGTGACGAACTCGATCCGCGAGCGCTGGGTGCGCTGTTGGCCCATTACGAGAACAAGGTGATGTTCCAGGGTTTTGCCTGGAATATCAACTCGTTTGACCAGGAAGGCGTGCAGCTTGGCAAGAAATTGACCGGCACCGTGCTCTCCGCCGCAGGTCCGTCCGAGCCTGCGCTGGCCGCGTACGCGCGCCTCCTTGGAGCGCTATGAGCCTGTCAACGCGGAGACCAGGAATCCACACTCCAGTCGACGAAAGGCCGTGTATTGTCTTTGCGGGCGGTGGAACGGGCGGCCATGTCTATCCGGGACTGGCGATCATAGAGCAATTGCGCACGCGGTGGCATGGACGAATAGTATGGATAGGTTCGGGCAAGGCGGTCGAACGGGCACCCGTGGAGGCGGCGGGAATAGAGTTCTTCGAGATTCCTTCCGGCAAGCTGCGACGCTCCCTGTCGCTCGAGAATGTCGCAGATGCGTTCAGGGTCATCGCGGGATACCTGGCGGCCAGGCGCCTTCTTTCAAGGCTCAGGCCCGTACTGCTCTTCTCAAAGGGAGGCTATGTCAGCGTTCCGCCGTGCATGGCGGCCGCATCGCTTGGCATTCCGTACTTCACGCACGAGTCCGATCTGTCCCCAGGGCTGGCGACACGCCTCAATGCCAGGCGGGCGGATGCCATCCTGGTAAGCTGGGAACAGACACTGCGGAGCTTGCCACAGGCACAACGTGCGCGGACGACTGTGGTGGGAAATCCCGTCCGCGCAGCCATCAGCCAGGCCGATCCGGCTATTGGCCGGTCATGGCTTGGCTTTGATGCCGATCTGCCCATCATCCTGGTGCTGGGCGGCAGTCAGGGAGCCAGGCAGGTCAACCAGCTTATCGAGGCCATCCTGCCGGCTCTATCGGGCAAGGCGCGCGTCGCCCATCAGACGGGCCCAGGCAACGAGCCATGCCGTCCGGCAGATGATGGATACCATGGCTTCGGTTTTGTCAGCGGCGAGCTGCCGCACCTCCTTGCGGCTGCGGATATAATCGTTGGCAGGGCTGGAGCGGGGACGATATGGGAGGGTGCCGCCGCCGGCAAGGCCATGGTACTGATACCGCTGGCCGGTTCGGCCAGCCGCGGCGACCAGGTCGAGAATGCTGAACTACTGGCAGAGGCGGGCGCCGCGGTCTGTCTCACCGGCCGCGATGTCACTGCGGCTGAATTGCAGAGACGGCTCGTGCCGCTCATCGATTCAGCCGAGAAGCGACAAGCGATGGCTAGAGCCGCACGCGCGATGGCCAGACCCGATGCGGCGGCCATCATCGCCGATATGATATTCGATCGTGCAGAAAGGAAAACCCACTCATGAACACACTGGATTACATCCTGCTCGCCATCATGGCACTTGCCGCCCTGCGTTGCTGGTTCAGGGGAATCATCGGAGAGGTGCTGTCGACAGCGGCCGTAATCGGCGGATTGCTCTCCGGCATTTTCTTCTTCCGGCCCGTTGGTGCATGGATATCTTCGCTGGTTACGCTGGGAGGCTTCGAGCCGGTGGTTGGCTTTGTGGCGGCATTCGCGCTGGTATTCATAGTCGTCAAGATCGTCGAGCGATCGCTGAGAGGAGTACTCGAGAGCCTGCACCTGGATATACTGGACAGGATACTTGGTCTGGTCTTTGGAGCGCTTGAAGGCGTCATCATGGCGGCGATCATTGTCCTCGTCCTGAAGTTCCAGCCACTCTTCAACGTCACGCAATTGCTTGATGGCAGTGTGGTCGCCCGAGTCCTTCTGCCGCTCCTGACGGAACGCATGCCCCAGGCAAAGTCAGCGATCGACATCTTTGCGGCATTCTCGAAGAAGGTCTGACCTGTGTTCGAGAACATCCTTGGCCAGAACGAAGCATGCCTGAGTCTACGCACGGAGCTGAGCCGTGGCCAGTTGCCTGGCTCGATACTGTTCGAAGGCCCCCCCGCATCGGCCAAGCTCAGCGCGGCGCTTGAATTGGCGCGCGCCTTGTCATGCGAGCGGGACGCCACCTGGAATTGCGCATGCGAGCAGTGCTCAAGGCACAGGGCGCTGGTACACCAGGACATAGTGCTGCTGGGGCCAAAGTCATTTCGAGAAGAACTGGCGCTGGGCGCCGCGATGATTGTGGAATCTCCGGGTCCATCATCGCGATTCTTCTTTGTGCGAGCCGCGCGGAAATTGGCCAGACGATTCGACAGCGCGCTCTACATAGACGAAGAATCCAGGCTGAACAAGGCCCTCCCCCTGGTGCGATCAATACTGGAAGGCATAGACGCTTGCATGCCAGGCGGCCTCGAAGACGCGCAGGCGGCAAGGGAGGCAGAGCGGCTTCTGCCTGTGTGTGCCAAGCTCGAGGACCAGTGCCCCGCGATGACACCAGTCTTCCAGATACGGGCCATGGAGTTCTGGGCTCGACTTGCGCCGTATGGCGCGCGCAAGACAATCATCATCGAGCATGCGGACAGGATGCTCGACGCGTCCCGCAATGCCCTGCTCAAGATACTGGAAGAACCGCCAAGGCACGCCATATTTGTACTGACGACGACCAGGCGACAGGCTATGATCCCGACAATACTATCGCGCGTCAGGCGATACCGCTTCGTCAATCGGACCAGCGACGACGCCGCGGCCGTCATCGGGCGCATCTTCAAGGCCAAGGATCATGCCGCCACAGGAGTGGATGAATACCTTGCACGATTCCGCAGTTCATCGAACGATGCCATAGCCGGTCTGGCTCTCGATTATGCAGCCGCACTGGTCGCTGCCGCGGGAAGGGTCTGTGGAGGTTTCTCGGATGCGCCACTGTCGCGCCTCGAAACCTCGGGCAAGAGCGTTGGCGAGGTGATAGCCGCAGCCTCGTCGGCGACATCCAATTTCGGATCAGCTGACGAATCGCAAGCCTGGACTTTCCAGGCCTTGATTGACGGCACAGGCGCCGCATTCGCGGCGTTGCTCCATGACCCGCAGTCAGGCATCGAGACGATAAGGATAGCCCAACGATACGCGGTTCTGGCCAGGGACGCGATGGTCCGCTATACATCCTACAATATTCAGCCAGCTGCTCTCGCAGAGCGGCTCGCTGATGCCTTTGCACATCCTCTGGGAGCGATCGAGCCATGAGAAAGTTCCTCGAACGCGCGATGGAAAAAGTCTCAAGGATGAACGATGAATCGATACGCGGACTCCTGCGCGTATTGGCTGATGAGAACGAAAGACTGGACGCGGTTCTCGACTCGATGATGGATGGCATCGTGGTATGCGACGAGGACCATGCACCTATACTTGTCAACAAGGCCGCGGAACGGCTCTTGCCCCTGTCACAGGTCGAGCTGTTTGACGCGCCGCTCTGGGAAAGCCTTCGGGATGATGAACTCGCCGCATTCCTTGAAATGGCTTTGCAGGGTGAAGAGACAATCATGGACCGGGAGTTTGCGCTTGACATGCAGGCAAACACGCGGATCCTGTCGGTCAGTATTACGCCGCTGGTACGCGAAAAGCGTATACGCGGCACCCTGATTCATATTGAAGAAACCACCGACAAACGACGCCGTGACGCCAGGCTTAGAAGAGCCGAGAGCCTCGCATCGTTGACTACTCTTGCGGCCGGCGTGGCTCACGAAATAAAGAACCCACTCGGCTCCATCAGCATTCATGTGCAATTGATGCGCAAGGCGCTCAGAGGCAGGGCTGAAGCCCCGCTCGTCCGATACCTTGATATCGTGACCGAAGAGATAGAAAGGCTCAACAAGATAGTCGTCGATTTCCTCTTCGCTGTCAGACCGATGGACATAGCACCCATCAACGACGATGTAAATCTGCTGATGCGGGAATTGGTTGAGTTCATGCATGTCGAGGTGGAGGATGCAGGTATACGGATCGAGACATCGTATGGGGAAGATATACCTCCTGTGCCATTTGACAAGCGCTACCTGAAGCAAGCTCTCTTGAACCTTATCAAGAACGCAACCGCCGCGATGCCTGGGGGAGGTCTGCTCAGACTTTACACAGCCAAGGTCGATGATGACCTGAGAATCACCGTCAGCGATACCGGTGTCGGCATTCCCGAGGATAAACTCAGCAAGATATTCGAACCCTATTTTACAACCAAGGAGAATGGCACAGGGCTCGGCCTGACGCTTACGTACAAGATCATCAAGGAGCATGGCGGAGATGTCACGGTCAAGTCCAAGCCGGGCCAGGGTTCGACTTTTGTCATCACACTGCCGATACCACAAAAAGAGCGCAGGATGATAACCGGCGCATGTCCTGACGACGCCGACTGCACCGCTGGATATGAAAGCGTAGTCGAGGAGAATTCATGAAGTTCACCATTCTGGTGGTCGACGACGAGAAGAATATCCGCGAGGGCCTGGGCGAATACCTGAGACTCGATGGCTACGAGGTGATACTCGCGGCAGAAGGCAAGCAGGGCGTCGATGCCGTCGATAAAGGCGTCGTCGACCTCGTCATCACCGATCTCAAGATGCCTGGACTCTCCGGCAGCGCGCTGCTCAAGCATGTCGCATCGGCCTATCCATCCGTACCGGTGATCGTGCTGACTGGCCACGGTACTGTGGAGGACGCCGTAGATGCGATGCGAAATGGTGCATATGATTTTATAACGAAGCCGGTGAACCTTGATCATCTGTCAATTCTGGTAAAGCGGGCCCTGGAACGAAAAGAATTGGCCAGACAGAATCAGGAGTTGTTGCTCGAGGTCGAGACAAAGCGCCGGACATCCAGCATCGTTGGCAGAAGCCCGGCCATACAGCGTATATTCGACCTGGTCAGGCGGGTGGCTCCTACCAAGGCCAGCGTGCTTATTACCGGCGAGAGCGGCGTTGGCAAGGAACTGGTCGCCGACGCCATACACAATCTGTCGCCAAGGGCAGACAAGCCATTCATCAAGGTGCATTGCGCCGCCCTGGCTGAATCATTGCTGGAGAGCGAGCTGTTCGGCCACGAGAAGGGTTCCTTTACTGGCGCCCAAGGGCGAAAAAAGGGCCGGTTCGAGTTGGCGAATGAAGGCACGCTCTTCCTCGATGAGATAGGCGAAATAAATCAGAACGTGCAGATAAAGATCCTGCGCGTATTGCAGGAGCGCCGCTTCGAACGAGTCGGTGGCGAAGAGACAATCGAGACAGATGTGCGCGTCGTCGCGGCCACAAACAAAGACCTGAAGGAGGAAATAGCCGCTGGAACCTTCAGGGAAGACCTGTACTACCGATTGAATGTCGTCAATATTCACGTGCCGCCATTGCGGGAGCGCAAGGATGACATACCATTGCTCGCAGGCGCCTTCCTCCATGAATTTGCGCAGGATAATGGCAAGACTATAGAGGGCTTTGACAACAAGGCACGAGCGGCGCTGTATTCATACTCATGGCCAGGAAACGTGCGTGAACTGCGCAATTGCATAGAGAGTTCGGTTGTCATGGCTTCCGGCAATCTGATAACCATTGATGATTTGCCACCGGGCATCAGAATCGATGATGACGAACACATCATCAGGGTGCCACCGGGATCAAGCCTCGCCGACGCCGAAAGGATTCTGATACGCGAGACTCTGGCCGCACAGGCCGGCAACAAGAGCAAAACCGCCGAAATACTGAAGATCGGGCGCAAGACCCTGTATCAGAAGATTCAGGACTATGGTCTGGAATCGGGGATATGACTCGCCGTAGCAGCTGAAGCCTTGAGCTCCGCGAGCAAACGTATCGCTATCGTCCTGCGCCGCGCATCTGAATCATGAGAGGCCGCCTCGAGCGCGGCCTTGAACAGACCGTCCCCTGTTGCTCGCGCCGTATCGAGCATGGCATCACGTAGCATGGCCCCCGCGCGTTCGTATGTGTCGGCTATCTCCGCAGAACCCTGAACCAGCCCGAGCACTGCGGCAGCCCGAACGCAGGCCTCGACAACACGCTGATCCTCATCGTAGAGCCCTTTCCGCAGAAAGACCCAGGCGCTGCGCTTGCCGGAAAGACCCAGCTGGCCTGCCGCGGCGCGTCTGCATTCTGAATCCGGATTGGAGGCGAGTATGGTGCCCTGCGCGAATAGATCGACACGTTCTGGTTCCAGCAGGCGGTTGGGTGCTTGCGGCAGACGTTGGCGATCAATGACAAGCAGCGACTCATATGCCTTGGCGACCAGTGCGAAACGACGGGCGGTTCGCGGATCACGCGACGCGTCAGGATGCAATTTGAGGCTCAGATTCCTGTATGCACGCTTTATCTCAGCCGATGGTGAGCCAGGCTCAAGCCCGAGCGTGAGGTACATGGTGCGCTCGCTCATCGTGCCACCTTCAGCTCAGCCTTGCGCCCCTGGCCGCCTGCCGCGGTCGATGAAAGCGATGAACGGGCCGAGAACTCGGACAGCAGCCCCTCAAGCAATGTCGCCGTCATCGCTGCCTTCTGGTCGTCGCCGGCGCACATGGCCGCTGCCCTCAACAGCTCCTCGAGTTCTGACGAAAGCGCCGCATCAAGTTTGAGGCCCTCGGCTTCTCTCCTGGCAATCTGCGCCAGCGCCAGCACCCTGTCCAGCGGTGATCTGGCGTCCAGCGCGCCATCGAATACCGCTATCGATTGTTCCGCGCCGGTATCCATGTCGCGAGCCCTGACCAGAAGCATATCGCTTTCATCGATGGAAAACTCGACTGCTATGCGGGGCTCGCCTTTGGATGCCATCCGAATGCCAGGCAGCAGGAATCTTCCGACTGACACGTTTGCCTTGGCTGATGACTCGTCACCCTGCAGTACATGCAGCTCGACCGATCTCTGAAAATCCTCAACAGTCGTAAAGACGCGCCGGCCCGATGAGGGCAATGGCTCATTCTTCCTTATCAACGGTACAAATTTGCCACCATCGATCTCAAGACCAAAGGTTCTTGATACGACATCGGTGAACGACAGACCGCTAAGCCGACCCTCTATCCTGGCGGCTTCAACCGAGGCGCCCAGAGCGACTATCTCCTCGGGGTTTACCCGAGGATCGGCCTTGACCCCGATCATATCACTGAGCCGGTTTTGGGCCAGTGGTATTCGACTCGATCCGCCCGACAGAACAAGCGCACCGATGTCAGTGGTGCCCGCCGCAGCCATACCAAGTACACGCTCGACCAACGCAAGGCTGCGGTCTATGAAAGGCGAGGCGATACGCTCGAATTCCGATCTGCTTATCTTGACGCTTGGATGGACCAGCCCGTCGGCACTTCGCAGGAAGGGCACGGCGATGAGGGCTTCGTCCCTGCTGGATAGTTCAATCTTGGCCTTCTCGCATAGATCGATGAGGAGCCGTGAAAGATAGGCATCCATGTCGGGATCGATACCAAATTGCTTTCGGAACCGGTCAGCAACATAGTGGTACAACGCCGCATCGATATCCATGCCACCGAGTCCGTCGTCCCCTTCACTGGCCAGAACAGCGCACGAGCCGCCCTTGGTTCTCAGTACCGTGGCGTCGAAGGTGCCTCCGCCAAAATCATAGACGAGCACCAATCGCTCTGCCTCGTCCCGGGCGGCCGCCCAGGCTCGAGCGAGTGCCGCGGCGCTGGGCTCGTTCATGATACGGGCCGCCTTGAGTCCGGCTCTCGCTGCGGCATCCCGCACGGCCCTGCGCTGAGGGTCGCCATATCGTGCAGGAACGGTGATTACAGCAGTATCTACATCAAAACCGAGATAGCGTTCAGCGTCGCGACGGACCTTGCCGATGATGGCCGCTGCCAGATCTTCCGGTGCACTCGCAGTGCCTGCAAATTCAACGTTCCTGGACTTGCCAAGCAGACGTTTGACGCCAAAGACAGCCGAGCGGGGATCTGCCAGCGCCTGACTCCTTGCGGATGAGCCTATGAGCGTTTCGCCTGAGTCGGCGCGTGCGACAACAGAGGGTGTCGCACGTTCACCGCGGTCGTTGGGAACGATGACAGGAATATCACCGTCCATCCAGGCGCACAGCGTGTTGGTAGTGCCAAAATCAAGCCCGATGACTCCGTGCACCCTATCGCTCCCCGATTTGTCCGCCCCGTTCGGCATCGAGCGAAATGACAAGATCAACCTCGGCAATGGTCGTGCCAAGTCTGGCCGCAATCACATCGCTGGAGAACCCACGCAGCGACAGTGTGCGCACGGCATCGGCAAAAGGTTCTTCGATGGGCAACGGTTTTTCAGAAAATCGAATGAATGGTATCGCTTGTTCGGATCTTGGCTGTATTTGTGCGCCGTCGATTTCTGGCGGTATGGCCTGGAATGTTGGTTGCACTCGTCCTGTTTCAAGCGCTTTCTGGCGCGACTCCGATGCCCTGCCGAGTCTGTCATACACGACGCCTTCGGTTGACCGCTTTGCTCGCTCTTGCGACAAGAGCGCGATTCTGGAATCAGCGTCTGTTATCAGATCCTTGAGCGACTTGAGTCTGTCCTCGACTATCGTGATGTTGCGGTCAGCACTCGCGTCGAGTTCAATAATAAGCGCTCCGATTTCGCGCCTGACCTTTGCTATCTCGTCGCCGGAACCCAATGCCGAGCGAACCTGCGATCTGGTCCATACAATAAGAACGACGGCGACGATTATCTGTACAGCCAGTGCTATCAAGACAGCGCTCATGGCTTACCCGGAAATATCGATATGGCCACCAAGCGCCGGATCACTGATTGTCTCCTGCTGTGGCTTCTTCTGAGCATCACCATCGCGCTTCTTTTCCTGTTCTTGTTCGCCATGTGCAGAACCGCCTTCATCCTTTATCGGTTCGGTTGCGGTCTGATCATCCTTGGGCTTCTGTATCGCCTTGGCCGCTTCGTCTTCCAGTTTCTTTATCTGGGCTCCATGGAGCATGCTGTGCAATACCGCGCCATCCTTCTCGGCGGCTTGCTGCTTCCCAACCTGGCCGAGTTGCACAAAAAGGGTTTGTAGATCAATCGGATTTATGGGCATCGGGGGGGCCTCTCATTATGGTTTCGTCCTCGACCTCTTCATACCGGGTGGTCTTGATCATCATGTTTTCCAGATAGAATGTCAGCCCTTTGTATTCGTTCTTGATGTCCTCATGAATATCCCGGATTATCACCTTGGTGCCCGGATAGATTCTTCCGGAAACGCTCACCTTGCCTCGGACCTTCAGATTATTCAGGTAGGTCTGAAGTGTATCGTATTCCGACTTGATGGAGCCGGCCTCCGATGCTATCTCATCGCGCTTGTGCGTGAGTTCGTCAAGAACCGCCTGCTTGTCATCAGACAGAGTCTTGCGCTGACGTTTGGTCTCGTTGAGCGTATAGATATTCTTGTCAAGCTCATCCAGCTGGCGCTGCAGCAGCTTTAATTTTGCATCCAGTTCATCCATTCGGGCCTTGCTCTTGGGATCGCTGCCGACCTCGAGTACGGTCTCGGCGCCACCGGTGAGCGAACCAATGGTCTTGGCATTGATCTCCTCACAGGCGCGATAGTGGCCGCCTATTATTGCAGCATGCTTGCCACCGGCGCAAACAATGCGCTTTTCCGCCGTTATTTCTGAATTGATTATGCTCTGGGTCACGATCACGTTATCGCCCGCGAAAATCTGGGCGTTCTCAACGAACTTGGCCCACAGATTCTTGCCCGCAGTTACAACGCCTGCGCCTTTGCCCGTTATGCCCTGGTGGACAATTATGTCACCCTCGGCGCTAATCTCGGCCTTGCCAACATTGCCTCGAACCTCGATATTGCCGGTAGCCTTGACAGAGAATCCGTCCTCTACATTACCCATGATCACTATCGTGCCCAGGAAGAATTGATTGCCCGACTTGAGATCCACGTCGCCATTGATCGTATACACAGTCTCGACGTTTACCTTGCTGTTGATATAGGTAGCCTCGCCGTTGACATCAGCTATGACCGTCAAACCATCATCGCTCGCGTGCACATTCTTGCCGAGCGGCAACTGAATATCCTTGCCGTTCTTTGAAGGCAGCAGCTTGCCGGTAACCGTGCGTCCGGGGATGCCCTGTTTTGCCTGTATCTTTCGTGCCAAAGCCTGCCCCTCGACGACGTTCTGTACCAGGTGCAGTTCCTTGTAATCGACACGGCCATTTTTCTCTTCAAGGTTGAGCTTTGACCGATCAGTCTCGAACAGGAACTGTATCCTCGCGTCCTCGCCATTTTCAGCCCGTTGCCCCTGCGCTACAAGGATGGGTTCACGATATCGCGGCGCATCCTCCAGTCCCTGCAATGCCTCTTCTATGACTCCAAACACGACCCGGTTGTTGCGAAGGTAGGCTAGAATGACATCTCTGGAAAGATCGCAGCCGCCAGGCTGGGGTGGAGTCAGGACCACGCGCGCTTCCATCTCCTGCTGCGCCACTTCTACGGTCAGCAGGGCGTCCGCGGCTGGGTTCGCTATGAACCTGCCAACGACAACCCATTCGTTCGCGGCGGCTTTTATGACATCCCTGACGAGCTGTTCATCGAAGTCATGTACGGCCCGCATATGCAGCCGCTCGACCGCAACACGTTCTGTAGCCTTCCTGCCCTTGCCCTCAGGTGGAGTGACCTTCATAAGCACGCCATCGGGCGCAAACCGCACGAAGACCTGCCCATCCTGGTCCTTCTGCATCGGTTGAAGCTCGACCGGAACATCAAGATGCATTCCAAGCGAGTCATCAATGGCGCTTTCGACTTTCTTCTTTGCGGCGCCTTCATAGGCGCTGATCTTCCAGCGTTTGCTCCCGAGTCCTATGAAACCCTGGGTGCCGCGCTCCAGCACTTCATATTCAAGCCGGGCGACTGGGCAATCCAGCTGGACAGCGGCGCTCTGCAGCGCTTCCTCAACGGTGCCGCCTTCGGCAAGTATCGATCGCTTGTCGCCATCCTCATCGAGATATCGGCGCATCAGCTCACGAACCGCATCCAAGCCTATGCGCGCCGCCATTTATACAATACCCTTTCGAAAGTGGGTCAGCTTGGCTCTGAGCCTAAGAATGGCCTTGGTATGCAGCTGGCTGACCCTCGATTCGGTCACTTCAAGGACCTTTCCAATCTCTTTCAGTGTCAGCTCTTCATAGTAATACAGGACAAGCACCTTCTTTTCCTTTTCAGGAAGGTCCTGTATCGCCTGCACGATGACACGGCGTATCTCGTCGCGCTCGATGATGGCATCGGGGTTGAGGCTTGTCGGACTCTCGATGCTGTCACCGATGGTCATGTGTTCCGCTTCATCGGCGGTATACCAGATATCGTTGAGAGAAAGCACCGATGTACTGGATATCTTGAGCATAGTCTTGGAGAATTCATCCTCGGAAAGCCCGAGTGCTCCAGCGATCTCCTGATCAGTCGCCGGGCGACCAAGCTTCGCCTCGGTTTCGATGATCGCCTCTTCTATCTCCTTGGTCTTCTGACGTACTGAACGGGGAACCCAATCGATGCTTCGGAGCTCATCGAAAATGGCACCGCGTATGCGGGTGACCGCGTAGGTCTTGAACTTCACGTTTTTGTCCGGATCAAACTTGTCTATGGCGTCGATCAGTCCAAATACGCCAAAGCCCACCAGATCGTCGAACTCCACAGAGGCCGGCATATTGGCTGCGACCTTGCCCGCCACATACTTTACCAATGGAGCATATTGTTTTATGAATGATTCACGAATGAGAGGATCCTTGCGCCGCTTGTATTCGGCCCAGAGCTCTTCCTCGCTATGATGCTCCAGCAGGGAATTATTCATCTATGATTGCCCTTTCTGGTCTCTTCTAAGCAATGTCTGTACAGCCTTCGCCAATACCACCGGATCCTGGCCGCTGTCAGGAGAACCGGCTGTCGGCATGGACTCGGATACGCCCATCGGTCCAGCCGTGCTGCCGTCATCGGAACCGTCCGATCCGCCGACAGGTCCGCTCGAGAACGAATCACTGAACCCTTCAAGATCAGGCAGAGTATCAAGCTCATCGAGCCCGACGGATGGCCGCGGAGCCATCGGAGAGCCGACATTCCCGGACTCAACCCCCTGTTGATCGAAGGTCTGCGGATCAGAAGCCACCAGGCTGTCCGTCCGCAGATCGGCAACTTCACGCTCAAGCTCGCCAGAGTCTATGCCAGCACGCGGGCCCTGTTCGGACGACAGTATTGCACCATCATACCCGATAGAGGCAGATCGCTCCGAACCTGCGTGCTCGTATTCTCCTCCTGGAACGACAATATCTACCACCGAGCCGAGCATCGAAGCGTCGGATTCCTTCACCGCTGTTCCATCGAGCAATTCAGGCATGAAGCGCTGAAAGACGATGATGGAACCATAGACAAAGGCCCCGAAGGCCAATCCAGATAGAATAGCACGCATGAGGAGCACACCGAAAGGTACGCGCGCAAGGAGTGCAATGAGGCATGATAGTATGAATGCGCCGAGCCCCGCAAAGGCGGACGCGCGAAGACTCGAGTCCACCGGCCTGGTACCCTCCCACGTCTTGGAAGATTAAGGCATAAGCCCTTGCCGCGTCAAGCTTTGCTTTGCTCTGCCAAGGATCACTCCCTGGCGAAGAGCTTCTTGATCAGCCTCCCTATGCCCCTATCATCGACAAACTCCGTCTTCTCGATGCGGCTTACAAGATGCTGTACCGAAATCGCGGCCTTTGACTTGGGGTCCTGCACTATGAATGGCTTCTGCTTGAGCACGGAGGCCGGTACGATTGGATCCTCATATATGCATCCAAGGTACTCGACCTTGAGGTTGAGGAATTGCCCTGAAATATTGATGATGCGCTCCGCGACCTTGCGACCCTCGGTGACATTCTTGACGCGGTTCACTACCAGTTTCAGGCCAATATTGAGGTTCTCCACCTCCGTGGCGATTATCTTTATGATGCCATACGCGTCGGTAATGGCGGTTGGCTCTGGTGTTGTGATTATTATCGCGTCGTCAGCGGCGGCGACGAACGACAGCACATTGCTTGAGACGCCTGCACTGGTATCGATGATGATAATATCGACGTTGGAGAGCGCATAGAGCTCGGTGATAAAGTTCTGCCGCTCTTCCTCATTAAGGTTGGCTATCTTGGAGAATCCCGACGCACCAGCCAGTATCTGGATTCCGTATTCAGTATCAAGAATGATATCCTTCATGGTCTTCTGCTTGCGTATCACATGATAGAGATTGTACTTGGGTATGATGTTCAAGATGATGTTGACGTTGGCGAGGCCAAGATCCGCGTCCATCACCATCACGCGCTTGCCTATACGGGCATAGGCTATGGCCATATTGACGGATAGATTGGTCTTGCCGACGCCGCCCTTGCCGCTTGCCACGGTAATGACCCTGGTCTTCTTTGCCGCTTGCGGTCCTTGTTTCTTGGCGCCCATCAGTTCTCTGAGTTTCTGCGCTTGATCTTCCATACTAATATCTCCAGTGCTGGCCGGTACGGCCTGGCCATCGCGGCCCGCGTTCATCGAGAAACAGGGCCGTACCTCTCTTCAAGTTTCGGTCGATTCGGCATAAAACCTTCGAGATTCATAAGAAAGCGCAGTGGATGGGCAGGCGCTATGTCCTGTGGTACCTTCTGTCCATCGGTGACCCATGCCACGGCCTTGTCGGTCTCGGCGAGCGCCGACAGCACGTTTCCTACTCTTCCGGTTTCATCCATTTTGGTGACGACGATACCACGATACCGGAATGGCTCGAACTGCCTGAATATATCGAGCATGTCCTGGGTCTTTGTCGTGGCAGCGACTGCAAGATAGACCTCCGCAGAAGGCCCGCAGGCGTCGAGTATCTGTTGCATCTCCGCCAGCCGCACCGCATCCCGGGGACTCTTGCCTATCGTGTCGACAAGAATCAAGTCGGTGTCGCGATACATCGCAATGGTCTGTCTTAGATCACCCGCGGTCTCGACGCTCGATACGGGCACGCGCATGATCGATCCATACGTTTCTATCTGTTGTTTGGCACCGATTCTGTAATTATCAATGGTTATCATCCTGACATCCTGAGGCGTCACGCCACCGATGCCCAGGTTATGCAAGGCCGCCAGCTTGGCTATTGTCGTCGTCTTGCCGACTCCGGTCGGTCCAACCAGTACAATGACCCGCGGCTTGACCGGACGTGGCGCTGTGGGGATGCGTACGGTGTCGCCTATCCATTCCAGAACCGCCTCAACCACTGAATCATGATCAGAGAGCGCCTCCAGGCTGAACTCAGCTCGCGCACGGGCCAGAAGCTCGTTACGGTACCAGGCTGAAAAGTCATTGTCGATAAGCGCAGCGTCAATGGCGGCAAGCGTAGGATGCTCGTTTTCCTGATTTGCCTGTCTTGATGCAGATTCGACAAGAGTCTCCTTGAGAGAGCGGACCTCGGACAGCACTTCCTGGATAGCTCGCTCCTGGTTGACCCGTTCAAGCAAACGACGCTTCTCGTCCTCTATATCGGACTTCTTCTTCTCTCCTTCACGAACGGCATCATCCTTGAGGTAGAAGGTGATCTCGACCGCCTCACGGGCAAAAAGACCAAGGAATCCACCGGAACGAACCGTCCTGTGGCTCAGCACCTGAGCGGCATCGCCGTACCGCGCACGCACCTTTTCAAGCACTTCCCGGTGGCTCGATCCTTGTTCTACCAGGTATTGCATCGCGTCATCCTTCTATCCTGATCTCGCCAATGGCCTCTACCTGGACGTCGGCCACAATTTCCGGAACCGAAAGCACAACAAGGTCCGGTATCTCCCGCTCGGTGCTGGATTTGACCAGAGCCCGCGCGGCCTCGGAGCACAGAATAAGCGGGAAGTGCCCCTGTTTCTGCACCGCCGCGACAGCCAGCGTCAGGGCCTTGATCCATTGGCGCTGCAAAGCGGGCTCCAATGCCGACAGAGCGCCTGCCGCAGTATCGACCCGCGCATCGATTATCTTCTGTTCCAGTCCTGGATCAATGGTCAGGACTCTGATTGTCTTGTCAGTGTCCGCATACTGCAGGCAAATCTGCCTCCCCAGCGCCTGACGCGCCTTTTCTATGAGGAAGCCAGGATCCTTGGTGACGCCAGCATAGTCCGCCAGCGTCTCGAGTATGGCGACCAGATTGCGTATGGAAACCTGCTCTCGAAGCAGGCCTTGCAGCACTTTTTGTATCTCGCCAAGCGACAGATGCTTCTGGGCATCCTCGACGACAGCCGGATAGTCCTTCTTGAGTGTATCAAGCATGCTCTGGATTTCCTGCCTTCCCAATATGTCGGCCGCGTAGCGCTTGATTATTTCCGTGAGGTGCGTGGCTATGATGCTCGGCGCGTCGACAACGGTATAGCCTGCCCGCTCCGCCTTGTCCCTGACATCTTCAGAAATCCAGACCGCCGGCAGTCCAAAGGCAGGATCCTTGGCCCGCTCACCCGGCACCTCCTCGGAGACACCGCCTGGATTGATGGCCATGTAGTAGCCAAGACGTATTATGCCGCGGCCAATCTCGACCCCGCGTATCTTGAAACAATATTCAGACGGTTCGAGTCGCATATTGTCTATGATGCGAATACGCGGGACGACAAGGCCCATGTCTATGGCGCTTTCCTTGCGTATCCGAGTGACCCGCTCCAGCAACTCGGCACCCTTGTCCTTGTCGACCAGTGGTATAAGGCCATAGCCAAGCTCAAGGCTGATGGGATCGAGCGGCACGACAGGCGACAGCTCCTGCGGTGAATCCGCCTTCCTGGCTGACCCTTCGGCGGCCCTCATCTTGACCTTGTCCGACTCCAGCACGGCCTTCTTGGACAGGTTCCAGGCAAGGTAGGCCATCGCAAACGCTATGGGCAGCAACACATACCATGGAAATCCAGGGAGCAGGGCCAAGGCAGCCATTACCGCGGCGCCAATCCAGTATATACGCGCGTTCTGGGTAAACTGGAGGGTAACCTCTGAACCGAACGTGCCCTGGCTATTGGCCCTGGTGACGATGATGCCAGTCGCAACTGAAATGAGCAGAGCTGGTAACTGGGATACAAGCCCGTCGCCGACCGTCAGCGAGGTATACGTCGTGAGCGCCGCGGAGAACGGTTCTCCATGAATGACCATGCCGACTATGAAACCGCCGACCAGGTTGATGACGCTTATGAATATGCCTACGGTGACGTTGCCCGATACGAACTTGCTGGCGCCGTCCATCTGACCATAGAAATCAACTTCGCGCTGGACATCGTCCTTGCGTCTCTTGGCCTCTTCCTCGGTGATGGCGCCGGAGTTGTATTCCGACTCGATGGCCATTTGCTTTACGGGCATGCCATCGAGAGTGAATCGGGCTGCGACTTCCGCAATACGCGTCGCGCCTTTGGTTATGACTATTGCCTGCACGGCGATGATCACTATGAAGATGATAAAGCCCACAACAAGACCGTTCGTCCCGCCGGAGCCAACGACGAAGGTACTGAACGCCCTGACTATCCGCCCATCGAACTTGACGCCCTTGGTCAGGATCAGCCTTGTCGACGAGATATTCAGGGCCAACCCGAAGATGGTCGAGACCAGCAGCATTGTTGGAAACACCGAGAAGTCAACCGCGCGCCGTACCGACAGCACCAGCAGAAGGATAAGCAGTGAGAGCGCTAGATTCATCGACATCAGGACATCGAGCAGGACGGTCGGGAGCGGAATTATTATCATCATGACGATCGCTACGGCCGCGATCGCTACGGTGTAATCGGAGAGGTTGCTCGCGAATGTCTCTTTCAATATCCGTCTGGTGTCTGACATTATATTCCTTGAGCCTATACTAAATCAGTCGATTCAACAACGACCATCGGTGTCGTGAGACATCTCCAGCGCATCATGATGCCCCCATCGCTGCGTATTTTTCCGCAACACGCTGGTCGATCCTGGCGACATGGGCCAGAATCTTCGAGATTGCCTCATAGTACGCCTCGGGTATGGCGTCACCGACATCGGCTTCGGCATACAAGGCGCGCGCCAGTGGCCGGTTCTCCATGATGGGCACGCCGTGTTCCCTGGCTATGGTCCTGATCCTGAAAGCCATCTCGTCGGCACCCTTGGCGGTAACCGTCGGCACGGCCATGGTAGCCGGATCAAACTCCACCGCAACGGCAAAATGCGTCGGGTTCGTGATTATCACGTCGGCTTTGGGCACATTGATGGCCATGTTCCTGGACATGATCTCACGCATGCGTTCCTTGAGGCGCCCCTTGATCTGGGGATCGCCTTCGAACATCTTGTGCTCTTCCTTGACCTCTTGCTTGGTCATCATCAGCCGTTTTTTGAACTGATATCGCTGAAAAATATAATCGGGCACCGCAAGCACCAACATCAGTATCGCCGTCTCAATGATGATGCGAATCACAATGCCCGCGACAAACCCAAAGGAGTTCCATACCGTTGACGAGAACAGGTGCATCAGCCGCGGAACCTCGGCCATTATATTGAGGTATGCGACCACGCCGATGATGGTGATCTTGAACAGGGACTTCGCAACATTGAACAATGCCTCGCCCGAGAACAGTGTACGCTTGAAGTATTGGCCGAACTTGGGCACGATCTTCTTGAAGTCCGGCTTGAGTGGTTTTGTCGTGAACAGAAAGCCTGTCTGCAGGAGATTGCCAAAGATGCCTGCGACCAGGGCGACGATGGCGATTGGAACTGTCAGGCGAGCAAAATACGATAGAAACGCACCACCCAGCGGAGCCGCGTCTGTCCTGGGATCGAGTTCAATCGAGACGGTCAGAAACCAGCGTGTCATATCTCTAAGGCCCGTGAATATCCATGGACCAAATATGGCCAAGGCAACCGACGACAGGAGCAGACCGATCGCCGCTACGAGGTCAGGGCTCTTGGCGACTCGACCTTCTTCCCGCTCTTTTCTGAGACGGTACTCGGTAGCCTCTTCGGTCTTGCCCTCATCCTCGGGCGCAAACCACTGCAGGTGCACGTGAGAGAGGTCATCGATATGCGTTGCCTGCATGTCCAGGCTCATCATGAACCTCGACCTGAAAGGATGGATGCTATGGTTGTAAAACCACCATCTATGAGCGTCGAGAAAGCCTCGATCATGAATGGCATGGCTGTTGCCATCAGGAGAAATGCGACCAGAATGGAAATAGGAAAGCCTTCCGTCAACAGGTTTATCTGGGGTGCGGCCCTGGACAAAAGTCCCGTGGTTACAGAGACCAGGATCAGCGTTCCAAAAATTGGAAAGGCCAGGATCAGGGAGTTCTGGAACAATGCCCCGAGCGAGCCCGCGACATAGCCCAGGAAGTCAGCACGGCGGGACAGGAGGTCTGTGGCCCTGATCGCCTGGAAGCTCCCCCGCACGCCTATCAGGAACAGCCGCTGGAATCCGCTCGTCGAAACGAACACGAACATGGCTATCAAGTTCATGAACTGGCCAATCAGCGGAATTTCAAGTTGAGCCAGAGGATCGTAGGTTTCAGACGCGCCGAAACCCATCTGCAACGAGAAGAATTGACCGGCGGTTGTAAACGCGCTAAAGACCATGGTCAGGAAGAAGCCGATAATAATGCCGATCATGGCTTCGCCGATTATGGCCCCGAAGTATCCTGCGGCGTCTGCGGGAATCGGGTACCCGGCATCGCGAACCCACGGGAAAACCGCCGCGGCTGCGAAACCTGCCAGACCGACCTTGGCGACCTGCGGAATACCGTCGCCCGAGAGCAACGGTGCGGTCTCTACCATCGCGAGAATCCTCACCGCGATAATGAAAAAAAGATCAGCCTTGGCAACAATTTCATTCAGCATCGAGTTCTCCCGCCGAACCCCAGGTGGCTCATCCAGCGAGTTCCGGTATCAGCGCGAAGAGCTGCTTGGTATATTCGCCAAGGTGGCTGAACATCCAGCCGCCGAGCAGCGCCAGTACCAGCATGATCGCGGCTATCTTGGGCACAAACGTAAGCGTCTGCTCCTGGATGCTCGTCGTGGCTTGCAGGATGCTGACGATAAGACCAACGACCAGCGCCGTTATGAGTATTGGCGCGGCAAGAATAACGATCTCCATGATCGCGCCAGTCATCAAACCGGATATCTGCCCGATATTCATACACTATTCCTCAAGAAGGATTCGACGAGTTGCCTGGCCATCAGATTCCATCCATCCACAAGCACGAAGAGGATCAATTTGAACGGCGTTGATATCATGACCGGAGGCAACATGATCATGCCCATCGACATCAATGTCGATGCTACGACCATGTCGATGATTATGAACGGTATGTACAGGAGAATTCCTATCTTGAACGCTATGGTCAGCTCGTTGAGGATGAAAGCCGGCACCAGTACGTACGTTGGAACATCGGCCAATGATTGAGGCTTGGGCAGACCACGCATCGTCATGAAGAGCCTGATATTCTCGGGATCACGCTTCATCTGGGCGTACATGAAGAGACGGAATGGCTTCTCGGCGGCCCTGTATGCGTCTTCAACACCGATGGTGCCTTCAGACAATGGCTTAATCGATTGCGTATACACTTGATCGAACGTGGGCCACATGATGAATATGGTCAGAAACAGGGCTATGCCCATCAGAACCTGTCCGGGTGGAACCTGTTGCAGGGACAGGGCTCGTTTGACAAAGTCAAGAACGATCGAGACGCGCAGGAAACTTGTCACCAGAATGAGGAGGCTCGGTGCCAGCGACAAGACAGTCAGCAATAGCAGCAGTTGAAGGCTGAATGCTACTTCCTTGCCGGTAGTGGGAGAGCGCACCGACAGATCGACGAATGGCACGACAGGCAGATTCTGCGGAATAGCGGTGGTCGCGGTCGCGGCTCCTCCAGGAAATGCTCTGACCCGAGGCTGAGGCAAAGGAACCGGAATGCTCCGCGCGGTATCGGCGGGTGTCGCCGGAAACGCTCCCGCGGCAGTATCCTGTGCGCTGGCCGTGGCGATGGCCATGACACAGAGAACAATACACATAGTGAGTCTTCGCACGCCATCCTCCACGACGCAGTCAAGGTCCCAGAACGAGTGTCGAGGTCAGAATTTCTTCAGGCGATCACGTTGCTTGCTGAAAAAGTCGCTCGCGTCGGCCGATGTCGACGATCGCGGCCCCTTCTTGCCCAGGAGCGTCATCAGCATGCTTCCAAAATCCCTCCGCGGGGTCTCAGGCGATTCCGCAGCGCGCAGGGCCAGAGCATCGATCAGCTCCTTGTCCACAATCTCCGCAACCGGAGACACGGCGGAATCTGTCGATCCAATCAACCATGCCTTGTCCCCAAGAGCAACCACGTGCAGGCTCCTGCCCACTGCGAGGTTGGTTGTTGCCAGTACTCTCAGGTATGAATCGCTTGGCGCACGCTGCCTGGCGGATCGTCTGAGCAACGCATAAAGCCCATAAATGGATGCGATTACAAGAGCAAGAACGATGATCATGCGGAAGATGTAGGGTACGATCGATGACGAGCCGGTACCGGCAGCCGCTCCGTTGGTAGTACCAGGATCCGCCAACGTCAGGGCCTTTTCATCTACTGCCGCCTCTGTACCCGCCTGCGTTCCGGAAGCTGATTTCGGCGCGGTGGCTGCATTCTGTCCCCAAGCCATCACGGCTAGAAGCAGGAACAGCGTTGCCACGCCAAGAATACGGATGGACTTTTTCAACTTCCCCTCCGGCCGACAGTGTATCCTGTAATGGCTCAAATGGCAACAAGTCTATGGATAATAAAGAAAAGGCACCTCTGTCGAGGTGCCTGCATATTGACGGAAATGACTCAACTGAGATCGGCCATGCGCTCCATGGGCGACACGATCTCTGTTACGCGGACTCCAAAATTTTCATCGATGACCACCACTTCACCCTTGGCTATCAGCTTGTGATTGACCAGGATATCAACCGGCTCACCGGCCAGCTTGTCCAGTTCTATGATTGTACCTTCACCTATTCCCAGAATATCCTTGATCAGCTTCTTGGTTCTACCGAGCTCTACGGTCAGCTCCATGTAGACATCCATGATCAACCCAATGTTGCCCGCTTCCTGTGATGACTGACCCGAGCCAAGGTTGGCAAACTGAACCGGTTGGACATTGGGCTGAGACATCATCTGAGGCTGATACATGCCCTGGGGCTGCATGCCCATCATAGGCTGCTGGTACATAGGTTGCTGATATCCCATCTGCTGCTGCATCCCGGACATCTGCTGCATCCCGCCCATCGCGTTCTGCTGACCGCCCATCGGGGCGTTCGCCTGCTGGGGGGAAACCTGGACTCCTGATGCGGTGGCTATGTCCTTGACGAACGACTGCGAGTATATTTCCCAGAGTTTAAGCGGAGCGCCATCGATCACGATATCATAGGCGACACGTATGAAATCACCGGAAGGAAATCGCGCTATCGCCTTTGGTCCGAACGCTCCATCGGCTACGTCTGACTGAATCGACCGGTTGCCGCTCTTCTCGGTGAATGCATTGATGGCCGAACCGGTCATGCTGGAAACGCACTCGGAAACAACCGATATTCCCATCTCGTCAAGGTCGGAGAGCGATTCATCCTGGTTGGCCAGCGATGCTATCTTGAGTGCCGTATCCTTGGGCACCAGGAACAGGTGGTCACCGCGGATTCCGCCAACCATGTCTATCTTGACCGCGAGCACCTCATCGGGCAGGGACGGCAACATACCGTCGCGGTTGGTCTGATCGACCTTTGGTTGCGAGAAGGTGGCATCCTTGCCGGTCATCATCGATACCGTCTGAGCATGCGTATCGCTGAGCCCGGCCAGAATCGACCTGAAGGCCTGGATCTCCGCTGGCTGGAGCCCGGAAGCGGAAGCCTTGGAGGACCCTGAGCCGCCCGTGCCAGGATCGAGACCCGCCAACAGGGAATCTATCTCATCCTGGGAGAGAGCGCCATCACTCATATGAATCCTCACCTTCCGCGGCCAGCTCCTCGTATTCCTGCTGACCTAGCTCCTCGAGCTTTTTGCTGATCTGTACCGCCATCTTCTTGCCTATTACGCCTGGGCGGCACAGGAACTTCTTCTTGTTGCCAACATTGAGCACCATGGGGTCGTCGACCCTGACATTGTAAAGCCTGATTATGTCGCCTAAATTCAGATTGAGCACATCGCGCACCGTTACCTGAATCCTGCCTATCTCCGCAATAACGGGCACGTCTATGGTTGACAGTTTTTCCTTGAGAATGTTGAGGTTTTCTGTCGTGGCTCCGCGTCGCACCGACGAATACCAGTATTGGGCCGAAAGCTTCGATATTATTGGCTCTATGGTAAGGTAAGGGATGCATAGATTCATCATGCCCTCGACATCGCCGATCTTGGTCTCCAGCGTCACGAGCACGACCATCTCCGTCGGCGGCACAATCTGCGCAAATTGAGGGTTCACCTCTATCTGGGATAGTCGCGGCCGTAGGTCGATAACCTGGGTCCAGGCTTCGCGAAGGTTGCCCAGTATCTTGACGATTATGCCTTCCATGACGGAATGCTCGATATCGGTCAATTCGCGGGTCAGCTTGGAGCCTTCGCCCGCGCCGCCGAACAACCGATCGATGATGGTAAAGGTAACCGCCGGATCTATCTCCAGGATTATCTGGCCCTTCAACGGATCCATGCTTACGACGGCCAGAGTCGTGGTCGTTGGAATGGATCGGATGAATTCCTCGTAGGTCAGCTGATCCACCGATGCCACGTGGACGTTGACCAATATCCGCAACGAGGCCGAAAGACTGGTGGTGGTCAGGCGGGCAAAGGTCTCGTGCATGTTCTGCACGGTACGCATCTGCTCCTTGGAAAACTTGTCCGGCCGCCTGAAATCGTATATCTTGATCTTGCGCGAGTCGGTTGCGGATTGTACCGTCTCAAGCGATGTATCACCCGCATTGATGGCTGTGAGGAGCTGGTCTATTTCGTCCTGGGAAAGGACTTCAGTCATCTGGTAACTCCGTCATACATCATTGCACAGAACCGTACTTTTCGCAACGTCAAGCCTCGGCTCCTGTGCGGCCTTGGCCAGTAGCATCAGGCCTACATCTGGTTGCGCGAGAATGTCTGAAAGTACACATCCTTGAGCGAGGGTTTGGAGAGCATGCGGTTGAGCATTTCCCGGATTTCTTCCTTGAGCTCGCTCTCACGATCAGGCATCAGCTCCTTTATCTTCTTGGTGCTGAAGAAATTGCGCAAGGCATCCTGGATCTGATACTTCCTGGAGGTAAGCTCGTTCTGCGTTTCCTTGTCTGTGGGATCATAGGCAAGGCTGAGTTTGACCATCACGGCCCACGGCTGCTCGTCGATCGTACTCGTTACAATCTGGTCGATGGCGGTGAAGGTGGCCCATATAGGAGCCGCTGACTGATAATCCTCCGAAGTCGGAACCGTGGTCATGGGCTTGGCCTGCTTGTTCAGTATGCCCACTGTCACGACGACTATCACGATTATGAATATGACGGCTCCCAAGCCCAGCGCTATCCATTTGAGGAGCCCGAGTATGGCCTTGCCGCCGCCCTTGCCCTTTGGTTTTTCTACAACATCGGGCGTCTCGTTGAAATCGGTCTTCTCAAATTCGTCGCTCATGGCTCGTTACCTCCGGACATCATAGATGGCCTTCGTCAAGAATGATGATATCGACACGCCTGTTATACGCGCGCCCTTCTTCTGTCGCATCGCTGGCTATTGGCACGGTGGCGGCGAGGCCAGCAACCTGGAATCTGGACTCCGGAGCACCAAAGTCGCTTAGATAATGCAGTATGGTCAAGGCTCTGGCCGTCGACAGCTCCCAATTCGACTGCCACGACCCCGCGGGATCGGTCGGAGACGAATCGGTGTGCCCCTCGATCCTGAATTTTCGGCCTTCCAGCTCCTTCGATTTGAGCAACTCGGCCAACCGCACGAGCATCGTACGGGTCTCTTCTATGTTGATGTCCGCGCTCGCGGGCCTGAAGAACGCATCGGAAGCCAGTGATATGACGAGGCCGCGCTCATCGGAACTGATGCGCACCTTGTTTGACTTGATCTCGGGCTGGAACAAGGACACCGCTTTCTTCTTGGCCGTCCCGAGCACCTTGCCTTTCTCCATAGATGGCAGGCTGTTTATTGAATTGCCAAGCTCCGAAAGGCGTCCCACAGAGAGCGAGTTGCCACCCGTATTGGCTCCCATGCCTATATTGTTGAGGCTGGAAATCATCTGGTTCATCTGCACGATGTCCGCATCAGACGTATCGAAGAGGGCGATAAAAAAGCACAGCAGCAGGGTCATCATGTCGCCATAGGTAAGTACCCATTCGCCTATGCCGCCGAGCGACTGCTCTTTCTTCTTTCGCGCCATGTCACCCGCCTCAGGTCTGGGGATGAAGCTCTTCGAGCTTCTTCTGGTTGGTCGGCGCCAGATACGCTGTCAACTTCATCTGGAGTATATGGGGATTATCACCCTGTTGTATCGAAAGCACACCCTCGATGACCATCTCCATCACCTTGGTTTCGTCGGCGTCCTGGCCAGCGAGCTTGCCCATCATCGGAATGAACATGAAGTTGGCCATGATGGCGCCATAGAATGTGGTGATCAGGGCCACGGCCATGTTCGGTCCGATGGAGCTCTTGTCCGCCAGGTTCTTGAGCATGCCTATCAGTCCCTGAACCGTGCCCAACATCCCAAAACCAGGAGCCAGCTTGGCCCACTGGTCAAACATCCTGAGTTTCTGACCGTGCCGGTCATTCATCTGGGACAGCTCGTTCTCCAGGATGTTCCGTATGACCTCTGGATCGGTTGAATCGACGACCATGCGCAGGCCGCGCTTCATGAAGGCGTTCTCTATGCCTTCAATTTCCTCTTCGAGCGATAGTATGCCCTCGCGTCTGGCCCTCTCCGAAAGCGACAACAGAGCCTCGGCGATCTTCATCTCCCCGAAATCGGGGAGTTTGAAGACCAGGCCCATAACCTTGAATATGCCAAGCGTGTCCTTGAGGCTGAAGTTGAGCATCAGGGCCATATAGGAACCAAATACGGTCATGAATACAGACGCCATATCGATATAGGTAGCGATTGAGTTGCGGGAGAGAATCATGGACCCTATGATGGCTACCCAGCCACCTGCGAATCCCAGTATCGACGCTATATCCATCCGCTACTCCTCGTTCTTGAAGGCGCCTATCTGGCGACGATAGGCGACTATCCTCGATATCACCTCGGCGACACTCTCACGAACTACCAGGTGCTTGCCCGAAAGCATGACTATCGAGGTATCGGGAACGACCTCAATATACTCGATCTGGTGTGGGTTGAGCCAGAAGACGGTTCCCGACATCTTGGTCAGTTCTATCATCGTGCACCGTCTCCTTTCATCTTACCGGATCATTACCGTTTCAGTGTCAGCAGTTCCTGCAGCATCTGATCCGAGGTCTGGATGGTCTTCGAGTTGGCCTGAAATCCGCGCTGCGTTACGATCATGTCGGTAAACTGCTCGGCAAGGTCAACGTTTGACATTTCCAGCGCGCCGGCTATCAGCTTGCCTTTGCCAGCTATGCCGGAAGGCCCGATGTTCGCCATGCCAGAGTTGTTTGATCGCAGGAAGTTTGTCTCGCCTGATTTCTCGAGTCCATTCGGGTTGGTGAAAGTAGCGAGTGCCACCTGGCCGAGAGTCCTGGTTGATCCGTTGGAATAGACTGCCGTAATCTTGCCAGCCTGGTCGATCTTGAAGTTCTCCAGGTAACCCATGCCATAGCCATCCTGTTCGAACACCTTGGTGCTCGAGGCCTCGGCGAACTGGGTAACCGTGTTCCGGACACTGCCCGCCGTCCCCAGGTTAAGAGAGAAGGTCTGCCTGTTCGGAGCTCCTCCAGCGACCGGCGTAGAATTGGCTACATCGAATGCTACCTGCATCGACAGCTGACCCTGCTCGCCTGAAGGGTTGCCCTGACCATCGACGACGCGCCTGAGCGTGCCAAGGTTGTCAAACTCCACAGTGAACGTGTTGCCCTGTACGCCCTGGGGAGTCAGTCCCACGGCGGTGTTTGTCGGAGTCGCGGCTTCGGGGTCTATCACCACGGTGCCCTGCCACTGATTCGGCTGTCCGGGAACGCGGGCAAATTCAACACGCATGATATGCTGCTGGCCGAAGGTATCATACAGCTTCTCCTCGATGCGCCAGGTACCCTGCCTGATAGTCTCCGCGGCAGCGCCTTCCGGAATTTCAGGAAGCCGCTTGTCGAGGTTGCAGGCCATGTTGACCTGTTCGGTCGCGTGGGCCGGGTCCTTGGATCCCACCGGGATCACCAGATCATCGAGGGCTCCGGAAGTATTCAGTACTTCGATACCGTTGACGGTCTGCGCATTCCATCCCTGGACACGATAGCCATTGCCGGGATTGACGAGTCGGCCTTCAGCATCGAGACCAAACGCACCGGCTCTGGTAAACAATGTTGATTCACCCTTGGCCAGGACGAAGAAGCCGTTGCCCTGTATCGCCAGGTCGGTCATCACGCCGGTAGTCTGCAGCGAACCCTGCGTATGGATCGTGTCTATCGACGCGATCGACATGCCGAGACCAATTTCCTTGGGGTTGATGCCGCCGACTTCGGTTGTCGGCTTGGCGGCGCCGGACATCTGTTGATACAGGAGGTCCTGGAAATTCGCCCTGCCCTTCTTGAAACCGGTGGTGTTGACGTTGGCTATGTTATTGCCGAGCACGTCCATGCGAACCTGGTGGTTCTGGAGACCCGCGACGCCTGAATACAACGAGCGCATCATATCGGCGCCTCCTACTCTTCGACTTTGCTGACCTGTTCAAGGTCATAGAATGAACCGTTTACCATCACCAGCGGGAACTCTCCGCGAACAACCTGCGATACCTTGCCATATATCGCCTTGTCACCGTCGGTTATCTCCACGGTGCGGCCAAGCAGCGATTGCGCCTCGCTGGAATTGAGCACGCTCGAAAGCTTGCCGAAGTTGGTGGCCATATTGGTCATCTGCTCGAGCGACGAGAACTGCGCCATCTGCGCTACGAATTCCTTGTCCTGCATGGGATTGGTCGGATCCTGGTTCTGTAGCTGCGTAATAAGGATCTTGAGGAAGTCATCCTTGTCGAGATCAGGCTTGAACGGTTTGCCACCACCCAGCTCCTTGTTCAGCGTGTCGACCTGTAACTTGGTTCTGGACGCATCGGTCTGGCTCATCCGCAAATCTATGTCCATGGATTACTCCTTCTATCACACAAGCACATTGAGCAGGCCATCACGACCGCTCCTCGATATCGTTGGCACCGCCGCGTCAAGTTCCCGCAGCGATCGGCTCCAGTATGGTCCATCGCCTGAGCCGGAAGAACCATTGTTGGCATTCCGACCATCGGTTCCAGCTTCAGAAGCCATGCCATTCCTGACCTCGACCTCAAGCGACCTGACATCGAAACCGCTCTCGGCGAATGCATCCTTCAGCGCATCGATCGACGACCTGAAGGCCTCGCCGGCAATATCGGATTCAACAATGATCCTGCCGCTTATTTGTTTCTCGGCCATTTTGAGCTCTATCTTGACGCCTCCCAGCGTTTCAGGCTCCAGCCGCATGCGGATCAGGCCCACATCACCGTTTCGGAGCACTACCTGGGCTGATCGGACTATATCGGCGGCTCCATCGCGCAGACGGGCGGCCAGCGATTCGGCAAAGGATCCATGACTGGTTGCTGGCGCTTTGGGCGATGACTCGGCTGCCTGGGTGCCAGTGATTCCTGGACCAGCCCCAAGACGTTCACCGGCGTTAATGTTCCCATGATCGGGTACCGTTGCAGCGTGCGTCGCCTCGCCTGATGTTGACTTCTTGCCACCCTTGCCTTCACCGCCATCGGCATCCGGCTCCTGACGAGCCGCCTTCAGGCGCGCATTCAGGCGCAGGTCCACGACAGATACCTTGGTGCCGTCGGTCCGCGTTTCGGTCCCGGTCCCGATGGTCTCAAAAGCCTTGCCGCCGCCAATGCCATTGCGGTTCCCTGATGTCTCCGTCGCGTTCCGTACCGCAGACACCTGACCGGAAACGAGCGAGCGAGATGCGATGGCTGTCGAAGCGATGGCATCGCCAGCGTCACTGGAACCGCGATTCCGCTTCTTGCTTTCCTGGCTCTTCTCGGTCCGGGATGCATCTCCATCGGATATCGGACTCCCATTCCTTTTCGCGGCCGTGGCGGCTATCGTGGCGTCGTGCTTGACCAATGCCGTCGCAGTCTTGACGTTTGAATGGACCTCGGATTTCTGCCCAGGATCGGCTGAAGGTTTGCCTGACTTGTTGGCAGCCTGTGCCACGACGCCGGGAATGGAGCTGCGGCTGTTGGCTAAAATGCCTTGCGTTGATTTTTGGCCAACCAGCCCGGAGAGCACTTTGATAAAGGTGTTGGTGCCCGATGTCGCGCGATCCGCGACTTTCGGGCGAGCTGCGGAATTCATGCCATCGGAGACGGCCTGAATCCGCGGTATGGCGAGCATCGATCGGGCTCCTTTCGCGTCTGGCATCGATTCGCCAGCCTGAAAGGCGCTGACGATCTACTCCAATGACGCCGGTTTCACATTCATTTTGCGCTGTATGGCCGCAGATCTGTCCGGCGGCAACAACGACAGCCAGTACGAAACGACCGATGCCTCGCCACTCTTCGCGGCCAGTTCCTCGACTGCCCGAAGGACGTCTATAACCGTCTGGTCATCGGAAGCGGCAAGAATCTTGACCGCGTCCGCAGGGGGCATGCCGGTCAGGTACCGCGCGTTCTGCTCTACATTGGCTCTTCTATTCTCGTACCGTTCTGTCAATTGTTTGAACGAATTCTCTCGTTCATCGAGAGCCTTCGTGCGATCCGCTATTTCCTGAGCCATCGCCTCGACCGCGGCCTGACGTTCGGTGGCGGCTTTTTCGCGCTGGTCGAGCTCCTGGCGCATCGCTTCAACTGCGGCGATCTGTTTTGAGAAGCGCTCGTCGTCGAGCAAGGTGGGTGAATCGGCGGGCAAAGCCTGACCGGTTCTGGTCTTGACACCGGCCAGGCGCAGGGCTGGGGCAAAGATCGATTTTGCGTCGACAACACCCAGGTAGTCAAACCAGAATATTCCCCCAAGTGCCAGCGCCACTATCATGATGAGCATGACGACAATCCTGCCGAACACTCGCTGCCTGCCAAACGAAGCCATGGTACCCCTCTTACGGACGTCCCGCCTTCAGGCGCTCGCGGGCGCCCGAGGCAAGCTCGTCCATCATCTTTATTTCTTCGCGGGAAATCAGCTTGTAGTAGGCCGCTTCCTCACGATCGCGGAGCTTCGTGACAACTTGTCTGGACATACTGACCTCCACAAAGACAAGCCTGGCCGACTCGCGTTCAGCCTCCGCAAGCGCCAATGCCTTCATGAGCCTGTCCCGGTCCTGGGAAAGGCGCACCGCATACAGCTCTCCTGCCCGGTAATCGGCTGCGTTGCCGCCAGGCCTGCATCGTTCACGGCCCGCGACCAAGGTGGCCCTGGCATTGTCTTCAAGCTTCATTTGAAGCGCCGCGCATACTCCGGACTTTTCAGCGAGCACGGCCTCGGCAAGACGCTCCTTGTACGCGCGCACTTCAAGCACGCGCTCCAGCCCGAAGGCGAAACGCCTCATGACCTCACCTCCGTCGCGGCGGCAGAGTCGAGATCTTCGAACCCGTCTCCCGTCGCGTCTTCGATGGAACTGGATGTCTTCTGAAATGGACGATGGTCCGGTTCCGCAAATGCCGTCAGCTCCGATTGCGGTATGGCCAGGCCGGCAATCTCGCCCAACCGTTTGATGGTATCGCTTATGGGAGCCCGCTCGGCTACTGCCTGTATCAGGAAAGCCTCGATCGCGGCACGCTTGTCTATGGCCTCATCGATACCCGGATTGGTGCCCTTGACGTAGGCGCCTATATTGATCATGTCTTCTGACTCTTCGTAGGTGGCCAAGAGCCGCCTCACTATGCCCATGGCCTTCTGCATAGTCGGCCCGGTCACCGCCTGGGATAGCCTGGATATCGACTTGAGAACATCGACGGCCGGATAATGGTATCGCTCGGCCAACCTGCGTGACAGCACGATGTGGCCGTCCAGAATGCCGCGCACGGTGTCGGCGATCGGCTCGTCCATGTCGTCGCCATCGACCAGGATTGTGTATACACCGGTAATGGACCCTTTGTCGGATGTTCCCGATCGCTCAAGCAGCTTTGGCAGAGAGTCGAAAACGCTCGGTGTATATCCACGAGTCGTAGGCGGCTCGCCTATCGCGAGTCCTATCTCCCGCTGGGCCCGCGCGAACCTGGTCACCGAGTCAAACAGCAGCAATACATCGTTGCCAAGATCCCTGAAATACTCGGCGACGGCGGCGGCTACATAGGCGCCACGCAGGCGGGCAAGCGGTGGCGTGTCGGATGTCGAGACTATAAGGACCGAACGCGCAAGGCCTTCCTTGCCCAAATCATTCTCTATGAATTCCATGACCTCACGGCCACGCTCACCTATCAGGGCAATCACGTTGATGTCGGCATTGGTGTTGCGCGCCATCATGCCCAGGAGCGTTGACTTGCCTACTCCCGAGCCCGCGAAGATGCCTATGCGCTGCCCGCGGCCAAGCGGCAGCATGCCGTCTATCGAGCGCACGCCAGAAGAGATCCTGGTCCGGATACGCTTGCGGCTCATGGCATCGGGCGGACTTGCCACGGCGGGGTAATAGCGGGATGACGCGATGTCCCCTCTGCCATCGGAAGGCTTGCCCATGGAATCAAGAACGCGGCCAAGCAACTTGTCCGAAACAGGAACCTGCAGCATCTCTCCGGTTGCGATTACCGTGCATCCCACCTCGATGCCATCCAGAATCGAATACGACATGAGCTGGACAGTCTCGTCACGCAGTCCGGCCACCTCCGCCCATGCGACGGTACCCAGCCTGGGTATGAGGATCTGGCACAGCTCCCCAACCACGGCCTGTGGCCCCTTGCTCTCAACAAGCAGGCCCTGCACCTTGATGACGCGCCCTGTATACTTGATTGGATCGGAACGCTCTACGACGTCAAGATACTTGCCGATGAGGTCCACGTGATTACTGCACCTTTCCGCGGGCCTTGATAGGCGAGATGTCGAGGATCTTCTCCTCGAGCTCGTGAAGCTGGCTCTGGATGCGCGCATCGATTTCGCCAAAGTCCGTCTCGATGATGCAGCCGCCACGATCGACGCCCATGTCCTCGACTATCGACAGCTTCTTGGCGTTTTCGGCGCTCTCTATGAAGTCTTTCGCATGCTCCGTCGTCAACTGCAGGTCGGCCAGGTTGACCCTGATAATCACATCGCTTCTTGTCTTGAGCTTGCGCAATGCCTGTGCCACATTGGAGAGCACCACGTTCTTTTGATTCTCCGATATGGTCTTGACGACCTTGCGGGCTATCAGCAACACGAGCTCGACGACCTGAGCCTCGGTCTGCTCCAGGATTTCGCCACGCTTGTCCATTGCCCTGTCGAGTATTACGTGCAACCGGTCGACGAGGCGCTCGACCTCGTTCTTGCCTTCCTTGTAGCCCTCTTCCCTGCCTTGGTCAAAGCCTTCCTTGTGGGCCGCCTTGGTCACCTCATCGACACGGGCCTTGGCTTCTGCTTCGAAGGCCTGGATCTTCGCCTCGGCCTCACGCAGCGCCTTTTCGGCGGCGGATTCGGCGTCCCTCCGTATCTTGAGTGCTTGATCGTTCTTGCGCTTGACTTCCTCGAACGCGGCAGCCTCTGCCTTGGCCACGATGTCCTGCGCTTCCGCTCGAGCCGCCGCCGTCATAGCCTCTTTTTCGCGTTCCCAATTCTGTTTGAACAGTTCGGCTTCGCGACGCAGATCATCGGCGGTTGGACCTTCGTATACGAGAGCCGGCGCCGCCTCTTCGATCTCCTCAACCACTGCGTCACCGCCGGGGGCATGGAGCACATACGCGCTCGTGAGGTGCACGGTTTCCTGGGGTCTGAAGACAGTCTTGGCCATGGCCTACCTTCTACTGGATCAACTGGTCGTCTTCGCCACGGGCAATGATTATCTCGCCCGTGTCTTCGAGATGACGTATTACCGCCACTATTTTCTGCTGGGCTTCCTCGACGTCCTTGATTCGGACCGGCCCCATGTACTCCATGTCCTCTTTCAGGGCCTGTGCCGCGCGCTTGGAGACGTTCTGGAAGACCTTCTCCTGGACCTCGGTGTCCACGCCCTTGAGCGCTCTGGTAAGGTCCTGGGTGTCCACTTCCCGAATGACCTTCTGAATGGAGCGGTTGTCCAGCATGACGATGTCCTCGAAGACGAACATCTTCTTCTTGATCTCTTCCGCAAGCTCCGGGTTCTCTTCCTCGAGCGCCTCGAGTATGCCCTTTTCGGTAGTACGGTCGGCAAGGTTCAGGATTTCAACGATCGCGTCGACGCCGCCGGCGGCCGTGTAGTCCTCGCTTGACAGCGTTGACAGCTTCTTCTCAAGCACGCGCTCCACTTCACGGAGCACCTCAGGCGAGGTCCTGTCCATCGTCGCGATGCGCTTTGCGACATCTGACTGGTGTTCCTTGGGCAGTTTGGTCAGGATGTAACTGGCCTTGTTGGGCTCAAGATACGCCAGGATAAGCGCTATGGTCTGAGGGTGCTCCGTCTGTATGAAGTTGAGCAAGTTCGCAGGATCGGTGCGCCTGATGAAGTCGAACGGCCTGACCTGCAGCGAACTGGTCAGGCGATTGATGATATCGATAGCTTTTTGCGAACCCAATGCCTTTTCGAGCAGCTCGCGCGCGTAATCGATGCCGCCGGAACTGATGAACTCGCTGGCCATCATCAATTCCTGGAACTCCATCAGGATGGCGTCCTTCAGTTCCGGCTCGACATTTTCCAGACGGGCAATCTCGAAGGTGAGGGTCTCTATCTCGTCTTCGCGCAGATGCTTGAATATCTCGGCGGATATCTCGCTGCCGAGGGTAATGAGGAATATAGCGGCCTTCTGTCGCCCGGACAGATCCTTGACGCTCTTGGGTTTCTTGCCCGGCGAACCGGATGGTGCCGGCCCGGACGATTTGCTTTTGGCCGCTATTTGAGCCATCGATTTATTCCTCCCTGAGCCAGGTGCGTATCAGCTGCGCTACGTCCTCGGGATGTTCCTTGGCCATGTTGATAGCGTGCTCCTGCAGATCCAGTCGCTTGCGCTCCTCCACGGACATGGACACCTCGATATTCTGTTCCTCGGCCTGCCGTATCGCGTTCTCCCTGAGCATCTGCTGCTCCAGGGCACGCTTTTCCTCGGATATGCGTCGTCTGCGCTCCAGTTCACGCGATGCGAGCCTGAACACGATGAACGCCACAAGCAGGAACGCGACGCCTACCAGAGAATACAGGATGATCCTGTTGGTCTGCTGGCGTCTCAGGAACGACTCATCCTCTGACTTGAACTGTACACTTCTGTCGAACTGGATATTCCGCACGGTAACGGAATCCCCGCGCATCTTGTCATAGCCTATCGCGTCGCGAACCAGCGCCGCCGCCGAATCCAGCTCGGTTTGCTGTACAGGCACATATTCGCGTTCTATGCCTCCATCCGGCCTGAGCACAAGGTCGCCTTTGTCATTATACTTCCATTTCCAGACTCCGTCGATGTTTACCGATACGGTCACGCGATCGATGCCCGGAGAACGATCCTCGACGCTCTGGCGCTTGTTCAGCGCCTCATTCTCTATGCTGTGGGTCTGCGTCGCCTTGCCGACCATGTTCTGCAGATCCTTGTATGCTGGAGCCGTCTGTCCCTCGACGCCGGCGGGTCCTTCCGGATTGAAACCGGTTCCCTGATACTCGTACGTTGTCTTTTCCGTCGAAAGCCTGACCGATGGCTGGATCACCGAATCGTCGTACGGCGTCGTTGGATTGTCAGGCTTCAGCGTAAACGGGAAATATTCGTCGGTAGAGACGCTCTTCTTGCTCATGTCCATATCAATCTTGATGTTGAGATCACGGACACGGTCGGCTGTGTATATCTGCTGCAGCGCCTTGAGTACGGCCGCGCGGTAGTAGGCTTCCTGGCGCTGTACCAGCTGCTGTTCGCGCTTTGTTATCTCTATCCGGTCAAGCCCCGACATGCCGGCAAAGTCATTGAGCTGGAGCCCATTCTGGTCGGTGATGACTATGTTCTCGTCGGTCAGGCCGGAGACGGCAAAGCGTATTATCTTCTGGATGCCCTCAAGCTTCTTGCGGTTTGTGGTTATGTCTGAACCTGGCTTGGGGTAGATGATGACACTCGCCGTTACAGGTTTCTGGTCCTGCGCGAACAGCTTGTCCTCGGGTATCTCTATGACGACATTGGCCTTGTCGACATCGGATATCGACTCGATGTGCTTGGTCACTTCCGCGATGATCGCCTTGCGCAGATTGACGTTGCGCTCAAAGTCGGTCACCGTGAAGCGGTCAATCGAGAAGACGGCCCAGGGATCGGTGCCCTTGGGTATCAGATCCTCGCGAAGGAGTATGGCATTTGCGCGGGCGCGCGTCGCCTCGTCCTTGACGTACAGGATGTTGCCTTCGCCAAGGCTGAACGGGATGCTCTCCTGGTCGAGTCGGCTGGTTATCAGCCGGAGCTCGTCGTCGCTCTTGATGGGCGTGTTGATCAGCCGCACCTGGGTTGGCGCGCCTGAAACCGAGACGAGCACGATGACGCCGACTATGGCCGCGACCACGACGCCGGCAAGGATGAGCTTCTGGACGAGGCTCCAGGAGCCCCACAGCGCCTTCAGGCGCTCAATTGTCTTCTTGAGCCATTCGTTCATGTTCCCCCTCCCAGAAGAACGAACGACGTTACGCCGTCAGGGCCGTTACGTCATCGCGTATTGATTATGTCTTTCCATGCCGTGACCACGCGGCTCAGCACGGTTCGAGTAATGTCCAGTGACATATTCGCCTTGGCCATCGCAATGGTCACATCATGAGCGTCTATCGAATCAGGATTGATGAGCATGGTCTCCTCGGCGTTGGCGCTGTCTATCTGCAGCGCGTTGACGCCGTCCATTGCCTTGAGCATGGCGTCCTCGAAACTGGCCGTCGGTTCCTTGCCCAGCGCCGGTGTACCGCCGCCAGTCGCGAAGTGTCGGGGATCGGCACGGGAAAGCTTCAGGCCGTCACCGCCGACAGGCGTGGCGCCCGTCATTGAGCCGCCGGGCACGGACTGTACGCCGATGGAACTCGTTACGCCAGGTATGCCAAAGAGTGTTGACATCGATTACCTTCCTATCTCCAGAGCCTTCATGAACATCGACTTGGCTCCGTTGGCTATTGCGGCGTTGGCTTCGTAGGCGCGTGACGCGGCTATTAAATCGACCATTTCGGTCACGACATTGACGTTAGGATACTCGACATAGCCAGCACGCGGGCCATTCTTGATGGCGTCAGGATGCGTCGGATCGTAAACCAGTCTGGTTTCCGACGCATAATCCTTCTGGATCTCTGAAACCCTGACTCCGTTGCCTGCGCCACCATCCCACTGATCAGGCAGGAACGGCAACCTGAAATAGGGCGTGTCAGTCTTCGGGCGCAGGATAACACGGCTTCTCCTGAAGGGACCGCCTTCGGGTGTGCGCGTCGTGGCCTGGTTGGCTATGTTGTCGGCTATGACATCCTGGCGCAGGCGCTCGGCCGTCATCCCGCTCGCCGCTATGTTGATGCTCGTGAACATTCCCATGGTCTACCTCTTACCTTAGCACCAGTTTGACCTGGTTGAACTCGAATGCGGTCGCCTGCGACATCAGGGTATAGCGCAGCTGATTCGTTGTCGAATCCATGAATTCCTGTTCAGGATCGACATTGTTGCCGTTGTTTTTCGATGTCGACAGATAATCGAGTACCCGCCTTGGCGAAATGTCGCGCCAGTCGGTCTGTTTGAACGACGCGATGTGCCCGGGATCGCTGGTAGCGAGCTCAAGCACCGGTCTGGAACTCTCCGATTCAAGCGCCCTTTTCAGCGAAGACTCGAAGTTGATTTCCGAGCGCTTGAAATTGGGTACGTCGGCGTTAGCTATGTTGTTGCCTATCACCTGTTGCCGCAGTGACGAGACATCCATGCTGCGCTGCAACAAATCAATGGTCTTGCCAAACGTCGTGCCTTCAAGCATCGATACACCTCCAACCGCGGGCTCCGTATGCCGGAATGCCCTTCACCTCTAACTATCGGACTATTTCGACTCCGTCGATATACCTTTTCAGCCACCTTGACTTCAGAGGATGAACTTTGCCAGATCCTCCGACTCGAAGACTCCCTTGAAGCGCAGATCGACGAAATCGGGCGTAATCTCCACCTTCTGTCCAGACATTTCCGGAGCGTCGAATGATACCTCCTCAAGGAGGCGTTCCATTATCGTATGCAAGCGCCTCGCGCCAATATTCTCCGTTCTCGAGTTGGCCTTCTCGGCAATGCCCGCGAGCCGGTCTATCGACGACTCGGTGAATGACAGCGCGACATTCTCGGTGCCCATAAGCTGCGTGTACTGCGTAACCAGGGCGTTCTCCGGCTCGGTCAGGATCCGCTTGAAATCGGCCGCGGACAGGGCTTCCAGTTCGACGCGGATGGGGAACCGTCCCTGGAGTTCGGGGATCAGGTCCGATGGCTTGGAGACATTGAACGCGCCGGCGGCTATGAACAGCACATGGGTGGTATCGATGACTCCGTACTTGGTGCTGACCTTGGAGCCTTCAACTATGGGCAGAATATCGCGCTGGACGCCTTCGCGTGACACGTCCATTCCACCTGACTTGCCTTCACGCGTGGCTATCTTGTCTATCTCGTCTATGAACACGATGCCGCTCTGCTCGACGCGCTCACGGGCTACCTCGGCAACCCTGTCCTTGTCGACCAGCCGCTCGCTCTCTTCTTCAAAGATTATCCGTCTGGCTTCCTTTATGGTGACGAGCTTCTTCTTCTTCTTGCCACCGAAAATGTTGGCTATGCCTGAAAAGGCTGATTCAAGTTCTTCCATCTGCTGCCCGGAGAATATCTCTATGGATGGGGTCGCCTGCGCCGAGACCTGGACCTCGACCTCTTTATCCTCCAGCGTGCCATCGCGCAGCATCTTCCTGAATTTTTCCCTGGTCTCGTTCGGCTTGGTCGAAGGGCCCAATGTAAACTCCGCGCCAGCAATGGTCGTGACTCCGCCTCCGGCGCCGTCTTTTCCTGCCGCGTCCGGCTTGGCCCCAAAGCCAGGCAGGAGCAGGTCAAGGATACGCTCCTCGGTCCGCTTCTCCGCATCTTCCTTGACGCTGGCGGTCATCTCCTCCATCACCGAGCGGTAACCGGCAGCCATCAGATCACGGACCATCGACTCCACATCGCGTCCGACATAGCCGACCTCGGTGTACTTGGTTGCCTCCACCTTGACGAAAGGCGCGCCCACAAGCTTGGCAAGGCGCCTGGCTATCTCTGTCTTGCCGACGCCGGTCGGTCCTATCATCAGGATATTCTTGGGCGCAATCTCCTCGCGCTGGGCCTCGGGCAACTTCTTGCGCCGAAGACGGTTGCGCAGGGCTATGGCCACGGCCCGCTTGGCCTTGTTCTGGCCAATGATATAGCGATCCAATTCCTCTACGACGCGCTTGGGCGTAAAGAGCTCAAAACTCTCGGTCACGACAATTCCTCCACGAGGATGCGATCATTGGTGTATATGCATATGCCGGCGGCTATGCCAAGGCTGCGCTTGGCTATTTCGGCGGCCGATAAATCGCTGGTATCAAGGTATGCCAGGGCGGCAGCGTAGGCGTAATTGCCACCAGAGCCTATGGCTATCGCATCGCCGGCCGGTTCTATGACATCGCCGGTGCCCGAAAGCAAGAGAGTCTTGTTCTTGTCGGCGACGAGCAACAATGCCTCGAGCTTGCGCAACATCTTGTCTGTACGCCAGTCCTTGGCCAGTTCGACAGCGGCCCTGGTCAGATCGCCCTGGTATTCCTTGACCTTGATCTCGAAGTGCTCGAGCAGGGTAAACGCGTCGGCGGTGGCGCCGGCGAAACCCGTCAGTATCGTGCCGTCCTGGATGGTCCTGACCTTCCGGGCATTGCTCTTCATCACGGTCTCACCCATGGTCACCTGGCCATCACCGGCCATCGCGACCTGGCCATTTCTGCGTATTGCTATGATGGTGGTGCTTCGTATCTTGCTCATCGTCGTTCCTTCGTTGTAGTTGCTGACGCCAGCGGTCGCTCCCTGGTGGCATGTGGATGCGCGTCGTCGTATACGGCCCGTAGCCGCGCCATGTCGACGTGCGTGTATATCTGGGTGGTCGATATGTTCTCGTGGCCAAGCATGGCCTGTACGACGCGGATGTCGGCGCCGTGCCCGATCAGGTGCGTGGCAAAGCTATGTCTGAAACCATGCGGTGACAGATGCTTGCGCAGGCCCGAGGCCAGGGCGCGCCTGTCGATGATGTACGCGACACCACGGGGGGTTAGCGGACCGCCCTTGGCGTTCAGGAACAGATGCGCCTCGGCTCTATCGGCCAGGAGCCTCGCCGTCCTGTACGGTAACCAGGACCGGATGGCATCGACAGCCGGGCCTGACAGGAAGACGGTCCGCTGCTTGGCTCCCTTGCCGGTAACGCGGGCCCGGCCAGCGCTCAGGTCGATGTCGGAAACATGGAGACCTGACAGTTCTGAAACACGGCACCCGGTGCTGTAGAGCGTCTCGAACAGCGCCTTGTCACGCGCTCCGGCAAAGCCATCGTCGGAAGCGTGGTCTATGAAATCGGCCATCTCGTCTTCGAACATGAAATTGGGCAGGGTCTTGGCCATCGGCAGCGATTCGACATCCTTGGCCGGGTTCGCCTTTGCCTTGCCATAGCGGATCATATATCGATAGTAGCCCTTGATAGCCGAAAGCGCCCGGTTGACCGAGCTTGTCGCGTAACCCGAACGCACCAGGCCGGCTATGAACGCCCGGGCTTCCACCGGGGTAGCCGTCTCGGTGGTGCATCCGGACAACAGACATGAGGCTTCATAGAGGCGCAGGTCATCTCGATATGCCTCTACCGTCCGCGGTGAGAGCGACCGGATGGCCCCGAGATAGGTCAGATACGATTCAGTCGATGCTGACATGTTCGTCATCCTGACTGTGCAGGTAGTCGCAGGCCGGATTGATGCAGGCCTTGTATGATCCGCGCTTCTTGTCGAAACGCTCCACGAGGAACCATCCACACTTCGGACAATAGCTGTTTGTGGGCTTGTAATACGTTATAAAATCGCAGGCTGGATAGTTGGAGCAGCCATAGAACTCGCGGCCGCGGCCCTTTGCCTTTCTTCGAGCCACTATCTCGCCATTGCAGCCAGGACGCGGGCAACGGGCCAGCGGTATTGATTTGGTGTTCTTGCACTCGGGAAAACCCGTGCAGGCAAGGAAGAATCCAAAGCGGCCGAGTTTCTTGACCATCGGTTTTCCGCACTTCTCGCACACCACATCGGTCGGCTCGTCCAGGCTTCCCTTGAACGATTGCAGCGTGTTCATGATGTCATCGATGCGACTCTTGAATGGCCCGTAGAATTGCTCTATCGCGGCGACCCAATCACGTTTCGATTCTTCCACCTCGTCGAGCATCGATTCCATGCCTGCGGTAAAGCCAACATTGACAACGTCAGGAAAGGCCTCGACCAGGATCTCGTTAATCTTTCGGCCAAGCGTCGTAGGGACTAGCTGACGGTTCTCCCTGGTCACGTAGTAACGTTCGAGCAGAACCGAAATGATAGGCGCATAGGTTGACGGGCGGCCAATGCCCTGCTCCTCGAGAATCTTGATGATCGATGCATCGGTAAATCGCGCGGCACCCTGGGTAAAGTGTTGCTCGGGCCGGTAGCCTTCGAGCTTGAGTTCCTCACCTATGCGCATCTCCGGCAGCGACGATTCCTTGTCTTCCTTGGTCGCCAACAGCTTGATGACCTTGTAGAACCCTTTCTCGACAAGCTTCGACGCCGTGATGCGGAAAACCGCCTCGCCGGCCAGAATGTCCAGCGCCGTCGAGCGCTGCTTGGCTGGCGTCATCTGGCTTGCGACAAATCGCTCCCAGATGATGCCGTACAGCTTCTGCTGGTCCTTGTTCAGGTATTCCTTGATCGATTCAGGCGTATATGGGATCATAGTGGGCCGGATCGCCTCGTGGGCATCCTGAGCCTTCTTGTCGGTCGCGTAGACCAGCGGCTCCGCGGGCAACTCGGCGGGGAAGTGTTCGGTCAGGAATTGCCTGACCTCCTTTATGGCGACATCGGAGACGCGCACCGAGTCGGTACGCATGTAGGTGATGAGACCAATGCGCGTGGAGCCGATATTTATGCCCTCGTACAGCTGCTGGGCTATCTGCATAGTCTTCTTGCTGGTAAAGCCCAGCCGGTTGGCAGCGGTCTGCTGCAGCTTGGAGGTGGTGAACGGCGGCTTGGGCCTGACGGAGCGCTCGGTATCCTTGACATCGCCGACCGTGCATGGTGCCTGGCCTATGGCGTCGACGACGCGCTGAACCTCGGATTCGGTCTTCAGATCAGCCTTCTGTCCCTTGAACGATATGAGTTCGCCCGTGAACGCATAGCGGCCCTTCTTGAAATCCGCCTCGAGCGTCCAGTATTCCTCGGGGATGAACGACTCAACCTCGGCTTCGCGCTCACATATCAGCCTGAGCGCCACCGACTGCACCCGCCCTGCCGACAAGCCGTTCTTTACTTTTTTCCAGAGCACCGGTGAAAGATTGTAGCCCACCAGGCGATCGAGCACGCGGCGCGCCTTCTGGGCGTTGACCTTGTCCTCATCGAGCAGGCGCGGCTCCTTGACCGCATCCCTTATGGCCTGCGGCGTAATCTCGTTGAAGACTATGCGCTTGATGTCGAGTCCAGGATTCTTCTGGTTGAGGGCGGCACGGATATGGAAGGAGATCGCTTCTCCCTCCCGGTCATTATCAGAGGCAAGCAACACGGCGCTCGACTTCTTGGCCGTCGTCTGCAGTTCCTTGAGCAGCTTGGCCTTGCCGCGTATTGTCAGATACTCCGGAGTAAAACCATGGTCCACATCGACGCCGAGTCTGGACTTCGGCAGATCGATGAGGTGTCCCATTGAAGCCAGCACGACATAGGAACTGCCCAGGTACTTCTCTATGGTCTTGGCCTTGGCCGGCGATTCGACTATGACCAGAGTTGGCCTGGCAGCCTTCTTTGGTTTCTTGATGATCTTCTTGACAGCTGTCGCGGCTTTATCGCTCGCCATACTTATGCTCTCCTCATCGGGTGTAGGGTGGCCAGAACCGCGCCCCGGGCATGAGCCCGTCGGGTCCGCCACATGCGGCGACGCCGTATACCGTGGCGCGCCGCAAACGCGGCACCGCTGCGTTCGCAGCGCCCGCTGCGTTCGCAGCGCCAATCCTTCATGATATCGATAAAAGAGGCGAGCGTCACCGCTCCATCGGCGACAAGCGCATCGGAACCGGCGGATCGAACGCCACCCTGGCAGGATGCGGCGACATACACATCGCGCCCCTCCTCGAGGGCAAACGCGGCGCTTATGAGGGCACCCGAGCCACCCGGCGCCTCGACGACGATGGTGGAACGGCACAAACCCGCAAGGATCCTGTTGCGCTCCGGGAAGGTCCACCGCGAAGGCGGCGTGCCTGGTGCGTATTCCGACACAATGCCGCCGCCCGATCCGACCATGGATGAAGCAAGGTCCTTGTTTGACTGCGGATATACCTCGTCGACGCCCCTGCCCAGCACCGCGAAGGTGATGCCGCCGCCAGCCAGTGCTCCGCGATGTGCAGCCGAATCTATGCCGCGGGCAAGCCCGGATACGACCGGGACACCTGCCGCCGCCGCTTCCATGCCAAGGGCCACAGCGGCGTCGAGCCCGCGACCGGTCGGAAACCTGGTGCCGACTATGGCTATCGATGGCCGGTCAGACGGTGGCAGCTTGCCCCGAACATAGAGCATGAAAGGCGGACGCGCCGTTTCACGCAGAATCGGCGGATACCCAGGGTCAGAATAGCTGTACGAAGAACCACCTACGGCCATCAGATAATCGACATCACGCGAGGCAGCCGCTGCCCAGGACTCCGGGTCCCAGGTGGCGCCGCCAAGCCGCCTTCGCACTATCACCTCGATATCTCCCAAGCGCAATGACGCGAGCAAGGCGCGCCCAAGGGCCTCGGACAAGAGGATTTTCTCGCGAGCCGACAGGTACGGCATCCTGGCTATGGTCATAGCCGACGCGCTCGCAATCTTACTTGCCATAGAGCTCATCCAGTACCTGCTTCTTGTTGTCGGTGGCCTGTTTCTTCTTGGCTTCAACCGGCGTTGTCGCGATTATCCTGTCATAGGCATTTGCGGCATCCTGCAGGCGCCCGGCGCCATACAGCGACCTGGCGTAGACGAACAAGGCATCGACATTCTTGGGATCAGTCGACAGAAGCGTTTCGAGCGGAGCGAGCGCGGCCTCATGATTGTTCAGTTCGAACGAGTACAGCACGCCCAGTCCGTAGAGTGCCTTTGCGTAACTCGGATCAATCTGCAGCGATTGCTTGTAGGCCCGCTCGGCAACATCGAGCCACGACTCACGCGTCGTCGCGGCTCCATCAATTTCGATCGAGGCTGTCTTGGAGAGGTATGCCGCGGACACCGCGGCAACATAATAAAGGCTGGATGTCTCTGGATAATAGTGCAAGGCCGTCCGGGCGGCGTCGTACGCGTCACCATACAGGCCGGTATTCATGTACTTGACAGCCAGAAGGCGCCAGTACATGCCCACCTTCTCCATCGCCGCCGTTGTCCGCTCGACATCCTTGCCGTAGCGCGCTATGGCATCCTGCAGTTCCTTGACTGTTGACGGTGGAGCATTCTTCATCGAACGGGTTTCCAGATCGAACATCATCGTCAAGAAACCCTTGTCGCCGCACGACGACGCCATCATGGCGATGGCCATGACCAGACAGAGAGCCACGATTCGTTTCATGCGCCGTTCCTCCCACCATCTGGTACGTCGACGCGGGCCGCAGCGCTTGCGTCGGCCGCGCTGGCAACACCGGCACGCGTTCTGGGAAAATACGCCTCATGGGCAACAGCAAGCTCCTCGGCATCGACATGGGTATAAATCTGTGTCGTCGCTATATCGGCGTGGCCGAGCAGTTCCTGCACCGTCCGCAGATCAGCTCCGCCGGCCAGCAGATGGGTCGCGAAGGAATGTCTGAGCGAGTGAACCTTGCCGCAGACGCCGCTGGTCGTCCGCAATTCGGCAAATCGCTTCCAGACGCCCTTCCTGGATATGCCCTTGCCCGCCCTGTTCAGGAACACACGATCACTGCGCCTGCCCTTCTCGAGGTCCGGCCTCCCGTCCGCGAGATAGCGGTCGAGCCACAACTTGGCTTCTCCCCCAAACGGCAGGATGCGTTCCTTGCGGCGCTTGCCCGTTACCTTGATGAAGCGTTCCTTGAGGAAGAGCGAGTCGAAGGTCAGACTTGCCGCTTCCGAGATCCGCAAACCGCACGAATATATCAATTCGAATAGAGCCCGGTCGCGCAGGCCACCCGGTGTCGATAGATCGATTGAATCGAGCATCAGGTTGACATCTTCCGCGCGTATCACATCGGGCAGGCTGCGCTCCTGCCGAGGGCTCTCGAGCAACTCGGTCGGATCGTCGCTTCGTACGCCTTCAAGTCTTAGATATTTGTATAACCCACGTATGCTCGACATGATGCGGGCCATGGTGCGAGCCGACAGACCGGACGCGCGACGGTAGGCGAGAAATTCCAGAATATCACCAACCATGGCCGTCTCGACGCTCGAGCCGTGGCCCGCGAGCCACGCGGCAAGGCTATGCGCCTCGCGGACATAGGCTTCCAGCGTCAGAGGCGAGCGTCTCCTGGCGGCGAGCAGCCAGGATGCATATCGATCTATCGAGTCGCGCGTTGTCATCGGCCTAGGCCCCGCTTCGTTCCGCTGCCGTCTTGCGCTCGCGGAGCACAGTGGGTATGTCCAGTTCGTCGGCGTCGTTCCGGCCCAGCAGATATCCCTTGGCCTTGGGTTCGACTATGGACCGCCATTCGTCGGCGGACAGAAAGTCGTCTATCTCGCGAGCCGCCTCTTTCCCGGTTGGGCTGCTTGGCGCCTTGGGCTTGATGGACCGATCGAATCCCGTCGCGATGACGGTAACGCTGACCTCATCCTGAACCGATGGATCGTTGACAATGCCGGCAATCACCAGTGCGTCGGCATCGGCATTTCTGGTTATTATTCCTACGATTTCCTCATATTCATTCAGAGTAAAGCTCTCGCCGCCGGTCACATTGATAAGAATGCTCTTCGCCCCATCGATGCGCGCGTCTTCGAGCAGGGGGTTTGATACCGCCTTCTCGGCAGCCTCGACGGCACGATTATCGCCGCGGGCGGAACCGATGCCCATGATCGCGTCACCCTGCCCGCTCATAACGGTATTTACGTCGGCAAAGTCGATATTGATGTCTCCGGCAACGGTAATCAGGTCGGATATGCCCTGAACGCCCTGGCGCAGCACATCGTCAGCCAGCTTGAAGGCATCGCGGATAGGCGTACGCTTCTCGACTATTTTGAGTAGGTGCTGGTTTGGAATGACTATCAGCGTGTCGACTGCCTGGCGCAGTTTCTCGATGCCTTCCTCGGCCAGTCGCATTTTCACCTTGCCCTCGAAATCGAACGGCTTGGTGACGACGGCGACGGTCAGGGCGCCGAGTTCCTTGGCTACCTGCGCGATGATGGGAGCGGAACCGGTGCCGGTGCCGCCGCCCATGCCCGCGGTAATGAAGACCATGTCAGCGCCCTGGAGCGCCTCAGCTATGGCAGCTCTGTCCTCAAGCGCGGCCTTCTCGCCTATCTCCGGCTTGCCACCAGCGCCAAGTCCGTGCGTCACCTTGGCGCCAAGCCCAAGCTTGATAGCGGCATCGGAACGCCTGAGCGCCTGCAGGTCGGTATTGGCGACGATGAACTCGACGTTGTGAAGCCCCGCCTCTATCATCCGGTTGATGGCGTTCGATCCGCCGCCACCGGCTCCAATGACCTTGATGACTGTCGATTCTGTCTTGAAGGCGTCAGCGTGCTGATGTGGCGACGCCTCAGTGATAGCTACCGCTTCCGCCCTGCGGAACGCACCGATCTCGTCCACGACCCGTAACGTCATAGTCCCCTCCCCGTGAATTCATTTACCTAATATCGAAGGCGCATCGTGTCAGCGATCCGCGCTTCGTCCGCTGTTCAGAAAAATTCCTTAAGCCACTCTCCCAGGCGTGACAACGCCGAATCCGCTTTTGACCGCGCCTTCTGCACGCCTTCCGATCCGCTCGAACCACCCTTGGAAGTACCTCGGGACCGAGCCTCGGGCTCCTGAACGTTTCCCAGACGCTCGGCTCCCAGCAACACCAACCCTACCGCCGTCGAATACGCCGGATTGCGGTACGCATCGACCAATCCACCGAGCGATGTCGGCGCGCCGGTCCTGACCGGCAAACCGAACACCTCATACGCCAGCTCGGCGACCCCGGGCATCAGTGCCCCGCCGCCCGTCAATACGATGCCACCCTTTATCAGGCGCCAGAAACCAGGTTGCTCCACCTTTTCCCGGACCAGCCTGAATATCTCCTCCATGCGCGGCTGGATGACGCTCGCTACCCTGGCCCTGGATATTTCCTGCGGCGCCCGGCCGCCTACGCCCGGAACGATGATACTCTCACCGGACTCGACATGGGGCAGGTAGCACGAGCCGGATTCGCGTTTGACGCGCTCGGCGGCATCCATCGGCATGTTCAGTATGATGGACAGGTCATTGGTCACCTGTGCCCCGCCCGCGGCGACGCTGGCGCTGAAATACGGCGCGCCTTCCGAGTACATCAGTACATCGGTTGTGCCACCGCCTAGATCGACGAGCAGGCACCCTAGCTCCTTCTCGTCAGGAGTCAGCACCGCCCTGGAAGCGGCCAGCCCCTGCAGTATCAGTCCATCCACCTTGAACCCGGCGCGGTTGACACACCGGACAAGATTCTGCGCCGTGGTTACCGAGCCGGTGATTATATGCACCTCGGCCTCGAGCCTCACGCCTATCATGTCCAGGGGATCGCGAATGCCCTTCTGGTCATCGACGATGAATGTCTGCGGTATGACATGCAGGACTTCACGGTCCATCGGAATTACTATGGCCCGGGCAGCCTCTATGACCCGGTCGACATCCGACTGGCATATTTCCCGGCCCTTGCCGGTCACCGCGACAACGCCACGGGAATTGATGCCCTCCACATTGGCGCCGGCCACGCCGACGAAGCACTCCTTGACCTCGCGTCCTGACATGAGCTCCGCGGCCTCGACCGCCTTGGTCACCGATTGCAGCGTAGCCTCGATATTGACGACGACACCCTTGCGCAGACCGGTACTCGGCGCCACGCCTACGCCGGTAATCTCGAGAACTCCCGTATCATTGTATTCGCCGATCACCGCGCAGGTCTTTGACGTGCCAATATCGACGCCGACTATCAAAGTGTCACCCAGAGACGGCCTCCTTTGTCTTGTAGACGAACGTGTCGGTCCGCAAATCCAGTTCGCGGATGCTTGGAGCCAAGCCTTGTCCCTCAACCACGTCCAGAACGAGCATCATAGACTTGAGGAGTCCAGCGTTCAAGACAGGGCGCATTCTGACCGGTACCCGGTACCGAGCCGGATAGACGAGCAGTTCAGCGGGAGCGCCCTTCCTGGATACAACCCTGAGTTCAGAAATAGCCGACAGCAGCCCAGGGTCGGTGCTGCGCAGCTCGGCCAGCGAAGCCAGCAGCCCGGTGAATGGTCCATCGAGCCGCAGGCCATAGTGCAGATCACGTATTTCAAGCCCCGACAGCACGGGCAAGTTCAAGGAATCAGGGTAAGCGTTTGCGGGAGCGAATACATAGCCTTCGCCATCGATGCAATGGGCCTCCATCCGACCCGATGCGCCCTTCGCATAGACTACCGCCAGTGGCAGCCGTTCCGATACCGACACGATGATGGCGTTTGGAAAGTGCCGCTCGACGCGAGCCGAGGATACGCGTGGATGCGCACTGACGCCAGCCTCCAGAGCGCTGGTGTTGACGGAGAACAGATGCGCCTTGTCTGCGATGCCCGACCAGGATCTAAGCTCGGCGGCGCTGAGTGTTGTCGAGCCGCGTACCTCGAATCGTGTTATTTTGGTTGCCGGCAACGCCACAACGATCACAAGCGCTATGAGTGCTGCCGCTATGCCTACGCCAATGGCCATGAACTTCACCATATCGAGCATACCAGCTCCGTCATTGGATCGGCTCCGTTGCGCCACCCTCGCACGCACCTCGTCGCCATAACCGCGATCCATGCCGTTGGCCGCGCGACGCTCTCTGGCGGTATGGTCCCAGGCGTAGTCACGTTCGGTATACGCCATTTCAGACATCGGTGGCCGCCCTTTCATGGCCAGGCTCCTGCCCGACACTTCGCGATACGTTGTACAGGAGGCCCGCGGTCAATGAGACCGAAATCAGTGAGGATCCGCCCGAAGAAAAGAATGGCAGCGGTATGCCTGTCGCCGGCGCAGCGCCGGATACGACCATGATGTTTATCAGGGTCTGGATAGCCAGATAGCAGGCCAATCCAAAGGCCAAGTGGCGCCTGAATGCGTCTGGCGCCTCGAACGCGGTCTTGAAAGCGCGCCACAGGAAGAAGGCCCACAATGCGGCAAACACCAGTACGCCCACAAAGCCAGTCTCTTCGGCCCAGGCCGCGAATACAAAATCAGATTGCACTTCGGGAATGCTGCGAATCTTCAGCGTCCCCTGGCCCAGCCCCTTGCCCCACAATCCTCCAGCGGCGATGGCCCGTATCGAGCCATTTACCTGGTAGGATAGATCGGCTGGATCATATGCAGGCGCTATGAAACCGAGCACACGCTTGAGCCGGTAATCGCTTGTCAGGACCGAAAGCGATACCAGCGGCAGGCCGACCGACGCCAGAGCCACAAAGAACACAAGCGGAACCTCGGCAATCCAGAACATGATGATGCCCAGAATTCCCAGCAACAGGGCAGTGGAAAAATCGTTCTGCATCAGCACTATCGCGACGCCAGCCGCAACCACGAGCAGGGGCGGGAAGACGCCGTTGACCACATCGGAGAGCCGTTCCGCCTTCTTGGACAGAATGTGCGCCAGATACAGCACCAGCACCGGCTTGAACAACTCCGATGGCTGGAACATCTGGCCGGCGAATCCGAACCACCGCGAGGCGCCATTCTTGGTGATGCCTATAACCGGCACAAATGGCAGTACCAGGAGGAACATCGTGCCCAGCACTATTACGCTCATCTGTCTGGAAAGCCTGTCAAGCGATATAAAGGCTCCAAGTCCAAACGCGAGCAGCGATGGAACAACCCAGAGCAACTGTCTGTTCACGAAGTACGATGGAGCCTTCCCGAGTGACAGCGCAAACCCATAGGATGCCGAGTATAGACCCGCCAGCCCAATGCCCAGAATGAGTAGTAGCGAACCCAGCAAGGCAGGGTCGCCTCCTATCCGTCGGAGTGGTCGATCCATCGCAAACCCAGACGTCATGGCCGCTCCTACTGAATTTTAAGCGTGGACAGGGCGACTATCGCAAAGAGCCCGCCCAGAATCCAGAACCGCGTAACCACCTTGGTTTCCTTCCAGCCAGAAAGCTCGAAGTGATGGTGCAACGGTGCCATGCGAAAGATGCGCTTGCCCTTGGTAGCCTTGAAGTATAGAACCTGCAAGGCCACCGACCCTTCTTCCAGTATGAAGACTCCTCCGATTATGAAGAGCAGCAGCTCTTTCTTGACGATAAGGGCGAGTACGGCCAGAACGCCGCCCAGGCTCAGCGAGCCAACATCACCCATGAATATTTCCGCCGGATGCGCGTTGAACCAGAGGAATCCAACGCAGGCGCCAAGCAATGCCAGGCTGAAGACAGTCAGTTCTCCAGCGCCTTTGATAAATGGAATACCAAGATAGTTTGACCAGTCGGAGCGGCCTGTCAGGTAGGTCAGGATCGAAAAGGTGATGACTGCCATGATCACGAGCCCCGTAGCCAGACCATCGAGGCCATCTGACAGGTTGACGGCATTGGACCAGCCAACAATGTATATGACAGCGAGCGGTATCCAGAAGATTCCGAGATCGACGACAGGATTCTTGAAGAAGGGGACATACAGCTTGGTCATATCCACGGCGGGATCCAGGTACAGCGCAAGTACCGCGGCGAGGGCCACCAGGGCCTGGCCCAGGAGCTTGGCCTTTGCCGAAATGCCGTCGGAGTTCTTGCGGCGTATCTTGAGCCAGTCATCCATGAAGCCAACCAAGCCAAAGCCGAGCATCGATCCAACGCAAATCCAGGTATACCGGTTTGACAGATCGACCCACAACAGCGTGGCCGCGGAGACGGCCGCCAGAATCAGCAGGCCCCCCATGGTCGGAGTTCCAGACTTGGACAGATGCGATTGCGGCCCATCGAGCCGTATCGACTGCCCCAGCTTCAACTGGCGGAGCCGCTCGATTATGACCGGCCCGAACAGAAAAGCCAGAAGCAGCGCCGTCACCGCCGCATAGGCCGACCTGAATGTCAGGTAGCGGAAGACATTGAGCGGCGTAAAGTACTTGACCAACGGATATATCCACTTGAGTATCACGAAGCCCTCCCGGTTCTTGTAAGCCGTTCGGTCAGCCGCTCGAGCGCCATGGAGTGGCTCGCCTTGACCAAGACCAGATCTCCAGCCTTGACCACATCGCAGGCGGCGCGCTCGAGGCTGTCATAATCATCAAAATGCCTCACATCCAAACCCGGCGAGGCCAGGCGTGCCGCCTCATACGCCCCGCGCGCCTCTTCTCCGAAGAACAGGGCGACATCCGCTCGGGACGCGGCAACCGCGGTTCCGATCCTGCGGTGGGCTGACACGCTCTCGGTGCCCAGTTCCTTCATGGAACCCAGTACATAAACCCGGCGCGGCATGTTTTCCACGGAGTCGCAGAACGATATCGCCGCCATGACGCTCTCGGCATTCGCGTTGTAGCAATCATCGACGACGGTGTACTCACCTCTGATGATGGTCGTGCGCCCCGACAACGGCGCAACAGACTCCAACCCGGCGCGTATATCGTCGGGTTCGACGCCGTACAGCGAGGCGGCCCTGATAGCTCCAAGCGCGTTGAGCACATTATGCGCGCCAGCCAGCCGCATATGGGCTTCGAGTCCCCGGTATTGTATACTCCATCCATCCAGCCCAAGATCCCTCGCGCCTTCGAAGCCATCGGTCGATCGCGGCCCATAGGTAATGGCGCGTCCCTTGATGCCTGACATCAGCGCATCACGGTAGTCATCGTCTTCCCAGACAATGAGCGTCTGGCTGCCATTGAAACGTGAGGCAATTGAGCGCTTTTCGCTGGCTATGGCCTCCCTGGTTCCGCCCAGGACACCGATATGCGCCGTTCCGACATTGGTTATCAGAGCGCAATCCGGCTCATAAATGCCCGCGAGCAGCTCCATCTCACCGGGTCTGTTGATGCCTAGCTCGAATACGGCGGCCCTGTGCTCGGGACGCAAGAGGAACATCGATGCGGGAAGGCCGATATCGGAATTGAGATTGCCAGGATTCTTGACTGTAGTTCGGGACGCGCCGACCATCGCGGCAAGCAGCTCTTTTGCGCTGGTCTTGCCGGCCGAGCCCGTCACACCGAAACGCACAAGACCATCAAAGGAAGCGCGCCACGCGGTGGCAGCGCGCTGTAGCGTGGAGAGCGTATCGGTCGCCGCGATGACGACGCTATTCGATCCCGAAAGAGCCAATTTGCCAGGACCATTCCACCAGGAAGCCTCGACGAGTACGGCGACAGCGCCCGAGTCAGCCGCATTGCGCGCGTACTCATGGCCATCAAGCCGCTCGCCCTTGAGCGCTACAAACAACGAACCTGGACCGGCGCTCCGTGAATCGGTTTCGACGCGTTCAAAGACCGCGTCGAAACCGTGCACGATTTGGCAACCGGCCGCATTCGCCATCCATCGAGCGCTGCAGGCCCCCTGGGTGCTAACCATCCTGTTTCTCCATCCCGGGTACCACCCGGATACGCAACGTCGTCTTCGGGCTCACCGTACGGTAGCCCGGATTTCCAGCCATCGACGCATCCACTCTGGCGCGCGATCTGGCCACCGCTATGTCAGCCAATAACCTGCGATTCTCTTCCACCCAATCTGCCTGAACCGACTCGAGCCGCCTTAGTTCCGCGCTGATCGCATAAAATCTCGCACCCTGGTACGCGGTCATGAACAGCATGCACGGCACCGACAGAATACACAGAGCCAGGACGAGTCGTTTCACTGGTTTGCCTTTCCTGGCGGTGCCGCTGGCTCGCGATCATCGTCGCGTTCCTTCTACGGCCCTGGCTACCCTGAACTTTGCGCTTCTGGATGCCGGATTGGACGCGACCTCGTCTGCCGCCGGTTCTACCGGCTTCCTGGTCAGGATGGCAAGACCGCGTTCCGCCTCTCCTTCTGGTATCGGCGATTCACGGTCTTCCATGAAGTAGGCTCGCTCGCGCTTGACCTCCAGATTCCGGAAAATTCGTTTGACTATGCGGTCCTCGAGCGAGTGGAAACTGATGCAGCCGACCAGACCGCCCGTTTCCAGACACTCGACCGCCGCGGACAGACCTCGTTCTATTCGCCCCAGCTCATCATTGACCGCAATTCGCAGCGCCTGGAACGTCCGCGTCGCCGGATGTATGCGTCCATATCGCATCTTCTGCGGCACCGTTCCTCGAATGATGTCGGCGAGCCGGGCCGTCGACTCGATGCGCGAGGCCCGCCGTTCGCGCGCAATAGCCTGGGCTATCCTGAACGCGAACGGCTCCTCGCCAAACTCCCGCAGCACTCTGGCGAGCTCGGGCTCGTCAAGGTCGTTTATCAGGTCGGCGGCGGACCTCCCAGTTGAAGGATTCAGCCTCATGTCGAGGACCTCATCGGCCTGCAGACTGAATCCCCGCCCCGACTCACGGAAATGGAACATGGAAATGCCAAAATCGAACAGGATCAGCCCGGGGCGAGTGACGCCCTCGGTTCCAGCTTCGAGTTTTGCGCGATAATCAATGAAGAATTGATCAAAAAATGAATGGACAAAGGCGACGCGTGCTCCATACGGCTCCAGGCGGGCACGCGCTATCGTCTGGACTTGGGCATCGGCATCGACGCCTATCAGTCTGATCCCCTGGTGCTTATCAAGAAACGCGCTGGAGTGGCCAGCCAGACCGAGCGTGCCATCTATCATCAGGCAGTCGGGAGTCGGTGGCACCAGGAGCTCCAAGGTCTCCCTGAGCATGACCGGCACATGGCCAAAACTGGTTTTGGTGTCGCTCATAGGTTTTGTATGTCCAATGATTCCGAGGCGGCGGCAAATTCCGCGTCCGTAGCCTCTATCCATGCCTTGTATGCGTCTGCATCCCATATCTCAAGGCGCTTGGTTATGCCCAGCACGATGCAGTCCTTGGATAAACCTGCATATTCGCGCAGAGACTGCGGTATGGCCAGGCGGCCGGCCTTGTCTATCTCCACTTCCTGGGCGGGAGCGATGATGCGGCGCTGGATGATGCGCGCCTGCTGGTGGAAAAGACTGGTTGATGAGAACAGCTGCTCGGAGAGCGCGTTCCAGCGCTCGGGCGTGAAGAGCCACAGGCAGGCATCCACGCCCTGGGTCACCACCAGGACGTTTCCAGGCAGGCCAGCGCGCAGCTTTGCAGGCAGGGAGAGACGCCCTTTGTCATCGAGGGTATTTCTGAACTCGCCAGTTACCAGTTCCATGCCACTGATTCCCTTTTTCTCCCACTTTTTCCCACAATTCTCCTATATACTACCGTACAGGAGCCTATTGTCAACGGAATCAGGCGGACTACATTACTCGACAGAATTATTTTTAATGCAAAGTACTATACGTTCGTTAAGCATGCCGCTGGAAATGAGCCGAATAGCGGTGCACGATGGGTCAAGGATGCGTAACTTTGTGCCGAATAGCCATGAACAGATCGACTTGCGCCTCGGCTACGAGCCGTATAGACTCACAGGCTATGACGATAGAGACACGATGGCTGGTCTATCCCGACGGAGACCGCCAGGAGACCGAGCGCCTCATGCGGGTGGACGAACTTGTGGATATGAATGGGTATCCGTTGCCGCCATTGGCTCATGGAGCCAGGGTCATAGCGTATCGGGTCTACAAGATCAGGCGGGTGGAAGAACGCGGAGAACTCGACATACTCCAGTATCTTGAACTCGTGCCGACTTCTGAACTCTGAGGTGGTGACTGAGTGGCGAAGGGCAATTTCTAGGCCGGGAACACGTACAGATCCTGCAATCGATGCACCGTCTGCATGGAAAGCTGGCAGATTGGGCGAGATTCAGCCTGCACCGTATACTCGACGAAGTGCGAGAGCGGCTCAAATCCCGCTGGCGACGCGCTAATGGTAAACGAAAAGCTACGGGTCTCGCCTACCGAAGACGCACTGACCGGAAATGGCCAGAACGTGAACGTGCCGCCAGTATTGCTGACAAGCGGATACGGATTGAGCCAGTTTGAGTCCATCATCCTGACAAGACCACGCGCATCATTAAGAGCTACCTCTATGGAACTGATAGGCTCGAAAGTCAGCCCATTGAAGAGCCTGCCCATGATGGGCCGCAGGTTGAACACCGGACTATCGAAGGAGTCTTCACAGCCTGCAGCTGAAAGAGTCCCACCAGTGTGCGTATGATTTGGACGCGGAGCCGCGTTTATTCTGGCCCAGCCTTCCTTGACCAATGAGACGACATCGGCGCCACGCTGGAGTTTTTCCTGATAATCCTGTTCGGAGTACGCAACACCTCGCCCCGACAGAACATATTCCGGCTTCAGGCGATTCAGCACAAAGCAGGCCACGTCCATGCGGCACTGCTTGCATGTGCACCAGCCGCTGGTATTGCCCTTGGCCTCGGCATCGAACAACTCGTCTACGGTGCTCGTCACCAGATCTTCCATCAGGTTGTGGATCTCCATGGCTATTCCTCCGGCGCATTCGCACTCACGTATATCGTACCCACTACTGCTACCAGTGTATTGATTTTGGCGAGTTTCGCAAGCACCCCTATGAATGGGCGAATAGCTCGGCGGCAGCGGCGGTAATCTTCCCCCGCCTGACGCTCTGTGTGTCCGAAAAAACCCTTAGGACACGAAGAGAAGCGGTAAATGACTGCACAACCTCTGGCCTAAAGACCGTGGAGCTCGTCGAGAACGTTGCACCCGTGTCGATGATCGGCAAATCCGACTCGAATGATATCGGTTCAGGCACATCGATGACGACCTCTGCGGCCGAGCCAAGCCGTGCCAGCTCGGACTCCAGCGTGGAGCGTGTATCGAGACTGGCAGCGCGGACAAAGGCCTCGTTGGCTGGATCGAATGGCAACTCGAGGCACGGCTTGAGGAGGGCGCCATCGAAGACGGCACGGATCAGGCCGGTCCGCCGCACGCCTGCCATAAGGCTATAGAAGCCCTGGTCATCGAGGCCGTACAGGTCGGTAGGCGCAATGGCACCCGAATGCAAGGATTCGATAACCGCCTTCTTGATCATCGCCGTGGCTGCACGGACTGACTTGTGCCAGTACACCGCGCGATACATCTGGTATTTGGAGAAGAGCACCGCTTCTACCGCCATGATGCCGCGCGCGCCAATTCCTGGACTGCCCGATGCATCGAGCCCCAGGTGCTGCAGCGTAAAATCAACATCCTGCAGACCATACGGCACGCCGCACGACCAGGCATCCCGGTTCAGATAGTCTAGCTTGTCCGGATCGAGCACACCCGAGAGAAGCGAACGGAACAGAGCGAGCTGCCGTGTGGCTCCTGACCGGGGCGCTGGCAGTTCTGTATCGACTATGGCAGCCACAAACTCCGGATCGGCGCCGGCCACGCTGACGGCGTGGGCAAGCGGCCCGCGCACAACATCGGCGGTCAGGCTCTCGTGCTCACGTAGTGGCAGCTCTTTGAGAGAATGGGCGTACGGAAAATGTCCCAGATCATGGCATAGCGATGCTGCCAGAAAACCACGAGCACCCGCAGCGTCGACAAATTCAATGGAGGAATGGGCGTCTATCGATTGCAGTACACGTTTGGCCATCTCGAACACGCCGATGGAATGGGCTCGTCGGGTGTGGGTCGCCCCGGGATAGACGAGCTGCGCCGGACCCAGCTGCATGATGCGCGACAGCTTGATGAACTCGGGACTCGTCAGGATATCTGCGAAGTCGGCCGGCACCATGATATTCCGCCACAACGGATCCCGTATCGGCTCGCTGAATTCGATGCCCAGCCGTTCCCATAGTGCAGGCATGCCAACCTCCGTCAATCATGATGACTAGCTTCCAATGTGTGGTCAGCGATACTATACACCATTATGCCAGCCATGCCAGCACGACCCGCAACCGCATGTTTCAAGCATGTGGCCTGGGTCGCCATGATAGCACTTCAGAGCCTGATCCTGGCTTGCGCCCGTGCGCCAGCCGCCGCGGCCTCGCCCGCGGCTCAGTCCCAGGCGGCGGTGGTATCCACAGCAGCGCCAGCCGAAGACAAACCAGCCGTTGCAATGCAGCCGGCACTCAAGAGAACGCCGACAACGAAGGCTCCCATGGCTTCGAGCCTCGCCGGCATCGACCGACACTTTGCGGATCGTCCATTCGACACGGTAGACGCCGGTGATTTTGTCCTGGGTCCACTCCTTGATGTATCAAACGATTCATCCCTGTCCGCGACGCTGGAGGCGATAACTGCAGCACTGGTCAAGGGCACCCTCCCCTATGACCGGCTTTCCTCCGATACCGCGGTGGTAGTCAGAGCGCTCTATGAACAGAAGCTCAAGACATGCGCTCCCATCGTGGCGGTGAGGTTCGCAGAACGGCAGCCGGTGCCGGGAGGCAGTGTGGCAATACGGTTCAGGATCCTTGCCGACACACCAGCGCACTCATCTCAGGGCCTGCTCGTGGTTGACAAGGCCGAAAGCGGTACGTGGACTATCGAGCATCTGGAACTTGACCTTGATTCCCTGAAGATTGAGCGAGCGCGGGAGCAACCTTGGGATCCTTACAGCGCTTCCCAGCCATGATGCAGGCCATGAGATGGATGATTGATGCGCTCACGACATGAAATCGTCGCGCAGCGCGGCACAGTGTAGACGGAGGTTTTTGTTCGATGGCAATCCAGATAAAGGCGATAGAGCGCGAGTTCTTGTTGGCTACAGCAATGCGGGAGCGCACTCCTGTCACCATGGTCGCCGGCGGAGGCGAATGGTCATGCAGGATAGTCTCCGTGACCAATACTCTCGTCTCATTCTCGCACGACATGCCTCTCTCATTGCTCAGGAAGGGAGCAACCTACGATTTCAGGTATAACGTCAGGGGCCAGACCATAGCCTTCAGGGCGGCCATATCGGAACCCGGCGACAAACGCTTTGCCATAGCGATGCCCGAGAAGGTATACAAGAATCTGAGCAGACGCTATATACGGCTGCCGCCTCCGGGAGATCTGGCCGCGTCCTTCCAGTTCGATGGCGAGCGCTACGATCTGGACTTCCCGGCGAGCACCGCGTTCGTGCCGTCAATGGAACCCGAAACCTCGCCGGACTTTGACCCCAGCGACCTGCGTGGCCTGATGGCGGAATTCGAGAACCAGGCGCTCGCGATTGCGAGCGAGCGCGGCATCGTCATGTTCAAGGACCGCATTCCCGAGCGCGTTGAAGAACGACTGTGCGCCGCTACGGGTCGTTGCTTCTACCTGCCAACGGCGATAGCGGGCATACCCCGCAGCGATCCCTTCGCCGATCGGGCTATTCTGACCCGTGACGACTTCATGACGCACTTCATCGATGGCGGTTTGGAGCCAGCCTTTGCAGAGGACGAGGTAGTTCGCTTCGAGCGGTCAAAGCGGACTGACGGCATCCTGTCTGAACTGATCGTGCCAATCCTCTTTCAAAACTATGTCATAGGGTACGCGAGCATAGTCAACAGGCAGATCGGCAAGACGCCCTTCGGCCTCGAGACTGTGGAGAAGTTCATGGCCTTTGCCAGGGTATTCGCCTGGTCACTCAAGGTGCATGGCTACTTCAAGGATGCTCCACGGCTCGATGAGACATACGGCACACAGGTTGTCGATGTCTCCGCCGGAGGGTTGCTCTTCCTCTGCCAGGACTCAAAGCTGATACAGGCTCTGAAGGCCGGTTCGCCGGTCAGCGTCAGGCTCCAATCAAAAAGGCGTGTAATCAACGCAAGCGGCATCATCAGGCGCCACTATGTTGGCGCGAATGAGGGCTACTTCGGCATCGAGTTCAGCGCTATGGAACCGGAAGACTTCAGGTTCCTGTTCGAATACCTGTATGGCCGGCCATTCACCGATGGGGATGCAGAGACCGTCGAAGGCATCCGCATCCACACCCCGTGATTGACGGATCAGGTAATCGCGTGCTTCTTCTGAGGGTACTTCTTCAGCATGGCGACGGCGTTTCTGGAATCATTGAAGACGAAACCGCCATTCCAGTATTCAAGAGCCGCGAACAGGGCATTGCCACCGTCGTTGTCATCGCTCTTGTCGGTACGGAATGATACAAAATCGGCCAGCTTTTCGAAGTCCTGGGCCGACAGAATTTCAAGCCTCTTGCGGTTGAAATCATTCCACTTCTCGAGATCCTTGAAACCAGGCCCTTCATCCTGCACGATAAGATGCGCATGGGTGGAATCAAACGAATACCAGACCTTGACTTTCTTGCCCAGATCACACTGGTTGCCATGCTTGACGGCGTTCTTGATCACTTCGCTGATCTGCTGCTCCAGAAGGTTTATCTCTTTTATCTCGAGCGGAGCAGACTGGACGATAAGCAGGGTAAAATACCGGATCTGACGGTAATCCGATGGAAATTCCTTGTACAGCATGCCGGTCTTGTCAAAAAGCGGGCTGTTCTCGTTGACGTGGATTTCCTTGATATCGCTCAGGTACGTCTTGTCTGACATTGGCGCCTCTCCTACTCTTCCATCTGAAGAATGGCTTCTTCGATGCTGTTGGTAATCGGGAAGTAACCCATCAGCTTGGTCAGTTCGATGACCTTTTTCACGGAACCATGGATATTCGTGATGATGAGCCTGAGATTCATCTTCTTGATGGTCGAACAGATATAGATCAGCGCTCCGATTCCGCTCGAGTCGATATAGTCCACATTCTCCAGATTTATGATGAAATGCTCCACTTTCTTTTCAAGCATCTTCATCACCAGTTCTTTGAGCTTATATGAATTATATAGATCCATCTCGCCATTCACATCGATTATGTAATTATTGCCATTCTTCCTGATCTTGAGTTCCATGCATCCGCCCCTTTCCGCTACAGCTTCATCTTGAACACCAGCACTGTCTGATCATCGTGCTGGCGAGCGGTTCCAATGAATTTCGAAACTTCCTGCTTGACCCGACCCACGATCTCCTTTGGCGACAGATCCTTGTGGCGCGCTATTAATTGGCTTAGGTTCTTTCGCCCGAATTGCTTCCCCTGTTCGTTCAGCACCTCGACAATGCCGTCAGTATACAGGACTGCTATGTCACCATCATAGAGCCTAAGCGCCTTTCGCTGATAGGTAGTTGCTCGCTCCACTCCTATCGGCACGCTCTTCAAGTCTATGGTTTCTACAATATCGTTGGCCCTGCGGTATATAAGCAACGGCTGATGCGAAGCGTTGGCGTATTCCAGCTCGCCGGTAACGATGTTGATCGATATCACGCCGAGGGTCGCGTAGTGATCCATGTCAATCTTGCCCGCTATGCCCTTGTTCACCCAATCCAGCACCGTGGCCATGTCCCTGTTGGTATTGGTAATAAGATGGAGTATGGACCGTATCATCACCATGATCAGCGCGGCGGACACTCCCTTGCCAGCTACATCGCCTATGACCCCGACGATCTTGTCCTCACGGGTGCGTATCAGGTCATAATAATCGCCAGAAACGCCGCGCGCTGGCGACGAGTATGCGCCTATCGCCAGGGTCTGGAACTGCGGCAGTTTCTTCGGAATGATTGTCCGCTGGATCTCGGCCGCTATGCCGGCGGTCTGTTCTATACTGTTCCGTTCGTTGGCCTCAAGGAACGAGAAGAAATTGCTGACCGCCAGCGTACCAAAGTTGGCCAGGAGCTTGAGGCGGTCGAAATCAGCCTCGCCAAATGGCGAGCCCGGGCGGCTCTTGGCGACGGCCGACACACCGATGATCTTGTCCTCCACCATCAGTGGTACCGCCATGAATGATGACAGTCTCAGAAAATCTTCTTCTCCGTTTGTGGGGAATCGACCATCAACGGTCACATCAGGAGCGTATATGTTCTTGCCGGTCTTGGCCACTTCGCCGAGCACCGTCTCGCCGAGACGGAACTGTGCATGCCGCATGAAGGATTCGATTCGATTCTGCTTGCGCGGCAGACTTTCCGGTAGCAGGAATGGAGGCGGAAAATTGCCCGAAAGAGCCTTGGCGATGATCACATCGTCGAACTCGTCCACAAGATAGATCGAGCCACCGTCCGCCCCGGTCTCCTCGATTATCACATCATTCATGCTCGCTATCACGTCTTCTGTCGAAAAGCTGCCTTTGAGCACGGTTCCTACGCGGAACGACAGGTTGTACAGCGAGTCTATGGCGGCTTCGTAGTACGACACGGCGGCCAAGGTTTGCTGGTCAAGGATGCTGAGCCCAACGAGCCCGGCAGTGACGAGCCATCCGTATGAGACGGGCACGATCAGCCATTCGAATGCTGCATTGCCATGGCCGAGCACCAGGGAGAGCACCGCGTAAATCATCAGCACCGTGGACGAGAATATCCATGAGTCCGAGACGATGTGACGACTGCCACCTTCGGAATCCCGGTTGTTGAGCAGGCCCATCAACACCATAAACGCGGCATCAGCGACCAGGAGTGCTCCGATTCCCCATGCGGGAATTGTCGCGAGTCCCGAGAAGATGGTTGCGAGATACAAACCAGCAATGGCGACATGGACCACCATAGCCGCGATCAGCGGAACTCTGCTTCTTCTGAATGGAGCAAGGAAGACAAGAAGCGCAAAGCCAAAATAGAAAACGTCGGATAAATTCTGCAACTCTGGAATGGGGAAGACTATGACCAGAATATCACGGACGACGAGGAGACCGATGGTCGCTATGAACGCACCGGCTTGCCCCTCCGTGTCTTTTCTGCGCACAACAAGGAAGACCGCCGCGGCGCACGCGAGAACCAGGAGTCTGGCTAGAAGCGGCGAGGCTAGAATCTGACTGAACGAAATCGCTGTCATGGGTTTCCCTTGAGGTTATGCTCGGACCGGAAGGATGCGGAGTCGCCCACCACCGCTTCTGGCCAAGTGTAGCATGGCAAAAAAAATAACGTCAAGTAAAAAGGGGATGTGCGCCATGATTTAGACAGCTGGCTTCCAGAGCGCTGGCGCTTCGGCTATACTGGGCGCAACGCTGGCAAGGTTCTTTAGAGGATGGTTCGATGGTCTACTGCTGCATCACAATCGATTTTCTGTCCCAATTGGAGCGCGCCGGTGCCGGTGAGGTAGTCTCATTCGTGCATTCGCTCGAAGCCGCCGCATCGGCGTTCGGCGCGCGCACAAGTGGCAGGAAGAACCCTGTGGTTGTTGGATTCAGGCTCGAAGGCGCCTTTGATGGATTGCAGGCGGCCGAATCGCTTCGCAGGATCCACCGGTCAGTCATCGACAACCAGCGCTTTCTTCGCGGCGTGGGCATGGCTGTTCATGAGGCTGAATCTGAAGAAGAAGCGCTCGTCTTCGCCACCGCGGCGCGCTACCACCAGGAAGAGTCCTACGGCTGTACGTTCAGCCCGGAAGCGATGGCCGCACTCTCCTCCTGGTTCACCTTCCCGACAGATGGATGGATAGAGCCAGTCTATGGCACGGCGATGACAGGCGTCGAGGCAAGGCACCTCTCCGCGCGGCCAAGGCTGATGCAAACAGCAGCCAAGGCCGTTGCGCAATCAACACTCGGCGGGCCCCGGCTCATACATCTCGAGGCTGGCCCGGGCATACGATTCGTCGATGATATCGCCCGCGCCGTAGTCGGGCCAGAGCAGACAGTACTTGTCATAGATGGCACTACAACGCGGTCGCTACCATTTTCTCCGGTTATCGAGACCATAGCCAGACTGCCAATAGCCGATGAAGCCGTTCCTCTATCGGATCATGACGACTCCGCCTTCCAGTACATATTGGCCTCAGCGTATGCCGGAGGCGCGCCTGTGTCCATGACCAAGGGATGCGAGTCATACCTGCAGCGCCGGCTTGACGAGTTCGGCTCAAAGGGGGGGCTGGTCGTCGTGAACGCTCCCGAGTCAATGTCAATCGAAGCCGTCAGCCTATTCGCAGACAGGCTCGGATCCGGCCGCGGATCAGAGCGCTACCTGACTATTGCCGATGGACCAATCCCCGAGACCCTGGCCGGTGTATGGGCCGCGCGTGTCCCGCTCGGAGTCGCCGACTCGGATGATCGAGCTGCATCCGTCAATGCAGCTCTGGCCGCCGCTGGCGGTTCGGTGCGGGACGCTCTGTCGATTCGATTCGCGGCGGTAGCGGGCTCAGGCATCGCTGCCACATCCACTGACGCCGGCGTTTCGGAGGTGCTCGGACTGTTGCCCCGCGAGGTCAGTCTGTACCTATACGCGCTGGTCACGGCTGGATATGAGCTGGCTCCAGTCGAATTTTCGGAATTCCTCGGCGGCTTGGGACTCCGGCCGGAAGGCGAAGCGCTGATTCTGGGCCTGCTCGCCGACGCAGGCCTTGTCGCCCCGGACGCCAATCATGCGTTGCTTCCACCCTTGCCGATTGAACCTGTCGCGGCCGCGATCGGTTCCGAGCTGTCGGACATGATCACGCAGCGCTTCCTGGCTTTCCTGATAGGCCTGTACACGCGGGGACGAATCAAGCCCAGCATGGGTTTTCTGAGACATGTCGGGGAACGTCAGGATAACGAGCGATTGCTCTTTGATTGCGTCTTCGCCGATGCGCTCAGACCGGACGGCATCCGTACGACGGATACGGGATTTCTGTCAGCATCGACGGGGACACTCTATCGATTCTGGACGGCGCTTATTGCAGGGGATCGCCCCGCCTGCGAGTCGGTAGCGGCCGGCATCGAGGAACGTATAAGTGGCCCCAGGGCCAGGGCGGTTCGCGCCCTGATACGGGCAGAACTGGCCTACGCGATAGGTGATGCGGAGAAGGCATCGAAAGGCGCCAGGGAAGCCATGCTTGATCTTGGGAAGCACGCGCCACCAAAACTGGAAGCGCGATCACAACGCATGATGGGCCTGGCATCGCTTGCCCTGGACAGACATGCCGAAGCCTCCGATTACTTGACCAACGCACAGGAATTGGCCGAGGGCTGCGGCGATGACTATGAGCGCATGATGGCGGCGTACGCCAAGGCCGTTGTCGAGTTCCTCTCCGGCGGACTCGTCAGGTCAGCCCAGTCGGCCGATTGCGCCACCACTTCTGCGATCAGGCTCTTCAGGATGGACATGCTCACCGCCATAGATGCGCTGGGTGGCCGTATAGACCTGGAGCTCGGTCTGTATGACGAGGCAGTGCGACGATTTGCCGCGCTGGGAGAAAGAGCATCCCGCTATGGCGTACGAGGCGCCGAGCGAAGGGCGACCATCTGGCGGGCACGGGCTCTGGCATACGCCGGCGAGTTCGACGAGGGGGCCACGCTGCTGGAACTGGCGGCAGAAGATCCAGAGGCGCGCGTGTTCAGAGGCGAACTTGAAATCCTGCGCGGCCGCCCGAGAGAGGCACGAACCTGGCTGGATGAGCCGGTTGAACCGGTTGCGAGGCCCTTTGGTCCACCCGACTCGATCGATTGGTCAAGTCTCTTCTCCGAGATAGAGGGCAGGTCCATACGATTCGAATCCGCGGACGCACCACTGGCGGAGCTTCGATCGGCCCTGGGGCTGTTCGCCCGAGGTCTCGACGAGCGCGACCCGCACTGTGCGGTACAGCTGCATGATCTGACCAGAGCAGACAGAGGCTCGCGCATCAACCCGGCCATTGGCACCTACAGCTTCTTCTGCTACCTCCTGGAGGAGCGCCTGCCCGAGCCACCTGTCGACAAGCAGACTGTCCTGTCGCGGGCGTTCAAGACGCTGCAACAGCGCGCTGGGCGCATAGAGGACAGGGCACAGCGTGCCTTCTACATGGAAAAAAACGCATGGAACAAACGCCTGCTTGAGGCTGCAAGGACGCACAAATTCATATGAACGGCCAAACGACGAGTCTCGATGCGGCATGTTACCATGCCGCCCCCGGCTTCATGAGCCATCTGGAAACGGAATTGCCGGAAGCGTATCGCCGCGATGGAGATATTCTGACGGTAATGGGTCCACTGCGACAGGTCTACTGGACCAGGAATGTCTGGAAGGCCCCATTCACAGCCGAATTCGACTCAATATCCGAGGCAGGCAAGCTGTTGCGATCGATACAGCGCAACTGGGCGCCCTATCCTACCAGGCTGGCCCGCAGAACGATGCTGATAGCCGGGACTCTGCCATCGCTTCCTGGCAAGCCAAAGGTCTTTCCGTTTTCCATCCCGGCATCTCCGATGGGCGCATTCACGCTGCTCGATGAACACACGCTCATGGCGTCTGCCGATTGCACCAGCCCATGGCCCAACGGCGAGTTCGATTTCGTGGAGGACAAGGAAGGCCCACCCAGCCGCGCCTACCGCAAGCTCTGGGAGGCCCTGGTGATGGCTGGCGCTATGCCTGGCCCAGGGCAACGCTGTGTCGACGCGGGAGCCTGCCCCGGCGGCTGGACCTGGGCGCTTGCCGGTCTCGGCGCCGAGGTGCTGGCGATAGACCGCGCCCCCATCGACGACACGGTGGCCGCGATGCCTGGAGTCACCTTCATGAAGCACAACGCCTTCACGCTCAAGCCACAGGACATCGGCCCTGTGGACTGGTTCTGCTCCGACGTGATCTGCTATCCGCCGGCACTCTATGAGTGGGTATCGCTGTGGCTGGAATCCGGTCTGGCACGCAACTTCATATGCACGATCAAGATGCAGGGAGGCCAGTGGGACCAGCCGACCGTCCGGAAGTTCGCCGACATTCCCGGCTCTCGCGTCATGCATCTATGGCACAACAAGCACGAGCTGACGTGGATGCTTATCAGGGATGCTATCCCTGGATCCTGACTGGCTATTCTCCAAGCAAGACAGTGGAAAACCAGGGCACATAGGTGATGATGGCCAGAATGACCAGCTGTATCAACAGAAATGGCACGACGTCCCGGTAGATGCGCAACACCGGCTTCTTGAAGGCATAGCTGGCCAGGAACAGATTCATGCCGACCGGCGGCGTCAGGAAGCCTATGCTCAGGTTCGCTATGAATATGACCGCCAGATGCACCGGATGGATGCCGAAGACCGCTCCCAATGGGATGACCAGCGGTGATACGACGAGTACAGCCGAGAAAATGTCCATCAGGCAACCTACAACGAGCAGTCCAACGTTCAGCAACGCCAAAAAAGCCAGCCGTGAGTGAACCGTTTCGGTGATCCATGTTGTAAAACGCTCAGGCAGACCGGAATCGATGATAAAGAACGACAGGCCGCGCGCGACGACCAGGATTATCAGCGCGCCACCGACTACGGACAGTCCGCGTTCAAGAACCTTGAATAACTCAGAGGCCTTCAGCTCGCGCTTTATCCAGACCTCGACAATGACGAGGTACAACAGCGTCACGCCACCGATCTCGGTCAGGCTCGCCGTGCCTGAAAAATACAGCAATGCTATGATGACAGGCACGAGCAGCTCGAGCGCCGCCGGTTTCAGCGATACGGACGCGGCCCTGACATCGAAGGCCCTGGCTCTATGCCCGTGCCGCAGTGCCGTGATGACACCGACCGCGCACATCGCCACTACAAAGAGGAAACCGGGGATAAGGCTGCCCAGGAACATCTGTGTAACATCGAAGCCCGCCCCGGACTGAGTCTGGAACTGCGCATTTACCGCGTATAGAATCACGGCGATGCTCGGAGGGAACAAGAGCCCCAGGCTGGCACTCGATGTAAGCAATCCATGAGAGAATGATTCGGTGTTGCTTCCCGATTCAATCAGTATATAGGATAGAATGCCGCCCAAAGCCAGAATCGTGACCCCGTTGGCACCGGTAAAGGTCGTAAAGAATGTGCAGACCAGTATCGCGGCTATCGCCTCCCCGCCCGGTATCCAGCCGAACAACTCGCGGAAGACGGCGACCAGCCGTTTGCCGGAGCCGGATTCCGAAAGCAGGATGCCAACCAGCGTAAAGAGCGGGATCGCGGCTACCGAGGTGCCCTTGAGCAGATTGTAGGCCTCACTGGGCAGGAGCTCTATCTGCGAACCGGCAGCAAGCATCAGGACCAGGGCGATGCCACCGAGAGCGACATAGAGCGGCGCGCCGGCAAAGGCAGCCAGCCCTATGCCTATACAGAGCGGCCACGTCAGCGTATATGTCATGGTCTGCGCGGCCATAGCCATGACATTCAGGAGCCCAGGCGAATCGATATGGAAGTGCTGCAGAAAGGCAATGATGGCGGGTGCACCCAGCCAGGTTCCGACCACGGCGCCAGCCACCGCGGCCATGCGCTCCCAGCCGGTGGTACCGCGCACGGTATACCCGACTATCAGCAAGAATCCAAGCGGCATCACCGCGACAAAGACCTGGATGGGCATACCAAGCAGGGTAACGCCTGGCTCGAAGCCATTGACGACTAGAGACATGGAAGCCCAGAACATCGCCGCGGGAACGGCGCTTGTTACCAGCGACGCGTACGATCGCAGTGCCATGGCGACCGGTTGCGGGCCACGAGGGCCGGTGGTCAGGCTGAGGTGATGCCCATCCCGCGTCGTCATCGCCGCCGACAGGAAGGTAAGCGCCAGCAATCCTTGTTCTGAAATCTTGATGGCTCCTGGCAAGCCAAACCAGAAGAACTTGACCAGTATCATGTCGATCAGGGGCACCAAGGCCAGCATCGAAAGAGCGACGATGGCGGCAGCACGCAGGATCACATCAAAGACCTGCCCACCCAACCGGGTGGCCGCCTTCACGGCTTTGTCCTTACGGTGCCCAGAGCCTTGTCGAGATGATTGAGCACCTCCTGGGAGAACAGCTCCGGCAGGAGATCCTTGCGCTCCTGGGCGTACAAAACCCGCCAGGCGTTTTCATCATCGGGAGAAAGCGGCGCGACACGCAATCCATCACGGGTCATCGAACCCAGCGCCTCGGTCTCCAGCCTGTCGGTATCTGCGCTGATCTGGGCACCCATCTTCTCGGCGGCGGCTATCAGCGCTGGCTTCAGGTCGTCGGGTACCCGTGACCAGCTCTCCCTGGAAAAGAGCACCACACCAAAGAAAGGCGCGACGTGGAACGAGGAAGCGTCACTGATGGTCTTGCGGAACTGGGACCAGAGAGTGGCGACGAATATGGGGCTGGTATAAAAGGCATCCAGCCCGTTCGAATTGAGCAAGAGCACGATTGAACCCAGATCGGCACTGACAGTCCTGACGCCCTCCGACTTGAAGATGCGGGCTATCTTCTCCTGGTCGGCACCGACAGCTATCCTCAACTTTCGAATATCTGCTGGCTTCTGTATCGGCTGGTTGGAGAAGAAGCGTATCCAGCCAGCCTTGTTCATCGTAACAAGCTCGAAACGATCGGCGATCCTGGAACGTATCAATGGCACGAACGCGGCAAGCACCGCGTCGAATTCCTTTTCGTTCTTGATGACTGATGGCATGCTGAGCACAAGAGAATCCGGATATATCGTAGCCAGTCCAGTAGCTGTCAGAATCGCCCCATCAATCGAGAAATGCATCTTCTGAAGGATGTCTTCCTCGGACGCATTCCGTATGCTCTGCGGAAAGGTCAGCCTGACCCGCCCGCCGGAAATGCTTGACCATTCGGCGGCCAATTTGCGCAGACCAAGATCCCAGGGGCTATTCGCGGGTACATTGGCCGCAAAACGCAGGGTCACGACCTGGGCTCCAACAACAACGGGAGCGCAGACGAGCAATATCAGGATGATGCGCAGCGAAACGGTGGACCGATGTGAGCGTATCATGGTGTACCTGCCTCTGTTGGTAGTGTCTCAAAATAATCCGATGCCCTGTCAAGCAGGAAACGTGCCTTGCGCCATGCCAGAACGTTCAGGAGCGTCATATCCGATGATGACGGAGTGGCTTTGGCTACCATAATCGACTCGTTGAGCGACGAACGAAACCCGGCATAGTCGGCAGCAGGCACGCTGACAGCAAGAGCGTGGGACACATAGATGGAAGCTCCAACGCCTCCGGAGGCCGCTATTGCGGCGCTGTATTCGCGCTCCGCCCTGCCTGGGTCTCCACCCAGCGATTGGGGTGCCGAGGCGAACCACGAGAACGCCAGTTCATGCAGGGCACCCTTGTTGTAGTCGGGATCGAGGACAAGGGCCCGGTCGAGCAGAACAAGCGCATCGCCCACCCGGGCAGCGTTGTCAAAGTCAAGCGGCGAGTCCGCGAAGCCCGCCAGAATCGCTGCGCTCGTCCAATAGAGCAATGGCACGTCAGCCTTGCCAAACCGTGAAGCGCCAGCCTTGTCAAAACCGGCTTTGGATGCCGCCAGCGCGCCTGCCCCCCTGGCCTGGGCGAAAATTCCAGGAGCCCTGCGCCGCACCAGCGGAACCAGGATGGCTGAAGCCCGCGAATACAGGGCTCCGGCCCTCGTCGTCAGGCTGAGTTTTTCGTCATACCGCTCGTCAGGAAGCAGGAATGCCTGTCCGTCCAGAAACGCGCTGGCGTACATCACGTAGAGCGAGGCAGTGGTTACCGCATTGGCTATGTTGCCAGGATCGCCGGCGAGCAGCGCCTCACTTGCCTTGATGAAGGTGGGCAATGCCTGGGCAGCCAGTTCAGGGTCGCTTTCCCGGAGAAAGGATCCGGTCAGATTGGTCGCAAGGTTGTTCAACATGCACGAACTGGCGGCAATGCTGACCAAGATTGCCAAGTATACAGGATGCAACTTCATGCAGGCATTGTGGCGTCGCCTCTTGAATTTGTCAAACCACGCGGAATATGCGAGATTGGTGACATGCTGACAGGTTGCCCGCTGCAACCAATGACAGGAGAGTATTGATGTTGGTATACGCAATTGTGCTCATCACTGGCGCCTTGGTTTTCTACACCATAGGAGTCTGGGGCGAAAAACTGGGTGGAGGATTGTCGCTGCGCTGGCTTGTCTTCTTCTGGCTTGGCTTTGTCTGCGACACATCGGGCACAACGGTCATGGGGCGTATGGCTGGTGCCGGATTCAGATTCGATTTCCATGGCATCACGGGGATGCTGGCGATAATCCTTATGGCCGTGCACGCGATCTGGGCAACCTTCGTGCTTGTCAGAAAGGACGAGAAGGCCATCAAGAGCTTCCACCAGTTCAGTATAATCGTCTGGATAGTCTGGCTGCTGCCGTACCTGTCCGGCGTCATATTCGGCATGGGCATAGGCAGATAAAACAGGAGACTCGAAGCGCAGAGGCCAGAATACCAAGAAAGACAGAGAAATTTCCACGCGGAGGCACAGAGGCGCGGAGTAGCCATAGGCACAACTCGGTCGTCGCATTCCTCGTTGTTTTCTGCCCACTCTGTGTCTCCGCGCCTCCGTGTGAAATTCTCCTGATATCCTGTCGCTATTCCCCGCCAGGCTGGGCAAACATCTTGTGGACGGTGGCCCACGCGTCGGCCTGTTCATCCTCTGTCAGGGGCGCCTCGTCCTCGCGCCAGACCATAAGCTCTTCGGGAATTTCAGCCAAAAACGGCGACGGCACGCAGTCAACCGGCATGGAATTGCGTCGCCGCCGTTTGCACGCGGTTATCAGCAGACGCTTGCGGGCCCTGGTGATGGCAACATAGAAAAGCCTGCGCTCCTCTTCGATATTTCCATCACCCTCTTCCAGGGAACGCGCGTGCGGTATCAGGCCTTCTTCACAACCAGCGACGAACACCACATCGAATTCCAGCCCTTTTGCGGCATGTATCGTCATCAGATTGACCTTGCCCGAGTCATCCTCTTCCTGATCATCGCGGGTTATAAGCGATATGCGGTTGAGCCAGGCGAACAGGCTCGGGTCAAGGTTGTCTGGGTCCTGTTCCCAGGTCTCGATCCCCTTGATCAGGCTCTCGACATTGAGGAATTTCCACTTGGCGGCCTTGTCGTTGTGCTGGTTCTCGGAGACCAGGTAGCCCCAGTAGTCGATGGTGTCGACCAACTTCCTGACCTTGGCACCCAGGTTGCGCCTTCCCAGCAGTTCCTCGCGCTCGTATTCCAGCAGGGTCAGAAACGAATCGACATCCTGTCTGAGGCGTTCGGGAAAATCTATCGTGTGATCGGTACGAACCAGCTGCATGGCTCCTCGGGTTGAACAGCCATGATGCCTGGCTATCACGGTCAACATCTCCTGCGCGCGGCGACCGATGCCGCGGCGCGGAACGTTGGCTATCCGTATCAGGTTTATATCGTCATCAGGATTGGCTATTACGCGGAGATACGAGATGATGTCCTTTATTTCCTTGCGCTGGAAGAAACTGGTTCCACCGGAAACCTTGTACGGCAGATCGGCGGCGAGAAAGGCTTCTTCAAGATGGCGAGTCAGGTTATTGGTCCTGATCAACACGCCAAACTGGTCATACCGCAGATGCTCCTTGAGCTTGATCTCCTTGATGACGCGCGCTATGAACTCTCCCTCTTCGATCTCACTCTCAGGCGCATATACCTCGATCTGTGCGCCACCCTCATTGGGACTCTTGAGATCCTTTTCCTTGCGGTTCGAGTTGTTCTGTATCACGCTGTTCGCGGCGTCCAGGATGGTCGTCGTGGAGCGGTAGTTTCGATAGAGTGTGATCTCCTTGCGCTCTGGCCAATCGCGCTCGAAGTTGGTGATGTTCTCGAAATTGGCGCCACGCCATGAATATATTGACTGGTCGTCGTCCCCCACCACGCATATATTGTTCCGTGACAACAATTGCATCAGTTGGTACTGTTGCGTGGATGTGTCCTGAAACTCATCGATCATGATGTAGCGGTAATGATCGCGGTATTCCTCCCGGGCGTCCTGAAACGTCTCGAATATCGTTATGGGCAGCCCAATCAGGTCGTCGAAATCGACCGAATTGTAGGCCTTGAGCGCAGCCTGGTACTCGTCATACACCTTCTCATAGCCATCGACCGCGCCATCCCAGTTCTTGCGCCCGGTCTTGACATCTGAAAATACAATGCCGGCCTTCTGCGCGTCAAAAACCTCCGGGGTAAAGCCCACCTCGCGCGCGCAATCCTTTATAAGCTGGTACCGATCGACCTCGTCATATATGGAGAAATTATCGCGCCATCCCAGGCGATGTATCTCCTTGCGCAGTATCTTGACGCCGAATGAGTGAAACGTGCTGACCGTTAGATTCTGAAGCTTCTTGCCGGTAACCGACTTGACTCGTTCCGCCATCTCCTTCGCCGCCTTGTTGGTAAAGGTCAGCGCCAGGATAGCTGATTGCGGTATGCCACGGTCGAGCATATATGCCGTGCGATAGGTAATGACACGAGTCTTGCCTGATCCCGCTCCAGCGATGATCAGTACAGGGCCTTCTATCGCGGTGACGGCGGCATATTGCTCCGGGTTGAGTTCTGATTCATAGTTCAGGTGCATCGCGGGCCTTACACGCGCTTCACGAATATCGACAAGGCTCCGATGCCAAGACCGATGACTATGGAAACGATTATTCCAGCGATCACGACACCTGCTCCGACCGCTAGCATCGTCCTCTTCCTGTCCATGCCCAGGATCCAGGCCCCGAGCGTGCCGGTCCAGGCGCCTGTTACAGGCAACGGGATGGCCACAAACAGCATGATGCCCCAATAGCCATACCGCTCCACCTTTTCGTGGACCTTGGAGCGGGCTCCCGCTACGAAGCGATCGAAGGTATGCGCATAGAACTTCCAGCGGTACAGCATCTTGTGAAAAGTCTCAAGGAATATGAGCGCCACCGGTCCGACCAAGGCATTGCAGGCTACCGCCAGACCAGCCGCCTGCAGCAAGGGCACGCCGCGCGCCACGGCGAAGGGAATCGCCCCGCGCAGCTCTGATATGGGCAGGAACGACAAGAAAACGGTTCCGATGATTGTGTAAAGGTTCATAGGGCGGGAGTATAGCCGCAAGCCATCCCGACAATCAACGAGGCCGCCTTAAAAAGGCCGCCCCCCGATAGGGAGAGCGGCCTCATTGGGAGATGATCGAGCCGGGGTCAGTCCTCTTCGGCTTCCTGTATCCTGAACGCTGCGGCCGCCTTGGCCACATCCTCGGCTATCTTGCCGCCAATTGGCGCATAGTGGTCGAATTCGACCTCGAAGCCACCTGTTCCGCTCGTCATCGCCTTCAGGTCTATCGAATAGCGCAACAACTCCGCGTGCGGTACCTCGGCCTTTATCTCCACGATGCCGCCGCCAAGCGGTTCCTGCCCCGAAATGCGGCCGCGCCGGCTCGACAGATCGGACATCACGTCGCCCAGGTACTTCTCATCGACAAAGACCATGAGCCGCATGACCGGCTCGAGCAGGGTGGGACCGGCGTTCTTGCTCGCCTCGCGGAATGCACCGCGCGCCGCCAGCTTGAATGCCATTTCTGACGAGTCTACCGGGTGTTCCTTGCCATCGGTCAACATCGACTTGACGTCGACCACCGGATAACCGGCGACGGTGCCGAACTCCATGGCCTGGTGAATGCCTTTCTCGATGCCTGGAATGAAACCCTTCGAGACTGAGCCACCAAAGACCTTGTTCTCGAACTGATAGCCCGTACCGCGCGGCAGTGGCTCAATCTCCATCACTACACGGGCATACTGGCCATGGCCACCGGTCTGCTTCTTGTGCGTATACTCGCCACCCGCATGCTTGGTAATGGTCTCACGGTAGGCGACCCTGGGTACCCGGGTCTCGATCTCTATCTTCTGGGAATGCCTTATCTTGTCCAACAGTATATTCAGGTGTAGTTCGCCCATGCCTGATATGACCGTTTCCTTTGTCTCAGCATCGAAGCGCACGGAGAATGTCTTGTCCTCTTCCGCATCCTTGTGCAGAAGATCGGCCAACTTGTCTTCTTCTTTTTTCGAGGCCGCGCTGATAGCCACCGTGTGCACTGGCTGGGGCAGCTTCAGCGGCTTGAAGGCAAGCGGCTTGTCGGAAGCGGTCAGACTCTCGTTGGTCTTGAGCGTGACACTCTTGGCGACTATGCCGATGTCACCGGCCTGCAGGTCATGGATGTCTTCGAGCTTCTTGCCAAGAGCGGTGTAGAGCTTCGATACTTTCTCTTTCTTATTCTCGTTGACGTTGAGGAATTCCATATCGGTCGCCAGCGATCCACGAACCAGCTTGACGTATGAAAGGCGGCCGGAGAACTGGTCGATCTGGGTCTTTATCACCAGCGCGGCGAGAGGAGCGGCCGCTTCGACCGAGAGTACAGTCTCCGTACCGGCGGCATCTGTTGCCTTCTCGGTAGTCAGCTTTGATGGATCAGGCGCTATCGCCGCGGCAAAATCGAGGAATGCCACCATGCCCGAGTTCTTGATCGCGGAGCAGGCAAACGCCGGAACGACGCGGTTGGTGGCGAGTGCCTCTGACAGCCCGGTAACGATCTCCTCCTGGGAGAGCACACCATCGGTAAGATATTTTTCCATTAGAGCATCGTCGCCATCCGCCGCGGCCTCCGATAGCGCCGCCCTGGCCTCCGCAACGGCATCCGCATACTCGGCCGGCACCGGCACCGGCACTTCCTTCTGATCGTGTGCCGCGGGCACTGGGTAGGCTTTCTGATTCAGCACGTCGATGATGCCCCTGAAATCGGCGGCTTCTCCCATCGGTATGGTAACGGCCACGGGGGCCAGCTTGAATTTCTCTTTGATATCCGCGAGAGCGCCGGAATACGAGGCTCGCTCTTCGTCAACCTTGTTGACTACAACCATTCGCGGCTTGTTCCGGTTGTCAAGATTGCGCCAGATCTTTATCGTCTCGATCTGCACGCCGCTACGCGCATCCACCAGCACCATCGCCGATTCGCACGCCCGCAACGCCAGAATCACGTCGCCTATGAAATCGGAAGAACCCGGAGTGTCTATGAAATTGATCTTCTTGGAACCCCAGCTCGCGTGGGCGAGTGCCGCATGCACTGAAATCTTGCGTTCGATTTCCTCTTCCGTGTAGTCGCTCACCGTCTTGCCGGATTCAACGAATTCCGGCTTCTGGATGGCTCCCGCGCTGAAGAGGAGATGTTCGAGTACGCTTGTTTTCCCCGTGCTACCATGGCCCGCGAGGGCCATGTTCCTGATGAGGTCGGTCGTGTAGGACATTGACACGCTCCTTAAGGAAGTTTCGGAGGTCCTTCGCGCCGCCGGCAGACGGGGCCGGGCCTCCTACGGAACAGTAGAACCGTTCTGTACTGGATGCTCGATGATGAGACCGAATCATTGAGTTGTCAAGAAAAAGCCAATGGAACCCGATGAACCGGCCATTTTTACGATCTGATCGATTGACAAAGGTCGAAGGGGCGGCTTATATAGGTACTCGCTTCGGGACGTAGCCCAGCGGCTAAGGCGCCAGCTTTGGGAGCTGGATACCGGGGGTTCGAATCCCCCCGTCCCGACTCTTTTTCTTTCTGGATCGCTCGGGCAACGTGCCGATGGCACTCGCCCCGGGTGGTCGAGAGGACACGGGATCATAGCTCAACTGGATAGAGCAACGGCCTTCTAAGCCGTAGGTCGGCGGTTCGAGTCCGCCTGGTCCCATCGGCGCGGGGATCACGCGCCTTTCAGTAGAGTGCGGGCTCCAAGATACCCGGTTCCTGCCAGGAACAACACCGAGACAATTCCACCAAGCCATTCCAGCCGCATGAAGAACAATGAAACGGCCAATGCCCCCAGTAAGCTGGCCGCAACTGCCAGTGCCGCGTATTTCAGCGCTCCAGGCATGCCATCCTTGGCGGCTTCCTCCACTAGCGAGGGATAGGCCATGGAGCTTGAAACCAGGAGCAACGGAACCAGTAACGCGTATACCCGGCTGGGATTGCCCCAGGACTGGATGGTCTGCGCAAGTCCAAACATCGTCATGGAACCAAAGGTGAACGCGGCGAATCGCCTGTAATCCGCGCCTCGTGCCAGACCGGACAGACCGGTCGACAGTTCGTAGGCAAGTGTCGTGAGCCCCAGGGGAAGTATCCAATAGCGCAGCAGGAATCCCAGTACCAGGAGCGGGGATCCCCAGAGCGGCGTAAAGAGCGGCCGCGCCATGAGCCATATCACTACTGATGGAATGCCGAACAGCGCCCCGCGCGCAAATGAGCGCCAGATGGCTTCGGAGCCTCCAGTCGTCCATGCCAGGATGGCCAGGAAAGACAGGGGCATCGCGAGCATCGAAAATAAGTACATGGGTAAAAAATAGCACGGCCGCTGGCCTGCATGCAATATGGCCGACCCGGGAACCCGCGTTCAGAACATGGCCAGAAGGTCGATATGATCCTGCGCCCAGCTCGCGAACTTTCTGCTTGCGTCGGCTATGGCTTTGACCGTATGCCTGGCTTCCTCGTCGACCAGAGCCACGGCAAACGTGTCCATGGTGGTCGCAAAGGCATGTTCATGCATGACTATGCACTTGAGCAAATCCAGCGGGTCCTGGCTGCCGGTGGGGACCAGCGGCTCCAATGCCCCCGAAAACCGCTCGTCCAGAAGTCGCAACTGATCGACATGGGCGCTCTTCTGGCGTATGATCGACTCGAGGACCTTGCGTATCGCCGGAGACTGTATTCGTTTTCCTGCGGAGCGGTAGCACTCGGTCGCGTCTCCGCACACGGCCGATGCCGTCAAGCCCGCGCCAGCAACATTTTGGTTCATGCCAAAACGATACGACTCCCGAGTAATTTTGTCAAATTCACTGGCAATACAACTAGATTGCCTGACCCTTTGACGCGATATACCGCTCTATGGTAGACTGCCTGACACTATAGAAATCAGCAGGGCAAGCCGAAGGAGGTCCATTGGCGGACAACAAGAACCTGCGGACCAATGAACAGATCAGGGTCCGTGAAGTGCGGTTGATAGACGACACCGGAGAGCAGAAGGGCGTATTGCCCATGGCGGAGGCCCTTCGCATGGCCAAGGAACTTGGCCTCGACCTCGTCGAGATAGCGCCGCAATCAAATCCGCCGGTGTGCAAGATCCTCGACTATGGCAAGTTCAAGTTCGAACAGGAAAAGAAGTTCAAGGACAACCGGAAGCATCAGAAGATCGTCAAGATCAAAGAAGTCCGGATGCAGCCCAAGATCGATGATCATGACCTGGATTTCAAGTCCAGGCACGTTCGCGGATTCCTCGAAGAGGGGAACAAGGTCAAGGTGACCATACGTTTCAGGGGGCGCGAGCTCGCGCACACCGAAATCGGCGAGGAAGTGCTCAAAAGCGTCCTAGCCAAAATCGAAGGACTTTACGCCATGGAGAGCCCGCCCAGAATGGAAGGCCGCTTCATGTCGATGATGTTGAACCCAAAGGCTCCGGTTGCCAAGAAACCGGAAGCTCCTCGGCCGGCTGCAGAAGCCGCGCCGGATACTCAAGCGTGAAGGATGGATCGTAATGCCCAAGATGAAGACCAAGCGTGCGGCCAAAAAGCGCTATACGCTTACCGCGAACGGCAAGGTCAAGTACAAGAAAATGAACCTTCGCCATATTCTTACAAAGAAGAGCTCCAAGCGCAAGCGCAAGCTTCGCAAGGCCGGCTATGTCGCCTCTGGCCCAATGACCATGATCAAGAAGAAGCTGCTCCCATACGGTTGATCGCCATATAAGCATGTGAGCAGACGCCGTGGACGGCGTATCGGTGGCAGGTTGAGTTCCTGGTCACCGGTTTTCGATATATTCCAAGGAGATTTACCATGCCAAGAGCAGTAGCAGGCACCAAGCGCAAGGATCATCGCAAGAAGATACTGAAGCTGGCCAAAGGATATTATGGTCGCCGATCGACCAACCACAAGACCGCCAAAGACGCGGTCGCGAAGGCGCTTTCCTATGCGTACCGCGATCGTCGCGACAAGAAACCGACCTTCCGCGCCCTCTGGATCGCCCGCATCAACGCCGCCTGCCGTGCCGAAGGCATAACCTACAGCAGGTTCGTCGAAGGCGCGGTCAAGGCCCAGATCGCGGTTGACCGCAAGGTGCTCTCCGATATCGCCGTTCGTGACCCCAATGCCTTCAAGGCAGTCGTCGAGCGCGTCAAGGCCGCGCTCCAGGCCTAACTCCGATGATAAGCCTCGAGCAGGTTCACGCGCTTGAATCCCGCGTAGAAAAGGCCGTCGCACTCATCGCGTCGCTCCGGACGGAGAATGCGTCACTGCGCTCCGGTCTCGCGACAGCGGAGGCGCGCGTAGCCGAACTTGAGGCGCTCGTCGCCGAATTCCAGAAGGATCAGGCGAGGATCGAGGCGGGCATCATCGAGGCGCTTCGCAAACTGGACTCATTCGAGGACTCGGTTCACGAGGCGGTGGCGACCAAGCCTTCCAGGCAATCGGCCCAAGGCACCCCTGCACAGGACACCGTTGAGCCCGCCGCGGAGCCGGAGACACCACCGGTCACCGATGGCGCGGACGCGCTCGACCTGTTCTAATGGCGATCGAGACCGTGCGCGTCGAATTGCTCGGCGCCTCGTTCACGATACAGACCGATGAGAGCAAGGATTATGTTGAATCCTTGATAGCGTATCTGCGATCAAAGGTGGAGACCGTCAAGGCCACCGCCAGGGTCGATGATCCGCTCAAGGTATCGATTCTTGCGGCTATTTTCCTGGTGGATGAGTTGTACCGGGAACGTCTTGACGCGTCTGCGCGTTCCGGCGCTCCCGAGACGGAAGTCGACCTGGGCTCGGTCGCCGAACGGCTCATATCAAGGATCGATGCATCGCTTTCGCGTACCGGAGGAGAAACATGAGCATGCCGCTCGAAGACCTGTTCGAATATGACGGTAACGCATACGAGTTTACCGTGGCTGTGATCAAGCGTTCATACCAGCTTGCCGTACTCAAGACTCCCGACGTGGAGAAGAATAATGGCAAAGTAGTCTCCCTTGCGATGCGACAAGTCTTCAACAAACAGATTGAGTATCGATTCGAATAGGGTACTGATCCTCTTTGGACCAACCGCCGTCGGCAAGACGGCTACCATCGATCGACTCGAACGAGACGACCGGCTTCCAGCGAAGCCGGTCGTTGTCGTTTCAGCCGATTCAGCCCAGGTCTATCGGGGAATGGATATCGGCACAGCCAAACCTGCGATGGGAGAGCGCGCGCGCATCGAACATGAGCTGATCGATATCCGGGATCCATCGGAGCCATATTCGGTAGGCGATTTCACACGAATGGCCGATGATGCCTGCTTGCGAGCCTGCGCCAGGGGAGCCTTGCCCATACTCTCCGGAGGCACCGCCTACTACATCAAGGCCTTTCTGTTCGGCGCCCCACCCGCACCGCCTTCCGATCCGGCAGTACGCGCGGCCATCCGGGCCATGCTCGCCGACCTCGGCGGCGCAGAGGCCGCAAGGCTGGAACTGGCTCGCGTTGACCCGATATCGGCGGCCAGAATCGCTCCCGCTGACCTGTACAGAACTGCTCGCGCACTTGAAGTCTATCGGTGTTCAGGCAAGCCACTCTCGAGCTTCGTGCCCGCGACAATGCCGCGCGAGCGCTGGAACCCGCTTGTCATCGGGCTGAACCGGCCGCGCTCCGAACTCTACGCCAGAATAGAAGCGCGTGTCGACGCGATGCTGGCGGGCGGGCTCCAGGAGGAATTCGAGCGGCTTGTCGCCGCTGGTTATGGCCAGGACTCGCCCGGTATGAAGGCCATAGGGTATGCGGAATTCTTCAACCGATCCGCGAGTCTGGTCGATATCAGCGCTGCGATCAAGTTGCACACCAGGCACTATGCCAAGCGACAGCTGACCTTCATGCGCGCCATCCCCGGCGTACGCTGGTTCGGCGCCGACGACTACGATGCCCTGAGTGACGCCATCGCATCATGGCTGCGCGATGGACCGACTAAAAGCCCCTGATCCTGGCCTTGGGCGCGGAACTCCTGATAACCGCAAGCAATTCTGACAATGCCTCATCGCCGTACGGAGCGACATGCTCGGCCCAGGCCCGATCGAGGACACGCCCCGGACGATAGCGCTGCAGGAACACGGCGTCGTCCGCCTCCAGGAGAGCCGCCACCGCTTCGGCGTCGGCGAGGGCAAAGATGCCCGGCGCGCAGGTAATCCGGAATTCATACATGGCACCGGACGACCTGACAGCCCGCATCGATTCGGCGATACGCATGGCGGCATCCGCTGGCGGGCCAGGCCACAGTTCCGCGTATCGCTCCGGATTCGTCTTCAGATCCATAGCGACATAGTCCGCGGCCACCGGCCCGATGCGCTCGGGAAATGTACCATTGGTGTCAAGCTTGACCAGGAGGTTCATAGACCTGATGCGGGCGGCCATCTGGGGCAGATCCGCGTGCATCGTTGGCTCGCCGCCGGACAGCACCACTCCGGATAGCACCGTCCTCCTGCGTTCCAGAAAGGCGAATGCCTCGTCGATGGAAACGAGCTCATCTGCCGAGCCCGGCCCGGCAGCCTCCGGCGCTAGCAGCGAAGGGTTGTGGCAATAGGGACAGCGAAGATTGCAGCCGGCCAGAAAGAAGACCGCCGCGACCCTGCCCGGATAGTCGACCAGGCTGGTCTTCTGTATTCCTACGCGCATATCGCTTGTCCGGATCGAATCAGGCTGTCTGCAAGGCCGCGGTCGGATGCGTCGTTTCCTGAGTCTGACTCTGCACCAGAAGAGCCGCCGCCTGCGACTTCGAGTAGGCCCTGCAACGCTCCTCTCCATCTTCTCCCAGCATGATGGCTGTCGGGGTTGACAGCACCTCGTAACGACGCGCGGCATCGAGTCCGGTCTCGGTATCAACATCGATCAGGATGCCTGGCAACCCGCTCGCCGCCAGAAACTCCTTGACGGCGGGACAATTGGGGCAGGTCTGCCTGGTGAAGAGCACATACGACGACAATTCCGCCGGCCGCTGATCAGTTGCCACAGGAAACGAATACCCCGCCCTGGCCTTGAACTCCTCGCGTTTGCCCGCATTCCAGTTGCGCACCGATCGGTAGTACCCGACGATGCGGCTATAGACCTCCGTGGGCGTGCCCTCGACGCACAGAAGACTGGCCTTGAGCTCGGCCAGCCTTGCGGCCTTCTGTTCCCTCGTTTGCATCATCCCCTCCCGCTTCGCACCGTCAACATTCCCGCAGGCATATTCCAGGCTCATGGCGTGCCACCGGAAAGCTCCACTTCAAGTGCCGCTATTTCATCGTGAATCCGCGCCTCGCGCTCCGCCTTGCATTTCGGACAGGTAAAATGCTCGCCCGATATATATCCATGGATCGGACAGACCGAGAACGTCGGCGAGATGGTGTAGTACGGAATGCGGTAGCGCGCGGCCATCGTCCGCACAAGGTCGCGTATCGCCCGCCAGTCATCCACCGCTTCGCCAAGGAATACGTGGAACACGGTTCCGCCCGTATACTTGGCCTGCAGCGACTCCTGATGGTCCAGCGCGTCGAACAGGTCCTCGGTATAGTCCGCCGGCAGCTGGGTGGAGTTTGTATAGTACGGCTCATCCTTGCCGGAGCATATGATGTCGGGATGGGTCGTACGATCGTGCTTGGCCAGCCGGTATGAGGTACTTTCCGCCGGGGTCGCCTCGAGGTTGAACAGCTCGCCGGTGGCCTCCTGGTACTCCTGCAGGCGGGCGCGCATATGGTCCAGCACCGCTTCGGCAAAGGCCTTGCCCTCGGGATCCGCTATGGTCTTGCCCATGAAGTTCAGGCTGCATTCATGCATGCCCACGAGGCCTATTGTCGAAAAGTGGTTGTCGAACGTCTTGAGATAGCGTTTGGTATACGGGAACAGCCCGCCCTCAAGCAGGCGCGAACACACCTTGCGTTTGATTGACAGACTCCGGGCGGCCAGGTCCATGAGCCTGTCCAGCCTCTGGTAGAATTCCGTTGTACCGTTGGACAGGTATCCGATGCGCGGCATGTTCAGCGTTACAACGCCGATGGAACCGGTCAGCTCATCCGAGCCAAAGAGCCCGCCGCCGCGCTTGCGCAGCTCGCGCTTGTCAAGCTGCAGCCTGCAGCACATCGAGCGGACATCACCGGGGTCGAGGTCCGAGTTGACGAAATTCTGGAAATATGGCGTGCCGTACTTGGCCGTCATCTCGAACAGAAGGCGCGAATTGTCCGATTCCCAGTCAAAGTCGCTTGTTATGTTGTAGGTGGGTATCGGGTACTGGAAACCGCGCCCGTCCGCATCACCACCAAGCATCAGTTCAATAAAAACGCGATTGATCACGTCCATCTGTGCCTGGCAATCACCGTAGGTGAAAGCCTGTTCGGCGCCTCCGATTACCGCGGGCCTGTCGCGCAGGTCGGCCGGGCATGTCCAGTCAAGCGTAATGTTGGTAAACGGCGCCTGGCTGCCCCAGCGACTCGGAGTGTTGACACCGAACATGAAACTCTGGATGCACTGCTTGACGTCGGCGTCACTCAAGGCATCGACCTTGACGAATGGAGCCAGATACGTGTCGAAGCTTGAGAACGCCTGCGCGCCGGCCCATTCATTCTGCAGTATGCCCATGAAATTGACCATCTGCTGCACCAGCGTCGACAGATGCCTGGCTGGCGCGCTGGTAATCTTGTCAGGCACCCCGCCCAATCCCTCGGCGATTAGTTGCCGTAGGGACCAGCCGGCACAATACCCCGAAAACATCGACAGATCGTGAATATGGAAGTCGGCGTTGCGATGCGCCTCGGCGATCTCCTCGGGGTAAATATTCTTGAGCCAGTAATTGGCCGTCACCGTACCGGAATTGTGCAGTATCAACCCGCCCAGCGAGTAATTGACATTGGCATTCTCCTTGACCCGCCAGTCAACCTGGGCCAGGTAGCCATCCATCGTCGTGTTGATGTCGAGCATAAGTCGCCTGGCGTCCCGTACCGCCTCGCGCCTGGCACGGTACAGGATGTAGGCCCTGGCAACCTGGGCTTCCTTTGCCTCGATCAGGGCTATCTCGACCAGATCCTGTATCTCCTCGATGGCGGGAATGGAGTTGGGATGCCTGCCTGCCAGCAACAGTGCCAGCCTGGATTCGGTGTCCGCGGCTATGCGCCTGACCTGCTCCCGGTCGGCAACGCCTTTGACCGCCTTGAAGGCCTTCTCGATCGCGGCCTCGATACGGGTCCGGTCATAGCGCTCGACCGTGCCGGAACGCTTGGCCACGAAGCGGGCTTCATCGGCTCCGGTGCCAAGAAATGCCCGCCACTCCGGAAAGACCTGCTGGGTTTCAGCCATCGCTAGGCCCCCTCGCGCGCGTTCTCGAGGCGCCCGATCTCGGTTATGAACTCGTCCATTGACTCGAACTTCCGATAGACGCTGGCGAATCTGATATAAGCTACCTTGTCCAGGGCGTACAGCATGTGCAGCGTCATCTCGCCGAGCGCCGAGCTCTGCACTTCGTTGCCGCCTTTGCCCAGCATGGCGGCGTCATCCTCTATCTCGTTCAGGATGTTCTCTATGGTCATCTGCGAAACAGGCCGCTTCTCCAGGGCCCGCTGCAATCCGCGCTCCAGCTTCTGGCGGTCAAACGGTTCTCGCCGCCCATCGCGCTTGACGACCATCAGAGGCTTCTCTTCTATGCGCTCATAGCTGGTGAACCTGAAACCGCACGACAGACACTCCCGTCGCCGTCTGATGCTCTCGCCATTGGCGAGGGTACGGGAGTCGGTGACGCGATCATCCATCGAGCCGCAATGCGGGCATCTCATTGTTTACATCCTCTGCGCAATTTCATTGACACACTACGAATTCATACTACCGATGGTATACGCCTTGCCAATACCAACAGGATATAGTGCATGCCTCCCATGTTGTCAATATCAAAAGAGCGGATACTCCTCAAGAAATCCATGCAACTCTTAAAACCTTCCAGGCTTTCTTGAATTTTCTCCCGAATGGCGCGACCTTTGGAGCAGACACAATCGATACGGGAGGAACCAAATCATGACATTTTCTGAACGGATGAAGACCATTGTCGATCAGGGCATCAAGACATCGAAGGATCTGGTCAAGCAGGCCGGCGACAAGGCACAGCAGTGGGGCGAGATGGGCGTACTGAAGCTCGAAATAGTCCAGCTGCGCAACCAGGCGGAGAAGTTGACCGCCATGCTTGGAGCCGAAGTGTTTGAGGTGCTCGTCGAGAAGGCTCAGAAGACGGTGAGCCGGGATTCGCCCGCGGTGCGCGAGACAATCGAGCGCATACTGGAGATCCAGTCGCAGATAGAGACCAGGGAAGCAGCCTTCAAGAAGGCAGGCGGCAAGGAAGAAGATCTTACCGCTCAGTAATCGCGGGCCTTTATTACGCGCGCCACATACAGCGGCCCTGCCCCACCCGCGCGGTCGGGCAGGAACTGGATGCCAAACCGCGTGGTCTCAGCCAACGCTGGTGCCTCGTCGAGAGGATCGAGCCTGACCGCCTGTCCGTATTTGTCGAAGAGACGCTCCATAGGACCGTCATTTTCCTCTGGCGACAGCGCGCAGGTAGCGTAGACAAGCGATCCGCCGGGAGCCAGGAGCAGAAAGGCGCTTGACAACAGCGACCACTGCCTTCGGGCAAGGAACTTGATGCGCGCCGGGGTCCAGGCGGCGAGCGCGGCCTGATCACGGAGCACGTGGCGCTCGCTCGAACACGGAGCGTCCAGCAGTACCGCTGCAAATCTGCCGCGCTCGCTGGATCTGCCGCCTGCGGCAGCCGCGTCGAAGCCGGATACGGTCACCCGCTGCCGCACGTGCGCGGGCAGGTGGGCGTCCAGGACGCCTGACAGGCGGCGCCGGCGCTCGCTCGACAACTCGTTGCTTAAGAGCCGCACGCCGGCGCCCATGTGCGAGGCCATGACCAGGCTCTTTCCGCCGGGGGCGGCACAGGCGTCGAGGACAGATCCGGCCTCCGGCAGACGCAGAGCCCTGGCCGCTACTATCGATGCCGAATCCAGATGGTACGGAGCGGCCAGGCCATCGGCATAATCAACCGCGTCGCCGGCATCGAGCAATGCCGCGCGCAACCCAGGCCAGCGCTCGCCGAAGAGTGCCGTGAATCGCTCGTCAAACTCGATCTGTCCCATGCGGTCTCCTGCGGCGTTCCATTCTGTTGACCAGCCACGCCATGAATTCGTACTCTACCTGTATACTGTCTGACAAGGATCATGCCCATGCCCATCTCCAGGACCAGTAGCGATAGTCCAGCCGTGATCAAAGCCTTCCTATTCGATCTTGACGGTACGCTCGTCGATACGCTCGATGACATAGCCTCGGTTATCAACGCGTTCCTGCGTTCCAGATCGTGGCCTGAGCATACCCGAGATTCATATCGATTGCTGGTTGGCAGGGGTTTGCGTGCCCTGATTCGCGACGCGGTGCCTGCCTCCGAGTCGCATCGGGTCGAGGAATTCTATCCTGAGGTGTTCGAGGTATACGACTCGATGGGCATAGGCAATTCGAGGCCCTATCCTGGCGCCATCGCGGCGCTTAAGGCTCTGTCAGCTGCCGGCGCTCCTCTGGCTGTCGTCTCGAACAAGCCGGACCGCATCACCCAGACATTCGTGGCGGACCTCTTCGGCGATATCCGGTTCGCGATGGTCAGGGGCGGCCTCGATGGAGTACCGGCCAAACCCGATCCGGCGATGGCGCTCGAGGCGGCGCGGGCGTGCGGTGTATCGCCCGCCGAATGCGCCTTTGTCGGTGACTCAAACGTCGACATGCTTACGGCCCGGGCCGCCGGCATGCTGGCGATCGGCGCCGTATGGGGCTTCCGCGGCGCTGCGGAACTGCTCGTGGCGGGCGCAAGCATGCTGGCAGACTCGATGGATGACATACCGCCGCTGCTTGGACTGGCCGCTCGGTAGACGGTGAGCCGGCCAAGACCTTCACTTCCGCCGCGCATGCCAGTATACTGGAACGACACCAAGTGGAGGCTGACATGAACAGGACAGACATCCTCGCGCGCGCGCGCGACTATATTGCCAAGGAGAGCGATCAGACCTTCCGGGATCAGGTCGATGCGCTGATCAAAGCCGACGACATGAAGGAGCTCGAGGACCGCTTCTACCGCGACCTGGAGTTCGGTACCGGCGGTCTGCGCGGTGTGATAGGCGGCGGGTACAACCGCATGAACTCCTACGTGGTCAGGCGTGCCACACAGGGCATGTGCGACTATATCAACGCCCATGTTGCCGAGAAAAACCTGTCCGCGTGCGTCGCCTATGACTCGCGCCACTATTCAGACGTGTTTGCCCTCGATACCGCGCTTATTTTTGCCGCCAACGGCATCAAGGCCTATCTGTTCAGTTCGCTCCGCCCCACCCCCGAGCTGTCCTATGCCATCAGGAAACTGGGGGCCGCCACGGGTGTCGTCGTAACGGCCAGTCACAATCCACCCGCGTACAACGGCTACAAGGCCTACTGGAACGATGGAGCCCAGATAATCGAACCGCACGACGTGGGCATAATCGAGCGCGTCAACGCGGTCAAAACAATCAAGTCTATGCCCAAGGAAGAAGCCCTGGCCAAGGGTCTGCTTGTGATGATTGACAAGGACATAGACGATCAGTACATCGCGATGGTCAAATCGCGGTTGTTCCGGCCCGCGTTGTTCAAGTCAATGGCCAAGGATGTCAAGATCGTCTATACCCCCCTGCACGGTACCGGCGCCATGCCATTCGAGCGTGTCATGGGCGATCTTGGATTGTCGGTGGTGACGGTGCCCGAGCAGAAGGCGCCGAATGGTGACTTCCCAACGGTGTCGTACCCGAACCCCGAGGAAGCCGCCGCCCTGAAGATGGCGCTTGATCTTGGCGCAAAGGTCAAGGCCGATGTCGTTATGGCCACGGACCCTGACGCCGACCGGCTCGGCATTGCGGTGCCCGATGGTTCCGGCGGTTTTACGCTTATTACCGGCAACCAGCTTGGCGCCCTCCACGCTGATTATATTCTTCTGTCCAGAAAAGAATTGGGCCTCATGCCCAAGCGACCGGCCACGATCAAGAGCATCGTGACGACGGAGCTGCAATCACGGATAGCCGCATCGTATGGCGCCGAGTGCCATGACTGCCTGACCGGTTTCAAGTGGATAGCCGACACGATGCGCCGTTTCGAGCGCGATGGTCTGGATTTCGTCTATGCCACCGAGGAGAGCTACGGCTACTTGGTCGAGAATGAGGTGCGTGACAAGGATGGCATATCGGCCGCCGCGATGACAGCCGAGATGACGCTGTACTGGAGGAGCAAGGGCAAGAGCCTTCTTGCGCGCCTGGATGAGCTGTACCTCCAGCACGGTTACCATGAGGAACGGGGCATCAACAAGTATTTCCAGGGCCCGACCGGCATGGACACGATGCGCGGCATCATGGACGCGTACCGCGCCAGTCAGCCGTCGAGCATCGGTGGCATAGCCGTGGATCGCATCCGAGACTTCAAGACAGGGCTGTCATGGAGCATCAAGACGCCAGGCAAGACCGAAACCGTGAACCTGCCCACGAGCGACGTCATACAGTGGTACCTGACCGACGGCACAATGGTTACCGTACGTCCCAGCGGCACCGAGCCCAAGATCAAGTACTATGTGCTGGCTCGCACCGATGTTGGATCCACGGGGCTTGCCACCACGAAGGCACAGAGCGCCGCAAAGGTCGACGCGATTCTTGCCGACATCAAGCGGGTCATCGGTTGATACGTTCCAGAAGCGGGGCCGGACATGGCCCCGGCGAGCACAGATCATACGGAGGCGCGCGTGTCAGTCGGCTGAGTACCGATGACATCGACGCGCTGCTGTCCACACTGGGCCGTGTGCGTTTCGTCGCCATCGACTTCGAGACGACGGGCCTGTCCCCGGATCAGGATCGTGTCGTCGAGGTCGGCGCCATAGCGTTCCACATGGAGCAGGCCGACGACGAGTGGATCGCCATCGAAGAAGGTCGCTATGAGACGCTCGTCAACCCCCAGCGGCCCATTCCGCCTGAGGTCAGCGCCATTCATGGCATAGACGACCTTGCCGTATCGATGGCTCCGACGTTTGCCCAGGTCGCCGGCAAGCTGTTGCCCTTTCTGGAAGGATCAATCCTGGTTGCCCACAACGCGCCATTCGACATGGGCTTCCTCCTTGCCGAAACGGTCCGCGCGGGCATTGAAAAGCCGGCCAATCCGGCCTATGATACAGTAGCGATTGCGAAAACGGCGATCTCAGGGTTGCCCAGCTACTCGCTGAAGGCCTTGGCCGCGTCATTCGGCCTGGAGCAGACGGCCGCCCACCGCGGTGGCGATGATGCCAGGGTCTGCAAAGAGCTGTTTGTCCGCTGCGTAAATCTAATCAATACAAGTAAATAGCAACACTCGACATTATTGTCGCATTCGACGTTTTTGTCGAATGCAGCCAAGCCGCCTTTACTCCGCTTGCTATGCTATGAAAATGCCTCTATGATTTATGTATTCGACAATAAATGCGTCGAGTTCGTCATTTTGGTCGTTATGCGCTATATTCATCTACTATAGAGCCATCCAATTTCAGCAATCAAAAGTTGTAGCCAGCATACCGATACTTGATACGGGTATACCTGTACCCGAACCGTGCCACGCGGGAGTTTGCCATGAAGACGACCATCGGATCGATGAAACGACGCGCTGTCCGAGCGATTGGAATGCTGTTGGCGCTGAGTCTCGGCATGCTTGCCGTTACGTGCAAGAGTCCACTCTTCGGGCTGGGCGGGGCCGTCGACCTCGTTGCCCCCCGGTCGATAAGCATCGCCCCTGGACAGGGCTCGGTCAGATCCGGGACCATAACCATCTCGGGAATGGCCGAAGACTCCTATGGACTGGCCAGCGCCGAGGTCAGGCTGCTCAACAAGACAACAGGCGCAACGATCGCGACCTTTGACACGACGATAGCATCAAACAGCTGGACCACCGGAGACATCGATACGGCCCAGTTTGACGACGGCCCCTATACCATAGCGGTGACCCTCAAGGATGCGCGTGGCAACGCCTCGGAGGATCGGGTGCTCATCACCTTTGACAACAGGGCTCCTACCGTTCTGATAGACACGCCGCTCGATCTGGCAGCGGAGTACAATGGCGAGATTCACATTTCCGGTGATTCATACGACAGCCTGTCCGCCATAACAAAGGTAACGGTCAGCGTATTCAAGGCCGGCCAGAGCGTACCAATCTATGTCGCAGACTCGACGACGGTGCCCAAGTGGGACGTGGTCTTCAACGCCGCCGATCCGGCATACTCGCTGATGGCTGAATCGTTGACCGTCGTCGTGACCGCGATCGACGATGGTGGCAACGCCAACCACTACCAGTACGAATACAAGTCGTTGTACACCGCTAATGACAATAACCAGATAACAGCATCCCAGGTTGATACGCTCGATGCCATGCCGCAAGACAGCGATACCATCCCCGATGTCACAATCAACAAGGCAACCCTCATAGCGAACCGCAAGGACAAGGACGCGAGCCCGACGTTGCTCAAGGTAAACATCAATAGCGACCTGCCTACATTCACCTTCGTTACTCCTGATGAATCATGCACCAGCGAAGCCACAGCGGAACGCTACGCCGGCGGCACCAAGGCAAATGGAACGATCAAGGACGATGACAACAACGTCGATGACCTGATCGTCAACTACCGATACGCACTCCTGCCTGCCGACATCCATGCGGCGGGGTGGACTACCGCCATAGTAGAAGGAAATACCGGCTACGAGCAGCGATGGAGCTTCCCGTTGCCGGGCACCAATGGCGTCTATGCCATCCAGTTGCAGGGAATTGACAATGGCGGAGCCACGGGTGTCTCTGGCATACGGTACGTCGTCATCGATGATGGCCGTCCGCTTGTCAGCATCAATACTGCCAATTCCACCGCTGCTGACAATGATGGCGTTGCCTGGAAGCTGTACTATGGCCTTGGCCAGCACATATTCGTGGACGGCAGTGCAAGCCGCGAAGGCACAGGCAACAGCATAGAAGAGGTGACAATACAGGCCGACAACCTGGCCGTGCATTCCATACCCATCACTCCGGCCTCATCGGTAAGCTGGACCAACTTCGACCTGGATCTGAGCGGAATCATCGGAGGTTCCACCCAGGTTCGAGTCAACGCGCGCGACAACCTCGGCGTCTGGGGGCAGAGCGAGGTACTGATCATCATGGACGTGGACCCGCCGCACATCACCATAAACGATCCAGGCACCGACCTGAATGGCACCGTAACCTTCAGGGGATCGGTCGCTGACGGCTCGGGCGACGCCTTCATAACCGTGCTTGACAAGGCCGAGGCCAAGATCGATTCAGGCACATACGTGCCAATCACCGGCACCTATTCCTGGTCGTGGATATACAATACCCAGAGTCTGTCAGACGGAGCCCACACGCTGTGGGTGCGCGTGTACGACACCGCCGGCAACTCATCAGAAACCAGCATGGCATTCTCCGTTTTGCAGAGCACCGACAAGCCCAGCGTAACCGTAAACAACCTGAGCCCCGGCGCAGTCGTCGGTGGCAGTTACATCGTATCAGGCACCGCCGGTGACGACGACGGCATTGTGAATGCCACATCGGCCATACAGATGCTCATCGAACTCGAGGCGAGCCCCGGTATCTGGGTTGTCCAGCAGAACTGGACCGACATCACCGCCAAGACCGGTACCTCCGCCAGCTATTCATAGACATACCCGTTGCCCGCTCTGACAAGCGGCAGTTACAGGCTCAGCGTGCGTACCCGTGACAGCAATTCCGTCGTCGGTGACTTTGGCTCGGTCGCCTTGCCCCAGTCGAATTACTGGAACTCCACCGTTACGATTGCCTTTCAGGTTGACAACGACGTACCGGTCGTCAACCAGGCTGGCTTCAGCCCCGTCTCAGGCTCGTATGTCAAGGACAGCTTCGCGCTGACCGGGACCATAACCGAGGACAAGAGCCTGGCTTCGGTCAGAGTATTCATCAATGGAACAGACCGAGGCGCGGCTACTGTCGGCGGAGCGGTGCCGAACTTCACCTTCAGCTTTGCCGTCGACAAGGCGTGGCTCAATGGCGCCGGCGGTTCAAACTCCATCCGCATCGACGCGACCGACAACTCCAACCCGGCCAAGACCGGCTCCGGCACGGTACAGATCATATACGACAGCGCCGCTCCGGCAGTAAACTTCCTGTCACCCGATGATGTCGCGACGGTAAATGGCACGCTGGGCGTAAGCGGAACGGCTAGCGACGACAACCAGGTCGCCTCGCTGTACTACGCCGTCGCCAGGACCGCCGATCCGGTCCCGACGTTCCCTGGCGACTACGCGCTGCTCGTGAACCAGAAATATGCCTTCAATTTCAGCATCGATACGACGCTATTGAGCGACAAGACAGCCTACAGAATATACCTCGTCGCGGTCGACGGCGCCGGCAACGACATGGCCACCGCACCCGCGACGCCAAAGGTGCTCGACATCAACGTGGACCAGGACTCGGACAGGCCCATCGTCAAGCTGTCCAATATAGATCCGGATGGCGTCCCCAGCCTGACTACCCTCAAGATGTCCAACACCGTCTTCGGCAGCGTATCCGACGATGATGGCACGCCGACCAAACTGGAAATCAGCGAGGATGGTTCTGCATGGACAGATATAGCGATGAGCGGCGGAACCTTCAGCTATGACTCATCGGCAGGTGATGGAACCAAGACATTGTACTTCAGGGTTACCGACAAGACCGCTCGCGTGTTTGCCACAAACGCTGCCGCAAGCGCAGACAAGCCCCGGGTAGAGAACGGCGTACCGAGCGTGTACATTGAGAGCACGGTATCGTACAAAGTGGATACCAACTTCCCGGACGTGTATTCAACCTTGTCTGTCGATCGCACGATCGCCTATGACTTTGCCGACGCGTTGCCCCTGATCACCAACATGTCGTTCGGTGGAACTACGGGCGTGTTCAAGGCACGGACCCTGGCCACCGATGCCAGCGGCATCAAGACGGTTCATGTCGCCGTGCCCGGCGCCGCAGGCTCGCCATTCCTGGCCAGCGCCAATGGCACAGAGGTCCAGGACGGCACCACCTATACCATATATGATTCGGGACTCATCGATGTGACGAGCGGCATCGCGGACGGCGCCATCACGGCAACTATTGAGGTAGAAGACAATTCCGGCCTCAAGACTACGGTGATGCGAACCATCCTTGTGGACAACACGCCGCCGCTCTATACGGTGACGACACCATCGCACAATGAAGTCGTCAACGGCGATATCACGATCAAGGGCACCGCGCTTGACCAGACGGCAGGACTCAAGTCCGTATCGTACAAGCTAGGCTACAACTACGACACCGAAGACTGGACGCCCGTCGGTGGCAGCATCTATAGCTGGGAGATAGCCCTGACCGGCGCCAACCGGTCTGACCTCTACGCGGGCAAGACCGTGACGGCGATAGACATCGCGTCCGACACGGTGACAAGCCCCGGGCACGGCTTTGTAATCGGCAACAAGGTATACTTTAGCGGGACGCCACTGCCAGGCGGAATTGCCAGCACGACGACCTATTACGTCATCTATGCGACGGCCAACGATTTCAGGGTCTCTGCCATAGCGGGTGGCGCTTCTGTGGACATCACCTCGATTGGCAGCGGCGTATTTGCAAGCGCTGAATCAAAGGATGTTGACAACGACCAGATATGGGAATTCCCCGTGCTCATCAGGGCGGAGGACAACGCCGGCAATATTGCGGTAACGACCCTTGGCGACTACATGATCAAGCTCGACCCGGGCGGAGACCGCCCGCGCGTTACCGTGTATTACCCTGACCCCGCGGATCCGACCAAGACGCTGGGCGGGACTATACGTGTCTACGGCATGGCCACCGATGATGATGCCGTCGATTCGGTATACATGCAGATAGACGTGAACAATGACGGCGTTTTCGACGCGTCCGATGTTGATTCACAACTTGTCGACTGGTACAACACAGGTCTCGGCCAGCAGGTTATCGGGTCGGCCAACTGGTACCGCACCATCAACGAAAATGGCGAGTTCAATCCGGTCGTGGATACTCGGGTCATCAAGATACGACTTCGTGGCAAGGACATATACGGAACCTATGGCGCATGGACCGCGGCCCAGCCCATAACGATAGACAAGAACGTGCCGCAATTCGGCTCGTCCAGTCCCGTAACAATCGATCCCGATGCGACCATCGGCAATGGCAACGAACAGCCCTATTCGGTTGGCATGTACGTCAACGGTACCACGGTCTACATGCGTGGCTCGGTTACCGATGACGGTGGCATCACCGACATCCAGATTACGGGCGCCATAACCGGATCACTGGCCGGCAACCCAACCTGGTTCACCGCTGGGTACTCAGGCAAGGGCTATGACCTGGCCGTACCAATCAGCCTGCCCGCCGATACATCGGGCTCGAAGCAGTTCACCATTACAGCCTACGACAACAGCGCGACACCACGGGAGAGCGTCTATGAGGTGCGCATCAATTATGACAACCAGGCCCCGATCGGCACGCTCAACGCGAGCGCCAGTCCCGCGGCTGTCGCCCAGAGCAACGGCTGGTACAAGGTAAAGGGCACGGCCGAGGACGTAGGCTCGGACGTTGACCATGTGGAAGTATTCTTTATCCGCCGCGGCAACGGCAGCACGACCTTCGACCGGATTTACAATCCTGGCACGCAGAACACCTCGGTACCGCTGGGCGCCATAGACTTTGCCGGCAGCTACCCCACCCTCAAGGGCACGGCGAGTCGAGCAACGCTGACCAGCCTGTCAGCCGTGGCACTGATCAGCAACACCATGATAGTCAATGGCCAAAAGATACTGGTCGGAGCCAATCTGCGAACCATCAGTAGCTTCAACCCCACGACCGGACAGATCGGCTGGACCGGAGGCGACGTGCCGTTGACCGAGACTGCCTACACGATACGGCTTGCCCTGCAGATCGACCACAAGGATACCGTCGAGAGTTCAGTTGTCGCGTCGGGCTCGGTAACGCGCATCGCCGGGCAGGAGAAGACATTCGTCGCCCCGGCGCTTGTTGGCAACACCGACATAGCCGTCGGCAACACGCTGCGGATCGCCGGTGAGTACCGCATCATCTCAGCCTGGAACAGCACGACCGGCACCGTGACCTGGAACGGTCTCGATGTCGCGGTCGGCGTGAATCAGGCATACGAGGTGTTCTCTGTCGTCAATGACGATGGCGACCACTACGTTGAATACCTCAAGCAGGACTCGGGCATAACCTATACATGGTCGGTCGACATCAAGAGCGATGCCATACCGGACGGCCCGATAGAGATTCACTATACGGTCTTCGACAAGGCCGGCAACTCTGTCCACCACCAGACCAGCGGCTACAAGATCGAGAACAATGGCCCGCGCATGGCCGCCATAATCCTGGGTGCCGACCTGAACGACGACAGCACTGTCTCCAGCGGTGAGAAGCAGCAATTTGACTACTCAAGCGATATCGTTGTCAGCGAGACGAAAACCTTCCCCTTCCTGGTGAAGGAAGGACCGATGTACATAGAGCCAGTCGTTACCAATGGCAATGGCGACCTGAAGCTCTGGATGACAGGCGCGTTTACACTGGACAATTACGCGTTGCGTACCAACAGCGTACTCGCGCCCATAACGCTGACAGACGCCAATCTCGTCACCATCGGGGATGGATCGCATACCTTTACGCTGACGATATGGGACAGCACCGAAGAGACGACCGTTGGCTTCGACAGCCTCAACATCGTCCGTGGGGCAACCATGGATATCGACTATGACGATGGCGTGCCACCGACCGTGGCTGTCCGCCCCTTCTATTGGAATGGCTCGATAGACAACTCACTGTACGCAAGCTCGCGCGCCAACGGGCACATCGAGATTGCCGGCGTGTATGACGGTGTCGATCCTGATGTCTCGGGCCAGATCAGCATACGGGGCGTCGCCTACGATGATCAGCGTATCAAATCGCTGTACGCCTACATTGATGGCTTCACGTTCACCGGAGCGCCTTCAACAAAATTGATCGGTTCATATACCTACGCCCTGGTCGCCAGCTATGCGGCCGGAATCTGGACAGCGAGCGATCAGTGGGCGGCCAATGGCTGGAAAGTCTCAATACTCGACACCGCGCCTGACCAGTCGGGACACCGCATATCGTGGCAGCTTGACTGGAACAGCTCCAAGGTTACAGGCGTAGCCGCGGCAAACCGAGTCATACGCATCGTAGCGGAGGACAAGGCCGGTAGCCCGAGCCCCGCGACAGACAGCGCCAACGCGCTGGCAGGAACCGGCACGCGTCCGACAAACAATTCACTTGTCGTCACGCCGAACGCGGCTATACGCGCGGGTCAATTGGTCATCCTTGGATCAGGCGAACAGGCCTATGCCAGCCGCATCGGAACCTACAACGCCGGCACCATCGTGTTCTCCGACGCCATAGATACCACCATAACCGCGTACTCCATATACCTTGATTCAAACCAGAAGGCTTCGTACCAAGTGGATGTGGTGCCGTATATTACCGGGATTGAAAATACCGCTGCGCAGACAACTGGTCTGACCCTGGATGTTCTCCGGGGTGCACATGGCACCTATTCGATAGAACAACATGCCACCAATACATTCAAGGTGAATGGCTTCAATCTCGGAGGAGCTGGATACCTACCGTCAAGCAGTGTGTCTGCTACACCGATCACATCACCTTCGGGGACAGCGCCGATCACCTCATTGGTAAGCAGCAACGAACTTACCATATCAAAGGCTGCTGCCAATCTAGGCCGCTCGGGTTATTATACTGTATTTGTCAATACCGTCCCAAGCATAAACAACATTGATTTGGATACTGAAGAAAGCAACATCGAGTATGTTTCGTCCAATCCGAGAAGCAATAAGTGGACCGACACGCGGTACCTCTGGGTATGGGCCAATACGCAGTTGAGCAACGCGAACTTCAATAACCAGACCTACTACTATCCTGATATGATGATGGAAGGCGTACAGCCAATTTTCAGCTACACCAACGATAACGATGGCTATACATATAGGACAAGCAGTGACACCACCACTACGGCCAAGGCTGGCCTCTGGTACGAGCGCCAGACTGCCCTGGCATATGCGGATGCAACCTACTGGATTCTCTCAGTTGAAGACGCATTCTCAGGAGCCGATATCGGATTTCTACAATTGAATCGAGATGCTACTGGCAGTGCAGCATACGGTACGGCTGGAAATCGATTCATAGAAATCATCGGTGAGGATTACCAGAGCCGACAACTGAACCGCTTCAAGTATCCAAAGATGATTGCCGAGACTTCCGCGGGCAATAATGCCAATGTCTACCTAGCTTATTATGATGACGAGGTCAGTCAGAAGAATTTGACGTTCATTAGCTTTCAAGCATCTGCAGCGAATACAACCAACATGACCCAGGCTACAAATGACAATACCAGGGCCAGTCCCGTCATGGTTATACCTGGCACCGCGTCTGCATCAAGTCAGTTCTATGATATCGCCAAGGTAGGGGTGACAGGGGGCATTGCCATAATATATTACGATGAGACAAACAGCATACTGAAACTTGCATGGTCAGCAAATGCCTATGCACCTGCTACCAATCTGACTAATACAGGGTCAACCTGGACAACGCTAACTGTGGACAACAACCCCTTCAGTGGAAGCCACGTGTCGATGGTTGCATTGGGAAGCAAGCTGTATATTGCCTATTATGATACTGGCGATGCCAATTTGAAGTTCGCTCGAATCTCATGGGATGGATCTTCATCCGCACCTGTTGTAGATGGGGTGGTCTTCGTTGACAAATACCTATCGGTCGGTAGTTGGACCAATATCCAGCTCATAGATCGTGATGGTGTTGGACCTGAAACAGGACAACCCTATATAACCTACTATTCGGACTCATATAATGGAACACGGAAAGCGTTGCGCATCGCATACCCAAATTTTGATGCGACATCAGGTTCAATTTCACATGGTGTCACAGGCAGCAATGGAGAGAATGAAACATATTCGGGCAATTGGGAGATCATTGCAGTACCAACCTTGACCACACCCAAAGGAGGGATGGAGCAGTTCAATCATACGCAGATCGGTCAATATCTGACGAATACCTTTAACATGCCGATCGTAGGGTGGCTGGGAGACAAGCTCGAATATGCCAAGCTGCAGCCGGGCAACTAGCAACCCCAGCCCGCTGCATGCAGTGGTGGGGTTGCCCGGTCGCTACCGTGACAGCCCCGTACCATTCACAGGCAATTGTGCATCTCCTCAGCTTCCTGGCGTCTCCGAGATGACTCTTGTGGCCCGATCAGCCTGTGAAGGGTAAAGATCCGCGGGCACGCTCGCGGCACCCAGAGAGCTGAAAATCATGTGCCTGGCGCAGTCGCTGCTATCGCCTCAACCGCGCCCTCACCGCGGCAGCGAATCGAGCCGCGGCAGCCTCGTCAGCGAACGCGTCACGATACCAGCCCGACACCACGGTGGAACTCGCCGCGGCAAAGGACAGGGCGTCGGCGGCCTGAATATCGGGAGCGGTCGCGGCGGCTATTGTCGTGGAGCGGCCCGAAGTGCTGGCGGCCTCGCGCGCTGTGGCCGCGTCGGTCATGGCGCGGACCAGGTCAAGCGCCTTGGGCGAACGACCGTGACTGGCGGTCACGATTGCTATGGTCAGCGGCGCGACGAGCGCTCTATCCATGGTCGCAGACGCGGCGGGGAACCGCCCGGATGCAAAGCGCATAATGGCGTTGTAGTCAACGCTGCGATGAAACGATAGAAGCTGGGCGCTCATGAAGGCCACGTTGCCTTCGATCATTGACCTGATATCCTTATCTTTCAGGGCATACCACTCGGGATGCATGTACCCTTTTTTGATCCAGGATGCGAGCCTGTCCAGTATCGCGCCAAGGGTCAGTGGTTTCCCGTCCGCCGAAGTCCCTATGACCACGCCGGCCAAGGCATCGAGCGGTGTGCCCGAGACAAGACTCCTGGTCACCACGTTGTACGCTGAAAGCCCTCCTTCCGAGACGCAGAGCGCCGACAGCAAGAGGAGGAGCGACTCGTCATCGCCGCCGGCAAACGCGAAGGCGTAGGTTGACTTCTCGAGCGCGTTTCTGGTCACTTGCCTGTACGCTGTCCAGGATGCCAGTGCGCGTTCCATATCGTCCAGCGAATTCATGGTTACAAGGCCACGTGATGAGAAGCGATCCTTGTTCCACGCCAGCTCGAAGTGATCAAGAAAAAGCGGCATAGCCTGAGGCACGCCATCGATCTCGACGGCTCGCCTCAGGCTGGGAACCGTCCTGGCCAAGATGTCGTCCGGCATCTTGAGAGGCGTGAGCGACTCCGCGCGAACGGCCACGCCGGACCTGGCGACAATGACGTCGGCCCTGGGGAAGCGAGCTGGTGCCACGGGCAACGCCGCGGCCACAGTCAGCCTGGCGGTATCACCCACGAGATTGCGCATTGCCTGGGTCTCGCGATCATCCAGGCCGTAGAGTGCCAGCACCGGCTTCCTCGTCACGAATACGAATGATACAACGATAGCCGCCACCAGCGCGATGGCAATGCCAGAAATCACCATGATTCTTCGACTCTGATGCGCACCCATGTTCACCCCCACGCGCCGGCAAGTATATACGGCACGGAACAGAGCTTCAATGAAGGCGAGCCCGCCAGGAAGCGCCGCCTTGACCCCCTGCCCGCCCCCGGCTAGACTTGTCCGCATCCATAGTCTTCCTGGAAAAGGGGCAACGTATCGGCAAGCGGGTGCGTCTGGCGGCTACAATTATAGCAGGGTGCTGGCTCATGGCATTCGTGGCGGCGGTGGTGGCAACTGGCTCCAGCGCGGTGGCCTCGACCACGTCGACGCCCATGGAGCATGTTGAATCGGAGCCCGCCGTCGAATCGCTGAAGCCTACGGGTGTCATGCTGATACGGTTGCTGGCTCACGACCTGTCGCCCGAGTCACTGGCTGGCGTGGGGGCCGAAGACGCGGGCCGGCGCGCGTTGGCCTGGGCCAGGGCAGTCGAGGCAAGCGGCGCCGATCCGGCAGCCGCATTGGGTGAGCTGCTGCCACCGACGGCATGGTTCCAGGCGCGCATCATAGGCGAGCGCGACGAGCCTGACCTGCGCTCCGATGCCAGAATCACAAGCGCGTATGGCCGTGCCTATGCCGATATTCTGGCGGTGCTAGACCAGGCGCGTGAGGCCGCTCCGGCACTGGAAACGGCCATCGAGACGGTCTGGCACAGCTCAGGGGCGGGGTCGGATCGTCCACATGACCTGTCGCCGGTGCTGGCCCGGTCCGATCGATGGATTCCTGGTCGATCGGCGCTCAAGTACTCGCACCAGTACGCGCTCGATGTGTTCTTTACCAGCGTCAAGCGGCATGGCGCCGCTGAGACGGGGCCGGCCATCAACAGCATCAGTAGCGGCATAGTCGTCTCGACCGCCGATGATTGGGATGGCGGCGACAAGCCATCACTGTACCGATCCGGGGGCCTGTCTCCAAACGCTGGCAACGGCGTTATCATATACGATCCTGATCGGCACCAGTACTATGTGTACCTGCACCTGAAATCCGTGGGGGTGCGCGTCGGCCAGATGGTGGCTTCCGGCCAGAGCCTGGGACTTGGTGGCAATACCGGCGTCAACGCGCGCAAGAAGAACCACGGTACGCATGTACACATCGAGATCCATGATGCCGAAAAGGGAGCCTGGTCTTCATACCGTATTCGGGATCTTCTTTTGTCCATTCAATGAACAACTTGGTGGTTTTATATCGCAGATGTGGTATATTCTCTACAAGAGCGGCGGGAATCGGTCTCCGCCGCAAGGTTACAGGAGGTACCATGAAACGCGCTATCCTTATATCGATGATGGTTCTGGCGGCAGCTGCCGGCGCCTGGGGACAGACTCTTGCCGGTTTCCAATCTGGCTTCACCACCTTCTCTGCGGATATGGCCAGCACGCTGTCATACAACGCCACCGTGGGCAACAACTGGTCCGACGCCTACATTGGGGGCTTTCCGCACTTTGGCGTCGGCCTAGCGGTCGGCATGACCGCCGTACCTGCGGCAAGCATGCAGACGTTCTTCGATGCGATGCAGGTGACGATGCCCGATTCTCTGAAGACCTTCGGCCTGCCCGTGCCCGCGGCCGCCCTGAGCGCCAAGCTCGGTGGCCTTATACTGCCATTCGATGTGGGCCTCAAGGCTATGGTGCTGCCATCGGGCGTCGCATCTGCCCTTTCGGCCTCCGGCATAACCGCCGATTACTCCCTCATTGGCGGCAACATCCGCTTCGCGGTGCTCAAGGAGAACATCCTGCTTCCAGACGTATCGATAGGCGCCGGATATAACAGGCTCAAGGGCAGCGTCGCGATGAATCTGCCGCTAGACTCACCAACCTACACATATCCTGGCCATACAATCGAAGCGACCACTCCAGCCCTCTCATTGGACTGGACGACAGACAGCTTCGATTTCACCCTGCAAGTGTCAAAGAGCTTTCTTTTTTTGCGCCCGTATGCTGGTCTTGGCTATAGCCTTGGAAAATCCAGCGTTACTGGTGGCGTAAAAAGTAGCCTGCTCTATGACGGTGGCGCAGTTACGGATTCGAACTTGGCTGCTATAAACGCAGACCTAGCTTCTGCAGGCTTGCCACCCGTCAGCACGACCGGCATCATTTTCAATGCCGAAAGCACCTCCCCGGTGCTCCGCGTCTATGGCGGGCTGTCATTCGAGATTCTGGTGATCAAGCTTGATACCACGGTTACCTACGTCCCAGCCACGAAGAGCCTGGGCGCGTCGGCTATGGTCCGTTTCCAGCTGTAATAAGGCCCCATTGTGCTGATCAAGGCGCGTCCCCCAAATGGGCGCGCCTTTTTTGTTGCCAGGAACAGCGTCAGTGAGTATTCTCGGGATTGAAAGGATATGCCATGTATCAATGGTTCGCCTCACTCCACCACACCAGTCAGGCTATGCTGGCGACGCTCTTTACCTGGGGCGTCACGGCGCTCGGCGCCGGCATGGTGTTCTTCTTCAAACAGATAAACAGAAAAGTGCTCGATGGCATGCTCGGCTTCGCGGGCGGCGTGATGATAGCCGCGAGTTTCTGGTCGCTTCTGGCGCCCAGCATAGAAATGGCCGAATCGATGGGCTTGCCGGGCTGGCTGCCCGCCGTCGTCGGCTTCCTCGCTGGTGGTGCCTTCCTCAAGCTCGTCGACAAGATCACGCCCCACCTGCACATAGGCATGAAGACCGAGGACGCCGAGGGCCCCAAGACCACCTGGAAGCGTAGCATCCTCCTCGTACTTGCCATAACCCTGCACAACATTCCAGAAGGCATGGCCGTCGGCGTGGCCTTCGGCGCGCTTGGCTCCGGCCTGGGCTCGGCGACTCTGGCCGGAGCCGTCGCGCTGGCCCTGGGCATTGGCTTGCAGAATTTCCCGGAGGGCGCTGCTGTCGCCATACCGCTCAGGCGCGAAGGGCTATCCAGGCTCAAGAGCTTCTGGTACGGCCAGCTGTCGGGCATCGTGGAGCCTATAGCGGGCGTACTGGGCGCCATACTGGTCGTGTCGATGCGGCCTCTTCTACCCTACGCTCTGGCGTTCGCCGCGGGAGCGATGATATATGTCGTGGTCGAGGAGGTCATACCGGAGTCACAGGGCTCAGGCAACTCGGACATCTCGACACTCGGCGCGCTTGGCGGCTTTGCGCTGATGATGTTCCTCGATGTAGCGCTGGGTTAAGCCATTCCCGTAACGGCGCTCCGGGAAACCGCGCCTTGACAGCTGTAGCCCGGCGGTCTAGTATTCTTGTCACTGTGAATAACGTAACGACCAAGTTATTGCTGGTCTTCGAAGACGAGCGGGACGCGCTCGACGCCGTCGCGAAGCAGGTAAAAAAGGCGCTCGGCGCCACAGCCATCGTCAAGGCCCGCCCGGCGTCCGAAGTAGCCGTAGCCGAGATACTCGCGGCCGACGCCTACATCTTTGGCGTCGACGACCCAGACGCACGCGTCTGGGCGGAGGTCAAGCGGCTTTTGCACGGCATGAATCTGGCCGGACGCAAGGCGGCGTTCTACTCAAGCGCCAAAGGCGCCACCAAGGTGCTCAAGACCGCGTTTGCGGCCTCCGAGCTCAGGGTCGTGGAGCCTGATCTTGATGCCTCCGGCTCCGGAGACGCTGGCGCGTGGGCAGCGGCGCTGATCGGCCCATAGCGCGGGTCCGTCCGCGCTCAATCATCGACACACAGAGGTGACTATGTCCGCAGGCTTCAACCTGGATGACGCGATCAGGAAGGTTCCTGATTTTCCCAAGCCCGGGATCCTGTTCTATGATATTACGAGCGTCCTGACCAAGCCGGACGCGTTCCGCTATTGCGTCGACTCGATGGTACGACTCTACAAGGGAGCCAAGATCGACGCGGTAGCCGCCATAGAATCGCGAGGCTTCCTGTTCGCCGCGCCGTTGGCCGACAGGCTTGGCATACCGCTGATACTGGTCCGCAAGAAGGGCAAGCTGCCTGGCCAAACACTCCGCAGAAGCTACAGCCTGGAGTACGGCACCGCTGAGATAGAGATACACAAGGCCGACATACCGGAAGGCGGCCGGGTGCTTTTGGTAGACGACCTCGTCGCCACGGGTGGAACCCTGCGAGCTGCGGCTGACATCCTGATAGAAGGCGGCGCCATGCCAGTAGGCGTCTTCAGCGTCATAGGCCTGCCCTTCCTGCACTACGACACAACCTTGGCCGGCCTCGAGGTCAGGACGCTGATAGAATATTTCGGCGAATAGGAATAGTCACAATCGCCCCCGATCACTCCAAGGAGTAGTCAATGTCAATTTCACTCAAGAAGAATAACGCCTGGCACGCCAGGCGCGGTCCGCTCGTGCTCGTCATCATGGATGGTGTGGGATACGGCAAATATTCAGAGGGCGACGCTGTCGCCGATGCGAACATGAAGGCGTTCCGCGACATGGAGGCTACGTGTCCGGCGACGCGCCTCAAGGCACATGGCAAGGCCGTTGGCCTGCCATCGGATGATGACATGGGCAACAGTGAGGTCGGCCACAACGCCATAGGCTGCGGCCGCGTCTTTGCCCAGGGAGCCAAGCTCGTCTCGGCATCCATAGCGACCGGCGCGATGTTCGAAGGCGTCACCTGGAAACGCCTCGTGGCCGGCGTGCAGTCCGGTACAGACAACGCGCTGCACTTCATAGGACTGTTTTCCGACGGCAACGTACACTCGCACATCGACCACCTGAAGGCGATGATAGCCAGGGCCAGGACAGAGGGAGTGCGCCGCGTCCGCGTGCACACCCTGCTTGACGGCCGCGATGTCGGTGAACAGAGCGCGCTGGAGTACGTCAAGCCGTTCGAGGCCTTCCTGGCCGGGCTTTCCGGCGGCGGATTCGATTACCGCATAGCCTCCGGCGGCGGCAGGCAGTACATAACGATGGACCGCTATGGCGCCGACTGGTCTATGGTCGACCGCGGCTGGCAGACGCATGTGCTTGGCAAGGGCGCCCGCTTCGCCAGCGCGACAGAAGCCATACAGCACTACAGGGCCGAGAACCCGGCGCTGATAGACCAGGACATGCACGAATTCGTCATCGAAGAGCATGGCAAGCCCATCGGCGCGATAGAAACTGGCGATTCAGTGGTCTACTTCAACTTCCGCGGAGACCGCGCGCTTGAGATCACGGCAGCCTTCGAGAACGTCGAGTTTGACAAATTCGACCGCGTGCGCCGGCCCAGGGTCGTCTACGCGGGCATGATGGAGTATGACGGAGACCTGCACGTGCCGTCAGCCTACCTGGTCAGCCCACCGGCGATAGACAGGACCACCGGCGAGTACCTGGCAGGTTCTGGCGTGCCTATGCTCGCCATTTCGGAGACCCAGAAGTTTGGTCACGTGACCTATTTTTACAACGGCAACCGCCAGGGCAAGTTCAACGACAAGCTTGAAGACTACATCGAGATCAAGAGCGATATGGTGCCGTTCGAGCAGCGCCCCTGGATGAAGACCGCCGAGATTACAGACCGGGTGCTCGAGGCTATTGCGAGCGGCACGTACCGGTTCATTCGCCTCAACTTCCCCAATGGCGACATGGTAGGACATACCGGCGTCTATCAGGCCGTGGTCTGCGGACTGGAAGGGATGGACCTGCAGCTCGGCCGCCTCAAGAAGGCCGTGGCCAAGGCAGGCGGCATGATGATACTGACGGCCGACCATGGCAATTCCGACGACATGTTCGAGCACGACAAGAAGACCGGCGCCGTGACAATAAAGAGCGACGGCGAGCCAAGGGCCAAGACAAGTCACTCGCTCAACCCGGTGCCATGCGTCCTGTATGACCCGGAATACCAGGGTGAATACCAGCCAAAATTGCGCGAGGGCCTGGGTATCAGCTCGCTGGCCGCCACGTGCATGGAGCTGCTTGGTTTCGAGCCGCCAGAGGACTATGACCAGTCCGTGCTCGTGCGCAAGGCCTAGGCGCCCATGTCTGCGCTGATGGAGATAGAGCTCAAGGCGCGTCTGCGCGACGCCGCGTCGGTCGAGGTGCGCGTCGCATCATTCGCCCGCTTCCTCAGAACCTTTGACAAGGCCGACGAGTATTGGCACGGCCCCGACTGGAGGGTCTCGCGCGGTACCAAGGGGTTCAGGCTGCGCACCGATGGACAGAAGGCCATCGTCACGTTCAAGCAGAAGCGCAACGATAGCGGCATCGAGGTCAACCGCGAGACCGAGTTCGAGGTCACCGACGCAGCGGCCTTCGAGGCACTGGTCATGCGTGTGGGATGCGAGCCCTTCTATTCCAAGCGCAAGACAGGCCGGGCGTATGACTACCAAGGCACGACCATAGAGATGGTTACCGTGGCGGGGCTCGGTGACTTCATAGAAATCGAGCGCATGCTGGACAACGACGACCCGGAGGAAATTGCATTGGCCCAGGGTGGGCTCAGGGCCATTCTCGCCATGGCGGGCATTTCGGACAGCGAGATAGAAGGCCGCAGCTACTCCGAACTCATTCTGGAGCGTCGCTAATCGGCTCAAGCAGCCGGATATAGCACGTCGCCTCAGCCTGGGCCCCGGCATAGACGCCGCGGCGCTCCGGCGGCAAGAGCAGGGCCAGGCGGTTCATCACCGCGTCGGTCATATGCGCGCGCATTTCACGGCCAACGGAGGCGGGGGCATCAAGCCGGGCGGCATCAGGCCGCTCTACCACGAACGGCTGACCGACGCGCAGGCTGAAACCGGTCTGCCGCAGATGCTTGAGGTTGTTCCAGAATTGCTCACCGCCCACATGAGCCACCGGCAGGATCGGCGCCCCGCTCCTCAGCGCCAGCTGCACCACCCCACCATGACCACGCCGCAGACAGCCATCGATGCTTCTCGTACCTTCCGGTGCCAGCACCAGAATCTTGCCTTCTCTCAGAGCATCCAGTGCCAGGCGCATGGCCTGCAGATCGGTGGCGCCACGGTCGATGGGAATAGCGCCCCAGACGTTGGCCAGTGTGCCGAGCAACGGGTTGTTCCAGGTCTCGCGTTTGGCCAGTCCTACCACATCCCTCGGGAACAGCTGCGTATACATGATCGGAACCTCAAGGAAGTTGACATGGTTGGTGATGATGATAAGCGGGCCGGTTCGGGGAACCTGCCGCATAGCGTCCGCGTCTATCCTGCACAGGATTGACAGCGCCGCCTTGATGATGGGCGTGACGATTCTGGACGATAGTCTAATCGAATTCACGTCGCGGAGTGCCTTGCGGCGCGCTGTGAGGCGACGCGGCCCGGTTCGCAGACGATTGAGAGTGCGCCAGGCAGGCAGGCAACCTCAAGTGAGTGTCCATCGGTGCATATCGTTTCGCCATCGGCATGCACGATGAGGCCGCCGTTCGGAGCCTCTATCATGAAGCGCGACGAGCCCCCGGTACGGATCCTCGGATGGCCGGCCTGGGTGCCCTTGGTGTAGCGGGCCATAAGCGCCAGCATCTCGCGGCGGTTCATGCGCCCGGCCATGCACAGTTCCAGGCGCCCGTCGTGGTTCTCCGCATCGGGCGCCATGAAGAACGTGCCGCCCATCCGTTTGCCGTTCATTATCGAAATCTGGTGGCTGGCCTGCTCCACGACCGTGTCTTCCCACGATATCCGTATCTCCGGCGCCTCAGGATACATGACAAAGGTTCTCAGCGCGCCGATGACGTATGCCAGGAAGCCGTGCACATGCCGCAGTTTGGCGGCCTCGAGTCCAACTATGGTGTCAAAACCAACGCCTATACCATTGGCAAAATGCTTGCCGTTCGGATAGTCGCCACCCTTGATCAAGCCAACATCAAGCGGACGCCGCTTGTCGCGGGCAAGCACATCGACGCACTCTACCAGGGTTCCAGGAAGGTCGGCCCCATAGCAGAAGTCATTGCCCCTGCCTACGCTCAGAACGCCAAGGGCCGGTCCAGAAGCCGAAGCCGAGTGCCTGGCCAACCTGGCGGCCATCATGCCGTTGACAACCTCGTTTACGGTGCCGTCGCCACCGGCCGCGACGATGACATCGTACCCATCATCACAAGCTGCGGCCGCGATTTCTATAGCATGCCCTGGACACTCAGTCAGCCGTAGGTCGAATACCAGGCCGCGTTCTGCCATAAGCCGCTCAATCTCAGGCTGGCGCTGCCCTGCCTTGCCCTTGCCGGCCACGGGGTTCAGGATAACCAGTAGTTTGCGGGTCGCGTTCATGGGTAAGCACTATACCGCGACCCGATGATTATCGCCAGCAGAAAACCGCTACCGATACTTTGACAGCTGGGTCTTGAAGGCGCGCAGGTGGTTCTCGCTGGCCCGCATCAGCTGGTCGAACAGGGCCTTTACCGAGGCATTCTCAGGCCTGGAAAGCTCGGGGCGAGCAAGAAAGGCCTTGTACATCGCTATGTTGGCGATTTCAGCGTCAACGCCAGCCTGGGCCGCAGCCTTGAGGTCGGCTGGAACGGCGATATATGCCGCCGAGCCGTCGTTCGGAAATGCCAGCCCCCTGGTCTTGTACTCCGCCTTGAGCCAGGCCAGATGCTGCTCCTCAGCGGCCATGATATTGTCGTAGGGCCTCATCGTGCCGAATTTCTGCATGATGGCGGCATATTCACCATGAGCCAGATACTCGTCCTCGGCAGCCCAGCGCAGCATGTCGGTAACGGTGATGGACGCGCCACTGGCCATAGCCGCAGATGCCGCGGTGTTGCCGTAATCCGGGCCAGTCGCCCAGCTTGCGCCGGCCGCGACGAGCGCCATCATCGCGACGATAATTGAAGTCCTGAAGGTTCGCTTCATTGTAATCTCCTTGTAGCACTCGAATGGAATATAGAACATTTATTATATAGCACGAAGCATGCCAACAATGCAGTTCACTATAATGAATTAACTTAATTTCTATTCTATTAAGTATTTAGCATATGCAACAAGCTTGCTCGTAATGGAATACAGCAACGTGGCATGGATTACGCAGAGCGAACAGGAAAGAATGGCGCACGCTTTGGGCAAATTTCTCCCATTTCCGGGTTTCCCGAGAGCGGCACGCACGAATATGGGTCGGCATGCCGCAAGGCTCGGGTAGCGGGACAGAACTCAGCGATACAGGCCCACCCGGTATATGTGCATGAAGGCGTTGAAGTCCTCGAACGCGGCTACAAGCGCCACGCTCGTCAGGTACTCGGTTCTGACGCTCTTCCTGCCAGTGCTCGCGGCCTCGAATGCGCTCCATGGAATGCGTATTGTCGATCGCGCGGTCGAAGGCTTGAACTGAGCGCCGTAATAGCTCCAGGGAAACAGATTGTCCTTTGTTCGCAGAAATACATACCACGAGGTGGTGGTGCGGGAGTCGACCTCGATTTCGACTCCAGAGTACGCCGATGCATTGAACTTGTCCTTGCCGTATCGAAGGCGGACCTGTATGAATCCGCCGCCCTTGGTCACAACCTTGCCGGCAAGCAGCATGGCCTTGGTGCCGTCAACATCGACTACCGCGGGAGGCGCGAGTTCGGACTTGCCACCCATAACCCGGTCGGCAAAAGACTCCCATATCCAGCCAGCGGTCTCCGACGGTGATGTCGCTAGGTTCGATATTGTGTAATCCTGCGCCGAAGCGGCCACGAAGGCCACCGGCATCGCCAGCAACAACGCAATAGTTTTCATAATGGAAATATACTAATGAAAACACCATATTGGCACATCATTTCTCTTGCATTTTCGAAGGTTAATAGTACAATATGAATATCTAGTTGATGCCAGGAGCGCCTTCCAACATGCCATTCGTCTTTACTACTCTGGATGATAACCAGCGCAGGCTGCCGTTTTTTCTCGCCACAATAGGCTATGACTGGCCGCAGGAAGCCATCAAACGGCCCGAGGGATATCCCTGGTACCAATGGATCCAATGCCTTTCCGGTCGCGGCGAGCTGATGGTCGGCGGCCAGCGCATGGAAGTGGGGCCAGGAGACGGCTTCTTCCTGCTTCCCAACGAGGAACACGAGTACCGGAGCCTGAGCGGAGACTGGGTTACCGACTGGATGGGCTTTGGCGGTTCCGGTGTCGATGAGGTGCTCCGCGCCGTCGGGATTGAGGCTTCAGGCGTCTATGCCATCTCCGACCTGTGGCGGCTCAAAACACTAATGCGGGAGGTCTACAACGCCTCGCTTGTCGATTCGGCCATAGCCCACCATGAGACATCGCTACTGGTATATGAGACTCTGCTCGCCCTGCGGGTGGCACTCGAGCCCAAAACACGCAATGCCCTGCCACGCCACGCGAAGCTGGCGCCGGTATTGCACTTCATCCGCGTTCATTACGCCGAGCCCACGAGCATCGCGGACCTGTCCGCCATCATCGATGTTACGCCGCAATACCTGTGCAAGCTGTTCAAACAGGCCCTGGACATGCGGCCATTCGAGTACCTGGCATCATTCCGGGTCTCGAAGGCCAAGGAGTTGCTGGTCGCCAAGCCGCAACTGCCTATAGCTGCGATCGCTCGTGATGTAGGATTCGCCGACAGCAACTACCTGTGCCGGGTGTTCAGGAAAGCGGAAGGCATCAGCCCAAGCGCCTTCAGAAGCCTTCATTCGGCTCCGCTTGACGAATTCGATAAGTAAATATGAAACTTTCAGTTGACAAATAATGGGGTATGCTCCTACACTCCACTTCTGTTCAGATAGATGACCCTTATGGCCACGGCCAGCCGGGTCCATCATCACAAGGAGGAGTATCCATGAAAACAGCCATCAAGTTGTTCGCCATCGCACTGGTCACGCTCGTCGTGCTCGGCGCCTGCGCACCCGCCAGTGACAAGGAGTTGATAATCAATTCCTATATGTCCGACGAGAAACCAAAAGCCGTATTCCAGAGCGTTGTCGACGAGTTCCAGAAGGCCAACCCCGGCATCAAGGTTACCGTCAACACCATTGCCCACGAGCAGTTCAAGACCCAGCTTGCCAGCTGGCTTACATCCAGCTCAGCACCCGATGTGGTAACATGGTTTGCCGGATACCGCATGCAGGCGTTTGCCGAGAAGGGCCTCCTGGAGCCTATCGACACCGTATTCCCTGGTGGAGATATAACCAAGGAATTCCCGGCTGCCTTCAAGGTTGCCAGTTCATACCAGGGCAAGGTCTACTTCATGCCACAGAGCTGGTACTGGTGGGCCGTGTACTACAACAAGGATGTCTTTGCCAAGCACAAGCTGACCCCGCCCAAGACCTGGGATGAGTTCATGAAGGTATGCGAAGTGCTCAAGGCCAATGGCATAGCACCGATCGCCGTAGGAGCCAAGGACACATGGACGACCGGTGGATGGTTTGACCTGCTCGACAGCGCCGTCAACGGCGGCGACTTTCACGCACAGCTGACCGGCGGCAAGGTTGCATACACCGACCCCAAGGTCAAAGAGAGCCTGGGCATCATCGCCGAGCTTGCCCAGAAGGGTTACTTCATCGACAACGCGACATCGCTGTCGTGGCAGGAATCGGTCAAGCCGCTCGCAGAAGGCAAGGCAGGCATGTACCTGATGGGACAGTTCATCATGGACACCGTCCCGGCAGAAACCCGCGGTTCAATCGACTTCTTCCCGTTCCCGATATATGGCGGCAACGACAAGTATACGGTTGACACACCGACCGACGGCTTCATGCTCCCCGCCAAGGCCAAGCACAAGGATGCCGCGAAGAAATTCCTCGCCTTCCTGGCGACCAAGGAACAGCAGCAGGCGTTCTGCGATCCTCTCGGCAGGCTCGCGGCCAACATCAACGTGCCGGTTCCCAATGCCGAGGCCGAGCGCGGCCTGGCCATGGTCAAGGGCGCCAGCTTCGCTGCGCAATTCTATGACCGCGACGCTCCTGAAGAGATGGCGGCCAAAGGCCTGAACGCCATCCTGGACATCATGGCCAAGCCGGCCAACCTCGATACGATCCTTGCCGACCTTGACAAAGAGCGCGTCAGGATATACACGAAGTAAGTGTTCAATGCTGGTGGGCATGGGCTTCTGCCCCGCCCACCAGTCGTGCGCGCCAGGGGAGGGCAGAATGTCCAAGGCAATGTTCAAGAAGGGCTGGTGGGTGCCCTGGAGCTTTCTGGCCCTGCCTCTGGCGGTCTATCTGGTCTGGGTATACATTCCCATTATAGAAAGCTTTGGCTACGCCTTGACCAAGCGCGACAGTCTGCTCTACAAGACAGTCTATATAGGCTTTGATAATTTTGAGCGCATGTTCAAGGACCCGCAATTCTTTGTGGCCCTGAGGAACAATCTTGTCTGGCTATTGTATTTTGTGCTGGTGCCGATTCCGCTGGGGCTCCTCATAGCGATGCTGTTCAACAACAGCTTCAAGGGCAACCGCATATATAAGACGCTGTTCTATCTGCCGATGACCTTGAGTTTTGCCATCATCGGCACCATCTGGATGTGGATATACAACCCTGATGCGGGTTTTCTTAATATGATATTGAGGAGTGCGGGCCTCTCCAGCCTCGCCAAACCATGGCTGGGTGACAGTCGCTTCATGACTGGCGCCCTTGTCGCCGTCGGTGTCTGGCGGCAGGTACCGTACATCATGATCCTGTACCTGGCCGGCCTGCAGAGCGTGCCGGTGGAGCTGGTCGAGGCGGCTCTGATCGATGGCGCATCCTGGTGGCAGCGATTCACACGGGTCATACTGCCCGTACTGGCTCCCGCGACAATAGTCTCCATAACCATATCAATAATCGACTCGCTGCGCGCGTTCGACATCATATACGTAATGACCAACACCAAGGCCCGAGCCGCGGAGGTGCTGGCCAGCTACATGTACACCTCATCGTTCCAATACCAGGACTATGGCTACGGCTCCGCGATAGCGGTCATCCAGTTCCTGATAACGCTGTCATTCATCATGGTCTACATCAACAGGACCCTCAAGGCCGAACAAGAGAGCGGCCTGTAAGGCGCGGAGGTACATAGCATGTTCAACGGAAAGTCAAAGCGCCTGGTACTCAAGATTGGCTTCCATATGCTGTCAACGGCGCTCGTCGTGTTCTGGCTCATACCGCTCGTACTGGCCTTCTTTACATCGGTCAAGTCCATGGACGAGATCATGGGCGCCGGAGCGATGTGGGCCGTTCCAAAATTCTGGCGATTCGACAACTATGTCAAAGTCTGGACCAGCATTGGCATGGGGCGCTATGTGCTCAACACCATCATCATCACCGTCCCCTCGGTACTTGGTACGCTGGCTCTATCGAGCCTCGCGGCCTTTGCCCTTGCCTTCTACGGTTTCAGGCTCAACAAGATGATACTGATCATGTTCATCGCTGGCATGCTCATACCATTCCAGATGCTGATGATACCGGTATTCCGTTTTACCGACTCAATAGGATTGATGAATACGAGGATTGGTGTCATCCTGTTTCATATAGCCTTTCAGCTAGGGTTCTGCACGTTTTTCCTGCGTAACTTTTTCAGGCAGATTCCGTTCAGCCTGGTCGAGGCTCCGCGCATCGACGGCGCTACCGACTTTCGCATATACTGGCAGATCATCATGCCGCTCGCCACACCGAGCCTCGCGGCACTCGCGGTACTGGAATTTACCTGGATATGGAATGACCTGTTGTGGTCGCTCGTACTGCTCCAGAGCGACAGACTCAAGCCCGTGACGCTTGGTCTGGCCAACATGCAGGGAGAGTTCATATCCTACTATAATATGACCGCTTCGGGGTCAATCATCGCGATGATCCTGCCGCTCGTCTTCTTCCTGGCGTTTCAGCGCTATTTTGTAAGCGGCATGACCGTAGGCGCAGTGAAAGGGTAATCGTGTCTTCATCCACCATCTCAAGAGACTATCCCTGGCAAGACCCGGGGCTGACATCGATGCATAGACTCCCCATGAGAAGCCCGCTGCTGCCCTATGCGCAAGCGCACGCTGCCTTGCGTGCAGCTAAGACCGGCCCTCAGGCCATCGACACGGAACCCAACGCCTGGCTCCTGAAGCTGGACGGCCGCTGGAGTTTTGCTCTGGCGGAGAACCCGACGAGTCGACCCGATGATTTCTTCCTGCCAGACTATGATGCTTCGAGCTGGGGCACGATAGAGGTGCCAGGCACCTGGACGATGCAGGGCCATGACAAGCCCCATTACACCAACGTGATCATGCCGTTCTCGAACGTGCCGCCCAGCCCGCCTGCCATACACAATCCCACAGGCATGTACCGGCTCGATTTTGTGCTGCCGCAGGAGTGGGAGAGCCGCAGAACGGTATTGCACGTTGGCGGAGCGGAGAGCTTTCTGGAGGTTTGGTGCAACGGCGGGCCCGTTGGATGGAGCAAGGACACGAGGCTGCCATCCGAGTTCGACCTGAGCCGACATCTGGTGCCGGGGCGCAACGTGCTGGCATTCTCGGTAATACGGTACTCGGATTCCAGTTATGTGGAAGATCAGGATCAATGGTGGTACGGCGGCATCTACAGGTCTGTCTACCTGTACTCCACCGACCATGCCTATATCGCGGACGTGGACCTCCGCCCCCGGCTCGACGCGAACCTGAAGCGCGGCACGCTGGCCGTCGACACGAGCCTGGGATTCACGTTCGACCCCGGTTTTGACCGCGTGCCTCCCATCGCCGGGCCAGCCGATTATGAAGACCAACGCTTCGGGCAATCGAGTCGTGCAGTCAGAGCGGAACAAGGTGACTACACGATCAAGGTGTCGCTCCATGACCATGAAAATGACGCGCCGCTTGCCGCGGCCTCTGTCACGGTCGATGGTCGCTACAGAATATCCGGCTGGCATGGCCGCCTGGCAATCGACATCGACAACCCGCGGTTGTGGAGCGCCGAGGACCCGTATCTGTACACGGCCCTGGTCACACTGGTGTCGCCTTCAGGTGCCGAGCTGGAGCACGCGGCTTGCCGCCTTGGCTTCAGACGAATAGAAATGGCAGACAAGGCGATGCTCATCAATGGCAAGCGCGTTATGATACGCGGCGTAAATCGCCACGAACATGACGACCATCTCGGCAAGACTCTGGACATGGCCAGCATGATACGCGACATCGAGCTGATGAAGCGTCACAACTTCAACGCGGTGCGCAACAGCCACTACCCCAACGATGAACGTTGGTACGACCTCTGTGACTACTATGGTCTATATGTCATGGATGAGGCGGACATAGAATCGCACGCCTATTACGATCAAATATGCCGGGACCCTCAGTGGCTGGCTGCCTTCCTCGATCGCGGCTCGCGCATGGTATTGCGTGACAAAAATCACCCATCCATAATCATCTGGTCACTGGGAAATGAATCAGGCTACGGCCCCAATCACGATGCGCTTGCGGGCTGGATGCGCTCGTTTGATCCGGACAGGCCCATCCACTATGAGGGCGCCGCGCGTGACGAGTTTGGCCAGGGCCCCTACTCGCTTGAGTCGCTGAAGCGTGGCAGGAATGCCTCCGACTTCGTATCGACGATGTACCCGCCAATAGAGCTGCTCGAGGCCTGGGCCACCACCACGAACGATACGCGGCCCTTCATCATGTGCGAGTACGCTCACGCTATGGGCAATTCATCCGGAGGACTCGCGGATTACTGGGCGACCATCGAGAAATATCCCGGGCTTCAGGGCGGATACATCTGGGACTGGGTAGATCAGGGTCTCGTAGCCAGGAATGCGAACGGTCAAGAATACTGGGCTTACGGCGGTGACTTTGGCGACGCGCCGAGCGACCTTGACTTCTGCAACGACGGGCTCGTATTCCCTGACCGCGATGTGAAGCCGGCTCTGGTGGAGTGCGCCAGGTTGTTCCAGCCGCTTGCCGCGACTGCTGCCGATCCTGCCACTGGTCTCATTACCGTTACCAGTCGATATGATTTTATCACCACAAAGAACATAGAGGCACGCTGGAACGTCATGGCTGATGGCCGGGTCATCCACGCCGGCACTTTTAAAATGCCGGCTCTCGCTCCAGGCGCATCTGCGACCATCGACCTGCGCATCCCCTGGAGCGACGCGACGAAGCGCCAGGCATCAATGACCGAGTGCTTCCTTACCGTCGACTTCTGCCAGTCCACAGCGACGAGCTGGGCGCCGGCAGGTCACCGCATTTCGTGGGAACAAATGCCGCTGACAGTGCAGCCGGCCACCCTCAATCCCAGGCGCCGGTGGCTGACACCGGGCGACGCCACATCCGCAGGGTGGCAGCTTGGTTTTGGCGACGATGGCTTTCTGGCTTCGCTCTCCGATGGAGCGATGGAGTACCTCGCCGCACCACTCATGATGAACCTGTGGCGGGCGCCGACAGAGAACGATGGCCTCAAGAATTTCATGGTGCTGCGCGGCATTCCTGAGTTTGCTTTCTATTACATGAACAAGGCCATGCTCGAATGGCTTGACGCTGGCCTGGATCAGCTGGTCTTTGCGCTCGAGTCATTCGAGGGCGGCCGCGCATTGAGCGCCGCTTCAGACGCGCATGTCGCGATCAACCATACCGTCACCACCGCCAAGGGAGTGGCAGCGGGCCGCTTTGTCCAGCGCTGGTCCAGGGGAGATGCGGGACCCGAGGCCAGCTTCGAGTTCCAGCTTGACTCCGGAATGCCTGAATTGCCTCGCGTTGGTCTGGTCACCTCGCTGGTGCCCGGCTTCGAGCACGTATCATGGTACGGCCGCGGCCCCGAGGAGTGCTATTCGGACAGGAAGTCCGGCACCCGCATTGGCCAGTGGAATTCCACAGTCGACAAGCTTGGCGTTCCGTATATCCTGCCGCAAGAGAACGGCAACCGCACCGACGTGCGGTCAGTGTCGCTGCGGAACGCAAGCGGGAATCGCCTGGACTTCGCGGGCTTTGGTTCAGCGACCGGCGATGGATTCGACTTTACGGCAAGCCATGTCAGCGCCGGGCAACTGTGGGCCGCGAGGCACTGGTATCAGGTCAAGCCGGTGCCCGAGACGTTGTTGTATATCGATGTCGCACAGCGCGGACTGGGCACCGCCTCGTGCGGCCCCGACACGCTGGAACGTTACCGCCTGCGTCCGGGCACATACAGGCTGGCCCTGTCATTCAGGATGTGATGCTGGACCGGCTATCGGAAGTGATATGAAGAACGTCGTCCCCGCGCCGAGGCTCGATTCCACCCACAGGGCTCCGCCATGCTTGTTGACTATGATGTCATAGGAAATGCTTAAGCCCAGGCCGGTTCCTTTCCCCGGTTCCTTGGTCGTAAAGAACGGATCGAATACCTTGTTCTGAATTGCTTCCGGGATGCCAGGCCCATCATCGCCAATTGCTATTATGACATTCTTGCCCTGTTGTACAGTCCTGATATCCAGTATGCCTTTTTCGCTTCGTCTGAGCCCTGCCATTGCCTGTGCGGCGTTTACCATGATGTTCAGAAAGACCTGGTTGATCTCATTGGCCTTGCAGCGAATCATCGGCACGCGTTCCAGTTTCTTGCGGACATCAGCCACGTACTTGATCTCATTCCATGCCACGACCAGCGTACTCTCGATGCCTCCGTTCACATCGAACTCTGCCAGGTCTGCGCTCTGGTCTATTCTGGAGAAATTCTTCAGGCTGCTGACTATCTTCATTATCCGCTCAAAGCCATCCCTTGATTCGGAAAATATATCGAATGTCTGATTGAACAGCTTGTCAATCCTGGCGCCAATCTCGGCCTCGGCTGCTGTCGTACCCATCTTCGCCCGCAGTTGCGTCAACGCTTCATGGACCTTCCTGGAGTTCTTTTCGAGCACCGTCTGATTGCTGACGAGGAACCCCAGTGGATTGTTTATTTCGTGGGCAATACCGGCCGCCAATTGACCTATCGATGCCATCTTCTCATGCTGAACCATAAGTTGCTGGGTCTTCTGCAGTTTAAGATTGGAGTCAGCCAATTCGAGATTCATCTTCCACAGTTCACGCTCGTTCCTTATTCGGTCCGATATATCCTTGACGATTCCTTGAATCTCGATGATTCTGCCGGAATTGTCCCTTCGCGCATGCGCTGTCTCAAGACAGAAGATGGTACTCCCATCGCGCTTCTTGAGGACAAGCTCATAATCATCGACAAAACCATCGTTGCGGATCTTGTCCAGAAACAAGAGCCTGCCTTCCGGCATTGCAAGCAATGCGTCGTAGGGCTTGCCGAGAATATCCTGCTTGGAATCGCAGCCCAGCAGCGCACACCCGGACAGGCTGATCTCCGTTATGATGTCATCCGCATCGACAGTATATATCATGTCGCGCAAGCCATCGAACAATGACCTGAGCCTCGCCTCGCTGGTGGCTAACCGCTTCTCTGTTTCAGCACGGTGATTCTCGGCTATTCCGCGCTCGTGTCGAATCCTGAAGATGGGCGCTATGGCACTCCCGATTTCCAGCAGCAGAGCCGACTCAGATTCAGGCCACACATTCTTGTTCTTCCCAAGGAATATGTACCCACCTTCATCATCAGCATGGTAGAGACGGGCCGATATCCACGAATCGATGGACGCTTCGATGCCAGGCATCGACCATGGACCGAATCTGGTTACCTCATCTTCAGCTGTATGGGCCTCGATGCTTGAACGCCACCGCTGCTCGGCAAGCGCGACAGGAAATTCCAGCCCGGCAAGACAAATATGGAATTCTCTTTTCCCACTGACATAGAATATAGCCGCAGCATCAGCTGCAAAGGATTTCTTTATCTCGTCTGCTGCAGCGATATTCGTCTTTTCTGTCTCGTCTTCCGCATATATCCTGAATAACTCCATCAATAGCGGCGCAAGGATCCTGCTTGAACTGTTCAGCCATCGTGACCGTGACAGAAGTGAATCAGCCATGTGTGGGAGCCTCTTTGAAGAAACCCAGGAATCCAAGCAATTCAAAAATAGCGCTGACCTTTGGTTGCATGTCCCGGAGCTTTAATGTCATATCGCGCCTCTTTGCTTCGACTAGGCTGGTCACAAAAGCACCGACTCCCGTAGACGATATGTAATCAACATACCGCATGTCGATGATAATAGTTGAACTCATCCCGAGCTGATCGATTACCGTTCGCAATAGTTTCTGAAGATCTTTCGCGTATCGCATGTCAATAGAGCCTGACAGATAGAACGTACAGACGTGATCTTCCATGAAGCCATGGATGGTTCCCTTTGGGTAGTCAGCGAAATTGGCAGCGATACTGGCCTCAATATCCATGATCTAGAGTATCCGGCCGGTAACAAGCGTGACGTCATCGGTAAAGTCCTGGGCTCCCGAAGCCTTGAGCGCCGATTCCAGGAGCCTTCGGTGATAATCATCCCCTGGCAGGGCGGACTTGAGCAGCTGTTTCGGTTCGAGAGGTTCCATATCTCTGGAGCAATTGATTTCGATAAGCCCATCAGTATACAGAATCAGCATGTCATCAGCCTGTATCCGCACATTCTGTTCGGCATATATTATGGAGCGGTTCATGCCAATGCCGGTTCCTGACACCGGCAGTTCGTGCGGAGTTCCGGCCCTGATGATGTACGGGTGATTGTGTCCGGCATTGGCGTATCTGAAATTCATCGTCTTTAAATCGATGACACCGGCAAAGAACGTTATGATCATGCTCGATGTACTCCTGAATTCAAAGCTCATTCTATCATTGAGCCAGGAAAGAAATGCTCCAGGCGAGAACTCCTTGCCTATGATGGAACGAATGTATTCTGGATATATGACCGCCTTGAGTATCCCCGTAACGAAGGCAGCCTTGACGCCATGGCCTGCGACATCGCCTATCAGAAGCAGATAACGATCGGGTCCCAGGAAGATGACATCGTAATAATCGCCGCCGCAGTAGAGGCCGGGAAGCGGACGATAACTGGCTCGAAACTCGACACCTGCCGAATTGGGCAGGTTTGGCTTGAGGATGGCCTTCTGCATTTCGCCTGCCCACCGCAGCTCTTCTTCGACCATCGCGATGTACTGCTCACGTTCCCTTCGGATGGTACCGAAATCGTAAGCCTTCTGAATTTCCGCTATCAGATACTCGGAGTTCCACGGCTTTAGAATGTAGCTGAATATGCCCGCGCTTACAGCCTTGACTATCTCTTGTGTCTCGGAGTAGCCGGTCAACAGAATCGAGACAATATGCGGATACTTTGCCTTGACCTCAACCAGGAAATCTGATCCGAGCATCTCGGGCATCTTGAGGTCTGATACCACGACACTGGTGAATGCACCATGCATCTCCAGGAGGTTTAGCCCGATCTGCGCCGATGATGCGGTAAGAATTTCTATCGAGCGCTCGGTTGCCCAGTCCTCGAGTTCGCGCTTCAGGGCCTTGGTTATATTAGGTTCGTCATCGACCAGCACAATGAACTTCTGTTCTTCTTTCATCAGATTTCTCCTTGCGAATTTCTTTGGTCGATGTTCGTCTATGCAGAAGGAAATCGAACACGCACGCTTATTCCATCATCAACCGATGAACTGATTTGTCCATGAATCTGCTCGGCAAGTATGCCTATCAACTTGAGCCCCGTGGTATGGGGATTATGCCGTTCAGTATCAAGTGCCTTGATCGATCCATTATCCTTCACCTCAATTTCAAGCATATCACCTTTGAGACTACGCAGACGCACCGTCAGGATATACTTCACCTTGGCTGCTACAAAATCATACTTCAGCACATTGGATACCAATTCAGAGATGATGAGTCCTACAGGAATCGCCAATTCGAGGCTAAGCATGAGCTCGTCTGCTTCAAAAACAAGGGTGGGTCTGATGCCCTCGACACCATATTGATCAATCAGTGACGAAACTAGTTGCTGCAGATACTGCCTGAAATCAATATTGGACATGTCCTTCGATTCATAAAATTGCTCATGTACGATCGCCATTGTCTCTATCCGCCGGCTTACCGCCTCGACAAGCTTCTGGAATTCCGGATCAGTGGAATCCGAGGCGGACAAGTACAATAGACTCGATATGATCTGCATGTTGTTCTTGATGCGATGATGAATCTCTCTGAGCAGTATTTCTTTTTCACGAAGCGCTGATTCCAGGCGCTCTTTTGCCAATGCTTGCTCGGTTACATCATTCTTTATGGCTATGAAGTGCACCACCTTGCCTTCGGAATCCATCAAAGGCGTTATCGTCATCTCCTCTCTATACAACTCACCTGATTTCCTTTTGTTTATGAGCTCCCCTGACCATACCTTTCCGGAGAGCATGGTGTCCCACAATTCCGTGTAGAATTCCTGGCTCTGTTTGCCAGATCGAATCAATGTCCCAGGATTCTTGCCCAATGCCTCGGCGATGCTGAAGCCGGTCAGGCGTTCAAACGACGCATTTACCCATTTGATATCTCCGTTCCTGTCGGTGATGACCACGGCATTGAAAGCCGCATCAAGCGCGGAACTCTTGAGCCTGATTTCCGCTTCCGCTTGCTTCTGCTCGGTTATATCAGTGAGCGTGCCCGCTATCTCCACGGTTCCATCTTCCCGAGGCACCAGTCTCATCGTATCCCGCAGGCTCACGAGCGACCTGTCTTTTTTGTAGAAACGGTATTCATGCGACCAGGTCTTCTTTGCTATCAATTGCGCAATTGCCTTGAGCGCCTGTGCCCGATCCAAAGCCTGGACATTGCCAAACCACCAGTCATTGGATTTTACATCATCCACGGAGTATCCCAGAATATCGGCTACATTCTCGCTAATCCAGTCCCAATGCGGTACACCATCGATCAGACGGAGAGAGTATGTAATCGTAGGACTCGTGGATAGATAGTGGGACAGCCTGCTTGCAAGTGCATCGCGTTCCCGTTCGGCGATGATCCGCCTTGAAATATCATGTACTACAGAAAACAGGTACGTCTTCCCACGAATGCTGATGGGGCCCGCATGAACCTCTACCTGCATAGCCGAGCCATCAGCGCGGTGATGCTCGAATTGAAACAGCTCCTTCTCTTTGCTGATGGCCCGCCGCAACTCGAGGCTGATTCTTTCAGGATCAATGGTACTGATATCATTGATGGTCATCGAAAGGAGTTGATCGTGTGGCCAGCCATAGAACGCGACCGCAGACTTGTTGGCATCGATGATGGCCTTTGTCTCCGGATCAACAATGAGCATGACCGCACTACTCTCTTCAAAAATGGAGCGATACCGTTCCTCGCTCTCTCGCAGCAGCATGTCGGTTTGCCGTTCCTTTGCCTTCATGACACTATGCTCGAGCGCCTCCCTTATGGCGAACGGCAGACGGGTGACGTGTTCCTTGATCACATAGTCATTAGCACCGGCCTTGATACACGCCACCGCGGTGTCCTCGTTCATCGAACCAGTCAGAACGATGAACGGCAACATAGGATCAAACTGCCGCGCCAGGAAGAGTGCGCGCATGCCATCGAATGATGGCATCATGTAGTCCGATACAACGATATCCGGCAGGAATGATGAAAGGGCCGCTAGAAATTCACGCTCGGTATCCACACGCATCGATTCAAAATCCAGACCGCTTCTGCGAAGCTGCACCATGGTCAGCTCCGCGTCTTCAAAAGAGTCTTCTGCAAAGAGTATTCTGACGATCTTACCATTCCGCATGGAAGCCTCCATAAACGTTCATATGGGGGGCTGGTTGACCAGAAGCCAGTACATTCCCAGCGTTCCGATGGTAGCCGAAAACGAGTCGAAGTCAATTGGCTTTATGACATAGCTATTGGCACCCAGAGAGTAGGCCTTCTGGATATCAGGATCCTCCCGCGATGAGGTAACCATCACCACGGGTATTGTCCTGAGCCGTTCGTCCGACTTAATCGCGGCCAATACCTCCAGCCCATTAAGCTTGGGCAGCTTCAGGTCCAGGAGAATGATCTTGGGAAGCCGATATGGTCCAAAGTCCGCATAGTTGCCTCGGGCAAAGAGATAATCAAGAGCCTCTGCCCCATCGATGACCACGCGTATCGGGTTGGCTATATGCTTCTGTGCCAGCGAACGAAGCGTAAGCTCCGCGTCAAATTGGCTGTCTTCCACCAGCAAGATATCAACAGGGTCAAGATGATCCATAAGGTGTTCTCCTCTAGACCGGCAATGAAAAATGGAAGGTAGCACCTATACCCGGTTCACCTTCCGCCCAGACAGTACCCCCATGACGCTGCACAAGCCTCTGCACGATTGCCAGACCTACTCCCGTGCCTTCAAACTCGCTCTGGCTATGCAGGCGCTGGAAAACCCCAAAGAGCTTGTTGACATACCGCATATCAAAACCAGCACCGTTATCCTGTATCGAGAAGATAATCGAGGTTCCCTCTTGTCTCGATGAAACATGTATGGCCGCCTGTTCAGTCTTTGATGTGAATTTCAATGCGTTGCTGACAAGATTGGCCCATACCTGCCTCATAAGCGGCTCATCGCCCTTGGTCATTGGCAGCGGGTCAATCTTGATCAAGATCCTTTTCCGATCTTCTGGCGATGTCAGTTCCTCGAACACTGTAGCGACAATCATCTGCATGTTAATCATGCCCATACACATCTCTGCCCTATTGGCTCGCGAAAAGGCAAGCAAGTCGTCTATCAGTTGTTGCATGGAATGGACATTACGGCGTATCACTCCATATATCCGCTCGGCTTCTGCATCAAATTGCTCACCGTATGTCTCCGCAAATAGATGTGCGTACCCGTCAATTGCCCGGAGCGGCGCGCGCAGGTCGTGTGATACCGAATAGGTAAAGGCCTCGAGTTCTTTGTTGCTGGCCTCGAGCTGGGATGTACGTTCCAGCACCCGTTGCTCCAACTGCTCATTGAGCTCCGCGTATTCCTGCTCCAATTTCTGCTCGGCGGCGATCTGACCCAATAATTCTTCCGTGCGCTGGGCTACCTTTTTCTGGAGAGTCCTGGACCAAAGCAGCGATGCGGCAAGCATAACCAGCAATGGAGCTATCAACCAGAATAGCAGCGTAGCTATCCGCCGTGCGGATGCCGCGGTCTCATACGGGCTCAGCCAACGGAATTGCATCTGTCGCCATTCATCGCTTCCTTTCAGCGATGCTAATCCTTCTTCAATGGTCGCAAGCAGATCGGCATGTCCCCGCGATACCGCGAAGCAGGCCTCAGCCGAGAAAACCGATTGCTGCCCAACCTGCAGATCCTTCCACCCCTTGGCCTTGATCCAGAACTGCGCGGTAGCATACTTTACTATGGCGCAATCGTAGTGCCCTTGTGCCAACATCTGAAGCGCATCCAATGGAGAAGGAACGGCTATGAGCTGGCTACCATAGCCCAGCTTTGCAAGTGGACCCTGCATGACGCTATCGGAGGGGACCAATATCGACTTGCCTGAGAGTTCCTTCAAGCCACGAGGTGGGGGAAAGCCCTTCCGGGTCACAATCGCGTATGGCACCTGCATGCTTGCTACGGAGAAGCTTAGCTGACCATCCCGTTCTGCCTGATACATCATGCCTTGCACTACGTCGATTTCGCCTCGTTGCAGCTGTTCCGTGACCTCATGCCTGTTTCCCAGCCGGATATCTGCGCTGAGCCCCGTGCGAGCTACTATTGCCTTGGTCATATCCACGAACAGGCCGGCGGGTTGACCATTCTGGTCTAGATACTCGTATGGCGGATTATCGCTGGTACCGCCTATCCTGAGTCGGGTCAGGCTTCGGCCCGCGTTTTCTATGGGTGAGAACCATGACGCATACAGGCGCCTGAATGTGCCATCGGCCAACGTTATAGACAGCCCCTCATTCAGATCGGCAAGCAGGCGCGAGTCGCCCTTGCGGGTCGCGAAACATAGATTCTGCGCAAAAAGCGGCGGGCCGACCGTGACCAGATTGGTCAGCCTGGCTTCTTGTATCAGCTGCAGGGCCAGAAATTTCTGTATGACTACGGCATCGCATCCGCCAGTCGAAAGCTCCTGCAAGGCGGTATCGAATGAATCCCGGGGTTCGATGACGGCTCCAAGGTTGGCCCGTACCAGGTACTCTTCGGCATTGTCGCCATGGAGGACCGCGACGCGCTTGCCTTGCAGGTCTTCGGGTCCCTGAATGCCAAGGGTGTCATTGCGCACGACGATCGTGCCGTGCATGGTCAGATACGGGAAGGTAAAATCGTAACGAGCCTCCCGCTCTCGAGTCCGCGCAACCAACGGCAGTGCCTGCAGTCGCCCTTCGGCGAGGTCCTCTTTGATCTGCGCCCACTCACCTGTCTTGAAAGTGACGGTGCGCCCGACAGCCGCCAGGGCAGCGGTCATCAGGTCAACGGAGAATCCTGTCGCTGTTCCATCGCTCTGAACTATGCAGTATGGCGGATAGTCGATCTCGCAACCGGCGAGCACCGGAGCCGGCACGGCCTGACTCGCCGGTTGCGCCTGCGGCGATACCACCGGCACGATAAGCACGACCACTGCAAAAGCCATGACGAGCGTGTCTACATGCGCGCGGAACGGGAATCGCTTAGAGGAACACAGCAAGCCATGACCGTCCATTCTTCCAGCTCCCTTGGAGTGGTGTCTGGAACACCAGTCTACGCAAGTGTAGCTCATCGTGCTCGATATTGCCAGAAGACGGCGATTCTGATGGCACCAACCAATGTAACGCCCCCGTGTCCTCGGATCGCCATGGACAATATTGACATTAATTCCTATCATAGTACCTGTCAAGAACGATCAGCTTTAAGGAGCCCCCATGAGTGATACGGGCAAGGCAAGACTTGGTTTCTTTGCGAAATATCTTTCGTTCTGGGTCGCTCTCTGCATCGTTGCCGGCGTTGCGATCGGATACCTCGTTCCGGCGGTGCCAGCATTCCTGGGTCAGTTTGAATATGCACGAGTCTCGATTCCGGTCGCCATCCTTATTTGGCTGATGATATACCCGATGATGCTCAAGGTAGATTTCACGAGCATCAAGAACGCTGGCAAGAAGCCAAAGGGCCTCATTATAACCTTGGCCGTCAACTGGCTGATCAAGCCCTTCACGATGTTCCTGATAGCCTCTTTTTTTCTAAAGATTGTGTTCAAGTCACTCATACCAACCGGCTTGTCAACAGAGTACCTTGCGGGAGCCGTCCTCCTGGGAGCGGCTCCGTGCACCGCCATGGTCTTTGTCTGGTCCTACCTATCCGATGGTGACCCCGGCTATACGGTTGTACAGGTTGCGATCAATGACCTGGTGATTCTGTTCGCCTTCGCGCCAATTGTCGCATTCCTGCTTGGCGTCAGCGATGTACATGTGCCCTGGGATACCCTGCTCCTGTCCGTCGTTCTCTTTGTGCTGATTCCTCTGGGCACTGGAGCGATAACCCGATCGCGGCTGGTCAGAACCAGAGGCAAGGATTGGTTCGAGAATGTCTTTCTGAAGAAATTCGATGGCATCACCGAGGCAGGCCTCCTCTTGACACTGATCATGCTCTTCTCATTTCAGGGACGGGTAATCCTTGCAAACCCGCTGGCTATCATCCTCATAGCCATACCACTGATCATCCAGACCTATCTGATATTCTTCATCGGCTACGGATGGGCCCATGCATGGAAAGTCCCCTATGATATCGCCGCCCCGGCGGGCATGATTGGAGCCTCGAATTTCTTCGAGCTGTCTGTCGCCGTCGCTATCAGCCTTTTCGGGCTTTCATCAGGCGCGGCACTCGCCACCGTTGTGGGAGTACTGACCGAGGTCCCCGTGATGCTGAGCCTCGTCAAGATAGCCAGAATGACCAGGAAACGCTTCACGCAGTCCTTACAGGATATTCATTGATCTCTGACAATCAGTGGATATGATCGATCTCGGAGGTTCCATCGATGACCAGAGTATTATTCCTGTGTGTCCACAATTCGGCTCGTAGCCAGATGGCTGAGGCTTTCCTCAGGCAGCACGGTGGCGATCGTTTCCAGGTCGAGAGCGCGGGGCTTGAGCCCGGCACGCTCAATCCTTTTGTAGTGCGGGCGATGGCTGAGGTGGGCATCGATATATCAGGAAATCCGACGAAGAGCGTATTTGACCTGTTCAACGCCGAGAAGGTGTTTCAGGTTGTGGTTACGGTCTGCTCGAAGGAAGCCGCCGAGCGATGCCCTGTGTTCCCAGGCCTCGCGATGCGCTTGCACTGGCCATTCTCCGATCCATCGACCTTTACAGGCAACGATGAGCAGATCATGGCCCAGGTGCGCACGGTAAGGGATCAGATAGAGCTGGCGGTCAAGGAATTTGCCGCCAGCTTCTGACTGTCTCTAGACCAACCCTCGGCCACGGAGCAAGGCTCCTACGTCCGGATCGCGGCCACGGAAGGAACGATACGCTTCGGCCGGATCGAGCGTGTTTCCGGCCGACAATACGAAACGCTTGAACTTCGCCGCCAGCTCCGGATTGAACACGTCGCCCGTTGCCTCGAATGCCTCGAAACCATCGGCGTCCAGCACCTCGGCCCACATGTACACGTAGTAGCCAGCAGCGTAGCCATTGTCGCTGAACAGGTGCCTGAATTGCGGCAGGCGGTGCCGCATGCCAATCACTTCTGGCACGCCCAGGCGCTTGCACTCCGATGCCTCGAAATCCGACAGGCTTAGCTTCTCCGGGTTGGGGTGTTGATGCAGCGCCATGTCTATAAGGGCGCACGAGGTGTATTGAACCGTCAGGAAACCCTGATTGAAGTGTTCGCTTTTCTTGATGAGCTCGATAAGCCTGTCCGGAATCGCCTCGCCGGTCTGCGCGTGGATCGCGTGCTTCTTGAGTATCGCGGGCGTCAGCGCCCAGTGCTCGTTGATCTGACTGGGCAGTTCGACGAAGTCCCGAAGCACGCTGGTGCCTGCCAGGCGGTTGTAGGTGACGTTGGACAACAGACCGTGCAGGCCGTGACCGAATTCATGAAAGAGCGTGCGCACGTCATCGAGCGACAACAGGGTCGGCTTGCCAGCCGCGGCTTTGGCGAAATTGGTATTGTTTATGATTATCGGATATTCCAGGCCACCTGGACGATTCCTGGATTGCCCTCGGAACTCACTCATCCATGCGCCGCCGCGCTTGGTCGATCTGGCAAAACTGTCTACTATGAACACGCCGACAAGTTCATCAGCAGCAGTATCCCGCACCTCAAAGAGACGCGCGTCTGGATGGTACAGAGGAACTCCATGCACTTCCTTGAAGCCGATGCCATAGAGCCGCCCCGCCGCGTCGAACATCGCCTCCATCATCCGGTCAAGCTGAAAATATGGCTTGAGTTCGGCCTCGTCAAGCTTGAACCGCTGTTGCCTGAGTTTCTCGGCATAGAAGTTCCAGTCCCAGCCTGAAAGCTGGCCTTTGAAGCCCTCCGTGGCGGCCAATGCCTCAAGATCCTTCTGTTCTGTCAGAGCCCGGGCACGAGCCGGCTCCCACACACGCAGCAGCAAGTCGTTCACCGCCGCTGGCTTCTTGGCCATGCGGTCGACAAGGGCATAGTCGGCGAAGGTGCTGTACCCCATAAGAAGGGCAAGCTCGGCGCGAAGCCTCAGTATCTTCTCGGCCACCGGTTTGGTGTCACGCTCGGCATGGCTCTCGCCCCGGGCCTTGAACGCGCGCCACACTTTTTCCCGCAGATCGCGCCGTGTCGAGTATGTCAGGAAGGGATCAACCAGAGACGGCGACAGGTTGATGGCATATCCATCGATCTTCTTGTCTGCCGCGACACTCTTTGCCGCATCAAGCACGAAACCGGGCAGCCCTGCCCTGTCTGCCTCGGTCTTCAACTCCAGGCAGAATGCCGCCTCGTCGCCCAGCACCGACTGGCTGAAGGTGGTAAAGAGCCCGGCCAGTTCCTCGGTTATGACCGCGTAGCGGGTTCGTGCCGCGCCGACCAGCAAGGCGCCTTCCCTGACAAAGTCAAGGTGCACCCGCTCGAGCAGCCGCACCTGCTCGGGCGACAGCCCAAGCCTGTCGCGCGTACGGTGCAGGGCATCGACGCGTTTGAAGATTCCCTCGTGCAGGCTTAGCCAGTTCTGATGCGCCGCTATCTTCGGCATCAGATCGCGCTCGGCGGCCTGCAGGGCATCGCTGGTTTCGCTCGATGTCAGATTGAAGAATACTCCCGAGACCCGGGCAAAAGCCTGGCCGGATCGATCGAATGCTGCTACCGTATTCTCAAAGGTCGCGTATCCGCTGTTGTTGGCAATGGCATCGACCTCGGCCCGATGTTGGGCCATGGCCGACTCGAACGCGGCAGCGTAGTGCTCCGGTTTGATCTTGTCAAACGGCGGTAGCTGATAGGGAGTGTCCCAGATTGCTATGAGTGGGTTGGTATTCATGGTCACCGATTATGCCGCCCCTTTCCGGGAAACGTCAAGGAAGACCGCTATCGCAAACCGGTGATCATGAATTTCTGGATGCGCTTGTTTCTCTGGTCAGCTACATGTGCGGCTGCAAATCTAGGTGCAGTACGCGAAAGCCTGAAGAGCCGGGCTGCCATCAACAGGATCCAGCCTATGGTCAAGAGTCCTCCCGGAGCCGCGAAGGCCATCGCCATGTCGCGCACCTGTGGTACAAAGGTGACAAGTACCAGATAGAGCCCGAGCATGATGTTGCCGCTCATCCCAAGTATGCCGGCCACGCGCGAGAAGACATTCGTTCTGAACATCTCACCGGCCAGTATGATGTTGGCTATCGACAGCAAAAGAAATCCCGGCAGTACCCCAGGGCTTCCATGAGCCCCCTTGGCCAGGATCGCCTCACCTGCGGCCGCCAGCAGGGTTCGCCGGGACTCGTCAGCGCCGGCGAAATTCAAGGATAGCCCCAGCATTGGGAGCGCTGGATTGTTGACGACGAATACCGCTGTACCGATGCCCCCGAGAGCCAGCGCCAAACCGGCGGCTGGCCCTTCACGTCTCAATACAACCCAGCACGCGTACATCGCCGGGAACATGATCAGCGTCGTCACGAGGTTGAGAAGATCGAGGTTGTAAAGGCCGAGCGCCGGATTGGCTATGAGCTGCGCGAACCTGCCTGCGGCGTCAGGTGGAAGCGCGGATACGCTGCCACCGGTAGCCATGCCTATTCCAACATCGGCCAACGCCCCTATGGCTGGCAACAAGGCCGCAGCCGCGCCAACGGCCAATGTCATCTGTCGAATGACGATCCCATCGTATTGAGTTCGTTGTTCGGTCATTGAGTACTCCTATTGATTTGTTTTCTGGTAATAGGAACGAAGCGCATCCTGCCCCTCCGAGAGTCTTCTGCCATAGAATTGTCCTATCTCGTCACGGGCATAATCAGCTGGCAAGTTCTTTGCCGGGAACGGTGGCTCGCTGGCTTCTATCCGCTTCCAATGGACCGCGCCTACATAGAGCAGCCGCTTGGCAAGGTCGTCAGGTGCCAGTCCATCCGCTAGAAAAAACTTGAGGCGAACCAGGTATTCCCTCAGTTCTTTCCTTCGACCATCGATATCGAACAACTCCATGATGCGGGCGATCAGTTCCTGGTCGTCGATTTCCGGACACGTAAACAGGAAGAAATGCTGCTCGAGGCCCAGCCTCCGTATGGCGGCCCGCAGGCCCTCGGTTTCGATCCGGCCGTGGATATAGGTATTCTGCGCAAGCTTTCTGAAGCCAAATGACTTCAGCACCGACCGCAGGGCGGAACGCTCCTCGCTGTCTTCTTTGCTGAACGAAAAGACAGCGACCAAGAAACCCTCTTGCCGCATTTCTGCATGTATCTGGGCTGCGCCCATCGCAAAGGTCTGGGGAGCCAATATATAGCGAGCGTATCCGGTGGCATCCAGCTCGACCAGGATCGATGATTCAGCCTTTGCACGGGAAAGAGCCGTGCGTACTGCGCCATCACCTATCCTGGCAAATAGCGCAAAATTCCTGATACCCTCAAGGCTGGGCCACGGCAAATCATCAAACGACTCGAGTCCCGCCCGAAAGACAATTGGCGTGTGTACCGCTTCCTTGGCGGTGAGCGGATACGCTTTGATAAATGCTGGCGTTCCAGGCATGATCGCTCGCCCTATCTCTGACGCAACAGGTGCCAGATACCTGGTGTGATGATTCCGGTAACGACGATGATCACGATATTGATGATAGCCATCTTGCCATCGTGGAAGAATGCTATAGACCTGAAGCGCGGAATGAGTTCGCCCCATCGCCCGCTATAGAGCGACCTTACTGCCGATTGCATTAATGACAGCAGAAGCCAGCCAGTCGCAAGGCTGACCATGAAATCAACCGGATTGAATGTTGACCTAATCATCACGCTCTCCCTGTCGTTACAGATAGCTATTATGTATTCATAATATGTAACCTCATGCGGATGTGTCAAGCCACTTGTTACAGATATCAAATATGTGTATGATTATTGCACTGCCATGAAAATGACGTTCCAACCTGGAGGAAAAGAATGGCTGCATTGGCTCATGTAGGCGTTGGACTTGCCCTGAAGTGGGCAGCCCCAAAGGCCCCGGTGATCGCGTTGGTCGTGGCGGCAGAAACCCTGGATCTTATGATGATTCCCTTGCTTGCGGCACTTGCCAATACCGATGCCATGTCGCTGACCCACGGCCTCTTCATGGCGGGTGTTTGGTCAATCGCCGCCGTTCTTCTGGCCGCCCTGCTGCGTTGCGATGCCAGGACCAGCCTTGTGCTGGGTGCGGCGGTGTTCAGCCACTGGATACTGGATCTTATAACGCATCCGATGGGTGCTGTCTTCGGCGGATCGCCGCTGCCACCGGACCTCCCACTTTTATTTGCCGGCTCGCCACGCGTAGGACTCGGACTGTACAATTACTCATATCCGCTGGCCATCGGATTTGACCTGGGTCTGACCGTCGCAGGAGTCGTCGCCTATGTCGCGTTCAGGCGGCAGAGGACACCATGAACGCTCATGTGGAAACTGCACATGACGGGCGCATATCACCATGTATTCCCGGCAACCATATGCTTACCGTCCTGTGGTAAAACTTGATCCCGAGGTGGAAGGAATATAGGCTGTGAGTTTTCCATAAGTCGCAACTACCCTCCAAACATATGTGGTCAAGGCATCCAGAGCTGTTGGCATCTTGTATGACGTGGATGTCAAACCAGATACGACAGCGGACCAGACCTTTCCGACATGCATTTCTATCGCGTATATATATCCAACGCCGGCAGTACGCCATTGCACTATCGGCGTCCTTGAGACGGCGGTCTGCAGGTCATAGGGCAGTACAGGCGTGACGCGTATCAGCCTGGATCCTTGGCTGGATGCGTAGCCAAGTGAAGCATCGGTCTCGTAGACATAGAGCGTGTGCGAACCATCGGAGAGACTCGGGGTCCATGATGTCCCCGTTGTGGAAGTCCAGGATCCTGTCGTCGAATCCAACTGATGATGGAATGTACCGTTGCCTCCTGTCCCGTTGCTGCTCCATGTAAAAGTGGGTGTCAGACTAAGCGTAGGTGTTGAACAGGATACCGTCGGAGCAAGAGTAGGAGTATTGTCCCAGGTCATGACAAGATCGTCATAACCGGAATTTCCCGCCTTGTCATATACTCTGAATCGAATAGTCCTGTTTCCATCCGTTGCATTGCCTGTCACAGATGTTGAAGGCGCGGAAGAAGTTCCAAAGATCACAGTACTGCCAGAGTATAATGACCAGGAATACGATTTTTGGTAAGTTTCAGCTACCGAGGCGCCATACCCTATGCCGATAGTCGTGGGCGTCGAAGCCATAAAATCAGCGCCCGCGTTCACGACAGGAGGAGTCTGATCCCTGATGATAGACGGCAAATAGACTGTGCTGTACGCCATTTCGGGGCCAACCAAGCCTCTGAAGATAACGTACACATGCTGGACACCTTCAACAGCCGCAAGAGTTACAGACTTCGTCGTGGTGCTCGTGCTCGTCCATACAATGCCCGCATCATCTGGATTCGAGAAATCGGTCGCATCAATTGAAACCGCATATCCAGTTGCATACCCATTCTGAGAAATCGAAACGGTTATGGCATCGACTCTTGTATATCCCGGGTCGCCTGTGCCAGTCAGGGTAACTGTACCTGCGGGACCAGGACCGGCTTTGAAGCCAAATGATACGGTCTCTAGCATACGGCTGCCATCCAGACCCATTAGTCCAGATACAGAAATATAGTAACTGTCGTTTTCAGTGAGGTACGTATCCGACTGAATCACCAAGGTGCCTGTCGAGGCCTCGTACTGAGGAGTCCAGGAGACATCTGTGTCACCGGTCAAGTCCCGAAACTGGACATTCCCATCCTGCGCTACAGAATCCATGTCGACTGCTCGGTCAACGACCAGCGTTATCTTGCCTGTCGGGCTTGCGCTTTGATCGTTATTCGCCGGCGAAAAACTAATCACCTTCAGACACCGATCATTTGCCTTCAGCACTTCGACCTCTATTTGGCCGAGCAGATCCACTGGGTTGTCGCAGGTTGAAGTGAACATCGCCGCCAAGAGCGCAAGCGCGACGACGCTGAGGTACTTGTAGCGCCTTATTCGTTCCATGTGTCGACCGTCCTGTTTTCTGCGTCGGAGGCACGGGAGGCCGTGTCGGAGGGGAAATACGTGCTGGCGGCCACAGGGTTGGCTGCCTGCAGTTTGGCGACCGTGTCGCGGAAAGTCGTCTGGTCCCCGGTGGACTGAGCGGCACGCGCCAGGCCGATGAGGGCAAGGCTGTCACCCGGAGCGGCCTTGAGCGCGCGGGCATAGAAGTCCCGGGCCTTCTTCATGTCGCCGGCCAGGTACTCGACATTGCCGAGGTTGATCAGGGCCGGCGCGAACTCGGCCTTGCGTATCGCCGAGTTGAATTGATTGCGGGCCTCGGCGAGGAGCCCGAACTGGGCGTACAGGATGCCCAGGCGGTTGGCGGTCTTTTCGATGTCCTTGCCGGTCTTAAGCTGCTGCTGGAGGCTGGCGATGCGGGCTGCGACCTGGTCACGGGAGAACCTATCAAGCTCGGCGCGGTAGGCGGCGGCCAGGCGATCCATGGGAGGCAGCGTGATGCCCAGCCCGGCTTCGGCGAAGCCTACCGGGGAATACAGCTCCCAGGCCTTGCGCACCGGATAGAAGCCTTCCTGGCCGGCAGAGACAGCCGCGCGCCACTCCCTGGCCCCGGCGGTCCATGCGCGCGCGAAGCCCTCCTTGACAACGGTCACCTCGACCGGTATCCAGACGCTGCCGTCGCGGACTATGAGGTCGCCCGCATCCTGGAACAGCTTCGCGGCGTTATCCTGGGTCAGCCCCGTGTCAAAGGCCACAAAGATATGGCCAGGAGTCGTGACGAACGCGCTGGGTATGCCAATCGACTCGAGGAGCGCGCTATACAGCACGCTGAGGTCATCACAATCGCCGGCGCGGTATGCCAGTGTCTGGTTGGGGAACTGCAGGAAATCGATGGTGGCATCGCTGCCCGAAGTGGCAACGAATGGCGTCGAGGGATCGATGGCGTACCCAAGGCCGTATTCCTTGAGTGCCTGAAAAATCGCGAGCCCGGTACGGAACTCGAGCGATACCGCAGCGGCTCCCAGGTCGGCCCGCACCATGCTTGAAATGCCCTTGGCGAACCCGAGCACCACAGGGTCCTTCGCGGTGACGAATGCGGCAGCCTTGCGATCGTCATCCCAGGTCATCGCGTTGCGGTTCTGCACATTGACGGTAACCGGTATGGTCTTGGTCTTCTGGCTTCCAAGAAAGTAATACTCGATCATGATCTCGCCAGCGGCCTTGGTGCCCTCGGTAACACGGAATATCGAATCATTGAACAGCGCGTAGACCGGGATTTCCATTGACTGGCCGCTTTTCAGCACCGGGAATTCAGCGGACAGCCGGGGGCCATCCATAAACTGCTTCGCATAGAACGAGACCCGCACCTTCTCGAGGTTGACTCCCTCATCGTTGGCGATGACGACTGTCCCCATGGGATGCTTGTCGTAGTAGCTATAGAACAGCGGAAATACGTTGCCAAGGTGGGGATCAAGACGTATATCCGTTCCCTTGCGAGATCCAGCCAGGTCGTAGGTCAGGCCGAGCTGGACAGACACACCCTGGTACAAGGTGCCTTCCGGAACCGTTAGATACTGGTATCTGGCGCCGAGGCTAACGCCAAGGCTGGGGCTCATCCTGACCAGAAACTCGCCTCCGCCTTCGACGAAAGGATTGCGCACGGAGTCGCCGCCAAGTAGAGCCACATACAGCCCTCCTCCCGCGCTTGCCCGCAATGATATGCGCGGGTTTGGCGATATGGACGCGCCCAAAGCCGCGCCTGAAAGCACGAGTGACATGGCCTCGGACGAGTTGTTAAGCGGCATGAAATCGTAGTCTATGAAGGCGCGCCCGAACAGGTAGCGGGCAAACGATGGAGACAGCTCACCACGTATAGTCCCGCCACCTCCTATGGAATAGGCGACGAGATCACCGTCAATTATGGGGCCAAACGGTACGGCCACTCCTGGCAGGAACGAGACCGTGACCTCGGAATTCTGGGTATATGCCGACAAGACTAATGACAGGAACAAGGCAATGACCACAAACCGTTTCAAGGCGCGCATCCGGGGCCCCCCAAACAAGCAGTTTTGTGTTGTCACAGTGGATGTATTATCCACTGATTATAGTGCATCTTCGCAAAGAATCAATGATGCATACTATTCATGCCCCATATGTTTTGTGAACCGATTTGGTGTACTGGCCAGGTCGGCCAGGCGAGCAATTGATTGATTTTTGTGTTCCAGCCCACTCGTGCACAGGTGCTTCTTGGACAAGAGACCGTCCAGAAGGACATTGCAGACAAGGGGATACCCCTCGAACAGCGGGGTACCGCCGTTCTCACCCCTGCGACGCTGCGAGTCTCGCGTCGCATACTCGCTTCGCTCGTTCGAGTCGAAGGAAATGATTATATGGCGCGCTGAAAGCGCGCTGTCATCCTGCGCGCGCGTTGGCGCGCGGGGGAGCTAAAAAAGGTCGACCGGCTGTGCCGATCGACCTTTTTAGCTCCCCCGCGCGGATTTGGCTTCCAGGGCTCGACATCGTGCCTCGCCCTTCCAGCCCGCCTCGCTCGCTGTCGCGGCCTTCCATGGCCGCTCTTCGCCGCATTCGCGGCGCGCTCGCTCGGTTCAAATCCTCGTGGGGGTTATCGCAAAAGAAAAGACCGTCCAGAAGGACGGCCTTTTCTTTTGCTCCCCCGCGCGGATTTGAACCACGGACCCAGTGGTTAACAGCGGCTCGGGAGCGCTTTCATCAAGTTGCACTTAGTGATGGACGAAGCCCTTAAACCTTACTATACAGTGACTTATGCCATTGGTCAACTTCACCTGTATTCACCTGATTGCACCTGGAGTGGACCCAAATTCAAAGATTTGAGTCCAATTTGAGTCCAGTCCCCGAGGAGATGGTAAGCATTGTTATGATACTGCGGTAGCGCACCAGAGGAGACTGATGCGTTAGGCGAAACACGAGCTTATCGCTCATGCTGGTCGCCGTCCGTGCCATCGCGCTTAGCGGCTACGGGAGCGTAGGAGGGATCTGGCTCCGCCACATTGACGGGTTCCGGCGATATCTCGATCGACGTGGTCTTGAGTCTGAGCTTGCCCTCGTGATGCGCCTTGACCTTACTAAGGCCTCGCCTGATGCTCTCGAACGCTGCTCCCATAGTACTCTCCTGCAAGCCCCAAGGACGACACATCCCCGACGAGGCATCATACCCCATCAGGTATCTTCTTGACATATCCCCGATAAGGTATTATTGTACGTTATACCTTATCGGGGATGAGTTACTGAGCCAAAGCGGGAGGTCCCATGAAGTACCTCGTCTCGACCCCAAGTCAGCTCTCCCATGCCCTCCGGAGCGCCCGAAAAGCGCAAGGCCTGAGTCAGGACGGCGCTGGCGCCCTGGTGGGGCTCCTCCCCAAGACGATCTCAGGCCTGGAAAACCATCCCGGCTCAGCGACCATCGACAGCCTCATGAAGCTGCTCTCGGCCCTCGATCTGGAACTGGTGCTGGTGCCCAAGGAGGCCGACGACGCCGGGATCAAGGCCGGATCACAGCCTAACTGGGAGTGGTGAGCATGGCCAGACCTTCACAGAGACGAATCCTCGGCGTCTGGCTCAACGAGGTCCGAGTCGGCACCTGGACCCTCGCCGCGCGCGGGGATCATGAGTTCCGCTATGAGGACTCCTGGCTCCTCCATCCACAGACAAGGCCAATTTCTCTCTCCCTCCCCCTCGTTGAGCCCGGCTACAGGTATCGCGGCGAGGTAGTGGCCTCCTACTTCGACAACCTCCTCCCGGATTCGAGCGAGATCCGCCAGAGGATCCGGAGCCGCTATGGCGCGGCCTCCCTCTCGGCCTTCGACCTATTGTCCTGCATTGGCAGGGATTGCGTCGGCGCCATCCAGCTCCTGCCCGAGGGCGAAGAGCCCTCCCCCTTCGATCGCATCGAAGGACGGCCGATCGACGAGCACGAGATCGCGGCCATCATGAAGGGATTGACCGCTTTGGGTGCGGGCGGAGGCAGGGCCGATGAGGAGTTCCGCATCTCCCTGGCCGGGGCTCAGGAGAAGACCGCCTTGCTCCGGCATGAGGGGGGCTGGCTCGTTCCGCACGGCTCGACGCCGACGACCCACATCATCAAGCTCCCCCTCGGGAGAATCGGCGGCCTCGGCCTCGACATGACAGGCTCCGTGGAGAACGAGTGGCTCTGCGCGAAGATTGTCGCCGCGATGGGTCTGGAGGTGGCTAGGTGCGACATAGCCCGCTTTGAAGACGTGACCGTCCTGGTCGTGGAGCGCTTCGACCGGCGAAGGGCGGAAAGCGGAAACCGGATCCTCCGGCTGCCGCAGGAAGACTTCTGCCAGATCACGGGCACGCCTCCGACCGGCAAGTATGAATCGGACGGAGGCCCGGGAATCGAGACCATCATGCGCCTCCTCATGGGCTCCCAAGAGTCCGCAAAGGATCGCGAAACCTTCTTCAGCGCCCAGATCCTGTTCTGGCTCCTCGCCGCGCCCGATGAGCACGCGAAGAACTACTCGGTCTTCATCGAGCGCGGCGGCAGGTTCAGGCTGACACCCCTCTACGACATCATGTCCGCCTACCCCGTGCTCGGTCATGGTACGGGACTGATTGCACCGGAGAAACTGAAGCTGGCGATGGCGTTCAGGGGCAAGAATCGCCACTACGAGTGGGCGAAAATCAGTCCGCGCCACCTCAGGGAAACCGCGCGTCTCTCCGGCATCGAAGGCTTTATCGAAACGACGTTGGAGCGCTTGGCAGGACGGATACCCGAGGCGATACAGGAGGTCTCGCGGAGCTTGCCCCCGGACTTCCCAAGCGCGATCTCCGACCCGATATTCGAGGGCATCGTGGAACGCGCGAAGCAGCTTAGGGATGCTCCTTGATGAAGGTCGTGACAGCCTCTTCGATCTCATCCCGCACCGACCTCACCTTCGCCATGATCTCCTCGTCCGTGCCCTTGAACGACGAGGGGTCGTCGAAGGGCCAATGGTGGCGCTCCGCGAGGCCGGGGAAGATAGGACAGCGCTCGGCGGCTTCCTTGGAGCAGACGGTGACTACGACCTGGAACACCTTCTTGGCATTGAACAGGTCGAAAACGCTCTTTGTCGGATTCCCTGAGATGTCGATGCCGACTTCGGCCATGGCGCGGACCACGTAGGAATTGAGCTTCCCCGGCTCGAGACCCGCGCTCTCGACTTCGAAGCGGCCGGCTCCGTGCCTCTTGAGAAAGGCTTCCGCCATCTGGCTGCGCGCTGAGTTGTGGACACAAAGGAACAAAACCTTAATCATGTAATAGACCTCCTATGATCCGACGCTATTCGGCAAGAATTAGCTCTGGACTAGCGTTGAGCGAAAATCACGTTAATCATTCGTTGAATAGGCGCCCCCAGGGCTGGTATTGCCTTCCTGCTTCGCGATGAGGGGATTCTTGCCGACCCTCGTCTTCAGCTTGCAGGCGCATTGGCCGGACAGCTCATAGGAAGCATCCTTCCGCACAGGCAAGCTCGCAGCGTCCCAATCGATCATGCCTCCGGTGAGCTTCGCGAGGTTCGAGTACCCCGCCTTCACGAGGATTCTAGCGGCCTCGCGACAGTATATGCCCGCCGCGTCGGCGAGGATCAAAGGTCTGTCGTGCGGGAGGATGTGGAAGGACGACGCGAATCGCGTCCAGGGAATGTACAAAGCCTCCTCGACGTCAAAGACACGGAAGTTGGTCTCGTAAGCCTCTCGAAGATCGACGAGAACCGCCCCCTGGGACAAGTACTCCAAGGCCTCGGCTGGGGAGAGATTGAGAATTCCTTCGACACGAGGGAGCGAACCGTGGCAACAGGCAAAATCCAAACCCGCATCCATAGGCTCGCCCCCTTCCGAGACTGCTTAACCTTTGATCCGGGAGGCGGCTGGCTCGGCTGAAAGCTCGATCGCCGCTGGGAACTTCGACCTGGTCGCCTTCGCGATCTTGACGAGGCTCAGCATCACGGGAACCTCGGTGAGAACACCGACCACGGTCGCCAACGCGGCACCGGACGATAGCCCGAAGAGACTGATCGCCACGGCCACGGAGAGCTCGAAGAAGTTCGAGGCGCCGATCATGCCGGCGGGAGCGGCCACTTCATAGGGGACCTTCCAGGCCTTGGCCCAGCCGTAGCCGATGAAGAAGATCAGATAGGTCTGGATGACCAAGGGCACCGCGATGAGGACGATGGCGAGAGGATTGGCGAGGATCACGCGGCCCTGGAAGGCGAAGAGGATGACGAGGGTGAGGAGGAGCCCCGCCTCGGTGATGCCGTCGAACTTCTTGAGGAAGACGCCCTCGAACCATTCCTTGCCGCGGCGCTTGATGAGGCGCGAGCGTGTGATCGCCCCGAAGCCGAGAGGAATGACGACGAAGAGCACGACGGACAGGAGGAGGGTATCCCAGGGAACATGTACGTCGCTGACGCCGAGGAGAAAGGCGACGATGGGTGTGAAGGCGAAGAGAATGACGAGGTCGTTGATCGCCACCTGAACCACCGTGTAGCCCGCGTCTCCGTCGGAGAGGTAGGACCAAACGAAGACCATCGCGGTGCAGGGCGCGGCCCCGAGGAGGACGGCTCCGGCGAGATATTCGGTGGAGAGCTCTCCCGGAATCAGGGTCTTGAAAACCACCTTCAGGAAGAAGGCGGCGATAAGGTACATCGTGAAGGGCTTGATGAGCCAATTCACCACGAGGGTGATGATGAGGCCCTTGGGCTTCTTTCCCGCGTTCTTGATGCTCGTGAAGTCGACCTTGAGCATCATGGGGTAGATCATGAGCCAGATGAGCAGGGCTACGGGTATCGAAACCTTGGCGTATTCGAATTGACCGAGGAAGGCGGGTACGCCAGGCAGGAAGTAGCCTATGGCCACGCCGAGGGCGATACACAAGGCGACCCACAAAGAGAGGTACTTGGCGAAGAAACCTATGCCGGGCTTTTGGCTTTCACTCATGGAGGCTCCTTTACTGCTCGTTGACAGGAAGGCGATCTGCCACTACTATTATTGGCGTGATGACCAAGTATGTCAAGAGATTATTGGTGGATGCGCCAACAAGGTGCTCTGGTGGGATGCATGACCGAACTCGATAGGCAGAGACTGGCACGACGGGCCACTATTCTCAAGTCGCTGGCCCACCCGTCGCGGCTTCTCATCATCGAGATGCTTGAAGAGGCTCCTCGATGCGTCGGCGAACTGACCGAGGCCATCGGGGCGGATATCACCACAGTCTCAAAGCATCTTTCGGTCATGAAGCGCGCCGGACTTGTCCGCGACGAAAAGCATGGCACCTACAGTGAATACTCCCTCGTCTGCGACTGCGTGACGCATATGATCGATTGCATTGAAGAGGGCATGGACTCGCGATCGGAAAAATCATCGTCCGGAATGACTAAGCCAAAACGAAAGAGGGCCTGCAAAGTTCCCCGGTAGGTATCCAGCCCTTTGGCTATCTACGACCAAGGGCTGAATACTATCCTTGCGATCACGAACAGCAACTTCTTCCTCGCGCCCCATTGAAAAAGCGCTTCAGGTTCTCAGGAAGCGCCGCAAGAGGTTCTGGCTCTTGCATGGGCAGGGTGCTTATCTCGAGCATGGCCCTCATGATCGCCTCCACGAGCATCGGCAACGGCGCAGCTGAATAGACCTTTCCCCTGTAGTGCCATTCACGGCAGTCGATCGAGGCTCCGCCTCCGGCGATATCGCCACAGGATTCACAGCGGGACTCCCGGACATCCTGGGCTATGTCCCTGCCATTGATGCGGATTGTGGGCGACGATAAGAGCGCCCGCCGCAACGCTTCTTCAGGCGTAGATACGACGGTCGTCTTCTCGACAAGCTCGATATCGAGCGCGTTGGCAACGGGAGTCAGCAGCTTGATGGCATCCTTAAGCTGCGCACTCGTCGGTACGCAGCGCGCGCAGGTCTCCAGGTCGATCACCAGTAGCTCGATGGTCAAGCGCGAATGGGCGACCGTCCCTGGATGCGGCTGGGTCTCGTCATCCTCCACGTCCTGCTTCTTGGTCGAGCCACCGCAGCATGAAGGCTGGTCGCCTTCTTCGCCGATCTCCTCGATCACCACGTTGCAGCACGAAGACTTTTTGGGCTGCAATTTCCCAAACCAGGAGGGCTTCTTCTTCTCGTCGGCCATGGCTTACTCCTACCTAAAGAACGTTGAAACTGAAGCCCGCGATCACCGCGGTCAGGAATACTACTCCAACGAATACGACCACGAGTCGCCGCTTGAAGATCCCCGCAAGCATGCTCATCTCCGGAATGCTCATACCCGCGCCGCCGATAACAAGGGCCAGCACCGCGCCCATGCTCATGCCCTTCTGGGTGAGGGCGACGGCGATGGGGATCACGGTCTCGGCGCGCACATAGAGAGGGATACCGATGATCGCCGCCACGGGAATCGCGAAGGGGTTGCCGGAACCAGCGAGCCTCGTCACGAAATCCATGGGCAGGTAGCCGTAGATCGCCGCGCCGACAGCGACACCCAGGACCAGATAGACGAGGATGCCGGTGAAATCATGCCATGCGTCCTGGGAGGCTTCGCGCAACTTCATCGCGAAAGGCAACGACCTGTCGCTCTCCTGGCGCCCTCCGCTGATCCTGACCTTCTTGACATCTTTCTGCAGCCCCAATACCTCAAGGACCGCGCCGCTGAACATGGCCGCAAGGAAGGTGACACCCCCATAGATGAGGGTGGCCTTCCAGCCCAGCAAGGCGAAAAACATGGTCAGAATGATCGGGTTGAGCAGGGGAGAGGCGAGGACGAAGGACATAGTCGCGCCGAAGGGAACCCCGGCACGGAGCAGGCCCACCGTCATGGGAATCGTGGAGCAGGAGCAGAAAGGCGTGACCGCGCCGAGCGCGGCTCCCAGGAAATTGCCAAGCAGGCCTTTCTTCGAAAGCGCCTTGCCCAATGCCTCCTGCGAGATGAAGCGGAAGATAAGCCCTATGAGGGTGCTGATGCCCAGGAAGAGGGCCGTGAGCTCCAGAAAGATCGAGAAGAAGAACTTCAGCGACTCAAGCAGGGTATTCACCTAGTTCACCTCGAAATTTGATTGCTTCGACAGGTCGACGGGCCGGGGTAACTCTTGAACAAGGGACCTGAACCGATCGAGAACCGTAACATCGATGCAGTAACAGACGCGCGGTCCGTCTACTTCACCGAGAATCAAACCAGAGGCTTTCAGAATCCGTAAATGTTCGGAAACGGTGGATTGGGCCAGGGGCAGCTGGCTGACGATATCGCCGCAGACGCAACTCGTCCTCCCGGCCAGGATCCTGAGGATCTGAACTCGCACCGGATGGGCAAGCGCCTTGGCAAGCGATGAGAGCTCTTCGTCAGCCGCACCCGCATGGTCAGGGGTCCCCTCGGAAGAGGAAGCGCCTGGCAACATTGACTTATCGTTCATCGACGATATACTATAACTACTCCGATTGACTGTCAACCGAAAAACGTATTGCCATGGTCCCTTGGTGGAACGAGGGCTCGGCGATACCACCCGGCCCCGCTCGCACTCCTCAGGACAGAGCCAGCAATATAAAGCGAATACCGACCAGAACCAGAACCGGAGCTATGACCAGATTTACGATCTTGTTGAGCTTCTGGGACCAGAACCTGTTCACGACAAGGGCTACCGCAGTGATGAGGACAAACTCGTAGAGGGCGAGGAGTATTTCGGAAAGTGAAGGCATGGAGATAACAGCAAGCTGCGTCGCCATCGCGGCCCAGCTTGCCACCGCAACTCCAAGGGAGGCGAAAGCATAGGCCCGTTGCGGATGATGTCCCATCGCGTTGTTGTAGGCTGGAACGGTAAACGGCTTGCCGCCGGCAGAGATGAGTCCCGCGAGAACGCCCGAGGCAAGACTAACGGGGCCAATCCAGGCCATGCGGGTTTTCGTCTCCCGCTCGGGCAAAGGCTTAATCAACAGGATCCGGATGCCGACCAAGATGGCGTAGACGCCCAGTATAAACAGCAAGACGCCCGAACCGAGCGCCGAGCCGGCCAGTCGACCACCGATACCGCCCAGAAGCGCCGGGATGATAATAAGGAGCCACTCGGCCTTCCCTGTGGGGATGGCGGAGGAGAGCATTTTCCGTTGACGCACGACCATGAGAAGGGCCGCAAGCGCTACAACGGCCAGGTTGACGATGATAGCGTCCGAGATTGGAAGGCCAACGAGGCCGACCAGCATGATGACGAGGAAGACACGGTCAACCCATGACTTGATTGACGCGGTCACAAAGCCGACGATGATGGCGGCGGCAAGGCCCTTGAGCAGAAGGGCAACAGTGATCATAGGGTAACTCCTTCTTCACAATCCGCAGAACCTGAGCACTGCTCGCAATCGGCGCATTCGAACTGTATGGTCGTATGTTCAACCTTGTACCGCTCGCGTAGCAGACGCTTCACGTCCGACATGAGCCCGGCGGTTCGACTCAAAGGTTGATCCTCGAGCACGATATGCGCGCTCAAGACGCGGAACGAGGGGTCGAGGGCCCACACATGGGTGTCATGCACGCTCTTCACGCCAGGTAGGGCCGCGAGCGCGGCCGTCACCTCATCGCCCTCGGCATCCTCGGGGGCACCCTCGTTGAGCAGGTGGATCGCCTCCTTAAGCACCCGGAACGAGCCAGACAGGATGATGATGCCGATCAGCATGCTCGCGACCGGGTCAACCCAGGTCCAGCCGGTGAGTAGCATGATGATTCCAGCTAGGATGACACCTACCGAAGAGAGCGCGTCCCCGACCACATGGAGGAAGGCGGAGCGCGCGTTGAGGTCCTCATGGTCGTGCCCGCCGAGAACCAGAGCGACAAGGAGGTTGGCGACGAGACCGATCCCGGCGACGACAAGCATGGGCAGGGCGAGGACGGAGTGGGGATTGGCGAATCGCGCGACAGACTCGCGGAAGATCTCAACCGAGATGAGGAGCAACGTCGCGCCGTTGATGAAGGCGGCCAGCACCTTCATCCTGGCGAAACCGTAGCTGTGCTTTCCGCTCGGGGCGCGGGCCGCGAGCCTGATCGCGCCGTAACTCAGAGCCAGGGCGAAGATGTCCAGAAAGACGTGCGCCGCATCGGAAAGCAGGGCCAGGCTTCCCGTGAGGAGTCCTCCGACCAGCTCTGCCACGAGCGTGGCTCCTGTGATGACCAGCGACAGGAGGAGCTTGCGGCCCGAACCTCCACCAGAGATGGCTTTCGCGCCATGGATGTGCCCATCGGCATGATGGTGATGATGTCCGGTATGTCCGTCTTCAGCGTTGCGTTCCATTGATCTTCCTTTCACGGTGTTGATTCAACCGATAATCTGCAATAAGCCAGCGATCATGACGATGGCGCCGAGGATTCTCTTGAACCAGGTCGCGGCCATACCCGCGCCTTTCTTTCGAAGCAGGCGACCGACGTAGTCCCCGAAGGTCCCCGCCGCGACAATAGCCACGGTGTGGCCGAGCGCGTAGAAAGCCATAAGACTGGCGCCATAGGCGATCTCCGCCCGTCCTGCGGAGAATACGAAGCCGAGCATCGGCGCGAGGAAGGCGAAGGAGCAGGGACCGAGGATCACCCCGTAGACGAGACCAAGGGCTAAGGCGCCAAGCGGACCTCGCCGACCGCCCTGCTTCACCGAAAAGGAAGGCGTCAGGCGGGAGAAAGGCGGGACGTCCATGAGCCAAAGCCCGCAGAGGATCAGGAAGACCGCCACGATTATCCTGGCCACGGGGCCGACATCACCCAAGAGCCTTCCAGCCAGACTCGTCACAACGCCGATTATGGCGAGCATGACAAGGAGGCCCATGGCGAACAGGAAGGAATAGCAGAAGGCTCGTCGCCTGCCCGGACGGGTGCCATTGTTGATGTAGGCCACGATGAGCGGAATGGCTCCGAGATGGCAGGGGCTCAGGAGAACGCTCAGGAGCCCCCACAATGCCGCCGCTCCGAAGGCGATCGCCGAGGGAGTGTCGAAAGCCGCGCTGATCGAGGCGACTATGGATTCGATCACAGCTTGACGCCGCCCTTCGCGAGGATCTTCAGGAGCTCCTCCTCCGGGAAAAAGCCCTCGTGGCGGTAATACTCCTTGCCGTCCTTATCGAGGAACACCTGGGTTGGGATGACCCTGATTCGGAACTTCTGTCCGTAGGGCTGGCCTTCACTGGTCCAGACATCGTAGAAGAGCACGCTGACCTCATCGGAGTATTTTGTGCGGACGGATTCCATCACCGGCTGCATGGCCTTGCACGGGATGCACTTCACCGAGCCAAGCTCGATGAAGGTGACCATCCGCGCCTTCGTTACCGCAACCGGGATGGTTGGTGTTCCCCCGGGCGACCCGGCGCCGGGATCCGCGGACGCCTTCGAGCAACTTACTGCCACAAGGGCAAGGGAAACTAAGGCGATCGCGGTCCATCGAGGTCTCATTCTTGCTTCTCCCGCGCCGCGAGCCATTCGAGCGCAGGCGCCGATGACGAGATGACTGTCGCGGCCTTCGCGAACCTGGCGACAGCGATCACTTCCATGATCTCCGCCTTGCTCGCTCCATTCATCGTGGCCAGCTTCACGTTGTTCATGATGCACGAGGGCGAATCAAGGGCGACGGCTGCCGATATCGCCGCGAGAGCCTTGTATTTTATCGGGACAGCTCCGTCGGAGAATGTCGCGGTCTTGGCTTCGAGATGGGCGATCGTGTTTTTCGGGTCGAGCTCCCCAAAGAGCTCGAGAGGGCGCTGGACCTCGGCGCCGGACTTCTTCATGGCTTCGAATCGTTCTATAATGGTCATGGTAGCTCCTTCCTAAGCCGCGGCGCGCTTAGCACTTGCCACGGGAAAAAAACATCAGACAATGGTACCAAAGGCGAGTCCTGCGAGGGTCGAAAGGGCTACCACCAAGCCCGTGTAGGTCAATGTCTTCTTCCAGCCGAGCTCGCCCGCGATGACAAGTATCGAAGGCAGTGAGAGACTCGGTCCCGCGAGAAGGAGTGCCAACGCCGGCCCCTGTCCCATACCCGCGCCGAGGAGGCCCTGGACGATTGGAATCTCGGTCAGCGTTGCAAAGTACATCAGGGCGCCGGCCAATGAGGCCACGAAGTTGGCGAAGAAGGAATTGCCGCCGAGAAGGCTCCCGATCCAGGCGCTCGGGATGAGGGCGTCATGCCCCGGGCGCCCCAGCAGGAAACCGGAGACAAGCACACCCCCGAAGAGGAGCGGCAGGATTTGCAGGGAGAAGTCACGAGTCGCGACCACCCACTCCAGGCGATCATCCTTCGTGAACCACTTGGCGAGGGTGTAAACCAGGACCAACGCGAAGGCGCCGGTGATCCAGTACTTCGCGGTATAGATCGCATCCCAGACCGAGCTGCCGCCCTTGGAATTGGCCCAGTTCACGAACACGAGGATGCCGATCATGCTCGCCATATAGACGACCATCTGCCCGAGGCTCCGCGCGGGCTTCTCATCCGGCTTGGCGAACATCCGCGCGTCGGCAGCGCGCTGCTTGTCCTCCTTGCGGTAGATGAGGGCCATAAGGAGACCGATGACAATTGAGAAGAGGATGGCGCCCACCGTCCTGGCCAGACCGAGCTTCCAGCCGAAAACCTTGGCCGACAGCACGATGGCGAGGATATTGATGGCCGGCCCCGAGTACAAGAAAGCAACGGCGGGGCCAATGCCCGCGCCCTTCTTGTAGATGCCCTTGAAGATCGGCAGGACCGTGCAGGAGCAGACCGCGAGGATGGCGCCCGAGACCGAGGCGACCCCATAGGCGGTGAGGCGGTTGGCGTCTGGCCCGAGGTAGCGCATGACCGCCTGCTGGTTCAGGAATACCGTGATCGCTCCGGCGATGAACATGGCCGGCACAAGGCAGAGGAGCACATGCTGCCGGGCGTACTCGCCGAGCATGAGGAATGCCTCGTTCGTCGCGCCGAGCACGCGTGATGCGCCCCAGGGAATGAAGTAGGCCGCGAGGAAGACGCCGAAGACAATGAGAAGCTTCTTGTTCGGGGACAATTCTTTCGCGCTCATGACTTCACCTGGTCGGCTATCCGTTCCGCGACGGCCTCGATAAGGTCTCCGGTGATAGGCGTCTTGCCCTTCTCGACTTCATAGTCGGTCATGATGTAGTGCTGGTACGGGATGCCGTTCTTCTCGAATATCTTCTTTCCACAGGATACCTTGCACCCGTCGAGCACTATATTCCTCGTCGCATTTCTCGCGGACTGGAGGAAGCCAGAAAGGTCGGCTCCCATCGCCGCGAGGCAGGTGCTGTCGCCGATCTTGTCCCGGTTCAGGGTACGCATCACCTGGTCGGCCAGGAGTCCGGTATTGGCTGCACCTGAACATGCATAAATCAGATTGGTTTCGTTGTTGCTTCCACAATTACACGGCATGGAATTTACCTCCGTCCAGATAGGACTTTACTTGGTCTTTAGTCAGCACCTTGCCGACACTCTTCACGACATCGTCAATCGCGAGGGCTGGCGTCATCATCACGCCCATCTCCATGATCGCTTCGACGTCCGTTACCTTTTCGATGTCGACCTGTATGCCGAGCTCGGCTACTGCCTCGCGGGCGTGCTGCTCGAGGAGCTTGCACTTGGGGCAACCTGTTCCCAGAATCTGTACCTTCATAAAGAATCTCCTAGGTTCAAATATATTCACGTATCTAATAGTGCATCGAAAAGGGCTCTCAGTCGATCAATGCCGCCTCGGCATAGAGTCGCTCTACTTCCTTTTTTGGCAGCGTCGCCTTGATGGCAAAGGCGATGATGATGATTCCAACGATGTCGATGGCAAGGCGCGACAGTGCAAAGCGGGCGCCAAGGGCCGAAATCTCGAACAGGAGCATCGGAATCTTGGTCGTAGACCATGCACCGATGAAAATCAGGATGTTCATGAAACTAGCGCCCTTCTTCATGAGGATGGCGGCAAACGGGAAAGCGCCATACAACGGGCCGGCCGCAAAGGAACCGAGCAGGAAAGCGAGTACTGGTCCTTTGGCTCCGGAGCCCGCGCCCATGTATTTGATCATCTGCTGCCTTGGCACCCAAACATCGAGGAGTCCGAGCAGGATGAAGATCGGTGGAATCACGAGGAGCATGGTACTGCTCTGGAAGACGATGGACGCTAGAGCCTTGTCTCGCCATGCCGGAAATAACAGAATAAAGGCAATGAAGGCGACGACGGCGAGGAAGACGCCTGAGTAGCGTTTCAGGGTCTTGTTCATAGCGACACCACCCATCCGACAAACACTGCCGCGACGATCGAGAACAGGAACGCCAGCGAGTTGCGCGATATCGCTGCCTGCTTGCCGAAGAATTTAATCTCCATGGGCAGGGTAACGACACCCACCATCATGAGGCTTGAGACGAAGGCTGCTATCTGCGTTGCTCCCGCGCCTCCAGCCAACAGGGCTGCGGCTGCCGGAAAGGCAACAAAGCCGGGAATCAGCGTTATCGCACCGACGAGCAACGCGCCGAGTACGCCCCAGACGCCGGAACCAGAACCGACAAAGCGTGAAATGGTCTCTGTATTCAGTACGGCCAAGGTAACCGCGACCAGGATCAGCACGACCATAAACTGCGGTAAAATGTTTTCAAGGGCTTTCATGGCTTTTTTCAAAGCCATCGCGGTTCTGGATCTATCCTTGACCAGTGATACAGCCAGTGCCGTCAAAGCAACCAGGTAGAGTGCTATAGTATCCATTGAAACCTCTTGTTGCAAATTATTGCAACTTTGCACAGAAAAGTCAAGAGGCTCCTTGACTTTTGTTGCCAAACATTGCAACCTTAGCGCATGGATAGTCGTGCAATACGCCGCTATGAACTCAAGGCGGAGATGTTCAAGGCCTTAGCCCATCCGATGCGGATAGCCATGCTTGACAAGCTGAAGGTACGGCCATGGTGCGTCTGCGAATTGGCAGCCGAGGTCGGCATCGATAAATCGGTAGCATCGAAGCACTTGTCGCAACTCAAGGCCGCCGGTCTGATCGACGACGAGAAACGCAGCACCCTGGTCGAGTACCACCTCGTGGCGCCTTGCGTCCTTGAACTGGCTTCCTGTGCCGAGACCACGATACTCGCACACCGCCGTAAGCGGCTCGATTTGGCCTCGTCGCGATAGCAGAAACCGCCGGCGCTAACCGAGAAAACCATGTCCTCCTGCCCTGCTCCCTGTAACGACATTCCTCTACCAATGCGGAAACGAGGGCCCTTGCATCCACGGCCGGACCGAATCGCGTCCTCGACAATATCTACATCAAGCGGTTCTGGCGGACATTTAATGTTACTGTTCACCCACCGTATTACCCGAACAAATATGAGTTGACAGAAAGGCTCATCATAGCTGCTGCTGCTTCTTTGCTGCCATCCTGCCCCATTTCTTCTTTGTGGTAGGCACCGCCATTGTACTACTGACCTGACCAGACGGGCGAGTCGCAGCTTGATTGGCTGCGTCCAATTCGCGTCCAATCAGCCTCAGAATACGAAAGAGCCCCGGGTTAACCAGGGATCTTTTCATTATCAGGTAAAGACTTAACTAGCTCCCCCGCGCGGATTTGGCTTCCAGGGCTCGAAATCGTGCCTCGCCCTTCCAGCCCGCCTCGCTCGCTGTCGCGGCCTTCCATGGCCGCTCTTCGCCGCATTCGCGGCGCGCTCGCTCGGTTCAAATCCGCGTGGGGGTTATTGCAAAAGAAAAGACCGTCCAGAAGGACGGTCTTTTCTTTTGCTCCCCCGCGCGGATTTGAACCACGGACCCAGTGGTTAACAGCCACTTGCTCTGCCAGCTGAGCTACAGGGGAATGTCTCGTTGCCGAAGCGAGGCAAAATTACTTGAAAGCGCAAAAAAAGTCAAGACAGGGCCGGAATGTGTATCGCGAACCGGCACAGGTCATCGCCTGCAAGTACCGACTTGATGACAGTTGCCTCGGTATCAACCCCGAATACAACATCAAAGGGAAATTTTGTGAAGCCAGCGGAACAGGCACACCAGGTCGGAGGCACTCCGGAGCCATCCTGGGTGATGGCTCCGGATGCCAAAGGGCAGTGGCAGGCAAGCTGACGCTTCTCCAGGGGATCGGTCGACACGAGGAACCGGTCAGGATTGTAGGGTATCTTGGTAACGAAGATGGTGTCACCGACGCGGACGCCACCCTGGATTTCCGGATTGTTCCTGACAAAATCGACGACAGGCTGGGAAATCTTCTGCTCGAACCACAGGGTGCCGTCGTCCGCGTGCTTCTGGAGGATCGCCACCTGGCGGTCATGCCATTCGGCAAGCCATGCGTCGACAGAACCGAGTTCCAGATAGTGGGCACGCTCTGCGGCGAACGATTCGGGTGGTATGCCGTGTACGTTCCACGCAAGGACGCGCCTGGCCCGTTGATCGCCAAGCTCGGCGACGAGAGCCTCGACAAAGGCCTTCGTCGCGTCGGGATACGAATCCGGCGGTGCACCGCGGGGCGGTATGTCAACATGGCGCATGACCCTCTCTCTGGCTTCCGCACCTGCAAGCGATCCCAGACGCTCCGACATAGAATCCAGCACGCCGATCGGTAGCAGGTAGGCAAGCAGCCGAATGGCAATCGCGTCGGCTCTAGCAACGGTGAAGTACCTGGCCAGTGCGACAAGGGTGTCATCGACAACACCGCCAGCTCGGAGGAGTCCCGCCAGGTAATCTTCCACCAGTGCTAGCGGCAGGCCGGGCATGGAGAAGCCCTTGCCCCGCGCGTGTTCTTCCAGGCTTCTGACCGCCTGTACGGCAACGCCGATGGCTTGAGAATCGAGTCCCCTCGCAGAGCAGCGTTCACGGTACTCCTGTTCGTACTGCATGATCCCTCCTCATCCCTCCTCGTTGGCATACTGATAACCAGGGCGCGTTCGTATCATCTCTTCGGCGGCTTCTTCTTGGCGGAAGCCTTGTCGAGCAGCCCCCCCTTGGGCGCAGCACTGGGCGATTTTGGAGGTGCAGCCGTTTTCTGTGCTGGCTTCCTGGCCACGGCCTTCGGCTTCGCTACCGCCTTCTTCACAGGCTTCTTTATGGCAGTCTTCGATTTGGCAGGGGCGGACTTGACGGCGGCCGGTTTCTGCTCGGCCATGGCGCCAGGTTCGTCGAACAATCCCTGGTCTCCTTCGGCGCATGCCGCCAGGGCCTGCCTCGTCGATATCCTCACACCTTGGGCCTTGATTCCCTTGACCAGGAATGACTCCACCTTGAAGCGCTCGGTATCGATCTTGAAGCGCGATTTTGGTGCATATTTGACTATGAAGGCCTTCTTGGTCTCGGCCGTAAAGAACAGGACCTGTGAACCCTCGGGAGCCAGCTGGTAGTCCTTGTTCATGATCCAGGCATCGATGGAGCAGCGCTTGATGTAGGCAGATCCATTCTTTGGATCCAGGTACACGAGGCTGAATACGATATCAGCCAAGGCTTCCTTCTCTGCCAGGCCACAGTACAGCAGGCCCTTGTCTACAAAGAGCCTTTCGGGCACCGGAACTACCGAGTACAACCCGCTTCGGCGTATGATAAGAACCTTGTCAAAGGGCGAGACATTGAGCCTGAGCTCCCCGCCCGAAACCGATGTGCCCAGGTAGCCCGTCTGCGTGTCGTACCGCAGTGCTATGTCGCGCTTGGCAACTTCCCGGGCATCGACTCTGTCGAACGATGCTATGCGGGTCTTGCGCTTCCACTGTGGAGCCAGCTTCTTGACCAGCCCCTGCAGGAAGCCAACGCCATAGTCGGTGAGGTGAGCAAGGCTATAACGCTTCTCCTTGAGCGCAGCCTTTATGCGCTCCATCTCGGCTCTGGCCCTTTCTATGTCATACAGAGAAATGCGCCTGATCGGGATCCTGAGCAGACGCTCGACATCCTCTGCGGTGACCTCGCGCTTGATCTCTGAAGCAAAAGGGGCCAGTCCATCGATTACGGCCTTATCTACGGCGGCCTGCGTCTTCCTGGTTTCTATGGCCTTGTAGACTCGTTCCTCTATAAAAATGCGCTCCAGGGTCCTGGCATGCTGTTCGTCGAGCAGCTCTCGTATGTCCAGTTCCAGCTCGGATTTCAGGATGGCGAGCAAGCGTTTAGCATGGTGCCTGATGACCTCGCTGACGGTCATCAGGGTTGGCTGGCCGTCCTTGATGACAAGCAGGTTGCACGATATCGACTGCTCGCATTGGGTAAACGCGTACAGCGCGTCGATAGTCTCCTGCGCATAGACGCCGCGGGCCAGCTTCACCTCGATCTCGACCTTGTCCGTGGTGTAGTCGCTGATAGACGCTATCTTGAGCCGGCCCGACTTCGCAGCGGCCTCGACGCTCTCGATGAGGCTCTCCGTTGTAACACCGAATGGCAGGTCACGTATGACGATGCGCTTGGGCTCCGAGGTGTCGAGCGTCGAACGGACCCTGACGCGGCCCTGCCCGTCTGCGTACTCGGCCGCGTCGACGACGCCGCCGGTCGGAAAGTCCGGGTAGACCTTGAAGGCCTTGCCGCGCAGGCAGTCTATCTCCGCCTCCAGCACCTCGACAGGGTTATGTGGCAGAATCTTGGTGCTCATGCCAACAGCTATGCCTTCGGCCCCGGTTATGATGACGACCGGGATCTTGGCCGGGAACACGACAGGCTCCTTGTTGCGGCCGTCGTAGCTCTCCTCGTACTCCGTTATCTTTGGATTGTAGAACACCTCTTTGGCAAACGCCGATGCGCGGCACTCTATGTAGCGGGCCGCGGAAGCCTCGTCGCCTGTCAGCACGTTGCCGAAATTGCCCTGCTTGTCTATGAACAGGTCCTTGTTGGCAAGCACGACCACGGCCGAGTAAATCGAAGCGTCACCGTGCGGGTGGTACTTCATGCACGAGCCGACGATGTTGGCGACCTTGTGGAATTTGCCGTCGTCGGCCTCGAACAGGGTGTGCATGATGCGGCGTTGTACCGGCTTCAGGCCATCTTCAAGTTCCGGTATGGCCCGGTCCTTGATCACATAGCTCGCGTAGTAGAGAAAGTTTTCGTTGAAGAGCTTCTTCACGTATGCCATGCGTATTCCTATAGGTCGTTTATGAGGTTCTTCATGATGTAGTCGCGGCGCTCAGGAGTATTCTTGCCCATGTAGAATGACAGCACCTCGGGCACGGCCTTGAGCGTCTGTACGTCGACCGACACGAGGCGGATGTCATCACCGATGAACTGGCCGAATTCGTTTGGGCTTATCTCTCCCAGGCCCTTGAACCTGGTGACCTCCGTGCTGGCGCCGAGTTCCTTGACCGCCTCGTCGCGCTCCCTGGCGCTGTAGCAGTAGCGCGTCTCCTTCTTGGTACGGGCCCGGAATATCGGGGTCTCCAGTATGAAAACGCGTCCCTGGGTGACCAGTTCCTCAAAGAATGTCAGGAAAAATGTCAGAAGGAGGTTCCTGATATGAAAGCCATCATAGTCGGCATCGGTGGCAAGTACAATTCTGGCGTACCGCAGTCCGGAGATGTCATTCTCGATGCCAAGAGCCATCATCATGTTGTAGAGCTCTTCATTCTTGTATATCGCGGTGCGCTTGCGCGCGTGCATGTTCTCGGGCTTGCCGCGCAGGCTGAATATGGCCTGCGTCATCACATCGCGGGAGCTGACCATGGAGCCGGTGGCGGACTGCCCTTCCGTCAGGAATATGGTGGAGCGATCGGCATCGGGGCCATCGCCAAGATGCAGCTTGCAGTCCTTGAGCTTGGGAATCTTGAGCTCTATCTTCTTGGCGGCCTCGCGGGCTTCCTTCTTGACGACATTGAGTTCGGTGCGGAGCTTCTCGTTTGAAGCGATCTTCTCCTGCAGCCTCTTGGCCGCGACGGGATTGCGCCGCAGGTAGTCATCGACACCGCGGACCACTTCCTGGATTATCCAGGGTTTGATGTCGCCGTTGCCAAGCTTGTTCTTGGTCTGGCTTTCGAACATGGGGTTCTTGAGCTTGATGGCGACGGCGGCGGCAAGGCCTTCCCGGATGTCCTCACCCTTGTATGACGCCTGGAAGAACTCATTGACCGCCTTGAGAAACCCCTCGCGAAAGGCCGACAGGTGGGTGCCGCCGTCGGACGTGTACTGGCCATTGACGAAACTGAAGTATTCCTCGCCGTAGTTGTTCGTGTGCGTGAATGAAAACTCGATGCGGTCGCCGCGCCAGTAACCGGCATCGTAGAGTACGTCTTCGCCCGTCTCGTCCTTGAGCAAATCGAGGATGCCGTTCTGGCTGGCGAATTCCTGGCCGTTCAGCTCGAGTGTCAGGCCCGAGTTCAGATACGCATAGTGGCGCATCCGCTTCTCGACGAACTCCATGTTGTAGGCATACTCGCCGAACATCTGCTCGTCGGGAGTAAATTCGACCAGCGTGCCGTTGGGCTCACGCGACGCGTTGCCCTCACGCTTGCTCTTGAGGACGCCGCGCTGAAACACCGCCTCCAGGTACTTGCCTTCGCGGTACGAGACGACGCGGAAGTCCGATGACAGGGCGTTGACCGCCTTGGTGCCAACGCCGTTGAGGCCCACGGAGAACTGGAACACATCGTCAGAGTACTTGGCTCCGGTGTTGATGATAGATACGCAGTCGATGACCTTGCCAAGCGGTATGCCGCGCCCGCGGTCCCGGACCGATACGGTGCCTTCGTGGACCGTTACCGTTATGCGATCACCGCTGCCCATGATGAACTCGTCAACGGAGTTGTCCACAACTTCCTTGAGCAGCACATAGATGCCGTCGTCGGGGTTGTTGCCGCTGCCCAGGCGGCCGATATACATGCCGGTCCGCAGGCGTATGTGCTCAAGCGATGAGAGCGTCTTTATCTTTGATTCGTCGTACGAAGAGGCAGATGATTTCGATGCCATGGGCACACTATAGCACGAAGAAGGCGGACGATTGAAGTTGCTCCATCCTAGTTAAGCTTGCTGTATGCCAGTGCCAGCTCCGCGGCAAGACGGGCGTTGTTCATGACGAGTGCTATGTTCGACTCAAGGCTGTCGCCACCGGTCAGGTCCTTGACCCTGGCCAGGAGGAACGGCGTAACATCCTTGCCGCAGACGCCGGCCGAGGATGCGTCGGACAGGGCCTGTTCTATGGCGGCGTTGATCACGGCCGGGGGCATTTCATATTCCGCTGGAATCGGGTTGGCTATCACCGCGCCGCCGGAGAGGCCAAGACTCCACTTGGCCTTGAGCATGGCCGCGACGTCCGCTACTGAATCCATGCGTAGCTCCGCGCGCAACCCCGAGCGGCTGGTATAGAAGGCGGGGAACTCGTCGCCCCGGTACACGACAACGGGCACGCCCTTGGTCTCCAGGTATTCCAGCGTCTTGGGTATATCCAGGATGCTCTTGGCTCCGGCACAGACGACGGCAACGTCGGTGCGGCCAAGCTCTTCGAGGTCGGCTGACACGTCCATGCTTGACTCGGCTCCGCGATGCACTCCGCCTATGCCACCCGTCGCGAATACGCGTATGCCTGCCATGGCGGCGATGATCATCGTCGCGGCAACCGTTGTCGCTCCGTCCTGGCCCAGGGCGACGATGCGTCCCACGTCGCGGCGGCTGACCTTGGCCACGGCATGCCCGCGCTCTCCAAGCAGCCTGATCTGGTCGGCTGCCAGGCCGGCCTTGAGTCGCCCGCCTATGATCGCTATGGTCGCTGGTACGGCGCCTGCCTGGCGTACGGCGGCTTCCACCGCCAAGGCGGTCTCGGCGTTGCGGGGATACGGCATGCCGTGCGATATGATTGTCGATTCAAGCGCGACGACAGGCGCCTTGCGCTCGAGCGCGTCCTTCACCTCATCGTTCAGGTCAAGATAGTGGTTCACTTGATACTCCTCGTGCCAATTCCTGTATATGCTGGCCGTTCATCGACTTGGAGACCGCATCCGCCGACGAAGCGCACAACGATGCGGCCGCGACGGCGAAGCACGCCTTTTCTCGCGTGGTCGCCTTATTGACCGTAGCCCAGACCAGAACTGCGGCCGCGGCGTCTCCGGCGCCGGATACGTTGACTATGGGCAGGGACAGCGGGGACGCTATGCCGGAATCACCGCCCGCCATCCAGAACAGTCCCCTGGAGCCAAGCGATATGAACGCCTCACGGACGCCACATTCGAGCAGGCGACCACCGAGCGAGCGGACTGCGCCGGTCGATCGATCGACCTCGTCCTGGGGTTCAAGTCCGAGCAAGGCGCGCGCCTCATGCACGTTGGGCTTGAGCATCGAGAATCGGCCAAAGACTGTGGACGCCCGGCTCGCCTTGATGGCTGACACGGTATCGAGGAGCATGGGCTTGTCGCGCCAGCGCTCGGCCGCCATCGCGATCGTATCGGCGGGCAGGTTGGCATCGATAACGACCAGGTCGGCATCGTCGCCAGGTTCGAAGCGCGTGGCAAGTTCCGATGGGCCAAATCGGTCGATCGCCCGCATCGCGGCGACGGCACCCACCAGCGACCCATCGGCATCGAGGATGCACACATAGCGCGATGTGGCCTCGTCGGGCAGTATGAGCGACCGTCCCACCTCGATACCAAGTGCCCGGCACCCATCGGCCAGCACCGCCGCGTTCTCATCTCCGCCAAAGACCGTCACCAGTTCGGTGGCGACGCCCAGTCTTGCCAGGTTTTCGGCAATATTGCGGCCTACCCCACCCAGGCTCATCGACGCGGTGCCAGGATTCGAGTCTGCGGGACGATACCGCTCGGCGCACCGTGCCTGTATGTCGACATTGGCGCCTCCGTAGACGGCAACCGTGGGTTTGTACCTGTTCAATGATGTCCTCGCACAACGTGGTTGTATTGCCTCTCCGGCGGTGTTGGAGTACAGTATAGTCACTATGTCGAGCGTCGATCAACTGTTTGACCGTTTTGGCGATCTCCTGCGATCGTGGATAGCGTCCGATGGCCCGGATTCCGGACCGGTTCGTGACGCCACCCAAGGCAACCCCCATGTCCGCTCCGCCGACCCGTTCCTCGACGAGGCGATGGAGGAGCTCGACGCGTACCTGGATGATGACCGCGAGGCCCAGGAGCGAATCCGGCGCGAGCGTGATGCCAGGGCTCGAGCCGAAGAGCAGGCCCGGTCCTCCCGCGCAAGGCCCGTCGACACGCCGCAAGGGCCTCCACAGAAGCTGCTGGCGGCATACCGGGTTCTAGGCCTTTCCTACGGCGCGACATTCGCCCAGGCCAAGGCAACATACAAGCGGCTGCTCAAGGAACACCACCCGGACCGCCACGGCTCGACGCCCGACGCGCTCAGGAACGCGACGGAGACAAGCGCCCGCATCAACGATGCCTTCAGGGTCGTCGAAACATGGCACGAGACCGGCACCCTCGGAGACGAATGAACACAATGACCGAATTTCCATATCAGACACTCAAGCCCGGCATCCCCATTCCGATAATCGTAAAAGAAGATCAGAGGAGGGGAACATCGAGATGACCCATAATCCGCTTGCAGCATACAGGGAAACGCGCGTACGAACGGCTGGTCCAGGCCAGCTTATCGTCATGCTTTACGAGGAAGCGGTCAAACAGTGTGATCGCGCCATCGAGTTCCTCGACACTGACTTGAAGAAGAAACCGGCCAACATAGAGAAGATAAACCAGGCTTTGGGCAAGGTACACGACATCGTTACCGAGCTGATGGCGAGCCTCGACTTCGAGGCCGGCGGCGACATAGCGCGCGATCTCTTCTCGCTGTACGTCTTCTTCAACCGCGAGCTTACCGAGGCCAACATAGTCAAGGACATCGGCAGGGTCAAATCGGTGCGCGGCATGCTCTCGGAGCTATCCTCCGCGTGGGCCGTCGCGGCAACCAAGGCTCAGGGTTCGGGCGACGAACGACGTTCTGGCGTCAACATAGCCGGTTAGGCGCCATCATGCCAGCAGACGGTCACCTGTCAAGAGAAGAACTGGACCAACGGGTCGCCGTCCTCAGGCGTTTTCGCGAGCTCCTCGTACGGCAGCGTGACAAGTTCAATGACTACATGGCACTGCTCGAACGGCAACGCTCCGACATAGAAAAGGGCGATGTCGATGCGTTGGTCACACACGTCGAAGTTGAACAAGGAATCGTCTCTGAAATTTTCTCCGTCCAGAAGGTACTGGAGCCGCTGGAAGACATGTACCGCGCGGCGTACTCCGGCTCGGAGCCGGAAGGAGTCGCCGAACTCAAGTCAACGCTGTCGACGCTGAAGGACGAGGTGGTCACCCGCAATGCCGAGAATCGGGCTCTCCTCAAGCAGCGTATGGACATGTTGCGCCACGAGATCATGACCGTCAGCAACCCGTATACCAAGCGGCGCAGCGTCTACTCGTCTGCCGCCGAGCCAAGCGCACTGGACATCAAGGGCTGAGCACTACCTCGCTTGCCTGGAGCGGCGCTTGGGCGTATGCTACTGGCATGGAACCCCTCTTCCTTCTCGATGCCTATGGCATCATCTACCGTTCATACTTCGCGTTCATATCCAAACCACTCCGCAACCCCCGTGGCGACAACGTCTCCGCCGTGTTTGGCTTCTACCGAAGCCTGTTTCAGCTCTGGGAGCAGTTCAAACCAGCCGCACTTGTCGCTGTCTTCGATTCAATGGTGCCGACATTCAGGCACGAGATGTTCGATGCCTACAAGGCGACGAGACAGAAGACCCCCGAAGACCTGCACGCCCAGATTCCACTTGTAGAAGAAATATTGGGCCTGCTCGGCGTGCCGCTGCTGCGCGCCGACCGGTACGAGGCCGACGACATCATCGCGACCATAGCGGCACGCTGCCGCGCCGAAGGCAGGCAATGCTACATAGTCTCGTCTGACAAGGACCTCCTGCAGCTCGTCGGAGGCACGGTGCGGGCTCTCAGGCCGGACCGCGACCAGGGCTTCGTCATCGTGGGGCCATCGGAGGTCGAGGCAGAATGGGGCGTATCACCGGACCGGATACTGGACTACCTGTCGCTGACAGGAGATGCGTCGGACAATGTTCCCGGCGTTCCAGGCGTCGGCGACAAGACGGCGCTCAAGCTGCTCGCCGAGTTCGGGTCGTTCGACTCGATATGGGAACACCTTGCCGAAGTGCGGCCCGAGAGCCTTAAAAAGAAACTGGAAGCGGGCCGTGACAGCGCCATGCTGTCACGAAGCCTTATTACCTTGGCCTATGACGCGCCGATCGGCGTGGCATCGCTCGATGAATTGCAGGTTTCGTCATTGAAGCGTGACGCGGCCAATGATGTCTTCCTGCGCGAAGGCATGAAGAGTCTGGCCACGGCCAGGGTCGGCAAGGAAGGCGCCAGTCAGGCGAGACGGCCAAGCGCGCCGCCAGAACTCTTCGAACCGGAGGCAGCGTCAGGCAGGCCCATGGTCCCTGCCGCGTTCTCGGAGGCGGGGACCTGCGAGATCGTGCTCGATGAGGCGGCGCTCTCCCGCTGGGTGGAGGTGGCGCAACGAGCCGGCATATTCGCGTTCGACTGTGAGACCGATTCGCTCGACGAGATGCATGCCACGCCGGTTGGCTTCTCCATCGCCGTCGACGCAGGCGCGGCCTGTTATGTGCCGCTTGTATCGCCGGATGCGTCGTGCATGCCCGAGGCGGAGGCAAGGCGCCTGGTCGCCCCGCTGCTCGGCAGGGCGGACATCGTCATTGTCGGGCAGAATATCAAGTTCGATATGCACATCATGGAGAACTGGGGAGCGCCAATCCGTTGCACTCCATGGGATACGATGCTGGCCGCCTGGCTTGTAGACCCTGAGCGCGACTCGCTGAAGCTCGAGAACCTGGGCGAGGCATACCTGGGCTTTGGAGGCACGCCATACACCGATGTCGCGCCCAAGGGAACCGTCTTCTCCGAGGTGCCCATAGGAAAGGCCGCGCCATACGGAGCGGAAGACGCGTACATGGTGCTGAGGCTCAAAGTCGTGCTTGAGCAGGAAATGGCCGCCAAGGGCCTGTCCGAGCTGTTCGCCAGCGTGGAGATGCCGGTGCTGTCGTTGCTGGCCCGCATGGAGCGCGAAGGCATACTGGTTGACCGCCACTCCCTGACGGCATTCGGTGCCGAACTGGACACCGAGCTGGCCAGCGTCCAGGCCCAGACCTGGGCTTTGGTCGGGCACGAGTTCAACATGAACTCGCCAAAACAGCTGCAGGACATACTCTTTGTCGAGCGCAAGCTCAGCACCGGCAAGAAAACCAAGACCGGCTTCAGCACGGACATATCGGTGCTCGAGGAGCTGGCACGCGAGGATCCGGTGCCTGAGCGCATCCTCAGGCACCGCACCCTGCAGAAGCTGAAGAGCACCTATGTCGACGCGCTCCTCGAGCTATCGGCGACCGATCCGCGCATCAGGACACACTTCGTGCAGACCGGCACGGCGACCGGTCGCCTGTCCAGCCGGGATCCAAACCTGCAGAACATCCCGGTGCGGGAGGAAGAAGGACGGCGCATACGCAAGGCCTTTATCGCGGCTCCTGGCATGGCTCTGATATCGGCCGACTATGCCCAGATCGAGCTGGTCGTCTTTGCCCACCTTTCGGGCGATACAGAACTCAGAAAAGCCTTCGCCGATGGGGCGGATGTTCATCGCAGGACCGCGGCGCTGATCCTGGGCAAGCCCGAGCCGGACGTAACGCCATCAGAGCGTCGCGCGGCCAAGACCATAAACTTTGGCATCATCTACGGCATGGGAGCGTTCCGGCTCGCTCAGGAGCTGGGCATACCGCGCGCCGAGGCGCAGAAATTCATAGACGCCTACTTCAGCAGGTATAGCGGCGTGGCCACATTCATCCGCGAGACCGTCGACCATGCCCGGCGCGACGGCTATGTCTCCACAATTCTGGGCCGCCGCCGACCAATACGGGCAATAGACAGCAGAAACGCCAACGAGCGACAGGCCGCCGAGCGCGTCGCCGTCAATACGCCGATCCAGGGTTCGGCGGCGGACGTCGTCAAGCTGGCCATGCTCAAGGTTGATGCGATGCTGCGACAGCGCTTCCCCGAATCCAGAATATTGCTTCAGGTCCATGACGAGCTGATACTGGAGTCCCCCGCGGCGCAGGCCAGCGAGGTGGCCCGCGCTATTGAACAGGCAATGGCAGGCGCCATCGAGCTCTCGGTGCCACTCAGGGTCGGGATCGAGGTCGCGCACACCTGGGGAGACATGCATTGATACTGGGCCTGACCGGAGGATACTGCTCTGGCAAGAGCACGGTGGCGGCCAGGCTCCGCGACCAGGGATGGACAATCATCGATGTCGATGCGCTGGGACACCGTGCCCTCGAGCGATCACTCGACTCGGTGGAGCTTCTGCTGGGTCCGGCCATACGCGCACGCGATGGCGGTCCCGACAGACGGGCGATAGGCGCGCGGGTCTTCGGGGATTCTGCCCTCCTTGCCCGGTACGAGGCCATCGTGCACCCGGTCATGAATCGACTCGTCACGGAGGCGATCGAAGATTCCGGAAGCCGCGTATGCATCGACGCGGCTATACTGTACCGCCTGCCAGCCGCGGCGATCTGCGATGGCATCATCGAGGTGCGCTCGCCGCTGATCGCGAGGATCAGTCGTGGCAGGAGGCGCGATGGACTCGGTCTATGCGCAATACTTCGCAGGATGCGGTCACAGCGGCCGCTCGGGGCCGCCGGAAAGCGCTGGTCCGACAAGACGGTATTCCTTCTGAACCGTGGCTCGCCTTGGCTGCTCGACGGGCGCATCAACGAGGCTCTGGCCAGAATCGATGCCATACCCGCGCTCAACCGGCCGTTCGCTTCTACCGATACTTGAAGCAGAGTGCCATCGAGCGCTGTCTGTGGGGAGGCCCTTATGCCGGTAGAAACCAGAAAAGTTCTATGGACGGTACTGTCCGTCGTGATTGTACTCGTCGTTGCCATGGGAATAGCCCTGGCGCTTGCCTACCCGCGCGGCTCATCCGCCGGGGCCCCTGCCTCGGTCGCGGCGGTCGCGCCACCACGCAGTCCATCACCCGAGGCTTACGTACAGACTGTCGAGCCGGCACCTGTGCCGACGCCAGCGCCTGCGACCGGTTCCGACATCATCATAGTCTATGGCGACAAGCCCGCGGCCTCGACCTTGCCCGGCTCCGCGGATGGCTCAGCCACGCCAGTGCCCGCCGCGGGACTTACCCAAGCGATCCAGAAGCCGTATACTCCGGCAGCGTCATCACCGACGAAACCGGCCGCGGTCCAGACCACCAAGGCCGTGGCCAAGCCGGCGACAGCTCAGCCAGCGGCGAAGCCGACGGCGCCGAGGACGGTCAGTGAATACTGGATACAGGCGGCCGCGTTCACGAGCAGATCGCGGGCTGACGACCTGCAGCGTGATCTGGCGGCCAAAGGGTTGTCGACTCTGATAACGCTCAAGGACATAGATGGTACTACTTGGTACCGGGTGCGCATTGGTCCATACCTGTCGGAGACGGAAGCCAAGGGTTGGCTTGGCAAGATCAAGGTTCTGGCGGGCTGCGGTGAGGCGTATGTCTCCAAGCAGATCGTCCAGCGTTCAAGCTAGCGGGGTGTATTCATGGCAGAAGATCGATATCGCAGCGCGAGCTTCGCGCGCGTCAACCTGTTCCTGTTCGGCTTCATAGCGCTGGTTCTTGCCGGTGCCGTGATGAAGCTGACCTCGACGGTGCTTCTGCCTTTCGTCATTTCGGTGCTGCTCACATTCGTCCTTGAGCCGGTAATAATCCTGCTGGAAAAAATCAAGATTCCTCGGGCCATAGGCGCGGTGATAGTCGTGGCTCTGGTGGCAGCGGGGGTCTACGTCGTCGGATTCATACTGTTCCAGAGCATCAAGACGATTCTGACCCTGTATCCCAAGTACGAAGCACGATTTACAGAACTGTACCAGCTGGTTGCCAAGGCCTTCAACCTGCCATACGACGAACATCGCAGCCTGTTCCAGAACCTGTGGGGTCAGCTCGGCGTACGGACCCGCGTGCAATCGATGATGTTATCGACATCGGAATCGTTCCTGAGCTTTCTCACGAACACGGTTATGGTGATCCTGTTTGTCGTATTCTTGCTCTTGGAGATCGGTCACTTCAGGGACCGTATTGAACTGGCCTTCCATGGCATCATGTCCACCAGGATCCAGCGCATCACGGCCGACGTCATCAAGCAGGTTGCTCGCTACCTGAGCGTCAAGTTCTTCATAAGCCTGGCGACCGGTTTGCTGGTAGGCGGGATTCTGGCCATCATCGGCCTCGATTTTCCCATCATCTGGGGCGTCATAGCCTTCATACTGAACTTCATCCCGAACATTGGCTCCATATTCAGCGGAGCCCTGGCCACAATCTTTGCTATGGTTCAGTTCTGGCCACATCCAGCGCCTATCATCGGAGTCGCCGCGACGATGCTCTCCGTCAACATGATACTGGGCAATATCGTCGAGCCGCGCGTGCAGGGCCAGAATCTCGGACTGTCGCCGTTCGTGATACTCGTATCGCTGTCAGCATGGGGATGGCTGTGGGGCTTCGGGGGGCTCGTGCTGGCGGTACCCATGACGGTGATTGTCAAGATAGTATGCGAAAACGTGCCCGGGCTTGAGCCAGCGTCAATCATGATGGGCTCATACCACGACGTCAAGAACAAGATCCAGGACTGAACCCGCCGTCATAACGGATGCGAGACAGGGTCGTCTGGACACCACGCGGTGCCCGGGCGACCCTGTTGCTTGCTCACGCTACATGTGCCTTACAGGATGTGCTTCAGTATGAAGAAGAAGCCCACTATCCAGGTTGTCACCGTGATGTCCTTGAACTTGCCGGTGATGGCCTTGAGGAAGATGTATGACAGGATACCAAAGACCAGGCCCTCGGCGATGCTGTACGACAGCGGCATCATGACGATGGTGAGGAACGCGGGAATCGCCTCGGTGAAGTCAGTCAGGTCCAGTTCCTTGACCGGGCTCAACATGAACAATCCGACCAGTATCAAGGCAGGTGCCGTAGCGGCGCCAGGGACCAGCAGGAAGAGTGGCGACAGGAACAGGGCCACTCCGAAGAGGAGTCCGGTGGTCAGCGACGTCAGGCCAGTGCGGCCGCCCTCGGCGACGCCGGCGGCGCTCTCGACATACGAGGTAACCGTTGAGGTACCAAGGCAGGCTCCGACGACAGTGCCGACCGCGTCGGACAGCAATGCCTGCTTGACCTTTGGAATATCGCCGTTCTTGCCGATGATGCCAGCCTGCGTCGTGACGCCGACCAGTGTGCCTATCGTGTCGAATATGTCGACAAACAGGAACGTGAACATCACGACAACGAAGTCGAGCGTAAATATCTTGTCAAACTGGAATTGGAACAACAGGGGCGCGGCGGGCATGCTGACAGGATTCCAGCCCTTCGGTACCGTGGTAACGCCGAACGGTATGCCGACGATCGTGGTGGCGATGATACCGATGAGCAGCGCGCCCTTGACCCTGAAGGCCAGCAGCACGCCAGTAAGCACGAGGCCAATGATAGCGACCAGCGCGGGGCCCTTGGTGATGTTGCCAAGGCTTACGAGCGTCGCGTCATTGTTGGCGATTATGCCGGCGTTCTGCAGGCCGATGAACGCGATGAACAGGCCGATACCGACTGATACGGCGTTTTTGATGTTCTTGGGTATCGACTTGACGATGGCCTCGCGTATGTTGAAGAACGACATCAGGATGAAGATGATGCCTTCAACAAAGACCGCGGTCAGCGCGAGCTGCCAGGGGTAGCCCATACCCAGCACGACCGTGAACGCGAAGAACGCGTTGAGTCCCATGCCTGGGGCAAGCGCTATTGGCAGGTTGGCGAGCAGGGCCATCATCACGGTCGCTATCAGCGAAGCCAACGCGGTTGCCGTGAAGATGCCGCCGGCAGGCATGCCGGTCGCGCTCAGGATTCCCGGGTTGACCGCCAGGATATACGCCATGGTCATGAACGTAGTTATGCCGGCCATGATCTCGGTCCTTACCGTAGTGCCATGAGCCTTCAGTTTGAAAAGCTGTTCCACTTTTCAGCCTCCTTGTGTGATTTTGTTCCGCCTCCCGGATGCGATTTCCATAAAAATACGAGGCGTACAATCGCCAAGAGACTACGCCGCGATATCATTTTTGGCAACAAATTTCTTTTTCTTCAATATTTGGCACGTGATCCTGTCATGGTTCCGTTCCAGAAGAATCGGTTTGACAAGATTCAAAAAGCCGGTAACAATAGCGGCTGCCCGAACCCTCGGGCTCGATGTGACCAGCAATGCTTAAAACCGACTATATCGACGTTGCCCGGGGACGCACTCCCGCGGACCTCAATCTCACCGACTGTAGGGTCGTGGACTTCTTCCGCGGCACCATACTCGATGCGGTCACGGTCTCCATATACCGGGGCTATATAGTCGGCATCAATGATGGGCTCGAAGCCAGAGCGACCAGGAGCCTCGGTGGCCGCTATGTCTGCCCCGGGCTTATCGATGCGCATGTGCATATAGAATCAAGCCTGCTGACGCCGGTCGAGTTCTCCCGGATGGTATGTCCCCGTGGCACCACGGCGATAATTGCCGACCCGCACGAGATAGCCAATGTCCTTGGTCACGATGGCATAAACTGGATGCTCCGCGCGTCGGACGGCATACCGCTCGACGTGTACATGATGGTGCCTTCATGCGTTCCGGCAACGGGGTTTGATACCGCCGGAGCAGCGCTGTTCGCATCTGATCTTGCGCGCTTCGCCCGCGAGGAGCGTGTCCTTGGCCTGGGCGAGGTGATGAACTATCCTGGAGTGTTGTCGGCAGACCCCCGGGTCTTGGACAAGATCTCGCTGTTCTGGGAAGCTGGCAAGGCCATAGATGGTCACGCTCCTGGACTCTCGGGCCGCGATCTGTCCGCGTATGCGCTCTCTGGCATACGCAGCGACCATGAGGCGACTACGCCTGAAGAGGCCTTGAGCAAACTCGGCAAGGGCATGTGGATCATGGCGCGTATGGGTTCAAGCGCCAGGGACCTCGAGCACCTGATTCCGGCGATGAATCATGAGACAATCCGCCGCATGATGCTCTGCACCGATGACCGCCACCCCAACGACATAGCCACAGAGGGCCATATCGACGCGGCGGTGCGGTCGCTGGTTTCCGGCGGCGTGCCCTTCATGGATGTGCTGCGGATGGCCAGCCACAATCCGGCCCTGTACTACGGTCTCAGGCGCACGGGAGCGATAGCTCCAGGCTACAAGGCCGACCTGGTCGTGTTCTCCGACCCGCTCGCCTTCAATGCTGAGCTTGTCTTCAAGGCAGGCATCGCGATAGCGGAGAACGGCGTCCGCACCGCGGGATACGACGCACTTGGCGGCTCAATCGTCGCGCCGCCGCTCCGTGACTCCGTCAACATCAAGTGGCTCGAAGAGAAGGACTTCCGCATTCCCGACGAAGGCGGACTGGCCCGCGTCATCGAGTCGACGCCTGGCTCCATCATAACAACGGCCTCCTTTGCGCGGCCAAAGGTGGTTGATGGCCTGTGCGTTTCCGATCTCGACCGCGATATAGTCAAAATATTCGTCATAGAACGCCATACCGGCTCAGGCTCGATAGGCAAGGGCTTCATACGCGGGCTCAAGCTCAAGCGCGGCGCCATCGGTTCTACGGTCAGCCACGACTCGCACAACATGATAATCGCGGGTGTCGATGACAGCTCGATATTCAAGGCCGCGAGGCGTCTCAACGCTATGAAGGGCGGCTATGTGGTCACGGACGGCGACGAGGTTCTAGCCGAACTCGCCCTGCCAGTCGCCGGCCTGATGAGTGACGAACCCGCGGCCATTGTAATAGAACGACTGTCAGCTTTTGAGGATTTCTTTGCCAGCGAGGGCATTCCGGGCGATTCGCCCCTGATGACGCTCTCTTTCATGGCCCTTCCGGTAATTCCTGCCCTGAAGATTACCGACAAGGGACTCGTCGATGTGGATTTGTTCAAGATGGTACCATTGTTCAAAGGATCTTGATCCGTTCTGGCCGAATCCGGCGGCGCCCCCGGTACTCCACCCCGTGCAAGACAGTCAAATCATTCCTCATTGCAACCGCCTCCGATTCGCGCTACGCTTTTTGCATACAGCATAGTACGCGGCACGATACGCGACGGCACGCCTGTGGCGTTCCGCGTTTGGTCATCATCACAGCCGCAGACAAGGATAGCCCATGACACGAAACATCAAGTTCAGACTGAATGAAACCGACTACGACATAGCGGTCCGGGAGGAGGCTCTGGCCCTCGACTGGATACGCAATGAGGCTGGCCTCAAGGGGACCAAAGAGGGCTGCCGCGAGGGAGACTGCGGCGCGTGCCTCGTGCTGATGGGCGGACGCGCTCCTGATGGTTCGACAGAGTGGCGGTCGGTCACTTCCTGCACACTGGCGATGGGTGAACTCGACGGTCGCCATGTGATTACGGTGGAAGGCCTCGCGTCAGGCGGCCTGACGCCGGTCATGGATGCGATGCTCGATGAGGGCGCCAGCCAATGCGGCTTCTGCTCTCCTGGCTTCATACTGGCGCTGACAGGCTATCTGGTATCCGGCTCCAGGATAGACCCGGTGGAAGCGATGGTCGCCGTGGAGGGCAATCTCTGCCGTTGCACAGGCTATGGGTCGATTCGCAGGGCCGCGTCCAGGCTCGCCGACGAATACAAGGATCTGCCTGCGGAGCTGGGTCCGAGGCTGGCAATGCTGGCTGATCGTCATGTGATACCCAGAAGGCTGGCCGCGCTGATGACAATGCCACCAGTAGCCGCCGCCGGTCCATCGACGCCGGTTGCCGGAAGCCCGGTGCTGGGTGGAGGCACCGACTACTTCGTCCGCAACCCTGACCCCGAGTCCGATCTGGCACCAGCCTTCATCGACAGGGGACCGTCGGCCAGGGCCATAACCGAGGCAAAACGAAACGGGCATGACTGCATAGTGATGGGCGCGGGCGTGAACGCCACGGATTTCTTCGGCTCGGCCGCGGTCAGGCAGGCAGTGCCTGGCATAGAGCGCTTCGAACACGATGTGGCCTCGCCGCCGATACGCAATCGGGCGACGCTCGCGGGCAACATAGCCAACGCCTCGCCCATAGCCGACATGACGGCGATGCTGATAGCTCTCGATGCGGAGCTGGTACTGTCCGGCCCCGATGGCGAGAGGCGCGTCAGGCTGGACCAGTTCTTTACCGGTTACAAGAAGATTGACATGAAGCCGTCTGAGGCCATTCAGAGCATAGAGTTCCGCGGCGGCTGGTCCGCGTTTGACTTCGAGAAGGCCAGCAAGCGGGAACGGCTGGACATTGCCACCGTCAACTGCGCCTGCGCCGTGATGATGACCGCGGATGGCACGATCGTGGATGTACGGTATTCGGCTGGCGGCGTGGCTGCTACCCCGCTCCGGCTCCGCGACGTGGAGGCCGCGATGCGTGGCCAGAAGCCATCGGCAGCTCTGGCACGGCAGGTTGGCACGCTGGCTAGCGCCGCCGGCAGCCCTATGAGCGATGTGCGCGGTTCGTCGACCTACCGCAAGAACCTGTTGGAGCGGCTGGCCTGGGCCGCCTTCATCAGGCTGTGGCCCGCCCTCAAGCTCGAGGAGGAACTCCTTTCATGAAGCGCAATCCCGATTCAATACTCAATGTGATGGGCAAGACCACCTATATCGACGATGTTCCGGAGACTTCTGACATGCTGCACGCGGCCATCGTCACATCCCCTTCGGCGCACGGCCGCTACAGTGGACTCGATGCGTCGGCCGCTCTGGCCTACGCGCCGGGGGTGCGCGTGCTTGTCGCCTCCGACGTGCCCGGCCAGAATGAGCTGTCCACCTCGATTCCCGATGAGCCGATGCTCGCGACGGGCGAGTGGCACTACCGCGGAGAGGTGCTGGCGCTGGTGCTGGCTCCATCGCGGTCGATAGCCCGCAGGGCCGCCGCCCTGGTCAGGATCGAGGGACGACAAGACCTGCCGGTGGTTGTCGATCCTCGGGTCGCCTTCGAGCGTGGCGACATCATCATGACGAGCAGGACCCAGCGCTCAGGCGACCCCGAGGCGGCCTACAAAGAATGCGACGTGGTCCTGTCGGGCCGTGTCGAGTCGGACGGCCAGGAGCATGTGTACCTGGAGACCCAGGGCGCGATAGCCTGGCCAGAGGATTCAGGCGGCGTACGGTTGCTTTCGGGCACACAGAGCCCCTCCGGCGTGCAGGCGATCGTCGCCAGGATTCTGGGCGTGCCGATGAACCTGGTCGAGGTGGAGACGCGCCGGCTGGGCGGCGCCTTTGGCGGCAAGGAGGACCAGGCCTCCGGATGGGCGGCTCTCGCCGCACTTGGCGCGGTGAAAACCGGAAAGCCGGTCAAGCTGTACCTGAACCGACGCGACGACATGACAAGCACGGGCAAGCGCCACCCATACTCGTCAGATTTCAAGATTGGCCTTAAAAAAGACGGCACCATCATCGCATTCGAGGCCGACTACTACCAGAACGCTGGAGCCGCGACCGATCTGTCGCCGGCCATATTGCCCCGCACGCTGTTCCACGCGGCCGGCGCGTACCACATCCCCAACGTGAGGGCCACCGGCACTATGTGCCGGACCAACTTGGTGCCATTCACGGCATTCCGTGGCTTCGGCGGACCGCAGGGGCTCTTTGTCATAGAGAGCGCCATCGATGCGGCCTCCAGGGTTCTGGGCATCGACCGTACCGAGATTCAGCGCAGGAACCTGCTGTCCGAGGGCGATGTGTCGCACTACGGCATGCAGATGGTCGATGTGCGGGCCAAGGCTACCTTTGACCGCTGCATGGACAAGGCGGGCTGGCCCAGGTTGCGGGCCGACATCGCGACCTTCAACGCAACGAACAAGGCGTACAAGCGCGGGGCGGCGGCGTTTCCCCAGTGTTTTGGCATAAGCTTTACCAAGATAATGCTGAACCAGGGTGGTTCATTGGTGCATGTATACAACGATGGCTCGGTATCGGTAAGCACCGGCGCCATCGAGATGGGGCAAGGCGTTGGCCGCAAAATAGCAATAGTCACGGCTCGCGCGCTCGGGGCTCCGCTGCCGCTCGTGAGGGTCGAGAGCACGAGGACGACCACGGTTGCCAATACGGTCGCAACAGCCGCGAGTACTGGCTCCGACATCAACGCGATGGCCGCGCAGGTGGCCAGCATCGAGATACGCAAGCGCCTCGCCACGTTGGCGTCCGAACGGCTCGGCGTGCCGGTCGATGCAATCATGATTGCCGACGGCCGCGTCAGCGTGAAGGGCCCGACGGGCACGCGAGAAACAGATCTGACCTTTGCCGCGCTGGCCGGCATGGCGTACGAGCGGCGCATCGACCTGTCCGCCCATGGCTTCTACGCGACGCCGGGCCTGCATTACGACATGAAGGCCGAGCACGGCACACCATTCCTCTATCACGTGTACGGCTGTTGCATAGTCACGGCTACGCTCGACGTGGTCAGGGGCAGGTATCAGTTCGATGACGCTATCATAGTCCACGACATAGCCGAGTCTATCGACCAGTTGGTCGACCTGGGGCAGATCGAGGGCGCCTTCGCACAGGGCCTGGGATGGGCGGCGCTCGAGGAACTCAAGTTCGACGAGACGGGCAGGCTGCTGGCCGATACGCTATCAACATACAAGCTTCCCGACGCACACTTCATGCCCAGGCTCGATGTGGAGTTCTATACCAGGCCCAACCCGATGGTCGTGGCCAACTCCAAGGCCGTGGGAGAACCGCCCCTGATGTACGGCATAGCCGGCTACTTTGCGGTGATGGATGCGCTCCGCGCGGTGCACCCGGATGCCCCGTCATTCTACGACCTGCCCATGACGCCCGAGAAGGCCATGAACTTCATCGTTGGCGGCGCCAAAACCGCGGGAGGCCCACGATGATACTCAAGAACGGGCTATGCGCATTGCCCGGTGCGAAGACCCTGGTCAGGCGCGACATACGAATCACCGCGGAGCGTATCGTTGAAATTGCGGAAACGATAAGCCCGCACGACGGAGAAGAGCTGTTCGATGCGTCCGGGCTCGAGCTGTTCCCCGGGGCTATAGATCCGCATGTGCACTTCGACGAGCCTGGCTTTACCCACCGCGAGGATTTCCACCACGGATCGATGGCCGCAGCGCGTGGTGGCGTAACCACGGTGATAGACATGCCATGCACGAGCCTGCCGCCGGTTACGACCCAGGCCAACCTCGGGCAGAAGCTCGTGGCGATGGGTGCCCACAGCGTCGTCGATTACGCGCTCTATGGCGGCATCTCTGGACATACTATCGAGTCATCGCTGGAGTCAGACATGGAGGCGCTCGCCCCCGATGTAGTCGGCTTCAAGTGCTACTTTATTTCCGGGATGGACACCTTTACCGCTGTAGATCACTACGGCTTCGGGCGGGTGGTTGCCAAGGCAGCCGGACTCGGCAGGCCCGTGCTGTTGCACGCGGAGGATCCCGGAGTCGTGCTGCCCTCGACCGATGCCGCGAAGGCCAGGGCCATGGCGGAACATCGCCGACCCCGTTGGCAGGACTATGTGGACTCGCGGCCAGAGACGGCTGAAACCGTCGCAGTCGCCTCCGCGCTCGCGCTGGCACACGGGCACGAGACCAGCCTGCACATCGTGCATGTCGGCACCGCGGAGGCGGCCGAGGCCATTGCGGCTACAGGCGCCAGCTGCGAGACCTGCCCGCACTACCTCGCCTTCTGTAGCGACGATTTTGCGGATCATGGCTCGTCGCTGAAGACGGCCCCACCGGTAAAGTCGCGCGGGCAGGCGGAGCGGCTCTGGCGGCTCCTGGCGTCGGGAGCAATATCATACGTGACGAGCGACCACGCGCCAGCTCCGGAATCGGAGAAGCATACCGGTTCGATCTGGACCGACTATGGCGGCATTCCCGGAACTGGCACCCTGTTCCCCTACCTGTATTCGGAAGGGTATCGGGCGGGGCGGCTGTCTCTGTCCGAACTGCTGCGAGCCACGAGTGCCGGAGCGGCGGCCCGTTTCGGGCTCTCGGCCCGCAAGGGCGCGCTTGCCGTCGGCATGGACGCGGACATCATCATGGTCGATCCAAAAGGCAGCTACGATGTCAAAGGATCGCGGCTGTTGAGCAAGGGAACATTGACGCCGTTCGAAGGCATGCGCCTTGACGGTTCGATTGTCGCGACATGGTTGCGCGGCCGCGTAATTTGGGATGGAAAACGAGCCGGGGCAGCCGCCGATGCGGCGGTCGGAATAACCGTCGATGCAGGCTACGGAAAATTTTTACGATGGGGGTACCGGTGAGCAAGATCATGAAGTCCCTGCCGATGAGCGAGCTTATGGCTCGAATCGTTGGCGAATGGAAGGCGCGTGACAGCGTCTACGACATACCCGCCGCGCTGACGCGCCGCGTTCTGGAACTCGAGGCCAGGTCTCCCGGCTTTGAGGTAAACGGTCTCAGGATCGGCTTGCCCGTCGGCCCGGCCGCGGGTCCGCACACGCAAATTGCTCCGAACCTCATCGCGGCCTGGCTGGCCGGATCGCGGGTGTTCGAGCTCAAGACGGTGCAGGAGAACGACAGGCTCGATATAGACAAGCCATGCATCGATGCCCTCGATGAGGGCCACAACGTCGAGTGGTCGACCGAGCTGACGCTCGACGAGGCCCGTGCCGAGTACCTCCGCGCATGGATAGCGATCCATGTGCTGCGCGCGGCACTGTCGGACAAGCCAGGTGCCCTGATGTTCAATATGTCAGTCGGGTACACCCTCGATGGAATCAAGGGCCCGCGCATGGACGCGTTCATAGAAGGCATGCGGTCGCCGACAGGCACGCCGGTCTGGGCTACCGCCCTGAGTGAGGCGGCGGCGGCTGTCCAGTCCCCGTCATTCGCCGCGGCCTTTGGCGCCGCCGGCGCAGCCCGCGCCAGAGACATAGTCCGTGCAATGCCATCGGCGCCTGTGCACTCGGTTACGCTATCCACGATGCATGGGTGCCCTCCCGATGAGATCGAACGGATCGGCGCCTATCTAATAGAAGATAAAGGCTTCGACGCGTACGTGAAGCTCAATCCCACGCTGCTCGGGTATGACATGGTGCGGGATATTCTTGATACCACAGGATGGCAGCGCATCGTGGTCAAGCGCCCGACATTCGAGCATGACCTGCAGTTCGACGCCGCTCTCAAGCTCGTGGCGTCCTTGCGCGGCAAGGCCAAAGCCAAGGGGCAGCGCTTCGGGATCAAGCTGTCAAATACGCTGGCCAACGTCAATGATGGCGGCCGTATGCCCGGCGCCGAACGGTACATGTCAGGCAGGGCGCTGTTCCCCATAACCACGGCCCTGGCCGCGAAGATATCGGCCGCCATGCCGGAGCCGCCGGCATTCTCGTACTGCGGAGGCGCAAGCGCCCACAACGCCTATGACTGCATAGCCGCGGGGCTTGGCCCCCTGACTGTCGCGACCGATATCCTGAAGCCGGGCGGATACCTGAGACTGGAACCGATGGCCAGCGAGGCCGTCCGTGCCCTCAAGGCAGGGATACCGGCACGGCCGGATGCCGCGCGTCTTGCCGATCTCGCCGATGCCGCCCTGAAGGACAAGGCCTTCCATGGCGACTACAAGAAAGGCGAGGCCAGAATCAAAAAGACTCTGCCCCTGACCGATTGCTTTGCCGCGCCATGTGTCGAAGCCTGCCCGGCCAGCCAGAAGCCGCCCGCCTACATGAAGGCACTCGCCGCGGGCGACGCGAAGAAGGCCCTGTCAATCGTGCTGGCTGACAATCCGCTGCCGCACATCACAGGCGTCCTCTGTGACCACCAGTGCATGACGGCCTGCTCTCGAGTCGATTACGAGGGCCCGGTGGAAATCAGGGCGATGAAACTGGCGTGCGCCAGGTCCGCCGCGGTACCTGTTGTCAAGAAACCAGTGCTCTCCGGCAAGGGCAAGACAGCGGTCTTCGGCGCCGGCCCAGCCGGACTCGCATGCGCCCACTATCTGGCCCTCGAGGGCTACCCTGTTACCGTCTTTGACGAGGCACCCGCGGCGGGCGGCGTTCCCGCCAACGTGATTCCGGGCTTCCGCATTTCCCGCGACGACATTGTGGCTGACATCAAGAGGATCGAGGACCTTGGCGCGCGATTCGTGTTCAATCATTCCGGTGCCATAGACTCACAGGCGCTCAAGCGCGACGGGTTCACGTCGATTGTGATAGCGACCGGTGCCCCGGTGCCCAGGGAACTGCCCATCGAAGGCACCGGCATACGCGTCATCGACGCGCTGGAGTTCCTGGGAGCAGCGCATGAGGGCAAGGGCGAGTTCGACGGCTACAAGGCCATCGTTGTCGCCGGCGGCGGCAACACCGCGATGGACGCGGCCCGGGTGGCCGCGCGGTTGCCCGGCAAGCCCAAGGTCAGCATCCTCTATCGCCGGACCTTGGCGGAGATGCCCGCCGACCGGGAAGAGTTCGAAGCCGCGCTCGCGGACCGGGTCGTCTACTCGGAACTATCTTTGCCGGAGCGCATGACTCCGGGCATCGGGGGCTCTACTCCCGTGTTGCGCGTGCGCGAGATGGAACTCGGACAACCGGATGCCTCGGGTCGAAGGGCTCCAGTCGCCTCGACGCGCGTCCGCGACATGCAATGCGACCTCGTGGTCGCGGCAGTCGGCGAGAGCCCCGACCGCGGCCTGTTCCAGAGCCTCGGCGCAGAAGTCGCCAGGGACGGGCGGCCCGTGGTCGATCAGAAGACCATGGCTACGACAGTGGCGGGACTCTACGCGGCCGGTGATGCGCGCCGCGGACCAGCCAGCATCATCGCGGGGGAAGCCGATGGCCGAGTTGCGGCGTATGCCATTCTGCAAGCAGCAGGCATCGAACCGACGGTGGAGCAGCTTGCTCCCCAGGCACCCGATTACGAGGTGTTGTCACATCGCGGCGATGTCCTGCCAAGCCTGCCAGTCGATCATCCCGGTTTCGTGGCGAGGGAAGCGGAGCGTTGCCTGTCATGCGGTTCGGCCTGCCTTCGCTGCGTCGAAGTGTGCCCCAATCGCGCCAATGTCGCCTTGCCGGTGGCTCCCGGTGGCCCGATCGCGCAGGCCATCCAGATAGTTCATGTCGACGACCTCTGCAACGAGTGCGGCAACTGCGGTTTCTTCTGCCCCTACGATGGCGAACCGTACTCAGGCAAGCCAACGCTGTTCCGCGACGAGGCATCACTCAGGGCCAGCGGCAACGCCGGCTTCGCGTTCGTCGGCCATACAGACCGCCCCACCATCGTGGTACGGTCCGACCAGGGCAAAGACGCCGCGGTCAGCACGCTGGCCTGGTCAGACTGGACCGCGTCGGCGCGCGACTCGGCGATGCTCGCCATAGCGCGGACAATTCATGATTCGCATCGGTACATGGTAGCCGGAGGCAAGGCATGATCATTCTTGAGCATGTGCGGATTCTGCATTTCTACCCTGGTTCAGTATCGGAACCGATGGATGTCGCGATTGAGAGCTCGAAGATCATCGAGGTAGGCTCGAGCCTGGCCGCCAAGTATCCGCGGGCGGAGCGCATGTCTCCCGGCGGATATGTAAGCCCAGGACTGGTGTGCTCGCACAACCACTTCTACTCGGCACTCGCGCGCGGCCTGGCCGTCGCTATTGCCCCCAGCAAGGACTTTGCGCAGCAGCTGAAGAACATGTGGTGGCTTCTGGACCGTGCGATAGATGAAGGCATTGTCAGAGCCAGCGGCCTTGCCGGCTCCGCCGACGCGGCTATGCTCGGAGTCACCGCGGTAGTCGACCACCATGCGAGTCCCGAATACATCGATGGCTCACTGGACGTTCTGCGCGAGGGCTTCGACACGGTAGGCATCCGCGGCGTTCTGTGCTACGAGACCACCGATCGCAACGGCATGGACGGCGCCAAGGCAGGCGTGCGCGAGAATGTCCGCTTTGCCAAGAGCCTGGATGCCGAGCGTGCCCGCGGACTCGACCCCCTCGTCGAATCGGCTATTGGCGCCCACGCGCCTTTCACTATCGGAGACGCGACGCTCTCTGACCTGTCGGATGCCTGTTCCAGCACGGGACGAGGCCTGCACATCCATGTGGCCGAGGACAAGTTCGACGCTGTCGATTCGCGGTATCGCTTTGACAAGGACATTTGCGTCCGGCTGGATGATGCCGGCCTCCTTGGCCCCAAGACGATACTGGGCCACGGCCTCTTCCTGTCGCCCAGTGAAGTGGAGCTGGTCAACGAGCGCGACTCGTTCATAGCCCACAACGCGCGGTCGAACATGAACAACGCCGTCGGCTATAATGACAAGATTGGTCTGTACAGGAACGCGGTACTGGGCACCGATGGCATCGGTTCGGACATGATCGAGGAAGCGAATTTTGCATTCTTCAAGCATCACGATGCCGGCGGCACGATGTGGATGGACGCCTTCCTGGGGATGCTCCAGAATGGCAACAGGCTGCTCGAACGGTACTTCCCGGGCAAGCACTTTGGCAGGGTCGAGGCTGGATACGAAGCCGACCTCACCTTCTGGGATTACGACCCGCCCACTCCGCTTGAAAGCGGTAATGTGGCCGGTCATGTTGCATTTGGCATGGGCTCGCGCATGGTCGCTTCGACCATGGTCGCGGGCAGATTCATAGTCAAGGACAGAAAGCCGCTCTTCGACGCCGCTGCAATCGCGGCCCGCGGAAGATCGGAAACGCGCAGATTGTGGCAGCGAATGGAGGAAAGGAAATGAGCATGCAGAACGGTAAGGAAATCAAGGCCAAGGCCGAGTCGTACAAGGACTGGACCGCGAAGAACCTCTCGACCATCATCAAGGTTCCAGCGATGAGCAACAAGGAAAAGGAACGCATCATGCTCCTCAAGGACATGTGCGAGAAGGCTGGATTCGATGAAGTGCGCATCGACGGTCTTGGCAACCTGCTGGCCAGGGTCGGCAACGGCCCCAAGAAGCTCGTCATCGACGCGCACATCGACACCGTTGGCATAGGCGATCGCTCGCAGTGGAAGAAGGACCCCTTCTCCGGCGACATCGAGAATGGCCTGGTCCATGGACGCGGCACGAGCGATCAGACCGGCGGAGCTGCCGCGATGATAACCGCCGGCCGCATCCTCAAGGAACTCAAGTATTCGGGCGACTACAGCGTCTGGTTTGTGTTCTCTATAATAGAAGAAGACTGCGATGGTCTGTGCTGGAAGTACCTGATAGAGGAAGAGAAGTTCGTACCGGACTTCTTCGTGTCCACCGAGCCGACCACCCTTCGCCTGTACCGCGGACACCGCGGCCGCATGGAGATGGAAGTGCACATGAAGGGCGTATCATGCCATGGTTCGGCCCCGGAACGTGGCGTCTCAGCGGCATACAAGGCCGCGCGCGCTGCCCTGGCGATGGAGAAGCTCAATGACTCATTGAAGCCGGACGAGGATGGCTTCCTTGGCAAGGGCACCGTCGTCGTTTCGCAGATCAATGTCCATGGTCCGTCACAGTGCGCCGTTCCCGATGAGGCTATGCTGTACCTGGATCGCCGTCTGACCTGGGGCGAGACGGCCGATCTGGCCATGAAGCAGGTCAAGGACGCCATCCTTGCGGCCGGTGTCGATGCCGTCGAGGTCAAGATGCCTGAATATGCCATACCGAGCTGGACAGGCAAGGACTACCGCCAGGAACTGTATTTCCCCACCTGGAAATTCCCGGCCGACCATCCCTTCGTCAAGGCAGGTGTGGCTGCCCATGAGGCAGTCTTCGGCAACGCCCCTGTCGTCGACAAGTGGACATTCTCCACCAACGCGGTGGCGGTGGCCGGCAGGCACGGCATTCCGAGCATCGGCTTCGGCCCCGGCGACGAGAGCCAGGCCCACGCTCCGAACGAGATAACACGGGTTGACGACCTCTGGAAGGCCGCTGCCTTCTACGCCGCCCTCCCCTACGCCCTCGAGTCGGCCAAGCTGTAATATGCGGTGGTTCTACAAGTGCCCCGAGTGCGGGGCGGAGTATGATATAAAGCCGGAACGCTACCTGTGCGATGCCTGCGCCGCCAAGCAACAGGTCGACCAGCCGCTGGCCGGCGTGCTCGAATGCGCGTGGGAAGGCCGGTATGATGGCGGTCCGGACGATATACCACTGCCGGTGGCAAAGGAATATCTGCCTCCATTGCCGGTAGGCAACACGCCGCTGTGGGAGCCCATCCGGCTCAGGCAGGAGAGCGGCTTTCCGCGCCTCTTCCTGAAGGATGACACCTGCGAGCCGACCGGTTCATTCAAGGATCGAGCGTCCTACCTGGTCGCGGGCTTCGCGCGGGAACACGGCATTACCGAGATTGCGCTGGCAAGCACCGGCAACGCGGCCTCCAGCATGTCCGGCGTCGGCGCCGCGGCAGGGCTCAAGATAACGGTGTTCCTGCCCAGGAAGGCGCCGGTCGCCAAGCGGGTCCAGGTTCTGCAATATGGAGCGGACCTCAAGGAGGTCGATGGCACCTACGATGTCGCCTTCGACCAGTCGCTGGCGTACAGCAAGGCTACCGGCGTGCTTTCGCGGAATACCGCCTACAATCCGCTGACCATAGAAGGCAAGAAGACAGTCAGCTTCGAGATGGTTCGCGACCTGGCGCATGCCCGGGAGCACGAGGCACGACGCGCCGGCCACCTCGCCGAATTGGCCAAAAAGGACTACATCGCCCCCGACCATGTCTTCGTGCCGGTCGGCGATGGCGTCATCATTGCCGGCGTCTACAAGGGCTTCGAGGATCTGGTCAGGCTGGGGCGCATCCAGAAGATGCCGACAATCTGGGCGTGCCAAGCCGAGGGCTCCAGCGCGATAGCCAGGGCTCTGGCATCGGGTAGCTTTGGCAAGCCGATTCCAAGCGACACGATAGCCGATTCGATATCGGTCGATGTCCCGCGCAACGGAGCCTACGCGCTTGCGAAGCTCAAGAAATATGGCGGCAAGGCTGTCGTCGTCACCGATGCCGAAATCCTTGATGCGCAGAAGGAGCTGGCCGCTCAGGCGGGGCTCTTTGCCGAACCCAGCTCGAGCGCGGCCTGGGCAGGCTTCCAGAAGGCCAAGTCGAGCCTGCGCCCCGATGAGACTATTGTCGTGATGCTGACCGGCTCCGGCCTCAAGGACATCGGCGGCGCCATGAAGGGCCTTGGTCTGTGAACGAGTATTGTACGACACATATCTGATCGACAAGCATTGACCTGTACACATGAGACACAAAGGAGAACGACATGATCGATTTACGGATTGACGAGAAGGCACGCAAGAAGAACATCCAGCGCTGCAAAGAAAAGGGCATTGTCCTGCCGACCTACGAGCAGATGCGCGACCCGTCCAAGGTGCCGCAGCAGTACAAGGACGAACTCAAGAACATCGGCCTGTGGGACACCCACAGCCGCAACCTCTTCCGCGTGACATGGAAGAACGAGCCAAAGGAAAAGGGCGGCCAGTTCGGCAATGTCAACTACTTCGAGCTACCCCGCGAGATAACGGGCACCAAGGCCCGCATCGCCGGCATCGTCGGCAAGTGGTTCCCCACCGGAGCCCACAAGGTTGGTGCCGCATATTCATGTCTGGTGCCTGAACTGGTTACCGGTCGCTTCGACCCGACCACCAAGAAGGCCGTCTGGCCATCGACCGGCAACTACTGCCGTGGTGGCGCCTACATTTCCAAGCTGCTCTCCTGCCCGTCGGTCGCCATCCTGCCAGCCGAAATGTCAAAGGAGCGCTTTACCTGGCTCAAGACGATGGCTGACGAAGTGATAGCAACCCCGGGTTGTGAATCCAACGTCAAGGAAATTTTCGACAAGTGCATCGAGATCGAAAAGACCAGGCCAGACGCCGTCATATTCAACCAGTTTGACCAGCTGCCAAACCACCTGTGGCACTACTCCGTCACCGGTCCGGCCATGGACGATGTCTTCAAGCTGATGGCCAAAGCCGGCGATCACCTGGCGCTGACCATGTACTCTTCTGGCTCGGCCGGCACGCTCGGTTCCGGCACCTACCTCAAGGAACACCATCCAGGCACGCGTGTCGGCGTCGGCGAGGCGCTGCAGTGCCCGACCATTCTTGAAAACGGCTTCGGCGGCCACCGCATCGAAGGCATAGGCGACAAGCACATTCCATGGATCCACAATCTCCGTGACACCGATGTCGCCGTCGGCGTCGACGACGAGATAACGATCCGCCTCCTCCGCCTCTTCAACGAGCCGGCTGGCAAGAAGGTCCTGGCCGAGGCTGGCGTCTCCGCCGACGTGCTCGCCAAGCTCGACCTGATGGGCATCTCCGGCATCGGCAACCTGGTCGCCACGATCAAGGCCGCCAAGTACTACGAACTCGGAGCCGACGACATAGCGCTGACCGTCTTCACCGACTCGCTCGCGCTCTATGGTTCCAGGCTGCTCGAGCTTGCCGCGGAGCGCGGCCCCTACGACCAGCGCCAGGCCGACCGTGACCTCGACATGCTGAAAAACCTGTCGGTCGACTACGTGCTCGACATGACCCACGTCGACCGCAGGCGTGTCCACCAACTCAAGTATTATACCTGGATAGAACAGCTCGGAAAGCAGCTCGAGGAGCTGAACGCGCAGTGGGATGACTATCGCGCGTACTGGGGAAATATTCATGCACAAGCGCCGCTCATCGACACGATGATAAAGGAATTCAACGCGGAGGTTCTCAGGTGATTCTGCTCAAGGACTGCTTCAGGGTGGTCCGCCCCCGGTATGGGGCCGGTTCTCAAGCCGGCTCCTCCGGGGATGACCTTTCTGGCGTCGATATTCTTATAGAAGGCAAGCGCATCAAGACGATAGGCAAGGCAATTCCGGTGCCACAGGGATGCGTCGTCATCGATGCCAGCCGCCATGTCGTCTTGCCAGGACTGGTCAATACACACCACCACTTTTACCAGACGCTGACACGCAACGTGCCGGCAGTGCAGGATGCCAAGCTGTTCGATTGGCTTGTCTACCTCTACGAGGTCTGGAAAGGTATCGACGAAGAAGCCGTGTACTGGTCAAGCATGCTCGCGATGGCCGAACTGGCCAAGACCGGCTGTACGCTGTCCACCGACCACCACTACCTGTACCCGCGCACCTTTACCGGCGATCTGCCTGGCATCCAGTTCAAGGCAGCCTCGGAGATTGGCTTGCGCTTCGCGCCCACACGGGGATCGATGTCGCTGTCAAAAAAAGACGGCGGGCTGCCGCCCGACAGCGTTGTCCAGGACGAGGACGAGATACTGGCGCAGAGCGAAGACGCGCTACAGAAGTATCACGACCGGTCGCCCGACTCGATGCGGCGCGTCGCGCTGGCTCCATGCTCGCCATTCTCTGTTTCCGAAAAGTCGATGCGCGACGCGGCGGATCTGGCGCGCAAGTACGGCGCCAGGCTCCACACGCACCTGGCGGAGACGGCCGACGAAACCGATTTCTGCATGCAGACACTTGGCCGCCGGCCGCTCAGGGTGATGGAGGACAATGGCTTTGTAGGCAAGGATGTCTGGTACGCGCACGGCATTCACTTCAACGATGAGGAGCTCGACCTCCTGGCCAGTACGGGCACCGGCGTGGCGCACTGCCCGTCATCAAACATGAGGCTCGGCTCAGGCATCTGCCGTGTCCGCGACATGCTCGACCGCGGCGTCAACGTTGGACTGGCCGTCGATGGCTCGGCCTCCAACGATGCCTCCGACATGCTCGGCGAGGCAAGGCAGGCGCTGTTGCTGCAACGCGTGCGCTATGGCTCGGGCGGCATCAACGCCCGCGAGGTTCTGGGCGTCGCTACGATTGGCGGCGCGCGGATACTCGGTTACGACGATGCCGGCTCGATGGAGCCAGGAGCGCTCGCCGACATCGCTATGTTCGACGTCATGAAGCTGGAATACGCCGGCGCCCTGTCAGATCCGGCAGCGGCCCTGCTGTTTTCCGGCTACAACCATGGCGTCGATCACCTCATCGTCAATGGTCACGTTGTCGTCAAGGACGGGCGTCTGACCGGAGCCGACGAGGACCGCATACGCGACGAAGCCAATCGCTGCGCCAAGCGCCTCCTTACGAAAGCTGGGGTAACAGCATTATGGTAAAAGAATATTACAGACCAACGAGCATGGGAGAAGCCCTGGACTTGCTGGCTGTCGCAGGAACGGTCGCGATAGCCGGCGGCACTGCGGTGCTGGCATTCGAGGCCAGGGACAAGCCCGAGCGCATTGTCGACATCGGCAAGCTGTTGCCCAAGGCGATACTGCGGCGCGGCGACGAGCTGATCATCGGCGCCTGCGCCACCTTCCAGGAACTGATAGAGTTCGGCCAGATGCCGGCCGTCATCGCAGCGGCGGCGCGATCGATGGCTAACCGCAACACCAGGAACCGGGCGACCGTCGGGGGAAATCTCGCGGGCAACAAGTCGTGCTCCAGCCTCGCGCCAATCTTCCTTGTGCTCGGTGCTTTGGTTGAATACCAGGAGCGCGGCAGACCCGCCGCGACTACACCGCTGGCCGAGTGGCTTGATTCGCCACGTGGCCTCATCCTCAATGTGCGCGTCAGGATAGCCAAAGGCCTGCGTGCCTCGAGCCTCAGGGCGAGCAGAACCGCATGCGACATAGCGACCGCAACGGCAGCCTGCGCGTACCGGCTCGAAGGCGGCGCGGTGCGGGATCTCAGGATCGCTGTTGGCGGATTCGCCGCGCACGCCCAGCTCCGGCCCGATATAGACAGGCAGTTCGAGGGCTCGGCGCTGCCACCCAAGGAGGCCATCGACAAGGCTGTTGATCCGCTCCTGGGGGCGATAGCCGACCAGCGCGGCAGTGCCGATTACAAGCGATTGCGCGGCGCGGCGCTCGTAGCCGACGCGATGCACGCCGCGGAGGAAATGTCATGAAGGTTACTTTTACACTCAACGAGCGCCTCGTCGCCTGGGACTGCGAGCCAGGAGAAACCCTGCGCTCCCTGCTCAGGCGCAAGGGCATCATCTCGGTACGGGACGGCTGTGATGGAGAAGGATCGTGCGGACTGTGCGCGGTGCTGCTCGATGGCCGCCTCGTCAACTCATGCCAGATACTGGCGCCCCAGGTTGAAGGCTCCCGGATACTTACGGTCGAGCACTACTCCAAGGATCGCAAGCTGTCGATCGTACAACAGTCGCTCATAGACGCCTCGTGCGTGCAGTGCGGCTATTGCACGCCAGCCGTCGTGCTCGCGCTGCATGATCTTCTGGACAGAAGTCCCGTGCCCAAGGACGACGAACTGCGCGATGCGCTTTCCGGCACTCTGTGCCGGTGTACCGGATACGAGCAATTCTATGAAGCGGCAAGGATTGCCTCGCGCAGGCTGTCCGATCCGTCATACATCGCTCCCCATGGTCCCGAGTTCAGACCCGACCTTCGCCACGTTGGCAAGGACAGGGAAAAGGTGGACGCTCCGGCGCTCGCTCGCGGCGAGAAGGCCTTCGTCGAGGATAGACTTGACTCCGACGCATGCCACCTGAAGCTATTGATGTCGCCACACGCCCATGCGTGGATCAAGCGCATCGATGTCTCCAAGGCGTTGCAGATGCCTGGCGTCATCGATATCGTCACGCACGAGAACTGCCCCGACCAGGTGTACACGACAGCCGGTCAGGGCTATCCCGAACCCAGCCCCTACGACCAGCGGATGTTCCCGCGCAAGGTGCGCCATGTCGGCGACCGAGTAGCCGCCGTACTGGCCGAGACGCCGGAGCAAGCCGAAGCGGCACTCAAGGCGATAATCGTCGAATACGATGTCCTCAAGCCGGTGCTGACCATCGCGGACGCCAAGGCGCCCGGAGCGCCGATAGTCCATCATGGCAACGTTTCGTATGTCGCCGGAGATCCACCCGCGGGTACTTCGGTCAAGGGCGACGATCGCGATGACCCAATCATCTACCAGTTCCCGTTGCACGCCGATCCGCACCGCAACCTGGCGGCGAGCGTCGCCGATGGCATTGGTGATATGGATGCGGGCTTCAAGCAGGCCGATGTCGTAATAGAACGAACCTATGTGGGCACCCGTGTGCAGTGCACACCGATGGAGCCGCACGTTGTCTATGCCAAGGTTGACTCTGACCGCCTGGTCCTGCACGCGTCAACACAGGTGCCCTGGCATGTGCGCCGCATCGTCGCACGCGCCGTAGGAATTCCGGAGCACAAGGTGCGCGTCATCAAGGAGCGCGTCGGCGGCGGTTTCGGCGCCAAACAGGACATCGTTCTTGAAGATGTTGCCGGGTTCATGGCCTGGAAGACGGGTCGCCCTGTCTTCTTCCGGTACGACCGCGCCATGGAGTTCATGACCAGCCGCACCAGGCATGGCATGGAGATAACGGTGAAGCTGGGAGCCAAAAAGGATGGAACGCTGACCGCGATGGAAATGCGTGTTGATGCGGACACCGGCCCGTATGGCCAGCACTGCCTGACCGTCCCGATGAACGCAGTCAGCAAGAGTCTTCCGCTGATCCTGTGCGACAATGCCCGCTTCGAAGTAAAGACCTACTACACGAACCTCTCACCCGCCGGCGCCTACCAGGGGTATGGCGCGCCGAAGGGATCCTTCGCGCTGCAGACCGCGCTGGCGGAATTGGCCGAGGCGCTGGGCATGGACCAGCTCGAGCTGATAGAGAAGAACCGCGTGCAGTCCGGTTCACGCATAGAAATACTCCGCAGCCTTGGAGAGGGTCGCCCCGGCGCAGCGGTGACCCTGGGTGAGTGCGGTCTTGGCGAGATGATAGCGCGCGGCCGCAAAGCCTTCGCGTGGGACAAGCCCAAACCACAGCCGGATGACCCTGACTGGAAAATTGGGCGCGGAGCGGTGATCATACAGCAGGGCTCGGGCTTGCCTGGACTCGATGCCGCCAACGCCGAGCTCAGGCTCCTGCCCGATGGCAGCCTGCTGATGCTTTCCGGTGGAGCCGACCTCGGCACGGGCCTCGATACGGTGACAGCGAAGGCGGCGGCTGAAATCCTGGGCCTCGACATGACCGACGTGTCGGTGGTCTCCGGCGACACCGATACCACGCCGTTCGACAAAGGCGCATACGCAAGTTCAGGCACCTACTTCTCCGGCAACGCCGCGGTCAAGGCCGCCGAGGACCTGCGTGACAAGTGCTTCGTTGTCGCAGCTGCCCTGCTCGGAGAACCGGTGTCCGATCTGCGGATCGTTCACAAGGGCATCATTCGAGGCAAGAAGGGCGAGATAACGCTGGCCAAGCTGGCCCACATGTCGACACAGGGTGAAGGCCATGGCGACCTGATTGGCTTTGGCAGTTTCAAGACCGACCACGCGGCATTCCCGTATGGCGCCCACTTCGTGGAGGCTGCCGTCAATGTGCGTACCGGAGAGGTAAAACTCCGCCGGTTCCACGCATACCAGGACTGCGGAACGCCGATCAACCCAAGCCTGGCCATCGGCCAGATCTATGGTGGCGTCATGAAGGCCATCGGCCACTCACTCTATGAGGAGCTGCTGTTCGATGATGAGGGCAGACCGCTCAACCTCAACTTTACGGATTACAAGATTCCATCAATCTATGAGGTGCCCGACGATTTCCATGTCGAGCTGGTCCCTGTGGCTGACGAGATTGGTCCGTTTGGTGGCAAGAGCGTGTCGGAGATATCGCTGAACAGCGCCGCTCCGGCGATATCGATAGCGATACACGATGCAGTCGGTGCCTGGTGCCGCGTCTATCCATTTACAGCCGAGCGCGTATTGCGAGCGATGGGCAAGTTATAGTTTCTTTCTATATGGTACGAGCCAAAACGGCCCGGTCAGGGCCGCGATGAAATTGCATGGAGGTTACGAATATGGGCGTTAACGAAATCAAGGCGCTGATCGATCAGCTGTCCAAGAAGAAGATCAACATGTTTCATAATGACTTTCTCCTGACCTGGGAGAAGAGCCGTGACGAACTCGAAGCGACATTCCTGGTCGCAGACATACTGCGCGAGATGCGAAAGTCCAATGTCAGCCCCCGTATCTGGGATTCCGGCATCGCCGTTTCAAACTTCAGGGACAACTCCACCCGCACGCGCTTCTCATACGCCAGCGCGGCCGACCTCCTGGGCCTGTATGTGCAGGACCTTGATGAAGGCAAGAGCCAGATTGCCCATGGCGAGACGGTCCGCGAAACCGCAAACATGATAAGCTTCCTGTCCGAAGCCATCGGCATCCGTGACGACATGTACCTTGGCGAAGGCGATAAGTACCAGCGCGAAGTGGCGCAGGCACTCGATGACGGCGTCAAGGCAGGCGTATTGCCAGACAGGCCGACCATTGTCAACCTGCAGAGCGATATCGACCATCCGACCCAATCGATGGCCGACATATTGCACCTGGCGCACCACTTTGGCGGGCTGGACAAACTCAAGGGCAAGAAGATCGCCATGACCTGGGCATACTCGCCATCGTACGGCAAACCGCTGTCTGTGCCCCAGGGCATCATCGGCCTGGCCAGCCGCTTTGGCATGGATGTGACGCTGGCTCATCCCGAAGGCTACGATCTTATTCCTGATGTCGTCGCGCTGTCGAAGAAGCAGGCCAAGGAATCCGGCGGATCGTTCAAGCATGTCAACTCGATGGAAGAGGCCTTCAAGGATGCCGACATCGTCTATCCCAAGAGCTGGGCGCCATACGATGTGATGCAGAAACGCGTGCCGCTCCTGCACAGCGGCGACCAGTCCGGCCTCAAGGATCTGGAAAAGGCTTGCCTTGCAAACAACGCCAACTTCAAGGATTGGGAGTGCACCGAGCAGAAGATGAAGGTGACCAGCAAGGGCAAGGCGCTGTACATGCACTGTCTGCCAGCCGACATCACCGATGTGTCGTGCAAGGCCGGCGAAGTCGCCGCCAGCGTGTTCGACCGCTACCGCGATGACACCTACGCCGAAGCCAGCTACAAGCCGTACATCATCGCCGCGATGATTCTGCTGGGCAAGCGCAAGGACCCGAGTGCTGCACTCAAGGCATTACTCGAGCGCGCCACCAAGCGAGAGATACTGTAAGAATTCACTTGACCGCATCAAAGCAAAAGAGTGCTGGGAAGGCCGACGTCGGCCCTCCCAGCACCTATCGCACCGTGCATGCATTGATGCGGCGACGCATCCATTCCGATGCCCGCACTCTTCAATAGTATGTGCGGTCGAGTTTCTTGAATTGATCATGCAGACCGGAAACAAAAAGCCGTAGCGAACCCAGAATTACCAGATATGTACCAAGCGGATAGAGCAGCATCCATTGGGCGCCCTGAAGGCGGCCCCGGTACTGCCCTATGAGTCCGGCTACCTCCCCGCTCGCTGACGACAGCATCACCGGGTCGAGCGTCATGATGGTCCCGCCAACAAAGAGACTGAAGACTCCGAGCCGACCAACGAGTTGCAGTACAGCGACAGTCTGCGTCGCGAACGCCTCTATGAGGTCGGTGGCCAGGAATGGAACAATATGGTACTTGGCAAGCCATAGTCTGTTCGCTCCGCAAGAGACAGCGCCCTCGAAAAACGATGTCTTCATCAGCGCCTCGGTCTTGAGAGAAATCGACGATATGATGCCTCCCAAATCGAAGATAGTCATGACTGCACACTGAAAGAGAAGGAGTCGCAGGCTTCCCAGCGGTGAATTGATCGTCATAGGGTATAATAGAAAAAAGACAAATACAAAACTGGGAATGACTGCCATCGGTGAGACCGTGCGGATGGACCCGTGGACACCAAAGACAAGGACACGCAAGACACCGGCCGCACCGCCAATCAGTGTCCGCGACAGCGCGACAATGATGACGCATGCAAGTGTCCAGCGGAGCCCCCAGAGTATTCGTGTCTGGATGTCGTAGCCATAGTTGTCGCTGCCAAAATGGTATGTATCAGAAGGAGCCTCCGGAGCAAATCGCCATGCAACCGTACCATCGCTGGATTCTATAGATCGCAGTATATCCTGGTAACCTCGGGGATATTTTGAGAACAGTCCCGGAAACACCGCTATGAATCCAAGGGCAATGAGGCACACTCCACCTATCAGCAACTTATAGCGCATGAACCACAGCCGCCTTCAGCGATGCGAGTGTCAATCGTAATACCAGCATCGTTATAAAGTACGCCGCCGCCATGCAGAGGAGGATATTGAGTGCGAGCGCAAACTGATAGTTATCGTACCATCCCCGCCTGCTGCCCGAGAATGCCACCGTAAATAGCCATCGAGTCATGCCTGGCAACGAGAATGAGTACTCGACCACGAAGATCGAAGTCATCATGATGGCGACGATTGAAGGTAGTTCCGTCTTCATCGACGCAAGTACGGCAACACCCATGTGTTTGTATCTGAGGCTCGCCTTCGAAACGCCACGGGCCTCGGCATCGACCATGAATGATGCCCCGCTGGTGTGCCTGGCCGAACGCAGCACCATGCGGTACGAATAGATGAGCGGATAGAGCGTCATGACGACAAGCGGCAGAGCCAAGAGGATTCCGTGACTCGTATCGTATGAAATAGTGAAGAGCTTGTGCCCGGTGATATCTAGTACGACTATGACCAGCAATTGCAGCAATACCGCGAGCACAAAATCCGGCAGCGCGAACAACGCGTTCAGTGCAGTATCAGTAAACCGATGCCGGTGCCGGCTCCTTAGCGGATCACGTGTCAGACCAAATGCAAATCCGCCGACGAGCCCCAGTATCCCGGGAATCGCCAGGTATGACAGGGTCACGAAGGCAAATTTCGGCACAACGTCTGCAAAATTCCATGTTGTGGATCCGCTTGAGAAGATCCATGAGCTTCCATCAGCCAACCCTGAGAACCAGTCTGCAACGAAACCGAGCGCAATCGCTGCATTGATCACCACATGCCCATCTTTAACAACGAATAGAATCGGGCATAGCGCCATCGCGATGATCACCAGCACAAATCCAGTAGCATGCATGAGTGGCTTCAGGAAGCGCATGGACTACCGCTCCCCTCTACCTGGCATCAACAAAATTCCGCAGACGAGCGAGTTCCTCATGCACGCGTTCAGGCGCGGGTCCTCCGACGAGATTACGCCTGGCAACGCACGCGGCCGGCCTCAGATAATCCTGCAGGTCCGCCGCCTTTATCCTTGTCCGAGAAAAGGCATCGGTCGCACGAACAAGATCGGCGTCTGTCAAAGCGAAGAGCGGCATGTTCTTTTCAGTTGCGATGGCAATCGCCGCCTTGGTAGCGGCATACGCATCCCTGAATGGTACCCCTTTGGTAACGAGCAACTCGGCAAGATCGGTCGCCTCGGCATATCCCGTCTGCAGAGCAGCCGCCATGGCGTCGGGCTTGGGCCTGAGTGCCTCGATCAGTGCAGCAAATGCAGGCAACACACCTGCCAGGGTATCCCGCACATCAAACACCGCAGCCTTGTCCTCCTGCAGATCGCGGTCATAGCCAAGCGGCAATCCCTTCTGTATCGTCAGCAGTGATACCAGCGACCCGAATACCCGGCCTGTCTTGCCGCGTATCAATTCAGCGACATCAGGGTTGCGCTTCTGCGGCATGATACTCGAACCGGTTGAGCATTCATTGGATATGTCCATGAAACCGAATTCGGCGCTCGACCACAGGATGATCTCTTCACAAAAGCGTGACAGGTGCATTGACAGTGTTGAAGCGGCTGCGGCGTATTCCACGCATGCGTCGCGATCCGCCGTGGAATCCATGGCGTTTCTTGTCGGTCTGGAGAATCCAAGCGCAGCGGATACCGCTTCCCTGTCGAGCGGCAGGCCCGACCCAGCGACGGCCGCTGATCCGAGAGGACACTCGTCGGCTCGCTCGGCGGCATCCGCGAACCGGCCATAGTCGCGCTCTAGCGCGGCGCACCAAGCCAGCACATGGAATGCCAGTGTTGATGGTTGGGCACGCCGCATATGTGTATACGCGGGCATGTATGTCTCTACATGCGCCTCGGCCAGATCGCAGAGCGCGCCTATTGCGTCGAGAATCCCGCCTTGCGCCTCCCGGAATGCCTGGCGTAAGTACAGCTTCATGTCGAGCGCTACCTGGTCGTTGCGACTCCGGCCCGCATGAACTGACTTACCCGCGTCCCCGAGGCGGCGTGTAAGCTCCTGTTCGATGTACGAGTGCACATCTTCAGCCTCGGGGTTTGGCTTCAGCGTCCCGGATTGCGCCTCAGCGAGCATGGCAGCCAGAGCCTGGGCCAATGCGTTCGACTTCGATTGTGACAGTATGCCTTGCTCGCCAAGCATAGCAGCGTGGGCGGCAGAGCCCTGCAGGTCCACCTCGAGCAGTCGCGAGTCAACGGCATTTGATGACAGGAACGAATCCACCCGTGGATCGAGCCCTGACGGTGTTGTCTCCCAGAGTTTTAACACGCCTGGCATCTTAATACGCCGCCGCGATTTTGGCTACAGAGAGCCCTGAACCCCCGGAACCATGTGCCTGCTTCGATGAAGCAAGCCTGGCTTGCATAAGCCCCCTCGCCTTGACCGGCAGCGAATACAGGTTGATGAAACCCGTCGCGTCGCGATGATCGAAGAGCGGCCCGGTAGCGAAGCTCGCCAACGAGTTGTCGTACAATGAATACGGAGAGTTCATGCCCGCGCATGTCAGGCTGCCCTTCCAGAGCTTGAGCTTGACGGTACCTGTCACAACAGCCTGAGTAGAATCGACGAACGCGTTGAGGGCTTCCATAAGCGGCGAATACCACTCACCTTCATAGAGAAGTTCCGCGAAGCGCTGGGCGACTGTCGACTTGAATGACAAAGTCTTTCTATCAAGACACAGTTGCTCCAGTTTCTGGTGCGCCTCCATGATTATTGTGCCCGCCGGTGTCTCATACACGCCGCGGCTCTTCATTCCGACAACACGGTTTTCAACCATATCGAGAATTCCAATGCCACGCGCGCCGCCAATCTCATTCAGCCTTTTGACCATCGTTACGCCATCAAGAACCTCTCCATCGAGCGCGACAGGAACGCCTTTGTCAAATGCAAGCTCGATGTATAGAGATTCATCAGGTGCCTGTTCAGGTGGCACACACATCTTCAACATGCCGGCGAGCTTCGGTTCGTTCATCGGGTCCTCAAGATCAAGGCCTTCATGGCTGACATGCCACAGATTGTCATCGCGACTGTACGAGTCGCCCGACTTGAAAGGAACAGGAATCCCATGCGCCTCAAGGTAGGCTATCTCATCCTCACGGCTGGCCATGTCCCATATCCGCCATGGAGCCAGTATCTCCAGGTCTGGTCCAAAAGCCTTGATGCCCATCTCGAAGCGGACCTGGTCGTTACCCTTGCCGGTGCATCCATGCGCTATGGCTGAGCAACCTTCCGCAAGAGCTGTCTCTGTCAGGGACTTGGCTATCAGCGGCCTCGCCGCGGCGGTTCCCAGAAGGTAGCGATTTTCATAGAACGCTCCGGCCTTTACCAGGGCCCATAGCGTCTCCTCGACAAACTGCTTCCTTAGATCGCAGACGATCAGCTTCGAGGCACCCGAAGCCAGCGCCTTCTTCTCCATGCCTGCCCAGTCGCTTGCCTGGCCAACATTGCCGCAGACCGCGATCACATCGCAATCGTAATTTTCCTTGAGCCAGGGAATGATGACCGTTGTATCGAGCCCGCCTGAGTACGCCAGTGCTATCTTCTTCTTCATGATAATCTCCTTATAACAAAATGACATATTGGAATCCTTCAAGATCCATGTGCCCCTTGAATGTGCCTCAATTGGTGACAACTCTGCATCCCGTACAGATGTTCATATACGCAAGTGTGCAATTACGCGAGTCTGCGAATATGGGGATGCTGAATTGAGGCAATCGTTGCCGATGCCGTCAAAATCGAAGGGCTGGTTTAGTGTGAGTGGTTTTTAGCGACGACGGAGGCGGAGGCGGAGGCGGGAAGAAACTGAAAAGGCTACGATTGAAGATGATGAATCCAGTATGCCGCAGGTACTACAACACGAACCTTGCGGCGAATCCATGATCGATAATGATTGCATGGCTATCCTCCATCAGAATTGTTACTTCTTATCGTAACAGAAATATTCGAGGCTCGTCAACCCTCACGCATGATCAGCGTGGCGACTTCTTGATCTATCGTACTATACAGATGTATAGTATATCCAATCGGGAGGATGGCATGGATGCGATTCATAAGCTTCGGATCCTGTCTGCTGCCGCCAAATACGACGCCTCGTGCTCGTCCTCAGGAAGCGCACGCCCCACAATCGCTGGCGGCATCGGAAATGGGGCGGTAGGTGGAATATGCCATTCGTGGGCAGCAGACGGCCGCTGCGTATCGTTGCTCAAGGTTCTGCTTTCCAACGCGTGCGCCTACGACTGCGCCTATTGCATCAATAGACGATCCAACGATATTGCAAGAACCGGCTTCGAACCCGACGAGCTCGTCCGACTGGTTATTGATTTTTATAAACGCAATTACATAGAAGGACTCTTTCTGTCCTCCGGCGTCGTCGGCTGCCCGGATGCCACGATGGAACGCATGATAGGAGTTGCCAAGACACTTCGAACGCGCGAACGATGGAATGGCTACCTTCACCTGAAGGCAATACCCGGTGCCTCATCAGAACTGGTATGCGAGGCAGCACGTTGGGCGGACCGTGTCTCCGTCAATATCGAGTTGCCAACGGCCGCCAGTCTCGAACGAGTGGCGCCTGACAAGAAGCCAGCCGCAATATTCGGAGTCATGCGCACGCTGGCCAGAGCCAGCGGCTTTGAACCGCGGCGAATGGCGATAGCCCCGACAATGAGTTCGCCAGCGGATCAAGTCCCCTTGACCCTGCCCGCGACCCGCGGTGCCGAAGCTCCAGTATCACGACCGATGGTGTCCGGCAACGAGGCCGAAATTGCCCGTCCGTCGGTTATGGCTGCCCGCGCCGACAGGTACCGCAACCCCTCCTCCGCCGTCCTGCCAGCTGGGCAGACGACCCAACTTGTTGTCGGGGCGAGTCCAGAAAGCGATGCGACCATACTGACTCTCGCCGAGAACCTGTACCTGGCCTATGATGTTCGGCGGGTGTACTACTCGGCCTTCGTACCGGCAGGCCAGGATCCTCGGGTGCCGGCTCTACCTGGACCGCCGCTGATCCGTGAACATCGACTGTATCAGGCGGACTGGCTGTTCCGTTTCTATGGATTCCGTGCTGATGAAATTCTCGATGCAGCGCATCCATTCCTGGACACCGACCTGGATCCAAAAAGTTCTTGGGCGCTCAGGAATCTCGATCTGTTTCCGATAGAGGTCAATACTGCAGATTATATCCAGCTGCTCCGGGTTCCCGGCATAGGTCCACGGTCAGCTTCGCGCATAGTCAGGGCAAGGACGCAGGCCAGACTCACGGCAGAATCGCTGGGGCGACTCGGGGTAGTGATGAAGCGCGCGTCTTTCTTTGTGACATGTTCTGGCATATCACCACGCCTGCCTGCCTGGTCGAGGCCATCGGCGCCTGATGCGTCATGGGCTCGCGCCGCGCTCATCGACGGCGCCGCGACTCTGTTGGCGCCGCGTCAACTGGAATTCAACTGGGACGCTGAGCATGATTGATGGCGAAGCGACAATAGCGCACGACGGAAGTATTCCTGGATTCCTGTGTGCATGCGCGGATATGCTCAATACGCGCGAGCCGGTTCCCAGGATATTGCGCGCCGATGTGCCAGAAAGCCTTTTCGAGGCGAGATGCGCGACTGTGCGCGATGATGACCGGGCGATGCGGCTGTGGAAGCGCATGAGCAGACGCTTCGGACCGGCGATTCTGTTGTTGCTCCTCGAGGCATTCCTGTCAGATATTGCGGGAGCGGATTCCGCCGTCGCTGCCGTAATGCGGCGATTGTGGCTCGAAGGGCCTTCTGTCCTGCACGACTTGTCTGAAGCTTCTATGCTTATAACCGAAAAGGCGGCTCTGCGGGCACGCGAGGAAGCGCATAGAATGTGCGGACTCATACGGTTTTCCGAACTGGCCGACAGCTCCTGGTATGCCCCCATCTCGCCAGCCTGCGATGTGCTGATTCTGGTTGCCGAGCACTTCGCGACCCGCTTCGAACCTATGCGTTTCGCTATTCACGATCTGGGACGAGGATCCGCTATTATGCACGAACCGGGTCAGGGCTGGAGCATCATGAGCGAATTCGATCTTGACTCGGGCACTGGCGCCGATGGCTTGCCCCTGTCGGAGGAAGAGCATCATATCAGTGACCTGTGGCGCACCTATCATCAATCAATAGCGATAGAAGCGCGGCGGAACCCCCGGTTGCAGGCTTCGCGCATGCCCAAGCGCTACTGGGATGAGCTTGTCGAAATGACTGGCCCTGATAACAGCCCTAAGGAAGACTCCGTCGGACCAATCTACCTATCGCCTCGTCGATAGACGCGCGGAACTCGCTTGCCTATCATGCACACGACTTCGTAGTTGATGGTGCCGAGCGCTCCAGCAATACCATCGATACTCAACCCGGTGTCACCGAACAGCGGAATCTCGTCCCCGGTTTTTAATCCAGGCGCGTCGGTCACGTCAATCATGCATTGATCCATGCAGACGGCTCCGACAAGCGGTGCGCGATGGCCATTGACAGGTAGCGATATCCGCCCCGACAGCGCTCGAGGCCAGCCGTCGGCGTAGCCCAGCGGCAGCGTCGCGATGCGTGTCGGACGCATCGCCTGGAAGCGGCGCCCGTAGCTGACTGTCTCGCCTTCAGCAATATCCTTGACCATCGACACACGTGTCCAGAGTGACATCGCCGGCTCCAGCGGAATATTCCATGATCGTGCGACAGAAGGCACAAGGCCATACATCGCTATGCCGAGTCGAACCATATCGAAGTGCGATTCCGGCATCATCAGGGCGGCCGCGCTGTTGGCCATGTGCCGTATCCCCGGGTCAATCCCAAGAGCCTCCAGTTCCGACAGCACAGTCCTGAACCGTACCAATTGCTCCTGGGCAAATTCGGTATCCTCCGAATCAGCGGTGGCGAAGTGCGAGAAGACGCCGGCCAGCCGCACCAATGGCAACCGGCTGATGGCGGCCGCTAGCTCTGCGGCTCGGGCCGGCTCGCAACCAACGCGGTGCATGCCGGTATCGACCTTGAGATGTATGCGGGCCAGGAGACCGCGCTCACTGGCCGACACTGACAGAGCCCTGGCGGCGCTCAAATCATAGACCGTTGCATCGAGACCCGCCTCGACCATCCGCGCGGAGTCCTGTGGCTCTGCCGGACCCATCACCAGAATCGGGCAGACAAAACCTTCCCGGCGCAGTTCCAGTGCCTCGTTGACTATGGCGACCGCCAGCATGCTCGCGCCTGACTCAAGCGCCACCCGTGCGACAGCGCCGGCGCCATGACCATAGCCATCGGCCTTGACCACAGCACATATCCCGACATTGGCGCCAAGCCGGGCCTTGACCCCGGCTATGTTTCGTTCAATGGCCTCGATATCAACCTCGGCCCAAGTCGATCGTTCGTTCATCGTTGCTACCTCAGGATTGTCTAGAAGCGTACGACGGGATACATCATTGGTCAATGATCAACTTGACACTGGGGATGCCGGCCGGTATTTTGACAATCCAATGGATCAACTGCAGACAGAGATTGGCAAGCGGCTTACGTTTGCCATAATTTCCCACCCCGATGCCGGCAAGACGACAATTACGGAGAAACTACTCCTGTTTGGCGGAGCCATACACATAGCCGGCGCGGTCAAGAGCGGCAAGACTTCGAGGCAAACCACATCCGACTTCATGCAAATGGAGAAGGAACGCGGCATATCGATCAGCACATCGGTAATGGGTTTCCACTATGGCGGCCGCTACATAAATCTCCTCGACACTCCCGGACACGCCGACTTTTCGGAAGATACCTACCGCGGTCTATCCGCGGTGGACAGCGCGCTCATCGTCATCGACTCGGTCAAAGGCGTGGAGGAAAGAACCCGCAGGCTCTGCGAAGTCTCCAGGATGCGCGATACGCCTATTGCCACCTTCATCAACAAGATGGACCGTGAGGGCAAGGATCCGACGAGCCTGATCGATGAGGTGGAGAAGGAACTCGCCATCCATGTCAGACCGATGACCTGGCCGCTCGGACAAGGCAGGTCATTCCGCGGTGTATACAATCTTGTAGACAAACGCCTGTACCTGTTCAACGCCGGCGAGAATCAGCTGCCCTCCAATTCTGTGCGTATCGATGATCTGGCTGATCCAGAGCTTGACCGTCTGGTCGGGCCAAGCCTGGCCGCAAGACTCCGGGAAGATGTTGCCCTGATCAACGGCATTTACCCGCCGTTCGATGTCGCCGAGTACCTCGACGGTTCGGCGACGCCGGTGTTTTTCGGTTCCGCCATCAACAACTTCGGTGTGCGAGAGCTGCTCGATAGCCTGGTGTCATTCGCACCTGCGCCTACGCCCAAGCCGGCGATAGAGCGCGAAGTATCACCGTACGAGGAGAAGCTGACAGGATTCGTCTTCAAGATCCACGCCAACCTGAACCCCAACCATCGGGACAGGATAGCCTTCATGAGAATATGTTCCGGTCGGTTCGAGCGCAACAAGATGTACATGCACATACGCACCGGCAAAAGCTTCCGCAGCGCCAACCCTACCGCCTTCATGGCACAGAATCGCGAGATCATAGACGAGGCTTTTGCCGGTGACATCATAGGCATCCACGATACCGGCACATTTGCCATAGGCGATACGATTACCGAAGGCGAGATACTCAACTACAAGGGCATACCCAGTTTTGCGCCCCAGATATTCAAGATTATACGCAACACCGATCCGCTCAAGGAAAAGCAATTCCACAAGGGTCTCAATCAATTGGCCGAAGAAGGTGTCGTACAGATACTGTCCAAAATGACCAATCCGAACACCCGCGTGCTTGGCGTAGTAGGTCAGTTGCAGATCGAGGTGCTGCAATCGCGGCTGGAATACGAATACGGCGCTTCATGCGCGTACGACCCGGTCGACTATTCCATAGCGCGGTGGATTACCTCAGGCAATGCCAAGGCCCTCAAGACGTTTATCGATGAACACCATCGCCGTATTCTGATCGATATCCGGGGTGGTCACATCCTGATGTTTGAGTCAGAGTGGCAAATGGACAGGATCATCCAGAAGAATCCGGAGATCACGTTCCACACTACATCCGAATCGATGGCAGAGACAGCCTAGCCAAATACTGTCCCATTCCTATCGCGCTTCCGAAACAGGGAAGCTTATCGTGAACTCCGCAGAAGGAGTCCTGGTAAGCTTAATCGTGCCCTTGAGCTGGTCGACAAGTGAAGTAACCAGCCGAAGCCCCAACGTGTCAGGATTGTCAAGACTGGTCGACTCGGGGAATGGCCGCCCGGTGTTGGCCAGTACAAGCTCGTACCGAGACTCAGAAGGCAGCGGCTGCATCCGTATGGTAAAGCGGGCGTCAGCCTCATCGGAGAATCCGTGCTTCATGGCATTGGTGGCAAGCTCGTTGACGATGAGGCCTAGCAGCATCGCTATGCGCATGGGCATCTCTGGCATGCTGACATCGCTGATGACCTTGACCCTTCGCGTGGCAAATGCCGATGCGAGGATATCGGCTACATAATCGCCAAAGTCGATATACGCTACGTGTTCCGATTGCGACAATTTCTCGTAGATGCCTTCTATCGCGTCTATCTGACTCTTTAGATCGGATAGATCAACATCATCACCGAGAGCCATAGCCTTGAGCGAAATGAGCGATGAGACCATCATCAGGTTGTTCTTGGTGCGATGGTATATCTCCTTCATCAGGAATTCCTTCTCCTGCAAGGTCTTCCTGAGGTCGCTCTCTATGCGCTTCTGGTTCGTCATGTCCTCGAACATTACGACATGGGATACATCCTTGGCCAGGAAGCCGGGTATCTTGCCCATGCTGACCATCGCATCTATGAAGGAGCCATCGCGAGTCCTGTACCGGCGCTCCATGGTCACCGATTGGCCGCCTTCCATCAGCACCAGGGTCTGATCCGGTGTGACGAATCGTTCAACAGAGGCGTCGATTATGTCGCTTGCATGCATGCCGACCAATTCATCCCTGGAGAAGCCCAAGAGCTGGACCGCTGCCGGATTGGCATCCAGTATCATATGGTGCGTGCCTACGAGGAGCATCCCGAGCGGTGCCTTGTCGAACAGCAATCGTGCCTGCTGGCGCTGTTCCGCTACCGTGTACTGTGCGCTTTTTCGGGCTGTAACATCATCAGCGAAGCCATCGATAACGAAGGTGCCATCAGGCTGAACCTTGCTGATGATGGCGTTCATGATGATCCAGCGCCGCTCACCTTTGCGGGTAATGCCTTCGTATTCAAAGTCCTCAACCCTGCCGTTCTTCCGAAGCAATTCCAGGAACTCGGCGCGGCGATTTGGATCAACATACAGGTCCCTGGCCAGATCGTGGAACTCCGCGATCGCCCGTTCGGGGCTTTCTGCGCCGACTATTTCAGCCATCTTCGGATTGACATGCAGAGCCTCGCCTTTTGAATTGGTCTGGAATATGCCAACAGGTGACTTTTCTATCAGCTCGCGGTACTTCTCCTCGCTCTCTTTGAGGAGCCTATCCTGCTCATATTGCGCAGTCACATCCCGGAAGACCAGGACGACACCCCTGATCGCGCCACCGGCATCGCGTATCGGGGCAGCGCTGTCGGCAATCTGGAATTCCTGTCCGTCTTTCGATATCAGCACCGTATGGTTGGCAAGTCCGACGATATCTCCTGATTGCAGCACCTTGCCAACCGGATTGCTGACAATGGCCCGGGATTGAGCGTTGATGATGTTGAATACCTTTTCCAGTGGTTCGCCGTGGGCTGATTCGCCATTCCAGCCGGTCAGGTGCTCTGCCATTGGATTCATTGCCTCGACTCGACCATGTACGTCGGTCGCTATCACGGCGTCGCCAATCGAGTTGAGCGTTATGCGCAATTTCTCCAGGTTGGTCTCATTCTGGTCACGCTGCTTATCGGATTCCGCACGCGCCCGCAGGTTCAGTATCCCATAGGACAGGTCGTCGGCCAGTTCCCTGAGGAGGCTCTCTTCCTCATCGCCGAAGCTGAATTCCTCTGGCGAATAAATGCTCATGACACCGAAGACCTTTGTGCCATCCTTCAGGGGCAGCGCGGCCATCGCCCGGAAGCCCCGCCGCACCGCGTCATCGCGCCAGGGCAAGCCGGCCGCTTCCTCTGAAAGCCTGTTGCGTACAACCGAGGTGCCAGTCTTGACGGCCAAAGCAGTTGGCCCCAAGGCGGTTGGTCCCTCGTCGACCTTTATGAGCAGGTTCTGCAGGTACCCGTCTTCAGATCCAGCATAAGCGATAGGTGGCACCATTCTGGAGATCGTTCCCTCGACATAGCCGACCCAGGCCATGGAAAATCGCGCCTCCGTCACTATGGCCTGGCATAGATCCTCGATAAGGCGCTTCTCGTTCTCCGCCTTGACCAGCACCTGGTTGCATGCGCCAATCGTCCGCAATGCCCGGTTGCTTCGCGTCAAATTGCGCTCGCGCTTCTGCAGATCTTCTTCGTATTCTAGAAGATGATCATTTGCCAGACGAAGCTCACCGATGGTCATCTCCAGTTCGCGCTGGTGATAGAGCAAATCTGTGTGCGCCTTGAACAGAGTGGTGGCCATCGTGATGGCCTCTATGAGCACAAACTCGCCCGAATTCTTGAGGACATAGCCATAGCTCGTTATCTTCTTGACCCTGTCGACGAATGACTTTTCAGCGTGACTTGTAACGAAGATTATGGGAATATCATGACTTGCCAGGATACGCTGTGCTGCCTCGGTGCCATCGATACCGCCGCCTAGATCGATGTCCATCAATACTACTGATATGCCAGCCTCGGTGTCGGCCATCGACACGGCTTCCTCACCATTCTGGGCACGAACCACTTCAAAGTCATGCTTCTTGAGCACCTGGGCCTGTGCCAAGGCGATTATCGCTTCATCCTCGACCAGCAATATTTTTCCGGCTATCATTGAATAAAGTGTACCGTATCGCTTATCCATCTTCAAGGTTTGGCATTCCGGTGTGGTATACTGCTGAACAATTATTTATTGTAAGGAGCGCACGATGGAGAGAGGTTCGACTTTCCAGAGGATGATACGCGAATTGCTGCTGGTTTCCGGCCAGTTCGCACTCTTCTATATTCTGATGAATCTAAGCCAGAATGGCATGGCATTCTTCTCGAACACCGGTCACGTCGCGCTGCTGGGTTTTCTGTTGGTGCAGACGCTGGTACTGGTGCGCTTCGGGCATCATCCTGTTGTCAGATTTCTGGGGTCACTCCTTGCTCCACTTATATACTCCACGCTCGAGATTCGCGAAGGCTGGTATTTCGTACTCAACGCGGCGCACATCTGGTTCTGGATCTTCAGCATAGTAACCGGCGGCATACAGGCATTGATATTGGTGACCAAGAGCAAGCGGACGAAGCTTGCCCTCGAATTCGTGCTGACGGTCACGAATGTAGGCAGTTTCCTGTTGCTCTATTTCTATTTCGATACCGTCAGGACACTCGAGGACATGATTCGTGCTGGAGTCAAGAACCTGCCGACACCCCAGGCCGAGCTGACTATTGGTTCAATCGGCGCCTGGCTCCCGGTATTCCTGTCTGACCCCACGCACATCTATATCCTGGCTGGAGGCGCGCTGCTTGCCTTGTCCCTCGGAGTTGGCAGGGTTGATATTCTGCGACTCAAGGAGCGGATCAACACGCTTTTTGGCCAGTATGTGGATGATGACATCAGGGACCGCATCGTTGCCGGAGATGAGGCTGCATCGCAGAACGCCGAGCTGTGCATACTGTTCGCCGATATCAGAAATTTTACCAGCATCAGCGAGAATCATGACCCCCAGATGATCACAGGCATGCTCAACGAATACTTCAGCCTCTGGGCGCGTACTATCAGGCTGCACGGCGGAATCGTCGACAAATTCATCGGCGACGCTGTGATGGCTGTCTTTGGACTGCGCAACGACGGTTCGCCGTGTGATGACGCGGTCGCCTGCCTGGCCGACATGCGCGCCGCCCTGCCGGCACTGCAGAAGAATCTCGCCGGTCTCGGATTGCCGGCGCTCACCGAATTCGGCGTAGGCATTCACTTTGGCAGAGTGGTCGTGGGAGACATTGGCAGCGACGAGCGCAAGAATTTTACCGTCATCGGCGATACCGTCAATGTCGCCTCGCGGCTTGAATCGGCGTGTAAAATATTGAGCACGCCCTGTGTCATATCCAACGAGACATTCATAAAACTGGGTGCCCGGAATCAGGCCATGTTCAAGCCTCTGGGCTCGGTTCGGCTCAAGGGCAAGACCAGGACGCTCAAGGTCTTCGGTCTGCAAGCCGAGGCGCTGTCCGGTCAGAACTCATAGGCCGCTTCAGAAGCGGAGAAGGTAGGGAATCATGCGTATCATCTATCTGTTGATCGTGCTGGCGGTGGCAATCCTGGCAATGATCTTTGCGCTACAGAACAGCATCCAGATTGTCATTTCGTTCTTCTCAATGTCAGCATCAGGATCGCTCTCGCTGGTCCTGATTCTGACGCTATCCATCGGCATACTGCTTGGCGTGCTTATCATGGCACCATCGGCGTTCAAACGATCACTCCAGTTCTCGGGCCTCAAGCGCAAGTTCTCCAGACTCGAGAAAGAGAAGACCAGGCTGAACAAGAAGATGGAAGAATCTGCGCCAGACTCGAAACGCGATGATACCTCGGCAAGCCAGCCCAAGGATCAGACCGATATGCCATCGCTCTGACCGTATCAGCCGCATAACCTAAGGAGATTCCATGAAGACTCTGGACGACTCGACAGCGGCCCGGATCCGCGCCTTTGCCCACACGCTTGTAGATCCGGCACATGCCCATATAGCCATAGCACCCGAGCGTGCCGAGAAGGGATATTGGTTCGGCGGAGGGAACATGGCCGTCGGTTCTGACGGCGTCGCTTGCGACGAGTGCCTCTACCTGACCGGAAGGTACCGCAACTCAGGCGATTCAAGAACCGGCTTGGACCTGGGTGATCGCGGCAAGGAGCTGGCCGTATTCGCTTCCGACGATGGAGCAGCCACGTGGACCAAGGTATTGGCATTCGACAAGAAGGCGGTGGCTCCCGCTGGCATGGAAGCACTATCCATCGAGGGATCGGCGATCCGGTTCACCGCTGCCGGCGTCGAGCTCTATGTCTCATCGGAGAAGAAACTGCCCTATCCCTATCGTGTCGCCGCATACGAGAAACCGGGCACAGGCATCTGGTCAATAGAACGGCTAATCGCCCCGACCATCGAAGCCCTCTGTGACGCCAGTCCACAGACGATCGTCTCGAGCACGGATCCTGCCACGCTCCAGATAAAGGATCCCTTTATTGCCGAGCGCCAGGATGGCTCAGCGTTGCTATTCTTCTGCCACCACTCATTCAACTGGTCGTCGAGCGGAACTGGCTTCTTAGCCCTGGACAGCCGTAGCCAGCCGCGAGGAAGCCCAGTCTTCGACTGCTTTCCGCGCGGCCCGGCATGGGATGTCGCCATCACCCGAGGCACCTGCATCCTGCCGCTGCCGGCGGACATGGCCCCTGCGGGCACCGGGCTCGTATTCTATGATGGAGGTGAATGCCTGCGGAATCTGGACGAACATGCGATGGCCAAGAAGCGCCCGCGCGGCTATTCGTGCGAGGAGCTGGGAGGACTCGGATACTACGCGGACAATGACCCACGGCAGTTTGTGCGCATCTCCGACATCTTCCCCGAGTTCATCAGCCCCGCGGGCACAGGCTGCCTGCGCTACATCGACGTGCTGGCAACCGATGGCGCCTGGATAGCCACGTGGCAGCAGTCGCAGCCAGATGGATCGCAGGCGTTGATGATCAACGTGGTCGCCAGGCAGCAAGGCTGATCGGCCGACCGGATCAAAGACCCAGGAACTTCTGTATCGTCTCTCGGTTCCGCGCGTTGACGGGCTTGCTGCCTTCTGTCGTGTACGCATACTCGATCAGGTCGTGGTACAGCGTTGCGACGCGGTGCCTGACCAGCTTGATAGTGCTGTTGATGGTGCCATCCTTGTCAGAGAATTGACCGGGCACGATCATGAATGTCGCCGGTACCCAGGATGGCTGCACCTTCTTGGCCTTCCGGTCGGTCTTGAATCTGTAGAACTCCTCGTTGAGCAGGGCCAGCACCGAGTCCGCTGTCGTGGCTCCACGATCGATGGCGAGTCGCTTGACGCGCTCATCATCGAGGGTGACCAAGGCAACGGTATACTTGCGTTGCTCGTTCCAGGCCATGATGGCGCTGAAGACATCGGTTGAGCAACCGATTGCCTCTTCTATCTCCTCCGGGCTGTACTTCTCGCCATCCTCGGCTATCAATAGCGCCTTCTCCCTGCCTACAACGACGAGGAAGCCGTCCTGGTCGATGTATGCCAGATCGCCGGTCCACAGCCATCCATCGCGCAGTGACTTGGCCGAGGCTTGCGGATTGCGGAAGTATCCCTTCATCACATTCTCGCCGCGTATGACGATCTCGCCGGTTTCCCCGCCCGCGCACAGCGAGCCGTCCGCCTTGCGTATGGTGCACTCTACCGACCGGGCTACCCGCCCCGATGTACCGAACTTGTATGAAAGCGGTGAGTTTGAGCTGATGATGGGCGCGGCCTCGGTCAACCCGTAACCCTGGAATATCGGCACGCCGAATGCCGCAAAGAACTCCTGCTGCTTCACGTCGAGTAGCGCTCCGCCACCTACACAGAACCTGATGTTCTTGCCAAAGACCATGGTCTTGACCTTGTTGAATATCAACGCCTTGGCCAAGGCGTGGACCGGGGCATACCGAAGCGTCGTGACAATGCCAGGCTTGTTGAAGCCATTGCCGTTCAGCTCAATGCCTGCCTTGATGCCGGCCTTGAAGAGCCGCTCTATGAACCCACCCTTCTCTTCTATGCCGGCAATGATCTTCTTCATGAAGTTGCCGGAGAGCGCCGGCACGGTAAGCAGGAACCTGGGCTGAACCTCAACCAGGTTGATCGGTATGTTACGGAGGATGCCCATCCCGCCACCGCGCGCATCGACGAAGTACAGAGCCAGTCCACAGACAAGGCCGGCATATATGCCCACCGTGTGGGCAAACGAATGATCGAGTGGCAGGATTATCAGTGTGCTGTAATGGTATATATCACCGAAGAGTTCGACGCCATCATGGCAATTCGAGAAGTAATTCAGGTGCGTCAGCATGATGCCCTTGGGATCACCTGTCGTGCCGCTCGTGTAGCTGATGGTCGCGACGTCATCTTCCGATATCGATGCGGCGACAGCATCGATCTCAGCGGCGCGCTTCGAGCCGGGCGCCTTCTGTGCGGCAACGCCTTCCGCCAACGCCTCGCCAAGCAGGATGGCCTTGTCCCTGGGATAGCCCGCGGTCTGACAAGCCTTGTCCAGAATGGCCGATTCATCATCGATGAAGACGACAAGCGGCTTGCTCGCTATGCCGGCCAGCGCGGCAAGCACCTTGTCGATCTGGTGTTTCGTCGTGATGAAGAGGCTTGCACCGGAATGTTCAACACGGAACGGTATCTCTTCAGACAGCAACTTTATCGAGAGTGGCACCGAAATAAGCCCCGCCGACAGGAGTCCGAGTTCGCATATGATCCACTCCGGTGAACCTTCAGCGAGCAGGGCCGCGGTCTGCCCCTTCTTGAACCCGCGCCCCAGAAGCCAGGACGCAAATTCCCTGGACCGAAGCCTTGCCTGTGCGTACGTCAGGGTTTCCCATCCCGAATCGCCTTTCCTGAGCGCATACGGGTCATTGGCATAGGTGATCGCCGCATTCTCGAGCATGGCAATAATGGTTTTTTTGCTCATTTGCATCTCCGTCTTGCTGACTTGCTGGTGCCTGTCCGGGCACCTGAGGCACCCGGACAGGCATTATACCCTACGAATCGGCAAATCGCGACTGACAATCGATCATTGGTGATGATCATCGAGTCACTCTTGCATTATTATATATTTTGTCATATATATAGATATGCCTAATTCACTGCGCTCATTCTATGCTGGACCATACCGGTACTTCTCTGTTCTATTTATTCTGATCATAGCGATAGCTGGCTACTTTCTGCCCGTGCTCGGATTGGTTGTGCCTGGACTCATGGTGCTGGCATTGGTCATGAACCGGCGCAGGACCAGGAGCTTCTGCTCGACCGCCTGCCCGAACGGCAGGGCATTGGCCGTAGTGACCCGCCCGTTATCGCTTGACAGACGCCTGCCTGAATTTCTGACCAATCCGGGGCTCAGGCGCGCGCTGTGCGGCTTCATGATGTTCTGCGTCATCTCGCTGCTGGCGAGGTATGGCAAAGGCGGCGTGCCAGCGATAGGCCGGATATTCTGGGCCATCTATGTGCTCGCCACCGGTATCGGCTTCGTGGTCGGCATTGTCTCCAAGCCCAGATCGTGGTGCGCATTCTGCCCGATGGGGACTCTGCAGGATACCATAGCGACCACCAACCGCGTACAGCGCGACAAGACGTAGCATGAGCCAGTGTCAGGAACCTTGCTGGTTCCTGCTATATGACGCGAGGCCCGTCAGGAAATTGCGCAGGAATTGATCCATGCATTCCATGTAGTTCTTCTGTCCCTTCTTGCGGAACAGCGCCGACAACTCGTTCCTGGATAGTACGACATCAGCCTGCTTCATGATGGCTATCATGTCATCTTCCTTGAGCTGCAACGCTATGCGGACCTTCTTCAGTACCATGTTGTTGTCCAGCTCGGCGGGTATCGAGGGTGCCGGGGCATCGTCGCGTGGACCACGATACCTCAGGATCATGCCATCCAGAAGGGCGGCGAGTGTAGCCTTGGGGCACACCGCGTAATCCGGATCGTCGTCTTTTAGAAAATATGACTCGAGTGTCTCCCGGCTCACTGACAGCCCTGCGAGCTGCAGCATCTCGAGCATTGCCGGATCGTTCATACGCACGGCAAATCGCAGCCGCTTGAGCACATCATTGGTTACCATGGTTGATCGATTCTACTATGCATACGCTATCAAGGACTACAGGCACGATGCATGCCATAGTACCTTGGCGTACATAACGATGCTTGCACTGGTGTCGCCCGTTCCCTTCCAATAAGAAACGGCCCTGGTTCAGCAAGGGGCAGCCTGGAATCGCAGGACAGTCCTCAGTTTCGCTTCTGCGACGCTGCCCGGATTGGAGATATATATCTCCCTGTGCGCCATCGACTTCCTGACCAGCGAATTCGCAGCGCAATAGTCATGCATCCTGGAGAAACTCGCAGCTTCGGAGTCATAGCTTCCAGTGTGCATCATCTGGACGCATAGCCCTTCTTCATATGTGCCAAACTCCGCCGAGTCGAGGATGTCGCCGGGTCGCTTCTTCCGCACCGCCTCGATTGCGTATCGGGCGAATTCCGGCGTAACGAAGTCAGGTTGCCGGATCATCATCGTGTATACCAGTTGGTCCTTGTCGAGCACATGCGGAGCACGGTATCTGGCTTCCTCCGAAACATCCCAGACTCCCTCGAGCGGGAATACCGTGTATTCGAAATATCCCTCAGGCGGGTTCGATGACTTGTACGACATTCTGACAGCGTAGGCAACTGAGTACAGCGCGCCCACACAATCCATGAAATGCGAGCCGTTGGGGTTGCCCCGTCCCTTTATGGAAAAGAATTGAAACGGTGGGACGATGACCTGTCGGGGGTCTGATCCCGGCAGGTACAGCGCCTTGTCTGTCTTCTTCCAATCGCTTTTCATGGCAGTTAGAGCGGCCTGACCGGTTCGCATATGTCGATGACAAACATACCCTTAGGGTGGCTGGCGGGATCCTGAAGGTAGACCTCATAGCACATTCTATCATCAGGCTGATATCCCGATGATGGGAACCATTCACCCATTAGTGCATCCCATGCTTCGCCAAACTGGCTCGGCAGTATCTCGAACCTGGCAACCGCGAACATGCCACCGGGTATGGTCATCACGTTGATATCGCCAGACACCTCTGTACCTGGGGCAACGGTCACACAGGCACTCGAGCGGAGCTTCTGCTCGGGCGTGGTTTCGGGCGAATCGTGATAGACAGCGAGCGACTGGGCTCCTGGCACCCGGAATAGCCCGCGGGGGCCGGCCCAGCGGGAGAGCCGCCCGAAGGCTTCTCCTATTGCATTGAATGCTCCGACATGGCGTGCATAGGCCACCGTAAGTTCGGGCAATTTCCTGACCTCAACCTTGTATGACAGACTCTTCATGGCATCCCTCCTGCTATCGTCAGTTCGCATGGAAAGATCATATCGATCTGCGCTCGCTTGCGCTTGCCCAGGATTGCCGATCGCTGGACCCGCGGTGCTGTGCACTGTGCAGGCATTGCTTTCCGCAAGAAGCCGCCGTTTCGACCCATCAAGAGTGCGCCACACTGAGGCTGTCACGCCGAAGCGTGACCTGAAGGCCCGGGCAAATACGCTGGGACTGGAGAATCCGACAGCGAGCGCGACGTCGGTGACCGCTTCGCCTGGATGTTCGGTCAGCCTGGAAGCGGCTTGTTGCAGACGCACTCTCTTCAGAAAATCGGAGACCGTCTCGCCGGTTATGCTGGAGAATACGCGGTGGAAATGGAAGCGGGAGAAAGCGGCGATGTCCGCAAGTTCATCGATGGTGAGTTCATCGCCGTGATGGGCGTAGATATGATCAACCACCCGCTCGATCCGGCCCAAGTATTCCCTGCGCAGAAACTCCTCACGCGTCATGGTATGCCATTCCTTCCATCACAGAAGATCGCGGCTCAGAGGCCAGCCGCTCTGTCGGAACCGGGCCAGCCGTCTAGTCTATCCGCTTGATCCTGATGATGGACGGCACATGCTTCAGGTTGCGCTCCGCGGTGTGGGCATCTTCGGCGCTGGCGTACGCCATCGTGAAGTTGCCCGACAGCGTTTCCTGGCCATCCTCAAGCCGTCCCTCGATCAGGCGACCGCCATGCTTGCGCACGGCGTTCTCTATTTCGGAGAAGAGGTCCAAAACGCGTCGCCCCGTCACATGGTAGCGCCTGGTCAGACCCGGGGCTGTCTCCCAGCTGACCTCGACACGGCGTTCGGCAAACTCGCGGATATTGGCCAGGTTCTTGCATGAGGCCCGGTGCACTATGATGCCTCGGCCCCGGGAGACATAGCCAACGATGCGCTCGCCGACGGCCGGTTTGCAGCACGCCGCGAATCGCACCATCAGATTGCCCGCGCCCGATACGCTGATACCTGCATGCGTCGCATCGGTAGCCTCCTTCGGAATGTATGGCCGATAGTCCATCTGGGCGACCGGCACTTCAGGTGTATCGGGTCTGCGTGATTCGGTATGCTTGGCCTCGCCATGGCGGACCTCCAGCTCCACCTTGCGATCGGGCGAGCCCGCCCCTGATGCCTGGGCCGAAGATTTGCCGCGCTCATCGTGCCTGGATTCCTTGTCGTCCCGACGGCGCGCCACGACATTCTTGTCTATGGCAAGCACGGTGCCTTCGGCTACCAGCCACGCGCGTATCTTTGATCGAGCCTTTGAAGTCTTGACCGCCTTGAGCCAGTTTACGTTGGGCCGCGCATTGGCGCTGGTGACTATATCGACGACCTGGGTGTTCTTGAGTTCAGCATCGAGCGGGATGATGGCCCCATCGGCCTTGGCTGCCAGGCAGCGGTTGCCCACGTCGCTGTGTATGGCGTATGCGAAATCCAGCGGCGTCGAACCGGCGGCCAGTTCTATCGCGTCGCCCTTGGGTGTGAACACGATGATGGAGTCCCTGAGCAGCTCCCGCTTGATGTCTTCCAGGAATTCAGTGCCCGACTCGAGCATCGCGCTCCAGTCCTTCAGCCTGTTGACCAGAGCCAAGTCCTCAGGCCTGACTATCTCTGATGTCGAACCCTTCTTGTACAGCCAGTGCGACGCGATGCCGAACTCGGCAACACGATGCATCTCCCTGGTGCGTATCTGTATTTCGAGCAGGAGCCCATCATTAGCCATGACCGTGGTGTGCAGGCTGCGGTAGCCATTGGACTTGGGCATCGCTATGTAGTCCTTGAACCGGCCGTCGAGTGGCTTCCACAAGCCGTGCGCTATGCCAAGTACAGTATAGCACTCGCTCTCCTCATCACAGAGCACGCGTACACCCGACAGGTCATACAACTCGTCGGCGCCTTTGCCGCGCTTGCGCATCTTCTGGTATATCGAATAGAAGTGCTTGGCGCGAGCCATCACCTCCACCACTATGCCCTCGGTCTTCGCAGCCGCTACCAGCTTATCACTGGCGGCCTGAAGAAATGCCTCGCGCTCAGCCTTTTTCGATGATACCAGCATCTTGATCTGGTCAAACGCCTCGCGGTTTATCTCCTTGAGCGCAAGGTCTTCCAGCTCGTCCTTCATCCAGCTTATGCCAAGGCGGTCGGCGAGCGGGGCGAATACATCGACGCACTCCGCGGCGATCCTGCGCCTGTCCTCCTCCGGCAGCCACTTGAGCGTGCGCATGTTGTCCAGCTTGTCGGCCAGCTTGATGATGATGACGCGCAGGTCGCGGGTCAGGGCAAAGAGCATCTTGCGGATTGCCTCGGCAGCCTGGATGGTCTTGTTCTTGGCCTTGAGGGACGCCATCCTTGACAGCTCGTCGACCAGCGTGCCGGATTTGTCGCCAAAGCGCTCGGCGACCACCTTGCCGCTCGTCAATCCATCCTCGATAGCCTGATGCAGGAGCCCCGCGATGACGCTGTCGGCATCCATGCCCATGCCGGCAAGAACCGCCGCGACGCGTTCCGGATGTGTTACCGTCGGCTCACCGGAAGCCCTAACCTTGCCGGCATGCAACTCGCCAGCCCACGCGCGGGCGGCAGTGATTCTGGCGGAGTCCGACCGCTGGAATCGATCCAGAAAATCATCGAGCCTGTCATCGTACTGCACGCTTCACCCCCGCAACAACACGGTTCCTGCCGGCAAGGTCATCATGTATAGCTATTTCAGAGAATCCTGACGCGCGGAACATCGCCGCCACGTCCCGACCCTGTTCATCCCCTATCTCCAGAGCCAGCGAACCACCCTCGAACAGAAGCTGCCGTGCCTGTGCGACTATGCGCGGGTACAGATCAATTCCGCGCTCACCGCCGTCGAGTGCCGCTTTAGGCTCTCGCCCACCGTCGGCGAGCAATGACTCTGTCAGGGAACTCGTCACGTATGGTGGATTGGCCACGACCAGGTCGAGCGGCCCGGCCGCCGCGGAGAGGACATCACCCAGGGTCGTCTCCAATGCATGCCCAAGCACGGCCTGCGCGTTGTGCCGGCACAGATCCAAGGCATCGGCCGATGCGTCCGATACGCTGACATCGACATCTGGCCGCTCGGCCGCTATCGTTATGCCAACGCAACCGGAACCCGTAAACGCGTCATGGCAACGAAGAGCATGCTTGCCAGCCATGCGCGGTGGCGGCAACATCGACAGCGCGACCTCTACCAGAGTCTCCGTATCGGGCCGGGGCACCAGTACGCGTGAATCGACGCGGAAGCGCCGCCCGTAGAATTCCTTGTAGCCAAGAATATAGGCGACAGGCTCGCCTGAGGCGCGTCTCGACAGGTACGCTCGATACGAGTCGAGCGCTGGCTCGGGTACCTCATCGGGCATCGATGCGAGCAGTCTGTCGCGTTCGACATACATGGCAAACCCAAGGAGCAGGGCGGCATCCAGGAAAGGCGATCCCGGTCTGCCCGTCTCCAGGGTTCCGGTTCCTTCCGCCAGAGCCGCCCGCACGGTCACGGGGTGGGCTCCTCTCGGGAAATCACCGGTCCTCGGCCTTGAGCGCGTCATCACGGGCGCGCAGGGCCAGACCCTGAATGATCTCGTCCATGTCGCCTTGCATGAACAGATCCAGCTTGTACAGCGTTACATCGATTCGATGGTCGGTAACGCGGTTCTGCGGAAAGTTATATGTCCGGATGCGCTCCGAGCGATCGCCTGAGCCTATCTGGCTCTTGCGGTTGGCGGCCCGCTCGGCATTCTTCTTGTCTTCTTCCATCTCGTAGATGCGGGCGCGCAGAATGCGCATGGCCTTGGCCTTGTTTTTGATCTGGCTCTTCTCATCCTGGCAATGCACGATGATGCCGGTGGGAATATGGGTCAACCTGACAGCTGAATCGGTCGTATTGACGCACTGGCCACCAGGGCCACCGGCCCGCATCACGTCGACGCGCAGATCCTCCGGCCGGATATCGACCTCGGTCTCCTCCGCCTCCGGCAACACCGCGACGGTAACGGCACTCGTATGAATACGACCGGAAGCCTCGGTTGTCGGTACCCTCTGGACGCGGTGTACCCCGCTCTCCCAGCGAAGCTTGCCAAAGACCTGATCTCCTGATATCGAGAAGATGATTTCCTTGAAGCCGCCGAGGCCTGTCTCGCTGGTGCTCATCACCTCTATCTTCCAGCTTTTGGAATCCGCGTAGCGTGAATACATCCGGTATAGATCGGCGGCAAACAGAGCGGCCTCGTCGCCTCCGGTGCCGGCACGAATCTCCATGATGGTATTCTTGTCGTCGAGCGGGTCACGCGGTATCAGCAGCTCATTCAGGCTATGCTCAGCGGCCGCCAAGGCCGTTTCAAGCGCCTTGAGCTCCTCGCGTGCCATCTCCTTGAGATCCGGATCGGTCTCGTCGTGGATCATGGCCCGTGCGCCGGCGATCTCGCCTTCAAGACGGCTGTATTCCGCATAGGCGTCCATAATCTCGGCAAGGTGCGAGCGCTCCTGCATGGTCTCCCGATAGCGCTTGGCATCACGAGCAAGCGTAGGATCGGAGACCATTTCATCAAGCTGCTTGAAACGAGCCGCGATCGACTCGAGGCGTTCGATCACGGGGCGACCTTCTCCTTGAAGTAGGGACAGGAATAGACAACTATCTCCATCTCTTCTTCGTTCGCGGGGCTGAGCTCATCGACATTGTCGGCGAGTTTCCTCTGTATCCGGCAATTCCTGTTGGAGACACACAAAGGACAGGCACCGTTGCCTCTTGGATTGATATCGAGCTTCATGCGAGCAGGGTACCAAAAAACGATCGACCATACAAGGTGCACAATATTCCGCTCGTGTCATCTTTCGATAGAAAAACATCCATGAATGTGCGCCATGCCAATGAATAATGCCTATACTAGAGTAATGGAAACCATTTTCGAGAGACATATCGGCAGTTGCATGAGGTATAGGCATGGGCGGTAACAAGACATTGCTACTGGTTGAAGACGAGATGCTGATAGCCATGAGCCAGAAAATGTTCCTTGAACGCTACGGCTACAAGGTGCTCACGACGAATACGGGCGAGAAGGCCATCGAAATCCTGAAGAACGAAGCGGAGATAGAGCTGGAATACCTGCCGGAGAGCCGGAAAGCACCACTTGAAAAATTCGGGTATCGAGTCATCACCGCCACTACCGCCGAACAGGCGATCGAACTGTTCAAGAAGAGCAGCACCATCGACATGGTGCTCATGGACATAGACCTGGGTGAGGGCATGGATGGCACACAGGCCGCGGAGATAATTCTTAGGCAACGCAACATACCCATCCTCTTCCTGTCCAGCCACACGGAAGAGGAGGTGGTCGAAAGAACCGAGAAGATCACATCGTACGGCTATGTCGTCAAGAATTCGAGCATCACCGTCCTCGACGCATCGATCAAGATGGCGTTCAAGCTTTTCGACGCCTACAGCGCGCTCGAACGGGAGCTGAGCGAGCGCAAGGAGATCGAGAAGGGGCTGGAGACGACCAGAAAAGAGCTGGCCGTCATCAAGCAAGCCGCGGACGCGACCAGTGAATTCGCACAGAGCATCATCAACACCGTCAGGGAGCCGCTCATATCGCTCGACCATGACCTCCGGGTTGTAACCGTCAGCCGCTCGTTCTATGAATTGTTCAAGGTCAAGCCCGAAGAGACCATAGGGCAGCTGATATACGACCTTGGCAACAAGCAGTGGAATATTCCCAAATTGAGGAAGCTTCTGGAGGAAATTCTTCCGCAGCAGGTGTCCTTCGACGATTACGAGGTTGAGCACGATTTTGCGACCATCGGCCGCCGTGTCATGTTACTGAATGCCAGACAGATCAGGCAGGCGCCTGGCAAGGAGCACATCATTCTCCTGGCCATCGAGGACATAACGGCGCGCAGGGAGACAGAAAAGAAGATCGCTGCCTTGCTCGAGGAAAAAAAGCTCATTCTCAAGGAAGTTCATCACCGCATCAAGAACAGCATGAATACAATAAAGAGCCTGCTTATGCTCCAGACGATGTCAATCCAGGATCCGGTCGCGATACAGGCGCTCGAGGATACCGAAAGCCGCGTCGGCAGCATGATGTTGCTGTACGACAAGCTGTACCGCTCTGTCGACTATACAGACATGTCGGTACGGACATATCTCGTCCCCCTGGTCGACGAGATCCTGGCCAATTTCCCGAACAGCGGATCAATAACAGTGGAGAAGCGTTTCGATGATTTCACCATAAGCGCGAAAGTGATGCAGTCGATAGGAATCATAGTCAACGAGCTCCTGACGAACATCATGAAGTACGCCTTCATTGACAGGAACAGTGGGACGATTCGGGTCTCGGCTACGCGGACAGGCGGCGAGGCTACGATAACGGTGCAGGACGATGGCCACGGCGTTCCAGACACCGTCAATTTCGAAAATACCCCCGGCTTCGGCCTCATGCTGGTGCGAACCCTGACAGAGCAGATGGGTGGGACCATCGTGATGAAGCGCGAGCACGGCACAACGGTGGAGCTCGGGTTCAAGCTCTAATCCGCGCGGGGCAATGGAACGGCACGATTGCGTTCGTTTGATTTTTATTCTATCATGTCGCCCATCATGTTAGACCTACGATTCATCAAAGACAATCTTGACGCGGTCAAGAAGAATATTGGCGATCGATTCATGAAGGCTGACGCCGACCTGGTCGCGGCCCTCTTCGACAAGCGCAACGAGATCCTCAAAAAGCTGGAGGACGAGCGCCGGGCCCGCAATGAAAACGCCGCCGCGATGAAGGGCAAACTCGAGGCCGCCGTCCGCGACCGCCTGATAGCCGAGGGCAAGCGCCTCAAGGACACCATAGCCGCGCTTGAAGCGGAGTCGGAGGATATCCATGCACGCCTTGACGCCGAGGTTCGCCGCATACCCAACATGGCCCACCCCGACGCGCCTATTGGCAAGGAAGACAAGGACAACCTCGAGGTCAAGCGTGTCGGCACCCCGACGAAGTTCGACTTCGAGCCCAAGGACCACGTCCAGCTGGGCCAGGACCTCGACATCATAGACTTTGACGCGGGCACCAAGGTCTCTGGCACCAAGTTCTACTACCTCAAGAACGAGGGCGTATTCCTGGAGCTTGGCCTGGTCCGCTACGCCCTCGACATCCTCGTCAAGAAGGGCTTTACCCCATTCATAACGCCGGACATAGCCAAGACCGAAATACTCGAAGGCATTGGCTTCAACCCCCGCGGCGCCGAGTCCAACGTCTACGCGGTGGAGGGCGAAGGCTCCTGCCTCGTCGGCACCGCCGAGATAACGCTGGGCGGCTACTACTCGGACACCATATTCCAGAAGGACCAGTTGCCATTGCGACTTGCCGGCCTGTCACATTGCTTCCGCCGTGAAGCCGGAGCCGCGGGCCAGTTCAGCAAGGGCCTGTACCGAGTCCACCAGTTCACCAAGCTGGAGATGTTCGCATACTGCCTGCCCGAGGATTCAGACCGCATCCATGAGGAGCTTCGCCTCGTCGAGGAGGAGATATTCTCCGGACTCGGCATCCCCTTCCGCGTCGTGGACACCTGCACTGGCGACCTTGGCGCCCCGGCCTACCGCAAGTGGGACCTCGAGGCCTGGATGCCCGGCCGCAACGGCGGCGAATGGGGCGAAGTGACCAGCACCTCCAACTGCACCGACTACCAGTCCCGCCGCCTCAACATCAAGTACAAGGACGACGACGGCAAGAACAAGTACGTACACCTCCTGAACGGCACCGCCATCGCGATATCGCGCGGCATTATAGCCGTCCTTGAGAATTTCCAGCAGGCCGACGGCACCGTGAGGATTCCGCCAGTCCTGGTGCCGTATGTCGGGTTTGAGGTTATAAAGAGGAAGTGAGCATTCTTTGGGGTGACGCCTCCCCCTTGCGACGCTCAACGTTTCGCGTCGCACCCCCTCGGGGATTTCCTCGCAGTCTCGAAGAAGAGTATGGCACGGTGCCGCAGGAAGGTATCGACCAACCTGGTCGGTGGGAGCTTGTCGCCCGGCAAGAAGCCGCCAGCCATGTGGTCGTGTCCGCCGCCAAAGCCACAGCCTTCCAGCACAAAGCGCACCAGATCGTTTGCCTTGACCTCGGGAATCTCGCTCCGCACCGAGAGTTTTATTCCTTCTTTCCTCACAGAATACGCAAGCACGACCACGACCGTATCCAGCGACAGGACGATGTCGCTGGCGGCCCCAAGAAGCGAATCATCCGGCGCATCAAGGCGCATAAACCCAAGGCCATCATACACCTCGACCGTCCGGAAGGCTTCGGCGTACCGGTCCAGATCCATTCTGGTCAATTGCGCACCGTTCAGCACCTTGATAAGCCCGGGATCCGCATAACGGTAGAGCCGGTAGAACATCTCTATGTCCAGGTCGGACAGACCCCGGGTCAGCGCTTCGGTGTCCTTCATGATGCCAAAGACCAAAGCGGTCGCCAGCTTGCGCGGTGGCTCCACGTGATTTTCCATGAAGTATTCGGCAACCATACTCGAGCAGGCTCCGACCGTCGGCCTGATATCCTCAAATCGGTAGCCCTGCCCGAGGCGATATTCATGATGATCGATGCACGCGACCTCGTCGGTAGGCAGGTCAGTCAGGTTGCCCCCACCCTTCTGGCCATCCACGAGCAGCGCCCAGTCTTCGACGCCCAGCGTGGCCACGTCCTTTGTGAGATGCATTTCAATATCAAACAGCTCGAGCATCCGGGCCGAATCGGTCTTCTCGATCTCCCGGTCATAGACAATAACGGTCTTGATTCCCCTGAGCCCAAGCAGGTACTGCATGCCGGCGCTCGCCGCGATGGCATCCGGGTCGGGAACATTGTGCGGCTGGATGAATACCTCATCCGGGGCCTTGGCCAGCAGCGTGGCCAGAGTATCCAGTCTGGTTTGTTCGCTCATGCGCCCATTCTACGCCAAGGCCCGTCATGGCGCCAGTGTGAAAGTCGCCCCTCTACCATGCCGCGACGGCGCCGTCAGCCCGGTTCTCGGTGCCACCGACAAAGCCGCCGTCGTCATGCTTCCAGATAATCTGGCCCCGGCCAAAACTGCCTGAGTCGCTCTGGTACCGTGCTTGATGGCCGCGCCGCTGCAGGCTAAAGAGAATTTCGCGGTCAAAGGATGATTCGAGTTCTGCCTCCAGCCCCTTGGTCCATTGCCAGCGTGGCGCATCCAGGGCTTGCTGGGGGTTCATGCCAAAGTCAATGCTATTCATCACCACCTGCAGGTGTCCCTGTGGCTGCATGAAGCCGCCCATGACGCCAAAGGGCCCGATCGCGCGGCCATCCTTGGTCAGGAAGCCCGGTATGATCGTGTTGTATGGACGCTTGCCTGGCCGGAGCGAGTTGGGATGGTTTTCATCCAGACTGAAGCAGTGCCCGCGGTTGTTCAGGGCTATGCCTGTATCCGGTATCACAATGCCGGAGCCAAACCCCATGTAGTTGCTCTGGATGTATGAAACCATTGTTCCATCGGCATCGGCCGTACTCAGGTAGACGGTGCCACCAGGCAGAGGAGCTCCGGCCCCGAAATCCTGGGCGGCATCGCTGATCATCGAAGCCCGGCTCCTCGCATAGGTCGGGTCGAGCAGAGCCAGCACCGGCACGTCGGCAAAGCGCTGATCGGCGACATGGGCATGGGCATCGGCGAACGCCAGCTTCATCGCTTCGAGCTGGCGATGGATAACGGCAGGGTCGTCATGATGGGTCGGCCTGAAATCAGACAGTATGTTCAGGGCCATCAAGGCCGCCAGTCCCTGTCCGTTTGGCGGAATTTCCCATACATCGAAGCCCTTGTATGGCACCGATATCGGCTGTACCCATTCGGGCGCAAAATCCCGAAGGTCGGAGGCGCGCAGGTAGCCGCCGGTATTCTGCGCCGCTTCAACGATGCGACGCGCGATGGCACCTTCATAGAAGTCCCTGGAGTCGCTTCCGGCTATGCGGGCAAGGGTTTCGGCGTGATACGGCGACTTCCAGGTCTCGCCGGGACGCGGCGCCCGGCCACCAGTTGCGCCATAGTCGGCGCCGCCGCTGGCGAATACGCGGAACCATTCGGCAAGTCGTGATGATTCGACACCGGGCAGTCCGGCCGAATAGCGTTGCCAGGCCCTGTTCCAGTACCAGGCGACTGTCAGCGCGACTGCGTGGCCCTCCCTGGCCAGCTCTATCGCCGGTGCGAGATTCTCAGCAAGCGACAGTCTGCCACAGGCGCGCGTCAGCTCCGCCCATGCCGCCGGCGCGCCGGGCACAGTCACCGGGGCCCAGCCATAGGCCGGCAGGTGGCCGTTGGCGCCCCAGCCTTTGTTCCGTACCACATCAAGATCCAGAGCGGCGGGCGTCGGACCCGATGCGTTGAGTCCGCGCAGGCGGCCTTCATGCCATATCAGCGCAAAGGCGTCGGAGCCAAGGCCGTTTGAGGTTGGCTCGACCACCGTAAGTGCGGCCGCCGTCGCCACCGCCGCGTCGGCCGCGTTGCCACCCTTTCGCAACACCTGGAGCCCCGCCTGGGCCGCCAGCGGGTGCGAGGCGCACACCATACCGCGCGCTGCATAGTGGACATTGCGCCGGCTGGGATACGGATTGAAATATGGGTCAAAGGACAGATCCATTGATACTCCTTGGGCTATGGTGGTGGGTTGTCGCCATTTTGTCAAATCATTGCGGTGGGCTCGTGTGCGCCTCCCGCGAGGCAAGGAAGTCACAGGGAATTGACGCGGGCCCATGGCGAGGTGTATTCCCAGTATGCATTCGCGCAGGCATGCAGTGAGGATCATGAGGATATTACTCGTTGAAGATGAGCCGAGTCTGGTTCGCTACATCAAGAAGGGTCTCGAAGAGGAAGGCTACGCGGTCGATGCGGCCACCGATGGGCAACAGGCCTTGGCGGCTTCGGAGATGGCGGTCTACGATACGATAATTTTGGACATCATGATTCCACGCGTAGATGGCATCGAGGTCTGCAGACGGATCAGAGCCCGAGGCGCGTCAGGTTCCATACTGATGCTGACGGCCCGTGATGCCATAGAAGACCGTGTCGCAGGCCTCGACGCCGGAGCCGATGACTACCTGGTCAAGCCGTTCGCCTTCGAGGAGCTTCTCGCCCGCATCCGGGCGCTCTCGCGAAGATCGCTCGATACGCCTCGGTCTCCTGTGCTGAAGGTTGCCGACCTGAGCCTCGATACCGTAACCAAGAAAGCCACCCGTGGTGCTCTCTCAATCGACCTGACCGCCAAGGAATATGCCATCCTGGAGTACATGATGCGTCAACCTGGCAGGGTATTCACGCGTGACCAGATTGCTGACCACGTCTGGGACTCACATTCCTTTAATGAATCCAACGTTGTCGATGTCTACATCCGCAACCTGCGCAGAAAGATTGACGACCCATGTGCCCTGAAGCTCTTTGAGACGCTCAGAGGACTGGGGTATCGCATGGCTGCGGAGCCTCATCATGAAAAGGGCTGATGATTCAGGCGCCGGAACCGCGATCACGGCCACAAACGAACGCGCGCACGGCCGAATACCTCTCGTGGATACGCTCCGCACCAACCTCAGGGCTCGCTTCGCGGCTTGGATGACGCTTATTTTCTTCATCGCTATCGCCTTGTATGGCTTCCTTATCTTTGGCACGATGAACGTCTTCCTGCATGCCTCAATGAAGGATTCCCTCCGTACACAGGCGGACGTCATTGCAGCGAATCTCAATATTGAATCGGGTGTTATGAAGTTGCCGGAAAGCCTTATAGAGGCTTCGGAGACCAACGCCCATCTGGCTCCTTTCACCGCGCGACTCCTGGATATTCAAGGGCGGGTCTTGCTCGAATCGGGCCCGGCCAGTGGCGCGATCCCGTCCATCAAAGCGCCACCGAGTCAGTCCAGCTTCCAGCTCATCGACCCTGATCTTATTGTCTATACAACTTCCATTCTCGACAATGATACGGCGCTGGCGATTCTACAAGTGGCGCAATCTACCAAGAGTCTTGAAAAGACACTCCGACAACTTCTGCTGATCATGATCGCGGCGCTGGCGATATTCCTGCCGGCTTCAGCAGCGGGAGGTTATTTTCTGGCGGTCCGGCTTCTCCGTCCGATAGACATCATGACACGAACGGCCCGCAGATTCTCTGCCGAGGCCCTATCGGCACGGATCAGCCTGCCGCATACCGACGATGAGCTGGGCCGTCTCGCGGCGACCTTTGACGAAATGCTGGATCGAGTTGAGCTTTCGTTCAACAGGTACAAGCAATTTACCGCCGATGCATCCCACGAACTTCGCACGCCCGTTTCGGTCATGCGGGCCATACTCTCGGTCACCACAAGGCGTACGCGCACCGCAGAAGAATACGAGCTGGCCATGGTGGATCTCGGAAAGGCCGTCGATCGACTCGACACCCTCGTCGCCGACCTGTTGCTTCTGTCGCGGGCCGACTTGATGGCAGCATCCCTCAGAGACGAGATTGATGTCGGCAGTCTTCTGTCGGGCATGGTTGAGTCATTGAGACCTCTGGCAGTTCACAAGGGCCTGGAACTGGCCTGTGTGATACACGATACGGTTGTAACCCATGGAGATGGTGATGCCCTGTTGCACGCCTTCATGAACGTCATAGACAATGCCATCAAGTACACCGACAAGGGATCCATACTGGTAGCGCTTATCAGGAATGGTTCGCTCGCAAAGATCACCATCGCCGACACCGGCATCGGTATAGCTGCTGCCGACATTTCCCGCATATTCGATCGATTCATGAGGCTGGAAGCGGCCCGATCCGCTCCTGGCACTGGCCTGGGACTGGCGATCGCCAAGGCGATCATCGCGGGCCACCGAGGCTCGATCAGTGCCATCAGTGAGCCCGGCAAGGGCACAGAAATCTCCATCCTGCTGCCTTTGATCTAGAGATTCCACCGCCAGACAAATTCTTCAAGAACTTCATCTGACCTTCATCTTGCATCTGTAACCTCCATGTTGATCGAATCAAACGGAGGTACATACATGACAATGATGAAGCGTCGAGTCTTGGTGGTCGTCTTTTCGGCCATCGCATCGGTTTTTGGTGTCTATGCGGATGGTGGCGAAGGCGGCGTCGAGGCAGCACTCGTGACCTATTCCGACGCAAGCCAGAAGTTCTCAATTGGCCATCCGGGGCCATGGAGCAGAGATACGGCATTCAAGGGTGTGGTCAAGTTCTCGGGTGGCGACGACTCCATGACGCTTGAACTGATAAGGCTCGAAGCGGGAATAAGCATGACAGCCTACGCATCCAATGACGCCAAGACGCTGGCCTCGAGCGTTCCGGGATTCAGGTCCCTGGGCATAGCGGCATCTCAAGACATACGGTCGGCCATCATATTGGGATTCGAGGCCTCGGGCAGTTCACAGGTAACAGGCAAGAGCTATACGGCTCACGATGAACGCTACTACATACCCGAACCCGATGGCCGAGTCGCGGTACTCACCTTGATGGGTCCGGCACGCAATTACGATCGCGAAGGATTCCGTGATATCGCCCTGTCACTCAGGATAAAGAAATGAAGACGGATACAGATACAGCGATGAATATACTGGAAATACATGATGTCTATAAGATCTACAAGGATGGCCTGATAGAATCGGTAGCCCTCCGTGGGGCCGAGCTCTCCATGGCCGCTGGCGAATTCGTAGCCGTGACCGGACGCTCGGGCGCTGGAAAGAGCACGTTGCTCTCCATTATCGGCGGGCTCTCGCTGCCCAATGCGGGGCGGATACGGCTAGGAGGACATGAGCTTACAGCACTCGATGAAAGCGAGCGGGCCGCAGTCAGACGACAGAAGCTTGGAATTGTCTATCAAGCCGACAACCTGATTCCTTTTCTGTCGGCACTGGAGAACGTTCAGTTGCCCATGAATCTTGCCGGCTTGACCAGGACAGCCACGAGGGCGAGAGCCCTGCTTGCGGACGTTGGCCTTGCCAACCGAGGCAGCCACAGGCCATCCCAGTTGTCTGGCGGTGAACGGCAGAGAGTCGCCATAGCCGTAGCTCTCGCCAATGAACCCGAGCTCATGCTCGCCGATGAACTCACCGGAGAACTGGACAGCGCCACTGCCGAATCGGTAATGGATATGCTTGGGCAACTGAACAAGGAGCGCCACATGAGCCTCCTGATAGTAACGCACAATCCAGCAGTGGCCCAACGCGCTTCCCGGCATGTCAGGATAGCCGATGGTGTTCTCAGTGAAGAGGAGACCTCACATGCACTCTAGCGCACTCAAAACCAGCGGCCTTCGCCGCGAGTACAGGATGAGCGGCGATGCGAGCGTCGTGGCTCTGGATGGTCTGGACATCGAGGTCAGGCGAGGCGAATTCGTCGCGATCACCGGCCCAAGTGGCTGTGGAAAAACTACACTGCTCAACCTTCTGGGTGGACTCGATCAGCCATCGGAGGGATCAGTCCAGGTAGATGGCACCGATCTGGCCGGTCATGATGAAACCTGGTTGGCGGCCCTGCGAAGAAAGAAGATCGGCTTCATTTTTCAGCGCCACGACCTGTTCTCTGTGCTTACAGCCAGGGAAAACGTCGAGTTCCCATTGTTGCTTGAGGGCGTCGCTCAGGAAGCCCGGGGGCGTCTAGCACAGAATCTGCTTACCCTCGTAGGCCTGACTGACATCGGAGAGCGACTGCCAGAGGAGATGTCCGGGGGTCAGCAGCAGCGAGTAGGCATTGCCAGGGCTCTGGCCAACGAGCCGGAGATCCTGCTTGCTGACGAACCAACCGGAAACCTCGACGCCGCTACTTCTGATGAGATCATGGCAGTGCTTATTGAACTGAAACAAAGACTAGGTCTGACGCTCGTCATAGTCACCCATGACCCTGCTGTGGCCGCTCTCGCGGATCGTCGAATCAGGCTTCGCGATGGTCGGATTGCCGATGAAGCGGAGCGTGCCTCTGTCAAAGGAAATCAATCATGAATATTTCGTACCCATGGAGGCTGGTTGCACGAAACGGCCGACGTAGCAGAACCTATGTTTTTGGTCTAGCTTTGGCGGTAGGACTCTTCTCCGGCATACTCTTCTTCATAGATGGGGCCACGAGGCAGATGACAGCGGCCGCGCTGGCTCCAGTGACCCTCGACATCGTAGCTCATCAGGTCAACCCTGCGGAAGGCTACGCTGATATCGCGCCCGCGATAGCCGCGAAAAGCGGAGTCCTGACCGCCGAGACTGTTGTAAGCGCGGACTTTGCAGGCGCATGCAAGGCCGGACAGTCCAAGCTCTCACCATCCGGCAGGATGTTCGCACTGGCACCTTCCTATCTGAAGAATTTCGACTTGGTACAGGTGCAGAGCGGCACCTTTTCCGCTGGCAGCGTCGTCATCAGTGAGGCGATGGCGCTCTCGGAAGGCATTACACTGGGCGACAGTCTCGCCTTCAATTTCGCAGGTCTGGACAAGCCAGTCGTACTCCCGGTCAGCGGTATCGCCCGCATGGACAAGGCAGACCCCCTCTTCGCTACTTCCACCGAAGCGGAGAATGCACTGGTCTCGGACGTAGCGTTCGTGGATCTTGGATGGTTCAATTCCGTCCTTCAGGTACCGTTGCAGGCAATGGTCGCCAATCCACCGAATTCGCTCGCGCCGGGCTCCATCCTGATCGATCCCCAGGTGCACATCAAGATAGACCGGAATATGTTGCCGTCCGATCCGACCCTGGCTGCACTCCACACGGATTCATTGAGGCGTTCAATAGAGCGACTCTTCTCCGGAAGGATCAAGGCGGTGGACAATCTCTCCGGGGCACTGGCCACAGCCACAAGCGATGTCCTTTCGGCCCGCATTCTGTTCATCTTTCTGGGTCTGCCGGGAATACTCCTTGCTGCGTGGCTCTCAAAATTCGCGGCGGAGCTCTTCGCTGATAGCCAGCGCCGCGAGATCAGCCTCCTTCGCACCCGGGGAGCACGGCCTGTTCAAATCGGCTCCATCGTGGCACTATCGTCACTCTTCCTTGCTCTGGCAGGTTCCGCGGTGGGTCTTCTGGTCGGGCTGGGGTTGCTGTCACTCGCCGGTGCCTTCTCTGAAGGTCAGGGATTCAGTCCCCTGGCAGCGGGATTCGATTGGGCCGCATTCTCCAAATCGGCACTTATCGCATTCGCAGCGGGTCTCGTCCTCACCTTTCTGGCGGCCTTCCTCCCCACCATGGGAACGTTACGCTCAGAGATAACGCAAGAACGCCGCAGCACCCGCCGTATCGAAAAGGCGCCTTTCTGGAAACGGTCATGGCTCGATGTCGCGGCCTTGATCGCATCAGGGATTGTGCTTCTTGTAACCAGTCTCAATGGTGGCTTCAAACCAACGGGCAACGAAGGCCAGGCAGTGTCCCTGGCCTTCTATATTTTCCTTGCGCCACTGTTTGCATGGATAGGTCTGACGCTCTTGACACTTCGGGTTCTCGAAAAGACCATCGCTTCCTCGACAGTAGCAATCAGTCGGATATTCCGCAGGCTCTTCGGAGAGATTGGTGAAACCGCGGGAAAATCATTGTGCCGCAGAGCCCCGAAGGTCAGCGCGGCTGTTACGGTCATAGCCCTCACCCTCTCATTCGGCGTAAGCCTCATACTCTTCCAACGTACTTACGAGATTGAGAAGCAGCGAGACGCCCAGTATATCGTTGGAGCGGATATCCGGGTGACTCCGGCCCAGAGTACGCCACAGGTGGCCTCCTTCGCGGAATCACTGGTCAAGCCGGGTGTCATAGCCACGACCGCCGTCACCCGCGACACGAAGGCGTTGATAGGATCGGAACAGAACACTGTGTACGGGATAGATGTTCCCGCGTTCCGTGAGACTGCGTACCTGCCGGATAGCTTCTTCATCGATGGCTCCGCGCCAAAGACCATCACCGCGATGCGCGACCGCAAGACAATTTACGCCCCAGGCTCGGCAACTACTGTCCTCGGGGCACTCGCCTCGACTCCGAATGGCGTCATTATCTCGGTCGAGCAAGCCGAAAAATATGACATTCGCATCGGAGATCCAGTTCTCATGCGTCTGTACAACCGGGCTGCGAATCGATATGTCGATCTCAAGACGGTCGCGGTCGGATTCTTCACCTACTTCCCAACATCTTCGCAGGATTCTGATTTCATCATCAACAGGGATTATATGACAGTCGCGTCAGGCACGGCGATGGATTATTTCCTCATCAAGACAGATGGTGCAGTCAAGACCAACCTGCGCATCTCCTCGGAACTTGCGGCAACGATAGGCACGACAATGCCCATCCGCATCCAGACCACCGAAACGGTAGTCAAGGTTGATTCCAGCTCGATGACATCTCTTAATCTGGATGGGCTTGGAATAATGGAGCTGGTCTATAGCGTGATCGTCGCGACAATCGGATTGGCTGTCTTCCTGCTGGCTATGGTCAACGAAAGGCGGCGGGAGTTCGGGGCAATGCGTGCCCTCGGGGCTGATTTACGAACCATGAAGCGCTTTCTCTTCGCGGAGGCTACCGCCATTGGTGGCCTCAGTCTCGTAGTCGGTGCCGCGATAGGGTTCGTCCTGGCTCGTCTCCTGGTGACACTGCTCTCCGTCCTGTTCACCATTCCGGCAATCGCGCCGGTCGCGGCCTGGCCGGAACTCGGAGTGCTTTTTGCGCTTGTCAGCGCGGGCATGATTCTGAGCGCCTTTTGGAGCGGACAGAGCCTCTCGCGATTGCAGGTGGTGGAGGTACTTCGAGAACTCTAGAAGATTCGGAAGAACCGCGTTGCGGGCCTTCTTATTTCGACAGCGAGGCGCAAAATGCGCCCGCAAAGCAAGGAGATCTGTATGAACAGACAGACAGTCAGAATCACGAGCACGGCTCTCGTACTCTGCCTTACGATGGCAGGCATGGCCACGGCACAAGTGAAGCCGACCAAGAGCACCGAGCCCAAGGTAACCACAACCGTCCCGGCGGAATCAGGAGATGCCATCGCCGAGCCTTTGTATGTGAGTTCTCTGGCCATTGGTGCAACACCCACCATAACCGCGAACCAGGCCCAAGCAGCGGCCCTCGCCGCCAATCCCGGCGCGAGTGCCTTGTCCGTCCATCTTGAAGATGAGAATGGCCAGCTGGTCTATGCGGTAGAAATGAACAGCGGCGCGGTGGTCAAGGTGGACGCAGGGAACGGCAAGATCCTTTATACCGATGTTGCTGAGTCCCATGGCGAAGGCGACACTGAGAACGGCCGCGATCATGAAAAATCAAGCAGTGGCGATGCTGAACCAGGAAGCGTCGACTAACCAAAACTGCCGGCGCGTGTCGCGCCGGCTCCCCTGAAGAAAAGCGAGTACATTTCATCTTCGCTTCATCTTCAGGGGAGATACTGTATCACATGATAGTATTTCAGGCTCTTATACTGGGCATAGCACAAGGACTTACCGAATTTCTGCCGGTTTCCAGCTCTGCCCATCTGGTCATCATTCCCTGGCTGTTTGGCTGGAGCGATCCTGTCCTCAGCAGCCTGACATTTGATGTGGCCCTGCATATCGGTACGTTGCTGGCGGTACTGGTCTTCTTCGCCAGAGACTGGCAGCTACTGATCAATGCCGGATTCAAGAGTGTCGTGGAGCGGCGCATAGGTCACGATGAGGACAGGCGTATGGCCTGGTACATCGTCCTTGCCTGCATACCTGGAGGCTTCGCGGGTTTTCTGCTTGAAAACAGCGTCCAGGCTTCCTTCCACCGGCTGCCCATACCTCAATCATCGATGGTAGTCATGGCCTTTGCCATTGCGGCAATGGGTGGGATTCTATGGTTGGCGGATCACCTGGGCGGTCATACTCGTCGAATGGGCGCAATGAGACCCAAGGACGCGCTCTATATTGGGCTGGCTCAGGCGCTCGCGATCTTTCCGGGGGTGTCGCGCTCAGGTTCGACCATCACGGCGGGACTCGCGCTTGGCTTCGAAAGGGAGGCGGCCGCCAGATTCTCATTCCTGCTCTCGGCTCCTATCATAGCCGGCGCAGGGCTCAAGAGCGCGCTCGAACTGGCAAAGTCGATCGCGGGTGGCGCAATCGCTTCATCCGAGCTTGTCATCTTTCCCATAGGCCTCGTGGCCGCGAGCGTGACCGGCTTCCTCTGCATCAGGGCTCTTATGGCATTCCTGCGGAAGCACTCGACGGCAGCCTTTGCGTGGTATCGCTGGGGCCTGGCTGCCATCGTGCTCGCGGTAGCGCTGGTACGGGGCTAATAGAATGAGAAGATTGCCATTATATATACTGGCGTTCGCTCTTTCAGCGATGCCTGCGATTGCCCAGAATTGGGTCAGCACCAGCCTTTCTTTTCTCTCTTCAAGCGAACAGAAGCGCTTGATAGATACAGGAGAACTGACCAGCTTCGGCTCCAGTCTCAATAATCTGCCATTATGGCGCCGATCGCCATTCGCAGCGATAGTAAGCAGCTTGATACTGGAAAGGCCGAGCACGATAGCGGCGGAAGGGCTTTTCTTCATGGACAAGCCAGCAGCCGCTTCGGCATCGGAACTCAACCTGAAGATCCTCAAAAGCCTTACCGCCTTCTCCACAATGAAGGGGTTACTCGTATATTCGGCCTCCCAAAAAAAGATGGAGACCTTCATCTATGACTCGTTCCGGGTCGACAGTCTGGCAGACAGACGTCGAATACCGGATCCTGCGTTCAGCGATCTGCCGCAACACAACGAATATACTCTGTATCAGAAAGAGGAGCAGACCGGCGACGTGTATTCGGCCATGACTGTGGATATGATCGGCGATCACGTCACGGCGCTGTTGACCAACCTCACGGAGCTCGACTTCCTGGGCCTTCGGCTCGTTGCACCGGAGCAGCTCAAGACGCTCTTCATAATACTGCCCATGGGCGACAAGATCGTCCTGTATGGTGTGACCATCGCCAATACGCCACACCTGTTTGGCCTTGAGCGGATGAAGGAAAAATCGTTCTTCTATCGCATGAAGGCACTGGCATCCTGGTTTGAGGGAAATCTCAAGACGATGGCACTCTGACAATTGCCACGGTACCCCTATCGGTAGCCGGACTCTGAATCGATATCTCGCCACGCAGCTGGGTGCATAGGGCCCGAACGAGCAACAGACCGGTGCCTTCCTCGGCGCCATGATCCATGCCATCGCCGTTATCCTCGATACTGAATACGATCGCGGCGCCATCGATGTACAGATCAACCGATATGGCTGGCATGCGTTGAGCCGATATGCCGTGTCGGAACGCGTTGGACACCAGTTCATTGACAATGAGCCCAAACGGAACGGCCCTGTCAAAACCCAGGTTGATCGGCTCCAGTCGTTCAGTCCTGGTCATCTTCCTGGAGTTGAGCGCGTGGTCGCTCTGGTAGTATGTCAGGATTCCTTCTATGTAATCGTTGAATGGCAGCGACGCGTACTCGTCCGTGGCCAGGAGCTGCTGATAGACCAGAGCCATCGAGTTTACGCGTGCGCGCAATATGGCAAGCACCGATATGGCCTCGTCACCCTGTGCCTGATCCTGCTGAAGGTTGATGATGCTTGCCAATACTGCCAGGTTGTTCTTTACCCGGTGATGGACCTCTTCTATCAGGAAATTTTTCTCGGCCAGTTCCTCCCTGAGGGCATCCTCCCTGGCACGGATCTTCGTCCCCATGTCGCTCATCGTTTCGCTCAGTTCATCGAGTTCGCGCAGCCCGGTCCGTCGCAATGCGTGCGCTGAACCGTCCGAGGTGGCAGTCATTCGGGCAAAATCGCAGAGGGAGGCCAGGGAGCGGTTGATCCTGCCTGTCAGGGTCAGCGTTACCAGCAGGGTTATTCCCCCGACAATGACAACGAGCGAGGCAAACAGTGATTCGGCGGCCTTCGTGGGCAGGAAATATTCATCCTCGTAGAGGCCGGCGCATAGGACGGCATGCCAACCCTCCACATGGCGCATCAGGACTACCTTTCTCCTGTCACGGCTGTCGTCGGGATTCTTCCAGCTATAATCGTAACGGATTACTTCCTCACGCCTGTCGGAGTCCAAGTATCCATGGAGCGAGGCTATCTCCGCGCCGACCCGCTCACCCCGGGCATTCACCAACCTGGTTACTTCTACCGCCTCGAGTTGGGGATGAAACAGCTCGAAGCACGGAGTATCTCGGTCCGCCGCCTCGGTTATGGCCCAGACATAACCGGTATCGCCCAGCCTGATAATGGCACTGGATGCTTCGCGCGTGACGCGCAGATACGGAGTCTGGTTGGCGAGAGCCCGTCGCCCGGCTTCGTCCATGGCGTCCCAGACAGTGGCACCAGTGCTTACCAATCGTTGGTCAGTAATGGACCACGAGCCATCCAGCTCCAGTCTGCCGCAAATCGTTCCAGAAACATCGGTAATCGATTCAGGGTTGAATTGCAGGCCGGCGACGTCCAGAACGGAGCCGAGCACCTTGGAAGCGCCCTCTGGTGATGATGGGCCGACTCGCAACCTGACTACAGGGCCATTGAGCAACAGCTTCATTCTTGATTCGGGCAGGGGATTGCCATCGCCGTTGCCGCCATACAGCTCAAGCAGCCGCGTCGAGCCATCCAGGGCACTGCGTATCTGGGCCAGGCCCAGAGCGGTATTGGAATTGCCCGAGTAATGGAACCGCCATATGAGCACAAAGGCCAGAAGGGGGATGACCGTGGCGCCGAGGAGCGTAAGGGCCAGGATATGGAATACCCGCGCACCCTTGTTTGCCATTTTTACACCCATTATTGTATCAGTATACACCCTTGCGACACGCACGCCATAGCGCATTCAACTTCATACTTCGACAACCATTACCGCTACGTCGTCATCGGGATTGTCAGCGCCCATCGCATGCACCAGGGCCCCGGGCAGCTCGCCCAGAGGCAAGCCGCGCAACCTTGTAACGGCTTCCACGAGTCTGCCGGTCAAGTCGTTCTGCGCGTCGTTGCCGGGAGTGCGAAGGTGGTCTTCGCCAAGCATGGCTTCCACCAAGCCATCGGTATAGAGTATGAACCGGTCTCCCGGTTGCACATCCATCGATGAGGAATGATAGCTCGAGTCCTCCAGCATGCCTATGAACGGGTTCTCGCATTCCGCCAGACTGACAGGTCCGGTGCCAGGTATGTAGACGGCGGGAGGATGGCCAGCGGCGAGGTATACCGCCTTGCCAGCCCGCCTGTTCACGCGAAGCGCGAACGCCGTCAGGTAATTGTCGGCAAGGATTGTTTTTTCAAGCATGCTGTTCAGATATGACATGGATTCCTCGACTGAATAGGTCGGTGTGGCGCATTGCCGCAAGAGCACCTTGACTGCTGGTGTCACATAGCTTGTGCCGACATCATGGCCCGCTACATCGGCCATCAGGTAGAAATATACGCCGTCCGATACGGGCACCACGTCATAAAAGTCACCGCCGGCCTCGTGGAGTGATCGGTAATATATCGAGAAGCGGGCATCCGGGACATCTGCGGGTTTAACCAGCAGAGACTGCTGGGCCGTGGCTATCTGCTGCAGGCTCTCGGCGCGCGCTGCTATCAACTCCTGCTGTGTATTGGCCAGATGCACATGCACGCGGACGCGGGCACGCACCTCGGCTTCGTTTGCCGATTTGACTATGTAGTCGACTGCGCCGAAGTCGAATGCCTTGAGCTTCGATTCCTGGTCGCCAAGGCTCGTCAGCATGATCACCGCTATCCGTTTCATGGCCGGATCGGCCTTGAGCCTGTGTAGCGTCTCGAAGCCATCGATGCCAGGCATGACTACGTCGAGCATGATCAGCGCGGGCATTTCGATGGCGGCCGTGGTCAGGCATGCCTCGCCGTCGGCCGCCTCGAGTACCCGGTAACCATCCTCTTCGAGGATGCTGGTTAGGAACGCCCTGTTGGCCCGTGAATCATCAACAACAAGTACGGTATATGACGCTTCGCGCATGCGGCCCCCCGTGTACCAGTATATGCAAAACCGGGCGTCAAACCAGCGTTTGCGGATGGACTACCGCGCCAAAGAAACGTACAGTAGAAGCCTCGCACGTCCTCGTGTCCAGGCAAGGAGCAACGCATGAAAACCATAGGCTTGATCGGCGGCATGAGCTGGGAATCATCGGCGCATTACTATCGCATCATCAATGAGGAGGTGCGCGCGGCGCTTGGGGGGAGCCATTCGGCGCGGATCCTCATGTATTCATACGATTTTCACGAGATTGAGCGCATGCAACGGGCGGGCGAATGGGAAGCCATGCGGATATCGCTGTTCGATGTAGGCAAGCGACTCAAGGCGGGCGGCGCGGATTTTGCCGTGCTCTGCACCAATACCATGCACAAGGTGATGGACGGCTTTGAGGACGAAGTTGGCATACCGCTGTTGCACATCGTCGATGTGGCAGGAGAAGCTTTGGCCTCATTCGATATCAAGCGTATAGGGCTCTTGGGAACCAGATTCACCATGGAAGAGAACTTCTATAGTGCCAGGCTCAAGCGCGGCTTCGATATTGACGTGCTGGTGCCCGATGCCCCGGGCCGCGCGACGGTAGACAGGATAATATTCCAGGAACTTGTCCGCGGCATCCTCCGGGATGAGTCACGCGATGCGTACCGTACGGTCATGGATTCGCTTGTTGCCCGTGGTGCAGAGGCCATATTGCTTGGTTGCACCGAGATTGGACTCCTGATCACCGACTACTCGGCGCCGCTTTTTGACACGACACCCTTGCATGCGAGGCGCTCGGCTCTCCTCAGTCTGGAGTAAGCCGATGCTTCCATCGACAAGCGTCGCGCAGGCCGATGCAAAAGGTCTCGATGAGAGGCTCGCGGTCATAGCCTCGATGCCCGGCATGGAACTCTCAGGGTTGGTCGTGTCGGTGATTCGCGATGACGGCGTCATCCACGAGGCGGCCTTTGGACGCAGCCATATCGACGCAGCCCATCCCATGCGCGACAAGCCCATCGCGCCCGACACCATGTACAGAGTCGCCTCCCTATCCAAACCAGTCGCGGCGCTTGTCGCGATGAGCCTTGTCGAAGAAGGCAGGCTCGACCTCGATAGCGATGTCTCGGGCTACCTGGGTTTCCGTTTGCGCAATCCCGCTTTCGCGGAGGCACCAATCAGTTGCGCCATGCTGCTGGCACACACATCTTCCATTCGCGACGGAACTTCATACACCATGCCGCTCGGTGGAACACTTGAGGATTTCTTTGTGCAAGCCGGCCGCGGCTGGGATGATGGAAGTCATTTTGATGGACAGCACGCGCCTGGGACATATTTCTCGTACTGCAACCTGGGTTTTGGTGTGCTGGCAACCGTTCTGGAAGCCATTGCCGGTGAACGTTACGACATGCTCGCGCGGCGACGGATTCTCGGGCCACTTGGCATGGAATCGTCCCACAATGTCAATTTGCTGACCGATGATGCCTTCTTGAGGCTCGCTCCCCCGTACCGCACCGGTCCTGCTGAAAGTTGTCGGACTGGCTGCCCGTGGATTGCCCAGGTCGACGACTATCGAGGCGCAAGGCCGACCCTGCCCTGCCCTGCACTCCCGGGCATGACCCCGGCGGACCTGGATCTCTATGAGCCGGGCACCAACGGTACGTTGTTTTCGCCGCAGGGTGGACTCCGGGCATCTGTGCGTGACCTTTCCAGACTGGCGCAATGTCTCTTGGGCGAAGGCTCAATCAATGGCAGGCGCATCGTATCGCCATCGTCTCTGGTGCGAATGATGACGCCTGCCTGGAGCCATATCCCGGGCACGCCCGACGGGGATTGTGGGAATGGACCGATCAGGGAAACTGGACTGGGGCTGGTACATACGACCGATTCATTCGACGGCCTTGGTGGCGATCGTCTCCTGCCAGGCGGAGGTCCACGGCTCTGGGGCCACCACGCGGACGCGTATGGCCTGCTCGGAGGCATGCTGCTCGATGAACAGCGCCACAATGGTTTCGTGTACCTGATTGCCGGCGCGGAAGTCGACCCGCAACAGCATCGCGGGACGCACTCATCATATTTCCTGTGGTCGGAGCTCGTTCAGGAGTCGGTGTTGCATTTTCTGGGGCAGTAGTGCTTCGATCGATTCAATTCAGATCCCCATCCGCTGCTGAATGGTACGTCTCCAGTCGAACTTCTCGCCTTCCTTCTCCCATGGTATGCGGCGCTTTATCGTAAACGCCGTCATGCTCTTGTCGCGATACGCGACGACCGCGAACGAGCCATGACCTATGTAGACTATATGTTCATCGACCTCGAGCCGTTCTGTCTCGGTTATCTGAGCCAGCGCGCAGTCGAAATGCACAGGCTGCCCGCCATTCTTGCCTGCCAGGGCGCTTGCCAGATCGAATATCTGCTTCTGGCAGACCGGACAGAAGACGGCCGGCTGGTCGACAGCGGGCGATGCAGCGCGGACCTGTCCGTCCTGCCCCTCGGCACCGGCCGGCAGTGCGCCAGCGTCCTTGACGCCAGAGCGCCCTCTACCGCGGCGGCCGAACCGTCGCCTGGAATCCTTGTTCCCATCCGCCATGACTTACTCCGATACCATCCATGATTTCATCACTGAGCACGGAGGCCAAACGAAGAATGGCCCCGGTCATGTATGCCTCATCATGCACCATGGCCCTGAGTTCTTCAAGCCTTCTATCTGCATGTTCGTGTCTGACTCCATTGCTCATGTACGCTCCGCGAACGCGCTCTCAAAGTGCTCCGTCACGGCATCGGCCACAACGGATACGACATCGAATCGCACTGCCATATACTTGAATTCTCGATGCATGGCGATGAAGAGTTTAGACGTTTCGATTATTCTCTGGCGTTTCCGCCAGCCTACCGATGACTCGAGACTTTCAAGACCATACGCATCGACCGCCTTCACTTCCACGAAGGCAAGCAGGCCGTCTTTCAGGGCGACAATGTCGAGTTCACCGCTGCCGCGACGCCAATTTCTGGCCACAATTTCCCATCCTCGCGCCAGCAAGTCCGAGACCGCGGCGTCTTCCGCGACCCTGCCCTTGTGAGCACGACTCGGCACCGATGGCACCAACCCGGAACCACGCGCCGGGCCTTTGGTCACGGAGGTGAGACCAGCTCGCGCGGGTCGAGGGCCCGCGCTATGAACAGGGTCTTCTCGGTAAGCAGATCCAGGACATCTCCGGTATCGTCCCTGTAATGCTTGCCATAATCATCGACTATGATCTTGAGCTTGGGACGTAACGGCGCCTCCGCATGAGTATCGACGACGCGGGCTATCGCGGCGTTGTTGAGCACGACAATCGAGCCGATGGGATAGATGCCCATACTGCGCACAAATGCCTTGAGTACATCCGGATCAAAACGCCTGGAGTTGTCTGACAGCAGGTTCTTGATGGCTACATAGCCGATCATCGAGTTGCGATACGGCTTCTGGCTCACCATGGCCTCGAAGGCGTCGGCTACCGAAACGATGCGCGCGAGCAGATCAACGTCCTGCCCGGTGGTCTTCCGCGGATAGCCTTCGCCGTCCCAGCGTTCATGATGCTGCAGCCCCACGAGGCCAACGTCATCGGGATACTGCAGTTCCTTTACTATGATGCGGTAGGAAAGCAGCGGATGCGCACGCATCTTCTGGGCTTCTTCGGTGGTCAGTGCCGACTTTTTCTTGACAATGTCGGCTGGCACCCTGAGCATGCCTATATCGTGCAGGAGGGCTCCAGCGGCGAGGTGGACCAGCCTGTGTGGCGGCAGCTTCATCGTCTGGCCCATCACGACGGAGAGGATGGCGCAATTGATGCCTGCGCGAGCAAGGTCATAGCCTTGTACATCGGAGGACAGGATTGCCGAAACGATAGCCGCCTCGCGCTCGCGAACGAGTTGAACCAGGTCCTGCGAAAGCGAGTCGACTGTCTTGACCTCGACCCGCTCGTTCGCGGCTATAGCGTCCATCACGCGCTTGAGCCTGTCTATCATATCGGTATAGGCGGCATAGAGCTTGTGATCGGTAAAAGCGGCCAGTCCAGCCCTGTTGGGCACATCGGATGTGCCCATTGTGGTTCCGTTGAGCCCTTCTGCTGGCTTGTCCGAGACTGGGTCTTCCAGTTGCCCCTCGCTGAAAACCGTCGTGATACCCCATCGGGTCAGGCCTTCGATGTCCTTGGCGCGTATGGCAACACCAGCAGAGGCGAAGAGATTGTTGCCTTCGGAATAGGCGTCCGCCGTGAATCGGGATCCTGGCAGAATTTTATCCAGGGCATACTTCTTTTTCATTGTCGCACGTTCCTTATAAAAATGAGCACGCGCGCCACGAGTTCCCAATACTCCACAGGCACGAACGCTCCAACATCCACAGGCTCAAGGCCGGCAACCAGAACAGGGTCGCTGACAATGGGCACACCAGACTGCCCTGCCAAGGCATCGATCCGGGCGGCCACCCTTCCTGTACCCTTGGCAACGACCACAGGCGCTGGCAGGGTCTCATCGTATGCCAAGGCCACGCTTCGCCTCGTCGTATGTTTAGACATCTTCGTCTATCGCCCCGATGATGTCCAGTTCACACTCGTCGCCATCCGATAAATTGGCGGTTTGCACATGGCCATATCTATCAAAATACTCAGAGAATGCGCTATTCTCCGCCAAATCATCGGAAAAATACCGCAGTGAGCGCGTATCGCCCCGTCGCCCAATCTCGAATACCCGTCGTCCGTCATCGCTGCGAACATCGACTATCACCGGGCCAGCATGTTTCTTCATGACATCATACCATATTCTTATGAATCCGTGGTACGCAATGCCGGATATCGGTATGGCAAAAGGAGCGCATGCCCATCCCTGGCCGTCGTCCCCCGGAGCCTCGATTGTCGCCATGCCGGCATCACCGAGCGCCGAACGGAAGGCCTGCTCCAACAGCGCCCTCAGCCGCTCGATTTCGTCGGGATGATGAGCGTCACGAGTACCTTGCTCGGAGGTACCGTTCTGATCCGCCAACTGCTGCTCCGCGGATTCATGACCAGCCGTGCCCGATCCGTCACTTCCAGCACCGGCGCCTTCACTGGTACCATCAGCGGAGCTTTCGTCATGACTATCGCCAACTGCAGCGAACAGGCGTTCCGCCTCGGGGCCTTCTGGGTCGAGGCCTGCCGCGGCGGCCCGGACTGCTATTCTTGCGGCGGCTGGATCTTCATGATGGTCTTTGGTAAACCGGCGAATTGCCGCCGCGGTGCCCGCATCCAGAGGCAGGCGCTCCGCTATCATTGCGGCTATGGCGATGAAGGAAGCGTGGCTCGATGGCAGACCGAGGCTGGTGGCCAAGTGCTGCAGCCTGATTGATGCTGCCGCACTCTGGTTGGCACGTCCTGTAGGGTTGGCTCGTGGCCCGACTATGCCTGGCGAGGGTGTCGTCTGGCGCCGCTGTACAACAGAAACGTCGGCCGACGGCTTGGAGCCATCGCCGACGCTTTGTGTCCGCGGCAGATTGATTGTATGATCAGGGCCAATCGGCCGCAATCTGACTAGGCCTGAGCTGCCTGCGAACGAACCGGTGGCTTGCGGCCGCCGAGCAGTTCCTTGATCTTGGCCTTCTTGCCAATCTTCTCGCGGATATAATAGAGCTTGGCGCGGCGAACCTTGCCATAGCGAACTACTTCTATTTTCTCGATGCGCGGTGAGTGCAACGGAAAGACGCGCTCGACACCAACACCGTAGGAATTCTTGCGCACGGTAAAGGTCCTGCCGACTCCGGCATTCTTCATCGCGATCACGAGCCCCTCATAGAGCTGGATACGCTCGGTCTTGCCTTCAACGATCTTGAAGTGAACGCGAACGGTATCTCCGGCCTTGATATCCTGATAGTCCTTGGTTTGTCCGGCTTCGATCTTCTTTATGAGGTTCATGCCTCTCCCCCTTGTCCAATTAATTCCAGTATCATTGCCCTGAGTTCCCCCTCCAGCCCCTTGCCCTGGAGCAGGTCGGGTCGGTACAGGAGCGTCTTCTCAAGCCGTTGTTTCATGCGCCACTTTACGATATTGGCATGATGGCCCGAGACAAGAACGTCAGGGACTTTCATGGTATCATAAACGGCAGGTCGTGTATACTGGGGGTACTCGAGCAGTCCATCCTTGAAGCTCTCCTCGTCGAGTGACTCCCCGGTTATGACGCCTGGAATCAATCTGTAAATCGCGTCGACCATGACCAGAGCGGCAGCCTCGCCGGATGACAGGACATAGTCGCCTATGCTTATCTCGTCGGTCACGTATCCGTCTATGACGCGCTGATCGACGCCTTCATAGCGGCCGCACAGGATGACCAGATGCTCCTCGCGCGCCAGATCCTCGGCATAGGCCTGGTTGAACAGACGCCCGCTCGGCGTCACATAGACAACCCGGGCTCCGCGCGCTCCAACCGCCTCGAGCGAAGCCGACGTGGGGCCTGGCAGCATCAGCATGCCCGCGCCGCCGCCGTATATCTCGTCATCGCACTTGTGATGCTTGTCGGTGGCGAACTGCCTGATGTCGGTCAGCGCATAGGAAATGAGGCCGCGTTCAACCGCGCGCGCCATTATCGAACTGGTAAAGAAGCCTTCCAGGATGCCTGGAAAGAGCGTGAGCACATCGATCTTCATGAATGGTCCGGCCTCACTCCAGAATCCACGGTGCCGTCAGTTCTATTGTCGCGGCGGCGATATCGACACGGCCCACAAATTCCTTGCGGAACGGTATGTAGGCCGATGTGCCATCGGGGCGCCGCACCTCCAGCAGGTCACCGCCGCCCCCCTCGCACACGCCAATGACGGTGGCCACGATATCGGGCCCAACCATCAAGGATGCGCCTACGAGATCGGCATAGTAGTATTGGTCTGTGTGCAGCGGCGCCGCCCGCTCGCGCGGTGCCCATAACTCCATGCCAGACAGCACGCGGACGGCTTCTGGCGAGTCATAGCCTGCAATCTTGAGCAACGCGCCTTCACCATTCGGCTGCACGCTTTCGATTTTGACAACGAGAGTCCGCTCGGCGCTTTTCAGCGTCGCTTCGGCAAGGCCAGTGAGATGGTCGGTTTCGCCGGAAAATGATATCAGCTTGATCCGTCCATCGAGGCCGTGCGACCCACCAAGACGGCCGAGTGCGAGGTCGTTCACCCTAATCGAGGATCTGGAGTTTTACGTCCTTGCCGCCACGCGTGGCGGCCGCTGACAGCAACGTTCGTATCGCCTTGGCTATACGTCCACGCTTGCCTATCACCTTGCCCACATCATCAGCGGCGACACGCAACTCGATTACAGTGCCATCGTCGGTTTCAACGATGTTGACAGAGACCGCGGCGGGATCATCTACCAATGACTTGGCTACGTATTCTATGAAGTCTCGTTCCATCAATCGGCCCTTTCGTACAGCGTCCTCGCCCCTTGGCGCACCCACGGAACCACATATGCAGAACCGCGGCGTCCGCCCAGAGCGGCGCCCCGTCGTTTAGCCGAGGCGGATATTCTGCTTGTTCAGGATGCTGAGAACCGTGTCGCTGGGCAGGGCGCCCTTCGCGAGCCACGATCTAACCTTTTCCTCGTTCAGACGAACCTGGTTGCCTTCTTTTTCGATAGGATGGTAGATACCAAGCTCATCGATTGTCTTGCCGTCGCGTGCCTGGCGAGTGTCGAGCACAACGATTCTATAATACGGGCGCTTCTTGGCGCCAAATTTCTTGAGCCTGATCTTTACGCTCACGAATTCCTCCTGAAGTTTTGCCGGGGCGTCGAATACATTCCAGTGACAACGGCTGTGGTATATGCCGCGCCGCCTATGGAACCGCGACCGCAATGCGGAAGCGCCGGTATGTGCGCCTTGGGTTTATACCGCATAAATCGGGCCAGAGTCAATCACTGGCTTGCCCCAGCCTTGCCACCCATCGTATAGTGAAACCCAATGTCGATACTACCCCACCACGCGCTGATGCTAGCTCCGATGGTCGAGCTGAGCAACCGTCCTCTCCGCGAGCTCATCGCGTCTTTTGGATCTCCTGACCGCAGCTATACAGAGATGACAAGCGCCTCTGGCTATCTAGCCCATTCGCCATTCGATCGTTGGTTCACCGACAGCCTTCCTGATCCGGAACACACGGTGGTTCAGTTCTACGACACCGATATCGACCCCATGGCGAGAGCCGCCGCGAGGCTGTATGAGGAACGCCAGGCCTCCGGGACAGCCCTTGGCGGCATCGATGCCAACTTTGGCTGCTCGGCGCCGCAGATAGAGAGGGCCGGAGGCGGCGTCAGCTGGATGAAGGATGCGTCCCGTGCCGCTGAGCTGATACGGGCGCTCAAAGCCGCCGCCCCAGGCGTACCGATCTCGGCCAAGCTTCGGCTGGGCTATGAGGAATCAGAGCCGAAGCTGGTCGATTTCTGCCTGGCTCTGCAGGATGCCGGCGCAGAATACCTGGTCATTCATCCACGCCTCAAGCAGGAGAAGTTCAGGCGCTCGGGACGATGGCCATTCATAAAGACTGTGGCCGAGTCCCTGAGCATCCCCGTAATCGGCAACGGCGACGTGCGAGGCTACGAGCGCTATCGTGCCGCCATAGACCAGTATGGCGCGGCTGGCGTGATGATAGGCCGGGAGGCTATAAGGCGGCCCTGGATATTCGCCCTGATACGAGGTCAGGAGGCGGGCAGCTCGTTTACCCTCGAGGTGCCAATCGAGGATACCGGTGTGCGCATGCTGGGCCTGATCAGGAAACTATTGCCTCCGCCATTTCACACCAGCAGGGCAAGGCGTTTCTTTTTCTATTACTGCGACAATCTCTCTTTCGGTCACCATCTGAAGTACGCCATCCAGAATTCGGATGACCTCGATGACATGGAACGGCTGTTTCGCCACTATTTTGATGAAGTGCCCGCCGAGCGTACCAAAGTTGAATGGTAAGGCTCAAAATAGGGATTAGTTCATCGAAGCCTGCATCTTTCCATATTCGACACCGCCAACAGCGGTTGTCCAAGAGCAACCATACAAGGGGCGGTGGCCATGGGTACCGAGATGCAGGGTTCGATGAACTATATAAAAAAAACTTGCGCCACCTTACAAATCCTAGTATCTTGTCAATTTGGCTGAATACCAGACGTGGAGGATCAAATGGCCGAAAACCTTGCGCTCATGTTCATTGAACAGGTGCACGCTCTACCCCATATTGTCATGCAGTACAGCAAGAACGCCGATTCGGTATTCGTGCCGACTACCTACGGGCAGTTGCTCGAGGAGGTCGCTTCGTTTTCCGCCGGTCTCACGGAGCTGGGCGTGGCAGCAGGCAACCACATCGGCCTGATCGCCGACAACCGCAAGGAATGGCTCATAGCGGATCTGGGGATACTCGGACTCGGGGCGGCCGATGTGCCTCGCGGGTGCGACGCGACCGAGCAGGAGCTGGCCTATATCCTGTCATGGAGCGAATGTTCGCTCGCCGTGCTCGAAAATGAGCGGCAGTTGGCCAAGCTGCTTGCCCGCCGGGCCGAAATGCCGCGTCTGGCCACGGTCATTCTATTCGATGGAGCCTCGGCGTCGACAGTCGATACCGCGCGCGCAGCCGGCATCAAGGTGCTGCTCTTTGCCGAGGTCTTTGCCTCGGGGGCCCGGCGCCGGGCCGCCCAGCCAGGCGAATATGAGGCCGCGGCCTCGCGGATCAAGCGCGATGACGTGGCAACCATCATCTATACGAGCGGCACCACGGGCGAGCCCAAGGGCGTGATGCTATCGCATGCCAACTTCATGCACCAGACCGAAGTCTTGCCGGAAATCATCGATCTCAAACCGGGCCAGATATGGCTGTCGGTACTGCCTGTCTGGCACTCCTTTGAGCGCATTGTCCAGTATGCCATCATCGCGGTCCACGACAGCATCGCGTATTCCAAGCCGATTGGCGCGATAATGCTGCCGGACTTCCAGGCCATTCAGCCGGACTGGATGGCGAGCGTGCCACGCATCTGGGAATCAGTGAAGGATGGCATCTACCGCAACATCAGACAGTCGAGCCCCGTTACCAGGGCGCTGTTCACCTTCTTTGTCTGGATAGGCGAGAGCTTCTCGTATCTGCGCAATATGATGTTTGGCCTCTTGCCCGACTTTGGCAGCCGCTCCAGAATCCTGGATGCCGTGTTGCCGGTAATTCCGCTCATAATACTGGCACCGTTCAGGGGGCTCGGAGAGTTGCTGGTCTTCAGGAAGATAAAGACCAAGCTCGGCGGCAATTTCAAGGCGGGGATATCCGGCGGCGGCGCGATGCCGGCCTCGGTGGATATCTTCTTCAACGCTATCGGAGTGCAGATTCTTGAGGGCTATGGACTGACCGAGACGGCTCCGGTCATAGGCCTTCGTCCGCAGCGGAAGCCGGTGATGGGCACGGTAGGGCCGGCCATACGCGGAACCGAGTTCAAGCTGCTTGACGAGGCCGGCCACGATGTCGGCACTTGCCAGAAGGGCATCGTACACGTCAAGGGGCCTCAGGTCATGCTGGGCTACTACAAGAAACCTGAGCTGACGGCCCAGGTGCTTTCATCTGATGGCTGGCTGAACACAGGCGATCTGGGCATCCTGACAACGCAACGGTTCCTGAAGCTGACTGGCCGCGCCAAGGATACCATCGTGTTGCTAGGCGGAGAGAACGTGGAACCGTTGCCCATTGAGCAGCGCATATGCGACAGCCAGTACATCAGTCAGGCGGTAGTCCTGGGGCAGGACCAGCGATTCCTCGTGGCACTGATCATTCCAAACCAGGATGCGATACTTGCGTGGGCCAAGGACAACACCATTCCCATAGTCGATTACGAGACCCTTCTGGCGCAGGCAGAAGTCAAGGAACTCATAGACTACGAAATAGCCCAGGCCGTCAATGCCAAGACCGGCTTCAAGAGCTTCGAGCGGATATTCCGGTTTGAACTCCTGGCCCAGCCTTTCGAGGTGGGCAAGGAACTGTCAGCCAAGCAGGAAGTCAAGCGCCACGTGGTGGCGGAACTATACAAGCACCAGATAGCAAGAATGTTCAGGAACTCATAAGCACTGCGTAGCGCGGGCGTGGGAATGTCCCAGGCCCGCGCTACGCACTATTTCCCGGCATCCACAGGCATCAAGGCGTCCACGAAACTCTGGGCCTTCTCGACCTTGGGGGCCACTACTGCCTGGCAGTAACCGTAGTTCGGATTCTTTCTGAAGAAGTCCTGGTGGTACTCCTCTGCCAGCCAGAAATGGACAAGCGGCTGTACCTCGGTTACGATGGGCCTCGAGAACTTCGGCTGGATAGCCTTGATGGCTTCCTCCGCTATGCGCTTCTGCTCGTCGTTGGTATACAGGATGATGGATCGATATTGAGTACCGATGTCGGCGCCCTGCCTGTTCAGGCTTGTCGGGTCATGGATTTTGAAGTACAGCTCCAGCAGTGTCGCATACGAAACACGCGCCGGGTCGTACTCGATGCTGACAACCTCAGCGTGGCCTGTGAGCCCGCTGGAGACTTCTTCGTAACTGGGATTATCCCTGGTGCCCCCCGAATATCCCGACTGCACATCGATAACCCCGGGAACCACCTCGAAGGCAGCCTCGAGACACCAGAAGCAGCCGCCTCCGAGCACTGCCTGTACCGCTCCCTCCTTGCTGACCATCACTGCCGTCCTTTCCATTTGTGTTGGCTGCCCCTGATTGCCTCCCGCCGCGGTCTGCCCGACACACGACATGAAGGTGGTCGTGGTCGCGAGCAGAGCAATCAAAAACTGCGTTGATCGTATATTCCTTACCATAAACATAAGGTATTGAAAGGAAAGCCCGCAGGAAAGGCAACAATTCTTGAAAATGGACTTGACTCCCTACAGTTTATGATACAAACTTGTTTGTGTGGAGGCATACTATGGATGACGATACATTGCGTCGGCTCATCGCCGATATAGAGGATCTGAAGCGCGCTGTGAAGAGAAATGATCCAATGCTGCACGAGGTGGCAGCACCTCCCGGGTGGATCGCCTTTTCGCTGGCGGCGGCGCTATGCATCACGTTGTTCGCGATTCCTGCCCACATGCTGGTCGCGAAATATGGCTCGTTTGGGCAGATACCTTCAGGCTATCAGATAGCGCTGTTCGCCATACTGGGGCTCTTCCTGGTGCTGGGCGGCGCCTTCAAGGTCAGGCTGATGATGAGTCGGATAATCGAACTCGAGGCATCTGGCGGTCTTACCAGAATAGCCGGCTCATTTTTCGGTGGCAGGATGGCACACGAAACCATTCCGCTGGCGCTTGGCATGCTGGCAGGCATAGGATATTCATTCTATTTTGGACATCCATGGTTGGCGCTGTCAGTGACGTCGTTCATCGTCGGAGTCATGTCCAACAGAATTGCATTACGAGGCGACCTGCGAGCATACTATGCTCTAGGCTACTGGGGAACCCTGGCTGGCCTGATCGCCCTGCCCTTTATCGAGCAGGCTCCATTCCTGTGGCTCTTCGTGATTTACGGAGGCATGTTCTACGCGTTCGCGGCGGCGCAGATCGTGGAGAAAGTGGTGACTGCGCGAAATGCGAGGCTCCATGGCCGGGCAGCGGAATCATGAGCGCGCAGGCTCGGTTGAGCGACCTGGATATTGACAAGGTCATCCACGAGAAGGCCCGACTTCTGGTGCTGACCTACCTGGCATCGAGCGACTCGCCAGAAACAGGGTTCACCGAACTGCGCGATGCCCTGCTGATGACATCGGGCAACCTGTCCATCCAGTTGAGGACACTCGAGGTCGCTGGATATATCGGGATCACAAAATCGTACAAGGACAACAAACCGTACACAGGCATTAAGCTGAGCGTCGAGGGCAGGAAGGCGCTCGATGGCTATCTAGGGACACTGGAGACCATTCTGGCAATGGCGCGCCCGGCGCGCAAGGAGGCACCATGAGCGTTCTGGAACTGAAGGATCTCAGAAAGATCTATCACAAGGGCGACACTGAGGTCGTGGCTCTGGACGGACTTTCGATGAACGTCGAGCCTGGCGAGTTCCTGGCCATCGTCGGGCCATCGGGTTCGGGGAAGACGACCCTCCTCAATATCATAGGCTGTCTGGATCGGCCGACTACCGGCAGCGTCATATACGAGGGCACGAACCTCGGTTCGGCCACACAAAAAGAGCTGTCGGAATACCGAAAGAACCGTATCAGTTTCATATTCCAGTCGTACAACCTGATACCCGTACTGACGGTACTTGAAAATGTCGAACTTCCACTTGTGATAGAGAAGAAACACGACAAGAAGGTGATGCGGGCCAAGGCGCTGGAGATGATCGAATCGGTCGGGCTGCAAGGCAAGGAGGACAGGTATCCCCGGGAACTGTCTGGCGGCCAGGAGCAACGCGTGGCGATAGCGCGCGCGCTGGTCAAGGAGCCATTCGTCGTGCTGGCGGACGAACCGACCGCGAATCTGGACAGCCACACAGCCGAAGAGATAATCGAAGTGATGAAGACGATCAATGCCAAGCGCGGAACCACCTTCGTCTTCTCGACGCACGACAAACTCGTCATGCAGCATGCCAGAAGGGTTGTCGGCATCCGCGACGGCCTCCTGGTCTCTGACGAAAGGAAGTAACCATGGGCACGCTATGGAAAATTGCCCTGCGGAATGTGCTCAGGCATAAGCGCCGGACAATCATTACCGCCATCGTGATGACCGTCGGCATCGGCCTGTTCATAATGATGGACTCGATGCTGGTGGGCATGGACCGCATGACGATAGACAACATGGTGGACTACACCGAGTCATCAATCAAGGTGCGCACACCCGAGTATGTGTCCAATCTACAGGGCACCCCGCTCGATCATGGGGTGCCCGCCGCCGAGATCGCCCTGCGCAAAATCATGGCGGCCGACAGCCATGTGACCGCGGTTGCGCCTCGAATGAACTTCGTGGCCAGCGTTTCCAATTATGAAGACTCGATTCCTGTGATAGCCACCGCCGTCGATCCGGCCAGGGATGGAGCGGTCTTCAAGCTACCCGAGTCACTGGTCAAAGGCATCTGGCTCAACAAGGCGCCGGCCGGATCAATTGTTATCGGCGCGGGACTCGCAGAGGAACTCAAGGTTTCGGTCGGCGACTACCTGCTACTCTCCGCATCGACTGCATATGACAACGTCAACGCCAACGAGTACCCGATAGCGGGCATCCTCTCTACTCCTATGCCCAACATCAATGACGCGGGTGTATTCATGGCTTTTGCCGACGCCGATGAGCTGCTTGGGACCAGCGGCTTCGTCAGCGAGATAGTCGTGGCGACACATCGAGCCGCCAGCATGCAAACGATGCTCGCGGAATCGAAAGCGCTCGCCACCAAGATCCAGGCGATCTTGCCAGGACTCAAGGTCGATTCGATATCCGATCTTGCCGATGACTATCTGGCCATGCGCGCGATGAAGAGCAAGTTCTCGTATGTCATGATTCTGGTTGTGCTGTTGATCGCCGGCGTCGGCATAGTCAACACGATACTGATGAGCGTCTATGCCCGCATTCGCGAGATAGGCGTACTGCGGGCATACGGCATGTCGCCGCCAGAGATACGACGACTCTTTACGATAGAAGGCATCATCATAGGATTCGTCGGCAGCGTCGGGGGAGTGCTCTTCGGCATGGCTCTTGTCTGGTACTTGATCGCTACAGGCATTCCAATGGGCTCGCTGATAGGAAAAGTCGACATGGGCGGACTGCCTTTGACGGGCACCATGTACGGTGAATGGAACCCGGCGACCATGGCGTTCGGCTTCATCTTCGGCCTGGTCGTCGCCTTCATCGCGGCGCGGATTCCGGCAAAGCGCGCGGCCAAACTTGAAGTGACCGACGCGTTGCGCTTCGTGTAAGGAGAAGACCATGAGGATTCTGACAATGGCGATCCGTAACCTGGGCCGCAATCGCAGGCGCACCATGCTGGCAGCGACATCGGTGGCCATATCAATCATGCTGATAGTCTTCATGAACGGCATGGTTGGCGGATTTCTAGGTTCGATCGTAAAGAACTATACAAAGAACGATGTGGGACATGTGAATATCGTCACCAACGAGTATCGTGACCGAGAGCGATTCTCGCCGGTAAACGCCGCCATTCCCGATTCCGAGGCGATCATCAAGGCGCTCGAAGGAACGCCTGGGCTAAAGGGTGCCACCTTCGAGGAGCGCATCCGCTTCGGCGTCCTCCTGTCTTCCGGCGCCAATACCAAGGCCGCACTCGGCATAGCGGGGGATCCAGTCAAGGAACGCAACCTGTTGATGCTGGACCGCAGTGTCATGCCCGGAGGCAGATACATAGAGGCGCCGGGAGAGACGATAATGGGCGAAAGCCTGGCCAGGGATCTGGGCTTGTCGGTCGGGGATGACCTCAAGGTGCTGACACAGCGTGCGGATTACGGTCTGGGATTCAAAAAGCTCCGCGTGGTAGGTATATTCCGCACGCAGGTCAACACGCTTGACAATGCGGTGTTCCAGATGAGCCTTGCAGACGCGCGGGAATTGCTGGCTCTTGGAGCCGGAGCACAGCAGATACTCGTGATGCTGCCGGACTATCGTGAGGCTGATGCCGCAGCCGCAGCGATGCGCGCGACCCTGTCGGCCAAAGACATACAGGGCCTTACGGTCCGTTCCTGGATGGCAATGGGAGACTTCCCACGCTTCGTTCTGATGGCACAATCAATCTATTTCTGGATGTATCTGATAGTGGCATTTCTTGGCGCGTTCATCATAACCAATATCATGATGATGGTGGTACTGGAGCGTAAGAAGGAAATTGGCCTCCTCAAGAGCATGGGCATGCCAAACCATGAGGTGCTCGCCCTGTTCCTGGCTGAAGGCATCATGATGGGCGCCGCTGGCTCGGCTATCGGGGTCGTTCTGGGACTCGCAGCCAACATCGTATTGCACACGGTTGGCCTGGACATGACCTCGGCGATGGCTGGGTTCAATTGGCCGATGGACAACATAGTCTACTTCACGGTGAGCATTCCATGGGCCTTGATCATATTCGCGCTTGGCGTGTCGGTCTCCGCTATCGTCGCGCTGTTGCCATCACGAAGCGCCGCGATGATGAACCCCATAGACGCCATCAGATCTGTATAAGGAGAAGACCGATGAAACGATTGATTGCCACCATGTGCATGATGGGATCGCTCTGGGCCACAGAAGCGCAGACCATCGCGGGAGCGCCAGGCGCCTCCGAGTTGCTGGCCAGAATAGACGCCAACCAAGCCTTCAAGACCATCGAATACACGGGGCGCATGGAGATACGGCTGGGCAAGGAGCTGCGCGTCAAATCGATGAAGGTGTGGGCTATGGGAAGCGACAGGGCCTTTGTGGAGTTCACCAACCCGGAGGATGCCGGAACCCGCATGCTCAAGCTGGACAAGAATCTGTGGATATATTTTCCAAAGGAACAGGACACGGTGCCGATATCGGGGCACCTGCTCAAAGACGGCATGATGGGTTCGGATGTGTCTTATGAAGACGCGCTCGAATCGGATCAACTCTCGTCGATGTACACCGCGAGCCTGACCGGCGAGACGATGGCCGATGGCAGACGAGCCTATGTTGTCGAACTCAAGGCCAAGTCGCCAAGAGCCAAGTATGACAGACGCGTACTGACCGTAGATGCGGAGCGCTTCGTAGTACTATCGGAAGAGATGTTCGCACGCTCTGGCCGGTTGCTCAAGTCGATGGTCGCGAAGGAAGTGAAACGCATCGGCGATCGATGGTACGCAACCACCGTCGTGATGGTTGACAAGCTCCGCAAAGATTCAAGCACAACCATGGTGATGGAATCACTCAAGCTGGATGTGGTGATCGACCCTGGCCTCTTTACGCGGGCGGCGCTCGAACGATGAGAGGCACAAAGCTCGCGGGCCTGTGCCTCTGCGCCATCGCACTGGTGGCTGCAGCGGGCGCACAGGAAAGCCCATACGTTTTGTCGGGCGCCGTTTCGTTTTCAGGTGCGGGAAGCTGGCTCGACGATGGAGCATTCCAGGCAGCCGACCTTGTCTGGGCTTCCGACTCCGCGGTGGAACTGGGACTGGATGTCAAGCGGCCGGGGATACGTGCAAGCGCGCTCGGCAGGGTCGACGTGCTGACAGGCGGCACCACACCTGGCTTGACGGCAAGTCTGGAACGGGCGTATGTGCGCTGGACGCCAGGTCAACTCGTCGCGACGGCGGGCAGGCAGGTGGTCAACTGGGGCAACGCCCTGCTGTGGAGCCCCGCCGACCTGTTCGCCCAGACCAGCATGGTCGGCCTTGCCCCGGAGCGCGCTGGCACCGACGCGATCAGGCTTGCCATGCCGATCGGCGCGCTCGGCGGCATCGAGGCCGTGGCCGTCCCGACGGCCAGATTGGCAGGGGGCCGATATGGCGGCAGGTTGTACGGCTATGCCCTGGGCTCGGATTTCGGCCTGGAGGCCGCGTGGGATGGAGCCGCCGGTGCCACGACGATAGCGGCCAACATCAAGACCAACCTGGTGGTCGGCCTATGGGCCGAAGCAGCCGTCACGATACCGGATTACTCGGCCGAGAGCAGCAGCTTCCGGACCACCGTCGGAGCCGACTGGTCATTTGGCTCCGATCTCGTACTCGCGGCCGAATACCGGTACGATCAGCGGCCGGATGCCAGTGGTGGCTTTGCCGGCGCGCACTGCCTGTACGCCACCGCGACACAGAAGGCCGGCGACTTCGCGATGTTGGCGCTGAGCCTTATCGCCGACATCGGCAACGCCATAGTCGCGCCGACCGTGTCCGCCGTCCTCGACATAGCACAGGACGCGTCGCTGACAACATGGGCAGGTTGGTCATCCGGCAATTTCGCCACGCTCGGAACGCTCGACTCCGCCAGTCTCGGCGCTACGATGTCGCTGGCGTTCTAGATGGTTTCCGCGACGCTACGGCTCATCGATCCAGCAGCCTCCTGACCAGCTGATCCGCGCCGTTCTCCTTGGGCACATAGTCGGAGTTGACGCGTACCCGGTGGAACTGGTCTTCGAAATTCCGCGGGAATGGAGCGAAGAAGGCCTCCTTGCCAAAGTACCGCGCCTCCCAGAAGGCGTTGTAGCCGGCGCCGCATACGACCATGTCAAAGGCATTGTACCAGTCAACCGCCGGGAACAGCCCACCAGTGCGGTTGTCGGAGCGTATAACCTTCCAGCCTTCGGCCTCAAGGTAGTCAAAGCTCTTCCAGACCTGCACGCCCTCCCCTTCCTTGCCGTTGAAGCCGAAGAAGCAGGCGCGCTCGCCGGCCTCGATTCCCAGCTCAGCCCTCGCGATCGCCGCTTCCTTTATCTCTTCACGGTTGCGCATGACCAGCGGTTCAAGTAGCTCGGAGGGGAAAGGCAGCTCGAACCCTGGCTCCACCGTGGCGACCAGATCGTAGTCATCTGGCCCGAATACGATCTCCCGGTCTTTGACCCTGAAGTGGAAGAATCGTGGGTCGACCTGCCGTATCAGAATGGCCTTGCGGCATGGCAATTCGCGTACGAATGAATCGAGAGCGAACCAGAACAGATCGACGACCAGAATGTCGGGATTGTATTCCACGATCGCGCGGTACAGCCGCGACTCGCGCCAACGCCCCGGACCGAGGGTGTCTTCGTCCTCGGCCGGTATCGTCCGCACGTCGACGCCTTGCCGCCTTGCGAGGTCGGCAAAGGGCGTCTCGACGCTCAGCAGCTGGAATTCATGCCTTAGCCCAGAGCGCCGCAAGGCATTCGCGACGGACAGGCCCAAGGCGATGTGACCGGAGCCTGTCGCGCCGCCGGTGTAGAACAAAAGACGAAACACAGCTAGTAATAGTAGGAATTATAGAAACTGACAATTCCTTCGAGGTTCAAAATACCTGTTATACTCCAGCTATCTAGATCAACCTCAACGACTCGGTCGACGTTGGCACCTGGAGAATCGCTGTTCCCCTCATCTACAAATGTCAGCCTCCTTGGTTTTATAGCAACGAATCTTTTCGGGCCATAGAATTGCGAAGCAGGATCAGCAAGAATTACATCCGCTGACCAGCCAATTTCCCGTGATTTCGAAAACGTTGACAGATCGATCTCAACAATTTTTCCTCGGTGATTATAGTTTCCAAATACATTATGCTCATCCAACGCGACATACAACTTCCCATCGATAATGGTCATATCTGTTATTGTCAGTGAATTAAAATTGCCGCTGTCGTAATACCCCAACCCAAGACTCTCCATTGATTTGAAACCCATTGAAACAAGACTGTTATTAGATGTATCCAATTTGAGAATTCCCTGTTCCTCAGCAGGTCCCCATGCAGAAACAAACAATATGTCATCATTCCCAATAGCGATACCGCCATAGCTATCGATCGAGTAATCCACAGGTGGAGCCAACCATATATCACTAATACTTTCCATATTGAGATTTATTATGCTGATGACTGTAATATAATTGATCGAATCATAATGAACTCGAAATATTCTATTCTGACTACGATCAATGTCGAATAGATCTCCAGAAATTCCGATCAAAGGAACAAGATTTGTTGAAGTTCCATCTGCTGACTGATTCAGAATTGGCGAGGCCAAACCAATATCTGCGAACAATCGCCCTAGTCGATCAAATTTGAGTCTCGCGTCACTAGTGATAATCAAAGCTCCACCTCCAGAGATGGAACTATCACTAATGCTATCTTCGAAAAACAATGATCCTGTTGAAGGATCCGGCAGCAGTATCTTCGTCTCCGCCACCTCCAGCCTGAGCACGGCAGTAACGCGCTGGCCAGGCACTACGTCGATGGTCGTCGTCGCACCATAGGCCTTGACCAATTTCGGCATTAAATATTCATAGTCTGGCAGAAGGGCCGCTGTCGCGTTCCAGTCGACCGGCGCATACAGTTCTACCGTGCGGTCGCTGCCGCCGGGAACCATCGCGGTAAATGATGTCTGTGTGGCGTCGACGGTAAACTCGACGGGGTCCATGCCAGGGCCGCTGACCTTTATGGTAATCGCCGAAAAGACAGGCAATTCGGAAAATGGTGGATCCGACAGGGCGCGCGCTCCGGTCGGGGTACCAAAGAATATCTGGATTGAGCCTTCGCCGCTCGTCGACACGAAGGGGGCGCAGGCAGTCGCAACGAGCGCGATGGCGACCAGCACGACAATCATTGAATGCTTTACCATACTCATGCTCCAGGCGGCTTTGCCGCGTATTGACCGTTTCATGGCGGTCACCATTGGACTATGACATCGACACCGCCGGCCGACAGGGCGGCCAGGACGGCGTTGGCGGCATCCGATAACGACTCAAACGAACCGGGATCGACGCCAGGCGGCAAGAGCGGGGCCAGGGCCTCGATGGCCTCATTGAGCGGTAGGCTGGACGCGCCGCCCGAGCCAATGGACGACAGGCTGCCGGCAGGTACCTGTACGGCCTGCCCGTTGGTGCCGACGAACACGACGACGCCCTCGGTTACGGCAAGGTTGGTTCCATCAAAGTCAAAGCCGGTGCCGCGGACCGATGCCGTGGCGCTCGGGCTCTTGACGCTGAAGTCCGTCGTGCCTCCTGCGGGAGCGGCTACAGCCGCTTTGACGCGGCCGGCTGACAGGTACAGCTTGACCTGTTCGCTACCCTGCAGCCTGACTATCTCTTCAAGCGACAACTTTGTAAGGGGTTTTACCGTCAGGACCGATGAGCCAAGCGTCAGCACCGCGACGCTCTTGAAGCCGGTAGATATGGCGGTATTCTTGACCAGTACCATGCCTTTGGTCGCCGGTTTCCAGCTGCCTCCAGGCGCCATTACCTCGACCTTGCCGGCAAATTCCTTGATTGTCGCCATGGGCGATTCGGCCGCCCACGCGCTGGCGACGGCGAGCAGGATCAGGCCTGTGAATAGAATGCGTTTCATCGACGTGCTCCTTGCAATCATAGGGAAGCCACCAGCGCCAGCGAGACGAGCCAGCGCAATGGTTCATCGGCCAGGAAAGCCGTGCCGGGGACGAACAGGCCAAGACCGGATGACATGCTTATATCTGACACGGGTGCCCAGCGCAGCGAAGCATAGGCCTCCGCTCCGAGCCACACCGAATCGGAGGACGGATCTATGCCTGAGTCGGCTGGTCCGCCATTGGCGCTCCTGACAAAAGCGGTAGACTGAATGTCGGCAGACAGCGTTTCATTGACGCGGGCGGTATACCCGATCCGAGTGACAAACAGCCCCGCGAGGCGCGGAGTGAATACCTGCCCCTGCGATATGGCATTGACAGACAGGTATGGATTGAATACGCCATAGTCGCCGGTGGCCCAGCGCAGGCTCAGGTAGGCGCGGTCACGCCAACCACCTTCCGGCATCCAGCCAAGCTCCGCTTCTGAAGCGAGTGAGAAGGCTGGATCGAAGCCTGCTTCTTCCACCACAGAGCCGACCATCGCGGCATTGAATGCCAGCACGCGCGAAAGCGAACCATCGGCGCCAAGTACCAGGTACTGCGAGTGTAGAGCGGCGGAGCCACGTGTATCGAACTGGGCCAGCGCGTCGGCAAACCAGGCGATAGTGCCTGGAATGGAGGCACTGGCAGCCATCACGATGCGCCGTGGCGCGAACAGCACCGTTTCGTCACCGTAGTCCGCTATATCGGCAGGAGATATCAGCAGCTTGGAATCCACCTTGTCCTGAAGTCCGCCATACAGGCCGCCCAGTCTGATGTCGACGCCTTTGAATACAGTCCGGGCGCTGAATCCATCGTACAGGCCCGATATCACGATGCCCGCGTCATCGGCAAACCGTATTCGTCCCGCGCGAATTTCCGTGCCCGCGACAGGACGAAGGACAAGCTCCGACCGTTCTGGCGCGAAGCCGAATGTCCAGGCTCCATCGGCCAGATCGACGGAGAACGAGCCCGACAGGTACAGCTCCGACTCACCTCCCAGCGACGCCGACATCCATGGCGTCAGGCTGAAAGACAGCGCGAGTCCGTCATCACCATATGACGGGGCTATGCCGACCAGACTGCCGAAGTCCAGAGCCCAGGCACCCGAGGCCGCCACAAAAAACGCCACAGCTACCAACACTGCGCGCGATGGATGGCGCATCATGACTCGCCTCCCTGAAGATCGAGGACCCTGCCCAGGATACGCAGGAGCCGTTCACCGCTGACCGTCTGTGCAGGGTCGCTGACGCCCTGGACTATTCGCATATAGAGGAGCTCGCGATACGCGTAGCGCGGGCCCGGGGCCAGCGAATACATGGCACCGCCGTGCAGGCTGAACGATCGCATGATCAGGTACGACAGGAGCGAAAGCCGGATGGGCGTATCGGGCTCGGTGTCGGCAGGCAACCAGCCCTTCTCCATCGCGGCGGCAAAGGCGGCTTCCGGTGTCGTGGTGGCCGGGAGTATGTCCGCTGCCGGCAACACGAACCGGGCCGCGAGCGCGGCGTTTACCTTCTCTGTCCCAAGGAGCGTGTCTATCTCCACCCCGGATTGTCCGAAAGCGGAATACGCGCTCCACGCCAGGATAGCAAACATGGCCAAGGCTACTTTCTTCATGGCTCTTCCTTGAAGGATACTATTGATAGAACTATACTACGTGATTATTCCAATCACAATGTTTGGGAGTATTCAATGAAAATACGGATGCGCCACGCTATCATTCCGCTGGTATCGGCTGCTGTCTTCTCCCTTTTTTATCTGGTGGTTCCGTTCCGCAATCTGGAATGGCGCATATATGACGTCTTCCTGGGGCTCAAGCCCGATCGCCCCCGCACGGACACGCTCCTGCTCCTGGACGTTGATGACCGGGCGATAGCGCAGGTCGGAGTCTGGCCATGGCCCCGCTCTTACATGGCTGATGCCCTCCTGCGGCTCAAGGAGTTCGGCGCCAGGGACCTGGTATTCGATATCGAGTATGTCGATGCCAGCCCCAGCGGTGTCGATGTCGATTACTACCAGCGTGGCCTGCCACGCGACTTTCAGCGCAGTTTTGGCGACATCGCTGCCAACACCAACGACCTGTTGTCGGCGGTCATAGGCGGCCAGCTTGACCGCAAGGATGCCACGACCTATGCGGGCGAGCTCTCCGGGCTCATAGCCTCGGAGCGTGACGGCCTCCTCGACAAGACCAGAAGCCTGGCCCGCGACAATGATGCCTACCTGGGCAAGGCTATGGCCCTGTTCGGTTCGTCCTACACAACGCTCAACCTGCAATTGAAGCCGCTGGAAGGCGACCAGGCCAGCCGCAAGGACTTGTGGAACGGTTTCGCCTATCCGGCGACCGAGGCGCCCCATGCCGACCGTGGCGGCATCGTCGATATACTGGCTCCGATTCGTCCCCTCCTGGAATCTGCCAGAGGCGCCGGGTTCACCAATGTGCTCGTCGATCCCGATGGAGTGCGCAGACGGATAGAGCTGGCGCGCAAGGTTGATGGCCGATGGTATGTGCAACTGATTTTCGCCCCTCTTCTGGACATGCTTGGCAAGCCCGCGATGACCATAGAGCCGCGCCGCATCAGCCTCTCGGGAGCCACCTTCCCCGATGGAACCAAGGGTGACCTGGTCATCCCGCTCGATGAGCGCGGCGCCATGCTTATCGATTGGCCCAAGACCGACTACGGGAACAGCTTCAAGCCGCATTTGTCGTTCTACGCGCTTTCGCATCTGGACGAGCTGGAGCACAGGCTCGATGACGCCCTGCTGGCGCTTGGTTCATCAGAAGGATGGCAGCTACCCGATGCCGAAGGCAAACTGGGGGAGGCGTACATAGGATTGCAGAACGCGCAGAACCTGATCGACAATGCCGTAACCGCGCGGCGAACCGCGCTGGATGATACGGACGACACTGCCTTCGGCGACTACATCACCGCCAGGGCGGACATCCTGGCAGCGGCCAGGGCGTATCTGGATTCCGGGGCGACCGACAGGCTCAACGCCGCGATAGAGCTCGCGGCAACCGCAACGCCGGACTCCGCCGAGCAACTCCACACCGAGGCCGAGCGCATTCGCGTAACAAGCGGCGCGCTTGCCTCCATCGTCACCGGCATCGACGAGACACGCGCGGCCGTCTCGAACGCGGTCAAGGGCAAGGTATGCATAGTCGGCTGGGTCAGCACGGGCACAACCGATATCGGCGTCAACCCATTTCACGGCGAGTATATCAATGTGGGCACGCACGCCGCCGTCGCCGACACCATCCTGTCCAGGACCTTCATCCGCGCGGCGAGTCCATGGATAAGCGTGCTGGTCACGCTGCTCTTGACGCCAATCTTCATCATGGCTGTAGGCCGATTGAAACCAGCCCTTCGTTCTTCCATAGGCTTCGCCGGAGTCGTCGCGATTCTGGCCGGTTCGTTTGCGCTGTTCGCAGGCATGGGGCTTTTCGTCGGGCCGTTGGGTCCAGCCTTGGCCATGACCGTGGCTGTGGTGGTACGCGAGGCCGTCGATTTCATGGGGGCGGAGCGGGAGAAACGATTCCTGCGCAAGGCGTTTGGCACATACCTCTCCGGAGAGGTGATCAACGAGATCATATCCGATCCGTCAATGCTGAAGCTCGGCGGTCAGAAGAAGTGGATCACCGCGATGTTTACCGACATCCGTGGCTTCTCCACCATTTCCGAAGCGCTCGACGCCGAACAGCTTGTCAAGCTGCTTAACATATACCTGTCCGGGATGAGCGACATCATACTTGAACATCGCGGCACCATAGACAAATTCGAGGGAGACGCCATCATTTCGTTCTTTGGCGCGCCGGTCAATTACCAGGAACACGCTACACAGGCGTGCAGGTCCGCCATCATGATGAAGCGTGCCGAGGCCCTGATCAACGAGCGCGTGCTCGCGGACCACACGGCGCCAAACCCATTGTTGACACGCATCGGCCTCAACACCGGTGACATGGTGGTCGGCAACATGGGAACCGAGCGCAAGATGGACTACACGATCATGGGCAACGCGGTCAACCTCGCCGCGAGGCTTGAAGGCGTCAACAAGCAGTACGGTAGCTGGATACTGATGTCCGATGCCACCTACCGCGAAACCGGCGACGAATTCCTGGCCCGCCGATTCGACAAGGTCCGCGTGGTGGGCATCAACACCCCGGTGCAGCTCTGGGAGTTGATCGACTTCAGGTCGGAGGCCACGCAGACGACGCTTGATTTCCTGGGCAGGTTCGAGGAGGCACACCAGGTCTTCGATGCCCGTGACTGGAAGCGGTCGCTCGAGCTATTCCAGAGGCTTTCAGACGAACGGCCCGATGATGGCCCCGCCAAGTCATACGTAAAGAAGTGCGAGATTTTCATGCAGAAGGCTCCCGCAGCTGACTGGGACGGCGTCTTCAGCCTGTCAGAAAAATAGCAATTGCGGGCCCGCGGGGCCGCAATTGCTTCCCGCTGTTAGACCTGACGCGCTGCGCGCGCTGGTTTACGCCAGGGCGGGTTGGCGAAGCGTAAACCTGACGTGCTGCGCGCGCTGGTTTACGCCGGAAAACCCCGCTGGCACTTCGTTGCTCCTTTGTGGCATAATCCCCTTTCATATCGTCCCGGAGGAGCATGCATGTACGAGAGTGTAGACCCAAAAGCGAGTTTCCCATCGATGGAGGAAGCGGTCCTGGCCTTCTGGAAAGAGCATGGAGTCTTCGAGAAGTCCATTTCAGAGCGCGACGGATCGCCCGAGTTTGTCTTCTACGATGGTCCACCCTTTGCCACCGGCTTGCCTCACTTCGGCCACTTTGTTCCGGGCACGATCAAAGACATTATTCCACGCTACAAGACGATGAAGGGCTTCAAGGTCGACCGCCGCTTTGGCTGGGATTGCCATGGCCTGCCAGTCGAGTACGAGATGGAGAAGGAGCTGGGCATATCCGGCAAGAAGGCGATCGAGGACTTTGGCGTGGCCAAGTTCAACGAATCGTGCCGATCCATCGTCCTCCGATACACCAAGGAATGGCGCAGCATAATCACACGGCTGGGCCGTTGGGTCGACTTTGACCACGACTACAAGACGATGGATCCCGACTATATGGAATCGATATGGTGGGTCGTCAAACGCCTCTGGGACGAAGGTCTCATATACGAGGGCCACTACATACTGCCGTATTGTCCGCGCTGTTCCACGGTGCTGTCAAACCACGAGCTGCAGTTGGGCGGCTACAAGGATGTGCATGACCCCGCGGTTACCATCAAGTTCAGGATCAAGGCCGATCCTGCCGGCGTTCCCGGGCTGTCCGATGCTTCGACCTTCTTCCTCGCGTGGACGACGACACCGTGGACTCTGCCGTCAAACCTGGCGCTGGCTGTTGGTCCCGATGTCGACTACGTACTGATCGAGGACGGTGCCGAACGGTACGTGATGGCCGAGGCACGCATCCCCGCGTACTACAAGGACGCGGCGGCCGTACGAATCCTGAAACGGTTCAAGGGCTCGGCGCTTGTCGGCGCGAGCTACGAGCCGCTGTTCCCCTATTTCGCCGAGCATGCCGCCAAGGGCGCGTTCCGCGTGCATCTGGCCGACTATGTTACCATCGAGGATGGTACGGGCATCGTGCACACGGCGCCAGGCTTCGGTGAAGACGACTACCAGACACTCAAGGGCACAGGCGTGCCCACGGTCTGCCCGGTAGACGGCGAGTGCAAGTTTACCCCTGAGGTCAGCGACTACGCGGGCCGTTTCGTCAAGGACTGCGACAAGGACATCATCGAGCGGCTCAAGGCCGAAGGCAAACTGGTCAAGCGCGAGCAGTACCTGCACGCCTACCCGCACTGCTGGCGCTGCTCCAGCCCACTGATATACCGCGCCATATCCAGCTGGTTCGTCAAGATCGACCCTGTAAAGCAGAAGATGCTCAAGGCCAATTCCAGCGTGTACTGGGTGCCTGGCCATATCCGCGACGGTCGCTTTGGCAAATGGCTGGAGAACGCGCGCGACTGGGCCATCAGCCGCAATCGGTACTGGGGCAACCCGCTGCCCATCTGGAAGTGCGACGAGTGTGGCACCACCGAGTGCGTTGGCTCGCGCGACGAGCTCGAGAAGTTCTCGGGAACCAGACCGACGGACCTGCACAAGCACTTTGTCGACGACATCAGCTGGAAGTGCTCCAAGCCAGGCTGCTCCGGCACTATGCGGCGCATACCGGAAGTCCTCGACTGTTGGTTCGAATCAGGCTCGATGCCCTATGCCCAGGTGCACTACCCGTTCCAGGACAAGCAGCACTTCGAGGAGCATTTCCCGGCCGACTTCATATGCGAAGGCCTTGACCAGACACGCGGCTGGTTCTACACCCTGACCATACTTGCCGCCGCGCTGTTCGACAAGCCGGCGTTCAAGGCCTGTGTCGTCAACGGCCTCGTTCTGGCCACCGACGGCAAGAAGATGTCGAAGAGCCTGCGCAATTACACCGATCCGGTAAAGGTCATCGATGAGTTCGGGGCCGACGCGCTCAGGCTCTTCCTGATGCGCTCACCGGTGACCCGTGCCGACGACCTGTGCTATTCGGACGAAGGAGTCAGGGACATCGTCAAGAGCATTCTCCTGCCACTCTGGAGCGCCTACGGGTTCTTCATCACCTACGCCAATATAGACAGGATAGAGCCGGCGGAGGCTCCGCTCAACGCGACCAATCCCATGGATCGATGGATCCTGTCCAAGTGCGAGACAATGGTCAGGGATGTGGGCATGGGACTTGAAGCGTACGATATGCAGAAGGCCATAGACCCGATGGTCGACTTCATCGACGCACTGAACAACTGGTACATCCGCCGTTCCCGCAGGCGCTTCTGGCGCAGCGAGAACGACGGCGACAAGGTGGAGGCGTACTCGACCCTGTACCGGGTTCTGCGCCGGCTGGCGCTCTGCATGGCGCCGGTCACGCCGTTCATCACGGAGACGATGTGGCGCAACCTCCGCGGAGATGGCCCGCAGAGCGTGCACCTGGCCATGTACCCGACATACGACGAGCGCTACCGAGACGAAGACCTTGAATGGAAAATGGATGCCGTCCGCAAGGCCGTCACCATGGGTCGGTCGCTCCGATACCAGCACAACCTCAAGATCAGACAGCCTTTGGCATCGGTCCAGCTGGTAACACGGGACACGCGCGAGCGCGCTGTCCTTCTGGAGATGGAAGAGCTGATACGCGACGAGCTCAACGTCAAGCGGGTTGTGTTCCGCGACGACGAGGAAGACCTGGTGGAATACCAGGCCAAAGCCAATTTCCGCGTCCTGGGCAAGGAACTGGGCAAGGACATGAAGGAAGGCGCCGCCATCGTCGAGAGGCTGGAACCAAGGCAGATAGCCAGCCTGCTGGCGGGATCGTCACTTGTCATCGAGGTGGCCGGCAAGCATGTCGAGCTGACCAAGGACAAGGTCGACGTGAGGCGACTGGAGAAGGCCAGTCTCAAGGTCGTCAACGAGGGCACGCTGACCGTCGCGCTTGACGCTGAAATAACACAGGTCCTGCTCGACGAGGGCAATGTGCGTGATCTGATACGAGGCGTCCAGACTCTGCGCAAGGACTCTGGTCTCGCCGTAACCGACCGCATCCAGCTGTCGGTACATGGCAGCGCGTCACTAAAGCGCGCGTTTGACCAGTTCGGCGACTTCGTTTCCGGAGAGACGCTTGCCACGAGTCTTCGTTGGGAAGAAGCGCCCGGCATGGTTGAAATCGAGGCCGGCGATGAACACTGGAAGGCCGCGCTGAAGAAGGCCTGACAGGATCTCCAGGCATTCTCTGCTCGAAAAGGCCATTCCGGCGCGTCCGGGGTGGCCTTTTTTTTCGCGCCTCGAGAGCTTTTTTCTAAATTATTGTTTGCCCCGGCATAGTTTATTGTGGTATGGTAGTAATGGCATCAGGGTTGTGGACTGTTGTTCGCCCCGATGCCGGCCACACCTCGGCCCGTTCGATCACCCGCAACTTGACCGTTCGGATCGCCATAGCGTAACAAAACCCAAGTAGGAGGTACGAATGACGTTACGAAGAGTATCGATCATCGCGTTGGCCATGCTGGTCTTATTGTCTGCATGCGCCACAAAACCGCCAGCCGCCCCGCAGCCGGAGCCAGAACCACAGGTTGTACAACCTGAGCCGGTTCAGGCGCCCCCAGTCGTGGAGATCAGCCGTGATGAACTGGAAGCATTGAACGCCCGCGTCGTGGCGCTCAGAAAAGATGCATTTGATCTTGGCCTCAAGGACTCGATGGCCACTGAATACGAAGCCGCCGATGCCCGCTATCTCGCCGGCAAGACGGCCCTTGACGCTGACGACAGGCCGACCGCCAGGACGGAACTGACGGCGGCCGAACCGATGTTTGCCGACCTGGTATCAAAGGGCGGCCTTGCGGTTGCCAATTCAAGAAGAACCGATGCCGGCGCGGCCCGTGACCGGGCTCTGGCAGCCAACGCGGAATCGTCATCACCGGACGCTCTAGGCGCATCGGATGCCATGCTCGCTGCCGCCGATGCCTTGCTGGCAGCCGGTGACGCGCGCGGCGCCATAGCCGCGTACACCGAGGCGATAGCGGCCTACGACGCTACCGAGAAGCGATCAAGCGCCATCGAGGTGCGCGACCGTGTTGATGAGCTGGAGTTTGGCCCCCTGGATGCCGGCAACTACGCCCTGGCCGCACAGAAACTCGATTCTGTTGACAGCCTCCTTGCGACAAACACCACTGATGCCCAGGAAGCCGCCGCGGAGTCGTTGCTGCGCTACCGACTTGTCCTTGGCAAGGGCTGGGAATTGACAGCAGGCAGCCGCCGTGACGACGCCGAGCGCTACAAGACCGATGCCGAGAACATCAAGGCGCAGGTCGCGGTCAAGGCCGCGTATGCGGACGCAAAGGCCGCATGGGATATGGCCGCCGCCGCCCTTGCTGCTGGCGACAACGAAGCCGCAGTACCGCTGTTCGAGAAAGCCGAGGCAATGTTCAAGGCCGTATACCAGGAAGCCGCCGACAAGCGCGCCGCCGCGGAAGCCGCGATACAGGCCGCCAGCGCCAAATCGGCCGAAAGCGAAACGGTGGCGCAACAGGGTGATGAACAACTCGGTACGACCCCTGATACCACCGGGACAAAGGAGTGATGGCCATGAAGAAGACACTATTAGCCTTCGTGGCGCTTGCCCTGATAGCGACCGCCGTTCACGCGCAAAGCCTCGTTGACAATTCATACTACCAGAAGAGCCTCGAACTGCAATCAATGGCCACGGCCGCCTTCGATGAGGGCGACTATGACGCCGCGACCGAATACGCCAATCAAGCCCAGGAAAACGCCACGCTGTCGGACCAATATGTGGCCAGGATGCTCGCGATGAAATCGGCCAACGATGCCATTGCCGAGGCCCAGGCCCGTTACGACTGGGCGACCGGCGTCAAGGCGGCCATCCGCTTCCCGGATGACTATGCCGGGGCCACGACCGAGCTGCAATCAGCCCGCGGCTCGTTCACAGCGGAGCAATTCGACGATGCCGTCACCCACGCCTATGCCGTGGACGCCTACCTTTCAGGCGTCACCGCGCAGGAGACCCTCCCGGCGTATTTCGTCGTCAGGGACATACCGTCGAGGCCCGATTGTCTGTGGCGGATTGCCGAGTTGCCGTTCGTATACAACGACCCGTACCAGTGGCCAGCCTTGTACAAGGCCAATCGGGCGACCTTCCCCGAGCCCAACAATCCTGACCTGATCCTGCCTGGCATGCAGCTGACCATCCCCGCCATCCGCGGGGAGCTCCGTGATGGAGTCTGGACAGAAGGACGAGAATACCCGACGATGGGCAAGTAAACACGAGCACGGCCGCCCCGCATGGGGCGGCCGTGCTTTTTCCGGAACAGCGAGCATCAACGAGTTCGCGCCTTGCTCGGGCGCCACGGTTCAGTCCTGGTTGCCAGGTCCCTGTGCGTACATCACCTTGAGCGCCGCTATCATGGAGTCATGATCCTGGCTTCCGCCCATCTCCCGTATGGAGTGCATGGCGAGCATCGGCACGCCGACATCGACGGTGCGCACTCCCAGCAGGGCTGAACTGATGGGGCCTATCGTTGTACCTGGAGACAGGTCGGCGCGCATCCTGAACCGCTGGCACGGCACACCCGCCATCTCGCAGTAGCCGCGAAAGCGAGCTTCGGTCATGGCATCGGTCGCATAGCGCAGGTTGGCGTTGGACTTGATGGCTGGCCCGCCATTGAGGAGCGGCGCGAAATCCTCATCGAACTTGTCCGCGTACGATGGATGCCAGCCTTGGGCCCCATCGACCGATACGCTGAAGGAGCGTGCCAGGGCGCGGTGCACGGCCTCTGTTCCTGACTCGTCGGTCAATGTGCAGACGCGCTCGAGCAACCCGCGCAGGAAACTGGAATTGGCTCCGCGCAGCGATTCCGAGCCTATCTCCTCGTTGTCGAACAATACCGCGAACTGGCCATGATCGGTCGCCTGAGCGCCCGCGAAGGCAGACAACACGGCGTGACAGCCTTCAAGGTTGTCTATGCGCGGTGCCGATATCAGTTCGTCGTCATTCCCGAACACGATTGATGGAGCGGCATCGACGAATGACAACTCCGCGGAGACGATGTCCGCCGGAAGCACGCCCAGTTCGTCGGCGACGACGCGTTCGAGCCATGTCGGGCCATCGACAGACGCCGCGGTGCCTCGCGCCGGCGTAGCAACGCCCGAAGCCGACACGACAGGCAGCAGGGCGCTCTGCATCGGGTATTCAACACCCTTGTTCATGTCACGGTTGAAGTGAATGGCCAGGTTGGGTATCACCGCGATGGGCCGTGCCAGATTTACCAGCCTGGCCGCCATGGTGCCGTTGACCTTGATGACGACTCGGCCCGCCAGCGACAGCGGCCGGTCAAGCCAGGTGGCATGGATCGGGCCGCCATACTGCTCGACGGCCACACGCTCGAAGCCGCGCGCAACGACTGCCTTGCCTATTCTGGCTTTGAGTCCTGGCGCGTCGGCATGGGCTCCGGAAAGGACGAATCCCGCTTCGGATGGCGGCTTCCGGCCGGTTCTGAACGCGACAAGCGATGCGCCGTCGCGAAGAACATAATAGGACTTGCCGGCTTCGAGCCGCCATGGATCGCGCTCGTCCAGGCGAGTCGCGCCATAGGCAGCCAGCATGGCAGCGGCCGAATCGACCGCGTGGTATGGCGTGGGAGAGGCATCGATGAATTCACAGAGAGCCCTGGCGTGTACCGCTGGCATGACTATCCTCCAAACACGTTGTCAGGCGCGCCGCAAGCGATTGCGCCTCGAAATACGAACCAATGAGGGCCGCCCTGACCTCAGCGAGTATCGCCGCTGTCTCCGCGCCACGGCCCGATCGCTCGGTTATCAGCGCGTTCATGGTCGCGGTCAATCCAAGGCCCCTGTCCTTGACCAGGTGCCGCACGCGGAGCAGCAGGGCTATGTCGGCCTCCGACCAGACCCGCCGGCCAAAGTGCGACCGCGCGGGAGACAATATAGGTAGTTCGCGTTCCCAGTATCGAAGCACGTGCTCGCCCAGACCAAGAAGTCGTTCGACGTCGCCGGTTCGATACGGGCCACCCATTTCTTGCTACTTCTCCAGGTCCTCAAACCGTTTGCGCGATGCCTTGAGCTCGAGCTCTATGGGTACATTCTTGAAACCAAGATCGGCGCGTATCTGATTCTTCAGGTACGAACGGTACGATTCACCGACAAGCTCAGGCCGCGTGGCGAAGACCACAAACGAGACGGGATTGATGCCAGTCTGCACCGCATACCGCACCTTGAAGCGCGCGCGGGGCGACGCAGGCGGGGGCGATGCCTCGATCCAGTCGTGCACCGCCCGGTTCAGACGGCTGGTTTCTATCTTGGTATGCAGCTGCGCGAACAGATCGACGACTGTCTTGAGGAGCGTGTCGACGCCATCACCATCCCTGGCAGATAACGACAGTATGGGCGCGTATGACATCTGGGCAAAGAAGAACTGCATCTTGTCCTTTGTCGCCTCAAAAGTGTTCTTGATCCTGGGCATCATGTCCCACTTGTTGAGGGCGAATATGACCGCCCTGCCCTTGTCGGTAGCCAGTTTGACAATCTTCTTGTCCTGGTCAGACAAGCCCTCGACCGCGTCTATCATCAGTATGACTACGTCCGCCCGGTCTATTGTCTTGATGGTCCGATTGACAGAATAGTACTCGATGTTCTCGGTGACCTTGGCCTTGCGCCTCATTCCGGCGGTATCGAGTACGGTAAAGGTACGGCCCTTCCAGACAAAACGTCCCTCGATGACGTCACGAGTCGTGCCGGGGATATCGCTGACTATCGAGCGCTCGGCGCCCAGGAGCCTGTTGAGCAGCGTTGACTTTCCGACATTGGGCTTGCCCATTATGGCGACCCGTATGTCGTCATGCTCATCGGAGACCGACACGGCGTTGGTCCACTTGAGCTTCGAGACTATCAACTCCTCGAGTTCGTCTATGTTGCGCCCGTGTTCCGCGGATACGAACACCATGTCCTTGTAGCCCCACGATGCGTGGTTCCAGGCCCGGGCATCGCGCTCCGGGCTGTCCGCCTTGTTGACCACGACCACCGTCCTGGAGGCATAGCGCCTGAGCTTCGCGGCGAATTCCTCATCCTCGGGGGTGATGTCGACAGCATCGAGCAGGAAGAGCACGAGGTCGGCGGAGGCTATGCGTTCCCAAGTCTTGGTGGCGACCAGGTCATCCATGTCATTGCGATCGAGCTTGAGTCCGCCCGTGTCGACCAGCATAACGGGCTTCTCGGCGCCATCGGGCAACCATTCGGCCTCTATCGGATCTCGGGTAACACCTGGCGTCGGATCGACGATGGCCCTGCGGGAATGCAGCAACCTGTTGAACAAGGTTGACTTGCCGACGTTCGGGCGTCCGGCGATGGCGACGACCGGCAGACCCTGCCAGTGCGCGCGTGTGGTGATTTCTTCTGTTTCTTCGTTCATGAGTAGTACAGGATACACTGGAACGCCCCTCTTGCGCTAGCAAGAGATCTTGCGCTAGCAAGAGATCTTGCGCTGGCAAGAGAGACGACTCTGGCGATCGATAGTCGTAATGCGCTTAGCTGGCCCTGGTCACCTTGCCTGCAAGCAATTCGGCAAGCCTGATCTCGATCTCCTTGTGCGACGACAGCTTCAGGACCTCGGTGGCGACTGCGCGGGCATCGATCAACGATACCGACCTGATGGTCCGCTTGACGTCGGGCACAGAGACCGCCGACATCGAGAACTCATCGAGGCCAAGACCGAGCAGCACGACGGCCGCGAACGGGTCGCTGGCCATCTCGCCGCACATGGATACAGGGATGCCGGCGGCATGTCCCGCGTCTATAACGTTCTTGACCAGGCGTAGAACCGCGGGATGGAATGGCTCGTGCAGATAGGCAACCTTCTCGTTGCCGCGGTCCACCGCGATCGTATACTGGATGAGGTCGTTCGTGCCAATGGAAAAGAAATCGACTGACTTCGCAAGGATATCAGGAATCATCGCGGCGCTCGGCACCTCGATCATGATGCCCACCGGAATATCCTCGCGGAATTTCTGCCCACGCTTGCGGCATTCCTTCTTGGCCTCTTCGAGCGCGGCCAAGGCCAGCTGCAGCTCGGCCGGTCCCGATATCATCGGGAACATGATGCGGGCGTCGCCGAACTCGCTGGCGCGCAGTATGGCCCGCAACTGGTTCTGGAACAGCTCGGGATCAGACAGGCAATACCGAATGGCCCGCCAGCCGAGCAGCGGATTCTTCTCCACCGCAAGCGCCAGGTCCGGGACTATCTTGTCGCCGCCCACATCGAGTGTCCTGATGGTGACAGGACGGGTACCCATCGCCTCGAGCACCTTCCTGTACGCGCTGTACTGGGATTCTTCGCTGGGAGCGCGTCCCGGTTGCAGGAACAGGAATTCCGACCGGAACAGCCCGATACCGGAGGCTCCATGCCTGAGCACAGAATCTGTCTCCTCGGGAACCTCGATATTCGCCTTGATCAATACCTGCGTACCATCGGTGGTCACTGCTGGCAGAGTCATGATCGAAGCCAGATCCATGGTACGCTCTGCCATCCTGGCTCGGACCCGTTCATATCGCTCCAGTGTGGTGGCGTCGGGATCAACCTTGATGTCACCGCTGTTGCCATCGACTATCACCTTGGAACCCGCCTTGATGGAGCGGGCGACGCTTCCAAGCCCTACTACGGCCGGTATTTCGAAGGCCCGGGCCAGAATCGCGGTGTGGCTGGTCTTGCCTCCGGCATCCATCGCTATGGCCAGAACATGCTCCCGGCGCATCGCAATCATGTCCGAAGGCAGCAGATTGTGCGCGACCAGCACGACATCGCCGGACAGGTCGGCCAGCGACATGCGTTCCCGGAACATCAGGTGATTGAGTATGCGTCTCGTGATGTCCAGTACATCGACAGTGCGCTCCTGCAGGGTCGGATCGCCCAGGCTCTCCAGTTGCTTGATTATCGATTGCTCGTACAGGTGCACTATCCACTCGATATTGAGGAGAGATTCGCGCAACGACAGCTCGATGGCTTCGCGGACCTCGGGATCATCGAGCATCATCAGGTGTGCGTCGAAGATGGCGCCATGTTCGGCTCCCATCTCCCGCGACGCGCGGTCGCGCAGTACGGTAACGTCATCCTTGGCCTTGCTCACAGCCACAATGAAGCGATCCCACTCCCCGTCGAGCTCTCGCTCTGAAACGGGATACCGTGGAATCATGGGTTCCTCTTCGTCAAGGAACACAAAAGCCTGGCCTATGGCTATGCCCGGCGATGCCGGGATGCCCTGGAGCGTTCTCATGGTCAGAGCATCGTAGTCCAAAAGCGGTGAGCTGTCAAACGCCGGGGATAATCGCCCTTTACCGCAACACCGTCATAGGATTGAGGGTTCTGCCATTCTTGCTGACGGTGAAGTGCAGATGGGGTCCCGTGCTGTACCCCGTGGTGCCCACAGCTCCGATGACCGTAGCAGTCGAAACCGTCCGGCCCGGCTTCACATCGATACGCTCGAGATGCGCATACAGGGAGCTGTACCCGGAGTGGTGCGCTATCAACACATAGTTGCCGGAAGTCGTCGAATACCCGGTGGCGCGGACCACACCTTCCATAGCCGCATGCACAGGCACCCCGGAGCTCGAGCCGATGTCGATGCCGGTGTGGAAGGTCCGCGCGCCAGTGAACGGATCATTGCGCCAGCCGTACCAGCTGGTTATCCAGCCGCGGATGGGCCAGGTAAACAGGTCACCTGATATCTCGCGCAGTGCCCAGCTTGAAAGCCTGGCATCGGGAAGGAATATCTTGATGCCAGCCGTGAGCGGCTCTTCGTCAAGATGGTTGATATCCTTGATCCTGTCCGCGGAGATGTCATAGCTGGCAGCGAGCGCGTCAACCGAGTCGCCAACCTTCGCGGAGTACAGGATGCCGTTTATGTTGGGTACCTTAAGGAACTTGCCAATGGACAGGGTGCGGGCGTTGGTTATGCCGTTGAACGTGACAATCGAATCAGTGGTAACGCCAAAATTGGATGCTATTTCGGAAATGGTATCACCCTTGGCGACCTGGTATACCGTGTAGTACAGCCCTTCGTCCGGCGGCGGCGCGATGGCCGTCATGGGATCCATCTCGGCCATGCCAGCTCCGTCCTGGAGCATGCCCATATCGGCCGAGCCCTGGGAAACGGCTCCTATGAGGCCAGCGGGCGGCTGGCCCGATGCTATGAACGAGAATCCGAATATGAAGACAGCAGCCGTGGCCACCAGAACCCGCGCGCGGGCGATTCGTTCTATCAGTTCAGTGCCGGTCGAGGCTGCTCGTCTTCGTTTCATCCCATTCAGCTCCATTCGCAAAGTCGCATTGTAATACGGGCCGCGCGTCCCTGTAAACAAGAAAGACACTCATAGGCTCAGTGAGGCAAGATGATGACGTTGACCGTTATGCCCAGTTCGGCCGATTTGGCATCCACCATGGACTTGTCTATCTTGCCACGCGGTATAGGATGCGGCGGCGCATCACCAATCAGGATTATCATACGGTTCTTCGCCGACCAATCGTAGCCGGTCAGCGCCTCGTACAGGGCCTCGTACACTGCCTCGGGTATGTCGCGTCCGCCAGCCACGCGTATCCTGGCCACGGCTGCGCCAAAGACGGCGATGTCCCTGGTAAAATCCATGCGCTTTACAACGTAGTCCTCGAAATAGTCCTTGTAGAGCACCAGGCCAAGCCTGAATGACGAGAACCGGGCCGACTTCTCCTTGATCATCACCGGCAGGGTCGCCTTGACCGCGTCGATGTCATCCGACATGGAATCGGTGGTGTCCAGACATATCACCAGGTCCAGCTCATCACCTTCGATGCCGTCGAGAATACGCGCAAGGACGGGCACGATGTCAGCCTCGCCGGTGGAATAGGAGACCTCGCCTCGGCCGGATGAGGCTATCGATTCAAACGCATTGAGCGTCTCGGGCATGTACATCGACGTATCGGGCGGCTCGACCGGTGGCGGCTCGACCTTCGGTGGCTCCACCGCGGGCTCGGGCCTGGGGAACGGCTTCTGCGTCACTGAAATGCGGTAAGGATTGTCGTGGTATGGCCCGGAATAGTCGGCATAGGGCCTGGCAAAGGCCCTGATATTGACAAAGGTGCCATCGGCAATGAATTCGCGGCCATTGCGCGACCAGGCATATCCGTACGCGACAACCCACGGTATGAAGATGTGATACGCCGAACCGAAGAGGGCATCCGGCTCGGGTGTCGAATCGATAAGCGAGTATACCTTGCTTGCCGGCGCTATGAACTTCCCGTCGAGCAGGCGCTTCTCGTCGCCATTGACCTGATTCCAGACTTCGGCACGGTAGGCGTAATTGTCGGCCGCTCCGGCTGGATCCTTGGTGCTCTCGACCAGCAGCACGCTGCCGAGTCCTGGACGCGCCTTGATGAACAGATGGTAGCCAGCGTCGTTGCGTTGCTCTATCCTGAGGTCGCTGGCGGCTACGACCAGATCATCAGCCCAGACCGCGGTCGCCGATGCGGCAAGCATGAGGGTGATCACCATAGCCGTGACGCGTTTCGCTTTCACCTCTCTATCATCGGCGTGTGCTGGCCACTCGATTACCGGTATGACCTACAAGATAGCTACCGCTGGTGCGCTAGAGCCGCCGCGAGGGCCGCCGCGAGGGCCGCGCGGTTGCGGCTGACCGTCTGCCCCAGCCCTGCCAACCGTGAATCGCGATCGGCATCGGTCTGGGCGGCGAGCCCGAACCTGAGCTTCTGGGCGATGATACGTGTCGCGGCGTCCTTGAGCCTGTCGCGCCGCAGCCGGCCATCGGCGAGTGCCGCGAGCACGGCCTTCCTGACCGACTCGACCGCGGGGCCACCGGAGACCATCAGCATGTCCGCACCCGCGGACAGGGCCGCCACCGCCGCGACCCCGGGACCGCCCGACTTCGATAGCGCCGCCATCACGAGGTCATCGGTCAGCACGATGCCGCCGAAGCCGAGCCGTTCCTTGAGTCTGGCTATGACGCTGGGCGACAGGCTCGCAGGCTCGACCGGATCTATGGCGGGCACCAGCGTGTGCGACAGCATGATAGCCGAGACGCCGCCGCGGATCGCCATCCTGAATGGTTTCATATAGACGGCATCAAGCTCGGTACCGGCAGCACCCAGCACGGGCCTTGCGGCATGCGGGTCTGCGGGGCCATTGCCTGGAAAATGTTTGGCGCACGCCGCCACGCCCTGTGACTGGCACGCCTCTATGAAGCCCGCCGCAAGGGCGCCCGCCGTGGCTGGATCGGTCGACCAGGCGCGGTCGACCAGGAAGGCGCGGTTGGCCGCGTTGAGCGCCTCGACGACCGGCGCCAGGTTCATCGTGACGCCGAGAGCTCCCAGCTCCGAGCCAGCCGCGTGGCCCGCCGCTCGGGCCGCTTCCGCTCCGGCGGAGCCGAGTACCTGAGCGGACGGCAGCCGCGTCAGGCCGCCCTTGAAGCGGTACACCGATCCGCCCTCATGATCGATAGCCATGAAGGGCGGCAGCCCGCGCAGTCCGGCGGCCGCCCTTGCCTGGGCCGCCAAGGAGGCCAGGTCCTGAGGCGTGGCTGATACATTGTAGCCAAAGAGCAGGATGGCGCCTGGCTTGATGGCCTCGAGTTGCTGTACACTCGCCTTCGCAAGACGCGAGGTCCCATCGATGCCTATCATCATGACCTGGCCCACAAGTTCGTCGTCGCTCATAGCCGCGATCAGGGCTCGCGCCGCCGCGCTGTTGGCCCGGAAGGCAGCATCCGATACACCCCTGGTGCCTGTCGCAGGCTCATGGTTGGAACATGACAGCGCCACCGCTGCCAGGAGCGCGGAGCAGAATATGGCGAGGACAGCGGTCGCGGGTCGGATCATGGCCGGGATGATAGACGCCGGACCGGCTTCAGGGCAAGCCCGGGGATTGTGGCTACGAGCCTGTCGGACTCAGGATTTTGATCGGGCGAAGGTGATCTGCGAGTGAAAAATTGGTGAGGATTGAGGGCCATACTTCGTGTATGGCCCGATTGACGAGCCGATTTTGCGCCGCAGAGCGCCGAGTCCGGTCAAAAAGCGCTTCACTGACCTTCATTTCCCTGATTCTTCTACAAAAATTCTTGCGTGCGTTCATGAGTCCGACAGGCTCCTAGAGCGTCGGCTGGCCTTCTTCGTCAAAGGCCCGCTCTATCATCGAGAACAGGTCTTCGTCGTCCAGGTCAAGGCCGGGCGCGGCCGCTGCCGGCGTCCTCAGTATCCTGTCGGCGGCTGCGCGGACGCCCCGGACAAAGAGGCTGTCCGGCGCCGTGACCGCGAGTGGCGAGCGGTCGGAGACCGAGGCCGACACCGCCTGGTCGCGCATGATATACGTGATGTACTCCATGCCCAGTCCAAGGTTCCGTGACGCTATCTCGCGCAGGCGCTGTGCTATCACCGCGTCGTCCTGCCCGGAGCCCATGTTGACGACGACGCGTGGCCGTAACCGCGACAGCTCCTCGAGCGCCTTGGCGCCCTTGGTTGAATCCTTGGCGGCGCTGTCGGCGGCTAGCCTCTGGGCAAACGCCAGGAAGGTGTCGCCCTGCCCTTCAACCCTGTTGATGACGAAATCGACAATGCGCTCGCGCTCCTCGCTGCCCTTGCCAAACGAGCGGAACAGCAACCTGAACGCTGCGGTCTTCAGGAACGAGTAGGCATTGAGTATGGCCGGAATTTCGGGCGCAGTGACCAGAAGGCCGTCGGGCGCCATCAACCAGAAGTCAATCACGTTGTATGAGGCTCCGGCGCCAAGATCCAGGAGCACGTAGTCGGCCGTCAGCTCGAGCAGCTCCTTCATGATGCGGCGCTTGGTAAAGAAATCGAGGTTGGCCGTGCCGGGCAGCAGATTGTCGCCGGGCACCAGAAAGAGCCGGTCGACGCCGGTGGGCACCACGAGGCTCTCCAGCTTCTTCTCTTTTTTCCATACGATTGAACCAACGCCGGGATGCTTGTTCCTGACCCCCAGGTAGGTGTGCAGATTGGCGCCGCCCAGATCCAGGTCGACGACGATGACGGTCTTGCCATACGATGCCAGCACCGCCCCCAGATTGGCGGTAAACACGGTCTTGCCTACGCCACCCTTGCCTGATCCTATAGGGATGAGCACTCCCACGGCTTCCTCCTTCTGCGCACCATCGATGATACCCATTGTAGGGCGATTCATCCGCGCGGACAAGTCGAATAGGGCAACAAAAGGCCGCCGGCTTGCCGCGCGGCCGGCCACGCGCTACAGTACCATCATGAGACGAATCCTCTCTGTGGTCTTCGCGCTGTCGGCGATCGCGGCATCGGCGCTTGATTTCTCTGCCATGCCTGTCATATCGGTGGAAACCGCCTCTCTGGGCGGCCAGGCTTCGCTTTCGGTCCGAAGCGATGTCAGGAACGCGTCGGTCTGGCTTGACAACCAGGTACGCGGCACCGTGCCACTGGATCTTACGGGCCTGACACCGGGCTACCATGCACTGGTCTTGCACCGCGAGGGTTACTACGACGCGATAATCCAGCTGAGCCTTGCCGCCGATACGCACACGACGGTGACGACATCGCTGGTGCTCAAGACAGGCTTTCTGTCGGTGAGCGTCTCGCCGGCCAACGCCCAGGTCCTGGTCGACGACAACGCCTACGCCCCCGGCACCATCGAGGTGCCTGCCGGCCAGCGGCGCGTCCTGATCAAGGCCTTTGGCTACCGTGAACAGGAGCTGTCGGTCTACGTCCCCGAGCGCCTCTTCGCGTCCATATCGGTGGCCCTTGATCCAGCGCCGTTCGAGGCCACCTCGTTCTCGCTATCGGCCAACCGCTTCAATCCGCGCAACGCCGGTCTCCGTGGCAGCGCGCGTCTGTCATTCCATGTCAGCGCCCCGGGTTCGGCTGACATCACGATCCGCGCCGCCGACAGCACGGAGCTGGTGCGGACCAGCATGAGTCCATTCACCGACTGGAACCAGGAATTCGACTGGAATGGTCTGGCCGACGATGGAACGCCTGTGCCGGACGGCACCTACACCATCGGCATCGTCGCCACTCCCGCACCAGGCATACAATCAGCAGAGGACTCCTACGCATACGAGGCTCAGGTCACCGTCGATTCGACCATGATACTGTCGCCATCCGGGGCCTTCGGTGCCCTTCCAGGGTCGTTCTACGCACCGAGCGCCTTTGCGCCGGCATTCGATGGCTTCAGGATAGAGGCTTCGGGCTACGCGCTGGCTCCAATCCCGGCCAATGGCGCCGCCGCCACGGGCATCATCACGATGGGTGCGATGCTGTCACTCCATGACCTGCTGGAGGCAGGTCTGGCGCTTGAGACAACGACGACCGATTCAAGCGCGGCCGCCATCGCCGGGCTGAGAATCGCGGCGCCGGTACCAGGACCAGTGGGCTTGTCAGGCGTCATCGACGGCAGGCTATCGTATGCCACCGCCGGCGACCCCGCCTGGGTCAGACTCGGCCCGGCCATAGGCCTTGGCTCCGCCTTTGTCAACGTCGTCATCGCGCCGACAATAGGCGCCTACTGGGAAGATGGATTCTCGGCGCGCGGCGGCCTGGGAGCCGCGGTCAGCATAGGCGGCTACGCGGTCAGCGCAGCCCTTTCCGCATATGCCAGCACCGGTCCGCTTGCCGGCGGCTGGTCGATAGCCACCCCAGTGCGCAGCGCTCTGGAGCTGCGCTTTACGCCGGCCGGAATACCGCTGTCGTTCCGCGTGTTTGGCGGCCTGGACTGGTCGCCCCTGCCGTCGGCATGGATGGCCGGCGTCGCGATTGCCGGGGAGTTCTAGCAGGCTGTTGAAATACTCGACGCATTTCAACAGCCTGCCAGGCAATTGCTCGAAAACCTTGCGGTTTTTTGCGCAATTGCGATATTCAGGGAAGTGTTGAAAAAGCCGCTTTCGGCTTTTTCAACACCCCGCCAGCAGGCTTCAGGAGACGGCGCCAAAGTTCATGAATATGTTGGGCAGGCGCCGCCTCAAGAGCTCGTACGACAGGTACTTCCTGCCTATGGCGAAGTTCTGGGCGACGCGCTTGCGCTCCTCCATGGGATTCGACAGCACCATGGCCACGTCCTTGACAACAGAATCGGTCACATAGCCATCCATGACCGTCGTCCTGAATCCCAGCGGCTCTATGTCCTGCGCGTATATGGCGTACCGGTTGACCATGATGGGCTTCCTGTAGAATATGGCCTCGAGAAACGCGTTGCCGAATCCCTCGTACGTTGATGGGTACGTCACAAAGTCAGACTGTACGTACGCGTCCCAGAGGGAATACACCTTGCCACCATCCGCGCGGGCGCCGCGCTCCACCCCTATCAGGTCAGGCCTGACTATAAGCTCCACACCCATGAACATGGCGTAATCGAGCACGCGCTTCTGGTACTCGTTGCCCTCGTCAAGTTCCGGGTGCGATATGAGCAGCTTGCCCTGTGAGCCCTGGTCTAGCTCGTTGTACCGGGCGACCAGCTCGATGGCGCTCTCTATGCCCTTGCGCGCTATGATGCGCGTCGGCTGCAGAAAGAGCACGCCGCCGGTTCCGAGCCCCAGTTCGGCGCGCATGGTCGAGTTGTAGTCGTCCGCAACGGTAGGCGTCGCGTCGAAGTTCCAGACGTTGGGCATCATCACCGACGATATGCCGCACCTGAACGCCAGTTGCCTGCGCGCCTCCGAGTTGATGACCACGTGGGAAATGCTGTGCAGACGCGGAGGAAAGGCGCGGACTATGTAGTCCTCGGCGCAGCCCGTCATGAAGCGCTGCCGCTCCCAGGCAAAGTCATGGTTGTGCGCCACGGTGGGCATTTCAAGCTCGGCGACCAGCTCGGCAAGAGCGACGCCGAGCGGAATGTGCATGGGGATGGAGAACGCGTTCTCGACTATAAGCACGTCTATCCTGAAATCCTTGACGAACTCATAGAGCGCCGCCTTGAGCCTGCCCTTGATCTCGCCGACCTCCGCGGTCAGGCCACGTCGCCTCGTGGACCGCGCGAATATCTCCGCCTGCAACTCCGCGACCCGCGGATGCCCGAAGAACGCATCCTCGACGACGCGCGACCGCTCCGGGAACCAGTCGCTCTTGCCGGAGAAGAAGAAGGTCTCGTAGCCAAGCTCGGTCAGCACCTCGTTCCACTTCCAGGTCTCAAGCGATACGCCGTCGGTGCCCATGAAACGAGTCGAAACAAAGCCCACACGGCCTATGTCCCGTGTCCTGGTCAGGTACATACGATCCTCCTCAGCGCGTCCCACGAGCCGACCATGGTGGACGGCGGAGTCGCCAGTACCCGCGGCTCGCCGACGCGCGGCTTGAACGAACGGGCGTCGCCGGCGAACAGCGCCGTCATGAGACCGGCCTCGCCCGCGGCGGCGCAATCGTTCAGCGCGTCGTTGCCAACATACAGGACGCGGTCAACCGGTACTCCGCGCCGTCCGAGCCTCCTGGCAAGCTCGTCGAACATCCACCGGTCAGGCTTTGCCCGGCGCTCCACGTATGACCACAGCATCAGCTCCGGATCGAATCCCAGGCCTCTGCTTCCGTACAGCGGTGCCCCGAAAGCCGCCTCCACGAAGAGCGGCGAATAGAACTGCGCGTTTGATACGACAGCGAGCGGCAAACCAGATGCACCAAAGGCACGCAGGGCATCCGCCGCGCCGGGCATAGCCGCGCAGGGGTTCATGGCGCATTCCCACGCGACGCAGGCCCTGGCTCCCTGCACGTACGCAAGAGCATCCAGGGGCATTTCCAGCGCCCGCGCGAATACCAGCGGCGCGTCGACCTCGGGCCACGGAATGCCGTGCGCCTGCTCTTCGGCGTGGTCATGTTCCACCATAGCACGGAGCCGTTGCGCCATGTCGGTGGGAAAGCCCTCCGATGGGGCCAGGCCTTCTGGCGCGTCAGCGGTGCATTCACCCGATGCGCTCGCAAGGATTGTGCCGTAGACATCCACCGCCACCGCGAGCGGCTTGCGTGGCAATGGCACTTCCAGCAGGTACCGCAGGCTGTCAGGAACCGCGGCCGGTTCCACCGCGCTGGCGCCACCGGAGCGGTCCCGCCTGACTCCATACAGCGCTATGTACCGCCTCAGCTCGTCGAGCACCGATGTGGAAAGGCCGGTATCAGATGCCGACGCCATGAAAACTCTCCGGCACCAGGTAGCGCGACAGAAGCCGTGCCTTGTCCGGCGCCGGGTATCCGTCGCCATCGAGAGCCTGCCGGTATGTTGCCGCAAGCCGGTCGGCGCAGGCCCGCTCCGACCAGGGTTCAAGCATCTCCGGCGGCGTCGGCTCAAGGCTGTCGGCGATCGCGTCCCATCCGTCAAGAAAGGGATTGGCAGCCAGGATTCTGGCCCGCCCTTCCGCCCGCCCGGCCACCTCGCGCAATACCTGGGTCTGGGCCTCCTCATCGAGCCGCCCGAAGTCCGGGCCCGCCCCGGACGACTCAAGCACGCTCGCGACGACCGCGCGCGCCAGTTGCTCGCCACGTTCCGGCACGCCATAGTTCCGGGCCGCCGCGTTCACCGCCACAGTGGCCCGCGACGCGAACGCGTCGGCATCGAAGAGGCCAGCGGGCACGACAAGCCGCTCATACAGGGCGGGAAAGGACAGCCCCTCATCCTCGAAATCGACAATGACCCGACCGAGCCGGCGCCCCAGGGTAACGCGTCCGCGCGCCATCGGCTCAAGATATGACAGGCCGAAGCCTTCCTTGATCGACGTGCTGACGACCGCGGTGGCTCGCGCGTACAGTTCATCGAGGCCATGTTCCAGCCCCTGGTCAAACCTCGCGGGCGCGCCCAGCGTGGCGGCGAGCGAGCGCCAGGCCGCGTATCGTGGCATATCCTCGGGCTTGTTCGGCGGCAGCGTTACGGCGACCGATGCTCCAGGCCTGGCGAACATCGAGAGCAGCAGTATCTCGCCCAGGTTCTTGCGCCGTATGCCGCGCACCGGGTACAGCACCAGCCCCGGACCCCGTGGCCTGTCCGAGCCGCTCCCGGCCCTGGCCATACCCCCGGTTTGCGTATCGGTCGGTACCGGATTGGGCAGGAATGTCACAGCCTGCGGGCTTCCTATCGCGGCACCGATCGCCGCCTGATCGAAACGGTTTATCGCGGCCCACCGGGCGCCGCGCGGATACGGCGCCTGGGCATAGACATCAGGCCGCCAGTCCTCGGCCAGGTCGTGCACCTGCAGCAGCACGCTGCGCCCTGACTCGGCTATCTCCGACAGGGCCGCCAGCATCGAGGCGTTCTTGCGTATCGTCGGATTGTGCACATGGATGACCGTATCACGGCCCAGGGCCCTGGCCTCGCGCTCTATGGAGTTCACGATGGCCCTGACACGCCTGGGGTCAGGCTCGCGGCCGCCATCCTGGTCGTACATCAGGGCCGGCTCGACGGCTACGCTGGCACCGACATGGGCAGCCGGTTCGCCCACCAGCAGCGAGGCATCGATGCCCCGCTCCGCGAGCGCTGAGACCTGCCGCTGTATGACCGTCGTCACACCGCCTGGCTTGAGGTGGTAGTGCACGATAAGCGCGTGCATGCCTTCCGATGCTGACTGTCTCAGGTTGAACCTCCCGCGCGCGTGTAGACCTCCAGTATAGGGGAAGACGCCGACTCTGGCAAACGCGGCGGAATCGGGGTAGTATCTGGCCATGCATGGAACAGAACACGCGATGTATGGATGTGTAGTGGCGGCCTATGATGGCGAGACCCCGGTACCATTCGACAGGCTGCCTCTGGAGCCCCCGCGGATCGAGCGGGCCCTGGGCAGGGAGTTCCTGGTCGTTGCCCCGGAAGCATTGACCGCCCTCGCCAGGCGGGCCTTTGGCGATATCCAGTTCAGGCTGCGCCCGTCGTTCCTGTCCGATCTGGCCGCCGTAGCCTACGATCCGGCCACCGGGGAGCGCGACCGCTACGTTACCAGGTCACTGCTCGACAACGCGCTCGTAGGCTGCGGCGGCATCTTCCCGATATGCCAGGATACAGGCACCGCCACCGTGTACGCGTGGAAGGGTGACCGGGTCCTGGTCGATGGCCAGGACGACGACGAGACCCTGCTCGGACGTGGTGCCCTGTCAGCATGGACGGCCGGCCGGCTGCGCAACAGCCAGGTCGTGCCACTGCTGTCATTCGGCGAGCGCAATACCGGCGACAACGCCCCGCTCGCGGCCCACCTGTCATCGGTGCGCGGCGACGCGTACCACTTCCTGTTCGTAGCCAAGGGTGGCGGTTCCGCCAACAAGACGGCCCTGTTCCAGGAAACAAAGAGCCTCCTTAGGCCTGACGCCTTCGCGGCCTTCATCAAGAAGGCCATCCAGAGCCTTGGTGTCTCGGCCTGCCCACCGTACCGCATAGCCATCGTGCTGGGCGGGCAAAGCCCCGAGGAGTCAACCATGGCGGCCAAGCTCGCCAGCGCCGGCGCCCTGGACGCGCTGGCATCCGAGCCACAGGCCGATGGCGGCCCCTACCGCGACCGCCAGATGGAGACGATGGTGATGGACGCCGCCGCGCTTTCCGGCTGGGGAGCCCAGTTCGGCGGGCGCTTCCTTGCGCGCGATGCCCGCGTCGTCAGGCTGCCGCGCCACGCCGCGAGCCTGCCAGTCGTCATAGCCGTATCATGCTCGGCGCACCGGCAGGCCTACGCACGCATAGACCGCGACGGCTGCTTCGTCGAGCGCCTTGCCGACGCGGCCGACCTGCGGCGCATCATCGATATGGCGAGCGCGGGCAAGACCATGACAGCTGAGACTGTCCCCGGCACGGCCCGCCGCGTCAAGCTGGCCCCGACCGATGACCCTGAGGCCGAGGCGACCATGCTGAGCCTGCGCTCGGGCGAACTCGTGGAGCTGTGGGGCCCCGTCATACTTGCCCGCGACGCGGCACACGCCAGGCTCCTTTCCATGATGGAGCGCGGCGATGACCTGCCAGACTGGACCCGCTATCCCATATTCTACGCCAGCCCGACCGACACGCCCGAGGGCCAGGTCGTGGGCTCGATAGGCCCCACCACCTCAAGACGCATGGACTCGTACCTGGAGCCCTTCATGGCGCGCGGCATATCGAGGATTACCATAGGCAAGGGCGAGCGCGGCGCCGCCTGCAGAACCGCCTGCGCCATCCACCGTGGCGTATACCTGGCGGCCATCGGAGGCGCCGCCGCCCTGGCCGCATCGCGCTACGTGTCGGCCTGCGACACGATCGCGTGGCCGGAGCTGGGCATGGAGGCCATCAGGCTGGTCCAGCTCGCCGGCCTGCCCGCCCTGGTCGTCGTCGACTCACGGGGCAACGACTACTACGCACCATTGAGCGCCGCCGAATAACATTGCCGCGCCGTCTGGCGGCTTGCTATCTTGTAAAGATGAGCGACATACTCAGAGTAGAGAATCTTACAAAGCACTTCGGCACCGTCAAGGCAGTCGATGGCGTCAGCTTCGGCATACCGGAGGGCATCTGCTTCGGCCTCCTGGGGCCGAACGGCGCCGGCAAGACCACGACCATAGAGATGCTTGAAGGCATAACCGAACCGACATCGGGCAGGGTCCTGTTCAAGGACTCCCCGATAGACCGGAACTTCAAGAAGAAGATTGGCATACAGTTCCAGTCGACGGCACTGCCCGAGTTCATAACCGTGCGCGAGACCATAGAGCTATTCTCGTCGTTCTACCCATCATCGCGGTCGATCGACGAAGTGGTCAGGCTGTGCTCGCTCGAGGACATCCTGGAGCGCGACAACCGCAAGCTGTCAGGCGGCCAGCGACAGCGGATGCTGCTCGCGCTGGCGATACTGCCAAAACCGGAGATCGTGTTCCTCGATGAACCGACGACCGGACTCGACCCGCAGGCCCGCCGCAACTTCTGGGAGCTGATAGGCAGGATCAAGGCCGAGCACACCACGATACTCCTGACAACCCACTACATGGACGAGGCGGAACTGCTGTGCGACCGCATAGCGATCATGGACCGCGGCGCCATCATGGCCATAGACACCCCCGATGTACTGTTGGCTACCCATTTTGAAGGCGTACTGATACGCCTGCCCTACGACAAGTGCTGCGACGAGTCGCTGGCGGATCTTCCGGGCGTGGACATCAGGGACGATGTGCTTGAACTGCAGACCACGACGCTGGACACGAGCCTCAAGGCACTGCTGGCGGCCCACGTCAACCTGGAAGGCCTGTCCATTCACAAGCCCAATCTTGAGGACCTCTTCATCAAACTGACAGGATCATCGCTGCGGACCTAGAGCGGCGGCGGACTGCGGAACATAGAATGCCTGATCGTGAAAGGTAGCGTATGCTATTTAGACAATTCATAGCGATGTTCAAGGCCCGGACGATGGAATTCGTGCGCGACCGCGGCACCTTTGTATGGAACCTGATCATGCCCATATTCCTGGTATTGGGCATGGCCTTCGCGTTCTCCGGCGGCGAGTCCGCCCTCTTCAAGGTGGGCGTCTCAGGCACGCCGCCACCGGGCATGCCGTTCATGGGCATGGAGCAGGCGCAGTTCATACCATACGAAGGCGCCGACGGACTCGCCAACGCCATGCAGAAGCTGGAGCGCCACCAGATAGACATGGTGCTGGACTTTGGCAATTCCCAGTACGCCATCAACGCCGAGTCGTCGAAGGGGCGCCTCTTGCGCACCCTGTTTACGGCGCAACAGGACTCGGCGACCGGCACCCACACCACCTTTACCGAGCGCACCGTCATCGGGCGGGCCACCCGCTACGTGGACTGGCTGGTGCCGGGGGTCATCGGCATGAACATGATGTTCTCCAGCCTCTTTGGCGTCGGCTACGTCATAGTCCGCTACCGCAAGAACGGCGTGCTCAAGCGCTTCAAGGCGACTCCGGTGCATGCCCTGAATTTTGTGGCGGCCCAGGCGGCAAGCCGCCTCGTCATCGTGCTGGCCACATCGGTATTCGTCTACGCTGGCACCAACCTGTTCCTGGGCTTCATGATGCGCGGCAGTTACATGCTCCTCTTGGCGCTGACAACCCTGGGCATCCTGTGCATGATTGCGCTTGGGCTGGTGTTTGCCTCCAGGATGAAGAGCGAGGAGATGGCCGGGGGCCTCCTCAACGTTATCACCTTTCCTATGCTCGCCCTGTCAGGCGTGTTCTTCTCGCTTGAGGGCAGCCCGCCCATACTCAGGACCATATCGTACGCCTTTCCGCTGACGCACTTTACCGAGGCCGCGCGCAAGATCATGATCGACGGCGCCGGCATTGCCCAGATAGCGCCCAACCTGCTGTTCCTGGGCGGCGCGACCATTGTGTTTCTGGTGCTCAGCTCCGCGCTGTTCAAGTGGGAATGACGCGCGGGATGGAACCCCCGCGCGTCGGGATCGATGCGGCCTAGGCCGTTACGGCGGCGGGTTTCTTCTTTGTGCCGGACCGGCGCCTGCGCGTGGGCGCCAGCGGCCCGAGCTTCTCAAGCTCGTCACGGTCATCGTAGAACGCCACCTCGCATACCCCGCGCAGGTCGCTGACCCAGGAGTCGAGCTCCTTGAATTTGCGGTCACGATCGGCGGTGGAGGCCTGGTCGGACCCCGATTCCTGCGCGTGCACATTGTACTTGGTGCCGACACCATGGATGGCGGACCGTTCGTCTGCCAGCTTCTCCTTCGAGTAGCCGAATCCGGCCATCATCGTGACGAAGCGGCTCTCGCGCATCATATTGTCGTAGAAGGTAGCGGCCTGGTCGAACCAGCCGGAGAAACTCTGCTTTCGGGGCCCCATCATCTTGAGCGCCACAACGGCCTTGGCATCGTCGCCCAGCGCTATGCGCGCCAGCTTGAGCGTCTTGCAGTACAGGACATTGGCGGAAGCCCAGGCCTTGGCAAAGCCGGCCGTCGCCTCGAGGCGCTCGCCATGATCCTCAGTCTTCTTGCGGGAAAGCCCGTCGGCAGCGTCGAGCAGATGGAGGCCCTCCTTGAACCTCGCATCCGTGTAGCCGTAGCCTGACAACACCGACGCTATCTCGGGCAGGCCGACAGCGTTTTCGACGAGTGTCCTCGCCTCCTGCAGGAACTTCGATTGCGATGTCTTGATCATTCCGCGATACCTCCAACGATTTGCTGATGGCCGCCAACGGCGGTCGTTTTTCGCTGCTTCATGGGCGGTGCGTACTTCTCGTCCTTCGGTGGTTGCTTCTCGTCCTGCGGTAGTTACTTCTCGACCTGCGACAGTTACTTCTGGTCCTTGGGTAGTTACTTCTCGACCTTGGGTAGTTACTTCTGGTCCTGGGGTAGTTGCTTCTGGTCCTTGGGTAGTTGCTTCTTGACCTTGGGTAGTTGCTTCTGGTCCTTGGGTAGTTACTTCTGGTCCTGGGGTAGTTGCTTCTGATCGGGCCACGATCGCCGCGTGAACACGCACGGGACCTCCGGGCTTTTTGAACTGCTGCATGACACTGGTTGCTGGCGCTGTGGCCTGAGTGTACCCCCGGACCGGGGATTGTCAAGGAAAATTAACGGGGGACTGTCCTGAGAAGGGCCTTACCTACTCGTGCCTCGCGATTGTGGCGACAAAGATATTGTTGGTTCTGTCGTCCAAGAAGTGTATGTCAGAATATGCTCTAAGGGCGCGCCGTATTCCGCTACCTATTCCGCGATACGGCAAGAGCCTCGAAGCGAACGATACGAGTACAGGATTTCGTATATTGGAATTTCCGCTTATGATATTCTCGACCGTCAGATTATTGGGCAGATGTCCGGGACTGATGATCTCTATCCTGTCTCTGAATATCAGAACACGGATTGGGGCGGAGACGAAGTAGTCGCGATGCATGAGGGCATTGACGACCAGTTCTTCGAGTACCGCGCGGGGGATCTCTGGTTGGCCGATCGAATTGAAACCATGATTGCCCTGGACTGCCCTGGTATTTGCCAACAGAAAACTCATGCATTTGCTGAAAACATCAGCCAATTTGCCATCAATATCCTTGCTGTCCAGGTACTCCGAGTCACTGATATCGACTCCGGGAAACGCGACCGCCTTGACTATGAAGGTTGGAAGCCGCACCTGCGGCGCCTTTGCGAATAGCAAAGCCCCCGCTACATTCAGGACGCCGTCCTTGGCAAGATTCATGTTCTCAAGCAAGCGCGGTAACCCTGTGTCAGCATCCTCTAATCCCTCTGTGTATTCATGTCTATAAAACTGCCCGAAGTAGTCCAGATCAAGATCAGCCGCTGTTATGCCGTTGGCGGGTATCTCATCGCCATGCACCAAGCCCGCGCTCTGAAACATGCGCTGCAGTTCCTCCCTCGAGGTAACCCTGCGCTTATCGGAACCAGACTTGACCCATATCGCCCCTTGATTGTCCATGTATGGCTTGGCTACGCCATCATGCACTGTTACCACGATGACCAAGCCAGCCGGCAATAGAACATTCTCGGTCGCTACATTGACCGGTGGAAGCACCTGGTTCGTAGTGACGTTGGCTATGAGTTGGTTAAGGCCGCGCTCGCCGCGCAACCGGTCGGGGCCGAGCCCGCTGGGACTCCCGTCGTCATCAACGCCTATAAATATCTGTCCTCCACCGGAATTGGAGAACGCGACTATTTCGGAAGCCAGCGCGGTTCCGTTCGCGATATCCGCCTTAAATTGATGTGTACCGTCTTCGCCGCGGCTCAATATCTCTAGGAGCTCAGAGGTTTCCATATTCCGTATATCTCCTTGCGCCGATTGAAGGCTTCCTGGCCACCTTCCATCACGCTGACTATCCGTTCCTGTACCGCCTTGTCGTCGATGCTACCCAGCTGGGTACTGACGCGGTCGTTGGCGTACGTACAGGATACTACCATCTCGGCGTCTCCGAGAACAGGAAAGTTGGGGTTGTGTGTCGCGAAGATGAACTGCGTGTCGGTCTTTAGCTCACGGATAAGCTTTATGACATCCTGGTAGATAGTCTGGTTGTCCAGGTCATCCTCCGGTTGGTCTATCAATATGACATCATGCTCCTTCTGACTGAGCACAAACAGCATGAGCGCCGACGCCCTTTGCCCAAGTGAGTGGTCCTTGAGCTCCTTTCCCTTGTACTTGATGGTAAACAGGTTCGGTACCTTCCACGATACCATGAGTTCCAGGTTGTCCAGGAAGTACTTCCAGAATACGGGTGCGTTGCTTCCTAACTGCTCGTCAACCCGGGCCTTATCCTTGAATACCTCGATGGGATCTACGAAGGTATCCCTTACTCTGTCGTATACGGTTTCTCGCAGGCTGCTGCCCCTCATGGTATCCCTGAGCATAGCCTTGAACGCGTTCCGATCTCCCTTATACGCCACCTCGATGGACAGCGACGAATGTCCGGCATTCACCTTATCCATCTCGGCCTTAATGAGTCCATACTCGGATAGCCACAGGCTGTTGAGCGCAGACAGCTCTCCCAGCAATTCCGCCTGTATGCTATCGGCTTTGGCCTGCTCTTTGTCCAGTTCAGCAAGAATCGCGGTGGCGTTATCTATGGCCTTACTGAGCTGGCGGAATTCATCTGTACGAATGGCGGGGATGCCGGCGATCCTGAATTCATCATTTATCGCTCGCTCAGTAGCGGCGAATTCTTCCTTGAGACCGCTCAGGATGCCGGCAAAAACGGCCGTCCTGGCTTCCATCTCGGGGAGAAGTGCATGCAGGCTCTGATTGCATTTGGTCAAAGAGTCGAGTTGCGTAAGCGCGTTGCCATAGAGCAGAGAAAAGTCCTTGAAGAAAGCCTCATTCCGCTTCGACGTATAGAATGCTAGATTGCGTACCTCGTCCTCATGCTCGGCGAGGAAGACGTTCAAGCCTTTCTGCAGGTCCTGGACCGCCCGGGTCATATCACCGAGACGCTTGGCATCCGCGTCGTAGTCGATTTGCTTCTGGAGCTTGTCTTCAAGCCCGTATTCTTTGTAACGTCTTAATTGAAATTCAGCATTCTGCTTCTTCTGGGTCTGCTCTTCCCTGCGCTCCGCCAAGGCTCCCAGCCTCTTATAACGCTGTACCGCTTGTTTGACCTTCTCTTTCTGTTCCTCTATTTTGAAACGTATAGCCTCTACTGCCGGGCCAAGGAGTTTTTCCACCAAGTCCTTCTCGAATCCTTCACCAGAACTGGAAAGATCTTTCTGACCAAAGTAAAGGGGCTTGGAGATGATTGACTCCCGTATGCTGACTCCCGGCTGCAATATCCCATTCTTGAACACTTCGGGGCTATGTTCCCAGATGCGCCGTATCTCGTATTCTTCACCATAACTGTCCACAGCCACTATGGTGATTTTGCCACCGCTTCCGAGGCTATGCTTTATGAGTCTTTGCTTGTAGTCTGCGTCCTGTGCCTTTTCCCCGAATGGAATATCGAGGCCGAAGCGTATTGCCTCTATGATGGAGGACTTGCCACTACCCCGGATGCCAATGAGGGCATTAAGCCCGGCCGCCAAGGGCAACGCCTGGCCATCGAGCGTTCCTCCATCGATCTTCACGCTCTTGATGTACGAACGCTTGTGCGGAACGGGCGTATGGCTGACGCGCACCTTATAGTCGCTCAGAGCGAACTTGACCGCCTCGAAGTTGAAAGCTCCTAGCTTTAGGTAACAGGAGCGCCCCTTGCCGATTTCGGCTATCGATTTGCAGTCGCTGCCTTCCAGCTCCGCAGGATACCAGCCGCCCAACCAATTCTCGACCTTGCGCCTCTCGTCCCTGGTACGCACCTTCTGGAAGCCCAGCGTCCTGTCTCTGAGCGGGCGATGGCGGGGGTCGTTCCAGTCGGCTAGTCGTGCCTTGATCTCATGCCAGAGGCCTTTTGCATCTTCAACATGGGCGAACACAAGGAAATAATCTTTGCCGACCTTGTCCAATGCGTCGACGATCTCGATAAGGTTCTTGTCGCTTCGACCGTTCTCGTTCTGGTATTGATCTTCGGACTTACCGAGGAACATCGTCGACAGAAATGGGGAAATGAGATCCCCGTTTGAATACCAGGTTTCCGAGAACACGATATTCACGTGTATTCCCGCCGTGCCATCGCCCGCGGACAGTTCCACTCCGGGCAAGAGGTAGATATCTCTTTTAGCAGCGGTTTTGCTGATGGCTACAAACTCGTCAAAGTCGAATTTATTGTGGTTCGTTATGACGCCAAATCGAATATCGACCGCCAGCAAGGCATCGATGTACGAGCTGTTATAGTAGTTGTCGTCGCCTTGGTAGACAAACTCGTCATCAGCTTTGGTATGGAGATGAAAGTCGGCCCGCAGCCAGGCGGAGCCGTGATCGAAAAGCGCTTGTTCCTTCTCTGCCATACCGAATCCTCCGTTCCAGTGCTACTACCATGATACCATGGAGGCCCATCGAGCATCATGGCTTCCTGCGACCGGCCTTCTTCGATTCCCCCGTGAACAGATCCGCCGTCAGCTTCTGGTACCGCTCAAAGAGGAACGCCACGCGCCCTGCGTCCGAGTCGAAACTCTTGCCATAGGCCTTCTCCACCAACTTGTCCAGCTTGTCATGCGCCCGGGTAAGCTCCGGCGGCATGGTGTTGGGGTCGTACAGGTCAGCCAGGCTGGAGTCGGGGAACAGCGCGCGCGCGTCCAGCACCCCCTGCGCCGCCGCCTCTATAGCCGCCCGCTGCGCATCAGTTGGCTCCGGCCAGGGAAAGTTGTTGTAGACGATGTCCTTGGAATAGCGATATCGCATTTCCAGCCGGCCGCAGACATAGCGCGTCCAGGCCATGTGCATGGTGGAGGTGAGGATACCGAAGTGGTATATCGCAGCGCCGGGAATAATGAAAACCAAATCACTGGATAGAATACGAGGAGAAAAAAAGCCAATCGGTATGTACTTTCGTCTTTCAGATGATACCTTCGGAATCAATATGTAGTCTGATCCTGGCATGTTTTCGACATGGAATCTCGTCGGCATCGCTGCCAGCTTTCTGGTGCCCTCACTGGTGCTTTGCAGACGAAACGCCCGCACTCTTTCCACCCGCTCGCGGCAAAGAGGCATACTCCGCAGTTGCGCTGGAGAACAATCTCCAAGCCATAGACACCAGCGTGGTCTATTGTTGATAAACTCATCGGATCCGTACCATCGCTTGAAGAAGACGTCAGAATCAGGCTCCTGGGCAACAAACTCGTTCTTTTCTTGATCCGTAAACAGGTAATTACCACCGTCGATTGGTTTGTTGCCAATGCCTATCTGTGGAACGTCACAAAGTGGGTTGGTTCTGGATTGCACAAATACTTCGGGCCCCTCTATCAAATATGCATTAATGGTTCTTGCGGTCCGTTCAACTGAAACAGAATCAACGGTGTTGTAGAAGTATAGCCGCTTCTGCCTTGCCTCCCGTAGTGAGAAACCCACGATCACGCAATAGACGGCAGCCTGTCCCCGTGCCTCGTTGCTCCACCGGAACGTCGTATGGGCAAAATTGATAGTCACGCCATATCGGTTCATCAGCTCTGGCCAGAGGATAGCCACTTGTTCGCCCTGGCATATCGAATTGGTTGAGACAAACGCGCACTCAATATCGGTGCTCTGGATATAGAGGGCGGCCTTCTTGTACCACGCGGTGACAAAGTCCAGGTTGCCTGAATTCTTGAGATCGCCAAAGACCTGAAGCAGATCCCTTTTCTGCGACTCTCCCATCATCCGCGCCCCCACGAACGGCGGGTTGCCCAATATGTACGACAGTTCTGTCTTTGGCACGACGCTTTCCCAGTCGGTGGTCAGGGCATTGGCGCAGAGGATGGCGGCGGACTTGCGTAGCGGTATGCGCACGTAGTACTCGCCGAACATGTCGCGCACGAGGAGGTTCATCTGGTGGTCCATGAGCCACATCGCAACCTCGGCTATCTGCGCGGGGAACTCCTCTATCTCTATGCCGTAGAACTGGTCAACGTTGACCTTTATGTAGTGGTCCACATCGAGGAGGCGGTTTGGTCCCAGAAGTTCCCTGATCACCGACAGCTCGAGTATGCGCAGCTCCCGGTATGTTATGACGAGGAAGTTGCCGCACCCGCAGGCGGGGTCAAGAAATTTGAGTCGCGCCAGCTTGTCGTGGAACTCATTGAGGCGGGCGACCCGAACTTCCGATCGCAGCGCCTTGATCTTGTCGAACTCGGCCCACAGCTCATCCAGAAACAGGGGGTGGATCAGCTTCTGGATGTTTTCCTCGCTGGTGTAGTGGGCGCCCAGGTTGCGGCGCTCTTCGGCGTTCATAACGCTCTGGAACATTGCGCCGAATATGGCTGGGGATATCTTGCCCCAGTCAAGCTGGCAGCACGCGATGAGGCTCTCGCGCATCGCGGAATCGAAACTGGCGGTGTCGAGCCGCTCCTCGAAGAGGCCACCATTCACGTATGGAAACGCGTCCAGCTGTTCGTCCAGGTTCTTCAGGCGCTTGTCGTCGGGCTTGTTCAACACATCGAAAATCGACTGCAGATGCAGCGCCAGATCAGATCCGTCTACATTGGTGCGCTGCAGGATGTACCGGATAAATGAGTCATGCTCGAAGATGCCGGTGTCGTCAGCGAAGAGGCAGAACAAGAGTCGTACCAGGTAGACCTCGAGCTGGTGCCCCTCGTACCCTATGGCCTTGAGGGCGTCATGGATCCTGCCCATCCGCTCCGCAGCCTCGACATTGACGGCGTCCTGCTTCTTGTACTCCACATCCTTATAGCCGGCGAGATCGCTGAACAGCTCCACATGGGCGGTCAGCTCGTCGAGCGCAAAGTCATACCGCCTGGCGTTGTCCTCCAGGTCGTAGTAGTGAAAGTGCTTGAAGTCGCAAATGAGTATGCAACGTGGCATATCGGCGGGCGGCAGGACGTTGGCATAGGCCTTGGCCTGTTCGTACGCCTTCTCCATGTCCTTGCCGGGGCTCTTCATCTCAACGATGATGTGCCCCTTCCAGAACAGGTCGATGTAGCCCCTGGCGTCATCGTCCAGTCGTACCTTATGCTCGAATATCGCTACCTTGGAGCGCTCCACACCGAAAACATGAAAGAAGTCATTCTCGAATGACTGGGCATCAGCCTCTTCGCGAGCCAACGACGCCCTGTCCTTCCATTCGTTTACAAAAGCCGCCGACCGGGTCTTTATCTCGTTCCACGAAATGGACATTTTTATCCTCGCATTTTGTCAGGGTTGCCAAGGATTCTGTGTCCGAAATCTGTCCGTGTCAAGGAAGCTTGGCAGAGTCCGCCCTCCGCCCCTACGCGCTCTCCACATACGATAGTATCGAATCGAGTATGACCGTCTGGCCGGCCTCGTTGGGATGCATGCCGTCGGCGCAGAATTTGGCGGCGTAGTTGTCGCTGACAAGGAAGTCCTTGCGCACGTCCAGCACGCGCAGCCCGTTGGCGTTGGCGGTCTGCACGACGATGTCGCTGTACGCTTCCTGCCAGCGGTATATCCGGTTCACGTCCCCGAGCCATGCCAGGATGTTGGCGCGGTCAAGGCCTCGCGATACCCAGTCCAGGAATCGCCCGGGTTCGAGCGGCGGCAACGCCATCAGTACGGGCCTGATGTCGATGGATTTGAACAGATCGATGATTGACTGGAGGGCCTCGCCGAATTGCCCTATCGGCGTCTTGGGCAGATGCTGCTCGCCGGGGCTCGCCGATATTTCGTCCCATCGAAAATCGCAATCGTTGCCGCCGAATTCTATAAGCACGATATCGTCGTGCACTGGCGGCTTTCTGATCAGCGATCGCTTGATGCGTTCCAGCGCCTTGCCGGTCGTCATGCCGAAGCTCGAGTGGTTGTCTATGATCGAGCCGGTCAGCGTGGCGAATCGTTCGACGCAGTTGTTCTGCAGTACCTGATAGCGGCCGTTCGTCTCGTCGAGGACAACGCCTTTTAGTATTGAATCTCCCCAGATATTGATATGCGCATTCTGCAAGTTCATTGATTGGCTCCGTTTCGCCTTGATAGACACGCGGCCGCCCCGATTGTTGCGTCGGAGCGGCCGATCTCGTGTCCACATGAACGTGCAGGTGCGTATTACTTCAGATTCGCCGTGTACCACGCAAGCGTCTTGTCGATCAGCGCGGTTGATGGGACCTTGTCGTCGGTAAGCACCTTGTATATATGGTCGGCATCGGGAACGGCGAAGGTGGTCGTTCTGGCTGGTGCGATATCGCCAAAGAATTTCAGGGACACCACCAGACTGTCTTCTGCTCCATCGATAATCAGGACCTTCCCTGGAAACTGCTTGTACGATTTTGCCAGGTCATGTCCCTTGAGGCTGTCGAAGAATGCCTTGCCAAGAGTTATAGTCCTCCATCCAAGATCAAAGTCGGCCTTGCCCTCGGTCAGAGCCTGCTGCACCGACGCGGGGCTGATCACTTCCAGTTCGTCATACTCGGAATCGTAGGTCGTGATGCATGACCACAGTCCCATCACGGCTATATCCTTTGGTCGCGCCGCCGCCAGTTCTATAGCGGTGCCACAACCGAGGCTGAAGCCGTGTACGGCTACCTTGCTCACGTCCTTCCGGTGCAACAGATAGATCAATGCCTCGTTGGCATCTTCAAGCATGTTCGCCGTCGTTGACTGCTCCATCGGGAAGGTGCTCTCACCCCAGCCCCTGAAGTCTATGCGCAGACTGCTTATGCCTCTTTCGGCAAGTGCGTTTGCCAGCGTCTTGTACAGGTCGCCCACTTCATCTTTGGAACTCGCGAATCCGTGCAGCAACAGAACCGCCGGCGCATGCGAACCGGCCCGCACGAACGTCCCTACCGTGTTGGATAGATTCACCTTTTCTTCTGAAATGGTACCCTCACCTTTCGATCCGTTTGTTGTCTGGCATGAACCCAGGACCAGCAAAGCCAGAATCGCGATCGCCACTTTTTGCAGACGCTTCATATCGAGCTCCTTCACACAAGATATATGAATCCTTGCCGATGGGCCGCTCGAAGTCAATGTCATCGTGTCTCTGTGTGAAACAACCCACTTGATCATCTCACGCAGAGCAGCGGAGTCGCGGAGAAAGCAAATGCCCTTCTCCACTGTGTCTCTGTGTCTCTGTGTGAAACAACCCACTTGATCATCTCACGCAGAGTCACAGAGAAAACAACTCTCTTCTCTGTGTCTCTGTGTCTCTGTGTGGAACAACCCACTTGATCATCTCACGCAGAGCCGCAGAGAAAACAACTCTCTTCTCTGTGTCTCTGTGCCTCTGTGTGGAACTTCCCCTCAATTATCCCACGCAGAGCCGCAGAGAAAACAACTCTCTTCTCTGTGTCTCTGTGTCTCTGTGTGGAACTTCCCCTCAATTATCCCACGCAGAGCCGCAGAGAAAAC
>DATKVB010000002.1:0-30483 GCA_035530295.1 bacterium | reverse complement strand
ATAGAAGCCGGCTGGTTTCCAGTAGGGCAGATACGATTCAGGGCTGTCGCGGTGATGGGAGCAGCGGGGGTTGGGACAGAAGGGTGGTTGCATCGTGAGGCCTCCACCGGCATCACGCCACCGGGAGCCTCGACGCTTGCATGTTCACGTCACAAGGTTCGGGGAACTAGCTATTCTTTATTATTCGACAATAGTGCTATATACTCAAACGGATCGGGCCAGGCCCGGCCGCCGGTGCGCCAATGATGGCGTGCCCGGGCGGAATCGAAAATGGGAGAAATCAATCATGTTCGACCTTGGCAACCTGGTGGCCATTGGCATCACGCTTATCCTGTTGCTCATATACCGTGTTTTGGATCGTGACAACCGCAGTCTCGAAAAGGTAAAGCGATACGCCGACAAGCTTCGTGACGATATGGCAGCCTATGCCGATCAGCGCGCGGAGGACCTTAAGGCCTATGCCATCGACCTTGATGTACACCAGCAGGCGGCCAAGGAAGTCCTGAGGCGCGTGCAGGTCGCGGAGGACGCGCTCAATGAGCGCGCTGATGCGATAGGCGGTATGGCCTCCCGCATAGCCGAATACGACAAGGCCCTGAACGAACTCAGGGACATGAGCGCGCGCGTCGACGAAAATCTGGTAGCTATTCACGAAGAGAGTGCCTTTGTTGACGGCGTCGCCAGGACGCTCAAGTCAAGCAAGGACGAGATGGATCAGCTCAAAGCCTCCATTCCCGGCCTGCGCGAGGGCGTCAGGTCCGATTCCAGCGCCATGATGGACGAGCTCAAGGCCGCATTCACCCAAGAGCTGCGGCTGGCACTCGATGACGCGCAGGATCAGGTAGAGGAGCTGAGGAAGCAGGCAAAGGACGGTACCGACGCCGTCGCCAAGACCAACGCCCAGGCCGTCAACGCCGCGGAAGAACGCTACAGCGCCATCGAGGCTGAACTGAAGGACGCCTTCAGGCGAGCGCGGGAGACCGGCGAGCAACTCGAGGAAGCGAACTTCCAGAAACTGCGGACGCGGATTGACGAGCGCGGTTCAAAGCTTGGTGAGGCGATAGAAGACCGATTCAACACGCTGCGTGACCAGGCCAAAGAGAAGATTGCCGAGACGCAAGGCATGATCAAAACATTCAAGGCAGACTGGCGCAAGGACGCCGACGCGCTCCTTGCCGAGGCCAAGACCGATGCGCACGAGGTCCTCGAGACCACCGAGCAACGAATCGCGGAGGCCGAGGCCCGGGTGGCCAAGGCCGAGGCTTTATACGAGGATCGCTATGCGAAGGTCGAAGGCAAGGCCATGGAGACGGCACAGGCGCTGCAGACCCGGGTCAAGGACACACTAAAAGCGTATCAGGACGAGATCGTGGCGCGGCAGGCTGCTATTCGAACCACCATCAAGGAAGGCGTCGCCGAGACCAAGGCCGAGGCTGAAAGCGGAGCGCGTGAGCTAGCCGAATCGATAACGGCCTTCAGGTCCAGGATTGAGGAGACCGCCGCGGAGCAGGCAAGCCGCCTGGCCGCGATCGATACCAGGATGACTCAGGCCGAACACAAGGCAGACGATGCGATAAATGCACTGAGCGCGAAGTTCACCGATAGAAGCGCCGATCTCGAGCAGCGCGTGCTCGCCGGCTTCGAGACCAGGGCCGCCGAGCTTCGCGATATTGTAGAGCACGGGCTGGCTCGCCTCGAATCGGTCAGGATCGATGCCGACCGTATGGAAACCGCATTGCGCGACGCGATGGCCGGCGTAGAACGCCGCGTCGAGGAAGACTTCTCGCTGTTCGGCAAGGATCTGGCAGCGCGGCAATCATCGTTCGAGGAAGAGTTCCGTGGTGAGTCGACGCGCGTGCGTTCCGCCGTCAAGGACCTCGAGAACGACCTCAACGCGCTCAAGTCCAAGGCTTATGCCGACGTTTCAGAGAAGCTCAAGATATTCGAAGACGAGTTCTTCGCGGACCTCCGCACGCGCAGGCAGGACGCCGACGAGAAGTTCAGCACCTGGCGCGCGGAGATGGACGAGCACCTCGCCGCCTCCATCCGTGAAGCTGACTCAGCCAGAGCCGAGACCGACCGTGCGTGGTCGGAAGAAGCCCGCGCCCACCTAACGGAAACGCAGAGCCGCATCCAGGATCAGCTGGAAAAGCTGACCGCACAGGTCGATGCCCACCGGTCAGCCATCAGTTCGCGCGTCGGCGAGGCGGATGACGCGCTGTCATCGCTCAAGGCCTCCGTCAAGGCCGACCTGGATGATGCACGCGCCGCCGCCGACGCGTTCATGAATGCCGAGCTGGAGCGCTGGAAGCACGAGGTCAGCGAGCGCGTCCATGTCGCCGAACGGCAGACTGAGACCGACACCAAGTCGCTCACCGAAGCCGCCGCGACATCCCGGGCCCGCTTCGACGAGGCGCGAACGGCGCTCCTGGCCAATGCCGACAACTGGAAGACGCAGTTCGCCGCGACGATGAAGTCGGCCGAGAGCGAGCGCCAGGTGGCAGTCTCCGCCCTGGCCGAATCATTCAAGAACGATGTAGCGGCCATAGTGGAGAACTGGGAAAAGGAACGCCGCAAGGTACTGGAATCGGCCAAGCTCGAGCGCGACTCGCTGTCACGCGACGTGCGGGCTCTGTCTGACGAGGTAGGCCGCTTCCGCCAGGAGCTTGCCCAGAAGACGGCCCAGGCCCTGGATGACTTCACGCGCTCCTACGACACGCTTGCGCAGGATGCCACCAGAAAGACCCGCGAGTCGGTGGTCGCCATGAATGCCGCGATAGAAGACTACAAGCGTGAATCGCGTGGACTGCAGGAGGGCTTCGACGCGACCAAGGCGCAGATCGCCGTCTCGATGGACGACGAAAAGAAGAACCGAGAAAAGGCCTTCGAAGAGATGGACAAGCAGGTCAAGGCCTTCCAGACCCAGACGCGCCTGTTCGAACGGGCCGATGAGCTGAAGACCGCGCTGGCCGAGGCGATGGAGTCGATGAAGGCCGATATGGCCAGGGTCGAATCAAGGCGCGCCGAGATGGCGGAACTCGAGACCCAGTATGGCCGCGTCAAGCGACTGGAAGACGAGCTTGGCCAGAAGATAGCCCGCTTCCTCGCCGAAAAGCGCCGCCTCGACGCGATGGAAGACGATTTCAAGCGGCTGATCGCCCTGTCCCAGGCAGTGGACCAGAAGCTGGCGTCGGTCACGGCCAACAATGACCAGATTACCCAGATTCAGGCGGAGATGCGAAGGCTTGCCGACGTCGCGGGAGAGGCCGCCGAAAAGTATGACAGAGTCGAGAAGAAATCGAACATACTGGACGCGACCGCGGACGCCGTCGACAAGAACTTCCAGGCCATAGGCGAGCTTGAACGCAATGTCAGGACGATAGACGCACAGGTCCGGGAGATACCCGACCGCGTCATTGACCTCAAGCGGTCGCTCGACGAGGTGATGGCCTGGAAGCCCAAACTCGACGCGACCGTCGTCAGGCTGGATGAGGTGGACGGCGTCCTGGTCGACGCGGAGAAGCGCGCCGCTGAACTCCAGAAGGCCCGTGAGTGGCTTGCCCGTGCCGAGACGCGCTTCGACGAACTGAACAAGAAGACCCAGGACCACCTCAAGTTGCTCAACGATATCCTCAAGGACGAGCCTGCTGCCGGACGCAAGGACAAAGGCGCGCCAAGCCTGTCGGTACAGGAGACTGTGCGCAAGCTGGCACACCAAGGCTGGAAGGTCGAAGAAATAGCCCGCGCGGTCAAGCTGTCGCGCGGGGAGGTTGAACTGATTCTGGAACTGGGCGGCCAGGACTAGCGGAGCCGATTCCTAGGGATTGGGTCCCGCGGATACCAGCCGCTTGCCTTCTTCGGTGTCTGTGTACGTCACGAAATTCTCGATAAACGCGACGCCAAGCCTCCTGGCCTGTTTGTCGTAGGCATCCTTGTCCTTCCACAGGTTCCTGGGGTTGAACAAGCTTGAATCGACACCCACGATGGCCTTGGGAATGGACAGCCCGAATATCGGCAGCGTCTCGAACTCCGCCTTGTCCAGGGAGCCGTCAAGGATGGCGTTTATGATGGCCCTTGTCGGCTTGATTCCGATGCGCTCGCCGACTCCATAGGGACCGCCTATCCAGCCCGTATTGACGAGCCATGCTGTTGAGCCATGGTCGTGCATCTTCCTGGCCAGTTCCGCCGCGTACGTAGTCGGGTGCAGCAGCAGGAACGGAGCGCCAAAAGCTGCCGAGAAGGTAGGCTGGGGTTCCTTTACACCGAGCTCCGTGCCTGCCACCTTGGCGGTGTAGCCCGACAGGAAGTAGTACATCGCCTGGTCACGGCTCAGCCTCGAAACGGGCGGCAGGACACCAAACGCATCGGCTGACAGGAAGATGACGTTCCTGGGATGGCCACCCCTCGAGACCGGCTTTACTATGTTGGCGATGTGGTCTATCGGGTATGAAACGCGGGTATTCTCACCCTTTGAGCCGTCGGCAAAATCAATCTCGCCCGTCGTGCTGTCATAGACGACGTTTTCCAGGAGCGCGTTGCGCCTGATGGCGCCGTAGATCTCCGGTTCCTTGGTCTTGTCAAGATTGATGCACTTGGCGTAGCAGCCGCCCTCGAAGTTGAAAACGCCATGATCGTCCCAGCCATGCTCGTCGTCGCCTATCAGCTTGCGCTTCGGGTCGGTCGAGAGCGTTGTCTTGCCGGTGCCCGACAACCCGAAAAAGATCGCCGTGTCACCCTGCTGCCCCACGTTGGCCGAACAGTGCATCGCGGCTATCCCTTTGAGGGGCAAGTAGTAATTCATGATCGAGAAGAAACCCTTCTTGACCTCACCGCCATACCAGGTTCCTCCAATGACACACATTTTTTCCTTGAGGTTGAACGCTACATAGACCTCGGAATTGAGCTTGTGTTCCTTCCATAGGGGATCGGTCGTCTTGCAGGCGTGGACGGTCACGAAGTCTGGCTTGAAATCCTCCAGTTCAGCCTCGGTAGGACGAATGAACATGTTCTTCACGAAGTGGGCAAACCACGCGACCTCGGTGATGATGCGTATGGCTATCCTGGTATTAGGGTTTGCGCCACAGAAGGCATCCTGCACATACAGCTTCTTGCCGGAAAGCTGGGCGCTTGAATTCCTGTACAGATCAGACCAGACAGCCTCGGACATAGGCTTGTTGTCGGATCCCTTGCGGCCTGGCCCAGCCCACCATATGTTGTCATGGTTCAGCGGTTCGTCGACGATATACTTGTCCTTGGGCGATCGCCCTGTAAACTTGCCCGTATCGACCGCGACCGCACCGAGGTTAGTCACAAATCCCTTTTCGAGCCCCGCGAGGCCGCTGGCGGTCTCATGCTCGAAGAGTTCATCGAAGCCTAGATTGCGATAGCATGCCCGCACATCTGAAATCCCGTAGACTGACAAATCAAGCGCTTTCATTCCGGATGTCCTCTCCTGGATGCAACAATATAGAGGATTCTACATCCATGCGGATAATGAGGCAATGTAAATTTCACTCACACAGAATCAGTTCTTCAGAAGTCCGTCCATCGAGACAGTGACGAAGAATATCGACTCAGGAATCACGATCTCCGCCAAAGTCCTCGCCGGCCTCTGCCGGAACGTGTAGTTCAGGTCGACCGTCGCCTTCCAGATCTTGAACGACAGACCTCCAGTAGCACCCCAGCCGAACGCCTGTGCACCATCGCGCATGATCAGGCTTCCCTCCCCACCGGCACGCAGCGCGAGGTACGGCAGTGGCCATATCTCGACCATCGGCGTAGCCCGGCCATAGTACAGGTCGCGCTCGGTGTAGATGTCGTTGGCCTGCTTCAGGGCCAAAAGGATAGAACCGTCCGCCAATGCCATATTCAGGGTCTGTTCCACATATACGGGCGCGCGGTTCTGCACGAAGGTGGGAATGGTTAGATCGAACCAGTAGAGCCGCTCGGATGACCATGACGCTTCCACGTCCCAGGATAAATTCCCGGATGCGTTCTTGACGACGGCTGCAAGGACTCCGCCGAATATCCATTGGGACTCATCCTTGTATGGCGATCCTCCACCCCATGAATCCTCATAATAGCTGCGACTTCCGTATGCGGCGATCGCGGCTCCGCCGAGGCTCAGCCGCGGATTCAGAGCGTAGCCGAAGTCAACGATCATCCCGTCATAATCCATATACTGATTGGCTATTGTCACCCAATCTGCGATCTGATACTCACAGATGAGATCCTTCCATGAAGATAGTATCAATTCAACACCAACACCCAACTTTGATGTTGCTGGATACTGGTATCCAAGCGAACCACCGGAACGCCGCTCGCCGGCCGCCCATTGGAGATCGTCGGTCCTGACGATCGTCTCTGAGTTGTGCTCGTCGTCATAGCCGATAGGTGAAACATAGTTGTATGAGCCATACACCCTGTCCTTCTCCATCCCCCCGAGGTACGCCGGGTTGTAATAGCTGACGTAGCGCTCCGGCACCACCTTGAACTTCGCCGATGCCGAGGCGAGCTTGTCCAGGAAGGCCTGAGCGACGGCATTGGTCGGGTCGATGCGCTTGGCTGTCGCCAGGTCCTTCTTCGCCTCGTCCTTGTTGCCGGCGTCCAACGCCGCTATGCCCTTGGACAGCGCGACCACCGACGCGGCGTCGCCTTCCTTGGCAGCGGCCAGCGTCTGCTCGGTCTGCTTCGAGATAGTCGCCTTGAAGTGCTTGAGGAGCGATTTGCCAAAGTAGGCGCCAATGTATGCGTACTTGCCGCCCGATGCCGGTGATCTGGTCGTTCCATACCACGACGCCGGTCTGCACATCGACCATAGACAGGCTCACAAGGAGCGGGCCGCCCATGTCGGTTATCGAGCCTGACACCAGGTATTGTACCGACAGCAACTTGCCTATCTGCAGCTGTGCCGATGGATCGGTCAGGCCGGACAGGGAGAACTCCATCTCATCGAGCAGCTTGTTGCGCTGCTCACGGTCTACAAGCTTGATCTGCGGAGCCTTCTTCATCTCGAAGGCCACGATCTCGGCGAAGCCCTTGCCGAGGTAAGCGTACGAAGGATTGGCTGAATTGACGACGAAGTCGCTGAGCGCGACGGTCGCTGGAGCCTGGGCGCCCAGTGGTGCCAGGACGGCGAGGGCGAGCAGGGCGATGACACACGGCCTTGCCGGGTTCAGACGCATTGGCTGCCTCCTCATTACCTGATGGCACTAAAGAATACGCAACCATGGCCGGAGCACAAGAGGAAAATAGCACCATATGGACGACTTGACCCGGCGGCGGAAGCTATGGGGTTTCGGTCGCTCCGCCGGCGGCGGACTCGGCGAGCAAGCCCGCCGCATCCAGGGCGGAGCGCACATCCTCTGCCGCGACGAGCCCCGGTGAGGCCAGCAATTCGGTGGCCAGGACCTTGTCGGCAAAGCCATGCTGTATAGCCAAATTCAGCGCCTCGAGCCCACCCTTGGCGTCGGCCGCGACGGTCAGCTTGAGGCGAGCGAGCGAGAACCATGAGGCGGCATCGGAGGCCTCGCGTCCCGTGATCAGCGCATACCGGTCGATGGCATCGGCAAACCGACTGGCCCGCTCGTATGCCTGGGCCAAGGCCCTCTGCGCCTCCAGCGAAGCATCATGGGCGGCGACATAGCGCTCGATCAGCGGAATGGCATCAAGGGCACTGCCCCGTGTCAACAACAGCACGCCCTTCCGGAAGGAGGCAACCGCGTCGTCGGGCTGGCTGGCCAGTATCGAGTCGTATAGAGCCAGAGCTTCGTCCACCTGGCCCGACGATTCGAGCAGTATGGCCAGATTATACCGACTGGCCGCGTCTCCGCCATTCAGCACGACAACGCGTCGGTATACGACTATCGCATCAGCATCGCGGCCGGCCTTGTGCAATGCGTATGCCTTGATGGACAGCACCGAGGCATTGTCCGGGTCAGACGCCAGGTAGCGGTCGGCGGTGGCTATCGCCTCTTCGTACTTGCCGGCCTCGGCAAGGGCCCTGACCAGGTTATATCCGGCCACGGCCTGTCCGGCATCAATCGCTATGGCCCGGGACCAGGCGTCTCCGGCCTTATCCCAGCGGCCGAGTTCAGACCAGGCATTGCCTATCTCTGCCCAGGCCACCGCCTGCCGCTGCGACTGGTCCGTGGCGCATGATGACAGTCCCGTGAGTATCGCTGCAGCGAGCGCCGCGGCGACCGCACCCCGAGCGGCGTGGCGACAGGCAGTCTGCAGAAAAGCGATCATCGCCCGAGCACCGTCTCTTCTATAGTCCTGATCTGCGCCCGGTACAGGCTGGCGATGCTTGATCCATAATCAGCTATGAGCTGGATCATATCGCGCGGCATATCATCCAGGTCCTTGCCATTGATGCGGTCGCCAGCGTCGCCGAGGCCAGGCATGATGTAGGCCATCTCGTTGAGCGCGGGGTCCATCCACAACGTGTAGACGGTCATGTTCTCCACGGCCCTCACCGCCCGCAACGCGCCCTTGAGCGCCGATATAATTGTCATGAACCGAACAGACTTGGGCTTGACACCAAGATCCAGGATGTACTTGACCACGGTAACAAGGCTGCCGCCTGTCGCGTTCATCGGGTCGGCAAAGATGAGGTCCTTGCCGTCGAGCTCTTCGGGGCGGAAGTACGAGCGGTCAAGGTCGAGCACATACTCCATGGTCGACTCGTTCTTGGTATCATCGCGCTTGATCTTGAACAGCGCGAAGGGTGTCACATAGCCCCTGGAAGAAAATTCCTGAATTTCCTTGGATAGTATCATCGATGGCAACAGTGCACCACGCAGCATCACGCACATCACGGTGTTGTCGATGCGATCGTCGATATTGGGTATCTTGTGCACCGCGAAATTCTGAACCGGATTGGTCACCGGCGTTCGTGGAATCAAGTAGTTCTTGTTCTCGCTCTTGGCTCCACCGAACGCAAGTCCGAAGAGCAGTTCGTAGGCGCGCTGGGTGTAGTACGTAAATTCCTGACGCTGGGTGTTGATGTCGCGAAGCTTGGCTATCAGCCTCGACGCCTCGCCATGGTGCTCTGGTGGTGTCTCGAATGAATACACCTTGATGCGTGGTTCAGCCTTGCATATCTCCTGCATCAGGCCACCCATCTCGTTGTACAGCGCGATGAGGTTCGATTCCTCTTTCTTGCGCTCCGCGTCGCCATGCACAGCTGACAGGATGCTGAACGACAGCATCGCCTTGCGATACAGTCCGTCCATGCGCTCTATCATGATCCTGTCATCATCAGTCAGATAACCGTCCAGATCCTGAGCCTTGAGTATTACCTTGTTCATGGGTTCCTCCACAACGCGACGCACAACCGTTTCAACGGTGGCCGCCGCGATGGAGGCCCCCGCGACCGGATACCCAGCCATCAAGCCCGGCGAATCACCGTTCCCATGGCGCCATTTCCTATGCCAACGCCATTGCCCTCGTCAAAGTCCAGGTGGCACTCCAGAGCGTAGCTCGGGTTGACCCGGCATATCACGTTCAGGAAGATCGCGCCACGCTCGCCGTCTATCTTCAGGTCGACCAGTTCGGTGTCCTTGACGCCGAAGCGCTCGGCGCTCTTGGTGTCGAAGTGTATGTGCCGCTTGGCAATGATCAGGCCCTTGTCCTTGTGCACGGTACCTTTGGGCCCGATGATATCAAACGGAAAGGAACCTTCAAGCTTGCCCGACTCCCGGGTGGGACATCCGACGACGCCGAGCTTGAACATGTCACTTGCAAGGATCTCGCACTGAGTCTCCTTGCGCTCCGGTCCCAAAATGCGGACGTTCTCGAAGGCGCCCTTGGGGCCCTTGATCGTGACGGTCTCGGCGCAGGCGAACTGGCCAGGTTGTATCAGGTCCTTGGTCTTGGTCAGCGTGTGGTCCGGCCCGAACAGGGCGTGCAGGTCGTCGGCACTGACATGAATGTGTCGATTTGAAAGATTGATGAGAACCTTGGTCTCGGGCATTATATCTCCTCGTTGCCGCGCGGCAGGTCATTATGGTGGGGCGTGCGTCCGGATGGTACGCGCGTCGAGAGAGTATAGCAAATAATAGCCCGATTGTCACGCGCATGATTCGAGGGCAGAATATGAGAAGGGATCTCAGTATTGCAGTGGATCCGTATTCGACCACCCCGGCCGCTTATGAAATTTCCCGGCTTCCCCATTATGCGCTATGCTTTGCCACATCCCTTTGCCAAAGGAGTCTGCGATGGAAACACCTGAATATCACATAACCTGGAAGACGGTTGTCATGCTTGTGGTCGCCTTGGTCATCCTGCCCATCCTGCCCATCCTGATAACGGGCCGATGGGACTGGTGGCAGGCGTGGGCTTACGCGGCGGCCACGATGATTTCGTTCGCCGCGAGCAGGGCCGTTGCGTCGAAGAAGCATCCAGGCATCCTCAAGGAACGTGCAGAGTCCCTGGAGCACAAGGACACGAAGAGCTTCGACAAGGTGGCAGTGTCGCTCCTGACACTCCTCATGCTCGCCCAGCAGGTGGTCGCGGGCCTTGACGGGCGATACCGTTGGTCTCCGCGGCTCGGCCCGGCGATGAACATAGCGGCGCTTGTTCTCATCATCCTCGGCTACGCCTTCGCCTCGTGGGCACTGGTCGAAAACATGTTCTTCTCTGGCACGGTGCGCATCCAGACGGAACGGGGACACAGCGTCGTGTCGACAGGTCCCTACCGACTGGTCCGCCATCCTGGCTACGCGGGCAGCCTGCTGTCGTACGTCGCCATACCGCTTCTATTCGATTCGCTATGGACATACATCCCCTGCGCCCTGCTTTTCATCATCCTGGTGGTCCGCGCCGCACTCGAAGACCGCACCCTGCGAAAGGAACTGCCTGGATACGAGGAATATACGCATGCGACGCGATGGCGGCTGATGCCGGGGATTTGGTAGAGAATCTCTAGTTCGTCGAACCCTGGTGCTGACCGGAGAACGATACAATAGGAAGCGGCATCATTTCGCGGGAGGCCCAAGATATTGTGGCTCATGAGCCCCGTTGCAGGCTTCGACGAACTAGGTTTGCCTTTGTGTACAGGGACCCTATTCAGCTTTCCTGGCGTCCACAATGACCAGCTGCGGCGTCTCCTGGCCGTTCCAGTAATTGCGCTGGAGCTTGAAGGTCAGATCAAGCCGGTCACTAACGACAAAATCACGGTTGAGCCGCTCGGCGGCGTTCCACCAGAGGGCCGGCCAGCGGTGGGATCCGAAGTCCAGAAGCAGCTTCAGGTGGCTCTTCTCGTGCTTGCCGACGATGTCAACCTGCAGGATGGGCACGTTCTTCGCCATGAACACGAGCGGAGGATTGCCCTCGCCGTATGGCTCGAATCGTTCCACCAGCTCGGCCAGAGCCGGTGCCATGTATTCATGCGGGAGTTCGGCATCGATGTCTATTATTTCTTCGACCTCGGCCAAGTCGATGGCGGAAAGGTACTCAGCGGCCATGCGCTCGAACTCGGGCCACTTGTCCGCGGCCATGCTGAAGCCGGCGGCGGCGTCATGTCCGCCATAGTCTATGAAGAGCGCCGCGCAGTAATCCAGAAGCCCCTTGACGTTGAAACCGCGCGCGCTTCTGACCGAGGCTACCGCGGTGCCATCGGGCATGAAGGTTCCCGCCACAGCCGGCGCCTTGAATGTGTCCGCGAGCCTCGAGGCGACTATGCCGGTAATGCCCCGGAAGATGTCGGGGCGACCAACGATGACGTACTTGCCGCCAGCAGCCTCGGCTGCCTCACACGCGGCTGGAAACACGGCGTCCCAGCACTCCGATCCCATGCGTCGCCGGTCCTGGTTCAGGGCAAGCAGGGCATCGGCCTGCGTCCCGCGCTCGGCGGCGTCATCGGACAGCAACATCCTGACAGCGACATCGGGCTTTCCCATGCGCCCGGCCGCGTTGATGACCGGGGTCAGCTGCCAGGCTGCGTCATTTGAACCGATCCGTTTACCTGTCAGGTTTTGTCTGGCTACCAGTTCCGCCAGACCCTTACGTGGCTTGCGGTTGAGAGCGGCCAGGCCCTGCCTCACCAGAATGCGGTTCTCATCGCGAAGCGGCATCAGATCCGCTATCGTCGACAGGGCGACGAGCTGCAAGGCATCGGTGTCGAGCTCGCCGCTGCACCCCGCCTTGCGCAGCGCGAACGATATAAAAAGGCTGGCGAACACATCAAGCTCGTCGGGCGCCTTGCCGGCGTAGCGCCCCACCTTTGATACCTCGGTGAGCCTGAGCAAGCTGGCGCCGGCGGTCTGCGGTATGACCCGCCCCACCTCGGGACGCATATCATAGAAGTTGACCTCCGCCGCCTTGCCGAGCGCCTTGGCAAGGAGCCGCTTCTGGACATCACCATCCCAGACAAATATCTGCCTGTCCTTTAGAAACGGCACGAGACGCGTGCGCTCAAGCTCAACCATGCCTGGCACTATCGTCTCGGTTATGCGGCCCGTTTCCACGAGGTTCGAAAGGCGTATCGCCTCGACCACATAGGCATCGGTGACGGGCCTGACATTGAGCAGCGCCACGTCCTGCTTGTAGAGCCCGCTCTTGGCGAAGCGCAATGCCCAGGCCAGCTTGTAGGCAACACCACAACCAGACAGGTCGCGGAACGGGTATCCTGAGTCGTCGAGCTTGGGATTGATAACGGCCAGGGCCGATGGCGCCTTCGGAGCCTGCAACACGTGGTGATCGAGTATGATCACGTCTATGCCCTTTGTCGCAGCATAGTCCACTTCGGCGTGGTTCGATATGCCGCAATCGACGGTGATGATCAGGCTGCCGTAGTCGACGGCAAATTCGTCTATGGCGAGCGGCGACAGACCATACTTTTCGTCCTCGTTGGGCAGACGGTAGCGTACGTCCATCCCGAGCTCGGTCAGAGCCTCCATCATCAAGGTGGTCGCCGTAACGCCGTCAGCGTCGCGATCGCCGAACACCAGGACCTTCTCACCCTCGTCAGCCGCCAGCAGTATGCGATCGACGGCATCCTCCATGGCATTGAAGAGGAACGGGTTGCGCAGAAAGCGGGTATCATCCTCCAGGAAGAACAGCGCGTCCCCCGGTGATTGAACACCCCGCCTGGCCAACACCGACGCCGACAGCAGATCGAGGCTGAAGCGTTCCGCCAGCTCGCGGATGGCCTGAGGGGAGACATCGCGCTTCTTCCATCTCATAGCGCTGTGATTTCCTTGATGATCAGGGGCGAGGCCGCGGGCACCGAGGCGCCAATGGCAAGGGCGCTCGTGATGAGCTCCCAGGAAGCATCGAGCGAAGCCGCGTCTTTGCCCCAGACCATCGCTATCGTGTCGCCGCGGCTGACGCGCGCGCCCTTCTTGCGCTCGAATACAAAGCCTACATCCGGCGCGACCGGGTCGCTGGTCTTGTTTCGGCCAACGCCCAGGTACACGCCCGCCAGTCCTATCTTGAACGCGTCGATCGACTGGATATAACCATCGGCTGGAGCCGACAGCGTGCGCGAATGCGCGGAACGGTATGAGCCAACGAGCGACAGCATTTTGGAGACATCGCCGCCTTGGGTCTTGACGTTGCGCAGGAACAGATCATAGGCCTTGCCCGATTCCACCGCGTGCTTGCACAGCTTCGTAGCCGCGTCCACATCGGCAGCGATGCCGGCGGCGACCAGCATCCACGCGGATAGGCGATATGTCACTTCCATCAGGTCGGCCGGGCCCTTGCCTTGCAGACAGTCTATCGACTCTTCAACCTCGAAGAAGTTGCCGACCTTGTTGCCCAGCGGCTCAGTCATGTCGGTTATTACGCCGACGATGCGTTTGCCCATCGCCTGGCCGGTCTTGACGAGGCTGGAAGCGAGGCGCTCGGCATCCGCGACTGTCTTCATGAACGCGCCAGGGCCGCTCTTTACGTCGAATACGAGCGCGTCGGCTCCCTCGGCCACCTTCTTGGAAAGAATGCTTGCGGTAATGAGTGGCACCGATTCGACAGTCGCGGTCACGTCGCGCAACGAGTAGAGCTTCTTGTCGGCTGGCACGATCGCGTCTGTCTGCCCGGTCATCGCAAAGCCGTCGCGCTCGATATACTCGCGGAATTGCCGCTCGTCAAGCCGCGTCGTGTAGCCGGGTATGCTCTCGAGCTTGTCAAGTGTGCCGCCGGTATGGCCAAGGGCGCGGCCGGACATCATCGGAACCTTGACACCGCATGCCGCGACGATAGGCGCAAGTATGAGCGAAACCTTGTCGCCAACGCCACCGGTGGAGTGTTTGTCTACGAATGGCCCGGCGATTCCGGACAGGTTCATCGTCGCGCCAGAGCGCAACATCAGATCGGTCAGATCCGCGGTTTCCCTGAACGTCATGCCGCGGAAGAATACCGCCATCAGCCAGGAACTGACCTGGTACTCGGGCACCTCGCCCCGGACATACCCATCCACGATAGTCGCGATCTCGTCGCGGGACAGCTCACCACCATCACGCTTCTTCATTATTACGTCGACGGCCCTCACGTTCGGCCTCCTTACAATAATCCTGATTTCAGGGTCCTAAGCGGCGTATCGACCGCCCTCTTGGCCAGATCAAGAACACACGTCTTGAGCGCCAGCAGCGACTCGGCTCCAAGACCAATGCCCACGGCCCTGTCGAAAGGCAACCGCGATGCAGCATCGAGCCACGCCAGGGCTCCAGCAGGCACATCGAGCGTATCGGGATCGGAGCGGGCGCACGATGCGCACACAAAGCCGCCTGATAGCCGGGAGTAGCAGTGTAGCGTATCGCGACCCATTGCGCCAGCACAGGTGGCACATTCATCGGGATCGGGCATGAGGCCCATCAGTCCAAGAGCGCGCACGCAGAAGAGCGAGACAACCTTGTCTACCATGTCGCCACGGTGAGCATCTGCGGCGGCGTCTATCGCAGACAGTAGCTCGGTAGTCAGCTCCAGCGCATCGGCCCAGTCACCTCCAAGCGCGCTCGTCGCCACGATGAACTCGCTGGCAAATGACGCGGCGCCTATGGTGCCCAGATTCGACCTGATGCCAGGATATTCTGCAATCGCGTCAAAATCAGTCAGCTTGATGAGGTCCTTGGCTGTGTCGCGATATATCCACGCCGTGCCCCGATGCCACGGCGATGCCAGCGAACGCAGCTTGCTCTTGCCGCCGCCAAAGACAAACGCGTCAACGATGCCCTGGTCGGCCGACAACAGCGTCACCACACGGGCGCCCGAGGGCACTTCCTTGGCGCGCAGTATGACGGACTCGAATGACGCGGATCTCGATGCCATAAGCGCCCTTATATCCGCCCGCCGTACCGTTAGAACCTGAGCCTGGCTCCGAGTCCTCCGGATCCGCCAAGTGCAAAGGAAGGGAACAGGTACACGTCGATACCCGCTTCGATGAAGAGCTCGAGCGGTATGTGCCTGAAGCGGTATGCAATTCCGGCGGGCACGCGCACCCCGAAGTTGACATTGGTATCATTGATGTCGACGACCGCACCACCGCCAAAGAATGGGGTGAACAGTTCCGACTCTATCGCAAACATGCCGGGGAATGCATACTCGTAGTTGCCCTGCAACAGAATCGAGTAGCCGCCTTTTGGCCCCGCGAGGTTCCAGGCCGCCTTGAAATCGACCCACGATGATGTGGACAAGTCCATCTCGAACGTAAGTCCCGTGGGCTGCCCCAGGAAGATGCCTATGCCCATCGGGCCATCGGCCGATTTGCCTGCAAGCTGGATGGTCTTGCCCTGTGCCGGGGCGGCAAAGGCTGGAACGGCAAGCGCCGCGCAGATCATCACTATTGTCATCATGCGTTTCATGGAAGCTCCTCAAAGCATGTAATTTGCCATATACTACCATGAAAATGATGTGCTGTTCCAATAGCCCGGTTACTTGGCCCGCCTAACGCGCCAAATTGACTCTGGGGATGTTCATTGACACATAGAAACCCCGGCTTGCCAGAAGAAAGCAAGCCGAGGTCGATCGTCAAGCAGGCGCGGCACTCCCCCAAAGGAGGCATCCCCTGAAGCGCCGCGGCCTGCACGGGATCAGACGACGCCCATGCTTCCAAGCACGATGATCACGACGCACGTGGCGACAGGGATAACCACCGAGACCATGCCGATATCTGCATAGCCTTGCTTATGGGTAATGCCCGTGATTCCGAGCAGCGTGACGACGGCACCGTTATGGGGCAGACTGTCGAGACCTCCACAGGCAATCGCAACCACACGATGCAGTACCTCAGGATTGATACCCTTGGCGATGGCCTGGTTGTAAAAGGTCTCGCCCATCGCTCCAAGCGCGATGCTCATGCCGCCAGAAGCTGAACCGGTGATGCCTGCGAGAACATTGGTCGCGAGGGCGGCGGTGATGAGGGGATTATCCGAGATACCAAGCAGGGCGGCCTGGACGATGGCAAATGCGGCTAGAGTCTTTACGACGTTTCCATAACCGACTTCGCTGGCGGTATTCAGGATGGGGAGCATCGAGCCAAAGACTCCGGCGTTGACCGTCTCCCGGACCTTGAAACGCTTGAAGTTGACCGCGATAGCGACGACGATGCCGGCGATGAGGGCGATGATCAGTCCCCAGTTGCCACGTACGGAATTGATCGTTGTCTCGAAGGGCTTGGCCTTGAGGTACTCAAACGCAGGATTATTAGCCGAGTAGACGAACGTGACTATGAGGTAATTGAGAACAAGCACAATGAAGATCGGGATCAGTGCGACGAAGACGCTGGGAAGGTTCGAGCCATCGAACTCCTTGAGGTTCTCTTCCTTGTGGTCACCGTAGAACTCGCCCTTGGCATTGAGCTTCTTCGCGCGGGCCATCAGCCACCAGGTGCCTGCCCCGAACATGATGAGGCCGGCGATGATGCCGAGGACCGGGGCCGCATACACGGTGGTCCTGAAGTAGGTCATCGGTATTGCGTTCTGGATCTGGGGGGTACCCGGCAACGCAGTCATCGTGAAGGTGAATGCTCCCAGTGCGATCGCGCCAGGGATGAGCCGCTTCGGGGTGCCGGCTTCGCGGAAGAGATGGGCGGCTATCGGATACACGGCGAAGACGACGACAAAGAGAGAAACGCCTCCATAGGTAAGAACTCCGCAGGTAAGGACGACGGCCAGAATAGCCTTGTCCTTGCCGAGCCTGGTGGCAATCGCGTGGGCGATAGCCTTGGCGCTACCGGAATCTTCCATCACCTTGCCAAAGATGGCCCCGAGCATGAACACGGGGAAGTAGAGCTTGAGATAATTGGCAAGGTTGGGCATGAAGACTTGGGTATACGTCGCGATAAGTGGCATTCCCGAGAACGAGGCTGCCAGTAGCGCCAGGATAGGCGCGAGAATGAGCACGGAGATGCCGCGGTACGCGAGATACATCAGCAGCCCGAGGGACACTATGATTCCTATGACTCCGACCATTACGATCCTCCAGTTTCTAGTGTGTGGGTTTTCAGGAATAGACAGAAAGTGCCTATGGTATCGTTGGACCGAACGCCTTCAGCACCGCCCGGAAGCGGATCTGCCACCGCTCCGTATCGGATCGTTCCTCCTTGCCTTCCCCTGGATAGGCAGCCAGCCGCCGTGCGCCGACGGCTGACTCCGTACTGCAGCGCTACGCGCTATTTGATCCTTCTTAGGACGGTGACAGAATTGGTGACAGCCGAACCACCGACATTCAGGGTTGCGGCTACGTCAGGAGCGCCAGCTGCCCTGGCAGCGCCTATCGACTTGCCCAGCATCTGTTTGTAGAGCATGACATGCATGGATGCTCCGGTCGCGCCTACCGGATGCCCCTTGGCCTTCAAGCCACCCGAAAGGTTGACCGGGCAGGCATCGCCTGGCGAAAAGCGACCGGCGATATAGTCGTGTCCCGCGTTTCCATCCTTGGACAAGCCCAGCGCTTCGGTACACAGCAGCTGGTTGACGGTGAAACAGTCATGGACCTCGGCAGCCTTTAGATCCTTGGAAGTTATTCCGGCTTCAACGAATGCCTGAGCAACCGCCTTCTTTGCCGCGATCAGCTCGTGCATGTTCTCCCTGTTGGCTATTGCCAAACGTTCTGTCGTATGCCCGATGCCAGCGAACTCGACCACAGAGTCCTTGCGGGCCATGGCTATATCGGTCCTTGAGATGACGAGGGCCGCGGCTCCGTCCGTCACCAGCGAGCAGTCGTGCAGACGAAGAGGCGCGGCTACGATCGGATTCTTCTCGTCTGGCAATTCCATGATGGCATCTGCCGTGAACAACTGGTACTTGTCGCTCGGACCACCTTTGCCGAAATGCGCGAGCGGGTTGAGCACTCCGTTCCGATACATCAGGGCTCCCGCAGAAGCAAGCATCCTACGCAGTTCCTCGTCCCCAAAACCATATTTCTTCTGATAGCCCTTGGCGTATTCCGCGAACAAGCCAGGAAAGGTCATCCCGTTTCCACCTTCTGTGGGCCAGAATGACGCTCCGGCTAACGCGTGCGTTACTCCGGCCGTCTTGAGAAGGTTCATCTTCTCTACACCCACCACCAGGACGGTACGATACCGGCCGCTTTCTATTCCATATATCGCGTTGAGTATGGCCATGGAGGAGCTGGCGCACGCGCCTTCTACCCGCTGGGTCGGCTTGAACCTGAAGGCTTCAGGGAAGGCTTCCAGAGCATATGGCCCGATATGATCCTGGTTGGTGAAAAGAGCAGGAGCGAAGGAGCCGACCCAGATGGCATCTATCTCCTCGGGTGCCATGCCCGAGTCCTCGACCGCTCCGCGTATGGCCTCGTCCATCAATTGGTAGATGGATTTGGTATCGGTTATCTCACCAGTCTCCTTGTTCTTCTGGATAAACGAACCGAATTGCGTATTGTACGCACCGACGATGCAAGCATTAGCCATAACCAATCTCCTTTTCAGCGATTCAAGTCAGTGACCTTGGTCATCGACAAGTATGTCTGGTATTTGCATTCTGTCAACAGATTTTTTTTAATGCACAGTGACTCACTGTGTTGCATCACGATAACGCTCAAGCAGAAGGCGCGCTTGGTCTGACGGCCTATTTATTCCCATACCTGATAGTAGTCAATACAATACTCGGATATAAGCACTCTCATTCGATATTTTCTGAGTGACTTAAGTCATTGACTTAACTTATTCGTTTTAGATATTTCTCATTTTTCGCTTGCACGTTCCAGCAATCCGGTTTATATATATTCCGGACCGACCGCTCGCCTACAGACCGCCAACATCGACGCACCCGGTATCATAGCCGACGCGTCGCTCGCAGCCCCGCCACGAAAACGTGGCTCGCGACACCAATTCAACGTAGGAGAGAATATGCCCAAGAACAAGGTGGTCACAGCCCGCGAGGCCGTGGCCCATATCCGTTCCGGTTCGGTCGTGGCAACCGAGGGGTTCGTGGGGAACGGATTCCCGGAGCATCTCGCCATCGCGCTCGAGGAAAGGTTCCTGGAGACCGGGGATCCGAAAGGGCTCACGCTCGTATACGCCGCCGGCCAAGGCGACGGGAAGAGCAAGGGGCTCAACCACCTCGCGAGAGAAGGCCTGGTCTCAAGGGTAATCGGAGGCCACTGGGGCCTTGCCCCGGCGCTCGGGAGAATGGCGATCGATAACAAGATTGAAGCCTACAACCTGCCGCAGGGATGCATTTCCCATCTTTTCAGGGACATCGCTGGAGGCAGGCCCGGCCATATCACACATGTTGGTCTCAAGACTTTCGTCGACCCGCGGAACGGCGGGGGTAAGATGAACCCACTAACCACCAAGGACATAGTCGAACTCCTTGAGCTGGCCGGACATGAGTATCTCTGGTATAAATCATTCCCGATTGATGTCGCCCTGCTCAGGGGCACGACAGCGGATGCGAACGGCAACATCAGTTTCGAGAAGGAAGCGCTCGTGCTCGAAAACCTCGCCATAGCGCAGGCCGTCAAGAACTCGGGCGGTATTGTTATCGTTCAGGTAGAGCGCATCGCAGAGGCGGGATCGCTCGGGGCCAGGGACGTCAAGATACCAAGGATGCTCGTGGATTTCGTCGTGCAGGCGCCACCCGAGCTGCATTGGCAGACTTTCTCGACCCAGTACAATCCAGCATATTCGGCAGAGATCCGCGTTCCGATGGCGGCGTTGCGCCCGATGGAGATGTCTGAACGCAAAATCATCTGTCGCAGGGCCGCGCTCGAACTGCAGGAGGACGCCGTGGTAAACTTGGGTATAGGCATGCCCGAAGGTGTAGCCAAGGTAGCCGCCGAGGAAGGTATTCTGGACTCGATGATGCTCACCGTGGAACCAGGCCCGATAGGCGGGATCCCCGCAGGCGGACTCGATTTCGGAGCGTCCACCAATGCCGAGTGCATCGTCGACCAACCGGCCCAGTTCGACTTCTATGATGGCGGCGGCCTCGACCTCGCGTTCCTCGGCTTGGCCCAAGTCGACGAGAAGGGCAACCTCAACGTCAGCAAGTTTGGTCCGAAGTTCGCCGGGGCGGGAGGATTCATCAACATCACCCAGAACGCGAAGCGAGTATTCTTCCTGGGGACCTTCACTGCTGGAGAACTGGAAATCGCCCTTGAAGGGGGCAAGTTAGTCATAAGGAAGGAAGGAAGTGTCAGAAAATTTGTAAAATCGGTCGAGCACAAGACATTCAGCGGCGAGTACGCGGTGCAGACCAGCCAGCCAGTCCTGTACATAACCGAGCGCGCCGTATTCCAACTTGGCCGGGATGGCCTCGAGCTCGTCGAGATTGCCCCAGGAGTCGATCTTCAGAAGGACATTCTTGACCAGATGGATTTCGTCCCGATAATGAGGCAGGCGCCGAGGCTCATGGACCCGCGGATCTTCAACGACAAGCCCATGGGAATCGTGGCTGCTCCATCGGAACGAACCGAGAGCTAGCATATCAGGCGCACAACGAAGCCCACGGCTTCCCATGTATGCGGGGGTACCGTTGTGCGCCATATTGGATTCATGTTAAAATACTCATTGATAAATTCTTCTGCCTCAAGGGAAACAAGCATGACCAAAAGACAAAAGCAGGCTCAGGAGACTCGCCGGATCCTGTTTGAGAACGCGGTCACACTATTTCGGGAAAAAGGCTTCGATTCTGTCACCGTTGAGGAGATCACCACCCGTGCTGGCACTGCCAAGGGCAGCTTCTATACCTATTTCAGGACAAAAAGCGATATCATAATCGAGGAATTCAAGGCGATAGACGGATTCTACGAGAAATACCAGCATAACCTGAAGCGATATGGTTCCGCCAGGGAACGGGTCACTGCATTCGTGCGGGCTCAGACCAAACACGTCCGCGACAACGTTGGGCTAGCGATGCTCAAGATCCTGTATTCTACGAATATCATAGACCCCCTGGCCGAGAAATTCCTCATCAACCCTCAGCGGTACCTCCACGCCTTGATCAAGGAAATCATCGTCTTCGGCCAATCCACTGGTGAATTCCGCACCGACGTCGACGCCGACGAGCTCACGCTGTTCTTCAACCGCTCCATGCGATCCGTATTCCTGGACTGGGCGATCTCCGACAACGATTGGGACCTCGTCTCCGGAGGGCTCAGGTACTGCGAAATCGTCATACTCCCCTCCCTCGCCGGCAATGGCACCAGGACTCCCGGCAGCAAAGCCTGACTTCAACAGCCTGCTACTGTACAGAATATTTTTTTGACAGATGCTCTCACCTGATATACAATGACCCGTCATCTTCCTCGGTCATTGACCGTGGTCATTCAATCAGGAGGGCAACGATGATCATCAAGGGATCTGTAGCTGTGATTACCGGAGGGGCAAGCGGCATCGGCGAGACCGTCGCGCGCAGGCTGGCTTCTGAAGGAGCATCCGTAGTACTTGGCGACATGAACCAGGACGGTCTCGACAAGGTCGTCGCGGACATTCGCAAAGCCGGCGGTAAAGCCGCGGGCAAGATCCTCAATGTGACCGACGACGCATCGACCGCGGCATTCATGGACTTCGCGGTTGCCGAGTTTGGCGCCATCAATATAGTCGCGCCTTGCGCGGGAATCATACGCGATGCCATGTTCATCTCTCCAGACAAGGAGAGCGGCAAAGTCAAGCGTTCGATGAGCACTGCGGACTTCCGCGCCGTCATCGACGTCAACCTTGTCGGTCCATTCATCACGATGCGCGAGGCTGCGATCCGCATGGTAGACAATGGGTGGAAGGGTGTGCTGTTCACCATTTCATCCATCCAGAAAGAAGGCGGCGTCGGCCAGCTCAATTATTCGTCGACCAAGGCCGCGATGGCACTCTGGCCAAAGATACTGGTAGGCGAATTCCAGATGAAGGGCATAACCGGCATCCGCGTCGTGTCCATAGCTCCTGGCTACGTTGGCACCCCGATGGTCAAGGGCATGGACCAGGGAGCGCTCGCGAAGATAGTTGCGGGTGTCCACCTTGGCCGCCTGATCGAGCCTGAGGAGATCGCCGACACCATGGCTTGGGCCGTCAGCAACGATGCCGTCAACGCGACCTGCATCGAGGTTACCGGCGGCATGATCTCGGGACTGATTGCGAAGTAATCGAGTCTAGGCTCGCTGAAGGCCGACTGGCTGGGCCGGTCGGCCTTAATGTCACAATCATGCGCTCCATGGGAGCTCCTCAAAGCCTGCAAAATGGCATATACTGGAGCGAAAGTGACTGGCTGTTCCAACGTGCCTGTCAACGCATCGACGAGGGGCGCTTCCGATGTTGAGCTACCGACACGGCTTTCATGCCGGCAACCACGCTGACGTGCTCAAGCATCTGGTACTTATCGAATGCCTTGACAGGCTGGTCAAGAAGGACAAGCCGCTGCTATACATCGACACGCATGCCGGCGCCGGTTCGTACCGTTTGCATGAGGGCTATGCGGCAATGAACGAGGAATGGGCAACAGGCATAGCCAGGCTGACGGCATCTTTGCAGGCCGCACCGGTTCCCGCCGCCATCACACGATATCTGTCGGTCGTCTCGGGGTACGCGAAGCCAGGGACGGCATACCCCGGCTCGCCGATGATTGCGGCCACGCTGTTGCGAGCGCAGGACAGGCTTGCACTGTTCGAGCTCCACCCCAGCGACAGCGCTCCGCTGTCCGGTCTCTTTGCTGGCGATAGACGGGTCGAGGTGCGAACGGCCGACGGGTTTGGCGGACTCCGAGCATTGCTGCCACCACCATCGAGGCGCGCGCTTGTGTTGATCGATCCTTCGTATGAACTGGCCGAAGACTATGAGCGCGTGGTGGCGAGCATGGGCGATGCCCTGCGACGATTCGCGACTGGCGTCTATCTGATATGGTATCCATTGCTGGAACGGGACGACGCGCGGACCCTGCCGGACAGACTGCGGAGCCTTTCGGACAGGTGGCTCGATGTACGCCTCCGCGTTCGGTCCAGCCTGCCAGGCGAGCGGGGCATGGCGGGCAGCGGCCTTGTGGTCATCAACCCACCATGGCTACTCAAGGAGAGCCTCGTTGAAGCACTGCCCTGCCTGTCAGGAATCCTGGGGGCGGACGGTGGAGCGGCATGGAGCGTGGATGAGCACCTCGGAGACGAACCATCAGCATCTCAGAAGTAGCTGAATATCCGTTCCATGATTTCCAGGCCGGCGGCGCCGCCTTGGTCCCGGACCATGCTCGTTCCCGCCGCGTCGAACAGCTCGAATTCGACCCATGAATTGATGCTTTCCTTTATGACCCTGGACATTACGCCATCGCGTGATGAACCCACCGGCGCCTTGAGGTGGCCGCCCGCTCCCTGGACGGCGGTAATGTCGAGACGGTACGCGCGATTTCCAAGAGAGACCCGCAGCACCGAATCCTTGAAGTCGATGCTCATGATGGTAGAACGGTTATAGGTCGCGAACGTGTAGTATCGCCCGTCGACATACACAAAACAGATAAAGCCCAGGAAGAACCGGCCGAGCCACGGTATCTTGGCAACGGACAGGAAAAGCGACAGGCGGTCGCGCTTGAAATTGTTGCACTGCAGCCATATCCATGACTCGGGAAAGGACGTGCCCCAGTCCTTCTCGATATAGCCTGTGCCCCCGCCAAAATCATGCACGACGCCATCAATGTCGAGCGATCCCGCTATCGAGTGGTCGGCCGATACGACCGCGTGCTTGCATTCCATCGATGGTATGTACGAGTACCAGCCCATGATACCCGGGGCACACAGACTCGATGGAAACGGTGAGAGGCCGTCATACCGTAAGGCACCATGCACGCTGATGTCTGCGGCGTCAATGGCGAGTTCTATGGAGTCGGCCGCAAACCTGTTGTCACCTATCGCGATGACGAATTTTCGCTTGTCATAGGAAAACGCCGACGAATCAAAACGTACATAGCTACTCGCACCGTTCGCACCGTTCAGCACCTGGATAAAGGCATGAGGATCGGTGGCGTCCCTGGAAATGCCCGGTATGAACGAGTATATCGTCCGCATATCCGCTGATACATTCTTGAAATACCAGCCTTCGAAATACGGAGGCTTCCTGGAAGCGCCCTGAAACGGTACCGGGTTGAAAAAGCTCATGGTTCGCCTTTCATTACATGGATGCTCCAATGCACGAAATCACAGATAGGCGACACCGACGGCTCCGATACCCGCGTGGATGCCGACCACCGGAGATATCTCCATGATGTACTCGGGCGGACTGCCCAGAATGGCGCCGAGCTCATCGGCATAGCGGCGTGCCCGTTCTGGTACGCCCGCATGCACGACGGCATAGCGCGATATGCTGGCGCGATGCGCGCCGATACTCCTCAGCATCTTGCGCTCGCTGCCTTCCTGGGAAAACGAGGCGCCAAACGCCGTGCCCTTGCCTTCCTGATCCAGCGATACGATTGGCTTGAGATTGGTCAGTGCCGCGAAGAAGCCCTTGAGGGCGCTGACCCGGCCGCCGCGAACCATATACCTGAAAGTCGCCACGCTTACGAGGATGCGCGCCTTTGCTATGTTCGCCGACATGCGCCTGAGTATATCTTCGTGCGCCAGACCAGCGGCGGCATCTTCTGCCGCCGCCAACACGACCAGACCCTGCGCCGCGGAGTTGAGCTTGCTGTCGACAACGGCAACAGGATAGCCGTGCTGGGCAAGTTTGTCTGCGCTGTTGCGCATGACCTGCCAGGTTCCGCTCAGCAACTTTCCGACCGGTATGGCGATGATCGATTCGTAATGCGACGCAAGCCAGGAGAACACTTGGTCCACCCGATGCGGATCAGGCACGGAACTGCTCGGATAATCAACGCGGCTGTCGAGATACGGATAGAATGTCTCGGCTGAAATGGTAAGCCTGTCCAGGTATTCGTCATCACCCCACAGTATCTTCTGGGGAATGACATGGATCTGGTAGCGGTCCAACAATTCATGCGGAATGTCGGCTATCGAATCCGTGACGATGGCGATCCTGGAAACGGGATGATGCGCTGCATTGAACTGCATACGCATATCGTCGACCTTCTGCTCTATTACCCTGCCGTAATCCTTGAGTACCAGAAACAGCCTGGCTGGCTCATCGGTGTGGATATGTATTTTGAGCTTGTCACGCCCCTGGCTTATCATGAGGGAATCACCGAGCCCCGAGAGAGCCTGGCGCAACGCGGTGCTTGCGGCTGGAAGGGTCCCTGCGTCTGACCGCCGCCTGAGTACCAGAGCCTCCGTGCAATACTTGAAGGTGATGGTATCGGCCGACTCGGGCGCATCGTGCATTGATTCTTCCTCATCCTCGACTGACAGGGGAAACGCCATGCGTTTGGGCGGAACGACCCCGGCCGCAATCATCCGGACGACGCCATCAAGAAATGAGACGAAGCCGGAGGCGCCCGCGTCGACCACGCCCGCGTTCTTGAGAACAGCCAGCTGATCCCTTGTCCGCTCAAGTGCCAGACGGGCCGCATGGATGCTCCTCGAAAACACCTCGCGAAAATCCTGCAACAGCTCCCCGAGCCTGAACATTTCGTCTGACCAGATCCTGAATATGGTGATCAGGGTGCCTTCCTGGGGATTTTCGATGGCGGAGTAGGTATGGGCAGCCGCGTTCTGGAGCGCCTTGCCAAACTCGCGTGTGGTCATGGTCTCCTTGTCGGCGCATTCAACGGCCAGCGCGTTCAGGAATTGGGCGACGATGATGCCGGAATTGCCACGGGCGCCAGACAGAGCGCGGTCGGCTATCCCGTGCATCGTCAAGGATACAGAGCGGGATGCGGCCGGAACCTGGATGGTGGAGTAGAATGTTGACACCATGTTGTTGCCGGTATCACCATCCGCAACGGGAAAGACATTGATGTCATTTAACCTGTTCTTGTGCTTCAGCAGGTTCTCGTAACCGGAGATGAAGCTGTTGTACAGTATGTAGCCGTTGAGCGCCCGTACATCGCTCATGCTCCGAGCCCCGCCTTTCTGACAGGCAGCGGAACGAGTATCGATGTTCGCCGCTTGTAGGCAGTGTAAGCCGGATCGGCGCCCCACTTCTTGTCGGCTGATTTTTCAAGGAGCGGTATGCCGCTCACAAAGAGCAATAGACAGGTTATGAAGACTGGCCCCAGCATATAGAGCCACGCGGCTCCTTCGAATACAAGAATCCCGGGCAGCGCTATTCCCCACCAGACCAGAATCTCGCCAAAATAATTAGGATGCCGAGAGTATTTCCAGATGCCGTGCGCCATGAACGTGGATGCGCCTTCGGGGCTCAGCTTGAATCGGTACTTCTGGACATCCGCAACCGATTCGATTATCAGGCCGGTGAGGAACACAGCGAGTCCAACTGCGATGAATAGTGCCGGCACCACTGGCGCCGGCTGCTTCGAGATCATGCCGTACACCGGGAGCATCACCACCCAGACGGTTATCGCTTGCAGGAGCCAGAATGAGCCGAATCGGATAAAATTATCACGCTTGTCATCGAAGCGGTGATCAACCTTGATATGCAGAATCCTGTTGAACAGGTACGCGCCAAGGCGAACGCCCCACAGCAGCACGGCAGCACCGGTGGCGACTTGTACAAGACTCAGGCCCGGCGAGGTGATGAGCAGACCAATCGTCAGCACCACGAACGAAAGGCTATAGGTGATGTCGGTAAATACGTCCGTATGGAGCAATGCAGCGACGACGAAGAATATGGCATTGATTACAAGGCTCAGCAGAAGCATCTGTATCACATTCATATATTCTCCCTTTTAATTTCCTGTGTGGAAGATATAGTGTATATATTGTAATAGTCAAATTACGGGCGGCTGCTTGTCGCCGATACACTGGTGGATGCGCCAAGAGGGAGGCTCATGACATACGATGTCATACTAGTGGGAGGCGGCATGGCCGGCCTGACTGCAGGCGCGTATCTCTGCAAAGCTGGACGAACGGTGCTGATACTCGAGAAGGAGAAAAACATAGGTGGCCTCGTCACATCGTTCGAGCGCGGTGGCTTTATGTTCGATGGCGGGATCAGGGCAATAGAGGACTCGGGCATCGTCCGGCCGATGCTCAGACAACTGGGTATCGATCTGGATTTTCTGACAAGCGGCGTCTCAGTCGGTTTCGGACGCGATGTGATAAAACTGTCCGGCAAGGCCAGCCTTGAAGCCTACCGACTGCTCCTGTGCCGGCAATTCCCCGACAATGCAAGAGACATAGCGGCCATCATCGCCGAAATAGAACGGGTGATGGAATATATGGACGTCCTCTATGGCATAGACAACCCGCTCTTCCTGGACCTGAAGAACGACATGCCGTATGTCTTCAAGACAATACTGCCATGGCTCTTCAAGTACATCATGACGATGCCGAAGGTTTCCAGGCTGTCAATGCCGGTGGACGAGTACCTGTCCCGCTTCACCGACAACCGCGCCCTCATCGATATGATAGGCCAGCACTTCTTCAAAAAGACGCCGACATTCTTCGCGCTGTCGTATTTCAGTCTCTATCTGGACTACGCTTATCCGAGGGGAGGCACTGGCACGCTGTCGGCCAGCCTTGGCGACTTTGTGCTCGGACATGGCGGCACGATCACCACTGGCACAAAAGTGGTCAGCGTCAACCCGATGGCACAGACGGTAAGCGACAGCGCCGGGGTCGTCCATACATATAGGAAGCTTATATGGGCGGCGGATTGTCGGGCACTCTACCGCATGCTCGACCTGGGCTCCGTGCGCGATCAGAAGACGCTTGCCCACATACGAGCCAAGGCTACCCAGATCGCCGACAAGCACGGCGGCGACTCGGTCTTTACCGTGTATCTGGCTGTGGACCTGGCACCAGCCTACTTCTCGGAAATCGCCAGCGCGCACTTCTTCTACACCCCGGTGACGACGGGGTTGTCAGCGCTCGACCCGGCAGAACTGATGGTTGGCAGCACACGGCGTTTCACCGATGACAAGGAGAAATTCTTCTCGTGGATTGGTCGTTTCATTGACCTGAACACCTTCGAGATATCCTGTCCGGCCCTGCGCGACCCGAGTCTGGCGCCCCCTGGCAAGACGGGGCTGATCATCAGCCTGCTCTTGGACCACGCGCTCGTAAGCCACGCTCGCGAACAAGGATGGTACGAGGAGCTCAAGTCATTCTGTTCGAAGCGAATAGTCGGGCTGCTCGATGCGGCCGTCTTCCCCGGGCTCTCGGCCACCGTCCTTGACAGCTTTGTCGCAACGCCACTGACTCTGGCTGAACGGACCGGTAATACCGGCGGGGCCATAACCGGTTGGGCCTTCACCAACAAGCCCATGCCCGCGGTAAGCTCGCTACCGGCTGTCGCCTCATCGGTGCTGACCCCGATACCCGATGTATACCAGGCCGGCCAGTGGACATTCAGCCCTTCAGGCCTACCCATATCGATATTGACTGGCAAGCTGGCCGCTGACCGCGCACTCAAGGAGCTTGGTTAGGCCGGATCCCCATCCAGCTCGACCAGGCGCCTGCTGACGTCCCAGACTCTTGCACCCAAACCGCGGTCCAGCGCATGCTCGGCCGGCTTCTCCTCTATGGTCAGATGGAAGAATCTGCCCGAGACATCGGCGGCAGCAGGCGACGAGGCAAGCCAGTACAGCGCGTCACCCGAGATGGCGGGATCCTTGAGAAACGGCCATATCACTGTGTGCAGGAACAGCCGGTACACGATACCATTGTTGCGGCCAATGCCTGTCCGCACATCACCGGGGTGCATCGCGTTTATGGTGACGCCGGTGCCCCTGAGGCGATCGGCAAACTCCCAGACAGCCAGGAGCTGGGCCGTCTTGGAGGCGCCGTAGCCGCGCAGGCCCGTGTAGTGCCGCTTGCTCCAGTCAAGGTCGTCAAGATCCAGGCCACCGAACCGATGGCCTTCCGAATTGACCATGATGATGCGGGCCGGAGCGCTTGCCTTGAGCCGATCGACAAGCAGGCTCGTGAACAGGAACGAGGCCAGGTGGTTGACGCAGAACACCTGTTCGAAGCCAGCCGCGGTCAGGTGCCGCCTCGTCGCATGGAGCCCCGCGCTGTTGATAAGCACGTCTATGCGCTTGTGCTTCGCAATGACCTCGGCGGCGGCGGCGCGGACCTGGGCCAGGTCGAAGAAATCGGCCACGACTATTTCCGGCGCGATGCCCCCCTCGGCGGCGATGGCATCGCGGATGGGTTCAGCCTTGGCGCGGTCGCGGCATGCCATCACGACGAGGGCACCTCCCGCAGCGAGTCGCCTCGTCGCCTCCAGGCCTACACCCGATGTAGACCCGGTGACTACGCAGATCTTGCCCGCCATCGACTCGGTGCTTGTCTTCTGCTGTGCCTTGCGGCTCTCGAGAAACCGCAATTGCTCTGGCAATTCTTTTCTGGCGCTCATCATGTCCCCTATCCGAAGCGTTTGCGCATGAATTTTCGGTATGCCTTCCTGAACCAGGGAATTCCGTTAAAAATGTCTCCCCAGAGATCGTAATAGTCGCGCTGGGCTATGATTCGGCCGTCCTCGTGCAGGGTAAGCGCCGTGGCGCCATAGACTGGCGTGCTCGGGAATTTCTCGAACATCATGGTCATCGTCCATTGCATCAGGATCACGTTGCCATCCTGTGCGGCCGAGTGTATGTCCATGCGCAGTTCCTTGCATCTGGTTGTCAGCCGCTCACAGAGCGCCTTGAACTCCATGATACCTTCGATGCGCTGGATCGAATCCTGGAACACGATGTCCGGATGGTAATATGGGTAGATATGCGACCAGTCAGGCTTGCCCTGCGTATTGTATGTCTTTGACCAGAGAGCCCTCACGGTATCCACCGACAGGTTTGTCAATTGGCCGGATGTGCCGATGGTGGCACCGGAATCGTTGTGCATTCCATTACTATAGCAAGTAACGAAGCGCCAGGCCAGCATCAGCAATGGTTAGTTCGTCGAACCTTGCATCTTCTGCAAGCACCGGTGTTCGTGTGCACGTAGCAGGTGGTGGAGGTATCCATGAACCCACCCTTCTGCCCGAATCCTGCCTGCCCGCACCACCACGACACACCGGAGCTCTACGCTGGC
>DATKVB010000001.1:0-2020 GCA_035530295.1 bacterium | reverse complement strand
GGCGGCGCGTGCCGGGGAGCACGGCAAGGGATTCGCGGTGGTCGCCAGCGAGGTGGGCAAACTGGCTGAGCGCAGCAAGATAGCGGCAGGCGAGATATCGGCGCTGTCAAAGCAGAGCGTCGACGTGGCGGAGAAGGCAGGGGCCATGCTGCAGAGCATGGTGCCTGACATCCAGAAAACGGCGGAGCTGGTGCAGGAGATAAGCCTGGCCAGCCGTGAGCAGGACACCGGGGCCCAGCAGATCAACAAGGCGATAGCGCAACTGGATACGGTGATACAGCAGAACGCTTCGATATCCGAGGAGTTCAGCGCGACCAGCGAGGAGATTGCGGGGCAGGCGGCTATGGTCGCCGGTACCACCGAAGAGCTGGCCGCCCAGGCCGACAAGCTCAAGCAGGCGGTCGCGTTCTTCAAGCTTGATACTAATTCCTCAAGCGCGCAATCGACACCCCCCGCGGCTGAACAGCCGAAGCCCAAGCCACGAATTCCGCTTGCGCGGCGAGACACGACCGGAGTGCGGGTAAAGAATTCCACGACCGCGATCACATTGAAGCAGCCATCACAGGGTTCCGGTGTCGATGATGAGGACTTTATAGAATACTAGCCATATCGAGCAAGACACAAGGAGGATTGGAGCATGCAGAGCAAGATGTCCATCAAGGCCAAATTGGCACTACTCCTCATAGCGCTGATTGCCGGTGTCATTGTCATAGTCGCGATTACTGTATTCTCAAGCTATTCGAATCGACTTGATTCCCAACTCAAGGAGAGCAGCGCAGCCAAGATAGACGCGGCGGCGATGACTATCGACTCGTGGTATGCGCTCCTGGCGCAGAATATCAAGACGCTGCGTATCGAGACGGCGGGCCGCTCGGGCGGATATGAAGAACTGCGGCAATCCTTTCTTGCTGGCGTCCAGGATAATCCAGACATTCTATCCATTTATTTTGGCACAGTCAGAAAGAACAGCGACGGCGGTGCCTTCATCGAATCAGGTGGCTGGAAGCCGCCAGCTGGATGGGAACAGTCGACGCGTGGTTGGTTCATCGCCTCGATGGCCACGAAGAATGTCGTCCTGACTCCACCCTATGTCGACAGCAATACAGGAAAGCTCGTCGTTACGGTTTCCGGCAGGGTGGATGACAAGAAGGGTGTGACACTGGGCGTCGCAGGCCTGGACGTCCTCTTGACGACCGTTGAAACGACAACCAAAGCGCTCAAACTCACGAAGAACGGACGATCGTACCTGCTCGATGGCGCGGGCCTCTTCATCACCGCGGAAAACGAGAAGGATGTGCTCGCCAAGAATTACTTCGAGTCAAAGGGGCGGCAGGATCTCCAGACACAGCTAAAATCCCAGGACTTTGCGTTTGTCCTGGACAAGGGTGGCCATTCATACTGCGCGGCTCGCACGATGGGCCGCACAGGCTGGATACTCGTCTCCGAGGGGCCGCTGGCTGACGTCTACGGCTCGTTGTACGCATTCATAGCCATGTTGATGATCGTTGGGCTGGCCGCGCTGATACTGGGCGGCATCATTGTCGTGTTCGTCGCTTCCTCATTCACGAAGCCCATACTCGTGATGAATGCCGTGGCCCTCGGTCTGGCCGCGGGCAACCTCAAGGTGGCGCTGGATCGACGGGTCGCTGCTCGGGGGGACGAGATTGGGACGCTCGCTTCTTCACTGTACAAGACAATCGAGAAGCTGGTGGAAGTGGTTTCCGAGGTCCAGATGACCGCGTCCCAGGTTTCCTCCGGAGCCAATGAGATGTCGGTGGCGGCCCAGCAGATGGCCGCAGGCATTTCGGGCATTGCTGACTCCAGCCAGCAGCTGTCGCAGGGCGCCACCGAGCAGGCCGCCAGTGCCGAGGAAGTCTCCGCCAGCGTCGAACAGATGAGCGCCAACATCAGGCAGAACGCCGACAACTCATACCAGACCGAGAAGATTTCGGCCAAGGCCGCAGGCGATGCCAAGGAAGGCCTTGCCGCCGTCCGCGAGACCGTTGTCGCGATGCGCCAG